>NZ_LSEF01000037.1:190814-295742 GCF_001641695.1 Bradyrhizobium neotropicale
GCCGTAACTGCCGTCATTCCGGGGCGCGCGCAACGCGCGCGAGCCCGGAATCCATCGTGCGGCTGAGTTTGTGACGAGGGCGCAGCGCCCCCTACTCCCCCGCCCTCAGACGCCGATACAGCGCACCGAGGATGTTCGAATAGTCGTCGGTCCAGACCCGCACCTTCTCGTCGTGGTCGGTCTCCTCCCACTGCTCGGATTTGGCGAGCTTGCCGACGTCGGCCTCCTCGCGCGCGGAGATGACGACGTCGGTGGAGAAGATGTAATCGGCGTCGCGCCCGGAGTCCTCGTTGTAGACCCAGCTCTTCAGGTCGTTGGCGTCGGCGATGCCGACCACGACGGGCTCGAGATCGAGATGCCGGTTGGAGACGTGCATCACCACGGCGCCGTGCGGGGCGAGCTTGTCCTTGTAGATCTTCATCGCCTCTTCGGTGGCGAGATGAATCGGGATCGCATCCGACGAATAGGCATCGACGATGATGAGGTCGTAGGCGCCGTCAGGCTCCTTCGCGAAAGTGAGGCGCGCATCCCCGATCACCGGCTTCAGGTCCGGCGCGCAGCTCGAGATGTAGCGGAAATATTTTGGATCGCGCGCGGCATCGACCATGGTCTGGTCGATCTCGAAGAATTTCCAGCTCTCGCCGGGCTCGCCGGCGCAAGCGAGCGTACCCGATCCGACGCCGATCGCCGCAACCGTCAGCGGCGCGCCCTTGCGCTCGCGGATCGCGCTGATGGCCTGACCGATGCCGCCGTCCTTGTGGTAATAGGTGATCGGCTCCGGCCGGCCGGTGACGGACGTGCCGTCATTGTTGCGGAAGCGCTCGGCGCCATGGATGGTGGTGCCGTGCATCAGCACATGGAAATAGCCGCCTGGCGTCACCACGATCTTGTGCACGCCAAAGAAGCTGCGCACCGTGACGACGCGCCCCTCGTCCGCCGGATAGATTCGCGTCAGCGCCAGCGCGAGCACGACGGTGGCAAAGATCTTCCAGCGGCCGGCATTGAGCGCGAGCGTCAGCAGCGCTGCGAGCACGCCGACGGCGCCGGCGACCCAGACGCGGTGATCCTCGAACCAGGTCGACAGATCTCCCGTGGTATATGATGGTGCGATCAGCGCCACCGCGAGCGCGGCGAGCACCAGCCAATACCATTTGACGAGACTTGCGAGCCGCTCGTTCGCCGATGGCCGGCACAGCGCGGCAAGCGCGACCAAGATCGGATATTCGGCGATCCATGAGAAGGTGAACGGCGCAACCAGCCCCGCAAAGAGGCCGCCGACCATGCCGCCGAACGACAGCGCGACATAGAAGCCGGTGAGATACCTTGCGGCCGGCCGCGTCCGCGCCAGCTCGCCATGACAGGCCATGGCGATGACGAAGAAGCAGAGCTGGTGGCCGCCGAGCGTGAGCAGCAGGTTCTGCTCGCCGCCGAAGGCCAGGAGCAGAATAACGCCGGCGATCGCAACCGGCTGCAGCATCAGCATCCATTTGTGCGGCAACAGCGGCCGCGACTGGAACACCAGCACCCAGGTCAACAGATAGAGCGACAGCGGCAGCACCCACAAAAGCGGCGCGGCCGCGACGTCGGTGGAGATGTGCGCGGTCACGGCGATGAGCAGGCCTGACGGCACCGCGGCGAGGAAGATCCAGCGCAGCCGCGTCACGAGCCCCGGCGCCGGCGCATTCGCGTCGTCGGTTTGAGCGACGATTGCGGCCGATCTCGGCGAGCGCAACAGCAGCGCGCCGCAAGCAGCGATCAGCAGAATCAAGAGGCCATAGCCCGCGGTCCAGAGCCGGTTCTGCGCGTGCAGCGTGAACATCGGCTCCAGCAGGAAAGGATAGGACAGCAGCGCAAGGAAGCTGCCGATGTTGGAAGAGGCATAGAGGAAATACGGATCATGCGCGTCGGGGTGGCCGGTACGGACGAACCAGGCCTGCAGCAGCGGGTTGTTGGCGGCGAGCGCGAAGAACGGCAGCCCGATCGAGACCACGAACAGGCCGAGCAGCCAGAAGGCGTAACCCGAGCTCGGCGGCTCGCCATAGGCGCCGGCGATGCCGAGCGGCAGCGTGGCAAAGGCCGCGACCAGCAGCAACAGATGCACCACGACCGGAACGATGCGGTTCCTGACCTGCATGAGCAGATGCGCATAGGCGTAGCCCGCGAGCAGCAGCGACTGGAAGAACACCATCGCCACCGACCACACCGCCGGCGAGCCGCCGAGACGCGGCAGCACCATCTTCGTGAACAGCGGTTGCACCGAAAACAGCAGCAGCGCGCTGACGAAGATCGCGGCCGTATAGACCGTCAGCAGCAGGCGGTTGCGCGACGACGACGGCTGCTCCGTGGCGGCGGGTTGCACGATCGAATCCATGGGAGCTCCGGCAAAAGCGTTTTTCCAGCGAAGTGGGCACCGGTTCGCGCGAGAAAACGCGTCAGACAGTCGCCCGGCGGGCGCCGGGCGCGCGCAATGGAGCACAAGGCGCCTGAACGGGCAATAAACGGTGCTGTGTTGCGGCGGGAAATGGCTGATATAGAACGTCATTCCGGGGCGCGCGAAGAATGACCAGGGAACATTGAACCTTTCATGACCGAAACCGACGTCGTCATCATCGGCGCTGGCCATAACGGCCTCACCTGCGCAACCTATCTCGCGATGGCGGGCCTGCGCGTGCGCGTGGTCGAGCGCCGCAAGGTGGTCGGGGGGGCCGCGGTCACGGAGGAGTTTCATCCGGGTTTCCGCAATTCGGTCGCGGCCTACACGGTGAGCCTGCTCAATCCGCAGGTGATCCGCGACTTGAGGCTCGCCGAGCACGGCCTGCGCGTCGTCGAACGGCGCGCGCAGAATTTCTTGCCCGCCCCCGACAGCCGTTATCTCCTCACCGGCGAAGGGCGAACGAAAGACTCGGTCGCGAGGCTCAGCGCGCATGATGCTGACGCGCTCGACGGCTTCTCGCGCGAACTGGAGGACATCGCGGACGTGCTGCGGCAATTCGTGCTGCGCGCGCCGCCGAACCTGCTCGACAGCTTTGGTATTGGCGCGCTCCGCGAGGCCGTGAACGCGGTCCAGAGCGCCAACATCCTGCGCTCCCTGACGCTTGAGCAGAGCCGCAGCCTGCTCGACCTCTTCACCCGTTCGGCCGGCGAGATGCTGGACGAGCGCTTCGAGCACGATCTCGTCAAGGCGCTGTTCGGCTTCGACGCCATCGTCGGCAATTACGCCAGCCCCTACGCGGCGGGCTCGGCCTATGTGATGCTGCACCATGCCTTCGGCGAGGTGAACGGCAAGAAGGGCGTCTGGGGCCACGCCATCGGCGGCATGGGCGCGATCACGCAGGCGATGGCGCGCGCCGCGCGCAACCAGGGCGTCGCGATCGAGCTCGACGCCGGCGTGCGCGAGGTCATCGTCGAGCGCGACCGCGCGGCCGGCGTGATCCTAGAGAACGGCGAGACGATCCGTGCAAAATATGTGGCGTCCAACGTCAATCCAAAGCTGCTCTACACGCGGCTGGTCGCGGCCGACGCCTTGCCCGCGGACTTCCTCGCCCGCATCCGCCACTGGAAGAACGGCTCCGGCACCTTCCGTATGAACGTGGCGCTGGACCGCCTGCCCTCCTTCACGGTGCTGCCGGGCGAAGGCGATCACCTCACCTCCGGCATTATCCTTGCGCCGAGCCTCAACTACATGGACCGCGCCTATCTCGATGCGCGCGCGCAAGGGTGGAGCCGAGAGCCCGTCGTCGAGATGCTGATCCCCTCGACGCTCGACGACACGCTCGCGCCCGCGGGCAAGCACGTCGCGAGCCTATTCTGCCAGCACGTCGCGCCCGAACTGCCCGACGGCAAGTCCTGGGACGATCATCGCGAGGAGGTCGCCGATCTCATGATCGCGACGGTGGACCGATACGCGCCTGGTTTTGCGAGCAGCGCGCTCGGCCGCCAGATCCTCTCGCCGCTCGATCTCGAGCGGCAGTTCGGTCTCGTCGGCGGCGACATCTTTCACGGCGCGCTGACGCTGAACCAGCTGTTCTCGGCGCGGCCGATGCTGGGCCATGCCGATTATCGCGGGCCGCTGAGGGGGCTCTATCACTGCGGCTCCGGCGCCCACCCCGGCGGCGGCGTCACCGGCGCCCCCGGCCACAATGCGGCGCAGGTGATCCTGCGGGATCACCGCGCGCTGTTCGGAAGCCGTGGATAAAACTGTGGATGGGCTGTGGACAGGCTGCGGCCTAAGGGTAGTGTCTCAGTTTGAAATTTTAATTCGTTGGACTTAACTCACATGCCTTGAGGCAGTAGTCGAATCCGGCATCAAAAGAGTTTGGGTGCAGAGCATTGCACTTGGCATTACAAGCGCCTTCCCCATTCTTCTTCCGATAAACATCCGAATATTGTTGAATGTCATCACCATGCACATAGGTGCATGCGATCGAAGTCTTCGAGTTTTGATCCCAACAGTTCCATTGGCCGCGAGCCCGCTCTCTCTCACTTGGATAAGTGCCTGAGAAGTTTTGAACGAGAAATTCGCAAGCGTTTGGCGGACATAAGGTGGGCGGCACCTCACCAGAGGCCATTCCCGAGAACGACATCACAGAAACCAAAAATGCAATGTGTGGTGCGAAGTTGGGCATCTGAAAATCCTCAAAACGTAATATGCTTGGCGGCAAGCAGTCTACAGGTTGTGGAATAGGTGCCAAGAGGACCCAAGGGCGAAAAGCGCCCCGGCGACGTGATCGGCACCGCCGTCCTGGTCGGCACAAGATCATCACCGGAGAGATCGAGGACATCCCCACAGAGGATGGCAAGAAAGCTGCCGCTGTGGCGCTCGGCCGTATGGGCGGAAAGGCCCGGGCGGAGAATATGTCGGCCAAGCGCCGCAAGGAGATTGCCAGCAAAGCCGCGAAGGCTCGCTGGTCCAAATCTCGCTAGAGCATGCCAGAGATATACCGGATTTGGTTCTGGTAGCGGCCAATGGCTTTGTTAACCTGCAGGCGGCGGCGATCGACGGTCTTGAAGTCACCAACTGCCAATTGCGTCAGCGGGATGCTGAGCGCGCCGCTGATACGGCCTGACCCGCGAAAGTCGTCCGCCAAAACGAATACGTCGCTCGGCTCTCCATGCGGAAGCAAATTGGGATATTGTTCGGCAATCTCCAGCGCGACGGCGCAGGTCATCCGCGTGATTAGCGACGACTGAAAGAACATCTTCCGCCAAGGGCGTGAGCGGCAATTCAACCATGGCTGGCGGATGCCTGTGTACGTGCTGTTGGAACTTACCGGGAGAGGCTGTGGAAAGCTTAGGGATAAGCGGCGGGATAAGCCGGTGGACGGCATCCGGTGAAACGAGCGGATAGCTTGTGGATACCGCCCCGGAAGCCGCGCATCCAAAACGACTTCGCCCGCCAGGGGGCAATTCCCCCGCGGGCGATAGTCAAAAGCAATCTATGAAGAAAACAGCCGCCGCTGGGAAATGGGAGGCGGAAATTACTTCAAGGAGGTGCTAATCGAACCGAACTTGTCGTTCATGGTGGTGCCCAGGCTGTTCACCACGGTGATGATCGCCAGCGCGATACCGGCTGCGATCAGGCCGTATTCGATCGCCGTCGCCCCGGATTCATCGGACCAGAACTTCTGAACCAAACGCTTCAAGACTCGCCTCCGTTTCCATTTCTAGGTGTGTTGGTTGACCCCAACATCCGGAAATCTACGGTGCACAACCTTCGGTCAAGTTAATCCGGGAACAGCAAGTTATGCGGAAAATTGGGAACAAAAGTTCCAAAAATTGAAGCCAGCGGGTCCTCCAGATGCAGCCTTCCTCCACCCATCGCGCCAGCTTTTCGATCGGCAATGAGGCCGCGGCCAAGCGCGTCGTCGATGTGCTCACAGAGGTCTTTTTCGAGGGCGACGCGGCCGTCGCCGCCTTCGAGCGGCCGGACGGACAATGGGACGTCACGCTGCATTTCGCAGAAGTGCCGGACCAGGCATTATTGCGCGAACTCGTTGTAACCTCAGCAGGAAACGAGATCGCCGACACCCTCGTCTTCGATACGGTCGAGGCCAAGGACTGGGTCAAGGCGAGCCTTGAGGATCTGATCCCGGTGCCGGCCGGGCGCTTCGTCGTGCACGGCAGCCATGATCGCGATCGCGTGGCCCAGAACAAGCTCGCCATCGAGATCGAGGCGGCGCTCGCCTTCGGCACCGGCCACCACGGCACCACGCGCGGCTGTTTACTGCTGCTTGACCATGTCCTGAAGAGTGCGCGCCCGCGGCGCGTGCTCGACCTCGGCACCGGCACCGGCGTGCTGGGAATAGCGGCGGCCAAGGCGCTGCACCGCGGGGTACTCGCCTCCGACATCGATCCGCCTTCCGTGCGCGTGGCAGCCGAGAACGGCAGGCTGAATGAAGTTGGTAACCTTGTGCGGGTGATCCGCGCCACCGGCTTCGCTGCGCCGGATTTCACTGGGTGCGGCCCGTTCGACCTGGTGCTGGCCAACATCCTTGCCAATCCGTTGCGGCAATTGGCGAGCCCTATGGCGAAACATCTCGCTCCTGGAGCCCGGGTGATCCTCTCTGGCCTCCTGACCCACCAGGCCCCCGCGGTCATCGCCGCCTACCGCGCGCGCGGCCTCGTGCCGCTGCGGCACCTGCGGATCGAGGGCTGGAGCAGCCTGTTGCTGCAGAAGGTTGGGTGAGCTGCTGTAGCGATCGTAGGGTGGGTTAGCCGAAGGTGTAACCCACCACTTCCGTCGCCGCGCAGGATGCGGTGGGTTACGCTACGCTAACCCACCCTACAACATCGTCGACACAGCGCTACTCCGCCGCCTTCTCGTCCCCCCGCTTCGGCACGCGCTCGCCTTGCAGGGCGCGTCGGGCGCGGCGCTCGGCGAAACGGTCGATCATCTGGCTGATGACGCCGCGCGGCTTCTTCGGCGTCGTTGCGGCCGGGGCGCGGCGGACCGGCGGCGAAATCTTCTCAAACGTGAACGCAGGCATCGTGTGTCCCCTCGCCGTTGAGTAGAAACACTTGCTCGAATTTCCCTGTTGTCCGGACGAAGCTCAAAGGCCGCATCCCGTTACTCCACTCGACTCAAGCAGAACTTTTTCAAGCACAGTCCATGCCAAATGCGCTGCAAATGCGTCTACATTGCGGACTGATCCCCATCATCCTAGATTGAGCCGTCATGTTCGAAGCGCACTTCCAGACATTCGAGGAGCCGGAGGCCGGCGTCGCGTTGGCGGCGCGGCTTGCCGCATTCCGTGAAGAGCTCGCCCGCCGCAAGCTGACCGGTTTCGTGATTCCACGTGCCGATCAGCAGCAGAACGAATATGTGCCACCGTCGGAAGAGCGGCTCGCCTGGCTGACCGGCTTCACGGGGTCGGCGGGACTTGCCGCGGTGCTGACCCACGAGGCCGCGGTCTTCGTCGACGGCCGCTACACGCTTCAGGCGGCCAAGCAGGTCGACGCGAAGGCCTGGGCGGTGGAGTCGCTGGTCGACCCGCCGCCGGAGAGCTGGCTGACGGCGCATCTGAAGGCCGGCGACCGCCTGGGATTTGATCCATGGCTGCACACTTCTGCGGCAGCCGAGCGTCTCGCTGCCGTCTGCGCCAAGGCGGACGCCGAGCTGGTGGCGGTCGACAGCAACCCGGTCGATGCGATCTGGCAGGACCGGCCGCTGCCCCCGCTGGCACCGGTCGCGGTGCACGGCCTGCAATTTGCCGGCACCGCCGAGGCCGAAAAGCTGAAGCAGATCCGCGCCGAGATCGAAAAGCTCGGCGTCGAGGCGCTGGTCCTGTCCGACAGCCACGCGGTGGCCTGGACCTTCAACATCCGCGGCGCCGACGTCGCACATACGCCGCTGCCGCTGTCCTACGCGCTGGTGCCGAAAAACGGCCGGCCGACCGTGTTCATCGACCATCGCAAGCTTTCCAATCTCACCCGCGATCATCTCGAGCAATCCGCCGACGTGCGCGAGCCCGACGCGATGGCGCCGACGCTGATGGCGCTGGCCAAGAGCGGCGCCGCGATTGCGCTCGACAATGCCACTGCGGCTGATGCCCTCAGCAGGCTGATTGCGGGCGCCGGCGGCAAGCCGGTGCGCGGCAGCGATCCGATTGCACTGTTGAAGGCGGTCAAGAACACGACCGAGATCGCCGGCACCAAGACCGCGCACCGGCGCGATGCCGTGGCGCTGGCACGCTTTCTCGCCTTCATCGACCGCGAGGCGGAAAGCGGCAAGCTCACCGAGATCGACGCGGTCGAGGCGCTGGAAACGTTTCGCCGCGACACCGGCGCGCTCAAGGACGTGTCGTTCCCGACCATCTCCGGAACGGGCCCGAACGGCGCCATCGTGCATTACCGCGTCACCCGCAAGAGCAACCGGCGGATCGCCCGCGGCGACCTTTTGCTGATCGATTCCGGTGCGCAATATGAGGACGGCACCACCGACGTCACCCGCACCATGGCGGTCGGCGAGCCTACGGACGAGATGCGCGACCGCTTCACCCGCGTCTTGCGCGGCCATATCGCAATCGCGCGCGCGGTCTTCCCGGACGGCACCACTGGCGCGCAGCTCGACACGCTGGCGCGGCAATATCTCTGGGCCGCCGGCGTCGATTTCGAGCATGGCACCGGCCACGGCGTCGGCAGCTATCTGTCGGTGCATGAGGGGCCGGCACGGATCTCCAAGCTCGGCACCACGCCGCTGAAGCGCGGCATGATCCTCTCGAACGAGCCCGGCTACTACAAGACCGACGGTTTCGGCATCCGCATCGAGAATCTTGAATTGGTCGTCGCCGCGGAGATTCCGGGCGCCGAAAAATCGATGAACGCGTTCGAGACGCTGACGCTGGCGCCGATCGACCGCCGCCTGATCGACGTCGCGATGGTGAGCCGCGACGAGCTCGATTGGCTCAATGCCTACCACACGCGGGTAAAGGCCGAGGTGCGGCCGGCGCTGGATGAGGCGACCAGGGCGTGGCTGGATCAGGCAACGGCGGAGCTGAAGGCGTAATCTCTAACAGCAGCGTGGCGCATGGCACTACGCGATTTGCGCAACGCTCCATCCTCCCCACAATTGTCATTCCCCGCGAAAGCGGGGAATCCAGTACGCTGCGGCTTCTCCGTATCGTCGCACGGTCTCTGGAATACTGGATTGCCCGCCTTCGCGGGCAATGACGACGGAGTTTGGGCACGAGCGCACCAGCATCGCGCCGTCTCCTCCGTAGAACAACGGCCTCTCCGCGCGCACTCGTTATAACCGTCCCGGATTCGGTATGGCCGCATTCCGAAACGCCGATATCCGTCTTGCGCGAGCACGTTACAGTCGATTCGAATTCGTGAAGAGACGGACACGCATGCACGGCATGATCAACAGGCCGCCCGGAGCGGCAGCGTACGGCAACATCGCGACATCGCGCGTGGTGCTGCTGTTGCTGGTCGTCATGACCGGGATTGCGCCGATCTCGCTCTACATGCTCGTTCCGGCGCTGCCGGTGCTGGCATCGACCTTCGGCCGCGACATCTCGATCGCGCAGATGACGGTGTCGCTCTACATGGTCGGCATCGCCTGCTCGCAGCTCGTCATGGGCCCGCTGTCCGACAAGTTCGGGCGGCGTCCGGTGCTGCTCGCAGGCCTCGCACTGATGGTCGCGGCCAGCATCGCCTGCATCTTCGCAGACAACCTGCCGCAACTGATCGCCGCGCGCTTCTTCCAGGCGCTGGGCGGCGCCACCGGCATGGTGGTGAGCCGAGCCATCATCCGCGACATCTATGAGCGCGACCGCGTCGCCTCCATGATCAGCCTCGTGGTCGCGGCGCTCATGATCGGACAGATGCTCTCGCCGCTGACCGGCGGTCTGATCGAAACGGCGTTCGGCTGGCGCGCGATCTTCTATGCCATCACGATCGGCGCGATCGCGGTCGCTGTGGGCATCGCATTCGCGCTGCCGGAGACGCGCCGGAGCCGCGCAGCCGGCAGCGGCTTTCGCGGCGACGTGGGCATGTTGATCCGCAATCGCGCCTTCGTCGGCTATGTGCTGTGCCAGGTGCTGGCGTCCCAGATCATCTTCGCCTTCGCCGGCGGCGGCCCCTACATCGTGGTGACGCAGATGGGCCGCAGCAGCGCCGAATATGGCGCATGGTTCGCAACGACCGGCTTCGCCTATCTGGTCGGCAATCTCCTCTGCGTGCGCTTTGCGCCGCGCCACTCGCTGGAGAAGCTGATCTGGTTCGGGCTCGGTCTGCAGCTCTGCGGCAGCCTGTTGAACCTGCTGTGGAGCCTCACCGGGTGGAACGAAGCACCCGCCTGGCTGTTCGGCACGCAGATGATCGTGATGGCCGGCAATGCCTTCGTGATGGCGAATTCGGCCGCCGGCGCGATCAGCATCCGCCCCGAGGCCGCGGGCACCGCATCGGGCGCGATGGGCTTTCTGCAGCAGGGCATCGGCGCCTTGATGTCGCAATTCGGTGCCTATCTCGGCGGACATTCCACCACGACGCTGCCGCTGACCTCGGCGATAACAGCGATCTCGCTGCTCTGCGCCGCCACGATGATCTTCATCGTGCCGCGGCGGGAGGTCGTCGTCAGCGAGGAGCTGATCGAGCAGGCGGAGGAGGAAGAGAGCGGGATGATGTGAGGGAGCGCGCAGCGCGCCTCCGCAATCTCCGTGTCATGCCCGGCTTGACCGGGGCCCAGTACGCCGCGGCTTCTCCGTATCCTCGCACTGTCTCTGGAATACTGGATCACCCGCTTTCGCGGGTGATGACGGCGGAGTGAGAAGCGTGCAAACGCCCCCTTACTCCCCGATCAGCTTCAGCCACTCGTCCTCGGTCAGCACCTTGACGCCGTGCTTGTTGGCTTCCGCGAGCTTGGAGCCGGCGCCGGGGCCGGCGACCACGAGATCGGTCTTCTTCGATACCGAGCCGGACACCTTTGCGCCCAGCCGCTCCGCCGTCGCTTTCGCCTCATCGCGCGTCATCTTCTCCAGCGAGCCCGTGAACACGACGGTCTTCCCGGCGACCGGCGAGTTGCTCTTCGGCTTCTCGGCGTCGACGATGTCGACCTCGCCGGTCAGCCGCTCGACGATGCCGCGGTTGTGGCTCTCGCCGAAATAGTCGGCGATGCTCTTGATCACGGTGTCGCCGATCTGGTCGAGCGCATCCATGTCGGCCATGGTCTCCTCATCGCCTTTGGCGACCTTGAGGCAGGCATCGTGGAAGGCGTCCCATGAGCCATAGCCGCGCGCCAGCGCCAGCGCCGTGGTCTCGCCGACATGGCGCATGCCGAGCGCGTAGATGAAACGCTCCAGCGCGATCTTGCGCCGGCTCTCGATGGCGCCGAACAGGTTGCGCACCGAGGTCGCACCGTAGCCCTCGATCTCCTCAAGCTTGAGCTTCGCGTTGCGCTTCTCCAGCGTGAAGATGTCGGCGGGCTCCTTCACCCAGCCTTCGTCGAAGAAATACTGGAGCTGCTTTTCCCCCAAGCCGTCGATGTCGAACGCCCGCCGCGACACGAACAGTTTCAGGTGCTCGATCTTCTGATAGGGACAGGCGAACTCGCCGGTGCAGCGGGCGCGCGACCCCTCCTCGCCGGCGGCCGTCTCCTCGCGCACGACATCGGTGTGCAGCGGGCACGGGCACTTCTTCGGGAAGTGGAATTCCTTCGCGTTTCTCGGCCGCTTGTCGATGACGACATCGACCACCTGCGGGATGACGTCTCCGGCGCGCTGGATCACGACGGTGTCGCCGATCCGGATATCGCGCCCCTCGCGCAAGACCTCGCCCTTGTTGCCGATGCCCTTGATATAGTCCTCGTTGTGCAGCGTGACGTTCTGCACGATCACGCCGCCGACGCCGACCGGCTCGAGCTTGCCGACGGGCGTGAAGGAGCCGGTGCGGCCGACCTGGATCTCGATGTCGCGCAGCACCGTCATGGCGCGTTCGGCCGGGAATTTGTGTGCGATGCCCCAGCGCGGCGTGCGCGAGACGAAGCCGAGCCGCTCCTGCCAGTCGATGCGATCGACCTTGTAGACGACTCCGTCGATGTCGTAGTCGAGCTCGGCGCGCTGCTCCTCGATCGAATGATGGAAGGCGAGCAGCTCCTCGACCGAGTGACACAGCTTGGTCAGCGGATTGGTCTTGAAGCCGCAGCGCTCGAACCAATGGATCATGCCGCTCTGCGTGCCCTCGGGCATCGCGCTCATCTCGCCCCAGGCATAGGCAAAGAAGCCGAGCGGGCGTGAGGCGGTGATGGTGGGATCCTTCTGCCGCAAGGAGCCCGCGGCCGAGTTGCGCGGATTGGCAAAAATGGTGCTGCCTTCGGCCTTCTGCCGCTCGTTGAGCGCGAGGAACGCCTTCTTGGTCATGTAGACCTCGCCGCGCACCTCGCAGATGTCGGGGACGTTGCGGCCCTTCAGCTTCTGCGGCACGTCCTCGAGCGTACGGATATTGGCGGTGACGTCCTCGCCTTCCGCGCCGTCGCCGCGCGTCGCCGCGGTGACGAGCTCGCCGCCCTCATAGCGCAGCGACATCGAGAGCCCGTCGATCTTCGGCTCGGCGGAGAAATCGATCCTGTCGTCGGCAAGCTTGAGAAAGCGTGCAATGCGGCCGACGAAATCGCGGACGTCCTCTTCGGCAAAGGCATTGTCGAGCGACAGCATGGGAACGGCATGCCGGACTTTCTTGAAGCGCCCTGACGGCGCGGCTCCGACCTTCTGCGACGGCGACTCCGCGCTGACGAACTCGGGAAAGCGCTTCTCGATCGCATTGAAGCGCTGACGCAGCCCGTCGTACTCGGCGTCGGTAACCGTCGGCGCGTCCTCTTGATAGTAGCGCCTGTCGTGCTCCTCGAGTTCGAGGGCGAGCCGCATGTGCTCGACCTTGGCCTGCGCCTTGGTGAGATCGGCGATATCGCGAAGCGGCCTTGCGTTGGATTTTGCTGCTCTTGCCATGGTGCTTGGATACGACGGAGCGGGTGGGACGGTAAAGGCGGGTCAGGGTCTCATGCCCCGGACGCAGCGCAGCGCTTCTTCAGCGATGCGCTGCAGAGCCGAGGCCCATGCGGCAGCGCTCTGGGTCCCGGCTCGCGCTACGCGCGTCCGGGACACGAGAATTAAGCCGTCGCTGCCCGCAGCAGCCGTTCCGCCGCCGCCCTTGCCTCGGCGGTGATCTCGGCACCGGCCAGCATCCGCGCGATCTCCTCGCGGCGGTGGTCGGCGGCGAGCGCGTTGACGCGGGTGGCGACGCGCTTGCCCTTGTCGAGCGCGTCCTTGGAAATCAGCAGGTGCTGGTCGGCACGCGCGGCGACCTGCGGGGCGTGGGTCACGGCCATCACCTGGACCTTGCCGGCAAGACGGGCGAGCCGCGCGCCGATGGCGTCCGCGACCGCACCGCCCACGCCTGTGTCGATTTCGTCGAACACCAGGGTCGGCGCCGAGCCGCGGTCGGACAGCACGACCTTGAGCGCGAGCAGGAAGCGCGACAGCTCGCCACCGGAAGCGACCTTCATCAGCGGTCCTGGCTTGGTGCCGGGATTGGTCTGCACCCAGAACTCGACGCGGTCGAAGCCTTGTGGGCCCGGTGCGGTCTCGTCGGTCTCGACCTGCGTCATGAACTTCGCGCGTTCGAGCTTGAGCGGTGCGAGCTCGGCATTGACGGCCTTGTTGAGCTTCTCCGCCGACTTCTGCCGCGCCAGCGACAATTTCTTGGCGGCGGCCGCATAGCGCGAATCGGCCTCGATCGCGGCCTGCTCGAGCTTCTTGAGCTGCGTGGCGCCGGCATCGATCAGCACGACGTCGGCGGCGTATTTGGCGGCAAGCGCGGCCAGCCCATCGACCGGCGTGGAATATTTGCGGGAGGCGGCGCGCAGCGCGAACAGACGCTCCTCGATGCGTTCGAGCTCGGCCGGATCGAAATCGGTCGCGGCCAAAGCGGCCTGGAGGTGCTGATCCGCCTCCTCCAGCGCGTTGATCGCGGCATCGATCGCCTTGACCGCAGGCTCGACCAGCGCCGGCGAATTGACCCCGCGGCGCTCCAGCCGGCGTACCGCGGCGGACAGGGCCGCGACCGGCGAGTGATTGCCGCCGACCGCTTCCTGCGCATCACGCAGGTCGGAGGCGATCTTCTCACCCTGCATCATGGTGGTACGGCGTGAGGCGAGCGAAGTCTCCTCGCCGTCCTTGGGCGCGAGCCGCTTCAATTCGTCGGAGGCGTGGCGCAAATAGTCGGCCTCCCGGGCGGCGCGCTCCATGCCGGCCCGATGCTCCTCCAGAGCGGTATTGGCGGTGCGGCGCGCCTCCCAGAGCGATTCGACTACCGCGACGTCCTTTTCGAGGCCGGCAAAGGCATCGAGCAGGCGGCGATGGGTGGCGGCATCGACCAGCGCGCGCTCGTCATGCTGGCCGTGGATTTCGACCAGCGCGGCGCCGACCGCCTTGAGGGTCTGCACGCTGATCGACTGGTCGTTGATGAAGGCGCGGGTGCGGCCGTCGGCGAGCTGCACCCGGCGGAGAATCATCTCGCCGGTGTCGTCCAGCCCGTTCTCGGCCAGGATCTTCGTGGCGGGATGGGTCTTCGGCACGTCGAAGACCGCGGTGACCTGCCCCTGCTCCACCCCGTGGCGCACGAGGCCGGCGTCGCCGCGGCCGCCGAGCGCCAGCGCAAAGGCATCGAGCAGGATGGATTTGCCCGCACCGGTCTCGCCGGTCAAAACCGCAAGGCCGGGAGCGAATTCGATATCGAGCCGTTCGATCAGGACGATGTCACGGATCGACAGACGCGCCAGCATGGAACCCCAAATTTCCTAGCCGAGGCCCATTTTCTTGAAGGTCCTGCTGATCCAGGACCCCTGATTCTCGCTCGGCTCGAGACCGCCGGATTTTACAAGATTATAGGCGTCCTTGTACCAGCGGCTGTCAGGAAAATTGTGCCCGAGCACGGCGGCCGCAGTCTGCGCCTCGCCGACGATGCCGATGGCCATATAGGCCTCGGTGAGCCGGAACAGCGCCTCTTCGACATGGCGCGTGGTCTGATACTGCGTCACGACGGCCTTGAAGCGGTTGATCGCGGCCGTGTAGTCGCGCTTCTGCATGTAGTAGCGGCCGACATTCATTTCCTTGCCGGCGAGCTGGTCGCGCGCCCCCTCGATCTTGGCCTTGGCGCTGACCGCATATTCCGAGCTCGGATATTTGCGCACCACCTCTTCCAGCGAGGCGACCGCCTTCTCGGTGCGGCCCTGGTCGCGGCTGATATCCGGGATCTGATCGTAATGGGAGGCGGCGATCAGATATTGCGCGTAGGCGGCATCCGGGCTGCCGGGATGCAGCGTGACGTAGCGGGTGGCGGCGCCGATGCAACCGTCATAGTCGCCGCCCTGGTAGGCGGCATAGGCCGACATCAGCAGCGATTTGCGCGCCCAGTCGGAATAGGGATGCTGGCGGTCGACCTCTTCGAACTTCTTGTTCGCCGCCTTCATGTCCTTCTTCTCGTTCATGAGGAACAGGCCCTCATTGTAGAGCTTGTCGGCGGGCTCCTCGACGAAGGTGTCGTCTTTGGCGGTGAACTTGTCCCAGAGTGCGCCGGTACCGCAGCCGGCCAGCGGCAGCGCGAGAACGAACAAGGTCGCGGCCTGCGCCAGCGGGCGAATCTTGATCGACGCCTTGGGCGAAACCGGAAAATATTCGCGCGTCATTCGCTGTGCCGACATGAATTGAGACTCGTCGCCCTGTGATGCGGTGCCCGCCATCCCATGAACCGGTCATACCCCGTCATGGACGCGAGATTGTCCGTGGCGCCCTGCCAATGCGACCACGCCGATGTATCCATAAAAACGATCGCTAAACGACCGGATAGGTGCGCAATTCGCCCGGATTAAGGCGGCCACGCGTCATGGTAGCCGATCATGGTTACCAGGTGTTTCGCAGGGGCGCAGGCCACCAGATGCCCGCGACGACAGATCCTTCAGGACACGTCCGGCCCGTAGGCCGCGGCAATCCGGCCACCGACGATACCGCTGCCGACCTCGACCACCGGACGGGTGGTGCGGCGGGCCGCCTCGCCCTCGACCACACGCCAGGCGGTACGATCGCCCAGCAACGCGGTGAGAACGGCGTGGTTGAGCTTGTGGCCGCCGCGAACCGAGCGATAGGCCCCGAGCAGCGGCAGGCCAGCCAGCGCCAGATCGCCGATGACGTCCAGAACCTTGTGGCGCACGCATTCGTCGGCATAGCGCAGGCCCTCGGGATTGAGCAGCCGCTCGTCGTCGAACACCACGGTATTTTCGAAGGAGGCGCCGAGCGCGTAGCCCGCGCTCCAGAGGCGTGCCTGATCGGACATCATGCCGAAGGTCCGGGCACGGCCGATTTCGCGGCGGAAACGCTCCGGATTGAGCTCGAGCGCGTAGCTCTGCTTGCCGATCACCGGATGGGCGAAATCGATGTCGATTTCGGCGCGAAACCCGCCCGCGAAGGGCCGCAGCTCGCCGAAGGAGTCGCCGATCGCAACCGAGACCGGCTTCAGGACCTGGATAAAGCGGCGCTGCGCCGGCTGGGTGACGATCCCGGCCTGATCGATCGCCGCAATGAAGGCCGCAGCGCTGCCGTCCATGATCGGCACTTCAGGGCCGTCGATCTCGATGATGGCGTTGTCCACCCCCATGCCCCGCAGTGCAGCAAGGACGTGCTCGGCGGTGGCGACCAGCGGACCGTCGCGGTCACCGAGGACAGTCGCGAACTCGGTCGCGATCACCTGCTCGGCGGTCGCCTGAACTTCCCGGTCATTTCCCTCAAGGCCGGTGCGGACAAAAATATAACCTGCATCGACAGGTGCAGGCCCGAGCGTGAGAGTAACGGGAGAACCGGAGTGTACGCCGACGCCGGCCACGGTGGCTTGCGCACGAAGCGTTGTTTGCCGGCTAAATTTCATCGGGAACCCGCCCCACTATGACCCACTGCGACTTATACAAGACCCAACTGACCGACCGCAGTCGACCGCCCGAATCTCCGTATCCCCAAGTCGTGCCGAACCATAGTCACTGCCCTAAACAGCGCCAACTCACGCTTTTTTACCGATTGTTACCCCAACTCTGCCGTATTCGCGACAAGGCTTAACCAAATTGCGCCGCGGTTGAGGGCGGTTTTCGGCAGTTTTACTGAACCACCGAAAGCATAATTAATGATTTAAAATCAGTTGCTTGAACGCGCAATCCGGGCTCTCACGTTGAAAATGGAAAGGTCCCGGCAAGCTTCCCGCCGGGACCTTTTTTCGTCTGCCTAATTGTAACAATCCTCAGGTCGCCTGCCGTCGCAGGAAGGCCGGGATATCAAGATGGTCGTCTCCCTGTGGCGCCGGCGCAACAGGCGCGGGGCGGCCATGGGCGTCCAGCCCTTGCGGCGCCGGCCGGCGAGCATACTCCGATACCGGCGGTTCACTGGCTGCGATTTGCTGGGCGACGCTGCGCTGCGGCTTGCGGTCGGGCAGCGGCGGCATTGCCGGACCCGCGGTACGGGCCGCGATCGGCGGCTCGCTTTCCTCTTCGCGGCGGCCGAGACCGACATTGGCGAGACGCTGGAGCAGCGACAGACGCGTCTTTTGCGGGTGCTCCTCCTCGACCTCACCGCGGGCCTGACGAATCTCGGCCTGAGCCGGCATCGGCAGTTCATCGAGACGCGGCATCCGCGGCGCACGCACCGGCGGGCGCTCGGCCTGCGGCGGAAT
Organism: Bradyrhizobium neotropicale; assembly: GCF_001641695.1. GTDB lineage: Bacteria > Pseudomonadota > Alphaproteobacteria > Rhizobiales > Xanthobacteraceae > Bradyrhizobium > Bradyrhizobium neotropicale. Next base: position 208,518 of record NZ_LSEF01000037.1, read on the forward strand.
GAAGGTATCGGGCGTCATCGGCTCCTGCATGGCGAGCGGGGCCTGCTCAGGTTCCGGGAACAGGGTGGGCTTCTGCGCGATCGGGCGCACGGTGACGTCACCATAGGAGGCGGGCTGCACCGGTGCCGCCGGGACGTTCGGAGCAACCGCGGCGGCGATGGCGGCGAGCGCGGCGCGCTCGACGTTGGGACGCGGTGCCGTCGGAGCGGCCGCAACCGGCGCGGACGCCGTCGCCGGGATCTGCGCTTCCAGCTTCTGGGCGCGCTCGGCCAGACGCTGATTGTCGGCGCGCAGACGCGCGGTCAGGTCAGCAAGGCGGCTCTCGGCAACCGCGGCCGGAGCCTGCGCCTGGGGCGCCGGGTTCGCAACCGGGGCGCTGGTCGCCTGGGTGTTGCGGGCGATCGCGGCCTGCTCGATGCCGGTGGCAACGACCGAGACGCGGATCAGGCCGTCGAGCGCTTCGTCGAAGGTAGCGCCGACGATGATGTTGGCGTCCTGGTCGACCTCCTCGCGGATGCGGGTCGCGGCTTCGTCGACTTCGAACAGCGTCAGGTCCTTGCCGCCGGTGATGGAGATCAGGAGGCCCTTGGCACCCTTCATCGAGCTATCGTCGATCAGCGGGTTGGCGATCGCGGCTTCAGCGGCGGTCAGCGCGCGCTTGTCGCCGGAGGCTTCGCCGGTGCCCATCATCGCCTTGCCCATCTCGCGCATGACGGCGCGGACGTCGGCGAAGTCGAGGTTGATCAGGCCTTCCTTGACCATCAGGTCAGTGATGCAGGCAACGCCCGAGTAGAGCACCTGGTCGGCCATCGCGAAGGCGTCGGCGAAGGTGGTCTTCTCGTTGGCGACCCGGAACAGGTTCTGGTTCGGGATGATCAGCAGCGTGTCGACGACCTTGTGAAGCTCGTTGATGCCGGCTTCAGCAGTGCGCATGCGGCGGCCGCCCTCGAAGTGGAAGGGCTTGGTGACGACGCCGACGGTGAGGATGCCCATCTCGCGCGCGGTCTTGGCGATCACGGGAGCTGCGCCGGTGCCGGTGCCGCCGCCCATGCCGGCGGTGACGAACACCATGTTGGCGCCGGAGAGATGGTCACGCAGCTCGTCGAGCACCTCTTCCGCAGCGGCCGCGCCGACGTTGGGCTGCGAACCGGCGCCCAACCCCTGCGTCACCGCTGTGCCCATCTGCACGATGCGCTGCGCCTTCGACATCGTCAGCGCCTGCGCGTCGGTGTTGGCGACCACGAAGTCGACGCCCTGCAGGCCCGCCGTGATCATGTTGTTGACGGCGTTGCCGCCCGCACCGCCGACGCCGAACACGGTGATCCGCGGCTTCAATTCGTGAATATCAGGAACATTGATATTGATGGTCATGTTTGCCTCTCGATCACGTGCGCGTGGGTTCGCCCCGGCCGGCGGCCGCGGGAGTTGGTGAAAATCGAAGATTGCGGAACCGGTTCATCAGAAGCCCTCGCGTAGCCATCGTCCGACCTTTCCGAAATAACCACCGGTCCCTGTCTTGACCTGCTGCCGCGTATGCCGCGGTTCGACATGTTCGAGGTGAACATATTGCGGGTAGACCAGAAGCCCGGCGGGCACCGCGAATGCGGCGTTCTTCGCCTCGTTGGGCAGCCGGCCGAAGCCGAGCGGACGTCCGACCCGCACGGGCCGGCCGAGAATCTGCGTTCCGAGTTCGACGAGGCCGGTGAGCTGCGAGGCGCCACCCGAGAGTACGACACGGCCGTTGGGTTCGGCCGCGAAGGGGGAATCCTTCAGCCGGTCCCGGACCATTTCGAAGATTTCCTCGGCACGGTGCTTGACGATGTTGGCGATAGTGGCGCGGGAAACGATCTGCGGCAGATCCTGCTCGTCACCGGCTGTCGGCACAGACATCAGCTCACGCGAGTCCGATCCGCCGGTGAGGACGGTGCCATATAAGGTCTTGATTCGCTCGGCATCGGCAATGGTCGCCGAGAGTCCGCGTGCGAGATCCATTGTGATGTGTTGCCCGCCGACCGCGAAACCCGCGGCATGCACGAAGCGGCCGCCGGAATAGATCGCGATCGTCGTGGTGCCCGCGCCCATCTCGATGACGGCAGCGCCGAGATCGGCTTCGTCGTCGGTCAGCACCGACAGGCCGGCTACATAAGGGCTCGCTGCCATGGCTTCGACGTTGATGTGGCAGCGCTCCACCGCCAGCATCAAGTTCCGCGCCACCGTGGCGTCGCAGGTGACGACGTTCATGTCGACGCCGAACTGATGCGCGACCATGCCGCGAGGATCGCGGATGCCCTTGACGCCATCGAGCGTGTAGCCGACCGGAAGCGCGTGCAGCACGGTGCGGCCCTCGCCTGTCGCATGGCGCATGCCGGCGGAGGTAACGCGATTGACGTCGGCCGGCGTGACCGCGCCGCCGCGAATATCGGCTGCGGCCTCGACGAGCTGGCCCGCGGGCCTGCCGCCGGAGACCGATAGCAGCACCGACTCGACCTGCACCTTGGCCATCTTCTCGGCGAGCGCGACGGCCTGGCGCACCCCCTGCTCGCATTCGCCGAGATCGATCACCGCGCCGGCTTTCATGCCGCGCGACTGGATCTGGCTGTAGCCGATCAATTCCACCGCATGGGTGCGGCCGCGCAGCGCTTCGCTCGGCGCCGACGGCTTCAGCCGGGCGATCATGCAGGCCATCTTGCTGGTGCCGATGTCGAGGCAGGCGACGAGGCCGCCGCGCTTGTGCGGCATCGGGCGTGTCTTCGGCGTCTGGGTGCGATCGAGACCGGTCATGCGGAATCCCCGGCCTTCTTCTTGGACTTCTTGTCCTTGAACTGCTCCTCGCGCGCCTTCGCGGCGTCGTCAGAGAGTTGCACCACCAGCCGATCCGGCAGGCGCATGTCGACGGCGACGATGTCGCGGGAGAACAGCTTTTCGTCCTTGTCGAGCTTGGAGAGCGCGGCGAGCGCGTTGCCGACGTCCTGCTCGGGCAGGCGGATGTCGAGCCCGTCCTTGAGCCTCAGGTTCCAGCGCCGCTCGCCGACGAAGATCGCAGCCTTGGTCACCGAATTCACTTGCGGATAGCGCGCCAGCAGCGCGAGGAAATCGCGGGCTTGCGTGTCGGCGCCCTTGCCGACCACCAGCGGCAGCGACAGGAAGCGGCGCGAGACATAGGGCTCGAGCACGGCGCCGTCATCGGCGATCACGGAGAGCCGACCGCCCTCCTGCCACAGCGCGAACGCCTTGCGCTCGGTGATCTCGATCATGAGCTGGCCCGGATAGAGCTTCAGCACGGTCGCATCGGCGATCCAGGGATTGGCCTTGAGCTTGTCGCGGACGCCGTCGGCGTCGAGGAACAGCAGCGAGGAGCGGCCGCTGACGCCGCCGATCGCGAGGATCTCGTCCTGTGTGAGCTGCTTGCGGCCGTTGATCACGACGGAGGTGATGCGGAAGCCGGCGGAATTGGCCATCGCATTGCGCGCGTCGCTGACGGCCGTGATGAAATCCTGGAGGTGGCCACCCTTGACGATGCCGAAGCCGCAGCTTCCGATCAGGAGCAGCACGGTCATGCTGATCCCGACCCGGCGCGGCAGATAGCGTTCGACCAGCGCAACCACGCGCGGCGGCGTCTCGCGCTCGACGACGGCTCTGGCCTTGGCCTTGAGCTTGTCGTTGGCGACAGCGCGCTTCTCGTCGCGCTTCTCCTGCACCCACTCGCGCAGAAGCACGACCGCTCCAATAGCGGCCGCCTTCAGATCAGCTTGGGGCCTCAGCGATCTGAAAAGTGACCGGGTGAGGCTGCCTGCACCATCCATTGCACGAGCTCGTCAACAGTTAGCCCGCGACATCGCGCGGGTCCTGGCGAACATGACGTCTCGGTCTTGCCGGGCCGGGTGCTGGTCTTCAGCAGACGAAGCCTCTCCCCTTCAAGGTGTTCGCTGGAGGCGGGAACCCCCGCAACCGCTCACACGCCGGCAGCCAAAGCGCCATATGCGCCGCCAGCGTTAACCTTCGGACTTCCTGGTAAACAAAAGGTAAAATTCGTTAACGCGGAAAGCTTTTTGCCCCGTCTTGTGAGGCATTTATGCCGCGATGTCTGGCATTTTACCGGTTTTGGGTTCCAAACCGGGCGATTTCGGCCGTCCGGCCGTTAACCAATCCTAATTATTTCCGCACACCCCGCTCGGCGAGCTCGATCAGGCCGCGCAGGAAGTCGACGAAGTCGATGCCCTCCGCCTTCAGCGCCTTGGGGTAGAGCGAGGATTTGGTCAGCCCGGGGAGCGTGTTGGTCTCCAGATAAACCAGGCCCTTCTCCGCGACGATGAAGTCCGACCGCGAATAGCCGGTGCAGGACATCGCGCGATGCGCCAGCATCGCCTGCTGCTTCAGCGCGGCGGTGACCTCCGCCGTGAATCGGCCAGGGCAGATCTCCTGGGTCGACTTCAACAGATATTTCGCGGCGTAGTCGAAATTGCCCTCGCCCGGAATGATCTCGATCGGCGGCAGCGAGAGGATCGAGCCGTCCGGCCGCTCCAGCACACCGCAAGTCGCCTCAATGCCGGCGACGTAGGGCTCGATGACATATTCCTCGAGCTTCGCCGCGTTGCGGACGGCGACGAGGTCCTGCTTGGCGTTGACGAAGATCAGGCCATAACTCGAGCCGTCGCGCGCGGGCTTTGCGATCAGCCGGCCGTATTCGGCAAAGGCTTCGTCGATGTTGTCGAGCGCGATCCCTGCCGGCGGCGTCACGCCACCGAGCGCGGCAAAGTGCTTGGCCGCGATCTTGTCGAAGGCGAGATGCGAGGAAGCCGAGCCCGATCCTGTAAAGGGCACGCCGCGCGCTTCGCACATCACCTGCAATTCGCCGTTCTCGGCGCGCCCACCGTGCAGGGCAAGCACCAGCACGCGCTCCTCTGCCTTGGCCTGATCGAGCGCTTGCTCCAGCGGCACGCCGCGGGTGCCGGGCTTGAACTCGTCCTCGAAGGGACGGACGTGCTCTTCGAGCTGCTTCGCCTGCACGGCGTGCACCCGGTCCTGGATGTCCCAGAACCAGAGATCAGCCTCGGGCAGCGCCTGATGCAGCGCCTGAGCTGATGCAACCGAGACCAGACGCTCTCTGTTGGAGCCGCCGAAGAGGATGGTGATGCGCATGTTCATCGTCCGCGATCTCTCCAATTCGTCATTCCGGGGCGCGACGAAGTCGCGAGCCCGGAATCCATTTCCCCACCGTCTCTGAGGCCTGATGGATTCCGGGCTCTCGCTTCGCGAGCCCCGGAATGACGGTGATCATGAAATCCCAATCCGCTTGATTTCCCAATGTAGCTCAATTCCGGAATTCGCCTTCACGCGTTCGCGCACGGTCTCGCCGAGCGTCTCGATGTCGTGACCGGTGGCATCGCCGGTGTTGATCAGGAAGTTGCAGTGCATCTCCGACACCTGGGCACCGCCGACGCGCAGACCGCGGCAGCCGGCGGCGTCGATCAGCTTCCAGGCGGAATGGCCGGGCGGATTCTTGAAGGTCGAGCCGCCGGTCTTCTCGCGGATCGGCTGCGCCGTTTCGCGATGGCTCTGCACCTCCGCCATGCGCGCGCGGATCGCTTCCGCATCCCTGATCTCGCCGCGAAAGCGCGCGGAGGTGAAGATGATGGAGGGATCGACGCCGCTATTGCGGTAGACGAATTTCATCTCGGCGTTGGAGAAGACGTGCTTCTTGCCGTCGCGACCGATGCCGGTTGCCTCGACCAGAACGTCCTTGGTCTCGCCACCATTGGCGCCCGCGTTCATGCGCAGCGCGCCGCCGATCGTGCCGGGAATGCCGAAGTAGAATTCGAGCCCGCCGATATTGGCGCTCGCCGCCACCTCCGCCACGCGCTTGTCGAGCGCGGCAGCGCCAGCGGTGACGACGTCGCCGCTCGCATTCGCCTCGCCAAAGGCGCGCGGCGCGAGCCGGATCACGACGCCGGGGATGCCGCCATCGCGCACAATGAGATTGGAGCCGACGCCGACGACGTAGACGGCAATGTCGCTTGCAAGATGCGCGAGGAAATAAGCGAGGTCGTCTTCGTCCGCCGGCGTGAACAGCACCTGCGCGGGACCCCCGACGCGAAACCAGGTCAGCTCCGCGAGCGACTGGTTGGCCAGCAGCCGGCCGCGCAGATCAGGCATCGCGGCTTTGAGCTCTGGTGTGATATCGGGAAATCCCACCGCCGTCACCCCAGCGTCTTCAATTGGTCCGGCAGCGCGTACGCCCATTGCGTGATGTTGCCGGCGCCCAGGCACACGACGAGATCGCCCGATGTCGCGAGTCCCTTGACGATACCCGCAAGCTCCGACGCTGCCGGCAGCGGGATCACCTCGCGGTGGCCGTGCGCGCACAGGCCTGCGACGAAGTGATCGCGGTCGATGCCCTCGATCGGCGCCTCGCCAGCGGCATAGACGTCGGCGACGATCACCGCGTCCGCGTCGTTGAAGCAGGTGCAGAATTCCTCGAACAGCGATTGCAGGCGGGTGTAGCGATGCGGCTGCACCACCGCGATGATTTTGCCGTTAGTGGATTCCCGCGCCGCCTTCAGCACCGCCGCGATCTCGACGGGATGATGGCCGTAATCGTCGATCACGGTGACGCCGTTCCACTCACCTGTCTTGGTGAAGCGGCGCTTGACGCCGCCGAAGCCGGCGATCGCCTTGCGGATCGCATCGTCCGTGACACCAAGCTCCCGCGCCACCGCGATCGCGGCCGTCGCGTTCGACGCGTTGTGGCGCCCCGGCATCGGCAGCACGAGATCGGCGATCTCATGCGTCGCGCCGGTCTTGCGATTGCGGAACGCGACCTTGAACTTGGAGCCGCCGCCCATCGGCGTGAGATCGACCAGTCGCGCATCGGCCTGCGGATTCTCGCCATAGGTGATGATGCGGCGATCCTCGATCTTGCCGACCAGGCTCTGCACGACCGGATGATCGATGCACATCACGGCAAAGCCGTAGAACGGCAGGTTCTCGACGAAATGGCGGAACGCGTCCTGCACGGCCTCGAACGTCTTGAAGTGATCGAGATGCTCGGGATCGACATTGGTGACGATCGCGACGTCGGTCGGCAGCTTCAGGAACGTGCCGTCGCTCTCATCGGCTTCCACCACCATCCAGTCGCCGGCGCCGAGGCGGGCGTTGGAGCCGTAGGCGTTGATGATGCCACCGTTGATGACGGTGGGATCGAGCCCGCCGGCGTCGAGCAGCGTTGCAACCATCGTTGTGGTCGTGGTCTTGCCATGCGTACCGGCAATCGCAACGCAGCTCTTCAGCCGCATCAGCTCCGCCAGCATCTCGGCGCGGCGCACCACGGGAATGCGCCGTTCGCGCGCCGCCATCAATTCCGGATTGTCGCGCTTGATCGCGGAGGACACCACGACGACCTCGGCGCCGTCGACATTCTCCGCCTTGTGACCGACCGAGACCTTTGCGCCCTTCTTGCGCAGGCGTTCGAGATTGTAATTGTCCGAGGCGTCCGAGCCCTGCACGGCATAGCCGAGATTGACCAGCACCTCGGCAATGCCGCTCATACCGATCCCGCCAATCCCGACGAAGTGGATGGGTCCGATCTCGCGCGGCAGTCTCATGCTCTGTTCCCTGACCTCGCCGCCTCGTACAGGCGGCATCTGGCGACGGTCACGGCCAAATCAGCCGCAGGCCGCTCGTACTGGATGCCCCGCTTTAGAAGGCGAAGACAAGGGCTTTTTCGCGTCAGATTCCCGCGACTTTGACCACCAGATCGGCCAGACGCTCGGCCGCGTCGAGCCGGCCGGCGCCGCGGGCGGCCTCGGCCATGGCGGCGAGGCGCGCCGGTTCGGCGGCGAAGGCGGAAATCTCGGAAGCCAGCCGGTCCGAGGTAAATTCGGCCTGCGGAATGCGCACGGCGCCATCGACCTTGGCCAGCACGCCGGCATTGGCGAACTGGTCCTGGTCGATTGACCCCGGCAGCGGCACCAGGATCGAGGGCCGGCCGATCGCGGCGAGCTCGGCGACCGTGCCCGCGCCGGAGCGCGACACCACCAGATGGTTCGAGGCAAGCCGCGCCGGCAGGTCGGTGAAGAACGGCGCGAGCTCGGCATTGATCTTGAGCTTGTCGTAGACCGCGCGCACGCGCATCGTGTCCTCTTCGCGAACCTGCTGGGTGAGAATCAGCCGGCTCCACAGCGCCGGCTCGNCCGTTCGATCGCGCCCGGCACGATATCGGCCATGATACGCGCGCCCTGGCTGCCGCCGACGACGAGCAGGCGCAGCGGGCCATTCGGCTCCGGCGCGGTGTATTTCACGGCTGCTGCCGCGAGGATCGCGGGCCGCATCGGCGTGCCGACCGTCGTGGTCTTGCCGGCCAGCGCAGGATCGCGATCGAGCACGCCGGGTAAAGAGGTCGCAATCGCGCGGACATGACGCGACAGGAAACGGTTGGCGCGGCCGAGCACGGCGTTGGCGTCGTGGATGATGCCGGGCACGCCGGCGAATTTTGCCGCGACCAGCGGCGGCAGCGTGGGATAGCCGCCGAAGCCGACGACGGCGACGGGCTTCAATCGCCTGATCAGGCCGAAGGCGGAGAGCGTGCCGACGGCGAGCGTGAGGCCGGCATAGGCAAGCTGAAACGGGTTGCGGCCGCGCGCGGTCTCGCTGCTGACGACGTCGATCATGTCCTTGCTGAACAGCCCGCTGTAGCGCAGCGCGCGCTCATCCGTGACGAGGCGGACGCGAAAGCCGCGCCGGATCAATTCGACACCGAGCGCCTCGGCCGGGAACAGATGGCCGCCGGTACCGCCCGCGGCGAGAAGAATCAGGGGGGACGTGTCCATGGCGGAGAGTTTTACAGGGAGTTTTCCGTCATTGCGAGCGAAGTGGATCGACGGTCATCCTCATCCTGAGAGGAGCGCGGAACGCGCGTCTCGAAGGACGAAGGCCCCGGCCGGTGGCCTCGCCCTTCGAGACGCCGCGCGGAGCGCGGCTCCTCAGGGTGAGGATCACGCGTAGCTGCGCATTGCGTCAGCGTGGCCGGTCGCCTCGACCTCGGTGCGCGGCCGCAGCCGCGTCAGGGCCAGCATCATGCCGACGCCATAGGCGAGCGATACGATCGAGGAGCCGCCATAGGAGATGAACGGCAGCGTCATGCCCTTGGCGGGGATGAGCTGAAGGTTCACCGACATGTTGATCGCGGCCTGCACGCCGAACAGGATCGCAAGTCCCGACGCGGCGAAGCGCGAGAACATGTCCTCATTGGCATAGGCGCGCGACAGCGTGCGGATGACGACGAAGGCGAACAGCGCCAGCATGGCGAGGCACAGGATGATGCCGAACTCTTCCGCTGCGACCGCGAACACGAAGTCGGTGTGGCTGTCCGGCAGGCTGCGCTTGGCGATGCCCTCGCCCGGCCCGAGCCCGAACCAGCCGCCGTTGTAGAAGGCTTCCATCGCGGTATCGACCTGGAAGGTATCGCCCGAGGCTGGATTCATGAAGCGCTTGATGCGCCCCGCAACGTGCGGAACAAAAAGGTAGGCGCTGAACAGGCCTGCTGAGGCCGCGCCCGCAAGCCCGAACACCCAGATCATGCGCATCCCCGCGATGAAGAACAGCGCGCCCCACACCATCAGGATCAGCATGGTCTGGCCGAAGTCGGGCTCCATGACGAGCAGCGAGACCAGCATCAACAGCAGCACCAGCGCCATCGAGGTCGCCGGCATCTCCGGCCGCTTGGTCGATTCCGCGAACAGCCAGGCGGCGATGACGACGAAGGAAGGTTTGGCGATTTCGGACGCCTGGATGTTGACGCCGAGCAGCGTGATCCAGCGCCGCGAGCCCTTCACCTCCGGGCCGATCGCGAGCGTGACGACAATCAGGATGATGCTGACCGCGAAGATGATCAGCGCGCTGCGCCGGATCGAGCGCGGCGACAGGAAGGAGACGCCGACCAGCACCATGAAGGATGGTGCCAGGAACATCACGTGGCGGCTGAAGAAATGGAAGGGATCGAGCCCGATCCGGGTCGCGACCGGCGGGCTCGCCGCCAGCGACAGGATCACCCCGGTCAGCATCAGCGCCAGGATGGCGCCGAGCAGCGGCTTGTCGACGGTCCACCACCACTCGGAAAAGGGGGTGCGTTCTTCACGGGAGAGCATGGGCGGCCGGCTTTCGGACAGAGATCGTCCATTGGTCGCCGAGGTTGGTTACCGGGGGGTTAATAAGATCGATCAAGTTGTGAAGAGTCTCGTGCCCCGGACGCAGATTGTAGGATGGGTAGAGCGCAGCGAAACCCATCAACTTCACATCGAGGACGATGGGTAGAGCGCAGCGAAACCCATCAACTTCACATCGAGGACGATGGGTTTCGCTTCGCTCTACCCATCCTACGGGCTACTGGGTCCCGGCTCAGCGTCGCGTCATTTCGTGCCGCGCCGCGTCCGGGACACGAGAGCCTCACACCACCGGCTTCACACCGGGCAGCGCCTGCACCAGTTCGCGGAACCTGGTGCCGCGGATCTCGAAGTTGCGGTACTGGTCGAAGGAGGCGCAGGCCGGCGACAGGAGCACGACGGCGTCGGTGATGCCGGAGGCTTCCGCCTCGCGCGCAGCGTGCTCGACGGCGAGGTCGAGAGTCTGGCTGATCTCGTGCGGGACTTCGCTGCCGAGCGTGCCGGAAAACTCCTGCGCCGCCTCGCCGATCAGATAGGCTTTCCGGATGCGCGGGAAGAAGGAGGTCAGGCTGGTGATGCCGCCCGCCTTCGCCTTGCCGCCGGCGATCCAGAAGATGTCGGTGAAGGACGACAGCGCATGCGCGGTGGCATCGGCGTTGGTGCCCTTGGAGTCGTTGACGAACAGCACGTTGCCTCGGCGGCCGACCTGCTCCATGCGGTGCGCCAGCCCTGGAAAGCTGCGCAGGCCGTTCTGCAGGACATCAAGGCTGATGCCCATCGCGAGCGCGGCGGCCGCGGCGCAGGCCGCATTCTGCGCGTTGTGCAGACCGCGAAGCGAGCCGATGCCCCCTAACATGGCGACTTCGCTGCGGGCGCCGCCGGAGGCGCGCACGATGGTGCCGTGCTCCACGTAGATGCCGCTCGCCAGCGGATTCTTGACCGAGATGCGCTCAACCTTCCTGCCGGCGCGGTCGAGCCGGTCGGCGATATTGCGGCACCAGCCATCATCGACGCCGACAATCGAGGTGCCGCCGGCCTGCACGCCGGCGACGAGACGCTCCTTCACCGCGGCGTAATGCTCGATCGTGCCGTGGCGGTCGATGTGGTCCTCGCTGACATTGAGCAGAATGCCGACGGAGGGATCGAGCGAGGGCGTGAGGTCGATCTGATAGGACGACATCTCGATAACATGGACGCGGCCCCTGCGCGGCGGCTCCAGCGACAGGATCGCGGTGCCGATATTGCCGCCCATCTGGGTGTCGTAGCCGGCAACCTTGGTCAGATGCGCGATCAGCGCCGTCGTGGTCGACTTGCCGTTGGTACCCGTGGTGGCGACGAACGGCGCATCCGGCGCATGCCGCCGCCGCTCGCGGCAGAACAGCTCGATGTCGCCGATCACCTCTACGCCGGCATCGCGTGCCTTCAAGACGCTCCAGTGCGGCACCGGATGAGTGAGCGGCACGCCCGGCGCGAGCACGAGGGCCGCGAAATTCGCCCAGGACATGGTGCGCAAGTCCGCGGTGATGAACCCTTCCTGCGCGGCCTTGGCGAGATTGTCGGCACCGTCGTCGCCGGCGATCACCTCGGCGCCCCCGGCCTTCAGTGCGTGGCAGGAGGCGAGTCCCGAGCCGCCGAGGCCGAATACCGCGACCGTCTTGCCGGCGAAGGATGTGACGGGGATCATGATCTAGCCGTCACCGCAGCTTCAGCGTCGACAAGCCGGCGAGCGCCAGCATCACCGAGATGATCCAGAAGCGGATCACGATCTGCGGCTCGGTCCAGCCCAGCTGCTCGAAATGGTGATGGATCGGCGCCATGCGGAAGATGCGCTTGCCGGTGAGCTTGAACGACACGACCTGCACGATGACGGAGACCGCCTCGAGCACGAACAGGCCGCCGATCACCGCAAGCACGATCTCGTGCTTCACCGCGACCGCGATCGCACCCAACATGCCGCCAAGGGCCAGCGAGCCGGTATCGCCCATGAAGATCGAGGCCGGCGGCGCGTTGAACCAGAGGAAGCCGAGGCCGGCACCCAGCAGCGCGCCGCAAAGCACCGTGAGCTCGCCGGTGCCGGCGACATATTTGATCTGGAGATAGTCGGCGAACACCGCGTTGCCGGCCAGATAGGCGATCATGGCGAAGCTTGCGGTCGCGATCATCACGGGCACGATGGCAAGGCCGTCGAGACCGTCGGTGAGGTTCACGGCATTGCCGGCGCCTACGATGACGAAGGCGCCGAACACGACGAAGAACCAACCGAAATGCAGCACCGTGTCCTTCAAGAAGGGAATCGTCAGCGCGGTCGACGCGGGATCGCGGTTCAGCCGCACCAGCGCATAGCAGGCGACCAGCGCGATGATCGCCTCGATCAGTAGGCGCAGCTTGCCGCCGAACCCGCTCGTCGTCTGCTTGGTCACCTTGAGGTAGTCGTCATAGAAGCCGACGAAACCGAAGCCGAGCGTCACCGCCAGCACGATCCAGACGTAAGGATTGAGCGGATTGGCCCACAGCACCGTGCCGACCGTGAGCCCGGACAGGATCATCAGCCCGCCCATGGTGGGCGTGCCTTTCTTGGCAAGATGCGATTGCGGGCCGTCGGTGCGGATCGGCTGCCCCTTGCCTTGGCGAATGCGCAGATGATCGATGATCCAGGGCCCGAACAGGAACACGAACAGCGCGCCGGTGACGATCGCGCCGCCGGTACGAAACGTGATGTAGCGGAAAACGTTGAGGACGGTGCGCACCGCACCAAAGCCCGGAAAAGTATTGGAGAGCTCGATCAGCCAGTAAAACATTCAGACGGTCCTATGGCGCCAGTGCACGCCGCCTTGCTGGACGTGCTTCACGCGCATTCGCGGGTCTTCATCATGGGTCGGGCGACCTCTCAGAAACCGAACGGCTTCGCGCCGCGTATGGCGGGAACGGGAACGGAGCCTTCCAAGCAGTTTACGCCTTTGCCTGCAAGGCGGCCACTAGCCCTGGGACAAACTTGTTGACCCAGAACATCTTCTTGCTGCCCTTGACAACCACGACATCGCCTGCCTTCAGGAGCGCCGCAACGTCGGTCGGCCTCAGCGTGGCGGGGTCATCGTGCCAGCCGAGGCCTTTGCCCGCCGGTAGCTCGTCGTAGAGGTGGCGCATCAGCGGACCGACGCAGTAGACGCCGTCGATGCCTTTCAGATATTGGGCAAGACCGGTGTGATAGGTCGGCGCGTCGCCGCCCAGTTCCAGCATGTCGCCGAGCACCGCAATGCGGCGGCCACCGCTCATGTTGCGCGCCTCGAGGCTTTGCAGCGCCGCGGCCACGCTGGCCGGATTGCCATTGAAACTGTCGTCGATCACGGTGATGCCGCCGACGGCCTGCTCGACACCGCGGCCGGTCATGATGCCGACGCGGTCGAGCTTTATCGCAAGCGTCACGACGTCGAGATGCGCGGCATGGATCGAGGCGAGCGCGGCCAGCGCATTGTAGACGCGGTGTGGCGCGCCGGGGGTGAGGCTGAATGCGATCTGCTTCCTGCCGATCTCGGTCACGATCTGCCAGCTCTCGCCATGCGGCGCATGGGTGAGTTCGCGCACTTCGGTGCCCTCGCCGAATCGCACGACCTTCCCCTTCCATTCGGGCGCGGCGATCCCGGCCGGCAGCACCAGCACGCCATTCTCCGGCAGCCCCAGTGCGATCGACACCTTCTCGCGCCGGATCGCCTCTAACGAGCCGAGCTTCTCCAGATGCACGGGCTGGACATTGACGACGAGCGCGACCGTCGGCTGCGTCAATTCGCTGAGCCGCGCGATCTCGCCGACCTGGTTCATGCCCATCTCGACGACCCAGAGGCTTGCATCGGGCCGCGCATTGCACAGCGTCAGCGGCACGCCCCAGAAATTGTTGAAGCTCGAGGGGCTCGCATAGGCGTTCGGATAGGCCGCGAGGAATTCCTTGGTGCTGGTCTTGCCCGCGCTGCCAGTGAGCCCGATCACGGGCCCCGCAAAGCGCGCCCGTGCGGCGCGCGCCAGCCCCCACAGGCCGTCGATCAGCGTGTCCTTCACGATGATCTGCGGAATGCGGATGCCCGCGATCTCGTGCGGCACGATCATCGCGACGGCGCCGCTCGCTTCCGCCTTGTCGGCAAACTCCCAGCCGTCGCGTGCGCTGGCGAAGGCCGAGATGAAGCCGCCGCTCGGTGTGCCGCTCAGCGCAACGAACAGGCTGCCCGGCTTCACCAGGCGGCTGTCCTGGGTGACGAAATCGATTGGCGTATCGGGGAAAGACCCTGCAACGCCCAGCGCACGCGCCACGTCTGCAACCGTCCACAGTGGCGCGCTCATGCAACCCTCGACGCTAATGCGGCGGCAACCGCCTCGTGATCACTGAACGGCAGCACCTCGCCGCCGACGATCTGTCCGGTCTCGTGCCCCTTGCCGGCGATCAGCAGCGCATCGCCGGCCTCGAGTTCATCGATCGCGGCGCGGATCGCAGCGGCGCGATCGCCGATTTCCCTGGCGCCCTTTGCGGTGGCGAGGATAGCGGCGCGAATGGCTTCCGGCTTCTCGCTGCGCGGATTGTCGTCGGTAATGATGATGCCGTCGGCGTTCTCCGCCGCGATCTCCCCCATGATCGGACGTTTGCCGACGTCGCGATCACCGCCGGCGCCGAACACGACGATCAACCTGCGCTTGGCGTAGGGACGCAGCGCTTGAAGCGCTTTCGCCAGGGCATCCGGCTTGTGCGCGTAATCGACGAAGATCGGCGCACCGTTGCGCTCGCCGACGCGCTCGAGCCGGCCCTTGGCGCCTTCGAGATGTTCGAGGCTCGCGAACACATTCACTGCATCACTGCCGGTGCCGATCGCAAGGCCGGCCGACACCAGCGCATTCTCGATCTGGAATGCGCCGACCAGCGGGAGGCGGACCGAATAGGGCTTGCCGCGATGCTCGATCGCAAGCTTCTGCGAAAAGCCCTCGACCTCGACATCGACGAGGCGAATGCCCTCGCCTGCACCATCGCCATTGCGGCCGACCGCCATCACGCGCAAGCCGCGCGTCTTCGCCGCGCCGATCGCCTCCGCCGAACAATCGTGGTCGGCCGAGATCACGGCCGCGCCGCCCGGCGGGATCAACTCGCGGAACAAACGCAGCTTGGCCGCGAGGTAATGCGCGACGGTCGGATGGTAATCCATGTGGTCGCGAGAGAGATTGGTGAAGCCGCCGGCCGAGACACGGACGCCGTCGAGACGATACTGGTCGAGCCCGTGCGAGGACGCCTCGAAGGCGAGATGCGTGACGCCCTCGCGCGCGATCTCGTCGAGCTGCCGGTGCAGCGCGATCGGATCGGGCGTCGTCAGCGAGCCGTAGACGGTGCGCTTGGGCGAGACGAGGCCGATGGTGCCGATGCTGGCGGAGGCATGCCCCAGCCGTTCCCAGATCAGCCGCGTGAACGCCGCGACCGAGGTCTTGCCGCTGGTGCCTGTCACCGCCGCGATGGTGGCGGGCTGCGCCGGGAAGAATTTCGCCGCAGCCAGCGCCAGCGCGCGGCGCGGATTGGCGGCTGCAATGAACGGCACCTTGCAGGCGACAGGCGCATGATCGCCGACCACCGCCGCCGCGCCGGACGCAATCGCGGCGTCGATAAAGCGCGCGCCGTCCGTCTTGCTGCCGGCCAGCGCGAAGAAGAGGTCACCATGCCTGACCATGCGGCTGTCGAGCGCGAGCCCCGTCACATCGAGGCCTGAGAGGGCGGGCTCGATTGCGGCATCATTGCCTAGGAGATCACGCAGCTTCATGGTGTTCCAGTCGACAGGCCCCGCCGGAACGCCAGATCTTCAACAAAAGACCGACTCAGCACCGGCAATGGACCACCCCGGTTGATTACTGGGTTGTCCTGGATGCTGCAAGAATAAGGCGGTCCGCGGGCGGCAGGTCGAAGCGAGGCTCGACTCCGAGCAGTGGCGCG
Source organism: Bradyrhizobium neotropicale (assembly GCF_001641695.1). Classification (GTDB taxonomy): domain Bacteria; phylum Pseudomonadota; class Alphaproteobacteria; order Rhizobiales; family Xanthobacteraceae; genus Bradyrhizobium; species Bradyrhizobium neotropicale. The sequence goes on from NZ_LSEF01000037.1 coordinate 224,628, forward strand.
ATACGGGCGATGACCTTGCCCCCCGTCGGCACAGCGTTAAAGCCCGACGTGATGAAACCATACGTTTCCGGCAACGGCTGAGGCTCGTCCAGCATGACGAGAATCTGATATTTTGGATCGTCGGAGGGCATGATTGCGGTGAAGGAGTTGAGCACCCGCTTCTTGGCATAGCGGCCGTTGATGACCTTCTCGGACGTGCCGGTCTTGCCGCCGATATAGTAGCCGGGAACATCGGCCTTCTTGGCGGTGCCGATCTCGGCGTTGAGCCGCATCAGATAGCGCATCTTTTCTGAGGTCTCGGGCTTGATCACGCGCTTGGCCATCGCCGCTGCTTCTGCTTCGCTGCGCTTGAGGAACGTAGGAGGAATCAGGTAGCCACCGTTCATCAGGGCGTTGATGCCCATCACCGCCTGCAGCGGCGCCACCGACAGTCCCTGGCCGAACGCGATGGTCACGGTGTTCAGCTCGCCCCAGTGGCGCGGCACCAGCGGTGCAGCGCTCTCTGGCAACTCGGTACGCAACCGCGTCAACTGGCCCATTTTGGCAAGGAACGCCTTGTGCGCCTCGACGCCCTGGCCGAGCGCGATCCGCGCAGCGCCGATATTGGAGGAGTAGGTGAATACTTCCTTGGTGTTGATGAAACGCCCGAGCATGTGGCTGTCATGGATGGTGAACTTGCCGTAGTGCAGGTTTCCGCGTGCATCCCACATCGAGTTCAGGTTGATTTTGCCGGAGTCGAGCGCCATGGCAAGCGTGAACGCCTTGAAGGTCGAGCCCATCTCGTAGACGCCGGTGGTCAGGCGGTTGATGCGGTCGGGGTCGTGCGCTTCCTTCGGACTGTTCGGATCGAAGTCCGGCAGCGAGACCATCGCCACGATCTCGCCGGTCTTGACGTTGGAGATGATGCCCGAGGCCGCCTTGGCGTGGAACTTCTCCTTGGCCTTGAGCAGCTCGTCGCGCAGCGCGTGCTCGACGCGCAGGTCGACCGACAGCTCGATCGGCTTTTGCAGCCGGTCGGTGGCAAAGCCGGCGCGGTGGAGATCGGCGAGGCCCTGATTGTCGAGCCACTTCTCCATGCCGGCGATGCCCTGGTTGTCGATGTTGACGAGACCGATGAGGTGGGCGACCTCGTTGCCGGTCGGATAGACGCGCTTGTTCTCGCGGAAGAAGCCGATGCCGGGAATGCCGAGCTTGTGGATGTCCTGCTGCTGCTTCGGCGTGATCTCGCGCTTGAGCCAGACGAAGCCCTTTCGCGACGACAGGCGCTCACGCACCTCGGCCTCGTCGAGATCCGGCACGGTCGCGGTCAGAAGCTCGATCGCCTCGTCCTTGTCGATGATGCGGCGCGGCTCGCCGAACAGACTCGGCGCCTTGACGTCGGTCGCAAGGATCGCGCCGTTGCGGTCGACGATGTCGGGCCGCGCAGTCGCAACAACGTCCTGCGCCGCGGCGCGGCGCGCGCTGTGGGCGTCGGCGCCGATCGCGAACATCACGAGGCGGCCGCCGATCAGGGCATAGATCGAGGCGAAGGCGAGGATGGCAAGCCCGACACGCGCGCGGGCCTTCGCGGCGCGATCGACGTTGCGCCCGTAGAGCAGGCTGCGGATCAGCCGCTGCCGCCAGGGTTCAGCCGGTTTATTGGTCGGTTTCGCAGACGTCGCCGGGCTCATTGCTTGTCCTCGGGCTGAGGCACGGAGCCCGTCACCGTGTCGGCATCGCTGGCGGCTTCGATGGTGTTGATCATGGAACCGATCGGATCCGGCTCGCCCGGCCTGAACAGGCGCGGCGGACGCTCCGGGAGGGTCTTGAGCGAGTCATACTGCGTGGCGTTGATCGGCTTCAGCGGCAGATGCCGCTCGGCGAGACCCTGCAGGCGCAGCGGCGCGTCGAGCTTGGCCCATTCGGAGCGCAGCGAGGCAATCGCGTCGCGCTGCTCCCGGATCTCCGCATGCAGACGCAACACCTTCTCGGTGCGGGCGGTGGAGTCCATCTTGATCCGGTAGACATAGGCCGCCGCGAAGATCAGCGCCCCGATGACGAGGAGGTGGATGATGCGCATGCGCTAGCCACCTTTCATCACGTCGGCGAGGCTTGGCCAGGACGACGGCTCGCCGTCCTCATGCGCGGGCGCAGCCGTGCGCTCGGCGGCGCGCAGCTTGGCGGAGCGCGCGCGCGGATTGTGCGCGACCTCGTCCTCGCCGGCCACGACCGGCCGCCGCGTCAAAAGCTGGAAGCTCGGCGTGACCTGCGCGATCTCCGGCAGATGCCGCGAGCCGCCGCCGGTCTTGGCGCGCTCGGAGAGGAAGGTCTTGACGATGCGGTCTTCCAGCGAATGGAACGAGACGACCACAAGCCGCCCGCCGGGCCTGAGCACGCGCTCGGCCGCGGCCAGCGCGGTCTTGAGCTCGTCGAGCTCTTCATTGACGAAGATGCGCAAGGCCTGGAACGTCCGCGTGGCCGGATGAATGTCGCCGGGCTTCGAGCGCACGACCTTTGCAACGATATCGGCGAGCGCGCGCGTGGTGGCGATCGGCGTCTCCTGCCGCGCCGCGACGATGGCGCGCGCGACTCTGCGCGAATGCCGCTCCTCGCCGAACAGATAGATGATGTCGGCGAGATCGCCTTCCGAGGCGCGCGCGACGACATCGGCGGCCGNCGCCTGCCCCATCCGCATGTCGAGCGGACCATCGAGGCGGAACGAGAAGCCGCGGCCGGCCTGGTCGAGCTGCATCGAGGACACGCCGACGTCCATGACGACGCCGTCGACGGCATCGACGCCTTGCGCGGCGCAGACCTCGGCGAGATTGGAGAAGCGGTCCTCGACCAGCGTCAGCCGGCCCGCGGCGCGCGCGACCAGCTCGGCACCGCCGGCAATCGCCGTTTGGTCGCGGTCGATGGCGATCAGCCGTGTTTCCGCGACGTCAAGGATGGCGCGGCTGTAGCCGCCGCCGCCAAAGGTGGCGTCGACATAGATCCCGCCGGCGCGCGGCGCGAGCTGATCGACCGCCTCGCGGCCGAGAACGGGAATATGAGCAGCCGACGTCATGCGCCACGCCTGCCGAGCAGCCATGCAACAACGAGGGCGCGCAAACCCATGACGTCTCGAATTGTTCCATGTCGCGGCGGTTCCACGACCAAACCCTTGTACAGCACGCTCGCCAGCCCCGATCGTCAAAGGCCGCAAACCCTGTGTTCCCAGTGGAATTTGTCGGGCAGCCATGGGATTTCGAGCCAAAAACGCTTTGGCCGCCTCCGGACGCGGGTCGGCTCTTCACCACTCAGTAACGGCCCTTAGCGTTAAGAAAGCGTTGATCGGACCGATTACAAGTTGAGAAGTCCCATTCTGGTGATGCTTCATCCACACACAAGGCGCAAAATGCGACCGTTAACCGCGCCGCGCGATTGCGTGCAGCGGTAGGTAAAGGAATAGTAAAGAGAAGGGCTTGGCCCACGTTCCTGTCCGACCTGAGTTGTTCAATGCCGTCCGGTTCGTCCGCGTCATCTGGATCTGATTCGAAACGTCAGCGCGTTCTCCCGGTTCCCAAGGCCGCGGCGGGCATGAGAACGTTCGATCCGGATTCCTCGATCGTCTCGGACATCATCCCCTCGCCCAATCATGGCGAGCGCAACAAGGGACGGCAGCCGGACATGATCGTGCTGCACTACACCGGCATGCCCGACGTCGAGGGCGCGTTGGCGCGCCTTTGCACCGCCGGCACCGATGTCTCGGCGCACTATGTCGTGCTGGAGGACGGCCGCATCGTGCAATGCGTGCCGGAGGCGAGGCGCGCCTGGCACGCCGGCGTCTCGTCCTGGGCCGGCGAGGAGGACGTCAACTCCTGCTCGATCGGCATCGAGATCGTCAATCGCGGACACGACTGGGGCTATCCGGAGTTTCCGCTGCGGCAGATCGCGGCCGTGATCGCGTTGTGCCGCGGCATCATGCTTCGCCGCAAGGTGCCGGCGCACCGCGTGCTTGGCCATTCCGACGTCGCGCCCGCGCGCAAGAAGGATCCCGGCGAAAAATTCCCGTGGCATTCGCTGGCCAATTCCGGCGTCGGTCACTGGGTCACGCCTGCGCCCGTCGTGCGCGGGGAGAGCCTGATGCTCGGCACCATCAGCGACGAGGTGCTGAGCCTGCAGCAGGCGCTCGCAAAGTACGGCTATGGCGTGCCGCTGACCGGCAAATACGACGCCGCGACGATGGAGGTCGTCACCGCCTTCCAACGCCACTTCCGCCCGGCGCGACTCGACGGCGTTGCGGATCATTCGACGCTGTCGACATTGCAGGCGCTGCTGGCGAGCTTGCCACCGGAGGGGACGGCGGTCGCGTGACGGCGAAGGCCGCCCCCCGTCATTGCGAGCGCAGCGACTTAGTAGACCCTCACCCTGATGAGCGCGCTCTTCGCGCGCGTCTCGAAGGGCGAGGCCACCAGACGGACCCTTCATCCTTCGAGACGCGCGTTCCGCGCTCCTCAGGTGAGGAACCGACTATCCCAATTCCTTCATTCGCCGCGCATAGAGCCGTCGCAACGGCTCGAGCTGCGTCGCCTCCGTCGCAACGACATACGCCTCGTGCGCCTCTTCCTTCCGGCCGAGCCGTCGCAACAAATCCGCCCGCACCGCGGGCAGCATCTCGTAGCCATCAAGCCCGCCCCGCGCCGCGATCGCGTTGACGAGATCGAGCGCACGCGCCGGCCCATCGACCATCGAGACGACCGCAGCATGGTTGAGCTCGATCACCGGCGAGGGGCTGATGCGCAGCAGCACCTCATAGAGGCCGGCGATCTGCGGCCAGTCGGTTTCCGCGTAGCTCGGCGCGCGGGCATGCAGCGCCGCGATCGCGGCCTGCACAGCATAGGGTTGCGGCCGGCCCGGCACGCGCAGCGCCTCATCCACCAGGCGCAGGCCTTCCTCGATCTGGGCGCGATCCCACAGCGTGCGGTCCTGCTCTTCGAGCAGCACGATATCGCCGGCCGATGTCGCACGGCCGGCGCGGCGCGAGTCGTGGAGCAGCATCAGGGCCAGGAGGCCCTTGATCTCGCCGCGACCCGGCATCAGCCGGTCGAGCAATCGAGCGAGCCTGATCGCCTCTGCCGCGAGATCGGGCCGCATCAGGTCTGCGCCTGACGTTGCGGCGTAACCTTCGGTGAAGACCAGATAGATCACGGCGAGCACGCCGCCGAGCCGCGGCTCCATCGCCGCGCGCTCCGGCACCTCATAGGGAATGCCGGCAAGCCGGATCTTCTGCTTGGCGCGGACGAGCCGCTGCGCCATCGCCTCTTCGCTGACGAGGAAGGCCCGCGCGACCTGCATGGTGGAGAGGCCGCAGACAGTGCGCAGCGTCAGCGCGACCTGGACCTCGGGTGCGAACGCCGGATGGCAGCAGGTGAAGATGAGCCGCAGCATGTCGTCGTCGAGCGTCGTCGGCGGCTCGTCGGGCGCCTCTGCATTCAGTTCGAGCTCAAGCACCAGAGCCTGCTGCTTGCCGCGGAACGCCGCGCGGCGGCGAATGCGATCGATCGCCTTGTTGCGCCCGACATTGACAAGCCAGGCGCGTGGATTGTCGGGCACCTCGCCCACCGACCAGCGCTCCAGCGCGACGGCAAAGGCATCCTGGAGCGCGTCCTCGGCGAGATCGAAATCGCCGACGAGGCGGATCAGCGTGGCCGTGGCCCGCCCCGCCTCGTCGCGAAAGATCTTGTCGATGTCGGAGACAGAGATCACTTGTCGTAGATCATGACCGGCCGGACCTCGATCGACCCGTCCTTGGCGCCGGGAATCCGCGCTGCCATCCCGATGGCGGCGTCGAGATCCTTGGCCTCGACCAGATAGTAGCCGGCGAGTTGCTCACGGGTCTCCGCGAACGGACCATCGGTGGTCATGATCTTGCCGTCGCGAACCCGCACGGTGGTCGCGGTCGTGGTCGGCTGAAGCCCGTCGCCGGCCTTGAAGTTGCCGCTCTGGACGATGGACTGCGTATAGGCGCCGTACTCCGCCGACAGCTTCTTGCGGTCGGTCGGGTCCATCTTGAGCTTCTCCGCTTCGTTCCCATAGATCAGCAGCAGATACTGCATGGCTTAACTCCTGTTGTTCGGCTAGATCGCCGACATCCGGTCGAACGGGGCAAACACCAAACGACATCTTCAGGATAAATTATTTTCGCCCGCGCGTGCCCGGCGATATCGCCTTGACGAAACCGTCACAAATGGCTCATGCGTAGGGCGTCAGTCGGCCGGACGGCCGCTCCGGCAAGTGTCGAAAGGCCGCCGGGGAGGAAAGTCCGGGCTCCCTTGACATGCGGTGCCGGATAACGTCCGGCGGGGGCGACCCCAGGGAAAGTGCCACAGAGAACGAACCGCCCTGCTTCGCCTTCCGGCTTCGCAGGGCAAGGGTGAAAAGGTGCGGTAAGAGCGCACCGCGGTTCCGGCAACGGAGCCGGCACGGCAAACCCCACCGGGAGCAAAACCGAATAGGGACGGCTTAAGCGGGCTGTTCGCTTTGAGCGATAACGCCGCGGGGCGATGTCAGGCCCGCCGTCCGGGTAGGTTGCTCGAGGCAATGTGCAAACATTGTCCCAGAGGAATGGCCGTCACGTATCGCCTGCGCAAGCCGGCGGTGCCCTACAGAACCCGGCTTACAGGCCGGCTGATGTGCAATGAGGGGTTCGATGCCGACGCATCGGACCCCTCACCATTTTCGACACCGTCATTTCCGGGGCTCGCGCTTCGCGAGTTCCGGAATGACGGTGTCGGTTACTGCCGCGCCGCCTTCACCAGCACTGGCGCAAGCTGGGCCGCCTCGCGCCGCTGCTTGCCGGCCTCGAAGCCGTGCATGCCGATCTGCCATTGCAGGCCGACGATCGCGCCCTTGGTCGGCTGCAGCAATGCGAGCGAGGCGAACAGCGTGACGGGCAGCCATACCGCAAGCTGCAGCCATACCGGCGGCGCATAGGCGGTCTCGATCGCGAGAATCGCCGGCACCACGAGATGGCCGACCACGACGATCACGAGATAGGCGGGGAAGTCATCGGCGCGGTGATGAAACAGCTCCTCGCCGCAATGGTCGCAGGTGTCGGCCACCTTCAGGAAACGGCCGAACACGTGCCCTTCGCCGCAGTTCGGGCACTTGCCGCGAAAACCGCGCCACATCGCCTTTGCCAGAGAGACTGAACCGGTCGCCATGACCACACCTCTTCCGTTTTGACGATCCATACAATAATATCTTGTATCCATACATTCAAAGGATTTGGGTCGAGCTTGCATGGATTGGATCCCTACAATCGCGGAGCTGAGCGGGCCGCGCTACCAGCGCATCGTCGATGCCATGGAGGCCGACATCGCCGCGGGCCGGCTGGCGCGCGGCCAGCAACTGCCGACGCAGCGCGCGCTCGCCAAGGCGCTCGACATAGATCTCACGACGGTGACGCGCGCCTATACCGAGGCGCGACGCCGCGGGATTCTCGAGGCCCGGGTCGGACAGGGTTCGTTCGTGTCGGAAACCAGCGCGCGCCGCGTCGTCGACCTGCCGCATCCGGTCGCGATCGACCTTTCGATGAACGTGCCGCCGCATCCGCTGGAGGCGCAGCTCGACGAGCGCATCATCGCGGGACTGGAGGCGATCCGCGAGCAATCGGGGCTGACCGCGTTCCTGAACTATCAGCCGCCCGGCGGTAGCGCGCATGAGCGCGAGGTCGCCGCGAGATGGTTGCGCGCCCGGGTCCCATCTGCACATGCCGACCGGCTCGTGATCTTTCCCGGCGCGCAGACCATTCTGTTCAACGTGCTCGCGCATCTCGCGCGGCCCGGCGATGTCGTGCTGACAGAGGCACTCACCTTCCCCGGCATCAAGGCGGCCGCAGCCCAGCTCGGCGTGAAGCTCGTCGGCGTGGCGATGGATGAAGGCGGTATCCTTCCGGACGCGCTTGCAAACGCGTGTCGCGAACACAAGCCGAAAGCCGTCTACCTCATACCAACGCTGCACAACCCGACGACTGCGACGCTCACCAGCGAGCGGCGGGATGCGATCGCAAAAATCGTTCGCGATGCCGACACGATCTTGATCGAGGATGACGCCTACGGGCTGCTGGATCGATCGGCATCGCCGATCGCCAACCTCATTCCGGAGCGGACGTATCTCGCAACCACGCTGTCGAAATGTATCGCACCGGCGCTGCGCGTCGCCTATCTGTTGGTGCCCGACAGTGGCGCCGAGCAGGACATGCGCGGCCATCTGCAGGCCACGGTGCAGATGCCGGCGCCGCTGATGGTCGCGCTGGTGACGCATTGGCTCGAGAACGGTATTGCCGACCGCATCATCACCGCCATCCGCAACGAGGCGATCGGCCGCCAGCAGCTCGCACAACGCGCGCTGAGGGGCCTTCAGTTCCTGGCGCGGCCCGCCGCCCACCATCTGTGGCTGCGACTGCCTGAAGGCCGCGACCGGCTCGACGTCACCGCCCATCTGCTGCGCAACGGGCTCGCCGTCATCGCCAGCGACGCCTTCGTCGTCGACGGAATGCCGCCGCACGCGGCACGCGTCTCGCTCGGTGCCGCGCGCAACCGGCCTGAATTGACGGAAGCGCTACGTATCCTGATCGGCGCGCTGCACAAGCCCGCCGAGATCAGACAGATCGTCTAGCAAGCGACTAATGGTGGCGACGATGGCGGGAATGCACGACCGGAGCGCCTGGCGCGGGGTAAGACGCGTAGGCATCGGCCGGTATGCCCGGCTGGCCGAGCGCCGCGCGTGCCGCCGGCGTGAGCTGCCCGCCGTTGAGCACGTCACGATCGGGATGAGCGGCCTGATAGGCCGCAGGCTCCGAGAGCTGGGCCTGCGCCAATGTCGGCATCAACGTCGCCGCGGACAACAGCGCGGCCGCAAGGGCTATCTTCGTGCCGGTCATGGTCATTCTCCATCGTCTCCTTCGGGACTGGCCAATCGGAGCGCACGGCGGCGTCGGGCGGGTCCCCCAGATTGAAGTACGACCGTCATGTAGGCACATCCCTCGCGAAAGCCCGAGTGCCGGGGATCGCGCTTGCGTGCGGTATGGAATTGACCTCTACGGCCGCAGCCGTGCTATGCGGGGATGGCGATCAAGAGTTCGGGATCGCCAATTACGACAAGGAAAATCTGTTGGAAACGCTCACCTATGCGCTGCTGCTGTTCGGCGCGCTGGCCGGCGGCTTCGTCTCGGGACTGGCCGGATTCGGCACGGCGCTGATGGCACTCGGCATCTGGCTCTACGTGCTGCCGCCTTCGCTCGCGGTGCCGCTGGTCCTGATCTGCTCGGTGATCGCCCAGACCTCGACGCTGCCGTCGATGTGGAAGAGTTTTGACCTCTCCCTGGTCTGGCCGTTCCTGATCGGCGGGCTTGCCGGCGTGCCGCTGGGAACGATGATGATCGCCTCCGCCGATCCCAAGGTGTTCAAGCTGAGCGTCGGCATCCTGCTTCTGATCTTTCCGACCGCGCTGTACCTCAACAAGAAGCCGCTTGCCGTCAGGTTCGGCGGCCGCATCGCCGACGGCGCGATCGGCTTTGCCGGCGGCATCCTGGGTGGGCTCGCGGGACTCTCGGGACCGCTGCCGATCCTGTGGGCCAACTTACGCGGCTGGAACAAGCACGAGCGGCGCGGCATCTTCCAGCTCTTCAATTTCACGGTGCTCGCAACTGCGCTGGCGGTGCAGATGGCCTCGGGCCTCGTCGCGCTGAAGGTTGCCTGGCTCGCGCTGATCGCGTTTCCCGGCACGCTCGTCGGCGCATGGGCCGGCGCGCGTGTCTATCACGCGCTCAGCGACAAGCATTTTGGCGGCGTCGTGCTCGGGCTGTTGTTCCTGTCAGGCGTCGGCCTTGTCTGGAACAGCTTTGGCGCGCACTAGCCCTGTGCGCGCCATGCCGCGGACAGCCGCTACGCCGGAACGCGTGCGGGAGGCGTGACGGGCTCAGGCTCAGCCTGCTCCGAAGCCTCCTCCTGCCGGAACGACGCCAGACGTCTGCTGAATTCGCGGCGTAACAACCACAGGCTCAGTGCCGCCTGCAGTGTTGTCGCCGCGATCGACAGATACCAGACGTGCTCCATCCGAAAGCCGGGCCGCGTCGAGAGCCAGATCGCCGGCAAGGCATAGGTGAGTACCCGCATCGCCGAGCTCCACAACACCGGCTTGGTATTGCCGAGGCCCTGGAACATGCTGGAGCAGGTAAAGATCAGCCCCTGCGCCACCATGTTGAACGAGATGATCCGCAAGAAGAGCGACGCGACCGTCATGGTCTCCCGATCGTTCGAGAAGCCGGCAAGCAAGAGGCCCGGCTTGAACTGCGCGAGGATCAGGAATGCGGTCATCACAGCGGTGACGATCAGCGCCGCCTTGACGAAGGTTTCCCGCACGCGCGCGCCATTCCCGGCGCCGAAATTCTGGCCGGCGATCGGCCCCGCAGCGAGGGCTATCGCGAGCCCCGGCATCTGGATCAAGCCCAGGACGCGCGTTCCGATGCCAAATCCGGCCTGGGCCGCCGGGCCGAAATCGCGCAGCACGTAATAAACCACGGCCATGAAGATGAAGATCATCGCGAACTCGCCGCCGGCGGGCAGGCCGACATTGAGGATCCTCTTCCACTGCCGAAGCTGCGGACGCCATTGCGCAGGCTGGAAGGCGACGTAGCGCTCCAGCCTGCGGAAATACGCCAGCAGCATCAGCACGCCGATGAAGACGGCGATCGAGCTTGCGAGCCCGGCTCCGGCAACGCCGAACGCGTGTCCGGTGCCCCAGCCCAGGATCAGCACCGGCGCCAGCGCGATGTTGATGACCACGGCAAGCGCCTGGGCCAGCATGGTCGGCCGCACGATGCCGGTGGCCCGCAGCGCGGACGCCATCACCTGCGTGGCGAATTGCAGCGACAGTGCCGGCATGAACCAAAGAAGATAGGTGGTGCCCGCTTCAATCGTGGCCTCATCAGCGGCAATCGAACGCAAGTAGAGGCGCGACAGCGCAAGGCCCGCGATCAACGTCGCCAGTCCGAAGAGCACCGACAGGACGACCGACTGGTTGAAGACGAGATTGGCGTCGGCGCGGTCCTTGCGTCCTACGGCATGCGCGATCAGCGCAACCGTGCCGACGCCGAGCACCTGCATCAGCGCATTGACGAGAAAGCCCGCGTTTCCGGCCGCAGCGACGCCCGCAACGGCCGCCTCGCCGAGACTCGAAACAAAGTACAAATCGACCAGCTGGCAGATCATGATCGTGATCATGCCGACCATGATCGGGGGCGCCATATTCAGGATGTGACTCACGATGGAGCCGCGTGTCAGGTCTTTCATGTCATTCCATCCTTGATGGCATTCCTTGGTGGCGTGGCTTCGGGGCGTTCGCCCCTCAGGCGACGCGCCATTCCTCATTCCGCTGCTGCGATGTGTCCGAGCTCCACCACCTGGCGCTCGAACAGTCCGCGATAGATGCCACCGGGCTTGCCTGCGAGCACCGCGTGCGTGCCCTGTTCGACGATCTCGCCGCGGTCGAACACCAGGATGCGATCGAGGCCGCGCACCGTCGAAAGCCGGTGCGCAATCACGATCGAGGTCCGCCCCTTCATCAGCCGCTCCATCGCCTCTTGGATCAGCGCTTCCGATTCCGAATCGAGGCTCGAGGTCGCCTCGTCCAGGATCAGCACCGGCGCATCGGCCAGGAAGGCGCGGGCCAGCGCCACGCGCTGGCGCTCGCCGCCCGACAATTTGACGCCGCGCTCGCCAACCAGCGTGCCGTAGCCCTTGGGCAGACGCAGGATGAAGTCGTGCGCGTTCGCCAGCCGCGCCGCCTGCTCGATCGCCTCCAGGCTGGCGCCAGGCCTGCCATAGGCGATGTTCTCGGCGAGCGAGCGGTGGAACAGGATCGGGTCCTGCTGCACGATCGCGATCTGGCTGCGCAGCGATTGCTGCGTAGCCAGCGCGATGTCCTGGCCGTCGATCAGCACGCGGCCACCGGTGACGTCGTAGAGCCGCTGCACCAGCTTGACGAAGGTGGTCTTGCCGGAGCCGGAACGGCCGACCAGGCCGACCCGCTCGCCGGCACGGATCGTCATCGACAGTCCGTCATAGAGCGGCGCGCGATGACCGCCATAGTGGAACGTGACGTCGTCGAACACGATCTCGCCGCCTTCGATCGCGATCGGCCGCGCGCCTTTCGCATCCGCGATGCCGATCGGCTCGTCGTGGATTGCGACCAACTCCTCCATGTCGTTGACCGAGCGCTGGAGGTTGTTGATGTGCATGCCGACGTCGCGCAAGTACGCATGGATGACGTAGTAGCTCGTCAGCACGTAGGTGACGTCGCCGGGCGAGGCGCGCCCCGCCATCCACAGCAGCACCGAACCGCCGATCACCGAGCCGCGCAGGCATAACAGCAACGAGAGCTGCGACAGTGCGGTGTAGTTGTAGCGCAGCCAGGTTCGCCGCACGCGCACGCGCCAGCGGTTGATGACGCGGGCAAGCCGCGCATCCTCGCGCGCTTCGGCGCCGAAGGATTTCACCACCGCATTGCATGTCAGCGCGTCCGCCAGCGTGCCGCCGACCTTGGTGTCCCAGGCGTTGGAGACGCGCGCGGCCGGCGCGATGTAGCGCGTCGAAAACCACACCGTCATCGTGACATAGATCACCGCACCGAGCGCGATCACCAGGCCGAGCGAGGCCCAATGCACGCCGAGCAGTATCATCGATCCGATCAGCACCAGCAGCGACGGCGCCAGCGCCATCAGGATGGTGTCGTTGAGGAGGTCGAGCGCCCACATGCCGCGAGTGATCTTGCGCACCGTCGAGCCCGCGAAGGAGTTGGCGTGCCAGTCGGTCGAGAAGCGCTGCACGCGCATGAAGGCGTCCTGCGCGACATCGGACATGATCTTCAGCGTGAACGGCACGATCGCCTGCAGGCCGGTCAACCGCAGCACCATCGAGGCCGCGCCCAGCGCCACGATCGCGCCGAACGCGACGAGGGCTGCATGACGCGCTTCGGGATCGGACGGGCCGCGCGTCAGCGCATCGACCAGATGACCCGAGAACACCGGCATGAACAGGTCGGCGATGGTCGCACCTAACAGTCCGCCGGCGACGACGAGGCTTCGCCCTGGCTGCTTCAGCCAGTGCCGGAACACGAAGGGCAGCACCACGCGTATCGCCGCGGGCTTCTTTGACAGAGCGGTCATGGCAACATCCGGCCGCTTTTGCCGCAGGCCGGCTCCATTGATGGACGCATGCCGGCCTCGAAGGCCGAAACGACGTCGTCTAAAGTTGGCTTACAGTTGGGAAGCGGAGCGATCGGGGCGCTTGGCCGAAACCTTGGCCCAATCGAAGCTGGCGGAAACGGCCTCTAAAAGGCCGAGCACATACCGAGCCAGAACATCACCGAGCGCGGGCGTGCGATCTGCGAATGCGACGAAATCATGCAAATCCCTCCCCGGTTCGATTGAATGAGGTGCGCTTTATAGATGTATCGCCGGTGATTTGCAACACGGCTCGCGCGAGATCACGCGCGAGTGTTGCAAATTTAATGCGCGTCGCCGCCGCTGCCGAACGGCGAAGCCGGCTTATTCAGCAGCATGACCAGGACGCTGAGGCCCAGATAGAACAGCGTCAGGATGAAGAATGCGTCGCCGAAGCTCATCACCACGGCCTGGCGATGCACGAGCTGGCTGAGCTGCTTCATCGCCATCAGCGTGGAATCGCCAAGTCCCTGGAACTTCTGCATGAACATGTTCAGGGTTTCGGTCGCATTCGCGTTGCCCCAGGTCACGCGCTCCTGCAGGCGCGTGATGTGCAGGTCTGTGCGGTTGTTGAGAACGGTGTTGATGACGGCGAGCCCGACCGCGCCGCCGAGATTGCGCATCAGGTTGAACAGTCCGGACGCGTTCTTCACCCGGTCCGGCGGCAGCGTGCCCAGCGCGACATTGTTGGTCGGCACCATCGCGAACATCATGCCGATGCCGCGCAGGATCTGCGGTATCAGGAGCTCGTAGAAGTCGAACTCGCGCGTGATCCAGGTCATCTGGTAGGAGCCGATCGCGAACACGATCAGGCCGAACGCGATCATGTAGCGCATGTCGAGGCTCGCCATGAGCCGGCCGACCAGCGGCGCGACCAGGAACATGGTGATGCCGGAAACGAACATGGTCTCACCGATCATCAGCGCGCTGTAGCCGCGCACTTCGGCAAGATAGCGCGGATAGATGTAGGTCAGGCCGTAGAGGCCGATGCCGATGCAGAATTGCAGCGTGCAGCCGACGGCGAAATTGCGGTTGGTGAAGGTGCGCAGATTGACGATCGGCTCGGCCGCCGTGAAGACGCGCCAGAAGAAGGCGATCGCCGAGATGGCGCAGACCCAGGCGAAGATCGCGACCGAAGTATCCTGCATCCATTCATATTGCGGTCCTTCCTCGAGCACATATTCCAGCGAGCCGAGGAAGCCGGCCATGAAGATCAGGCCCCACCAGTCGAAGCGATCGAGCAGCTCGAAATGCGGCTCGTCGAAATCGACCAGCGCCAGCACGCCGATGGTGATGCCGATGCCGGGAATGACGTTGATGAAGAACAGCCAGTTCCACGACATCGCGTCGGTGATGATGCCGCCGACCGTCGGCCCGACGGTCGGCGCCAGCGTCGCGACGAGGCCGATGATGGGACCGACGATGTGGAATTTGGATCGCGGGAAGACAGTGTAGGCCGAGGCGAAAACCGTCGGGATCATGCCGGCGCCGAGAAAACCCTGGAGCGCGCGCCAGAGGATCATCTCCTCGATCGTGGTGGCGAAGCCGCAGAGCAGGCTCGCGAAGGTGAAGCCGGCGGCCGAGATCGCAAACAACAGCCGCGTGCCGAACGCGCGCGACAGGAATCCCGACAGCGGGATCGCGATCACCTCGGCGATCAGATAGGCGGTCTGGACCCAGGAGACTTCGCTCGAGCTCGCCGACAGGCCCGCCTGGATTTCGCTCAGGGACGCCGAGACGATCTGGATGTCCAGGATCGACATGAACATCCCGAACACCATAATGATGAAGGCGAACATCCGCTTCGGCGCGATGCGCTCCGAAGCGGGGTTCGCCATCATGACAGGTGTAGCGGTCGTGGCGTTGGCCATGGTCTGACCTTGCGGCGCTGACGCGCTACTGCGGATGGATCATGGTGGGATCGTCGAGATCGATCTCGCTGTCGGCGTCGGCCGCGCCCTTGTTGGTGTCGACGGTTGCGTAGACCGACATGCCGGCGCGGAGCAGGTTCTGCCTCGCAACCGACTTCGGCACGCGGATGCGGACCGGCACGCGCTGCACGATCTTGGTGAAGTTGCCGGTGGCGTTGTCCGGCGGCAGCAGCGTGAACACCGAGCCCGCGCCCGCCGCGATGCTGTCGACGACGCCGCCGAACTTGCGCATGCCGTAGGCATCGACCTTGATCGTCACGGGCTGGCCGGGACGGATGCGCTTGAGCTGGGTTTCCTTGAAGTTGGCGTCGATATAGACGTCGTCGAGCGGCACGATGTTGCCGAGCCGCTGGCCGACCGCGACGAAGTCGCCGGTGTTGACGAGGCGGTTGGAGAAGATGCCGTCGACCGGCGCGCGCACCGCAGTGAAGCCGAGGTCACGCTCGGCCTTGGCGAGCGAGGTCTTGAGCTCGGCGAGTTGCGCCTGCGCTTCGGCCTGCTGCGCCTTGGCGACATCGACATTGCTGACGGCGACGTCGTAGGCGGCCTGCGCGGCCTTGACCGCGGCGGCGCCCTGGTCGCGTCCGGCTTCCGAGGTCTCAAAGGTGGCGCGCGAGGCAAAGCCTTTGCTGCTCAGCGCCTGCTGGCGCTCATAATCGAGATCGGCGCGTTTGAGGCCGGCTTCGGCGGAGACGAGCTGCGCCTTGGCCTGTGTAACCTGGCTGTCGAGCGCGGCGACCTGGCGGCCGATGCGGTCGATGGTGGCCTGCTGGGTCGCGATCTTGGTCGCAGCAGCATCGACCGCGATTCTGTAGTCGCCGTCGTCGATGCGGAAGACGGTGTCGCCGGCATGCACCAGCGTGTTGTCGCCGGCGAGGATCGAGGCGATGTGGCCGGCGACGCGCGCGCCCAGCATGGTGTTGTTGGCGCGGACATAGGCGTCGTCGGTGGAGACGTAGAAGCGGCCGATCAGCGTGTAGTAGCCGGCATAGCCTGCAGCGGCGAGCGCCAGCAGGACGCCGACACCCATCAGGACGAATTTACGCTTACCGGATTTCGGAGCCGCGGCCTGCGGCGCGCCGGGCGCGGGTGCGTTGGGGGCCGGCTTGTCGGTCACGGGCGTCTCCGGCACCTCGACGGTGTGGCGCTTGGTTTCCTCAGCCACATGAGAGCGCAACTGCTCGGCCAGCGCAGCGGACTTTTCGGTCGCAGCTTCAGCGCTTGCCTGCTCCGGCACCTGGTCCAATGGAAGGACGCGTGCAGCCTGATCTCGCGATGCGGCCATAAAGGCCTCCCCAATGAAAAATTGCGAGCCGGGACGCGCCGTCCGCGGCTCCGCCCCTCTCGCCGATCCCAAATATCATTGACCGAACGGTTCGGTCAATCTAAATAGTTCCCTGCCAAGGACCCTACTGGCTCGAATCCTTTCTTTGGGTTTCATTGGCCAAGGCCCGATACAAACCTTTCGAGAACCTAAACCAATGGTTGCAGTCGACCGCGAACATCTGCGTCTTGTCTCCGAAGAGGACAGCTCCAAGCGCCGCCAGATCCTGGACGGCGCCCGCAAGGTGTTCATGGACCTCGGCTTCGACGGCGCCAGCATGGGCGAGATTGCGCGGGCGGCCGCCGTCTCCAAGGGCACACTCTACGTCTATTTCGCGGACAAGTGCGCGTTGTTCGAGGCAATCCTCGAGCAGGAGGCGCTGCAGCACGGCCAGGTCGCGTTCAATTTCGACCCCGCGCGCGATGTCGAGACCACGCTGAAGGACTTCGGCTCGGCCTACCTCCATCTGCTCTGCCGGCCCGGCGGCGGATCGGCGATCCGCACCGTAATGGCGATCGCCGAGCGCATGCCCGACGTCGGCCGCCGCTATTACGCGCGCGTGCTGGACAAGACCGTCAACCGGCTTGCCGAATATCTGAAGGCGCATGTCGCCTGCGGCGATCTCAATATTGACGATTGCGACCTCGCCGCCTCGCAATTCATGGAATTGTGCAAGGCCTCGTTGTTCCTGCCCTTCATCTTCCAGGCCGCGCCATCACCGTCCGAGGAACGCATGACCGAGGTGATCGACAGCGCCACGCGGATGTTTCTGGCGGCGTATCGGGTGAAGTGAGAGAGGGCCACGGCTGTAGCGCAGGGCGTATCTCTAACCACGTCATTGCTAGCGTACCCCGCGACGCTATAGATAAGCCATGTCCCGCGATCTTCGCCTTCACCGCACGCCGGTCGACGTTCTCAATTACGAGATCGTCCAGGAGCAGGCCTCTGCGTTCGGGCGGATGGGGCGAGCGCTGGAACAAGCGCTCGCGAAGCTGCGCGAATTCGATGCCAGCCATCCGCCCTCGGATGCGCCGGCATCGACGCGGCAGGCACGGCGCGCCCTGGTAATGGAGGCCGGTTACGCGCTTTGGATGTTCGTGGTGCAGCGGGAGGCATGCGGCATGCGCGACAGCCGTCCCGTGATGCGCGACTATAAAGTGCCGGGCGAAGTGCAGCGCTGCATGGGGCTGGTCCCAGCTACATCGATGCGGCCTGCAAAGTGACTTGCCCAATCCAACGATCGCACGCGCACGCCCGCCCTACTCGTCGGCGAACTCGTCTTCCTCGTTGACCTTCTCGCGCTTGGCCTTGCGGCCGAGCGAGCCGGTCACGTAAGGGTCGCGCGTGTTGGCGTAGGGATTGCGCTGCTGCGCGCGAGCGGCGACTTCTTCGCCTGACACTGCGGCCGGCTGGCAGATCAGGCGGCGGCTGGCGCGGCGCATCAGATCGACGTGGATGTGATCGTAGTGATAGACGTTGGAGCCCGGCGCGAGCACGGTGGTGAAATGTGCGCACGCGCCTGATTGCACATCGCGCAAAAAGCCCTGCTCTTCCGGTAGGCCGCGCCAGCCGTCCTTCACCGAGACGCGGCGGCCGTCGGCGAGCACGAAGGCGGCGATGTCGAGCGCGTTGCCGAAGGCGTGCTCGGAAATGTGGGCATGCGGATTGCCGTTCATGCCGCGGCAGGAATAGGCGGAGATCTGCTTGATCTCGACCACGCGTTGGCCGAACCAGCGCGTCGCCGACGGCTGCACGGTATCGGCCAGCCAGCGGTCGAGCTCGGACACGATCGGACAGGCGAGCGTCGCGGTCGGCTTCACCGCGACGGGACCAACTGCAGTGACGGGACTGCCCTGCGCCGGACCAAGACGCGGCGGCTGCGCGGGAGCTTGGGAATAAGGAGCGGCTGGCCGCGTCGGATAGCTCGGCGCATTCATGTAGCGCGCAGCTCCGGCGGCATCGGTGCCCTCGGGCGGCAGGTCGATCTCGTCCTCCTGCGGCGCCACGCCGGGCGCGCTCAGCGAGACCGGGCCGGAGGACGCGCCATAGCCCGACGGCTGGCGCACGGCGCTCTCGGGATAGTTCGAACGCTGCGGATAGCCGGACGATGCCGGGTAGGGCTGACCTTGCGGATAGCTCGACTGCGGCTGCGTCACCGGCCAGCGCGGCTGGTTTCCGATGTTCCCCGGCGGGCGCAATTCCTCCTCGGCAAAGCCATAGCTGCTCGAGCCTTCGCCGATGGCGGCGACCTTCAACGGAAATTCCGCGCCGCAGACGCCGGGGCCGGAGATCGGCTCGACGCGAACGATGTCCAGGCTCTCCTTCACCGCGCCCGACTTCAGGCACGCGGCTTCCGCCTCGGCCCGCCACGGTTCGCGCTCGGCCTGGAAGAAGCCGCGTCCGCAACCCGCAAGCGAAACAAGGACGATGGAGCCGACGAGATACAAACGAACTCCGCGCGTCATGCACGCACGTTCGGTGAATTTACTTAAAGACTCTTCAACGTGTTGATTTCAGCCTTCTTTAACCATGCCGCGCCGGCGTGCGGCGGATCAGCGACAGCGAGGCTGACTTTTTCGGGAAGAGACTCTCTGTTAACCATATGGGTTACTCCCAAAGCGACGCGAGCGGCGGGAGCATCTCAGGGAGCAACGTCATGACGTTCGTCGGAAGACTGAGCGTTGTCACTGCGTACCTTGCTATGGCCTTTGTCGCGGCCATCGTGCTCGGCATGATCTAGAAGCCTTTAACCGACCGCATCACAGATTTGCCCGGGCCGCCGGATCATCCGGCCGCCGGGCGTCCTGTTGCGTTCAGTAATTCGAGCACTCCGACCCCGTGATGCCGCCGATCTTGAAGTTGCGGCACATCATGCCGGGATTGTCGGGATCGGGATAGCGATCATCCTTCTCGCGAACCGTGTGACTGAAGCGCCAGCCGCGCGCACGCATGCAACGCTTGTACTGCGCCGACGTCGCGCCGCCGTTCTGGGGCGCACCAAGCTGCGCGTCGCAGAACGCGCCGTCCACATGCAGCGCATCGTCGCCGCGTCGCTGCTTCAGCATGTTGGCCCAGATGTCGGTGTCGGCATGGGCGGCGATGGCGCCGCCGATCAGCAGCGCGGCGGTGAGGCTGAGACGTTTCATGTTGGCTCTCCTTGCATGCGTCGTCAGCCATCGGTCGCATGCAAGACGGAAGCGGGTTCGGTGCGAGAGGGTTACAAATTGGACAGAGGGAACGCTGTCTTCCGTTCTCCCCTTGTTGTGGGAGAAGGTGTCGCGCGCAGCGCGACGAATGAGGGGTTGCCGCAGCGAAATCAAATGCAAAAGTGGGTCGCGGAGAGAGACCCCTCACCCGGCTTCGCTGTCGCGAAGCCATCCTCTCCCACAAGGGGAGAGGGTTGCAGCCTGCTCGTGTCACCAAGAGTTACGATCTCGCACCATTCCACTGCTGCGACGTGGTGATCAGTTCCTCCCGCCTCTCCTCGATGCGCGTCCAGTCGTTGCCGGAGCAGAAGAAACGGAGCAACGCGCAGGCTTCGACATGGAGCTTGCCGGAACGCTTCAGCGTCATCGTTCCGTAGTAAGTGTTGCCGCTGGCACGGCTGTAGATGTTGCCGGTCCAGACGCCGTCCGATTTCGGCTTCATGTTGACGAGCACACTCTCGCCTCTGCTCGAGGTTTCGGTCAGCGCGTAGCCACACAGCGCGGACCCGCAGCGTTCGATGCGCACCGTGCCCTTGGCGCCCTTGCTCTCCCATTGGCCGAGCGGCGTATCGGCGGGCTCGTCTCTGCGCTGCGCGATCGTCGTGAGTTGATCCGTGTCGGGCTTCGCCGTGGCGGGGTGTGGCGCTTCGAGAAATGTCGTCTGCGGGGGCTCGAGCTTGGGCGGTTCGAGCTGTGGTGCCGGCGGCAAGGTGACGGATTGAGAGACCGTGGGCGCAAGGATGGGCGCAGTCGTGGGCGCCGGTGGCGCAACGGGAATCGTGGCAACGGTCGGCTGCGGCGGCTTGACCGGAGCGGCGGGGCAGACTTGCGCCGGCGGAAGGGCTGCCGGCGGCGCGGGGCTCACGACGAGAGTCGTGTCGATATCTTCAGCGGGCCGAAAGCTACGACCGGACGAGATCGACACACAGGAGGTGGATCTGCAATTCCGCGGCGCCTCGACGTGAAACCGGTGCCCGCCGATCGCGAAGGAGTAGGAACCTGCCTCAGCCGACGATGTAACCATCGTCAGTGCGATGAATGTGCCAAGCCAATTCACAAATCTCTTCATCCACCCCTCCCGCTGTGTCGGGGCGAAGTTACGAAGGCCGAACGGCAGCTGAATGTGCGCAGGCTCACGCCAGGCGGCGGAGCCGTTGTGACGTTCATCACAGAAGGTCGGGGCGGGCCGGCGTAGGGTCGAACCACGCTCAGGTCGTCATCGACTTTCAGTCCATATCGGGACCAGCTTTTCGGGAGGTTGTCATGAACAAGCTCTACGTCGCCACCACCGCCCTCTTCCTCGCCTCGACCGCCGTCGCGCATGCCGGCAACTCGATCTCGTTCCAGATCGACGGCCAGCACGTCCGCATCGAGACGCCGCGCAACTGCGCTTCGCTCGACTGCGTGACCATCATCGCGCCGGGTCTGTCGAACAAGCCGATCAAGTTGAACAACATCAACCTCAACGGCCTCGGCTCCAAGGACGATGACGACGACACCACGCCGAGCACGACAAACGCGCAGCCTGCACCGGCTCCGGCGCAGCAGCCCGTGCAGCAGGCGCCGGTGCAGTCGATCGCTCCGGCCGCGCCCGCCGTCACTCAGCCCGTCGCGCCGGCGACAACGGTTGCCGCCGCGCCGTCCGCCAGCGTCGATACGACGACACAGCCCGCACCGGTCGCTCCCGCCGCTGCACCGGCCTCCATCGCGGCTGCTCCCGTTCCTGCGCACGCTTCGGCCCCGGTCGCCGCCGCGCCGGCGCCGAGCACGCCGGTCGGCGTGTGGGCCACCGAAGAGAACAAGGGCAATGTCCGCGTCGAGCAGTGCGGCGCCAATCTCTGCGGCTATGCCGAGAAGTCCAATGAGCGCATCCTGATCAACATGAAGCCCGAGGGCTCGAAGTGGAGCGGCCACATCCACGATCCCGATTCTGGACGCAACTACGACTCCACGATCGCGATGAAGGGCCCGAACCTGCTCCGCGTGCAGGGCTGCGCCTTCGGCGGCATGTTCTGCGGCGGCCAGACCTGGAAGCGGGTGAGCTGACGGCTACCGCTGTCATTCCGAGGCGCGCGCGAGCGCGAACCCGGAATCCATCCGACCGCATCGTTGGTGGCGCAATGGATTCCGGGCTCGCGACTTCGTCGCGCCCCGGAATGACGATTGACAGGCGAGAAGCTACGTCTCTTACGGCGCACGTTTGAACATTCGCTCCTCCCGTACGACACACGTTCATCTGCCATTCAGCCAGCCCCGGCTGAAATCGGTCGATCTCGCCTCGTGTTCTCATCGGGACTTCATCGTGGAATTTTTGGTGGCTTGGCGCCGCTTCGTGTTCGCGCTTGCGCTGCTGGCCTTGCCGCCAGCCGGCGCGAGCGCTGCGTTCGCATCGGATACGATCGAGGTTGCACAGGCCCAGCCGCAAGCGCAGCCGACGCCCGAGCCGTCGCCAGCCCCCGCCGCATCGCCGACACCCGCGCCTGATGCGCAGCCCGCCGCCGAGGAACCCATCGGCAACGTCGCGACCGTAACCGGGGTCGCCACCGTGATCCGCGACAAGAATTCGTATCCCCTCAAGGTCCGCGACGACATCTATCTCAACGACATCGTGCAGACGGCGTCGAACTCCTCGCTCGGCATCACCTTCAACGATGCGACCACGTTCAATCTCTCGGCCAGCGCCAAGATCAGCATCGACAATTACGTCTATGAGGACGGCGGCAAGCAGAACGGTGCGATCTTCGACATCGGGAAGGGTACCGTCGCGTTCGTTGCGGCAGCCGTGGCCAAGACCGGCGACATGAAGATCACGACGCCAACGGCAACGCTCGGCATCCGCGGCACCACCGGCGTCGTCGACGTGCCGGCGAATGCGAGCGCGACGGGAGCGACCGCGAACAACGTCAACATCAAACTCTATCCCGACGCCGACGGCCGGGTCGGACACATCGACGTCAACGACCGCACCAGTGGCACGCGGCTCGGCGCACTGACGCAAGGATCGAGCGGCTTCGCGATCCGGCCCGGTGCCGGCAGCCCCGGCAGCATGCGCTTTGCCGCGGTGCCGATCACGATTCCGCCGCAGCAGATCGCGCGCGACCGCGGCTTCGTCAGTCAGGTGCATCTGGCGCAAACCACGGGCCGGCAGATCGTCACCGAGCAGCGCGACTTCCGCCGCGCCAATCCGACGGCGAGCCCGCGTATCCCGCGGCCGCTCCAGCAGCAGCGTCCGGCGACGGCGCCAGGACAGCAGCCACAGCGGCCGAACGGCCTGCCCGGTCAGAACAATCGTCCGGGTCAGCAGCAACCGGGCACGCCCAACCCGCAAGGCCCGCAGCAGCCGCAACGGCAAGGCCCGCAGCCGTCGCAGCAGCGGCAAGGACAAGGCGGTGCAGTGCAGCCGGGCGCACCGCGCGCCGGCCAGGGGCAGCAACAGGGTCAACAAGGCCAGCAGCAGCAAGGCCGGCAGAAGAATCAGGGCCGGCAACCGGGTACAGGACAACCGGCAGGCGTGCCGCGCGCCGGTCAAGGCACGCAGCCGGGCGGCACGCCGCAGGCCCAGCCGCCGCGCAGCGGACAGACTCCGTCGCAGCCCGGCGTCACCACCCCGCCGCAGCCCGGCACAGCGCCGCAGCCGCAAACGCCGCGCACCGGATTGCAGCCCGGACAGTCAGCACCGCCGCCCGCGGTTCAGCAACCAGGCAGCATCCAGCGCCAGGGTGGATTCCAGCAGCGCCTCCCCGGCGCGCAACGGCCCGGCGCGCCACGCAAGCCGGCGCCCGCGCCGAAGGAAAAGAAGGAAAGGCGGTAACGAGCCGGCGGTGTCGCGTTCAGCGCGCGCCGCAGGTTCACTTCCGCAATCTCGATTTCCAGGGAACCATGTGCACGGTCAACGCGTGCGGCCACATTGCGGCGCAGCTACGGAACAACGTTACATCGGAGAGATTCGCGGAACGAAAACGATCGCCAGTCTTTTCTGGCCTTTGGGAGGTGCCCATGACTTCTCAGGCCAAAGAAAGCGCATGTGCATTCGCTTGGCGGAACTACTTGCTGCTCAATAGCGGCATCAGCGAGAACGATAGCAGGCGTTCCGCCCTTTACCGCTACGTCGCCGATCTTCGTGGCATCGGCGAGGATGATTTCGATCTCCTGCAAATAGCGGCGGTCGCCTATTTGAGAAAACTGGATGAGTTACATGACGACCGATGTGCGAGACAAGCGGCAGATCAAATCTTGTCCGAGCGTTTGGAATCACGCGCCGCGATTAGTCCATAACACCAGAGAAGGAGCGAACAGCATGGCAGACAATTCCGCTAACGCAAACCGCTTCGCGCGCGACTCGCAAGGGCGCATCACCGCAGCGACAGCAGTCGGCATGAATGCCTTGAGGCCAATCATGCACTTTCAGGTCTCAATGCTGAGGATGTGGGCCGACAGTATTGAGAGGTTTGCGAGCAATTACCAAAAAGGCGTGGAAGAGACCGCGACCGCCGCAGAGCAACAGTCAGACAAGGAACACGCTGCGTAAACATTGCGCGGCAGCGGTCGTTCGTCCGCAAGGTTTCCGTGTCCAACGACTGGCCGTGGGCTCGTGGCGTCCCGACCCGATCGTGACCCAAGACCGGAGACGCTCGGCGGCTCCGGTCGCGGGCGTGTGGTCGCGATGGGCCGCAAGCGGCCATGGCGCCTCGCCCCCGTGAACGTGTGTTGGTGAGACGCGGTGATCTCGGCGGTGGACCCGGAGGGCTCACCGCCTCTCTCGGCCCTCGGTTACTTTAGCATCCTTGCTGCAGCTCACGCCTCGCCGCGCAGCCAGGCTCTTACCTTTTGCAAGAGCCCATGACGGAGCTCCTCGACGGACGCTGCCTCCGCAGGCGTCAGCGCCGGCATGACGTTGTCGACATCGTCGACGGCGAGCGGTGGCGTGGCCTCGGCCGGCAGGAGGCCGGCAGCGGCGAGCGCGATCGGGCCGGTCTCAGTCAGGAAGGCGCGCTCATACTCGCGCGACAGCCGCGCGATCGCATCGTCCAATGGCAGCCAGTCGACGGACTTGATGTCATTCATCAGCTTGCGGACGGGACCGCCCTCGGCCTCCATTCGCCAGAAATGCACCACCTTGGAGCGTCCGCCCGACTGGTAGACGAGCGTGCCCAGGAATTCATGGATGGCGACGTCGTGGCCGGTCTCCTCCAGCACCTCGCGGAGTGCGGCCTCTCTCGGCGTCTCGCCGTCGTCGAGCTTGCCCTTGGGCAAGACCCATTCATTGCGCTTGCGCTGGCGTACGACCGCAACCAGCGGCGTTTCGCCACGCCGCAGCACAATACCCCCCGCCGCCAGTACCGGCGCCCGTGCCATCACTCGTTACCTGTCGTGTCGCCGAATCGTCCCCGCGAACGATATAGGCGGCCGACACGGCGGATTGAAGGCTACTTTCTTCTCAACAGCGCTTGACCCGCGCGAATGCGCGTGCCCTCGGCGATACCGTCGCAGAAGGTAAAATCGCCGGGCGCGAGAATGATGATGGTCGAGCCGTGCTCGAACCAGCCGAGCTCTTCGCCCTTCGTCACGTTGACATCGCAGGGGAAATTCACCGGTCCCTTCGTCTGCGCGTTCAGCACCATGTCGAGGAAATGCAGGCGGATGCTTGCGACCAGGATCGCGGCGACCGGCACGAGCGTCACAGCCTCGCCGGTCGCCAGGTTCGTACGGATCACCGCGCGCTCGTTCTTGCAGAACAGGCGCTCGACCCGCTTCAGCGCGATCGGATTCACGTTCCAGACGTCGCCATGGATCAGCGTGACGCGCTCGATATGCGCATCATAGGGCGCGTGGAAGCGGTGATACATGCTCGAGGTCAGCCGCAGCGTCACGAACGAGCCGTTGCGGTGCTGATCGACCAGCGCGGAATCGCCGACGAGGTCGAGCAGCGAGTAAGGCGCGCCCTTGACCTGGAACAGCTCGGTGTCGGCGATCCTGCCGTGGGCCCCGACGATGCCGTCCGACGGGCTTGCGATGATTACCGGGTCCGGATCGAACGGCCGCAGGCCCGGCCTGAGCTGCCGCGTGAAACAGTCATGCAGGCTCTTGAAATGGGTCTTGCGCGCCTCCGACAGATCGAGGTCGGAGAACAGCTTCCACAGGGCGATCGAGGCGTCCCGCACCAGCGGGTTCTCGATCTTGGAGAACCAGCCCATGAAGCGGGTCAGCGCCGCGCGGGGGATGCGGTTGGTCAGCAGGAAGTTGATGTCTTCCTGCTGGGTGAAAGAGGCGATGAGGGCTTTGACTGTCATGAATCTGTCAGCTCGCAGGGTTAGCGCTTGTTGTCATGGAAACGACACTCCCGATTCTCTCTTTGTCCGTGGCCGCCGCAGCCTCCGCTGCCGCCGCCTTCCCGAAGCTGAAAGCGCGGATTGAGCTGTCCCGCGCCAAACACCGCTCGCTCTCCGGGCACTCCAAGATGTCGCGCCGGGTGGCGCGGCTGATCCCGTTCTACGAGTTCGACAGCAACGATTACTTCGCCTGCGACGGGGCGCCCGCGAACATCGCGACCCAGCGCAAGGACAGCTTCTTCCGCCTCGCCGCCCTCTACGCCGAGCGCTACCCCAAGGGCCGCGCGATGACGAAGGAAGCGGCGGAGAAGATCTCCGACCTGAATTTCACCGAGAGCTATCGCGTGCCGTTCCAGTTCTCGCGCCTGGTCCGCGAGCACCTGGGCACCTCGACCTTCGTGGAATCGTCGAGCGGCGTCACCGTCAAGGACGTCGACGGCAACGTCTCCTACGACCTCACCGGCTCCTACGGAGTCAACATCTTCGGCAACGACTTCTACAAGGAGTGCATCGAGGGCTCCGAGAAGCGGGCGCACGCGCTGGGACCGGTGCTCGGTCCCTACCATCCCGTCATCCTCGAGAACGTGACGCGGCTCTGCCAGATCTCGGGCCTCGACGAAGTCTCCTTCCACATGTCCGGCACTGAAGCGGTGATGCAGGCGGTGCGGCTCGCGCGCTACCACACCAAGCGCACCCATCTCGTCCGCTTCGCGGGGGCCTATCACGGCTGGTGGGGCGACGTGCAGCCCGGCGTCGGCAACCCGATCACCGCGCACGAGACCTACACGCTGGCAGAGATGTCGGAGAAGACGCTGCACGTGCTGCGCACGCGCCGCGACATCGCCTGCGTGCTGGTCAATCCGCTGCAGGGGCTGCATCCGAATGCCAACGCGCCCGGCGATTCCTCGCTGGTCGATTCCTCCCGCGGCGGCAACTTCGATCGCGCGGCCTATACTGAGTGGCTGAAGAAGCTGCGCGAGGTCTGCACCGAGCGCGGCATCGTGCTGATCTTCGACGAGGTCTTCGTCGGCTTCCGTCTCGCGGCAGGCGGCGCCCAGGAATATTTCGGCGTGCGCGCCGACATGGTGACCTACGGCAAGAGCCTCGCCGGCGGCCTGCCGGTCGGCGTGGTCTGCGGCAAGAAGGAGCTGATGCGCCGCTTCCGCGACGACCGTCCCGCCGACGTCTGCTTCGCCCGCGGCACCTTCAACTCGCATCCCTACGTCATGACCGCGATGGACGAGTTCCTGAGCCGGCTCGCAAGTCCGAACTTCCGCGCTGTCTATGACGGGCTGGAGGAGACCTGGAACGGCCGCGCGCAAAAACTCAACCGGATGCTGGAGGACGCCGGCGTGCCGGTGCAGGTGGCGAACCTGTCCTCGATCTGGACGGTGAAATACACCGAACCGTCCCGCTACAACTGGATGCTGCAATACTATTTGCGCGCCGAGGGCCTGTCGCTGAGCTGGGTCGGCACCGGCCGGCTCATCTTTAGCCTCAACTACACCGACGCCGACTTCACCGAGGTCGCCGAACGTTTCGTTCGCGCCGCTGAGAAGATGAAGGCCGACGGCTTCTGGTGGCACGATCCGAGCCTCACCAACAAGGGCATCAAGCGGCAGATCCTGAAAGAGATGCTGGCCAAGCGCTTCGGGCGCTGAGGCTTCCGCGAACACCGCTGCCGCCTCCCCCTCTCCCCGCCCGCGGGGACGCGACGAGCTGCGCTCGCGCTGAGCGGGTTGGGGTGAGAGGGGCTCTCCGCACGGACGGTAACAGAGAGACTCGCGAAGACTCCCCCTCACCCGGATCGCATCTGCGATGCGATCCGGCCTCGCCCCGCACGCGGGAAGAGGCGAAGGAGCCGCAACGGCAGCCCCCAAGACGTGGATGCCCGGCACAAGGCCGGGCATGACGTAACCAATCGACATCGGAGTGTTAGTTGGGAACAGCGCGCTCAGGCGTGCTGCTCTTCGAGCGCGGGCTCGGGGATGAGGCCCAGCGTGTGCTCGGGGTTGAGGTGCAGACCGGGGTCCATCAGCTCGCCGCGCATCAGCGCGAGCGGAGCCTTGCGATAGAGCATCAGGTCGTGGAAGGGATCAGTCAGGATCTTGGTCATCCAGACGAGACCGGTCTCGACGTCGCGAATGAAGAACAGGTGGATGGTGCGGAACAGGAGACCACCGGCACCGACCGCGAGCCAGATCTTGGCGACCTGCCGCATGAAGTCGGTGGCGCCAGCCCAGGGCTTGAACAGGCCGAACAGCGTCGGATCGAAGAACAGCACCAGCGGCGACAGCGCCCAGATCGCCATCAGAACTACCTTGCGCTGCAGGTTGTAGCCGACCTTGATCTCTTCCTTGTACTCGTGCGTCGCCTGATTGATGTGGTCGTAATCGTGCGGCTCGAAGAAGAAGTGACCGGCCTGGCGCGAGGTCATCGAGACCAGCCAGCCGACCAGGGCCGAGATCATGGGATCGATGAACAGCCAGACATAGGCGAAGAGGAAGCTCAGCGCGCTGACGAAGTGCAGGCTCTGATTGATGCGGCTGTGGTGATAGTAGCGGTGGTCATCCCAGCGCTGGATCCGCAGCTGCTCGAGGTAATTCTTGATCATGCTTTCCCCCAAAATGCTTTCGGGTACGGGATTACAGGGATTCGATGTAGGTCGTGTGACATCATCATTTTGTCATATGACGATGTAGAGCGACGCGATGACGCACGGTCCCCTCCGCCTGAGGAGCGCGGAACGCGCGTCTCGAAGGATGAAGGCCAACCGGGACCTTCATGGTTCGAGACGGCGCTGCGCGCCGCCTCATCATGAGGGGCAACAGCAGTTCACGCTGCCTTGGCGACCTCGACCTTGCGAAAGCGCACCAGCGAGAAATGGCCGAGCGGCGGGATCAGGCGGCGCTCGGCGAGCTCGATGCCGTTGGCGCCGGCCAGCCATTTGGCGTAGCGCGACCAGGCGAACTCGGCAGTGCGGAAGCCGAGCGGACGCACCACCGGCTGCAGCTTCTGCTCGATGAAGCGGCGCATGCCGGCGTCGGCGCTGACGCGGGTCAGGATGATCAGCTCGCCGCCGGGGCGCAGCACGCGGGCGAATTCGTCCAGCGCCTTCTCCGGGTTCGGCACGGCGGTGACGACATATTGTGCCATCACGACGTCGAAGGAATTGTCGGGGAATTCGAGCTTCTCGGCATCCATCACCGCGAGGCCTTCGACGTTCTTCAGCTTGCCTTCGGCGACGCGCTGGCGCGCCTTGTCCAGCATCGCTTCCGAAATGTCGGTACCGAAGATGCGAACATTGCTCGCGTACATCGGCAGCGAGATGCCGGTGCCGACGCCGACCTCGAGCACGCGGCCGCCGATCTTGTTGGTCGCCGCGATCGCCGCCTGGCGGCCCTTGGCGAACACGCCGCCGAACACGAGGTCGTAGACGGGCGCCCAGCGGTCATAGGCCTGCTCGACCGTGCCGCGGTCGAGGTCAAGCTGCTGGGCGCCGTCAAGGTTCATGATCTTAGCCATCGATGTGGTTCTCGCTGTGGTTCAAAACGATAAGGTCAACCGCGCACCGGCCGCCGCGCCATGACCGGCGAAGCGCGCAGGATGCGGCTGGGCTGAAGTGAGGTGAGATTGCCGACGAACTGACGCGCACTGTTCTCCCAGGAGCGCTCGAGCGCGAAGTTGCGGCAGGTCTCGCGCGACATGGTAAGCGCACGCAGACAGGCGGTGCGCAAATCGTGGTCGATCGCGCCGATCGGATGATCGGCGATGACGTCCTTCGGACCCGTGACCGGAAACGCCGCAACCGGCGTGCCACAGGCGAGCGCTTCGAGCTGCACGACGCCGAAGGTGTCGGTGAGGCTCGGAAACACGAAGACGTCGGCGGCGGCAAGATGAGCGGTGAGATCCGCGCCCTTCTTCTCGCCGAGGAAGACGACATCCGGATACTTCTTCTCGAGCTGCGCCTTCTGCGGGCCGTCGCCGACGACGACCTTGGTGCCGGGCAGATCGAGCGAGAGGAACGCTTCGAGATTCTTCTCCACGGCCACGCGACCCATGGTCATGAAGATCGGCCGCGGCAGATCGAGCTTTGCCGGATCGTCGGGATGAAACAGTTCGGTGTTGACGCCGCGCGTCCAGAAACCGAGCCGCTTGAAGCCGCGCTCGGAGAGCTCCTGCCGCAGCGAGGGCGTCGCCACCATGGTCATCGCGGCGGCATCGTGGAAATGACGCAGAACCGCGTAGCCGACGGCGTCGGGGATGCCGGTCCGCACCGAAACATATTCCGGAAAGCGCGTGGTGTAGGAGGTGGTGAAGGCGAGCCGGTTGCGGCGGCAATAGGCGCGCGCGGCCCAGCCGATCGGGCCTTCGGTCGCGATGTGCAGGGCGTCCGGCGCCGCCTTCTCGATCCGCCGCGCAATCTCCTTGGCCCTCGGCAGCGCGATGCGCAGGCCTGGATAGGTCGGCAGCGGCCACGACGGGAAGCCGTCGGGGGTGAGGAATTCGATGTCGACGTCGAGCGCCTTGGCCGCGCCCGCCAGCGAAGTCAGCGTCCGGACCACGCCGTTAACCTGCGGATGCCAGGCGTCAGTCGCGATTAATACCCGCATGGGGAAATCCCGAGAGTTTGATGATTCTCGGCTTTCGACCTTCAACCATGGATATTTCAGGCGTGTGACGTCACATAAGTGTCGGCAGACTGTTTTGTTCGTTAACGGGCTCGCGGAGCCACGAAACTGTCATGAAACAATCCTTGCCGCGACGAAACCGTTTTCGGTTTTTCGCGCAAACGTCCCGAAACTTATTTCCGTTAGTGATTTAGGCAACGGAGCACCGAAACGGTGCCGCGGTGACCAACAACACCGAGCAAACAGGGGCGATCAATGTTCAATCTGGACACGTTCAAGACGTATTCGCGCGCCGTTGCCTTTGGCGCAGTCGCGATCTCCGCGATCGCGTTCGCAGGCCCGGCCAAGGCCGCGCCCGTGCAGCTCTTCCCCTTCTTCCAGCCGCTGCCGCCGATGGCCGCGCCGCAGCAGCCCTATCAGCCCTACCAGGCAACGCCGTATCAGGCCGCGCCGTCCGAGGATCAGGACTCAGTCGAGATGCCGGCGCGGTTCCGCCGCCAGACCGTCTCCTACGCGACGCGCGAGGCACCGGGCACGATCATCATCGATACGCCCAACACCTATCTCTACTACGTGCTCGGCAACGGCCAGGCGATCCGCTACGGCATCGGCGTCGGCCGCGATGGCTTCACCTGGTCCGGCATCCAGTCGGTGACCAAGAAGGCCGAGTGGCCGGATTGGACCCCGCCGCCGGAGATGATCGCGCGCCAGCCCTATCTGCCGCGCCACATGGCCGGGGGCCCCGGCAACCCGCTCGGCGCACGCGCCATGTATCTCGGCGGCACCATCTACCGCATCCACGGCACCAACGCGCCCGAGACGATCGGCAAGCATGTTTCCTCCGGCTGCATCCGCCTGACCAATGATGACGTGACCGACCTCTACTCCCGCGTCAGCGTCGGCACCAAGGTCGTGGTGCTGCCGATGACGGAGCGCCGCGCCGAGCTCGGCAGCGCAACGCGGTAAGCGACAGGACATCGTGACACAAACGGCCCCGGAACCCACCGGGGCCGTCTTCGTTGGCACGATGCTCTCCAAGCTGTCTTGCTTTGAGGAGCATGGGCGCGATCCCCGATGGAGGCGCAGATGCAACCGAGCCAACGAACCTCGCGGAACAGATGGATGCGCCTGATCGCTGGAGCCGGATTGGCGTGGCTGCTGTCTGCGCCTGCGGCCCTCGCGCAGCAACCAACCGCGGCCAGCGATGACGCGGCCCATCAGGCTTTCAACAATTCATGCCGCACCTGTCACTCCGTGAAGGAGGGCGACAATCGTCTCGGTCCAAATCTCAACAAGATCGTCGGACGGAAGGCAGGCTCGCTGCCGAACTACAACTACTCCCCCGCGATGAAGGACGCAGGCTTCGTCTGGGACCAGGACAAGCTCACGCGCTTCATCGTCAAGCCGGACGAGGTCGTGTCGGGCAACAAGATGCAGCCTTATGGCGGCGTCTCGTCGGAGGAGGCGGTCAAGGTGATCGCCTATCTGCAAGCGGCTGCAGAGCAGCACTAAGCAGACGAGCGAGAAAAATTGGCATCGACGGCACTTGCTCAAAGTCGCGACCGCCAGTTAGCCTCATCCTGAGGAGACCGCGGAGCGGTCGTCTCGAAGGATGGGGCGGGCACGATGACAGAAGGCGCGTACCTCTACATTCTCAAATGCGCCGATGGCAGCTACTACATCGGAACGACGCGCACCGAGCTTGAGCTCAGGATCGCGCAGCACAACCGGCACGTTCGGCGGCTACACCAAGCCACGCAGGCCCGTGACGCCGGTCTTCTCGCTATGGTTCGACCGGATCACCGACGCGATCGAATGCGAACGCAAACTCAAGAAATGGAGCCGCGCCAAAAAGGAAGCTTTCATGCGCGGCGATTTTGCTGAGCTCCATGAATTGGCAAAGCGCGGGTCTCATCATCCTTCGAGACGCCCGCCTGCGGCGGGCTCCTCAGGATGAGGAGCGGAGTTCGCGGCTCCCGGCTGCTCGACGAGAGACCTCGACTTCGCAATGCCTGCCGCAACTCGCGAGATGCCGGTTAAGCCTCATCCTGAGGAGCCGCGGAACGCGGCGTCTCGAAGGATGCGGCGGGCATGATACGGAAATTATTGGCCAGTGCGCGGGGTGAGATCGCGACGCGGCACCAACGGAGCGTACCCCAACTCATCCTTCGAGACGCCCGCCTATGNGCGGGCCCCTCAGGATGAGGAGCGGAGTTCGCGGCAACAGCGGCGAGCGCACCATCATGAACCGAACGCCCCTCCAAGGCACGCCGGGGCCGTTCGCCTTTGCGTCGGCGGCCATCCGCTCCTACCCGCGCGCGTCGCGGCGTCGGTCCGAGATCAGCTTCAGCCACGCCGATGAGTGAAATGCGCTCATCAGGAGATACATCGGAATCATCCCGCTTAGCAGCGACCCCTGCCCGGCGGCGCAGAGCATGTCTGCCGGACCACCGCCGAGAACGGCCGTCAGCAGCGCCATGATCGCGAAGGTCGGCGTGGCGGCGAGAGCCAGCCATCTGGCGAGGTCACGAGTGGCCGTGACGGCCCTGCCGTCACGGTTCGCGCTAGTGGCGGAGCTCAGCGGACAGGCCTCGGTCACGTCGTCGTGCCCGCGGACTCCTCGCGGAACGCCTTCTCTCCGGCGTCCGACACCTCGACCCATCTCTTGTCGGGCGCGGCGCCTTCCACGTAGCTGTCGTGCCAATTCCACCATTTGTAGGTGGGGGTCTGAGGATAACCCTGCGGCGAGTCCTCCCAGACCTCCTGCCGGCCGAGCGGCGTGATGTCGAGGTAGTTCCAGGTGCCGCCCATCTGCTCGTCGCCGCGGCTCTTGATGAAGTAGCTGCGGTAGATGCGGTCGCCGTCCCGGTAGAACACGTTCGTGCCGTGCCATTCGTCCACGCCGAAATCGGCGTCGAAACTGTCCGTGATCGTGACCCATGGCATGGTCCAGCCCATCCGCTTCTTCAGCCGCGCGATGTCGGCCTGGGGCGCGCGCGAGGCGAAGACGAGGGTGGTGTCGCGGGCGTTCAGGTGCGAGACATGGGCGACCTGGTCGGCGACCATGGAGCAGCCCCGGCACGCGTGATCGGGCCAGCCGAACACCTCGGGCTCGAAAAAGGCGCGGTAGACGATGAGTTGCCGCCGACCCTGGAACATATCGAGCAGACTGACCTTGCCGCCGGGCCCATCGAACGCATAGGTTTTGTCCACGGCCATCCACGGCATTCGCCGGCGCTCGGCGGCCAGGGCATCGCGGGCGCGGGTATGTGCCTTTTCCTTCACGAGCAGTTGCTGACGGGCTGCCTCCCAGTCTTGCGGCGACACCACCGGTGGTGTGTGCATGACAGGCTGTCCGTCGTTCCGTCCGTTTTCAACTGATGTCATCATGGCTTCTGGAACCTCTTGCTTGGGCGATCGTCCCGCGCCGCGCTGTGACAGGCGCAATTCCGCTCGCCGCTCACTGCACATCGTCGGTCGTGAACTCTTTCTGGCACCTGAGGGTTGCGCGGTGGGAGTAACAAGTGTGGCGGGATTTTCATGGAGTCGCTGATTACGGCCGCGGCGCGTGCGCTCGAGGCCGGCGATCCGCTCGGCGCCCTGAACCGCGTGGCGCTGCGCAACGATGCCCCCTCGCTCGCATTGCGCGGGATCGCGATGGCGCAGCTCGGCGAGCTCGCCCGGGCCAAGACGCTGCTGCGCAGCGCCGCACGCGCCTTCGGTCCGCGCGAGACCGTCGCCCGCGCAAGATGCGTGGTTGCCGAAGCCGAGATCGCGCTCGTCTCGCGCGACCTGAGCTCGCCGGCCAAGACGCTCGCGGCCGCGCGGTCGACGCTGCAAGATCACGGCGATCTCGCCAACGCCGCCCATGCCGGTCACATCGAGGCGCGCCGGCTTCTGCTGCTCGGGCGCCTCGACGAGGCCGAGCACACGCTGGCCGAGCTCGGCACCGCACCACTGCCGCCTGCCTCGCGGGTCATCCACGAGCTCGTGGTCGCGGGCATCGCGATACGGCGGCTGCGGACGAAGATCGCGCGTGCGGCGCTCGGCCGTGCGGCTCGCGCAGCGCAGCTGGCGGGCATCGCTGCGCTCGCGGCCGAAGTCGAAAGCACGAATCTCGTCCTCGATACGCCGGCGGCGCGCCTCATTGCCCGCGGCAAGGAGCGGCCGCTGTTGCTCGCCGAGGTCGAAGAGCTGGCGACGTCGGCGGCGCTCGTCGTGGACACGTTCCATCACGCCGTGCGCAAGCAAGACCGCGTCGTGCCGCTCGGCACGCGGCCGGTCTTGTTCGCGCTCGCCCGCATCCTGGCGCAGGCCTGGCCGGCAGATGTGTCGCGAGAGACGCTGATTACCGGCGCGTTTCAGGCGAAGCACGTCGATGAATCGCACCGTGCGCGGTTGCGGGTCGAGATCGGGCGGCTTCGCACCAAGCTCAGGACGCTGGCCGATGTGAGCGCGACGAGGGAGGGTTTTGTGCTGACACCGCACAAGACACGGCAGGTCATCGTGCTGGCACGGCCCGTCGAGGAAAAGCACGCCGCCGTGCTCGCCTTTCTCTCCGATGGCGAGCCCTGGTCGAGCTCGGCGCTGGCGCTTGCGCTTGGCATGAGCCCGCGCACGGTGCAGCGGGCGCTCGACGAGCTCGCAAGATCGCACAAGGTGCAGTCCTTCGGACACGGGCGGGCCCGTCGCTGGATGACCCCGCCCGTCCCGGGTTTCCCGACAGGCTTGTTACTCCCTACGCCGCTCCTGAAGACGTAGGATGGCTCAGTTCACAGGGATCACACACATGAAACGTTCAGCCGCCGAGATTATCCAGGAGTACGGACCGTTTGCCGGCGTCGACAGCGTGCACGGCGTCACCTATGACGGCACGCATGTCTGGTTCGCATCCGGCGACAAGTTGAATGCGGTCGACCCGGCAAGCGGCAAGATCGCACGCGCGATCAATGTTGCCGCACATGCGGGAACGGCGTTCGACGGCCGGCACCTGTACCAGATCGCCGAGGATCGCATTCAGAAGATCGACGCCGCGACCGGCAAGGTGCTGACCACCATCCCGGCGCCAGGCGGCGGTGGCGATTCCGGATTGGCCTGGGCCGAGGGCTCGCTCTGGGTCGGACAATATCGGGAGCGAAAGATCCATCAGGTTGATCCGGAAACGGGAGCGGTTCTGCGCACCATCGAGAGCAAGCGCTTCGTGACCGGAGTCACCTGGGTCGACGGTGAGCTCTGGCATGGCACATGGGAGAACGATGAAAGTGACGTGCGGCGGATCGATCCCGAAACGGGAAAAGTGCTGGAGCAGCTCGACATGCCTGCCGGGACAATCGTCTCGGGATTGGAATCCGACGGCGGCGATCGCTTCTTCTGCGGCGGCGGCAGCGGCGGCAACGTGAAAGCGGTCCGCCGTCCCAGGCGCGCCGCCCCGCGATGATGGGTTGGATACGCGGCAACGACGCGTCCGCGGACGTTAACCTGTTCGCCCCAATTCCACCCCATCCGTGCGCTCTAGCGCCCTCCTCTCCTGCCCTGTAGACTCCTGCCCCGGGGCGGCTTGGGGGATTGATGCGACTAACGTTGAACTTGAAGACTGTCCTGGTCGCCGTGGCGGTGATCGCGGGCTCATTTTTCATCAGCCTGAAGGCGATGGACTGGCTGTCGCCAAGCGCGACGGGACCCGCGCCCGTGGTGGCGCAACTGCCGCCGCTGCCACCGGTCTCGAAGAGCTCGATCATCGTGGCGCCGGTGGCCATTGCGCTGTCAGCGATCCGCGAGCAGGCCGAGAAAGCCGCGCCGCGCAACTTCGCCGGCAAGGCGGATAATCCGATCTCGCAGATACTGGAGAACGCCGACATCGGCTGGTCGGCGTTGCGCGGACCGATTTCGGCTGTCGGCGACAAGGACGTGCTGACCCTGTCGACGCCGATCAGCGGCAAGCTGAACGTCACGGGATCGCTGTCGTCGAAAGCCACCGGCGCGCTCGGCGAGGCGCTCGGCAGCGTGCTCGGCGGCAATGCCGCCAAGCAGATCGGCGCGGTCAACATCAAGAACCTGAACGCGAGCGCCGAGATCAAGGGCAACGTGGTCATCACCTCGCGCCCGAAGCTCGCGGCGGCCTGGCATCTCGAGCCCAATCTCGGCGCCCAGGTCAATCTCGGCGATACCAACCTCTCGGTCGCTGGCGCCAAGGTCAACGTCCCGGGGCAGGTCAAGCCGCTGATCGACAAGACGGTCGGCGATCAGCTCAACATCGCCGCCGAGCGCATCCGCAACGACCCGAGCCTGCGCGAGAACGCAAAGGCGCAATGGACCAAGGCCTGCCGCTCGATCCCGCTGCAGGGCACCGGCTCGTCGGCCGCGCTGCCGCCGCTCTGGCTCGAGATGAAGCCGATCCGCGCCATCGCCGCACAGCCGCGGGTCGACGCGCAGGCCGTGACGCTGCTGCTTGGCCTCGAAGCCGAGACGCGCGTCACCACGACACAGACCAAGCCGGACTGCCCGTTCCCCGACAAGATCTCGATCGTGCCGCCGACCGGCACGGGCGTGAGCATCGGCGTGCCGATCGACGTGCCCTTCACCGAGATCAACAAGCTCATCGCCGCGCAGATGGTAGGCCACACCTATCCCGAGGACGGCTCCGGACCGGTCGACGTCACCGTGAAGAGCGTCAACATCGTCCCGTCGGGCGAGCGGCTGCTGATCTCGCTGCTGGTGCGCGCCAAGGAGAAGAAGAGCTGGCTCGGCCTCGGCGCGGAAGCGACCGTGCACATCTGGGGCCGGCCGGTGCTCGACCAGGCACAGCAGACGCTGCGGCTCACCGACGTCCAACTCGCGGTGGAGTCCGAGGCGGCGTTCGGCCTGCTTGGCGCCGCCGCGCGCGCGGTGGTGCCGCAGATGCAGCAGGCGCTGGCGCAGAAAGCGACGCTCGACCTGAAGCCGATCGCCGCCAATGCGCGCGAGAAGATCGCGGCTGCGATCGCCGACTACCAGAAGAGCGAGGACGGCCTGCGCGTCGACGCCAGGATCGACAGCCTGACGCTCGCCGACATCGCCTTCGACTCGAAGACGCTGCGCGTAATCGCGGAAGCCGGCGGCTCGCTCAACGTGTCCGTGACGAAGCTGCAGGGGATGTAGCCTATCTCAATCGTCATTCCGGGACGCGCCGTCAGGCGCGGGCCCGGAATCCATTCATCCGGGTTCCCTGCTGCTCGATGAATTTCGGGTTCGCGCTGCAGCGCGCCCCGGAATGACGAGAGAGCCCCCTTCTCTTTTTGCATTCCGCTATGGCGGGGATTGCTTAGCTTCGGCCGCCGATAGCCGCTAGAACGGTCCCGCACAACGAAGCTCGAAGAACAACGCTCAGGGAGAACAACCATGCACAAACTCATCGCCGCGGTCGCGGCCGGCCTCGCCATCACTGCCGCCAGCGGCACGGCGCAGGCACAGATTTCCGACGACGTCGTCAAGATCGGCGTGCTTACGGACATGTCGAGCCTCTATGCGGACGCGACCGGCAAGGGCTCGCTCGCCGCCGTGGAGATGGCGGTTGCCGATTACGGCGCCAAGGTCGCCGGCAAGCCGGTGCAGGTGGTCGCGGCCGACCACCAGAACAAGCCGGACGTCGGCGTCAACATCGCCCGCAACTGGTACGACAACGACAAGGTCGATGCGATCTTCGACGTGCCCACCTCCTCGGTGGCGCTGCCGATCTCGGCGCTGACCCGCGAGAAGAACAAGATCAACATCAATTCCGGCGGCGGCTCGTCCGACATCACCGGCGCCCAATGCTCGCCGAACACGGTGCACTGGACCTACGACACCTACGCGCTGTCGAACGTCGCCGGCAGGGCGATGGTCAAGCGCGGCGAGGACACCTGGTTCTTCGTCACCGCCGACTACGCCTTCGGCATGGCGCTGGAGCGCGACGCCGCCAACGTGGTGAAGGAGAGCGGCGGCAAGGTGCTCGGCGACGTGCGACATCCGCTCAACTCCTCGGACTTCTCCTCCTTCCTGCTGCAGGCGCAGGCTTCCAAGGCCAAGGTGGTCGCGCTGGCGAATGCCGGCGGCGACACCACCAACGCGCTGAAGCAGGCGGCCGAGTTCGGCCTGACGCAAGGCGGCCAGAAGATGATCGCGCTTCTGCAGGAGATCACCGACACCCATTCGCTCGGTATCAAGGCGACGCAAGGGCTGATCGTCACCGACGCGTTCTACTGGGACATGAACGATGAGACGCGCGCCTTCTCCAAGCGCTTCAACGAGAAGGTCGGCCACATGCCGACCATGATTCAGGCCGGCCTCTATTCGGCGACGATGCACTATCTGAAGGCGATCGACGCCATCAAGAGCGACGAGGCGCCCAAGGTGATGGAGCAGATGCGCGCGACGCCGATCAACGACTTCTTCGCCAAGAACGGCAAGATCCGCATCGACGGCCGCATGGTCCACGACATGTATCTGTTCGAAGTGAAGAAGCCCGAGGAGTCCAAGGGCGAGTGGGACCTCTACAAGCTGATCGCCACCGTGCCCGGCGACGAGGCGTTCCGTCCGCTCGACAAGGGTGGCTGCCCGCTGGTGAAGGGGAATTGAGCGTCTTCTCCCTCTCCCCGCAAGCGGGGCGAGGTAAGAACGACACGACAGCGCGCCCGGTGAAAACCGGGCGCGCTTCGTTTCGGTGATCAGCTCAGCCGCATTACTCCGAGTACTTGAACTCGGGCATGTTCTTCAGCTCGTCCTTGGATGCGTTGAACACGGCGTGGTCCGGATACCACTTCGACGAAGACGACTTGCTCGTGGTCGTCGAGGTCTTGTCGGTGCCGGTCGCAGCGCCCGTCGTCGTCGACCCACCAGGCTTGGCGTTCGAGTTCGTTCCGGTGCCGGTGTAGGCGACGGCCTCGTTGGCGAACTTCAGCTTCTCGAAGGGCACGGCGACCAGATGCTCACCCATGCCGAGGAAGCCGCCGACGCCGATCACGGCGATCTTGACGTTGC
Source organism: Bradyrhizobium neotropicale (assembly GCF_001641695.1). Lineage (GTDB taxonomy): Bacteria > Pseudomonadota > Alphaproteobacteria > Rhizobiales > Xanthobacteraceae > Bradyrhizobium > Bradyrhizobium neotropicale. The sequence goes on from NZ_LSEF01000037.1 coordinate 264,289, forward strand.
CGCTCTTGTCCATCAGCAGATCGTTGATCGAGCCGATGTTTTCATTGGCGTCGTTGTAGACCTTCAGGCCCGACATCTTCGATGCGCGCCACTCGTTCGACGCCGACGTGGTCGTCGTTGTTGCCACGGTCGGAGCCTTGTCGGCGGTCGGCGATTGAGCAGGCGCTTGTGCAAACGCTACGGTCGCAAGCAGCGCGGTCCCGGCGAGGCCGGCCGCGATCGATTTGATCAACATCTTGTCCTCTCCTTCAACAAGAAAACTTGTGCGGAGAAAACAGCTGGCGTCAGTCGCAGTTCCGATCCTGCGGCAATTTCGTTGCCACTTTCGCGTGCCGCTGCATTGCGACGAATGTTCCCCAATCCGCAGGAACATGTGCGAGGCTCGGTTCCCCGCCGACGATCTTGCGCCCTGGGAAGAAGCAAGACCGCGGCGAGGAACGCGCCAACCTGCGTCGCTCAGGTCAGCTCTTGTAGTCGATCAGCAGCGCGGAGAATTGCGAGCCGCTCGACGAGCTGGTCGCGCTGCCGGAGGCGCCGTAGGACGACGTCGACGACTGCGACTGCTGCAGCGCCTGGAGAAACTGCTGGAGTATCTCGGCCGTGGCGGAGTCGCTCGAAGAGCTGCTCGTCGAGTCCGTGGACGACGAATCCGAGGAGCTGTCATCCGGTGGCGGACCGGGCGGCGGGCCGCCAGCACCGCCGGGGCCGTTGGCGAAAGCGGACTGAAATACGCCCTTGAGCTCGTCGGCCTGGTCCGAGGTCAGAGTGCCGTTCGACACCTCGTTGGCAATGAGGTCGTCGATCTTCGACTTCATGTCGTCCTTCGACGGCCGCGTGCCGCTGGACTCGTCGCTGGCGCGGCTCTGCTGTAGCGCCGTGTCGATGTCGGTGAGCGCCGTCGAAAGTGCGGACTGGTCCGATGACGAGATCGTGCCGGCGGAGACTTCCGATTGCAATTCCTGCTGTAGCCGCTGTAGCGGCGACTGGTAGCTGCTGCTTGAGAGCGACGAGATCGTGCTCATGATGGCTCCGGGGTTTCTACGGTATCTTGCGCGACACTTTGACGGTATGGTTAACGGTGTTAACGAGACCTTGCCGTGCCCCAGCCAGGCTGTTGCCGGCTGTTGCGAGCGGGGCAGCCAGAAACGAACTGAAACAAAAATCTTCGCCATTCGGCCCGAATCTTGGACAAACAGAGGACATGGCAATTCCCTCGCCCAACATCCTGGTCGTCGAGGACGACCGCGAAACCCGGACGTTGATTGCGAAGTACCTGCGCAACAACGCCTGCAACGTCACCGCCGTCAGCGACGGCCGCGAGATGTCGCGTGCGATGGCCGACCATCGCGTCGACCTCATCATCCTCGACGTCATGCTGCCCGGCGAAGACGGCCTCAGCCTGTGTCGCAAGGTGCGCTCGGAGACGCAGACGCCGATCATCATGCTGACTGCGCGCGGCGAGGACGTCGACCGTATCGTCGGCCTCGAGATGGGCGCCGACGACTATCTGCCGAAGCCGTTCAATCCGCGCGAGCTGCTCGCGCGCATCAACGCGGTGCTGCGCCGCCAGGCAGCGGCCCAGGCCGCAAGCTCGATCGAAGGCGCGAGCACGCTGGCGTTCGAGGGCTGGCGCATCGACCTGCGCCTGCGCGAATTGCGCAATCCCGAAGGCGCGCGCGTCGCGGTGACCAGCGCCGAGTTCGATCTGCTCAGGACGTTCTGCGAGCGGCCCGGCCGCGTGCTGTCGCGCGACAGCCTGCTCGACCTCACCCAGGGGCGCAACACCGGCTCGTTCGAGCGCTCGATCGACGTGCTGGTCAGCCGCATCCGCCGCAAGATCGAGCCCAACCCGCAGGACCCGACCATCATCAAGACGGTCCGCTCCGGCGGCTATCTGTTCACGCCAAGGACGGAAGCGGTCACGGCGGCCCTGAGCATTTGAGGGGACGCCGGCCATGAAGCCGTTCCGGTTCTTCCACTTCAGGGGCATCGGCGGGCAGATCGCCGCGCTCGTGCTGGCGTCGACGGTCGCGCTGCATCTCGTCGTCACCACTGCCTTCCTGATCAGCCGGCCGGACCGCCCCGACACGCCGCCGGACGGCGCCCGTCAAATGACGGATGCCGCACTGCTGCTCGCGGCCGCCAGCGAGAGCGAGCGGCCGCGCCTCATCGCCGATCTCGCGCGCGCCTTTCCCAGGCTCGGCCTCGAGACGGTCGCTCCCGGCACGGCGACGATCGTCGCGGAGAGCGAAGGCGCGCACCTGCACGGGATGCGCCGTCACCTCGGCCGCGGCTACAAGGTGGTGCAACTGGCGCCGGACGGCGGCATCCACCGCGTCGGCGTGGAGTTGCCCGACGGCAGCATGATCGCGGGCCATGTCCAGAACGGTCCGCGTCCGTGGTTCTGGGGCGCGCCGTGGCTGATGACGCTGATGACCGCTTTCATCTGCGTCACCGTGCTCGGCCTCTGGGCGGCGCGTGCGCTGGCGACGCCGCTGTCGTCCTTCGCCAAGGCGGCCGAGAATTTCAGCCTGGACGGGACGGCCGAACCGCTGCCCGAGCGTGGTCCGGAGGAGATCCGCCAGGTCGCGCGCGCGCTCAACCGCATGCATGAGCGGATCGCGCGGTTGATGTCCGACCGCACCAGGATGCTGGCGGCGATCAGCCACGATCTGCGCACCCCGATCACGCGCTTGCGGCTGCGCGCCGAGTTCATCGAGGACGAAGGCAACCGCAAGCGCATGCTGATCGACCTCGACCAGATGCGCTCGATGCTGGAATCCGTGCTGTCGCTCCTGCGCAACGACCGCAAGATCGAGGCGATAACGCTGGTCGACGTCGCGAGCACACTGCAGCTCATCGCCGACCAGTTCGGCGACATGGGCCACGTGGTGCATTACGACGGCCCGCTATCTGCGACCGCCGCGGCGCGTCCCGACGACCTCCACCGCGGCATCACCAACCTCGTCGAGAATGCGGTGCGCTTCGGCGCCGAAGTGACGATCCGGCTCGAGGTCGAAGGCACCCGCTTCAGGATCGACGTCGCGGACGACGGCCCCGGCATTTCGGATGCGCGCAAGCAGGAGATGCTGGAGCCGTTCGTGCGCGGCGACGACGCGCGCACCATGGACGACCAGACCGGCTTCGGGCTCGGCCTGTCGATCGCGCGCGCGATCGCACTCGCGCATGGCGGCGAACTGTCGCTGCACGACCGCGAGCCGCACGGGCTGATCGTGCGGATGCAATTGCCGATGTGGCAGCAGCCCCGGCTCGCGGCGTAAGTGACGGCTTAAGCGGCGAGTGGCGGATGCTCGATCGCGGAGTGATCGAAGATCGCCACCGCCTCGAAGCGATAGCCGCAGGCGCTGCACTTCCAGAGATAGGAAACGCGCCCTTGGCCCGGTTCGATCCAGTCCGGGAACGGGATCGGCATGCCGCATTGGGCACATGGGTTCTGCGTGGGGATGTCGTCGATGTGTGCTCGGGTCATGGACGTCCTCCCGAATTGCCGTTTTTTGACTTGCCGCTTTTGGGCGAAGGCGCGCGAATGGACAGACCTGCTGTCGCGCAACGCGCTCCGCCAGTCGTGCTTTTAACCTATGTTTGAGTCGTAAAAACGACGACGCGACCAAAATCGCCATTGGCGGCGTTTCGCCACATCATCGCCGTGTTCCCACGGCCTAACGCGCACGGGCGCAGGTCTGTTCTGCCGAGGAACATTTTGATGAAAATTTTGCGTATTGCCGCGCTCGTCGCGGCCGGGCTGATGATGGCGCAGGCGGCGAATGCCGGTGAAAGTGAATACGCCGAGATGGTCGCGGCGCACGCGCGCGCCAACGGCGTGCCGGAAGCGCTGGTGCATCGCGTCATCATGCGTGAAAGCCGCTACCAGCCGGGCCTGATCGGCCGCGGCGGCACGATCGGGCTGATGCAGATCAAGCTCGCGACCGCCCGCGGGGTCGGCTACACCGGCGATGCCGCCGGCCTGCGCGATCCCAACACCAACCTCACCTACGCGGTGAAATATTTGGCCGGCGCCTATCGCGCCGCCAACGGCGATCACGCGCGAGCCATTCGTTATTTTGCGGGCGGCTATTACTACGCTGCAAAGCGGCAGCGGCAGGAGATGGTGCGAGAGGCCAATGCCGAGAGCTGGCTGGAGCCGAACGGCAATCCGCAGCCGATGCTGGGCGCTACGCCGCACAAGAGGCTGGCGCAGGGCGTGCGCAACGCACGGGCGCAGGTTCCCCACGACTGATCGTCATTCCGGGTCGGACCGCCGGACCGAACCCGGGATCTCGTGATTCCGGGTTCGATGCTGACGCATCGCCCCGAAATGAGTGTTCTGTGGTTAGTGCGTTGACACGGGCCGTCACTGACATACATTAGCGCCGTTCCGAGGGGTGCTCCGAGGAGGAGCTGAGATACCGCTAAATGGGTCAGAAGGCCCAGGACCGCGGTGACCCTTTGAACCTGATCCGGGTCATGCCGGCGAAGGGACAGGGATGTACCAGACGACCAAGCGACCGGATTCCCCGGTATCCATCATCGGCGCAGGCATTGCAGGGGCGTGGCAGGCACTGCTGTTCGCGCAGGCCGGCCATGCCGTGACGTTACACGAGCGTGGTGACGCCGCAATGACGGACTCCACCAGCCACTGGGCCGGCGGCATGCTCGCCCCCTATTGCGAGGCGGAAGTCGCCGAACCCATCATCAGCCGGCTCGGCCTGCGCTCGCTCGACATCTGGCGGCGCGAGCTGCCCGATACCCCCTTCAACGGCTCCCTCGTCGTGGCACATCCGCGCGAGCGCAACGACTTTGAGCGCTTCGCACGCATGACCGAGGACCATCAGCGCCTCGATGCCGCCGGCCTCGCCCAGCTGGAACCGTCGCTCGAAGGCCGGTTCCGCGAGGCGCTGTTCTTCCCGACCGAGGGCCATGTCGAGCCGCGCCGCGTGCTGCCGAAGCTGCATGAGCGCATCCGCGCTGCCGGCGGCACCATCAAGTTCTCCAGCGACGTCAACACCAAGGACCTCGACGGCATCGTGATCGACTGCCGCGGCCTCGCCGCGCGCGAGGAGCAGCCAAGCTTGCGCGGCGTCAAGGGCGAGATGATCCTGATCGAGACCAGCGAGGTGCAGCTTGCGCGCCCCGTGCGGCTGATCCATCCGCGCTGGCCGCTCTACGTCATTCCGCGCGAGGACAATCTGTTCATGCTGGGCGCGACCTCGATCGAGGCCGAGGATACCGGCGTCAGCGTGCGCTCGGCGCTGGAGCTCCTGGGTGCCGCCTACGCCGTGCATCCCGCCTTCGGTGAGGCCCGCATCGTCGAATTCGGCTCGGGCCTTCGGCCCGCCTTCCCTGACAACCTGCCACGGATCGGCGTTCGCGGCGGCAGGATCACCGTCAATGGGCTCTACCGCCACGGCTTCCTGATCGCGCCGGCGCTCGCCGAGCTGACGCTCGCCTATGTCGAGCGCGGCCAGATCGACAATGAGGTGATGCAATGCGGGTGATCGTCCGATGCGCTTGATCATCAATGGCGAGCAACGCGAGGTGAACTCGGCGAGCGTGGATGCGCTGCTCGCCGAGCTCGACTACGAGGGCACCCATTTCGCGATCGCGCTGAACTACGACGTGGTGCCGAAAAGCCGCTGGGCCGAGACGGAGCTCAAGGCCGGCGACGAGATCGAGATCATCACGCCGCGGCAGGGAGGGTGAGGATGAAGAGCACACACTCTTTCCCCACGTCGTCCCGGTGCCCGCCCCACACTCCGCGGTCATCGCCCGGCAAAAGCGCGAAGCGCGTCTTGGAAAACGAGACCGGGCGATCCAGTACGCCGCGGCCTCTCCGTTTTGCGGCACGGCCTCTGGAATACTGGATCCCCGCCTTCGCGGGGATGACAGCTACATTAGGGGAGACACCGACCAGATGGTGACCTTCTACGGCAAATCCTTCGCCTCCCGCCTCCTGATCGGCAGCGCGCTCTATCCCTCGCCGGCGGTCATGCAGGCGGCGATCCGCGCATCCGGCGCGGGCATCGTCACGGTGTCGCTGCGCCGCGAGGCGGCCGGCGGCAAGACCGGCGACGCGTTCTGGAACCTGATCCGCGAGCTCGACGTCGCCGTGCTGCCGAACACCGCCGGCTGCCGCAGCGTGCGCGAGGCGGTGACGACCGCCAAGCTCGCGCGCGAATTGTTCGGCACGTCCTGGGTCAAGCTGGAAGTCATCGCCGACAACGACACGCTGCAGCCCGACGTCGTCGGTTTGGTCGAGGCCGCCACCATCCTGATCAAGGACGGCTTTGAGGTGTTCCCCTATTGCACCGAGGACCTCTCGGTCGCGAACCGTCTGGTCGACGCCGGCTGCAAGGTGGTGATGCCGTGGGCCGCCCCCATCGGCAGCGCGAAGGGCATCACCAACCGCGACGCGCTGAAGCTTCTGCGCGAACGGCTGCCCGACATCACGCTGGTGGTCGATGCCGGTCTCGGTGCGCCCAGCCACGCGGCGCAGGCGCTCGAGCTCGGCTACGACGCCGTGCTGCTCAACACCGCGATCGCGAAAGCCGCCGATCCCGTGGCGATGGCCAATGCCTTCCGCCTCGGCGTCGAGGCCGGCCGCACCGCCTACGAAGCCGGGCTGATGGATGCCCGCGACTTCGCCTCCCCCTCCACCCCTGTCGTTGGGACCCCGTTCTGGCATGCCGTATCCTGATCGTTTCTATCCCGTCGTCGACAGCCTCAAATGGGTCGAACGCCTGACCAAGCTCGGCGTCGGCACCATCCAGCTGCGCGCCAAAGACCTGAACGACGCCGACGCGCTCCAGATCGTCAGCGACGCGCTGGCGATCACGAAGGGCACGCAGACCAAGCTCGTGGTCAACGACTACTGGCGCGCGGCGATCGTCGCGGGCGCGCAACATCTGCATCTCGGCCAGGAGGATCTGGTCGATGCGGATGTGAAAGCCATCCGCGAGGCGGGGCTGACGCTCGGCGTCTCCACCCATGACGACGCCGAGCTTGCGACCGCGCTCGCGGCAAAGCCCGACTACGTCGCGCTCGGCCCGATCTTCTTCACCACGCTGAAGTCGATGCGCTTCGAACCGCAGGGCATTCCCAAGATCACGGAATGGAAGAAGCGCCTCGGCAGCATCCCGCTGGTCGCGATCGGCGGCATCAAGTTCGAGCATGCCGCGGAGATCTTTGCCGCGGGCGCGGATTCCATCGCCGTCGTCAGCGACGTCACGCAAAACGCCGACCCGGATGCGCGGGTCAAACAATGGCTTGGCGATTCAGCCAAAGCCGCCTGAACCAGAGATACAACGGAGGATCCCATGAACATCCGCTCCAATCCGGAAAAGACCATTCCCGCCGTCACCACCGGCCCGCTGCCCTCGTCGCGCAAGATCTTTGCGTCGCCCGAGGCCGCGCCTGACGTGGGCGTGCCGCTGCGCGAGATCATCCTGTCCGAGGGCGCGGGCGAGCCGAACCTGCCGGTCTACGACACCTCGGGCCCCTACACCGACCCGTCCGTGACGATCGACGTCAACGCGGGCCTGTCGCGCAACCGCAAGGCCTGGGTGCTCGAGCGCGGCGGCGTCGAGGAATATGATGGCCGCGCGATCAAGCCCGAGGACAATGGCGGCGTCTCCGCCGAGAAGGCCGCGCGTGCGTTTTCCGCCTATCACCAGCCGCTGCGCGGCCTCGACGGCCACAAAATCACGCAGCTCGAATTCGCCCGCGCCGGCATCATCACCAAGGAGATGATCTACGTCGCCGAGCGCGAGAACCTCGGCCGCAAGCAACAGCTCGAGCGGGCCGAGCAGGCCCTTGCCGATGGCGAGAGCTTCGGCGCCGCCGTGCCGGCCTTCATCACGCCGGAGTTCGTGCGCTCCGAGATCGCGCGCGGCCGCGCCATCATCCCCTCCAACATCAACCACTCCGAGCTCGAGCCGATGATCATCGGCCGCAACTTCCTGACCAAGATCAACGCCAATATCGGCAACTCGGCGGTGACCTCGTCGGTCGAGGAGGAGGTCGAGAAAATGGTGTGGGCGATCCGCTGGGGCGCCGACACCGTGATGGACCTGTCGACGGGCCGCAACATCCACACCACGCGCGAGTGGATCCTGCGCAACTCGCCGGTGCCGATCGGCACCGTGCCGATCTACCAGGCGCTGGAGAAGTGCAACGGCGACCCGGTGCAGCTTACCTGGGAGCTCTACAAGGACACGCTGATCGAGCAGTGCGAACAGGGTGTCGACTATTTCACCATCCACGCCGGCGTGCGCCTGCAATACATCCACCTCACCGCGGGCCGCGTCACCGGCATCGTCTCGCGCGGCGGCTCGATCATGGCGAAGTGGTGCCTCGCGCACCACAAGGAGAGCTTCCTCTACACCCATTTCGACGAGATCTGCGACATCATGCGCAAGTATGACGTCTCGTTCTCACTCGGCGACGGCCTGCGTCCCGGCTCGATCGCGGATGCCAACGACCGCGCGCAATTCGCCGAGCTCGAGACCCTCGGCGAGCTCACCAAGATCGCGTGGGACAAGGGCTGCCAGGTCATGATCGAAGGCCCCGGCCACGTGCCGATGCACAAGATCAAGATCAACATGGACAAGCAGCTCAAGGAATGCGGCGAGGCGCCGTTCTACACCCTCGGGCCGCTGACCACCGACATCGCGCCGGGCTATGACCACATCACGTCGGGCATCGGCGCTGCCATGATCGGCTGGTTCGGCTGCGCCATGCTCTGCTACGTCACGCCGAAGGAGCATCTCGGCCTGCCCGACCGCAACGACGTCAAGACCGGCGTCATCACCTACAAGATCGCCGCCCACGCCGCCGACCTCGCCAAGGGCCACCCCGCCGCGCAGCTCCGCGACGACGCGCTCTCGCGCGCGCGGTTCGACTTCCGCTGGACCGACCAGTTCAACCTCGGCCTCGATCCGGACACCGCCAAGAGCTTCCACGACGAGACCCTGCCGAAGGAAGCCCACAAGGTCGCGCATTTCTGCTCGATGTGCGGCCCGAAGTTCTGCTCGATGAAGATCACGCAGGACGTCCGCGACTATGCGGCAACGCTGAACGATCCGAACAACGTCGGCATGTCGATGGCCGGCACCATCGAGGACGGCATGGCCAAGATGAGCGAGAAGTTCAAGGAGATGGGCTCGAACGTGTATCTCGATGCGGAGAAGGTGAAGGAGAGCAATCGGGCGCTGTGAGGCCCGTTGCCCTCTCCTCTTCTCTTCGCCAGAAACCAATTGGAAAAGGCCGGGCGAAAGCCCGGCCTTTTTCAACGAGCCACTCGTAGGATGGGTAGACTTGCCCGAGCCCACTCTCGACCGCCTCCCCGACCAACTCCACCCCGACCTCCGCCTCGTCTTCGTCGGCACAGCCGCCAGCACGCGCTCGGCCGCTCTCGGCCACTACTACGCCCATCCCGGCAACCGCTTCTGGCGGGCGATCCATGAGGCCGGCATCACGCCGCGCCGCTATCAGCCGAGCGAGTTCGCGGCGCTGCTCGAACTCGGGATCGGCTTCACCGATCTGTCCAAGTCGGGCGCCGGGATGGACCACCAGATCGAGGCAGCATCGATCGACGTGCCGGGGTTCAGGGCCAAGATCGAGAAGTATCGGCCGAGGACCATAGCGTTCACGAGCAAGAAGGCTGCCAGCGTGTTCTATGGCAAGCCGTCCGGCGCGATCTCGCTTGGGCGGCAGCAGGCTGACGGGCAATTCCCCGACGTGTTCGTGCTCGCCTCTCCGTCAGGCGCCGCGTCCGGGCATTGGACGCTGCAGCCGTGGCGCGAGCTGGCCAAGTGGATCGGTGCGCCGGGTGGGTAACTCGTAGGATGGGTAGAGCGCAGCGAAACCCATCAATCTGGCGGAAGCAACAAGCGCTATCGTCGGCCTGACATAGCCAACGCCACATTTGATGAATCGCGAGCGAGCGATGGGTTTCGCTTCGCTCTACCCATCCTACGTACTGCGCCGGACGTTCAACGCGCACAGACCTCATCCTGAGGAGACCGCGGAGCGGTCGTCTCGAAGGATGGCCGCGGGCGAGATACGGGCCTTCACGGTTCTCGCGGCGATGCGAAAGCATCGTCCGCGAGACGGCGCTTCGCGCCTCCTCACATGAGGGTTTGGCACCCCCGCCGCCTCACCCCGCATACGCCTTGTCCAGATCCGCAATCACGATCTTCTTCATCTGCATCATGGCCTGCATGACGCGACCCGCTTTCGTGCGGTCGGGGTCGCCGAGGTAGCGGCTGAGCGCGGTCGGGATCACCTGCCAGGACAGGCCGAACTTGTCCTTGAGCCAGCCGCATCGGGATTCTTCACCGCCGTCCGCGGTGAGGCGGCTCCAGAAATAGTCGACCTCACCTTGCGTCTCCACGCTGATGAAGAACGACACCGCCTCGTTGAAGCGGTATTGCGGCCCGCCGTTGAGGGCGTTGAAGCGCTGCCCTTCCAGCTCGAACACCGCCATGAAGTCGCTGACGGTCTCGACCTTGGCGTTGGGAAACACCGATTTGTAGAAGGCGACGGCTTCGGGGACGTTGTTGTCGAACCAGAGAAACGGCGTGATGGAGGTCATGTTTGGGTGTCCTCGGGTTTGGGATGGGGCGGCGCGGGCACAGGACGAACGGGAGGGCCGGCATCCGACAGGCCCGGGATCATTTTTTTCGGCCATGCTGTATGATGGCCCCGGAGTTGCCCGGTTGAGGAGCCGCCCATGCTGACCCTCTACTCCTATCCCGAACTTTTCGGTGTCGCCGACAACAACGGCTACGGCCTCAAGGTCTACGCCTTCCTGAAGCTCGCGGGCGTGCCGTTCGTGCATGAGCATGTGTTCGATGCCTCCGCCGCGCCGCGCGGGCAGCTTCCCTATGTCGTCGACGACGGCGAAACGATCGGCGACAGCGAGACGATCATCGCGCACGCAATCGCAAAATATCACCTGACCATCGATGCCGCGCTTTTGCCGAGCGAGCGCCGGACCAACCATTTCGTCACGCGCATGCTGGATGATCTCTACTGGGTGATGTCGTATTCGCGCTGGAAGGACGAGCGCTATTATCCGGCATTCCGCGACGCGTTCATCGCGCAGCAACCGCAGCTCGACGCGGCGGGGCTGGAGAAGGCGAAGGCGTACAACGCGCAGCGCTATCATTTCCAGGGCATCGGCCGCTACACGCCCGAGCAGGCCTATGCGCGGGGACTCGCCGACCTTCAGGTGCTGGCCGAGATCGTGCCTGCACAGGGCTTCGTCCATGGCGAGGCCCCGACCAGCGTCGATGCCGGCATCTACGGCTTTCTCGCCAACATCTATTTCTTTCCGATCCCGACGCCGCTGAAGGCGTTCGTCGATGCGCACGCAAATCTCGTCGCGCATTGCGAGAGGATTCATGCGGCGGTGAGCAAATCGTAGGGTGGGTTAGCGCAGCGTAACCCACCTCTTTGCTTTCCACACGGAGAGAGAAGTGGTGGGTTACGCCGAGCGGACTGCGTTTCGCGCAGCCGCGGGGCTAACCCACCCTACCCAGCCCTACCGCATCGTGATCGCAAGCCCGCTCAGGTCCGCGTTCGCCATCAGGCCGACCTGCGTGCCGGAGAGCTCCAGCACCGCGCCCTTCTGGTTGGTCAGCACGATGGCCCGCGCGCCCGCACCCACCGCGAGACCCGCACCGGCAGCACCGTAGACGCCGGCGACATCGGAAGGACGGTTGATGTTGGAGACGCGGCCGCGCAGCACGGTCTTGGAGCCGCCGAAGACGAGGCCGTAGTCGAGCCCGCCGGTCGAGAGCGCGTAGGAGCGGCCGCGGAAGTTGAGCACGCCCGAGCCGCCGGAGCCGCCGATGATCCAGCCCGCTTTGTAGATCGTCAGCACCACAGTGCCGCCGTCGGCCTGCGCCGCGGTCGAGAGGCCGGCAAGGGCGGCGATGGCGACGAGGGCAGCGCGAAGAGTGGATGCGATCTTCATGGAGGGCTCCGGGGGCTATTTTTCAAGGCAGGAATCGAATCAGACGCGGCAAATCTATCCGATCGATCGCGGCGGCAAAATGATGGGCATGTCTTCTCCCTGCAGGCGGCAGGGCGATCGCATATGACCGCTGGGGCCTGCCGGACGAGCTTGGCCTGCATGGTTCGAGACGCCCGCTTTGGCGGGCTCCTCACCATGAGGGTCTGATATCTCGCCGCAGAACGCGACCTCATCCTGAGGGCCCGCCGCAGGCGGGCGTCTCGAAGGATGGGCTGCAGGCTAGCTCTCCGCCACGTCTCTCTTGATAGCGATCGCCCTACCGCAGGCGGAGACTCGAAGCAACATCAGCGCCATCATGGCATCGTGCAGGTGTTTTGCCCGACGTGTCAAACGTCTTTCCCGAGCTCGTAGGAACCAACCAGACCAAGCATTTCTACTTTGCATGGGGTTGTTTTCGAGATTTTTGTTGGGCGCGAGGTTCGCGGCGGTATTTCCCCCCGGGCGACGCCAGCAGCGAATGCGGTTGCAACCGTCCCGCATGTCGCTACGCTCATGCGGGTTAAGCGACCGTCCTGATCCGAGGTGACCCATGCCGATCCAGCATTTTGCACCCCCACCGCATGTCAAGGCACCGCCGCTCTCCTTCGCCACGCGCGTCGGCGATCTCCTGTTCATCTCAGGCATTCCCGGCTTCGACGCCGATGGCGCGCTGCCTGACGGCTTCGAGGCGCAGTTCGGCAATGTCGTCATCAACATCAAGCGCGTGCTGACGGAGGCCGGCGCGACGTTCCACGATCTCGTCAAGGTCAACGTGCTGCTGACGCGCGCCTCCGACGTCGCGACGATGAACGCGCTCTATGCCGGCGCGTTCGGCCCGCCGCCCTACCCGGCGCGCACCACCTGCGTGGTGCACGCCCTGCCGAACCCGAAGATGCTGATCGAGATCGAGGCGGTGGCGTCGCTGGCGAAGTGAGCCACGCTCGCTTGTGTGACTTGCCGGGCACGCGGCCAAGCCAAGTGCCGGAACGGGTCTGACATATCCGTGAAACGGCAGCTCCTCGGCTTGCAACGGACCTGCTTTTACCGCACGAATTTTCGTCTCACACGTCCCCACAAGGAGATACTTCATGCGTCGCGTTCTCGCCCTCTGTGCCGCTGCCGGCATTGCCACGTCCGTCTTTGCCGCGCCGGCGTCGGCGGCGGTCGGCTATTACGTGATCCGTTGGGACAACACCGGCATCTGCCAGGTCTGGAACGAGGACCTGAAGTACAAGCCCTTCCAGTGGGGACCTTCGACCTACAAGGTCGTCAGCAAGCCGCTTCCGACTTTCGCCGCTGCCTCTGACGTTCAGATCAAGCTGCGTGGGGAGCGCCGCTGCACGCTCTGAGACTGGCGAACAGGCGGATTGATTTGCAAGGCGGGTTGCGCGTGCAGCCCGCCTTTGCTTTTGGACGGTCGCGCCGTCTCTCCAGGTGTAGCGCGACAGCGATCAGAGCGCGGCGCCTCGAGCGCCAACGCCCGCGTTTTGCGGCCAAATTCCAGCCTTTCCTGCACGCACGCTTTGAACCTGATCGTTGCACGGAACTACTCACATCTTGTCCGGGGCGCACTCCCCCAGCGTCCCGCGCCACCCTCCCCATCATTGTCGGGAGGTGCATCACATCTCTCATTTGAGGAGCTGATCCATGCGTCGTATTTCCATGCTGTGCGCTGCCGCTTGTCTTGCCGTCACCGCCTTCGTTGCTGCGAGCCCGGCCGAAGCCGGCTATCACCTGATCCGCTGGCAGGACACGGGCTATTGCCAGGTCTGGGACGAGAGCATCCCGACCACGCCGTGGCCGGCCGGGTACGCCCGCGTCAGCGCGTCCGTTCCGACCTTCGTCGATGCGCTCGCGGTCAAGGATCACGCGCTGCGCCACGGCCACTGCACCTGGTAAAATCTCGATCGGCGGACGATACTCAAAGCCGGGCAAGGGCGCATCGCCGCGCTCTTGCCCGCTCGTGTTTTTACCTCGCAAGGGTTCGGAGCAGATCGATGCGCGCGCTGACGAAGGCAACACTCCTTTTCGCATCGCTTGCGCTCGCCTCAATGGCGCAGGCCCAGAGCCCGCCATCGTTCCGCGTGATCTCGCCGATCTTCGGCCAGCTCGTCACCTTCGCGATGCCGTCGGATTTCGTCGCGGTGTTCGAGAACACCAAGGGCGGCCACTACATCCGCGAGGCCGTGCTGAAGGGCGAGACGCCCGAACGCTGGACCCAGATGATCACGGTGACCGGCGAGAAGGGCATGTCCTCCAACCCCAAAGCCTCGCCCGAGACGTTCGCGAGCACGATCACCGGTGGATTCCAGTCGGCCTGCCCCGACAGCTTTGCGGCGAAGTCGCTCGGGGCCACGACGCTCGGCCGCTTCGAGGCCTTCATCGCCGTGATCGGCTGCGGCCAAGTCGATAGCGGACCGACCCGGCACAGCGAGACCGCGCTGCTGATCACCGTGAAGGGCGCGACCGACTATTACACCATCCAGTGGGCCGAGCGCGGGCCCGAGAGCGACGCGCCTTCGGTCAATGACGAGCGATGGCAGGAACGCCTGCGCGCGCTCAGCCCGATCGACCTCTGCCCGATCATTCCGGGCGAGGCTGCGCCCTATCCGAGTTGCGTGACCAAGAGCTGAGAAGTCGCAGACATCGTAGGGTGGGCAAAGGCGCACTTGCGCCGTGCCCACCGTCTCTCCGCGACCGCAAACGAAGCGGTGGGCACGCTTCGCTTTGCCCACCCTACAAGATCTCGCTTGTCGCCCTCACGCGTCCTTGTGCGCGCCGGGATGGATCAGGACGTCGCGCGCGGCGGCAAGGTCGATGAAGGCCTGCGCGCTGCCGCCCTGGTCGGGATGCATGCCCTTGGCGGCGCGGCGATAGGCCTGGTTGATGTCCTCGCAGGTGAGCTGCACGGCGAGCGGCAGGCCGAGCGTCCTGCGGGCGCGTTCCTCGTTGGAGAGTTTTTTCGGCAGCGCGTTGCGGCGACCGAAGCGCGGCGCGGTCAGATCATGGATGACATCGAGGATCACGCCGACGCGGCGCTGGCCTGCCACCGTGACGCTGTGATCGTCATTGTCCACGGCCTGACGCAGCACGGGAAGCGCCTGCTCGGCCGCCTGCCGCAGCATCGTATCCGTGCTCATCCGCACGATCTCGGCCACGAGCCGGCCCGCCTCGGCCCAGTCGGCGGACTGCCCCGACCGCAGGCGTTCGAGCGCCAGTTTCCAGGATTCAAGTCGTTCCATCATGCGCGCAACGTTTAGCAACAAAGATCAGTATGCCAAGGCGGCCGTTTCCGACCCCTTAATTTCGAGTTAGCCTTTCATGAAACTTCGAAATGAATCCGGGAGGAAAATGTCATGGCTTTGCTCGCAAACCACATCGCCGTCGTCACGGGAGCGGGCTCCGGCATCGGCCGGGCGATCGCGGCGGGCTACGCGCGCGAGGGCGCGCAAGTGGTGCTGCTCGACGTCAACGCCGAGGCGGTCGCCGAAGCCGCGCAGGAGATCCGAAAGGCAGGCGGCAAGGCCGAGAGCTTTGCGCTCGACGTTACCAAACGCGAGGACTGTTTTGCGCTGGCAAAGCAGGTCGCCGACGGCGTCGGACAGGTGTCGATCCTCGTCAACAATGCCGGCATCACCCGCCGCAACGCCTTCACCGCGGAAACGGAGACGGTGGCGAAGGACTGGAACGACATCATCTCGCTCAACCTCAACGGCGTCTTCAACATGACGCAGGCCTTCCTCGGCCCCCTGCGCGCGAGCAAGGGCCGCATCGTCAATATCGGCTCGATCCAGTCCTTCGTGCATCTGCGCACGCCGAGCTCGGCGGCATACACGACGTCCAAGCATGGCGTGCTCGGCTTCACCAAGGCGCTCGCGGTCGAGCTCGGCAAGGACGGCGTGCGCGTCAACGCGATCGGCCCCGGCTTCATCGAAACCAACATCAACGCCAATGTGCGCGCGACCAATCCGGCACTGGTGCAGGCCTTCGTCGACCACACCCCGCTCGGGCGCACCGGCAAGCCCGACGACATCGTCGGCCCCGCGATCTTCCTCGCATCAGATCTGTCGGCTTACGTCACGGGAACGATCGTGATGGTGGACGGCGGGTATCGCACGGTGTGAGGGAGACACTCACTCCACATATGCGATGTCATCGCCCGCCTTGTGCGCAATTGCGCACTGGGGCGGGCGATCCAGGAGAGACGGTCGTGATCCTCGATAGGCCGCGGCGTACTGGATGCCCCGCCTGCGCGGGGCATGACAGTGAATGTGTGCCGTGAGATCAGTCCACATCGATATGCACCTCGTGCCAATCGCGGCGGCTTCGCGGTATTCCTGGGGTCAATTGGTGCGCCGTCGCTGCAATTAACCTTTCGTTAACCAAACCCGCCCACCGTGGATCTACGGCTTGGGGGTCGTTTGTTCTCGATCCGCTTTCCACGACGGAAGCGGGCGTTGGTCGGGAGGTGTGTTGATGACCACTGTTCATGTCGCCGCGCCGCAGGGCGCGCAATTCCTTGCCCCAAATCAGATCGTTCCGCTGCTGATCGGTGCGACCGTCGACGAGGTCGAGCGCGAGCTCGTGCTCCAGACACTCGCCCGCTGCGACGGCAACCGCACCCGCGCAGCCCGCGTGCTCGGCCTGTCGGTGCGCACGCTGCGCAACAAGATCAGGATCTACGCCGCCTCCGGCATCGAGGTGCCTGCGTATCACGACTGACGCGCGACGCCGCACTCACTCCGCGCGGCGAAGCGTCCGACGCAGCCACATGCCGGCCTGGATCGACAACGCGATGACCGCGACCCAGGCCGCGATCAGCTCGATCGCGCGCAGCAAGAAGGCCGTCAGCACCGCCCAGGACGGCTGCGGCTCNATAGCCGACCGCCACGACATCCGGCACGAGGAGATGCGCCAGC
The DNA here is from genome assembly GCF_001641695.1 of Bradyrhizobium neotropicale. Classification (GTDB taxonomy): domain Bacteria; phylum Pseudomonadota; class Alphaproteobacteria; order Rhizobiales; family Xanthobacteraceae; genus Bradyrhizobium; species Bradyrhizobium neotropicale. Next base: position 281,245 of record NZ_LSEF01000037.1, read on the forward strand.
CCGAGTGCAACGGCCAAGACGACGGCCGACAGCCAGAAGACTTTCCATCCCGCGCTCATCGACTGCTCCCGCCTGCTTTGGCACGTCATGCCATGCCACGGCGCCGCGTGGGGCCGATTGATGTTGATCAACCCCGTCGAGACGCCGGGCGGAATTGCTGCTGTCGTCAAACGCCGCTAAGTAGCTTGCTTCCGGTAGAGGGAGCAGAGGCGTGGCAGACGAGCAGAGACGGCAGGGATCTCAGGGACCGCGTGGGCGGCAGGGCGAGCCGGGACGGCCGGGACCGCAGGGCCATCCCGGCCGGCGTGGGCCGGACGGCACGCGCGGCAAGCCGGGGCCGCAAGGCAAGCCGGGCCCGCTTGGAAAGGCCGGACCGGTCGGCAAGGCCGGGCCGCAGGGCAAGCAGGGCGAGGCCGGTGCGCGTGGACCGGTCGGAGCGCAGGGGCCGGCCGGACCGCAGGGCCCGCGCGGCGAAGCGGGTCCGCCCGGTCAGCTGCCCTCGATCGAGCAGGTGCTGCCATGGCTGGAGCAGCTCTTCGACGCCTGGGACGAACGCCGCCGCCAGCGCGAGCAGGAGGCCGCCGAGCGCGCGGCGCTGGAAGCCGCCGTGCAGCACGAGGACGACGCGATCGGCGATAATGACAACGACGACAGCGACGACGACGATCACAAGAAAAAGAAGAAAAAAAAGAAGCACGGCAAGGACTAGCGGCATGCCTTGCCCCGGACGGAGCACGGCGCTGAAAGCGCTGCACCGTGGCCGGGATACCGGGCCTCGCTCAAGAGGATGAGTCGTCCTTGCGCATCAGCATGCCCATGCGCTCGAACTGCCAGCGCATGGCGCGATACCAGAAATAGCCCACCGCCGCGCCGCACAGCATCAGGATGATCAGGTTGGCGCTGCTGAACGAGCCGCTCCACCACATCATCCACGCCGTCCATAGCAGCGTGAAGGCGATGGCACCTGCTTTCAGCGGAAGTAGGGGGCGGCTCATGATCGGACTCCGGGCTGTCAAACCCCCGGCGAACATGATCGCGCGGCGAGACGCTTCAGACCGTGAGCCAGATCACGGAGCGGCGGCCCGCGGAGCCGCTAGCCGAAGCGCAGGCGCGAACGCTCCTTCGCCCGCTCCGCCTCGACCTCGCGATCCCGTGCCGGCGCGTGGGTATGCAACGAAGTCAGCAGCCGCCGCGCTGCGTCCGACACCTCAGCCACCGCGCGGTTGAAGGCCTCCTCATTGGCCTGCGAGGGCTTGTTGAAGCCGGAAAGCTTGCGCACGAATTGCAGCGCGCTGGCATGGATTTCGTCCTCCGTCGCCGGCGGCTCGAAGTTGAACAGCGTCTTGATGTTGCGGCACATAAGTTCCTCCTGAAAGGCGCTTCTGTTCAAGGACGATCGGCGTCGGCCCGATGCTACATGCCGCCTCCGCCGCTGTCGTCGGCACCCGGCAACCCGGACACGACACGTCAGAACGGAATGGGGACGCCAAGCCGCGCGAAGAAGGCGCGGCCCTTCGGCGTGAGGCGAAGCGCGCGTGGAACGCGATGCGGCGTCAGCGCATGCGTTTCGACCAGCCGCTTCAGGATCGCATTGGCAAACGCGCCTGCCAGATGCGGAACGCGCTCGGTCCAATCGTTGCAGAGGCGCATGTGCGGATCACGGCCCGGTTTGACGTCGATCGCCTCGGCGCGGCACCACGCCAGGCCATTCTCGGTGAGTGAGCCCTCGCGGCCGCGCAGCGCAATCAATTCTCGGCACACCAGTCCGTCCAGCAGCGCCACGCCGAGCTGGCCGGCGAGATGACAATAGCAGGTCCGCGACTGCCGTAGCTGTGCCGGCACGCCGCGCGTTCGTTCGGCATCATCGGCCCTCGCGGCGACATTGACGAGGTTCTCGATCAGGCCCGCGACCTCATCGTCGGCAATCCGATAGTATCGGAACCGGCCTTGCTGCCACACCGAGAGCAGGCGCGCTTCCGTCAGCTTCTGCAAGTGCGCGCTGGCGCTTTGCGGCGACACGCCAGCAAGCGATGCCAGCTCGCCTGCGGGCAGGGCCTTGCCGCCGAACAGCGCACTCACCATGGCCTCGCGCGCGGGATCGCTCAAGGCCTCGGTGAGCCGCGAAAACCCCGATTGTACCGACCTTCGTGCCATCACCATTAAGAACTCCCGCCCCTGATCTGGGCCTGCTGCCGCGTCATCGCAACCACGCCAAAGCCGGTCATTTCAGAATTCCGTGAAACTTTGCCGGTGCGTTCTCTGCGATCCCCAGGCGATGTCACCCCGAATCCGGAGGATACCATCATGAACAACGAAGCACGCCAAATCGACGCCGAACGCATCTGCAAGCTGTGGGATGAAGCCCTCGGCAACAAGGACCTCGAAGCATCGCTTGCACTCTATGCCGATGACGCATCCATCGAAAGCCCGCTGGTCCAACACCTGATGAAGACGCCGACCGGTATCGTCAAAGGCAAGGACAATCTGCGCGCCTTCATTGCACGCGTGTTCCAGACCAATCCGCCACAGCGCAAGCGGTTCAAGCAAGGCTTCTTCACGGATGGCCGTATCGTCACCTGGGAATATCCACGGCTCTCCCCGGATGGCGACCAGATGGAGCTGGTCGAGGTCATGGAGATCGACAAGGGCCTGATCCAGCGCCACAGGGTTTATTGGGGCTGGTACGCGCTTGGCTTTCTCAGGAACCAATGAGCTCGTTCTGCCGGCCGCTGAGATATTCCGCTTGCGCGATGCACCATCTGCGAAATGTTTTGGCGGCCGGCGGTGCATCCGCTCTCGATCCGCGGGGCGACGCTGATAAGATCGCGCGCGAAGCGGCCCGGATGAAGCGGCCGCAGCGGGAGAGAACCATGAAAGCTTCGTGCGCGGCGCTGACGGCCGCACTTCTGTCGATCTCAATGTCAGCGATGGCAGCCGATTATCCGGCGCCGAAACAAGGCGACTGGATCGCGAAGGATTTCAAGTTCCACACCGGCGAGGTCATGCCGGAGTTGCGGCTGCACTACACCACCGTCGGCGAGCCGACCGGCCAGCCCGTGCTCGTGCTGCACGGCTCGGGCGGCTCGGCCGCGAGCATGCTGACGCCCGCCTTCGCCGGCGAGATGTTTGGCCCCGGTCGGCCGCTCGATGCATCGAGATACTACATCATCATTCCCGACGGCATAGGTCACGGCAAATCGTCAAAGCTCTCCGACGGGATGAAGATGAGCTTTCCGAAATACGACTACGCCGACATGGTCGATGCGCAATACCGCCTCATGACTGAAGGGCTCGGCGTCAAGCATCTGCGGCTCGTCATCGGCAATTCGATGGGCGGCATGCACACCTGGCTGTGGGGCGAGAAATATCCGAAGGCGATGGATGCGCTGGTGCCGATGGCCTGCCAGCCCACCGAGATGGCGGCTCGCAACTGGATGCTGCGGCGGATCATGCTCGACACTATCCGCAACGATCCCGACTACAATGGCGGCAACTACACGAGCCAGCCGCGCATGATGAAATATGCCATCGTCGCCTACGGCATCGCCAGCATCGGCGGAACGCTGGCCTACCAATCACAGGCGCCGACGGCGGCCAAGGCCGACAAGATCGTCGACGAGCGACTCGGAACGCCGGTGACGGCAGATGCCAACGACTTCGTCTATCAATGGGAGGCCTCGCACGATTACGATGCCTCGGAGAAGCTCGAGCAGATCGAGGCGCCGCTGCTGCTGATCAATTCCGCTGACGACGAGCGCAATCCACCGGAGACCGGCCTCACCGAGGCCGCGATGAAGCGGGCCAAGAACGCGCGCCTGTATCTCATCCCCGCGAGCACCGAGACGCGCGGCCACGGCACCACCGGCAATGCGAAGTTCTACACCGAGCAGGTCCGGCAATTGCTGCAGACTGCACCACAGCGGGCGATGTAGGACGGCAGACTGTTCCGCCCTCATCTCGCGGCGCATCATGTGCGGTGCGTCGACGCCGCATATTATTTGAGCATGCAAGGCGACGGCAGCTCGGGCTTAATCGCGTCAACGACACGAATCGACGGGCGGGACAACCGCGCGCGAGTAGCGTGACACGCGATGAGGAGGATCGCATGCGCAGGCTTGCACTCTGGATGGCCGCTATGCTCGCGCTTGCGAGCAGCGCTCTCGCATTCGACAACGGGCAATACGACAACGTCCCACCCGATATCCGCGCCTGGTTCAAGAGCGTGATGGCGCCGAACGGCGTACCCTGCTGCGACATCTCCGACGGACACCGCACCGATTACGACGTTCGCGACGGCACCTATTGGGTGCCGATCGAGGGCCAATGGATGGCGGTGCCCGAGCGCGCCATCATCCGCGACCGCGGCAACCCGGTCGGCCAGGCCGTGGTGTGGTACGTCCACCACCGCGGCGCCATCATCATCAGTTGCTTCGTGCCAGCGGATGCGGTGTAGCGCAGAGCGGCATGGCGGATTGGCTGGGGAGGCCCGATCAGGTAGTTTGACGCGAAGCTGATCCGGAGGCACGCTCTTGACCGATCTTTGCGCCGACGACCTCACCGCCATCTATCCGAAGCCGTCTCCACGCGTAATCGCGAAAGCGCGTCCCGCGGTCGATGCGCATGCGAAGAAATTCATCGAGATGTCCCCGTTCTGCGTGCTCGCGACATCAGGCGCCGACGGCAGCGTCGACGCCTCGCCGCGCGGCGGCGGCACGGGCTTCGTTCATGTCGCCGGCCCTAACCAGCTGCTGATGCCCGATCGTTCCGGCAACAACCGCATCGACAGCTTCAGGAACGTCGTCGAAGGCTCGGGCTTCGTGCATCTCTTGTTCTTCGTGCCCGGGATCGACGAGACGCTGCGCGTCGGCGGCCGCGGCACGCTGTCGGCCGATCCGGACCTGCTCGCCTCGATGGTGGAATTCGGCAAGCCGCCGCGCGCGGTGCTGAACGTCGCGGTCAGCGAAGTCTATTTCCACTGCGGCAAGGCGCTGATGCGCTCGAAGCTGTGGTCGCCGGATGTGAAGGTGCAGCGCTCGGTGATGCCGAGCATCAGCCAGGTGATCCACGATCAGACCAGCCTGGGCGAGCCCGAAGGCCAGGACGTGGTTGAAGCGCGGTACAAGACACAGCTTTAGCTGGCGCACCAAGTAAAATGTCGTCCCGGCCCCGCGCGCAATTGCGCACTAGGCCGGGACGACATGGGAGTGTGTGGCGAACGCGGAGTCTACGGCGACGCCGAGGCTTAATGCCCCTCGCCCTCGAGCCCGCCGACGTGCTTCTGGGTGTAGAGTTCGAGGCCGATGCGGCCGATCAGGTCGAGCTGGGTCTCGAGGAAGTCGATGTGGTGCTCCTCGTCGCTCATCAGCTTCTCAAATAGGTCGCGCGTGACGTAGTCCTTGACGCTGTGGCAATAGGTGGCCGCTTCCTGGTAGAGCGCTCGCGCGCTCATCTCGGCAGCGAGATCGCACTCGATGATCTCCTTGACGTTCTGGCCGATGCGCAGGGGATCGAGCACCTGCATGTTCGGGAAACCGTCGAAGAACAGGATGCGCTCGGTGAGCTTGTCGGCGTGCTCCATCTCCTCGATGGACTCCTTGCGCCAGACCTTGGCCATGTCCAGGAGGCCCCAATTGTCGAGGAAGCGGTAGTGCAGCCAGTACTGATTGATCGCAGTCAGCTCGTGACGCAGTGCCTTGTTGAGATATTCGATAACTTTTGCGTCGCCCTGCATGATTCACTCCAGCTCTTGCGGCTAAATCGGTAATAAACCGAATTTAGAACGCTTCTAAAACAGTTTTGGAACGAGGGCAACCGGCCACGCGGCCGCAGCCGGGGATAAGCTCAGCTGGCGAAGGTGAGGTTTTCAGCAGGCCGCAAGGGCGAAATCGGCCGGCTTGGCGGTCTCGTCATTGGCGGCCACCTGATGATTGTGCGGGCAACCGGCACAGCAGGCCTTGGCGCAGGGACCGAGCGCTTCGTCGATGATGGTCTTGATGGTGCGGGCACAGCGGCCGCATTCGGCGCTGCAGCCGAGGCATCCATAGACCTGCTTGGCATGACGTATGGCGTCGTCGGAATCGCCGACGGCGGCGCGGATGTCGTCATCGCTCAACACGTTACAGGAACAGACGATCATGGAAAGCAGCAAGCCCTTCGGTGATGCGCCATTATCGATATTTAACGGGCCGTCCGGATGCAAAGGGAAAAACTGGTATTTGAAGCTATTCCAAACTGACCCGGACAGAGCCTAGAACGGCTCTAAAATGCGGTATTGCGCTGGATCAAGATTGGACCGGATGCGGCCTAATCGCCGCCACCGCCTCCGCCGCTATCTCCACCGCCACCGCAATCTCCGCCACCGCTACTGTCGCTGCTGGAGCAGTTCCCGCTGTCGCTCGAGCTGCCCGAACTGTCGCTGGAAAACCAGCTCCCCAGCGAGAAGCCATCACTTGTTCCGGAATAGCTGTCGCTGCTGTTATCAGCGCCACCGCCCGCGCGCGCCCGCCGGCGGTCGCTGTTCTCCACACGTGTTATCAGGACATAGCCGATCACGGCCGCGATCCCGGCGCCGATCAGGGCATTCATCAGCAGGTTGCTCATCGTTTCTCCCCGGACAGGTACCCATTCGTCGTGCCCGGCGGAGCCGTCGTTCATTGATCATTCAAACGAAGTATGGAACCTTGCCCCAAAGAGTTCCGTGTGTGAAAGGTTATCCCTATGAAGAAGTCGTTCCTGGCCGTCGCTGCCGTCGCCACCCTGGTCCTGACTGCCGGGACTCCGGCCCATGCGCAGCGCGGTGTCGCTGCAGGCGTAGCGGCCGGGATCATCGGCGGCGCCATTGTCGGCGGCGCCCTGGCATCTCCGTATTACTACGGACCCGGCCCCGGCTACGGCTACTACGAGCCGGGCTACTACCCGCCCCGCTACTACGCGCCGGGCCCGGGCTATGTCGCCGACGACTATTACGGCGGCTGCGTCTGGCAGAGGCAGCGCTTCTGGGACGGCTATGCCTGGCGCTCCCGCCGCGTGAGAGTCTGCGGCTGAGGCGCGAGAATCCGGTTCATTAATGGCGCCGTTCATCTCGGGGCCTGAAAAAGACCGCTTTTTCTCGTCACAGCTCCGTGCGCGTTTACCGGGGATTGACCATTTGCGCGCTTCCTAGCCCAGAGGCCAATTCCATCAGAGTCTGCGTGAACCTTTGAACCCCTGGCGTTCCTAACAAGGAACGTCCCATCTCCCAGGAGAGCCAAGAGCATGAAGAAGACTTTAGTTGCCGCCCTCACGGTTGCGACGGTCGCCGGTTCGCTGGTGACCGCCACTCCGTCCGCGAAAGCCGGTGACGGCGTCGGCGCCGGCATCGCGGCCGGCCTGATCGGCGGCGCCATCGTTGGCGGTGCCATCGCGTCGAGCCGTCCGGCCTATGGTGGACCGGTCTATGTGGCCGAGCCCCCGCCGCCCGCGCCCTGCTACTGGCAGCGCCAGCGTTACTGGGACGGTTACGGCTGGGTCATCCGCCCGGTTCGCGTCTGCTACTGATCTGATCGCATGGCGCAAACGCGCCGCGATCGAAGCCCGGCCGAACACATCGGCCGGGCTTTTTGCTTTGAGGGAGAGTAAGGCTCGCTAGCGCGCCGCCTCGATCGAGCGCAGCACCTCTTCGCTCGGCCAGCAATCCATCTTCAGTCCCGCCGACTTCTGATAGACGCCGAGCGCAGCACGCGTGAGCATGCCGGCCTTGCCGTCGATCTTGTCCTTGTAGATCCCAATGCGCGTAAGTCCGCGCTGCATCGCCTCGACATCCTTGGTCCGCAACTGTTTCGACGCAGACCACGGCGTTGCGAACGGCAGCGGGCTGGTCATGCGGTCGCTGAGATGGCCGACGAACAGCACATAGAGGTCGGAGAAATTGTATTCCTTGATGACGAAATAGTTCTTCGTGGTCAGGAATGCCGGACCGTAAATGCCTTCCGGCTGCAATAGCGAGGCCGGCTGCGCCTGCTCCGCGGCGCTCAATTTTTGCCCGCGCACCGGCACAAAACCTTCGCGCAGCCACTGGCCGATCGGCTTCGTCACCTCCGGCACGCCGATGCTGCAATCAACTTTCGCCGGTGCCTGCACCTCATAGGCCCAGCGCAGGCCGCTCTGCCAGCCCTTGTTGACGAGCTGCTGCGCGGCCGAGGCCAGCGCATCCGGCACCGAGTGCCAGATGTCGACGCGGCCATCGCCGTCGAAGTCGACGCCATGCTTGTAATATTCGGACGGCAGGAACTGCGTGAGCCCGGTCGCGCCGGCCCAGGACGAGCGCATGTCCTTGCGCGTCACCACGCCCTCGCCGAGGATTTTCAGCGAGAGGATGAACTCGTTGCGATACGTATCCTTGCGACGACCGACATAGGCCTGCGTCGCGAGCACGCGGACGAGATCGTAGGGCAGCGTGTAGCGGCCATAGTCGGTCTCGCGGCCCCAGATCGCGAGCATGACGGTGGCGGGCACGCCGGAGCTCTTCTCGATCTGCGTCAGAGCGGCGCTATATTTTTGCAGCAGCCGCTGCCCCTCGCCCGCAAGCCGCGCTATCGAGGCTTCCTTGATGTAGTCCGCCGGCACCTGCACGAATTCGGCCTGCGACGGCGCGCCGGTCGCGGGCCGTCCCGGCAGGATCAAATCAGGCAGCTTGTAGTCAGGCTCGAGCCCGCGCGTCTGCTCGTCGAACGTCGCGCGCGACACGCCGACGGCCTGTGCCTCCGGCCAGAGCGAAGCGATGAACTGGGTGAAGGCGGCGTCAGCGGCGCGGGCGGGTGAGCCGCCGCAAGTGACCACAATCACCGCAGCGATGAGCGCCCGCCACATCATGATCAGATCACCGTGTCAGCTTCTTGTACTTCACGCGGTGCGGAATGATGCTGTCCTGGCCGAGCCGGCGCATCTTGTCCTTTTCGTAGTCCTGGAAGTTGCCCTCGAACCATTCGACATGGCTGTCGCCTTCGAAGGCCAGGATGTGGGTCGCGATGCGGTCGAGGAACCAGCGATCGTGGCTGATGATGACGGCGCAGCCGGCAAAATCTTCCAGCGCCTCTTCGAGCGCGCGCAGCGTGTCGACGTCGAGGTCGTTGGTCGGCTCGTCGAGAAGCAGCACGTTGGCGCCGGACTTCAGCATCTTGGCGAGATGCACGCGGTTGCGCTCACCGCCGGAAAGCGCGCCGACCTTCTTCTGCTGGTCCGCCCCCTTGAAGTTGAACGACGAGCAGTAACCGCGCGAATTCACTTCCTTCTTGCCGAGCAGGATCAGCTCGTTGCCGCCGGAGATCTCCTCCCACACGGTCTTGTTGCCTTCGAGCGCATCGCGCGACTGGTCGACATAGCCGAGATGCACGGTCTCGCCGACCGTGATCGTGCCCTTGTCGGGGGTTTCCTGCTTGGTGATCATCTTGAACAGCGTGGTCTTGCCGGCGCCGTTGGCACCGATCACGCCGACGATACCGCCGGGCGGCAGCTTGAAGGTGAGATCGTCGATCAGCAGGCGATCGCCAAAGCCTTTGCTGAGGGCTTCGAAGTCGACCACATTGGCGCCGAGACGTTCGGCAACCGGGATGATGATCTGCGCGGTCTGGGCCTGCTTCTCGCTCGCCTGCTTGAGCAGCTCCTCATAGCGCTGATAGCGCGCCTTGGACTTGGCCTGGCGTGCCTTCGGCGAGGACGCGACCCACTCCTGCTCGCGGGCGAGCGTCTTCTGGTGCGCGGCATCCTCGCGGCCTTCCTGCTCGAGCCGCTTCTGCTTCTGCACCAGCCAGGACGAGTAATTGCCCTCATAGGGAATACCGCGGCCGCGATCGAGCTCGAGAATCCAGCTCGTGACGTTGTCGAGGAAGTAGCGATCGTGGGTGACGATCAGGATCGCGCCGGGATAGTTGCGCAAATGGCCTTCCAGCCACGACACCGACTCGGCGTCGAGATGGTTGGTCGGCTCGTCCAGCAGCAGGAGCTCGGGCTGGTCGAGCAGCAGCCGGCACAGCGCGACGCGGCGGCGCTCACCGCCGGAGAGCTTGGTGACATCGGCATCGTCCGGCGGACAGCGCAGCGCGTCCATGGCCTGGTCGACCTTGCTGTCGAGATCCCAGAGGCCCTGGGCCTCGATCTCGTCCTGCAGCTTGGTCATCTCGTCGGCGGTCTCGTCAGAATAGTTGACCGCGAGCTCGTTGTAGCGGTCGAGGATTGCCTTCTGCTTGGCGACGCCCTGCATGACGTTCTCGCGGACCGAGAGCTTGGGATCGAGCTGCGGCTCCTGCTCGAGATAGCCGACGCGGGCGCCCTCGGCGACCCAGGCCTCGCCGTTATACTCCTTGTCGAGGCCGGCCATGATCTTGAGCAGGGTCGACTTACCCGAGCCGTTGACGCCGAGCACACCGATCTTGGCATCCGGATAGAAGCTCAGGTGGATGTTATCGAGCACCTTCCGGGTCGGGTAGCTCTTGGTCAGGCCCTGCATGAAATAGATGAACTGGCGCGCCATCGGTCCCGTGAAACCTTCGATTTGAGGAAATTTGCTTGCCGCCGATGTAGCGATCCCGCCCCGAAAGGGCAATGTTTTCCGTCCGTTCACCACGGATGAATACGGAATGGACACCATGCGGGCACAGATCCGTACAATTGAAACCATTTTTTAATAAAGCAGGCCAAAGCTCGCCTCAGCACTGAAAAAAGTGCCACCCGCGCAGAACGAGCGGGGACAACAATGAGGCTGCGTCATGGCTCTGATCGAAACCACTTCCTTTTCCGTCCCGGCAGAAGCCGGCCGTTCCGCCAGCCTCATTGCGGAGATCAAGAGCTTCTGGAAGGGCTTTTTCGCCACCGCCTTCAACCCCTATCGCCCCGAGCTGCACTACATGCGCGGCCCCGGACCGGCCTGGCGCGCCAAGCACGGCATGGATACGCCGATCCGGCTGAAACCCCGCGATCTCTGAGCCTCTTGCCTCATCCCCTGTCGGATTTTTGAAGAGGCGAGCGGCTTGCGCACGCCGCTGATTGCGCGCAACCATGCCCTGGTTCCGATGATGGCGCCCCCGCTCGCGCCGCCACCTCTCGCCATGGATGAACGCTGATGACGCGGCTGCGCTGTGCAATTCTCGACGACTATTTCAACATCGCCCTCAACGTCGCCGACTGGCCCAAGCTCGCCGACCGCGTCGACGTCACCGTGTTCAGCCATCCCTTCGCCTCCGAGCAGGCCGCGGCCGGCGCGCTCGCCGACTTCGAGATCATCTGCGCGATGCGCGAGCGCACCGCATTCCCCCGGAGCCTGTTCGAAGCGCTGCCAAAGCTGAAGCTGCTGCTCACCTCCGGCATGCGCAACGCCTCGATCGACATGGAAGCAGCCAAGGCGCGTGGCGTCGCGATCGGCGGCACGCAATATTCGCGCGATCCCACCGCCCCGCTCACCATGGGCCTGATCCTGGAACTGACGCGCGGCATCGGCCGCGAGAATGCGCGCATGCACGCGGGCGAGCCCTGGCAGACCTTTGCCGGCGTCGAGGTCGAGGGCCTCACGCTCGGCGTCGTCGGGCTCGGCAAGCTCGGCAGCAAGATGGCGGGCATCGCGAAGGCGTTCGGCATGAACGTGATCGCCTGGAGCCCGAACCTCACGCCCGAGAAGTGCAAGGCGGCCGGCGTCGGCTATGCCAGCAAGGAGGATCTGTTCGCCAAGGCTGACATCATCACCATCCATGTGGTGCTGAGCGAACGTTCGCGCGGACTGGTCGGCGCTGCGGATCTCGCGCGGATGAAGCCGACAGCCTTTCTCGTCAATACCGCGCGTGGGCCGATCGTCGACGAGGCGGCGCTGCTGGAGGCGTTGCAGCAGAAGAAGATCGCGGGCGCCGGCATCGACGTGTTCTCAGTCGAGCCGCTCCCCGTCGATCATCCCTTCCGCAAGCTCGACAATCTCGTGCTGACGCCGCATCTCGGCTACGCGACCGAGGACGGCCTGCGCATCCACTACGGCCAGATGGTCGAGGCGATTGACGCCTGGACCAAGGGCAGCGACCTGCCGCGCAAGCTCGCCTGAACCGACCAAACTGACCTGAAACGAAAAAGGGCGTGCCCGCGGCACGCCCTTCCGTAATCTGAGTTCTCGCTAAGCGCTTAGCGCACGGTGACCGGTGCGGGCAGCGGCGGCACCACTGTCGGCTGTGTGCCCCCGACCGGACCGGCCTGGGCCGCCATCGGTGCCTGCGCGGCAGCACCGGGCGCCGGCGCAGCCGAGGCCGTCGCCGTTGGCGGGTTGCCCGGCATCACCACCACGCGGGTGCCGACCTTGACGCGATCGAAGAGGTCCGAGACGTCCTCGTTCAGCATGCCGATACAGCCGGAGGACACGAACTTGCCGATCGTCGACGGCTGATTGGTGCCGTGGATGCGATAGACGGTCGAGCCGAGATACATCGCGCGGGCACCGAGCGGATTGCCGGGGCCACCGGCCATGAAGCGCGGCAGATAGGGCTGACGCTCGATCATCTCCGTCGGCGGATGCCAATCCGGCCACTCGGCCTTGCGGGTGATCTTCTGCACGCCGGTCCAGGTGAAGCCGTCGCGGCCGACGCGCACGCCGTACCGGACCGCGCGGCCATTGCCGAGGACGTAATAGAGGTAGGTGTTCGGAGTATCGACGACGATGGTGCCGGCCGGCTCCTTGGTCTGGAACGCGACTTCCTGGCGGCGCAGGTTCGGCGCCAACTGCGCCGGCGCAGCGTCGGGCTGCTCCTCGGGCGGCAGCGAGGCGACCGTCATCGGACGGCCGTCGCTGCCGATGGCGGGCTGCTGCTGCCCGACCGCGCCGGTCGCGCCGGGACCGTTGACCGCCTCCGGCGGACGCAGGCCATCGTTGGCAGGCGCCTGGGCCGGACGGTCGGCATAGATCACCGGAGGCGGGCCATCGCGGCGGCCGTAGCGCGGATCGTCGGGTGACATCACCGGGCCCTGCGGCGCGGCTGAATAAGTCGGAGCGCCGGCGGGGCGGCCATAACGGGGATCATCCGGCGACATCACCGGGCCTTGCGGCGGGGCGGCTGAATAGACCGGCGGCGCACCTGCGGGGCGGCCATAGCGCGGATCGTCGGGCGACATTACCGGGCCGGTGGGGCCAGGCGGCGGCAACGCCGCCTGCGGCATCGCGTCGTCATCATCGTCCAGCGCGTCGAAATTCGGCGTGCGGTCGCCGGGACGATATTGGGACGGAGCACCATAGGACGGCGCCTGCTGTACCGGATACGTCTGGGCCTGTGCGAGCGAGGTTCCCGCCGCAGCGACTGTTGCGGCAGCGCATATCGTCAGAAAATGTTTGATCATCATCGCTCTTGTGTAGTCCCCAGGCCCTTCCGGACCGCCAACGGGCAGATGACCGAAGATAGCGGCACATTCAAGACACATCAGGTTTATTTCGCCCGGTTTGGCGATTTGTGATCCCGGTTGACCGTTGCACCGGCGCATCACGGGGCGGAAATCGCATCAAGCCGTAGATTGCCGGAGTTCTCCGCCTTGTTTTTGAGGGAATGCGCGGAAGCGTTGCGGTATGGTCGAATCAGCCTGATTCGTCTCCGATTTGAGCTTCGACCCCCGCGTGGCGAACGCGGCAATCAGTACCGTCACCGCGTTCAGATGGCTCAAGGGCCCCGGCGGTCAGCCGCCAGGGCGGAAATCCGTATCCTTCGATGCTTCCCGGCTTTCGCTTCCTGTTTGCCGCGATCCTGCTGTCAACCTCAGTCTTGGTGTTCGGCTTAGGCGCCGCCGCGCTGCTGCGGGCGAGCCATGAGCAGTACGTCAACAACCCCTCCTGGCGGAACGGTCCGCAGGAGCAGGTGTTTGCGCAAGGCTCCGCACCGGCCCAGCCGGTCCTCGCCGCCTTGCGCGCGGAGCCGGAGCCGGCGGCCGACGAGGCCACGCCATCGCTGCGGGACCAGGTCCCGACCATCGCCATGCCCGCGGTCGAGGCCAAGCCCGAGCAGATGGCCGCGGTGACGCTTGAAACAAATGCCCAGCCTCCGCAACAAGTCGCCGATGCCGCGCCGACAGCCGTGGCGCCGCCGGCCGCTGAGGCGCCAGCCGCCGAACCGGCCAAGATGGAGACCGCGCCCGCGGCTCCCGCTGACACGCTCACCCCGGCCGACACCACGGCTGCCCTTCCCGAGGACAAGCCGGCGCCGGTCGCTGCCGTCGCCGAAGCACAGCCGCCCCAGACGACGGCTGCCCTGGCCTCGCCTGCCAGCGACAGTTCGACGGCCAAGTTGGCCGCGCTGAACGAACCTGCGACTACGACGGTGAAGGATGCGCCCGCGCTGGCCAAGGCCGACACCAGCACGCCGGAAAGCAAGGCGACCAAGCCCCGCGCGCACAAGAAGAAGCGGCACCGCATCGTGCGGCGCCCGCCGCCTCCTCCGGTGCAGCAGCAGACCTACTACTATCCGTTCATGCAGCCGCAGCCGACGCTTGCCGCGACGGCCACGCGTTCC
>NZ_LSEF01000037.1:295764-314078 GCF_001641695.1 Bradyrhizobium neotropicale
CCGCTCTCCTGGCCCCACTCCGACCACGAGCCGTCATAGAGCGCAGTCTCGGTGATGCCGAGCCGGTAGAGCGCGAGCGTCAGCACGCCGGCCGACACGCCGGAGCCGCAGCTTGTCACGATCGGCGCATCGAGCTTGACGCCGGCGCCGGAGAAGGCGGCGCGCAGATCATCGAGCGGCTTCATCTCGCCGGTCGCGGCATTGAACAGGCCGGCATAGGGCACGTTGCGGGCGCCGGGGATGTGGCCGGAGCGAATGCCCGGCCGCGGCTCGGCCGCGCGCCCCTCGAAGCGCTCGGCCGGACGCGCATCGATCACCTGCTCGGCACGGCTTTCGACGTTGGCGACCAGCTGCTGCATGCTGCGCACGCGCTTCGGATCGTAGCTCGCCTTGAACGTCGCAGGCTTCGGCTTCACCTCGCCGCTCTCGACCGGACGCCCCTCGGCCCGCCACGTCTTCAGCCCACCGTTGAGAATGCGCACGTTGTTGTGGCCATAGGACAGGAACATCCACCACGCGCGCGGCGCCGCGACCCAGCCGCCGGCATCGTAGATCACCACCGTGTCGGCATTGCAGATGCCGAGATTGCCGACATCGCGGCCGAACTGCTCGGCGGTCGGAAACATGTGCGGCAGCGGGTTGGAATGGTCCGACACCGCATCGACGTCGAAGAACACCGCGCCCGGAAGATGCGCGGCGAGATAGTCGTCTTTCGGCAGCGGCAGCACGCCCGGCAGCTTGAAGGTGGCGTCGAGCACCTTCACATTGGCGTCGCCAATGTGGGCGGCGAGCCATTCGGTCGAGACGAGGGGATCGGCGGGGGTGGTCATCAATGCATTTCCTTTTCGTCATTCCGGGGCGCGACGAAGTCCCGAACCCGGAATCCATTCACCCACAAACTCTGCTGCCCGATGGATTCTCAGATGCGCAATTGCGCATCAAAGCTCGCGCTACGCGCGCCCCGGAATGACGGGAGGAGAGAGCGAGGCGGTATCTCTCAGCCCTTCTTCTTCGGCTCCCACGCCTCCGTCGGACCGCCTGCGTCGCGCCAGGCGGCGTAGCCGCCGGCGATGTGGGCGACGGGTTTCAAGCCCATGTCCTGTGCAGTCTTGGCGGCGAGCGCGGAGCGCAAACCGCCGGCGCAGTGGAAGACGAACTTCTTGTCCTCCTGGAAGATCGGCTTGGCGTACGGGCTCTGCGGATCGATCCAGAACTCGAGCATGCCGCGCGTGCAAGCGAACGCGCCTGGGATGCGGCCGTCGCGCTCGATCTCGCGGGGATCGCGAATGTCGACGATGACGACGTCGCCGTTCTTGGAGATCTCGATGGCGTCCTTGGCTGCGAGCGTCTCGATCTCGGCATTGGCCTCGTCGATCAGCGCCTTGATGCCGCGGGTGATGGTCTGGGGCATGTGCTTCTCCCTCGTTTCTCTCTCGTCATTCCGGGGCGAGCAGCATCGAACCCGGAATCCATTTCTCCACCAACGCCAAGGCCAGATGGATTCTCAGATGCGCAATTGCGCATCAAAGCTCGCGCTACGCGCGCCCCAGAATGACAGCGGATGCTAGTGCGTCAACTCCTTCATCGCCCCCTCAAGCCCCTCGATCGTGATCGGGAACATGCGGTTGGCGAAGATGCGGCGGATGATGGTGGTGGATTCCGAATAGTCCCAGTGCTTCTGCTGCACCGGATTGAGCCAGACCGCATGCGGATAGGTGCGGATAATGCGGTCGAGCCAGACCGAGCCCGGCTCCTCGTTGACGTGCTCGACCGAGCCGCCCGGCACCATGATCTCGTAAGGGCTCATCGAGGCGTCGCCGACGAACACGACCTTGTAGTCGTGCGGATATTTGTGCAGTACGTCCCAGGTCGGCGTGCGGTCGGTGAAGCGGCGCTTGTTCTGCTTCCACACGCCTTCATAGAGGCAGTTGTGGAAGTAGAAATACTCCATGTGCTTGAACTCGCTCTTCGCCGCCGAGAACAGCTCCTCGACCTGCTCGATATGCGAATCCATCGAGCCGCCGATATCGAAGAACACCAGCAGCTTGACCGCGTTGCGCCGCTCGGGGCGCATGACGACGTCGAGATAGCCGTGATTGGCGGTCTCGCGGATCGTATTGTCGAGATCGAGCTCGTCCGGCGCGCCGGTGCGCGCGAATTTGCGCAGGCGCCGCAGCGCCACCTTGATGTTGCGGATGCCGAGCTCGACATTGCCGTCGAGATCCTTGAACTCGCGCTTGTCCCACACCTTCACCGCACGGTTGTTGCGGTTCTTCTCCTGGCCGATGCGGACGCCTTCGGGATTATAGCCATAGGCGCCGAACGGCGAGGTGCCGGCAGTGCCGATCCACTTGCTGCCGCCCTGGTGGCGGCCCTTCTGCTCCTCGAGGCGCTTCTTCAGGGTCTCCATGAGCTTGTCCCAGCCCATGGCCTCGATCTGCTTCTTCTCTTCCTCGGTGAGGTATTTTTCCGCGAGCTTCTTCAGCCACTCCTCGGGGATCTCCGCCTTCTCCATGGCGTCGAGCAGGCTTTCCAGCCCCTTGAACACCGAGCCGAAGACGCGATCGAACTTGTCGAGGTTGCGCTCGTCCTTCACCAGCGCCGAGCGCGACAGGTAGTAGAAGTTCTCGACCGTATAGTCCGCGAGGTCGGCGTCGAGCGCCTCCATCAGCGTGAGGTATTCGCGCAGCGTCACAGGGACCTGCGCATCGCGCAATGAGGTGAAGAATTGCAGGAACATGAGTGACAGATTGCCCGTCGGGTGGCTTCCGTCAAGGGGCGCCGGCCGCCTCTCGAAGCTGGACCGGGACGCTTTTTGCTCTAGAATTGGGCCGCTTGAGGCTTGGTTTTGGGGATCTTTGTCATGGGAATCATCGCAGCGCTGATCATCGGCGCGATCGCCGGCTGGCTCGCCGGCAAAATTGTCCACGGGGCGGGATTTGGCCTCATCGGCAACATCGTGGTCGGCATCATCGGCGCGCTGGTCGCGAGCTGGATCCTGCCGCAGCTCCACATCGAGCTCGCCAGCGGCACGTTCGGCGCCATCGTGGACGCCACGATCGGCGCGGTGATTGTGCTGGTCATCCTTTCGCTGATAAAACGGGTCTGAAAGCTTGACCGAACCTTCGAACGGCCGCTTCGAGCGGCCGTTCCTATGTCTGGCCGAGGCCAACCCTGACGGACTTGGCCTCGCGCCGACGACCAACTAAGGACGCGCAATGAAATTTACCGGCACCAAGGACTATGTTGCGACCGACGATCTCAAGGTCGCCGTCAACGCCTCGATCGTGCTGGAGCGGCCGCTCCTCGTGAAGGGCGAGCCCGGCACCGGCAAGACGGTGCTGGCCGAGGAAGTGGCGAAGGCGCTGAACGCGCCGCTGCTCACCTGGCACATCAAGTCCACCACCAAGGCGCAGCAGGGCCTTTACGAGTACGACGCGGTCTCGCGCCTGCGCGACAGCCAGCTCGGCGATGCCCGCGTCTCTGACATCAAGAACTACATCAAGCGCGGCAAGCTGTGGGACGCCTTCACCGCCGAGCAGCGCCCGGTGCTCTTGATCGACGAGATCGACAAGGCCGACATCGAGTTTCCGAACGACCTCCTGCTCGAGCTCGACCGCATGGAATTCCATGTCTACGAGACCGGCGAGACGATCAAGGCGAAGCAGCGCCCGATCATGATGATCACCTCCAACAACGAGAAGGAGCTGCCGGACGCCTTCCTGCGCCGCTGCTTCTTCCACTACATCAAATTCCCCGACGCCGAGACCATGGGCCGGATCGTCGACGTCCACTTCCCCGGCATCAAGAAGCGCCTCGTCGAGGAAGCGCTGCGCATCTTCTTCGAGGTGCGCGAAGTGCCCGGCCTGAAGAAGAAGCCCTCGACCTCCGAGCTGCTCGACTGGCTGAAGCTGCTGCTCAACGAAGACATGAGCGTCGAACAGCTCCGCGAGCGCGACCCGCGCAAACTGATCCCGCCGCTGCACGGCGCCCTGCTCAAGAACGAGCAGGACGTGCACCTGTTCGAGCGGCTGGCGTTCCTGAGCCGGCGGGAAGTGTAAGACGGCTCCTCGTAGGATGGGTAGAGCGAAGCGAAACCCATCAAGCCCTGTCCGAGGGCAACAACGGTGATGGGTTTCGCTGCGCTCTAGCCATCCTACGAACTGAAGAAGAAGGCCGTCCACATCCGAACTGCTCGACTGGCTGAAGCTGCTGCTCAACGAAGACATGAGCGTCGAACAGCTCCGCGAGCGCGACCCGCGCAAGCTGATCCCGCCGCTGCACGGCGCCCTGCTCAAGAACGAGCAGGACGTGCATCTGTTCGAGCGGCTGGCGTTCCTGAGCCGGCGGGAAGTGGTAGGTTCACGTGTAGGATGGGTAGAGCGCAGCGAAACCCATCGTGCTTCAGCGAGCGAGACACGATGATGGGTTTCGCTGCGCTCTACCCATCCTACGAACTGCGGCTCCAGTTCCGCTCTCCAAATTTGGAGTCATCGAACCTAGAAATATCCCCCGCCCAATCTGTTGGGTAGATGCCGAGTTCCACGTGGCGGTGGAATGATGACGGCGCCCAATCGCAGACTCGACTGACCAATCCGTGCTTCACGGGATTGATGTGCACATAGTCGACATGCCGGGCAAAGTCCTCCTCGTCCCGGATGGTGTGCTCCCAATAGCGACGCTGCCAAATCCCGCGCTCCGCTCGGGCGGCACGGCTAGCCGAGATTGACTCATCGGATGAGAGATTGCGGGAGAAGGCGGATTTGATCTGTCGCCAGCGTGTTGCGAAATCGGCGTCGCTGCCCGGCATCGTCCAGACGGTGTGGAGATGGTCAGGGAGCACCACGATCGCATCGATCGTGAACGGGTGTCGGTGGCGTATCTCGCGAAAAGCCGCGCGCAATAGATCGATATTCGCCGTCAGAAGCGATTGCCGGCGGTCGGCCAGATTGACGGTGAAGAAGAGGCTTCCGCCAGGGACGAAGTTGCGCCGATAGGACGTCATGCCTCAGACCATAGCACAACTCTTAATAATTGGTCGCGACGGACTTCAACCAAAATTGCAAGACCTGTAGCAAGGCCTGTAGGATGGGTAGAGCGCAGCGAAATCCATCATCTTGCCGCGCTCGCTGAAGCGCGATGGGTTTCGCTTCGCTCTACCCATCCTACGAAAGCGCCCTCACGCCACCGCCGCTTCCGGAATCCGCGCGGCTTCCATCGGCTGCTTGCCGCGGATCAGGTCCGAGGCGCGGTCGGCGATCATCATGGTCGATGCATTGAGGTTCGCCGAGATCATGCGCGGCATGACGGAGGCATCGATCACGCGCAAGCCTTCGAGGCCGTGGACGCGGAGCTGGTCGTCGACGACCGCCCAGGTGGAATCCGCCGGACCCATGCGGCAGGTGCAGCCGGGGTGGAAGGTGGTGGTGCCGCGCTCGGTCGCAGCGTGCAGGAATTCGTCGTCCGTGTTGACGTTGGGGCCGGGGAAATCCTCGTAGGCGTAGTAGGGCGACAGCGGCGCGGACTTCAAAAGGCGGCGCGCGAGCTTCATGCCGCCGACGATGACGCGGCGGTCGAGCTCGGCGTCGAGATAGTTGGTCTGGATGATCGGCGGCGCAAACGGATCAGCCGAGCGGATGCGCACATAGCCACGGCTCTCGGGGCGCTGCTGCCAGGAGGCAACCGTCATGCCGGGCTCGTCCTCGAGCTGGCCCTGTACGCCTTCCTTGTAGGACGCGGGCGTGAAGGTGAGTTGGAGATCGGAGCTCTCCGCGCTCTCGCCGGAATGCCAGAAGCAATAGACCATGGTCGGCGACAACGAGAGCAGGCCCCGGCGCGCAGTCGCCCATTTCAGAGCCTCGATCCAGAGCGAGAAGCCGCGGCGGAGCTCATTGATGGTCTTGATGTCCTTCACCCGCGCCACGGTGCGCGGAGCGTAATGGTCCTGAAGGCCTTCGCCGACCTGTAGCGCGTGACGCACGGCGATGCCGTGGGCTTGCAACAAATCGGGCGAGCCGACGCCTGAGAGCTGAAGCAGCTGCGGCGAATTATAGGTGCCCCCGGAGAGGATCACTTCCTTGTTGGCGCGCACCTCGACCGGCGTGCCGCCGCGGCCGCCCTTCGTGTAGCGCACGCCGACCGCCCGCTTGCCCTCGAAGATGATCTCGGTCGCATGCGCATGCGTATGCACATGCACGTTCGGCCGCTTCATCGCGGGCTTGAGGAACGCAGTCGAACCGGAGACGCGCAGGCCGTTGTTGATGGTGCGCTGGCAGTAGGAGACGCCTTCCTGCGTCTTGCCGTTGTAATCGGGATTGCGGGGAATGCCGAGCGAGACCGCGCCTTCCATGAAGGCTTCGCAGAGCGGATCGCGCCAGTCCATGGTCGTGACGATGAGATTGCCGTCGCGGCCGCGATAGGTGTCCTCGCCCTCGCCGACACGCTTCTCCAGCCGCTTGAAGTAAGGCAGCACGTCGGCATAGCCCCAGCCGCGATTGCCCATCTGCGCCCAGGTGTCGAAATCCATGCGCTGGCCGCGGTTGTAGATGTGGCCATTGATCGAGGACGAGCCGCCGAGCGTCTTGCCGCGCGGCGCATAGATGCTGCGCCCACCGGTCCAGGGCCCCGGCTCCTGCTGGTAGGCCCAGTTGATGCTCTTCATGTGAAAGGTCTTGATGAAGCCCGCCGGCAGATGGATGTAGGGATGCCAGTCGCTGGGCCCGGCCTCGAGCACGCAGACGCTGGTTGCGGGATCTTCGCTCAGCCGGCTGGCGAGCACGCAGCCGGCAGAGCCCGCGCCGACGATGACATAATCAAATCTATCCATGGTATCCGCCAGAAGCCGCTCAGCGCGGCTTGTCGTTGAGTTGATAATTCAAATGCGCCTTCACCGTCGGCCATTCCGCGGCGGTGATGCTGTAAACCACGGTGTCGCGCAGCGTGCCGTTGGGCGCGACCTGATGGCTGCGCAGGATGCCGTCCTGCTTCGCGCCCAGACGCTCGATCGCGCGGCGGCTCTGTTGATTGAAGAAGTGCGTGCGGAACTCGACCGCGATGCAGTTCAACGTCTCGAAGGCATGGGCGAGCAGCAGCAGCTTGCACTGCGTATTGAGTGGCCCGCGCTGCGCGCTCTTGCCATACCAGGTCGAGCCGATCTCGACGCGGCGATTGGTGGCATCGATGTTCATGTAGGTCGTCATGCCGACGATGTTGCCGGCGGCATCGAACACCGTGAACGGCAGCATCGAGCCCGCGGCCTGAAGGCCGAGGCGGCGATCGATCTCCTTGCCCATGTTCTCCGGCAGGGGAATTGCGGTGTACCAGAGCTTTGAGAGCTCGCCGTCCTTCACGGCCTCCACCAGCCCCTCGCGATGCTGATGCGACAGCGGCTCGAGACGGGCATGCTGTCCGCGCAGGGTGATGGGATCGGGCCAGGGCATTCTAGATATCTCCATACGTCAGCACGAGTGAAGCAGGCCGGACTGCCAGCCCCTCATCCTGAGGAGCGCGGAACGCGCGTCTCGAAGGATGAAGGCCCGGCCGGTGGCCTCGCCCTTCGAGACGCGCGCCAAGGGCGCGCTCCTCAGGGTGAGGGTCTGCAATTTTGCTTCGCCTTGTCCGCAATGACGACTTGTCTCACTTGTTCAAAAAGTTCAACGGCAAACCACCGCGCGGCCAGTCCATGGCGATCAGTTCGCCCTTGCCCGACAGCGTGATGTAGGCGGTCTTCAGCTCGGGGCCGCCGAAGGCGATGTTGGTGGTGACGCGGTCGCCGGTCGGCACTTGCTCGACCAGCGCGCCGTCGGGCGCGATCACCGAGATGCAGCCGGAGACGAGGGTCGCCACGCAGACATTACCGTTTGCCTCCACCGCAAGCGAGTCGAACATCTGATAGCCGCCAAGGCCGCAGATCGGCTTGCCGCGCTCGCCGCGGTAGATCGCGTCGCGCGGCTTGAGCGTGCCGGGCGCGGAGAGCTCGTAGGCCCAGAGCCGCCCCGTGGGCGTCTCCGCTATGTAGACGGTGTTCTCGTCCGGCGACAGGCCGATGCCGTTCGCCGGCAGCACCCCGTGCACGACCTCGACGATCTCCTTCATGCCGGGCTTGAGGTAATACATGCCACCGACGTCCATCTCGCGGGCGCGGCGCTTGCCGAGATCGGAGAACCACAGGCCGCCCTGCTTGTCGAAGACGAGATCGTTCGGGCCGCGCAGATCGTGCTCGCCGCACTTGGTGACGACGGTCTCGACCTTGCCGGATTGCAGGTCGACGCACTGGATCGAGCCGCCGAGATAGTCGTCGGGCTGCGGGCCCGGCATGATCGTGGTCCGGGTCGGGATCCAGGAGAAGCCGCCATTGTTGCAGACGTAGATCTTGCCGTCGGGCCCGAGCGCCGCACCGTTCGGACCGCCCGGAATCCTGGCGACGATCTCCTTGCGGCCGTCAGGATGGACGCGCGTCAGGCGCTGGCCGCGGATTTCCACGAGCACGACCGAGCCGTCCGGCATCACGACCGGCCCTTCGGGAAACTCGAGGTCGGTGGCGAGAACGCGGACGTTGGACATTCTGGGACCCTCCCGGCTGCTTGTTATGGCTTGCACGGGATGTCCGGCACCGGGCCCCGCAGGCAAGCTTTGCCTACGGTTATGACAAAGTCACTGAGCCTTGCCAAGCAAGCGGGCAGGAATGCCAGCCTTGCGCGGTCCTACTCCTTCACCGGCACCCAGATCTCGAAGCCGCCATTGCCGGTTGCGGGATCGAACCTCTCATCGTAGCGCTCGAAGTTCGGCGCGTCGGCGGCCTTGAGGCCCGAGGCAGGCAGCCACTGATTCCAGATCGTATTGACGGTGCGGCGGATCGAGGCGACGTGCTCGGTGTGGGTGAACACCGCGTAGCGCTGCTCGGGAATGCGGATGCGGCCGAAGCGCCGCGGCAGGTCGGAGAAATCGGCGACCTCGACGCCGGCGATGTAGTCGAAATTGCCGGCATCGTCGCCATTGCAGCAGACACCGTAGGCCACATTTCCGATGCGCGCTGGAATATCGGCGACCTCCTGGTGGAAGCGCTGCCACAGGCTGGGGATGATCGCGCCGTTGTCGCAAGAGATGCGCTCGGCGGGACCGGCGACGAGGAACGCCTTGGTGGTTTCGAAACGCGGCGGTGCGAGATTGTCGAGCATGGTTGAATCCATGAGGATCGGCTCCTGAAGCTTGAGGTGGTTGATGCACGTTGCCGCCCTCACCGCTTCGGGGGTCTCACCGAAATGGTCGCGGAACGCGCGGGTGAATGCTTCGTGCGAGCCGTAGTCGGCCTCCAGCGCCAGCGACAGGATATCGGGGGCGCCTTTGGCAAGGAGACGCGCGGCCTCCGTCAGCCGCCGCGCGCGCACATAGCGCATCACCGGAAGCCCGGTTGCTGCGGCAAACGCACGCACCATGTGGAACCGCGACACGCCGCCGATCGCAGCGATCTCGTCGAGCGTCACCGGCTCGGCAAGATGGCTCTCGATATACCAGAGCGCGCGCTGGGCAGGGTTCATGACGTTTGGGCTCTCGTTCGAAGCGTGGCCATGATGCGCGCAATGCCGCCCGCTTCGCTTGATCGGCGTTGCTGTCCTTTAAGAAGGATAACGCCGGAACAGCCACTGGCAACGTCCGGGCGTTCATGGCTACACTCAAGACTTTCCGGAGAACCGCTCACGAGAAAGCAGGAGGAACCGCGTCATGAAGATCACCGATGTGCGGGTGCACCATATCCGCATCCCCTATGACGCCGGTGTCGCGAGCTTTCGCCAAGGCGCCTCCGCGATCACGGCGCTCGACATGGTGATCCTCGAGGTCACGACTGATGCCGGGCTGACCGGCTGGGGCGATGCCTTCGCCTATGTCTGCCCCCGCACCACGCGCAGTGCCGTCGAGGAGATGATCGCGCCGCAGGCCCGCGGGCTCGAGGTTCCCGATGCGGCCGGCATTCCCGCGGTCATGGAACAGATCCAGCGCAACCTGCATCTGTTCGGCCGCTACGGCATCACCATGTTCGCGATCTCCGGGCTCGATATCGCGCTGTGGGATCTTGCTGCGAAGATCAAGGGGGTGCCGGTGCATCGCCTGCTCGGAGCGGTCAGGCGCACGGCCATTCCCGCCTATGCGAGCCTGCTACGGATCGGCTCACCCGACAACATCGCCGCCGAATGCAGGAAGGCGCTCGCACTCGGCTATGGCGCCATCAAGCTGCACGAGACCACGGCGCCTGCGGTGTTTGCCGCGCGCGAGGCGATTGGCCCCGGCATTCCCCTGATGGTCGACATGAACTGCCCGCTCAGCGGCGAGCAGGCGATCGCGTTCGCGAAGACGTGTCAGGATGCGCAGCCAATGTTTCTGGAGGAGCCGGTCTGGCCGCCGGAAGATTTTGCCACGCTCGCCGACGTCCGCAGCAACGGCGGGCTCGGCGTCGCCGCCGGCGAGAATGCCTGCACGGAATATCAATTCCGTCAGATGATGACGGCGGGCGCGGTGAGCCACGCCCAGCCGTCGGTGATCAAGGTTGGCGG
This sequence comes from Bradyrhizobium neotropicale, assembly GCF_001641695.1. Lineage (GTDB taxonomy): Bacteria > Pseudomonadota > Alphaproteobacteria > Rhizobiales > Xanthobacteraceae > Bradyrhizobium > Bradyrhizobium neotropicale. Next base: position 306,312 of record NZ_LSEF01000037.1, read on the forward strand.
CATCACGGAATTTCTGAAAGTCGCGGCACTGGCCGACCAATTCGGCGTCAAGATCGTCCCGCATTCCCCGTATTTCGCACCGGGCCTGCTGGCGACACTGCATCTGCTGGCGCTGCGCGACGACGGGCTTGTCGAGATGTTCTACCTGAAGCGCGAGGCATGCCTGTGGGATGGCCGCGCCGATGTCGATGCTACCGGCCATGTCGCAGTGCCGACGGGTCCGGGGCTCGGCTTTGAACCCGATCGTGGCGTGATGGAGCGATATCGCGTCACATGATCGCAAGTCCTCGCGCCTATTTCGTCGCGTCCTTATTTCCTTCCTTGGCCGCCGGCGACGCGTCCTTCGCAGGCGGCGCATCCTGCTTCTTCTTGACGTCCTCCGCCAGCTTCGCCTGTGCGGCCTGGAGATCGCCGAGCGTTTTCTGCAAGCCGGCGACGGTGGTCTTCAGCGCGTCGATCTGGCGGTTGGCAGCGTCCAGCTTCTGCTGATGATCGAGGGTGAGCTTGGTGATCGTCTTCTGCAGGAAGTCGACATTGCTCTGCAGGCAGCTCGTGCGCCGCTCCATGGTCTTCTCGACCGTGCAGATCTCGATGCCCGGCACGTCCTGCGCGCGGACCTGCGCAGGCGCCAGCGTTGCGAGCGGCAACATCACGAAACAAATGGCAGCACTCCTGCACAGCATGCGGGTTCCCTATTAAATCGATCACAGCAATTTGCGCAGCTTGCGCCCTGTGCACTGAAGCTACCACACTGACACCGCATTCTCGCGTTGAGCTTGCTGCGTTCCCTTGGGCGGGGAGCAATGATCCGCATGCGGGGAGACGTGGATGGTTTCTTCGCGGCTTTCTTTAGGGGAGATTTTTGGAATGGCAACTCGCGAAAGACGTTTGGCGGAATTCGACGGCGCCGGAGAACCACCGCCCGGCATGCCGCTCGAAGTACTCTGCGAGGATCATAGCGGAACGTATAAATTGCCGTTCGCATGCCGTTACGTCGAGGGTCGCTGGCGCAACGACGAAGCGGGAATCGCGGTGGAAGCAACCGTCATCGGCTGGCGCCTGCCGCGCGTGAAGCAGACCGCCTGACGCCCACTGTCTCAAAATGCAACGGCGCCGCGCGCCGCCTTAACCTTCGGAACGCGGCCTGAACGAATCACGTCCGAATCAGCCGAGCGGCTCTGTACGCGCCTGTTCACGGCTAGATGTCGACAACCTCCTGCGCGCGCGTACCATATCTGCGCGACGCGCGCGCAGGCGTAAGCCGCGGCTCGCTAACAAAAGTTAATCGCTTCAGCTAATGGCACCCCCCGGGGCGAAGTGTCGCCGCGGGCCGGCGCGCGCCGGGAGTTTGGCCGCTGCCCCCGCCCCTGAAACGAGCAGGATCCCGCGAGGCCTGCCTAATATTCGACCTCGAGCTCCTCGATCTCGGCCGGCTCCTCCCGGGCCGCGGCGATCCATTCCTGCATCTCCGCCATCGTCATGATCGTGTCGGCATAGGCCTTCAGCCGCGGCTCGAGCTTGACGTCATAGGTGACGAAGCGCGTCACCACCGGCGCATACATCGCATCCGCCATGGTGCGCGTCTCGCCGAACAGGAACGGGCCGCCCGACTTCTCCAGGCAGTCCCGCCAGATGAACCAGACCCGGTCGATGTCGGCCTGCGCGCGCGACCAGATCTTGAAGCCGGGAAAATGCCCTTTCAGATTGACCGGCAGCGAAGCGCGCAGCGTGGTGAAGCCGGAATGGATTTCGCCGCAGATCGAGCGGCAATGGGCGCGCTGGATGCGGTCCGCCGGCAATAGCCCGGCATCTGGCCTGAGTTCGTTGAGATATTCGGCGATCGCCAGCGTATCCCAGATCGTGGCGCCCTCGTGCCGCAGACACGGCACCAGGATCGACGACGACAGCAGCAGGATTTCGGCGCGCGCGGAGGGATCGTCGGGCGCGGTCACGATCTCCTCGAAATCGAGCCCGGAGAACTTCGCCAGCAGCCAGCCACGCAGCGACCAGGACGAGTAGTTCTTGCTGCTGATGGTCAGTGTCGCCTTCGCCATATGGCCCGTCCTCGCGCCTGAATTCCTGACCCCGCCATCCCGTTCTGCGCGGTGCCCGCACTTTGTGCTTCCCCGTATTCCACAGCAAGCGACATGCCAGTTTTCAGGGCGAATTGACTCGAATCTGGCGTCGATATTGCATAGCCGCCTGGGGTCAGGGTGGGCGTTTCAGTATGATGTCGATGTACTATCAGGCCTTTCAGAACCACATGGATCTGACGGCGCCATGGCGAGCGGGGGCCTCTTCCGCGCTCAGATATCTCAACCTGGTACCGCAGGGCAGGTCCGACCAGATCGTCGGCCGGCTCGCCGCGGCGCTGGAGCTGATCTCGCGCTCCACCCTCACCTATGACCGTCCCGCCTATGGCATCGATCGGGTCATAGTAGGCAATCGCGAGGTCGCCGTCACCGAGGAGATCGCCTACGCCACGCCGTTCGGCTCGCTGCTGCATTTCAAGAAGCACGATGTGCCCGAGCAGCCGCGCATGCTGCTGGTGGCGCCGATGTCCGGACACTTCGCGACGCTCTTGCGCGGCACCGTGAAGACGCTGCTCCAGGACCACGACGTCTACATCACCGACTGGCACAATCCGCGCGACATTCCGCGCAGCGAAGGCCGCTTCGGGCTCGACGACTACACCGATCATCTCATCGATTTCCTCGGACAGCTTGGTCCGCGCCCGCACATGGTCGCGATCTGCCAACCGTCGGTCTCGGCGCTCGCGGCCGCGGCGATCATGTGCGAGGACGACCACCCGTCCCGGCCGGCAACGCTGACGCTGATGGCTGGACCGATCGATACGCGCGTAGCGCCGACCAAGGTCAACGAGTTCGCCAAGAGCAAGCCGATCACCTGGTTCGAGCGCAACCTGATCAACTACGTGCCGGTGCAGTGCCGCGGCGCGCTGCGAAAGGTCTACCCGGGCTTCGTGCAGCTCACCGCCTTCGTCTCGATGAATCTCGAGCGCCACATCAAGCAGCACCTCGATCTCGCCAACCACATCGCCAAGGGCGAGAAGGACAAGGCCGAAACCATCAAGACCTTCTACGACGAGTATTTCGCGGTGATGGACCTGCCCGCCGAGTTCTATATCGAGACCGTGCGCGACGTGTTCCAGGAGCACCTGTTGCCGCTGGGCAAGCTGATGCATCGCGGCCGCGTGGTGAGCCCCCGGGCGATCAGCCGCATGGGGCTGATGACGGTCGAGGGCGAGAAGGACGACATCTGCTCGATCGGCCAGACTCTCGCGGCGCAAGACCTCTGCACCGGCGTGCGCGCCTATCGCCGCGTCCACCACATGCAGGCCGGCGTCGGCCATTACGGCGTGTTTTCCGGCAAACGCTGGAACAACGAGATCTATCCGCTGTTGCGGGATTTCGTGCACGTCAATGCGTGAGGCGCGCGCTGGCGCGCCGTCCGCGATCGCAGCGTTCAGATCGGACGGGACTGCCTGCGAACCTCGTCCGCGACGGGCCTCAACGATTGAGGAGCGGCGCGGCCCATCAGACTGTATCCCAGCCCGTCTTCGGCCCATGCGAAGCCTCCGACGTCGCCCTGCGATTGAGGCGTCATGGGCGCGTTCTGGTCCGCGCTGCTCATCGCCCGGATCAGCACGACGATCCGGCTGCCACGGTCGTCGTCATACATGAACATGGCGGCCGGACCGTGCGGGCTGGCGACAATGCGCCCTCCCATCAGCCGATAGCCTGACATGGTCAGATCCGGCGCCTTCACCGGTCGGTGCAGCCGTTCGGAGACCCACTGCACGAGTTCGGCGCTGTCGGAAGCACGAACCTCGACGGGCCGGACGCGATCCGGCGCGTAAACGCTATAGGAGGCCGCCGCCTCCTGACCGAGCGCGGCCAGTCCGCCCGGCGATGCCTGCAACGCACCATGCATGGACCAGCCACCGATGCCGCCGATGCTCAACAGCACCAGCGCCGCCGCAGCCCAACGGACGAAGGAGGGCTGTCGAGCCCGCCGCTGCTCGATGATGCGCGACAAATTGAGCGCCGCCGGCAACGGCTCCTCGGCGACAGGCGCGATCGCCGCGCGCAACAGCTCGCGCTGGCCAGTGAAGGCGGCGACGCGCTTGGCGACATCCGGATGATCGTTCAGATAAGCGGCGACCTCGGCTTGCCGCTCCGGCTCAAGGACCCGATCCACATAGCCATGGAGATCATCTTCCGTGATCGGACGATGGCTCATTCTCTTGCGCTCCGGATTGACACGATATTGCTTGCTTCGCCGTTCGAGGGACCCTCGAGCTCCTGCTGCAGCCTTTCGCGCGCGCGGGACAGCCGCGACATCACCGTGCCCACGGGAATGTCGAGCACTTTGGCGGCATCCGCATAGGACAGGTCCTCGACGGCGATAAGCAGCAGCACCGCCTGCTGGTCCTTGGGAAGCTTCGCGAGCTTGTTCATGACATCACGATACATCAGCTTCTGGTCCTGTGCGGCGGCCACGCTGAAATCGTCCTCATTGCTCTCGTCGATCGGAACGTGGCTGCCGCGCGCCGCCGATTGGCGAAACTGATTGATGGCGAGGTTGTGCAGTATCGTGAACAGCCAGGCGCGGACGCTGCCATCGCGCCGCTGGTGCCAGCGGCTGACCGCACGCTCCAGGCAATCCTGGACCAGATCGTCGGCGGCCGCACGTTCGCGAACGAGCGAGCGCGCGTAGCGGCGGAGCGCGGGGATCAGCGGCTCGACCTGAACCAGCATGTCCTGCATCGCGTGCTCCGCCTGCTGTCCGCAGTCGCTCGCATGAACGTCACCGGGCCTCGACCTGCACCGGTTCGCCCGGCTTCGCCGATTCGCCTGACGCAATAACCAGGTAGCGCTTGTCCGTCTTTGACGTCTGGTCGACGATCTGCCGGATCGGGCCTACGGCATTGACGATAGCAGATCCGGCCGGATTGGTCATGAAGGCAGCCAGCGGCTGCAACGGACCGCTGCCATCTTCATGCCTGGCGAGCGCCAGCACATATTTCTGCTTGGGCTCAAGCCCCGTGACCGAAGCCTGGAGGATCTGGATCAGGCCCTGATCGAACAGCGACACGCTGGTCGGCGCCTTGCCGCCCTTTGCTCTCGCCTTCGGCGCCAGCGTGAGGTGCGCGACCTGGCCCGCGATACCGAGGGTCTGCAGGTTCTGGCGGTCATCGGGATTGGGCGCGGCATTCGGCACATAGGCGATCGCCTGCGGCGCCTGGCCGATCGGCACATTGGCGATCACCTTGTTGGTCGCGGTATCGATCGCGGCCAGCGCATCGGCGTTCTCCAGTCCGACATAGACACGCGTGCCATCGCCCGAAGGCCATACGCCGTGCGGAAGATTGCCGACCGGGATGGTTGCGACCTGCGAGAAGTCATCCGTGCGGAACACCTTCACCTCGTTCAGCCCGCCCACCGTGACATAGGCGAACGTTCCCTTGGCCGTATGGGCGAAATTCACGTGATTGGTGATCGGCCCGGTGTCGATCGTCTTGATCAGATCGAACGGCGGCCTGGCGTTGAACACCTGAGTCTTGCCGATGTCCTTGAGCGTGAACCACACTTGGTCGCCTTCCGGCGTGGCCGCGATGTTCGGGCAGAACGGACTTTCCTGCTTCACCGTGGCGACGATCTTGTGCTCGGCCACCGAGACGACGTCGGTCTCCGGATTGAAGGACGAGCAGATGTAGCCGTACTTGCCGTCCGGCGAGAATATCTGCATGCCCGGGCCATTCGGCGTCGTGATCCGGGTCTTCTCCTCGAAGCTTTCGGAATCCAGCACGGAGATGTAATTCTCGCCGCGTACGGTGACCCACACCTCCTTGCCGGCGGGAGTGAAGAACGCCTCATGCGGCGAGCGGCCGATATAGGTCACGTGCTTGACGGCATTGGTCGCCGTGTCGATGAAGGTCACCGAATTCGAGCCGATCGAAACCACGGCGAGCGTACGGTGATCGGGCGAATAGCCCATGCCATGGACGAGCACCTGGCCCTTGTAGAGCGGACTGAAATTGCCGGGCTGCGGATCGCCCAGTCTGATCACGCCAAGCAGCCTGTTGTCGACGGGATCCGTCACCGAAACCGTATTGGAGAACTGCTCAGCTGCATAGACGCGGTCATGATGGCTGATCGGGACATCGGGCGATTCAAGCGCGCCGGGCGCTTGTCCTGCCCATGCTGTACCGCTGGTCGCCAGCATTGTGGCCGCCAGGAAAAATGTCTTCCAGGTCTTCATGTTTGGCTCCTAGTGGTTCATCACAGTGGTTTTGACTCTTTGGCGGCAACTGGATAGGCGCGACCGAGTTTGGCGCGGGCTTTGTCGGTTGTGAACATCCATTTGATGCGGTCTCGCGCCTTGTTTCGCTGCCGTTGCCATGCTGCGATTTCTTTTCGAAGCCTTTTGGGATCGTCGATGCGACGGCCGAGACACTGGCGCTGCAGCACGCTGATCTCGCACTCGACCATATTGAGCCAGCTGGCGTGTTTCGGGGTGTAGTGGAACTCGAGGCGGCGCAGGATGCGACGGGCCTCGGCAGGCGCAAATGCCTGATATAGCGCGCCGGCCGTATGAATCGACAGATTGTCCTGCACCACACGGATGCAGGCGGCATTGGGATAGTGGACGTCGACGAGTTCGCGCATGCAGTGCGCGTAGTCGACCGCGGCGCGGTGGTCTGTAACCTTGACATTGCGCCAGCCGCGATGCGGATCGAAGGTGACGAAGAGATTGACGGTACCGTTGCGGCGATATTCGTAATCGTAGCGCTCGCGCTGTCCCGGTTGGGCAGGGATCGGCTGGCGTACCTCGCCGATCAGCTGGACTGGGGTCTCGTCGAAGCAAACCAGGGGCCGCTCGGGATCCGGCGCCTCGGCGTAGAGATCGAGCACATCCTCCATCCGGGCGACGTATTCGCCGTCGACATGAGGAATGCACCACATATCCCGGCGCCACGGCTTGAGGTCGTTGTCGGCCAGCCGGCGGCGCACGGTCTCGCCCGACAGGCTGGCGTGATCGGTGAGCTTGACCATCGCGTCGGCCAGCAATGTCAGCGTCCAGCGTTTGCGGCCGGCGGGCGGCTTGGCGCATGCCGTCGCCACCAGCAGGGCCTCTTCCTTGCCTGTCAGCTTGCGTTCCGCGCCCGGACGCGGCTCCTCACTCAAGGCCCGCTCCAGATTGCCTTCTACGAAACGGCGTTTGGTCCGGCCGACGGTGGAAAGGCTGACCCGGACGGTTCGGGCAATCTCCGCGTCGCAGCTGCCTGAATCGGCCGCCAGCACAATCTGAGCCCGTTTGAGTTTGCGGGCGGAATGCGTGCCGCCGCCGAGCATTGCCGTCAGTTCGTCCCGCTCGGCTTGGCTCAATTCGACCCGATAACGTACATTCATGCTTCGCCTCCTTGTCGGAGGCCGGGACGAATCCAGCTATGAGTCAAAAATCAGGCGCGCACTTCACCGAGAAGCAGGGACACTATCTCGCTTTCATCCATACCTACTCGTACATGTTCGGACAGCCGCCCGCCGAGGCCGACATCCAGCGGCATTTCCGCGTCAGCCCGCCGTCAGTCCACCAGATGATCCTCACCCTCGAACGCAACGGGTTCATTCGTCGCCAGCCCGGCGTCGCTCGAAGCATCGAGATCCTCTTGCCACCCGAAAAGTTGCCTATCCTCGGATGGCTCGGTATCAAAACGTCAAAATCACTGTGATGAACCACTAG
>NZ_LSEF01000038.1 GCF_001641695.1 Bradyrhizobium neotropicale
ATCCTGATTGCCAATCGCGGCGAAATCGCCTGCCGGGTCATCAAGACTGCCCGCCGGATGGGAATTCAGACGGTTGCGGTTTATTCCGAGGCCGATCGCGACGCCCTCCATGTCGAGATGGCCGACGAGGCGGTGCTGATCGGTCCGCCGGCGGCGGCCGAGAGCTATCTGGTGATCGAGAAGATCGTGGACGCCTGCCGCAGGACCGGCGCGGAAGCGGTGCACCCCGGCTACGGCTTCCTGTCCGAGCGCGAGGCGTTTCCGCGCGCGCTGGAGGCGGCCGGCATCGTCTTCATCGGGCCCAACCCGGGCGCCATCGCGGCGATGGGCGACAAGATCGAGTCCAAGAAGGCGGCCGCCAAGGCCAAGGTCTCGACGGTGCCGGGCTATCTCGGCGTCATCGAGGACGACAGGCATGCAGTGCGGATCGCCGACGAGATCGGCTATCCCGTGATGATCAAGGCCTCCGCCGGCGGCGGCGGCAAGGGCATGCGCATCGCGCACTCCAAGGCCGCGGTCGCGGAAGGGTTCAACCTCGCCAAGGCCGAGGCCAAGGCTTCGTTCGGCGACGACCGCGTCTTCGTCGAGAAATTCATCGTCGATCCCCGCCACATCGAGATCCAGGTGCTGGGCGACAAGCACGGCAACGTGATCTATCTCGGCGAGCGCGAATGCTCGATCCAGCGCCGCAACCAGAAGGTCATCGAGGAGGCGCCGTCGCCGCTGCTCGATGAGGCCACGCGCCGCAAGATGGGCGAGCAGGCGGTCGCGCTCGCGAAAGCCGTGAACTACGACTCCGCCGGCACCGTCGAGTTCGTCGCCGGCCAGGACAAGAGCTTCTACTTCCTGGAGATGAACACGCGCCTCCAGGTCGAGCATCCCGTGACCGAGCTCGTCACCGGCATCGACCTCGTCGAGCAGATGATCCGCGTCGCCGCCGGCGAGAAGCTCACCATCGCGCAGAAGGACGTCACGCTGACGGGCTGGGCGGTGGAGTCGCGGCTCTACGCCGAAGAYCCGTTCCGCAACTTCCTGCCCTCGATCGGGCGCCTGGTGAAATACCGCCCGCCGGCGGAAGCCAGCAGGGACGGTATCACCGTGCGCAACGACACCGGCGTGCAGGAGGGCGGCGAGATCTCGATCCACTACGATCCGATGATCGCAAAACTCGTCACCCATGCGCCCTCGCGCGCCGCCGCGATCGAGGCGCAGGCGACCGCGCTCGACGCCTTCTATGTCGACGGCATCCGCCACAACATCCCGTTCCTGTCGGCCTTGATGCACCATCCGCGCTGGCGCGAGGGCCGGCTCTCGACCGGCTTCATCGCGGAGGAGTTCCCGAAGGGCTTTGCCGTGCGGGTGCCGGAGGGCGAGGTCGCGCGGCGCATTGCCGCGGTCGGCGCCGCCATCGATCACGTGCTAGGGGAGCGCAAGCGGCAGATCTCGGGCCAGCTCGGCGGCCGCGTCGTGCAGCGCGAGCGGCGCCGCGCCGTCTGGCTCGACCGCGACGAGATCCTGCTCGAGGTCGGCCGCGAGGGCGACGCCATCGCGGTGCGCTTCGTCGATACCGAGGGCAAGGCCGGCAATGCCCATCTGTTGCAGTCGCCGTGGAAGCCGGGCGATCCGGTCTGGCAGGGCACCATCGACGGCCACTTCATCGCGGTGCAGACGCGTCCCATTGCGAACGGCATCCGCCTCGCGCACCATGGCGTCGAGGTGCCGGTCTATGTCTGGACCGAAGCGGAAGCGACTTCCGCGCGGCTGATGCCGGTGGTCTCGGCCTCAGACACCGGCAAGAAGCTGCTCTGCCCGATGCCCGGCCTCGTGGTCTCGATCGCGGTGACCGAGGGGCAGGAGGTCAAGGCCGGCGAGACGCT
>NZ_LSEF01000039.1 GCF_001641695.1 Bradyrhizobium neotropicale
TGTCGATGTCGCTCACGGGCTCGCGCTTCTCTTCGGAATCGGCACCAGGGCCCTTCCATCATGGGATTCGAGGACGAAGTAGAACAATCTTTTGCGCGGCCTTGTCGTTAGTTTGAACGACAGGTTCAAGCGGACATGCGAACTCACCTCATCCATCGTCCCGCGAGGGACATCTTTCCACTGCTGGGTGGATCTCGAGTTTCCTCCTATCGGCTTTGATCCTGAACGGTTTTCATGCTGCTGTCGCGGTTGGCTCCCGGGTCCACCGGAACTCGGTGCCATCGACCCATATGCGGTGCATGATGACGGCCAGCCGACGGGCCAGGGCCACGATCGCCTTCTTCATTCCGCGACGCCTGGCGATCTGCATGGCCCAGGCCTTGAGCCAGGACCATTTCTTCGAATGCAACATGCTCTGCGCTGCTTCGTAGAGCATCACCCGCATCATCTCATCCCCGCAGCGCGATATCCTGCCGCTCCAATCGATCTCGCCTGATTGATATCTGGAGCTCGTCAGCCCAAACACTGCCCCGACCGACTTGGATTTTCGGAATCGGGCTGGCACATCGACGGTCGCGCGATAGGTCAGCGCCACCACCGGGCCGACACCGGGGGTCGTCATCAGGCGCCGGCACACCTCGTCGTCGCGCACGATGGCCAGCAAGCGGCGGTGCAGGATGATGATCTGTTCGCGTAGCGCCCGCCGCACGACGAGCAGCGGTTCCACCAGGATCGCCAAGTCGGGAATAGTCTCGACAAGCTCCTGGATGCGGGCCTCGAACCTCACCATTCCGACTATGCCCACCTTGAGGCCGAAGTTACGCAAAGTCCCTCGCAGATCGTTCTCGATGGCGATGGCCTTCGACTGCAATAGCTTGCGATGGGTTAGCAGCATACGCAGTTTCTGGCTGCGTAGCGTCTTCACATGCACCGGGCGATACACTCCCACCCGCATCATCTGAGCGATGCCGCGCGCGTCATTGCGGTCGGTCTTGTTGATCTGCGCCTTCAGCACCGCCTGCATGTGCCGAGTCTCCACACAGATCACTGGTAACTCGGCTTCGGCGAGAGCGCTGAACAGCCATTGCGATAACGGCCCGGCTTCCAGTCCGATCCGCTTGAAGCGGTAGGCGGGATTCCCCAGAACCTTCAGAAGCGCTTGGGGCTCACTCGCCACCTTCACTTCCTTCAAGATCTTGCCCGTATCATCCAAAATGCAGACACTCGTCTCCTTGACCGATACGTCCAGTCCGGCAAAATGGTCCATGCTGCGCTTCTCCTGATGCTTGAGGCCGTCACCACGGACCTCGTTTTCACCATCAGCCTGAAGCGCAGCACCTTAAATATTCAGCTATCCACAAGCTGGGCCGGCCGATTACCCCATCTTTTGCGGAGACGGTCATCGCCTGGTTGAAAGTGCCGCCGAGGACGGAATCCTTGAACTTGCTGTTGCCGTTCACGTCGGCTTCGATGCCGACCAAGCCACGACCGAATTGATAGTTGTAGCCGATCTGCCCACCGCCGGTGAAAAAGCCGCCCGTGGGCGTCGTCGACGAGCAATAAAGACAGGGGTCGTCGAAATGGGATGAAGCCAACCCGCCGCCCGCATTGCCGCCGACATAGAAGCCGCTCCAATTGTAGGCCACAGCGAGCGGCGCAGCTTTCGTATAGGCTGGCGCGGCATAGGCCAGCGCGTCCGACGGCGCCCCACCAAACTTGTAGTTCAACCTGAGACGCGCGACGTCAGTCGTCAGTTGGTTGCGAATGACGCAATTGGCCGGGTTGGCGCAAGCCGACAAACCGCTGACGCCGACAATATTGGCACTGCGATCTTCATACATCGTATGAAGGAATTCGCCACCCACGATCCAATTCGAGGCCAGGGCGAACTCCACGCCCGCGCCAACCACACCGCCCCAGAGCACGCCGCTGCGATTGGCGGTAAACCCTGTGGGTGCACCGAAGGTCGGGCTGGAGGCGAGATTGTTGAATTCGACCCCCGTCTGTTTGACATCCGCCCAGGCAGCGCCACCGGTCACGTAGACCAGGGCGTTGTTGACGACCAGACCGGCGCGGCCCCGGATGGTCCCGCTGACATCTGCTTTGGTGGCAACAGCCAGCGCTGATCTGAAATCGCCGCCGAGGACGGAATCCTTGAAACTGCTGTTGCCGTTCACGTCGGCTTCGATACCGACCAGGCCGCTGCCGAATTGATAGTTGTAGCCGATCTGTCCGCCGCCTGTGAAAAAGCCAGAAGTAGGCGTCGCGGATGAGCAATAGACGCAGGGATCATCGAAGTGGGACGAAGCCATGCCTCCGCCGGCGTTGCCGCCGATGTAGAAACCAGTCCAGCTATAGATCGAAGCCACCGCCGGGGCCTTTGCATAGAGCGGGGCGACGCCTCCGGAATTGGCATAGGCCAGAGCAGCGCCGGCCGAAGACGGGACGGGATCGCCAAATTTGTAGCTCAGCCTGATGCGTGCGACGTCAGTCGTGAGTTGGTCGCGAATGACACATGTCGACTGAGGCACGTTGTTCAGGAAGAAGGCCGCGACACAGCCATTGCCGCCCGCAGGAGACAGAATGTTCGCGGCACGGTCCTTGTACATCGTGTGCAGGAATTCACCGCCGAGGATCCAATTGTTGCCGAGCGCGAATTCAACACCCGCTCCGATCACGCCGCCCCAGAGAACGCCGCCGCGGTTGGCGGTATATCCGGTGGGGCTGCCCAAGGTCGGGCCAATGCGATTGTCGAGATCGATGCCGGTCTGCTTGACGTCGGCCCAGGCGGCACCGCCGGTTGCGTAAATCAGCGCATTGTTGACGACCACGCCGGCGCGGGCGCGGATCGTTCCGCTGACGTCCGCCTTGGTCGTAATGGTCATCGAGGTCGCGTTATCGCCGCCAAGGATGGAGCTCTTGAAATTGCTATTGCCATTTACGTCGGCTTCGATGCCGACCAGACCGCTCCCAATTTGATAGTTGTAACCGACCTGCGCACCGCCCGTGAAAAAGCCGGCCGTCGGTGTGGCGTTGCTGCAATAAAAGCAGGGATCGTCGAAGTGCGACGAAGCCATGCCGCCACCGAGATTGCCGCCGATGTAGAAGCCCGTCCAATTGTAGACTGCCGCCGGAGCCTTTGTGTAGACCGGGGCGAGATCGGCCGCGGAGCCTGCGACGCTACTGGCGAGGAGGACAGCTAAGGCGACCAGCGGAGTTCTCATGGCGTTTCCGAATTGAACAATGCGATATTGCAATTTCCAATCGTACGGAACCCGCACTGTTCAGGCTATTGCAGCGCTGACACACCGCTGAGAATGCAACCAGATCGCAGCGCCAGATCCCTGGACCCAGACGACGGAGGGCGCATAGCGAGCCGCATCCCGGCGGCGCGATAATTGGCGATCAAAGGCTGAATTGACGGTCGAGGCGCGCGACAATCGTTCTCTCGCGCTTCGCGATTGGCGTCAGCGCCAAGAACAAAAAAACCCGGCAATCGCGTGATTGCCGGGTTTTTCTGATCAACTTGGTTGCGGGGATAGGATTTGAACCTATGACCTTCAGGTTATGAGCCTGACGAGCTACCGGGCTGCTCCACCCCGCGTTAAACCGTTGCACGCCTTCATCAAAATGCCGGGGACGATGGATGGAGGGCCGGCGCTGTTCGCGTGGCTTGCTCTCGCGTCCCAAAGACTTCCTTGGAAGGCAACCCGGGGCGAAGCCCGTCGGGTGCGAGGGGGTATGTATCAACCCGGACCGGCTTTGGAAAGGCCCGCGGCCACGTTTTTTTCGACTTTATGACAGCCCAACCGGCTGAATTCGGGCCCGTTTGCCAAACTCTTGCCAGAAGTTCCGCAAAGCGCCAGCTTGCGGCAACAAGATTATGGGGAGACGCCATTTTGAGGGGAAACGCCATGGACCGATCCCTGACGAGCGCCCCGCTGGCGGCGCTGGAGGATGCCTTCCACGCCATGGTCGCGCGGTCGCGGACTGAACCGGCGCCCGACTGCGCCGAGCGGCTCGACCGGCTGGCCCGCCTGCGCACTGTCGTCACTGAGAACGAAGAACGCTTCCGGCAGGCGATCTCGGCCGATTTCGGCCACCGCTCGGCGGTGGAGACCACCATCGCCGAGACGCTGCTGGTGTTCTCCGAGATCCGGCACGCCACAAAACACCTGAAGGGCTGGATGGCGCCGCAGCGCGTGGCGACCGCGCTGCAATTCCTCCCCGCGCGCAACCGGCTGATCCCGCAGCCGCTCGGCGTCGTCGGCATCATCGCGCCCTGGAATTATCCGCTGCAGCTCACGCTCGCGCCTGCGATCGGCGCGATCGCCGCCGGCAACCGAATCATCATCAAGCCGAGCGAGCTGGTGCCGCACTTCTCCGCGCTGCTGAAGGAAACGGTCGCGCAGAAATTCGACGCCACCGAGTTGCTGGTCACCGGCATCGAGGACGAGGTGGCAAAGGCCTTCGCGACGCTGCCGTTTGATCATCTGGTGTTCACCGGCTCGACCCGGGTCGGCCGGCTGGTCGCCGAGGCCGCGGGCCGCAACCTGACGCCGGTGACGCTCGAGCTCGGCGGCAAGTCGCCGGCGATCATCGACGCCTCAGCCGACCTCGACGAGGCGGCCGAGCGCATCGCCTACGGCAAGCTACTCAATGCCGGGCAGACCTGCATCGCGCCGGATTACGCGCTGGTGCCGGAGAACTCCGTACAGTCCTTCGCCGAGAAGGTGCGCGCGCAGATGCGACGCATGTTCGGCACCGATCCCGCCAACAAGGACTACACCGCTGTTATCTCCGACCGGCATTATGCGCGGCTGGAGGGCCTCGTGGCCGATGCTGCCAGCCGCGGCGCGAAAATCCTGCAGCCGGCAAAGCCCGACGATCCCAACTGGAAGGCGCATCGCAAATTCCCGCCGACGCTGATCGCCGGCGCGACCGAGAATATGGCGGTGATGCAGGAGGAGATCTTTGGTCCCGTGCTGCCGGTGCTGGGCTATCGCGATCGGGCGGAGGCGATTGCTTTCGTCAACCGGCGCGACCGACCGCTCGCGCTCTATTGGTTCGGCAAGGACCGCGCTGCCCGCGACGAGGTGCTGTCGCGCACCGTCTCCGGCGGCGTCACCGTTAACGACTGCCTGTTCCACTTCACGCAAGTGAACCAGCCGATGGGCGGCGTCGGCGCATCCGGCACCGGCGCCTATCACGGCGAATGGGGCTTTCGCACGTTCAGCAAGCTGAAGCCGGTGTTCTATCGCTCGAAATTCAACCGGCTCGCCGACCTCTACCCGCCCTATGGCGGCAAGATCGCGCGGCTGGAGAAGATGATGCGGTTCATGTCGTAGATCGTCGCCAAACCGTCGTTCCGGGGCGCCTCGAAGAGGCGAGCCCGGAATCCATTTCGCCACCGGTGACGCGGATGAATGGATTCCGGGCTCGCGCTACGCGCGCCCCGGAATGACGAGAAGAAAATGCAGGGGGGAAACACCTTGACTGACATATTCGATTTCGTGGTCGTCGGCGCGGGCTCGGGCGGCTGCACGGTGGCAGGGCGACTGTCGGAGGATGCGGCTACATCCGTGGCACTGCTCGATGCCGGGGGTGCCTGCGACAACTGGGTCGTGACCACGCCGGGCGCGCTGGTGCTGATGGTGGCGGGCAACGTCAACAATTGGGCCTTCAACACCGTGCCGCAGAAGGGGCTGAACGGCCGCATCGGCTATCAGCCGCGCGGCAAGGGGCTGGGCGGCTCCTCCGCGATCAACGCCATGGTCTATATCCGCGGCCATCGCGCCGACTACGACCACTGGGCTGCGCTCGGCAACACCGGCTGGGCTTATGCCGACGTGCTGCCCTATTTCAAACGCTCTGAGAACAACGCCGATTTCGACGGCGAATATCACGGCAAGGACGGTCCGCTCGCCGTCAACCGCTTACGCTCCGGCAATCCGGTCCAGCAGATCTTCCTGCAGGCGGCGCAGGAAGCCCAATTCCGGATCCGTGAGGATTTCAATGCCGAAGATCATGAAGGCCTCGGCATCTACCAGGTGACGCAGAAGAATGGCGAGCGCTGGAGCGCGGCGCGCGCCTATGTCCATCCGCACATGAACAAGCGCGCGAATCTGCGCGTCGAGACGCAGGCGCATGCCACCCGCATCCTGTTCGAAGGCAAGCGCGCGATCGGCGTCGCGTACCGGCAGGGCCAGGAGCTGAAGCAGCTCCGCGCGCGACGCGAGGTGATCCTGGCCGCCGGCGCGTTTCAGTCGCCGCAGCTCCTGATGCTGTCGGGCGTTGGCGACGCGGCTGCGCTCGGCAAGCATGGCATTGAAAGCCGACATCATGTGCCGGGCGTCGGACAGAATTTGCAGGATCACCCTGATTTCATCTTCGGCTACATGTCCGACAATCCGAACTTCGCCGGCCTCTCGCTCAAAGGCATGCCGCGCCTCGTCCGCGCCATCCTGCAGTATCGCAGGGAGCGCCGCGGCCCCCTCACCTCAAACTTCGCCGAATGCGGCGGCTTCCTGAAGACGCGGCCCGATCTCGACATTCCCGACATCCAGCTGCATTTCGGCATGGCCATGGTCGACGACCACGGCCGCAAGCGCCACGGCGGCGCCGGCTTCTCCTGCCATGTCTGCCTGCTCAGGCCGAAGAGCCGCGGCAGCGTCGCGCTCGCCAGCAACGATCCGATGCAGGCGCCGCTGATCGATCCGAACTTTCTTGGTGAGAACGATGATCTCGAGGCGATGGTCGCGGGCTTCAAGACCACACGACGATTGATGGAGACGCCGGCGCTGCGCGCGCTGCAAAAGAAGGACATGTTCACCGCCGGCGTGACCACCGACGACGACATCCGCGCGCTGCTGCGCGAGCGCGTCGATACCGTCTATCACCCCGTCGGCACCTGCAAGATGGGCCTTGATGCCATGGCCGTGGTCGATCCGAAGCTGAAGGTACATGGGGTCGAGGCCCTGCGCGTCGTCGACGCCTCGATCATGCCGACGCTGATCGGCGGCAACACTAATGCACCGACGATCATGATCGGGGAGAAAGCGGCGGACATGATCCGGGCGGAGGTGAGGTAGTTCTTCTCCCTGCGTGCAGGGAGAGGGTCGGAATGAGGGGAACTCTCCGCTCGTCATTCCGGGGCGCGTGTAGCGCGAGCCTGGAATCCATTCATCCGCAACACTGGTAGCGAAATGGATTCCGGGCTCGATGCTTCGCATCGCCCGGAATGACGAGGGAGAGGAATAAACTCAATTCAGCAGGAACCCGCCATCCACCGTCACCACGCTCCCCGTCATGTACCGCGACGCCTTCGACGCCAGCAGCAGGATCGCGCCGTCGAGATCGGACTCGGCGCCGACGCGGCGTTGCGGGATGCGCTTTGCCAATCGTTCCCCCGCAGGCGTCGACCAGAAATCGTGGTTCATCTCGGTGTCGATATAGCCGGGCGCCAGCGCGTTGATGCGGATGTTCTGGCCGGCGAGTTCGAGCGCCATCGCCTTCGTTGCCTGGATGATGCCGGCCTTGGAGATCGCGTAGGGCGAGACCGCCTTCAGAACGCCGGTGCCGAGCACGGAGGCGATGTTGACGATGTTGCCTGACTGCTTGCGCGCGATCATGCGCCGCGCGACTTCGGTCGCGAGGAAATAGGCGCCCTTGAGATTGGCACCGATCACCGCATCCCAGTCGGACTCGGTCTGCTCGGTCGCGAGCTTCTCGATCGCGATGCCGGCATTGTTGATCAGCACGGTGACGGGACCGAGCGCCGCCTCCGCGGCATCGACGGCCCCAGCGATCGAAGCGATGTCGGTGACGTCGAGCGCGATCGCGACCGCGCGACCGCCCTTGCCGCGGATCTCCTCTTCCAGGCTCTTCAGCTTGCCGGTCTGCCGCGCGGCGAGCGCAACGGCTGCGCCATGCGCCGCCAGTACCCGGGCAAATTGTCGCCCCAGCCCCTGGCTCGCGCCAGTGACGAGGATGGTTTCTTTACTGACGTCGAATAGGCCTGACATGACGATTCCCTGGGCGATTTCTTTAGGCGGTTTCCCTGAGCCTTTTGGAACCACCAATACAGACGATTTTAGCGATCTGAAACCGGAATGATCGGTTCGGCGTTCATTCGTTCCATGAAGGCAGGGCTCTCATGAACAGCTTCGATCTCGCCGTCTACGCCGCGCTGGCACTTGCGATCGGTTTCGGTTTCAGGACCGGCCTCTTGCGCAGCGCCATGACCATTCTCGCCTATCTCCTGGCCGCTCCCATCGCAATCGCGCTGATGCCGCTGATCGCGCCGCAGACAGCCGTCAATCCGAATGCGCCACTGCTGCAGAACTGGATCTGGTTCTTCGGCATCTTCCTGATCGTCGGCATGCTGTTCGGACATATCGGCCGCGTCGCACTCAACGACACGATCGGCGAAGCCGGCATCGGTGATCGCCTCGGCGGCGCCGCGCTCGGTGCCATCAGGGTCGGCCTCGTCGCCACCACGCTGGTGCTGGTCTTCGATCAGGTCGTGCCGACAAACCACCAGCCGCCGTTCCTCGCCGGCTCGCGACTGCGGCCGCTTCTGTCGGTGGTCGGACAGATGGGCTTCAAGTCGCTGCCGCCGGAGGCCGCGGCCGCGATCGACCGCCTCAAGCAGGAACGGCGGATCTGATCAGGCGCATTTGCATCGCCGTGCGGCCGCGCCATGCGTTTTGATGCGAGCCCGTCCCTTATCAGCGGCGCCGAGGTTGGCTAATGTGCCTCATCCAAAACCTGCCTGACATTACGGGAGTGAAACAGTGGATCTTGGGATCAAAGGTCGCCGCGCCATCGTCTGCGCATCCAGCAAGGGCCTGGGACGTGCCTGCGCCATCGCGCTTGCCGACGCCGGCGTGCACGTCACGCTGACTGCGCGCGGCGCCGAAGCCTTGAAGAAGACGGCCGACGAAATCCGAGCGGCCCATCCGGGCGTGACGGTCACCGAGATCGTCGGCGACATCACGACCCCCGCGGGGCGCGAGGCCGTGCTGAAGGCCTGCCCCGATCCGGACATCCTGATCAACAATGCCGGCGGCCCGCCGCCCGGCGATTTCCGCAACTGGACACGCGACGACTGGATTAAGGCGATCGACGCCAACATGCTGACCCCGATCGAGCTGATCAAGGCCACCGTCGACGGCATGATGGCGCGCAAGTTCGGCCGCATCGTCAACATCACTTCGGCCGCCGTGAAGGCGCCGATCGACATCCTCGGCCTCTCCAACGGCGCGCGCGCCGGCCTCACCGGCTTCATCGCCGGCCTGTCGCGCAAGACCGTGATCAACAATGTCACCATCAACGGCCTCTTGCCGGGCCCGTTCGAGACCGACCGCCTGCGCGGCACTGCCAAGGCCGAGGCCGACAAGCGCGGCATCACGCCGGACCAGTTGCTGGCCGAGCGCGCCAAGCTCAACCCCGCCGGCCGCTTCGGCCATCCCGACGAGTTCGGCTATGCCTGTGCCTTTCTCTGCGGCGACAAGGCCGGCTTCATCACCGGCCAGAACATCCTGCTCGATGGCGGCGCCTTCCCGGGCACGCTGTAGGCGCCGGCCACTCCCACTTGGGGTAGGGCTACAGCCACATCGCATGGCCGGGCTTGTCCCGGCCATCCACGCCGTGCCGCACGGTACGAAGAAGGTGGATGCCCGGGACAAGCCCGGGCATGGCGGCCTTTTGCAAACTCGTACATCCGATCGCCGCTCGCGGGAAGCGGCGCGCAACGAACAGGCAACTCACCGCTGCTTCGTCGGCTCGTCTTCGTCCCGCTCGCTGGGGTCGGAGGAGTCGGCGGTGAGGCGCTCGTCGGTCCAGTCGATGCCGAACGCGTCGAGCCCGTCCGCCAACAAGTCACCCAGCATCGGCTCGCCGAGCAGATATTGCACCGTCTCGTGCCGCGGCTTGCGATACTCACCGCGCGCCTCCACGGCGCGCGTCCGCAGATCGTCCCAGTCCTCGATCGCGCCGTCGCCACGCCCGAGCCAGGTCAGCGCAACGAGGTCGACCTGCTCGTCCTCGTTCAACGCGGCGATGAAGCTGCCGAGCTCGGCGCCGACGGGATCGGAGCCGTCATCTTCCAGCACATCGACCGCATCGTCATCGGTGGGGTTCGAGCCGGAATCCGGATCGGAGTCCAATTCCTTGACATCGAATTCGCGCGCCTTCTCGATGATGAAGGCGACTTTTTCGGCGGAAATTGCAAGCTCTGGCATCGCTCCCTCCTCAGGTTCCCGCGATAACGCCGCATCGCATCGGATGATCCATTGCGCCCGACGGCTGAAATCCGCAATCT
The DNA here is from genome assembly GCF_001641695.1 of Bradyrhizobium neotropicale. Classification (GTDB taxonomy): domain Bacteria; phylum Pseudomonadota; class Alphaproteobacteria; order Rhizobiales; family Xanthobacteraceae; genus Bradyrhizobium; species Bradyrhizobium neotropicale. Next base: position 10,325 of record NZ_LSEF01000039.1, read on the forward strand.
CGGCGCAAAGCGCCCTGGAACGGGCGCGTGCACGAACATGGGGATACGCCAGATGGAGTGGAAGGTCGGCAGGGTCAAAATCACCAAGGTCGTGGAATTGGAGACGGTCGGCTCGACCCGCTTCATCCTGCCGCTGGCGAGCAACGACGAAATCCGCAAGCTCCCCTGGCTGATCCCGCATTTCGCCACCGACGAGGGCCGGCTGAAGATGTCCATCCATTCGCTGGTGGTGGAGACGCCTTCTCAGCGGATCGTCGTCGACACCGGCCTCGGCAACGACAAGCAGGGCCGCAACGTGCCGACCTGGAACAATCGCACGAGCCCGTTCCTGGAGACGATGACGGCGGCGGGATTTGCGCCTGAAAGCATCGACATCGTGCTGTGCACGCATCTTCATGTCGATCATGTCGGCTGGAATACGAAGCTCGCTGGCGGCAAATGGGTGCCGACATTTCCAAAAGCACGTTATTTGTTCGGCAGGACCGAATATGAGCACTGGCGTGACCACTCGACCGAGCCGGACAAGCAGGCGGTGTTCGAGGATTCCGTGAAGCCGATCGTCGATGCCGATCGCGCCGAGCTGATCGCGAGCGACCACCGGCTCTGCGAGGAGATCAGCATGATCCCGACCCCCGGTCACAGCCCCGGCCATATGAGCATTCTGATCCGGTCCGAAGGCGAACAGGGCCTGCTCACCGGCGACGTCGCCCATCATCCCTGCCAGATGGCGCATCTCGACTGGTCCTCGACCGCGGATTCAAACCAGAAGCAGTCGGCCGCGACGCGGCGTGAATTGTTCAAGCGGTTCGCCGACACGCCGACGCTGGTGATCGGCGGGCACTTTTCAGCCGGACATATCAGGCGCGAGGGAGACGCGTTCAGGTTCGAGACGCTCCAATAGTAGGGTGGGTTAGCCCTGCGGCTGCGCGAAGCGCAGTCCGCTGGCGTAACCCACCACTGTCTGCCTCCACGGAAGCGAAAAAGGTGGGTTACGCTTCGCTAACTGTGGAATCTCAACAGGTCGTCCTCCGGGAGACGGAGGCGGCTGATGGGTGGTTTGGCTTGCAAACTACCGTGTGGGCGATGCCAGTTGTAGTGCTGAAGCCAGATTGGCAGGTTTTTGGCGCGCTGGTCTGAGGTGTCGTAGGAGCGAGCGTAAGCCCACTCGCGCAGCGCTGTCTGGATGAAGCGTTCGGCCTTGCCGTTTGTTTGGGGCCGATATGGTCTGGTGAAGATGTGCCTGAGGCCGAGCTTCCCGCACGCTCTGGCGAAGGCCTTGGCACGGTAGCAAGAGCCATTGTCGGTCATGATGCCGGTGACCTTCATACCGAGGCTGCGGTAGTAAGCGACGGCTTCCCTGAGGAAGGCGATGGCACTTTCCTTTTTCTGATCACGCCGGATCTGGGAGAAGGCCAGGCGCGATGCATCGTCGATCGCCACGTGGACGAACTCGTGGCCGGCGCCGCGGCTTTCACCCTTCTGACGATCGTGCGTGATGCGGTGGCCGGGTCTGACGAACCTGCCGAGCTTCTTGATGTCGATATGGATCAGCTCGCCGGGCTGCTCGCGCTCGTAGCGGCGCACCGGCTCGGCCGGCTCCAGATCGCGTGTCCGGCTTAATCCCAGGCGGCGGAGTATGCGGCTGACGGTGGCCCGTGACAGCCCAACCTCGGCTGCGATCTGCTTGCCGGTGTGGCGCTGCCGGCGCAACGCCTCGACGGCCTCGCACGTGGCCCGCGGGGTTTGGCTTGGCGATGAAAGGGGTCTGGAGGAACGATCACGCAATCCCTCGACACCTGCTGCGCGGAACCGCTCGACCCATTTGGCTACCGTTTTCGGTGTCGTGTTGAACTGGTCAGCCGCGGCAGCCTGGCTCAGTCCGTCCTCGACCACGCCTCGCACCATCGCCTCTCGACCTGTGGGCGTCAAAGGCGCATTCTTGTGGACGTTCATCTGGTCTCTCCGTGGAAACGTTGAAGCTTCGCAACCTCAGCTTCCTCGGTTCAGACCAGATGGACAACCTCCTGAGACACCAAAGCTA
>NZ_LSEF01000040.1 GCF_001641695.1 Bradyrhizobium neotropicale
GGCCCAGCTTGTGGATAGCTGAATATTTAAGGTGCTGCGCTTCAGGCTGATGGTGAAAACGAGGTCCGTGGTGACGGCCTCAAGCATCAGGAGAAGCGCAGCATGGACCATTTTGCCGGACTGGACGTATCGGTCAAGGAGACGAGTGTCTGCATTTTGGATGATACGGGCAAGATCTTGAAGGAAGTGAAGGTGGCGAGTGAGCCCCAAGCGCTTCTGAAGGTTCTGGGGAATCCCGCCTACCGCTTCAAGCGGATCGGACTGGAAGCCGGGCCGTTATCGCAATGGCTGTTCAGCGCTCTCGCCGAAGCCGAGTTACCAGTGATCTGTGTGGAGACTCGGCACATGCAGGCGGTGCTGAAGGCGCAGATCAACAAGACCGACCGCAATGACGCGCGCGGCATCGCTCAGATGATGCGGGTGGGAGTGTATCGCCCGGTGCATGTGAAGACGCTACGCAGCCAGAAACTGCGTATGCTGCTAACCCATCGCAAGCTATTGCAGTCGAAGGCCATCGCCATCGAGAACGATCTGCGAGGGACTTTGCGTAACTTCGGCCTCAAGGTGGGCATAGTCGGAATGGTGAGGTTCGAGGCCCGCATCCAGGAGCTTGTCGAGACTATTCCCGACTTGGCGATCCTGGTGGAACCGCTGCTCGTCGTGCGGCGGGCGCTACGCGAACAGATCATCATCCTGCACCGCCGCTTGCTGGCCATCGTGCGCGACGACGAGGTGTGCCGGCGCCTGATGACGACCCCCGGTGTCGGCCCGGTGGTGGCGCTGACCTATCGCGCGACCGTCGATGTGCCAGCCCGATTCCGAAAATCCAAGTCGGTCGGGGCAGTGTTTGGGCTGACGAGCTCCAGATATCAATCAGGCGAGATCGATTGGAGCGGCAGGATATCGCGCTGCGGGGATGAGATGATGCGGGTGATGCTCTACGAAGCAGCGCAGAGCATGTTGCATTCGAAGAAATGGTCCTGGCTCAAGGCCTGGGCCATGCAGATCGCCAGGCGTCGCGGAATGAAGAAGGCGATCGTGGCCCTGGCCCGTCGGCTGGCCGTCATCATGCACCGCATATGGGTCGATGGCACCGAGTTCCGGTGGACCCGGGAGCCAACCGCGACAGCAGCATGAAAACCGTTCAGGATCAAAGCCGATAGGAGGAAACTCGAGATCCACCCAGCAGTGGAAAGATGTCCCTCGCGGGACGATGGATGAGGTGAGTTCGCATGTCCGCTTGAACCTGTCGTTCAAACTAACGACAAGGCCGCGCAAAAGATTGTTCTACTTCGTCCTCGAATCCCATGATGGAAGGGCCCTGGTGCCGATTCCGAAGAGAAGCGCGAGCCCGTGAGCGACATCGACACTGCAGTGGCGGATAGTCTGAAAGTGCTTGACCTCAAACGGCCGATTAGAGAAGTGGACATATCCGACGCCGGCTTTGGTCTAGGCTGTTGGCCCTTGGTGCTCGCGCCAAGGGACCTCGAACGGCCCCGGCATTTAGGGTTGGGCCGGGGCCGTTTCTTCGTGCACCGGAGCCGGGCCCCTCGCCCTTCCCTCAGTTTGAACTTTTGGAACCCTCCGGTAATTCCTGCGCTAGAATGCAACCATGAGCGAAATGGTACTGATAATGGCAGGGATCGGCATCGCCGTGGTTGCCGCCATTATTGCGCTGTTCGAGGCCAAGGCGGCGCAGGAGCGCAAGAAGTCATGAAGGACATGAAGGCCCACCTAGAACTGCTCCGCGTCCAAATCGCCGAATGCGAGCGCCTTCAGAAGGCTGCAAAGAGCCAAATTAAGCGGGACGTATTCACAAGGTTGCTCGTGCGCTACAGGGCTATCGCTACCGAGCTAGAGCAAGCGATAGCAAAAATGCCACCAGCTCCCGTGGCCTTCCCAGGCCGCAAGACCCCAGAGCCCCTCCCCAAAGAAGAACAAGAGTAAGGCCGCCTCGGGCGATCGATAGCCGCACATCTGTTCCGCTCTTGAGCCAGCCCTTCTCGGCGGCGTCTTTGATACAGGCGCCAAACTGCGTGGGCGTCGGTCAAAAAGGCTCCGATTCACAGATTTGGAGACCACTTTTTACGCTTCGCTGGAGCTATCCGGAGGCAAATGGTCAAAACCGGCGGCGAACGAGACCGGCACAGAGGTGCAAGGTCGCCGGCATCCCTTGGACTTGTGGTCGAAGGTTCCAAATCGTGGTATGTCTAAGGGCTTGATATTCCGCCAAAAATGGCGCGAGAGACGGGGCTCGAACCCGCGACCTCCGGCGTGACAGGCCGGCGCTCTAACCAACTGAGCTACTCCCGCGTGACGCGCAGATGTCCGCGGAACGAGGGGGGACTTAAAGGCGGGACTTGGTGAAGTCAAGGACGTTGCATCCACAGCCGCAACGCCCGCGCTTCTACGAGCGGCGCATGCTGACCATGCTTAACGGCCGCGCCAGCGGCGTAGTCAGTCCAGTCCCGAATCGTCTACGCGTTCCGGAACTTGTACGGGTTTCGAGGCCATTTCGCCTCAGGACACCGGCAGGAAACGAGGAGGCCAGATATGGCGAAGAAGGCAGCCGCCCCAGCCACCATCACGCTCAAGCACCTCGCAGCCAGCATCGCGGAAGGCCAGGAGCTCTCGAAAAAGCATGCCGAGGCGATTCTCACCGACATGGTCGACCTGATCACCAAGCATCTGAAGAAGGGCGACCGCGTCCGGATCGTGGGCCTCGGCATCCTCCAGGTCCGCAAGCGTGCTGCCCGCACCGGCCGCAATCCCGCAACCGGCGAGCCGATCCACATCAAGGCCAGCAAGAAGGTCGCATTCCGCCCGGTCAAGGAACTGAAAGAAGCGATCTGAGCGCTACGGTTCGTTAAGCCTGATCCTGCGTCGTGCCCGCTTCGATGCGGCCCCCGGAATGACGCTTTTCTGGTATATCGCCTGCTCACCTGACCCGGCGGTTTGAACAGAAATGTCCTCCCTCACCTTCACGCACACCGTGACCGAGCGCTTCCTGCGCTACGTCACCATCGACACCCAATCCGATCCCGAATCTCCCAACTCGCCCTCGACCGAGAAGCAGAAGGATCTTGGCCGCGTGCTCGTCACCGAGCTCAAGGCCATGGGCGTCGCGGACGCCCATCTCGACAACTACGGCTACGTCTATGCGACGATCCCGGCCAATACCGACAAGAAGGTGCCGGTGATCTGCTTCTGCTCGCACATGGACACCTCGCCCGACGTCACCGGCAAGAACGTCAAGCCGCAGGTCGTGAAGAACTATCGCGGCGGCGACATCACGCTCCCGGGCGACCCCACCCAGGTGATCCGCTTTGCCGAGCACCCGGCGCTGAAGAACCAGATCGGAAACGACATCATCACCACCGACGGCACCACACTGCTTGGCGCCGACAACAAGGCCGGCGTCGCCGAGATCGTGGATGCCGCGCATTTCTTCATCAACAATCCCGACGTGAAGCACGGCACCATCAAGATCCTGTTCACGCCCGACGAGGAGATCGGCCGCGGCGTCGACAATGTCGACCTGAAGAAGCTTGGCGCCGATTTCGGCTACACCATGGACGGCGAGAGCGCCGGCAGTGTCGAGGACGAGACCTTCTCGGCCGACGGCGCCACCATCACCATCAACGGCGTCAGCGCCCATCCCGGTTACGCCAAGGGCAAGATGGAGCACGCGATCAAGATCGCCGCCGCCATCGTCGAGCGGTTGCCGAAGGAAGGCTGCTCGCCCGAGACCACGTCAGGCAAACAGGGTTTCCTGCATCCGATCGGCATCACCGGCGCGCTCGAGCAGGCGACGCTCGCCTTCATCGTGCGCGACTTCACCGAAGAGGGCCTGAAGGAGAAGGAGACCCTGCTCGAGGGCATCGTGAAGGACGTGATGAAGGAATACCCGCGCTCGACCTACCGGTTCGAGGTCAGGGAGCAGTACCGCAACATGAAGCAGGTGATCGACCGTCACCCGCACATCCTCGAATACGCCATCGAGGCGATCCGCCGCGCGGGCCTGCGTCCAATGCGCACCGCGATCCGCGGCGGCACCGACGGCTCGCGGCTGTCCTTCATGGGCCTGCCCTGCCCCAACATCTTTGCCGGCGAGCACGCCTTCCACTCGCGCCTGGAATGGGTGAGCCGGCAGGACATGGAGAAGGCGGTACAGACCATCGTGCATCTCGCCATGATCTGGGAAGAGCGCGCGTAAGCTTCGCCGCAGCAAGACGCGGGACCGGCACGGTCCCGCGAGACAGATAAGATGTCCGAGGACGCGCATGAGCTTCTATCAGGACAGGATCCTGCCTTGGCTGACGCAGCTCGCGATGCGACAGCCCTACCTCGTGCCATATCGGACCCGGGTCGCATCCGCTGCGACGGGCCGCGTCCTCGAGCTCGGGATTGGTCCGGGGCTCAATCTCGGCTTCTACGGGCCGGGCGTGACTCAGATCATTGGCATTGATCCATCGCCAAGGCTGCTGGAGATCGCCCGCGACGCCGGTCGGCAGCATGCAAGCCGGCTGGAGCTGATCGAGGGCTCCGCGGAAGCCATTCCGCTGGAAAATGCGAGCGTGGACACCGTCGTGACGACGTGGACCATGTGCAGCATCCCTGATGTCAGTCGCGCACTCTCGGAGGCACGACGCATCCTGAAGCCGGGCGGACAGCTCCTGTTCGTCGAGCATGGCCGTGCGCCTGAGGCGAGCGTGCAATGGTGGCAGGATCGTTTGACCCCGCCCTGGAAGGTGATCGCGGGCGGCTGCCATCTCAACCGCGCCATCGCAGACCTGATCCGCGGCAACGGCTTCGCCGTCGAGGATCTCGATGTCGGCTATATGCCGGGACCAAAGCCGATGACGTTCATGTATGAAGGTCGGGCGCTCCCACGCTAGTTGATGACCGCGATTGCTCCAGCCCTGGTTCGCACCGGCGCTGGCGCCTTCCGTTTTTGCGCCGCGTCACCTGTCCTATGTTAACGACGTCCACTACGCGATGCATCAAAGATGCGAGCGGGGCGGGAAACTCGGGAGAGCCGCGTGGACCGCAGAACCGCCTGCCTGAAGCAGGCAGATGCATTTCGGGAAAAGGCCATCGCCGATCCCGCGCACCACGACCAGTGGATCGATGAAGCCATCAAATGGCTCGAGCTGGCGATGGAGGCGAGTCGTCGCGTCGCGGTCACGATCGAAGCCACGGAAGACTGGCTCCTTCAAGACGCGGCAGCCGATGCGCTGTTGTCGCAACGGCCCGAGCCCAATGCCTGATCGCACGCTCTTCCAAAACTTCCGAATTTTCTTAACACGAATTATATGCTTGGCGAGCAGAAGGCCTCTGCTTGTCTCTGGCCAAATCGTGATGCGGGCACGGTTTGCAGGTTCCGTCACGACGTGCGACAATGAGGCATGCTGCTGAAACGGTTCGCCAACGCTGTGGTCATGCTGCTGGTCGCGCTCGGGCTTCTGCTCGCGCCGGTGGCCGCCCCCGCGTTTGCCGCGCCTGTGTCCGGCGCCGCTCATCACCACGACATGCAGGCGATGTCAGACGACATGCAAGCGATGGCGGACGACGCGCAGGCTTCGTCGGATGACACGCAGGCGATGGCGGACATGCCATGCTGTCCGGGACAGACCAAGGGCGGCGATGGCGGACCTTGTCCGTTCGTGGCGCTCTGCATGCTGAACCTCTCCGTCCCCGCGCCGTCCGGAGCTGCTGCCCTGATCGAGCGTCAGGCTCAGCACAGCGCGCGCGTGCTGCGCAATGATCTTCCTGTCGACGGTCTCGGCACAAAGCCCCCCGACCACCCGCCTCGAACCCTGGTCTGATCGGCGCTCCCGCGCCTGATGATCCCGCGTGCCGAACCCGGTGCGCGCATCGCGGCCTGCCGCCTTGCGGCTTGTCGCCTGCGGCCCTGACGGCTCCATCAGACCCATCGAGGAATTGAAATCATGACAACGTTCAACGTCGCACGCGCCGCCATGGCCGTGCTGATCGGCGCTGCCCTTACGGGCGCCGCTCATGCCGAAATCAAGAACTACGAGTTCCGGCTCATTCAGCCGACCGTCAAGACCGGAGCCGATCGCATCGTGACGGTGCGACTGGTCGACAAGACCAGCGGCAACGCCGTACCCGACGCGGTGGTCTTCGCCAGCCGGCTCGACATGGCTCCTGACGGCATGCAGGAGATGGCCACCAAGGTCACGCCCATGCCGGGGACCGAGCCCGGCACCTACCGCTTCAAGGCGACCTTCGGCATGGCCGGTCGCTGGCAGCTTTCGCTTGGCGCCAAGGTGCAAGGCGAAACCGGGACGGTCGACAACAAGCTCGTCGTCACGGCCGAGCAATGAGCCGCAGCCGCCTCATCGGCGCTGCCGCTGCGATCCTCGCTGCGGCAGGTGCCGGGCTGTTCGCCGGCAGCGCCTTGCCGCCGGATAACGGCCGCCTGCTGTCCGCTGCCGGCGCGGCCGACGCCAGCGCCCCGCTCTATTATCAGGACCCCGACGGCAAACCGCTTTATTCGCCGACACCGAAGAAAACCGAGGACGGCCGCGACTATGTCGCCGTGCCGGCGGCTGTCGACGCGCCGGAGCAGCCTGCAACAATGAACGCGGCCAAGAACGCGGCAACGACGCAGGGCGATCGCAAGATCAAGTATTACCGCAACCCGATGGGCCTGCCCGACACCTCGGCGGTGCCGAAGAAGGACTCGATGGGGATGGACTACATTCCCGTCTATGAAGGCAACGACAGCGACGACGGCTCGGTCAAGCTGTCGCCCGGCCGGATCCAGCGTAGCGGCGTCAAATCCGAACCTGCCGAGCGCCGCCAGATCAGGACGCTGGTTCGCGTCCCCGGCACGATCCAGCTCGACGAGCGGCGGGTCTCGGTCATCGCCATGCGCGCCGAGAGCTACGTGCAGAAGGTGGCCGATGTCACGACCGGCAGCCGCGTAGCGAAAGGGCAGCCGCTGATGGACATCTACAGCTCCGCGGTGTCGTCCGCCGCCGCCGAATATCTTGCGACAATCACGTCGAAAGCCACGGCAGGCATCGAACCCTATGGCCGAGGCTCCCGGCAACGGCTGGTCAATCTCGATGTCCCGGAGCCCGCCATCGCCGAGATGGAGAAGAGCCGCGCGGTCCCCATCACCATTCAATGGTCGTCGCCACGCGACGGCATCGTGCTCCAGCGCAACGCGATCGAGGGAATGCGTGCCCAGCCCGGCGACGTGCTGTTTCGTATCGCCGACATCTCGCTGGTCTGGGCGATCGTCGATGTCGCCGAGCGAGACCTCGGCAACATTGCCGTCGGCCAGCCGGTGACGGTGCGCGCGCGCAGCCATCCCGGCCGCAGCTTCAACGGCCGGATCAGCGTGATCTATCCGCAGGTCAACAAGGAGACACGCACGGCACGGGTGCGGATCGAGCTGGAGAATGCCGACCTCGCGCTGCTCCCGGACATGTATGTCGATGCCGAGATCGATACCGGCAGTGCGGCACCGGTCCTCGCGGTCGCCGAGAGCGCTGTGCTCGACACGGGCAGCCGGCAGGCTGTCCTCATCGACAAGGGACAAGGCCGCTTCGAGCCGCGCGAGGTCAAGCTCGGACGACGGGGCGACGGCTACGTAGAGATCCGCGATGGGCTTGCCGAGGGCGATGCCATCGTCACCTCGGCCAACTTCCTCATCGACGCCGAGAGCAACCTGAGGGCCGCGCTCAAGGGGTTCAATGAGGCAGGGCCGATGCAAGCCGACAATCCCACCGGCGAGAAGGCCACGGGAGCCAAGCCATGATCGCGCGCGTCATCGCCTGGTCGGCCCGCAACCTGCTGCTGGTGCTGTTCGGCACCGGCTTTGCCGCCGCTGCCGGTTTCTATGCGCTGATCCATCTGCCGCTGGACGCCATTCCCGACCTCTCCGACACCCAGGTCATCGTCTATACCGAGTTTGCCGGCCAGGCGCCGCAGGTGATCGAGGACCAGGTCACCTATCCCCTCACCACCGCAATGCTGACGGTGCCGAGGTCCAAGGTGGTGCGCGGCTTCTCCTTCTTCGGCGTCTCCTTCGTCTACGTCATCTTCGAGGACGGCACCGACATCTACTGGGCCCGCTCGCGCGTGCTCGAGTTTCTCAACAGTGCGGCGGCAAGGCTGCCCGCAGGCGTAACACCGACAATCGGCCCGGACGCGACCGGCGTCGGCTGGGTCTACCAATACGCCGTAATGTCCCGGGAGTTGAACCTCGCCGACACAAGGACGATCCAGGACTGGAACCTGAAATTCGCCCTCGCCAAGGCGGAAGGCGTGGCGGAGGTCGCGAGCGTCGGCGGCTTCGTCAAGCAGTACAATGTCATCCTCGATCCGCAGCGCATGCGCGATCTCGGCATCACCATGCAGAAGATGCGCGACGCCATCCGCGCCAGCAATGCCGACGTCGGCGGCCGCACCGTCGAACTCTCCGAGTTCGAATATGTCATCCGCGGCAAGGGTTATCTCAAGAGCATCAACGATCTCGGCAATGTCGTGCTGAAGACCGACAACGGAACGCCGGTCAAGCTGCGCGACGTCGCCCGCGTCGAGCTCGGACCGGACGAGCGGCGCGGCATTGCCGAGCTGAACGGCGAAGGTGAGGTCGCGAGCGGAATCGTGCTGCAGCGTTTCGGCGTGAATGCGCTCGACGTGATCGACAATGTCAAGAAGCGCTTCAAGGAGATCGCGACCAGTCTGCCGAAATCGGTCGAGATCGTCCCGGTCTACGACCGCTCGACGCTGATCAAGGCCGCGATCGACACGCTGAGGCACACGCTTTTCGAGGAAAGCGTCGTGGTGGCGCTTGTCTGCATCGTCTTCCTGCTGCATGTCCGCAGCGCCCTCGTCGCCATCCTGATGCTTCCCGTGGGCGTGCTGATGGCCTTCGGCGCGATGAAGCTGCTCGGGATCGGCTCCAACATCATGAGTCTCGGCGGCATCGCGATTGCGATCGGCGCCATGATCGACGCCGCGATCGTCATGATCGAAAATGCGCACAAGCATCTGGAGCGCGCCGAGGCCGGCCGATCGCGGGTGACGATCCTGATCGAGGCCGCCGCCGAGGTCGGGCCGGCGCTATTCTTCAGCCTGCTGATCATCACCGTGTCGTTCATGCCGATCTTCACGCTGGAATCGCAGGAAGGCCGGCTGTTCAGCCCGCTCGCCTTCACCAAGACGTTTGCGATGGCGGCGGCGGCGCTTCTGTCAGTGACCCTGGTACCGGCGCTGATGGTGATCTTCGTCCGCGGCAAGATCATTCCGGAGCACAAGAATCCGATCAATCGCTTCCTGATCTGGATCTATCGGCCGGTCATTGCGGCCGTGCTGCGGGCGAGGATCGTCGTGATCCTGCTCGCACTCGGCGTGCTCGCCGTGTCGGTCTGGCCGGCGCGGCAACTCGGCACCGAGTTCATGCCGAACCTCGACGAAGGCACCCTGCTCTACATGCCCACCACGCTGCCCGGCATTTCCGTGACCAAGGCAGCCGAGCTGATGCAGACGCAGGACCGGATCATCCGCTCGTTTCCCGAAGTGGCCTCGGTCTATGGCAAGGCCGGCCGCGCGGCCACCGCGACCGATCCCGCGCCGTCGGAAATGTTCGAGACCATCGTCAACCTCAAGCCGAAGGCAGAGTGGCGAGCGGGCGTGACGGTCGACAGCCTGATAGCGGAGATGGACAAGGCGCTGCAATTCCCCGGCGTCTCCAACGCCTGGACCATGCCGATCAAGGCGCGCATCGACATGCTCTCGACCGGCATCCGCACCCCGATCGGCGTCAAGGTCATCGGCACCGATCTCGCCGGGATCGACAAGCTTGCCCGGCAGATCGAGCAAGTACTCAAGGTGGTCCCCGGGACCTCCTCGGCCTATGCCGAGCGAAGCCTCGGCGGCTACTATCTCGAGATCACGCCGGACCGTGAGGCGCTGTCGCGCTACGGCATCATGGTGCAGGACGTTCAGGACACGATCGCAACCGCGCTGGGCGGCCAGACGGTGACGACGACCGTCGAAGGCCGGCAGCGCTTCACCGTCAACATGCGCTATCCGCGCGACCTGCGCGACAATCCAAAGGCGATCGCCAGCGACATCCTGGTGCCGATGCCGGCCGGCGGCGCCGTGCCCCTCGGCGAGGTCGCCAGCGTCACGCCGACGCGCGGGCCGACCTCGATCCGGACCGAGAACGGGCAATTGGCGAGCTACATCTATGTCGACATCCGCGACCGTGACCTCGGCGGCTACGTCACTGAGGCGCAGCGTGCGGTGCAGGCAAGCGTCCAGTTCCCGCCGGGCTATTACGTGGTCTGGAGCGGGCAGTACGAATATCTGGAACGCGCCGCTGCGCGCTTGAAGATCGTGGTGCCGGTAACGCTGCTGATCATCTTCCTGCTGCTCTACCTCAACTTCCGCTCGATCACCGAGACAATGATCGTGATGCTGTCGTTGCCGTTCGCCCTCGTCGGCGGGCTCTGGCTGATGTGGTGGCTCGGCTTCAACCTCTCGGTGGCGGTCGCGGTCGGCTTCATTGCTCTTGCCGGCGTCGCGGCCGAAACCGGCGTGGTGATGCTGATCTACCTCAACCAGGCGCTTGCCGAGACCAAAGCACGCTGCATCTACGAAGGCCGGGCTGAGACCCGGGCCGATCTCTCCGAGGCGATCATGGCAGGCGCCGTCGAACGCGTCCGGCCGAAGATGATGACGGTGGTCGCGATCATGGCCGGCCTGCTCCCGATCATGTGGAGCAACGGCACGGGGTCGGAGATCATGCAGCGCATTGCAGTGCCCATGATCGGCGGCATGCTCTCGTCGACCCTGCTGACGCTGATCGTGATCCCCGCGATTTTCGGGCTGGTGAAGGGCGTCCAGCTATCGAAGAAATCGTCGGCGGCCGTTCGGCCGAATGGCGACGGCGAGAGGCCGATCGGCGTTGATCGTTCGGAAGCGGCCGAATGACGGGTCATGCCTCGGCGACCACGGATGCTTGAATTGGTACAGATCCTGGTTTTTCGCCTCGGCTCCCCGAGAGCTGTAACCAAATTTGCCGCGCCAACGAACTAACGAGATAGGCAGGCATGACGACTTCCGAGAGGGAACTCAAGGCGTTGATGCTGGCCGGTCAGGGCGGCGACGCGGCGGCTCACCGGCGGTTGCTTGAGCGGCTGAGCCAGCATTTGCGGGCCTACTACAAACGCAAGCTTGCGAGCTTCGGCAAGGGCGCGATGGAGGCGGAGGATTTGGTTCAGGAAGCACTACTGGCTATTCATATCCAGCGGCACAGTTACGATCCGGCGGAACTGTTGACGCCCTGGGTCCATGCGATCGCGCGCTATAAGCTGATTGACTTCCTGCGGAGGTCGCGGACGTCGCGCGCCGACGTGCCGATCGATGAAGCCGACGATATCATGGCAAATGACGACCATGTCGCCACGGAGAACAGCTACGATATCCGGCGCCTGATCGAGAAACTGCCAAGAAACATGCAATATGCGATCGGTGCGGTAAAGCTCGAGGGTTTGAGCGTCGCTGAGGCAGCGCGAAGGTACCAGCTCTCGGAACCCGCAATAAAGGTCAGCATCCACCGCGGGTTGAAGGCACTGGCGAACCTGATCGCCAAAGAGGTCAAAACATGAAGACGGACGAACTCGTCACGGCGCTCAGCAGGCATCTCGAGCCGGTCGATCGGGGGCTCATCCGACGAACCGTCGGTTTTGCTCTCGCTGTTGCGATCGTCGGGGCACTTTGCGTGGCGGCGCTGTGGCTTGGCGTGCGCACTGACTTCGTGACGGCCCATGCTGCCGCGTTCCTCATCGCGAAGCTCGCCTTTGCGGTTACGGTCATCGGCGTTGCATCTGTCTATCTAATGCGGCTCTCACGTCCCGGAGGGGAACTCGGAATGCCCTCCTTCTGGGCATTTGTGCCCTTCGCCGCGATCATCCTGCTCGCCGCCGCCAGCCTCGGATCTGCGCCTAGTTCGCACTGGAACAGAATGATCCTTGGGGATGAATGGCTGGAATGTCTCCTATCGATACCTGTCATCGCGATCGTACCTTTTGCCGTCCTGGTATGGGCTGTGCGAAAGGCTGCCCCGACCAATCTTGTCCGTACAGGCGCGTTCACCGGTCTCGTTGCCGGCGGCACAAGCGCATTGGCTTACGCGCTGCACTGCACCGACGATTCGTTGCCGTTCATTGCCGCCTGGTACGGCGGCACGATCTTGCTTTGCACCATCGCGGGCGCAGTGTTGGCGCCGCGTTTGCTGCGCTGGTGATCGTAGAGTTCACGTCGGTGTGAGCCTGTAACCGCGAGACGCTTCGCTCCGAACTCCTCTTTAGAAGCGCGCACATGACGCGCTTCCGCCAAAGATGGAGCCGGGACTATGTTGAAGAAGATCTTTCTCACACTTTCGTTCTTGCTGCCGCTGGTAGCGTTGACAGCAAGCGCCCAGGCGGGTTCGACGATCTCGGACAAGAGCTATTGGCCGAACGAGGCCAGAAGCAGCACGCCCTATGCTGGCTTCGCGCAGAATCGCGTCGGCTCTGCGTTCGCCTACGACCGAGGGCCTTCAGTCGCGACGCCTGCAACGGCTGCAATCGAAGATCGCTCACGCTCGCGGTATCATGGCGGCCCAAAGTCCCAATAGTGGGACGTCGAGAACAATCTCCGGATAGGAGACTGCGGATCAGCCGCTAACTCCGCAGTCCGCCTCCCCGAGCTGACCTCCTAGGGAGACTCGGCGTCGTTTTCAGCGAGCGCATCGCAACAGCAACCGAAGGCTGACCACGGCCGAACGGGTCCGCATGCTGACCGCGCTGCACTGCATGCTGATGCCAATACCACAGCACCACATTGGCACCGGCCACGATTGTGATAGGCTTCGTCTCGCGAAGGACGCGAGTCATCCGTCACGATGGAGGCTGGCATGTTGAATATTCGCACCCTCTGTCCGGCAATTGCAGCCGCCCTGTTGGTCGCCACGCCGCAAGCATTTGGTCTCGGCAGTCAGGTCGGACACGACGATCCCTGGAATTCGGAACACATCGACCGCCTGCCGCCCAACGTCAGGAGCGCCGTGACGCGCATGTGTGGAGGTTCACCGCGGGCTGCGCACTATTTTGCGACTTACCTGGATCATTCACGCATCATCAGACTGCATTTCGAGCATCTGCACTGCGACAACGGCGGTGGATTTTGCAACTCCGCCGGCTGCCTGCATCAGGAGTACGTCGGGACAGGCAGCCAGTACCGGCTGATCAAGAGCTACTACGGCCGCGGCGACGATTGAGCGCAGGCCCGGAAAATTCCTGTTCGCCGGGACGGGTGTTCCGGCCGCGTAACAATGTTGCACGTCGACACCCCTCTCGTTGCCGTGCTAAGGCAGCCCAACGTCAAACCGAGTGAATTCGTGCTTCTGAGCCGCCAGCCCCCGAGATTTTGCGACCTGCGCAATTGGCGCGGGCTGCTGGCTGTCCTCATCGCGGTCACTTATTTGCTCGCGGGCGTGCTGCATGGTGCACATGATATCGATGTAACCAGCCCGTCCGGCGGCTCGGAGATCGCCTCGAGCCTCGATGACGGCCATGCTGGGCATGGCGACCACAAGGCACTCGCTGGGCACCATTGTCACGGCTGCTTCTCGGTCGCGGTCGTGCAGCCGGCGCAGCCAGACACCGTTGTCGAGCTCCCCGCCGCACCGCCGCGGCCGCGTCAAGCCGCGCTTGCCGGCATCGCGCCCGATACGGACTCCCCGCCCCCCAAACATCTGACCTGAGCGGATAGCCGGGCGCAGCGCGCCCATGCCCCTTTCCTTCACAGGTCGTATTCATGTTTTGCAGGCGAACGGCCGCGCGCATGGCGTGCGCGATGGCTATTCTCATCAGCCCATCCCTGGTGCTGTCGTCACACGCGCAGACTTTGACGATGCGCGCTGCGCTGACGCGCGCGCTCGCGGCCAGCCCGCGGCTCACCGCGGCGGAACGCGATGTCGGCATTGCCACGGGCCAGCGCATCCAGGCCGGCGCGCTGCTCAATCCGGAGCTCTCCTACGAGCAGGACAACTCCTTCGGCTCCGGCATCTACCGCGGCACGAAGTCAGCCGAAACCACCCTCCAGATCAGCCAGGCCTTCGAACTGTTCGGCAAGCGCGAGGCGCGGATCGCCGCAGGCGCCGCAGGTATCGAGGTCGCCGCGATCCAGCGCAAGGCGATCCGGCTCGAGGTGCTGTCGGAGACGGCGATCGCCTTCCTCAGCGTGCTCGGTGCGCAACGCCGCATCCAGATCCTCGACGAGCAGATTGCCGCAATCGACCGGCTGACGCCGCTCTTGCGCCGCCGCGTCGAGGCGGGCGCCTCCTCTCCGGCAGAGACCGGCCGCGCCGAGGTCGCCTCCGCACTGGTCAAGGCCGATCGCGAGCGCCTCAAGGCGACCTTGGCCAGCGCCCGGCGGGAGCTTGCCGTGCTGATGGGCGATGCCGCGGCAAAGTTCTCCGAGGTCTCCGGCCGGCTCGACACCACGGGACGTCCGCCCTCGTTCAAATCGGTGGTTGCCGCGATCGATGCCAATCCGCAGCTGGTGCGCTGGACCGCGGTCTATGCGCAGCGCAATGCCGAGCTGCTGCTGGCGCGGCTAAAACCCTATCCGGACGTGCGGATCGCTGCCGGCTGGCGGCATTTCAACGAGACCAATGACGACGCGGTGCGCCTCACCGTCTCGGTCCCGATTCCCGTGTTCGACCAGAACCAGGGCAACATCCTCTCGGCGCAGGAGAGCCTCGCCAAGACCCGGGCCGAGCGCGAGGCCAACCGCAACACGCTGATCGTCATCGCTGGCCGTGCCTACGATTCGATCGATGGCTCGCTGCGCGAGCTTGCGGTGCTGCGCGAGACCGCGATCCCGAAAGCGACTGAAGCTGCGGAGGCGATCTCGCAAGGCTACGGCCAGGGCCGCTTCACGCTGCTCGAGGTGCTCGACGCCCAGGCGAGCGTCACCCAGGCACGCCTGCGCGAGCAGGAGGCGCTGCAGAATTTCCATGCAGGCGTTGCGACCATCGAAGGCCTCGTCGGCAATCCCTTCACGCTCGCCCGGGAGAGCGCAAGATGAAGACGTCATCCACCATCTTCGCGGCACTCGTCGCGGCGGCACTCGGCGCCTACGGCTACGCGATGCTCGCGCCCGCCAAGGTCGAGCCGGCCGGTCACGCCGAAGAGAAGAAGCCTGAGAAGCCGAACGACCATGTCGAGCAGGACGAGCACGGCGCCGACCGCATCCGGATCTCCGATGTCAAGCTCGCCGCCGCCGGCGTGACCCTTGCGGAGGCCGCGAGCGCCACGCTGACCGACACCCTCGCCTTCAACGGCATCCTGCGCGCCAACCAGGAAGCCGTGGTGCAGGTGACGCCGCGCTTTCCCGGCATCGCCAAGTCGATCCAGAAACGCATCGGCGACAGGGTCGCCAAGGACGAACTGCTCGCCACGATCGAGAGCAACCAGAGCCTTACCGTGTACGAGCTCAAGGCGCCGATCGGCGGCACCGTCATCGAGCGGCAGATTTCGCTTGGCGAATACGCCTCCGAGCAGAAGCCGGCCTTCGTCGTCGCCGACCTCTCGACCATCTGGGTCGATCTCTCGATCTATCGCCAGGACCTCCGGCGGGTCCGCATCAGTGACGAGGTACTGATCGATCCCGACGACGGCCGCGGCGAGATCAAGGGCACGATCTCCTATCTCGCGCCGATCGGTTCGAGCGAGACCCAGACCGCGCTCGCGCGCGTCGTGCTGCCAAATCCGGAAGGCTGGCTGCGGCCCGGCCTGTTCGTCACGGCGCGGCTCATCCTGGCCGCGCGCAACGTCAAAGTTGCAGCTCGCAGGAGCGCGATCCAGACGCTGGAGAACAGGACCATCGTGTTCGTTCGCGAGGACGGCGACAAGATCGAGGCGCGC
The DNA here is from genome assembly GCF_001641695.1 of Bradyrhizobium neotropicale. Taxonomy (GTDB): domain Bacteria; phylum Pseudomonadota; class Alphaproteobacteria; order Rhizobiales; family Xanthobacteraceae; genus Bradyrhizobium; species Bradyrhizobium neotropicale. The sequence continues at coordinate 15,963 of NZ_LSEF01000040.1, forward strand.
CCGGTCGAGCTCGGCGAGTCCGATCCGCGCTATGTCGAGATCAAGGCGGGTCTTTCCGCCGGCGAGCGCTACGTCGCCGAGAACAGTTTCGTCGTGAAGGCGGAGATGGGCAAGGGAGACGCCGATCATGATTGAGCGTCTCCTTGCCTTCTCGATCCGACAGCGCTGGCTGGTCGTTCTCCTGACGCTCGCGGCCGGCGCCTTGGGCGCCTGGAATTTCACCCGTCTGCCGATCGATGCGGTCCCTGATATCACCAACGTCCAGGTTCAGATCAATACGAACGCCCCGGGCCTGTCTCCGCTCGAGGCTGAACAGCGCATCACTTTTCCGATCGAAACCGTGATGGGGGGCCTGCCCAGGCTCGACTATACGCGCTCGATCTCGCGTTATGGCCTGAGCCAGGTCACGGTCGTATTCCAGGAAGGCACCGACGTCTACTTCGCCCGCCAGCTCGTCAATGAACGCATTCAGCAGGTGAAGGACCAGCTGCCGGCCGGGACCGAAGTCGCGATGGGACCGATCTCGACCGGGCTCGGCGAAATCTACATGTACACGGTCAGCGCCAAGCCGGGCGCGAAATCCGCGACCGGCCGCGACTACACGCCGACCGAGCTCCGGACCATCCAGGACTGGATCATCAAGCCGCAGCTCCGCACCGTCCCCGGTGTGGTCGAGGTCAATTCGATCGGCGGCTACGAGCGACAATTCCACGTGCTTCCGAACCCGGGCCAGCTGATGGCCTACAATTTCGGCTTCCGCGACGTGCTCGCCGCCCTGGCCGCCAACAACGCCAATGTCGGCGCCGGCTATATCGAACGCAACGGCGAGCAATATCTGGTCCGTGCGCCCGGCCAGGTCGCAACCATCGATGAGATCCGCGACATCGTGATCGGCTCCCGCGGCGGCGTGCCGGTTCGCGTTCGCGACGTCGCTGACGTCCAGGAAGGCAGGGATCTGCGCACCGGCGCCGCATCGGTCGACGGCCAGGAGACCGTGCTGGGCACCGCGATGCTGCTGATCGGCGAGAACAGCCGCTCGGTGGCTCAGCGGATCGCGGCAAGGCTTGGCGAGATCGCCAAGTCGCTGCCGGACGGCGTCGTCGCGCGCGCGGTCTATGACCGAACGCATCTCGTGGAAGCGACCATCGAGACGGTTGAGAAGAACCTGTTGGAGGGCGCCGCCCTCGTCATCGCCGTCCTGTTCCTTGTGCTCGGCAACATCCGCGCGGCGCTGATCACCGCCTGCGTCATTCCACTCTCGATGCTGCTGACGATCACCGGCATGGTCGGGACCAAGGTCAGCGCCAATCTGATGAGCCTCGGCGCGATCGACTTCGGCATCATCGTCGACGGTGCCGTCATCATCGTCGAGAACTGCCTCCGCCTGCTCGCGGGGGAACAACACAGGCGCGGACGCCTGCTGTCGCTTGCGGAACGCACCGAGACGATCCGCGCCGGGGCCAGCGAGGTGATCCAGCCGAGCCTGTTCGGAACGCTCATCATCGCCGTGGTCTACCTTCCGGTCCTGACCCTGACCGGCACCGAGGGCAAGATGTTCACGCCGATGGCGCTGACCGTGCTGATGGCGCTGGCCGGCGCGGCTCTGCTGTCCGTCACCTTCGTTCCTGCCGCGATCGCGATCCTGGTCACCGGCAAGGTGTCGGAGACGGAGAACATCTTCATGCGCGCCGCGAAGCGGGTCTATGTTCCGCTTCTCGACCGGGTCATTCGCTATCGTGTCGGCGTCGCCCTCGCCGCTCTCGTCATCGTCGCCGGCAGCCTGTTTGCCGCGACCCGGATGGGCGGCGAATTCATCCCCAGCCTGGATGAGGGCGACGTGACGATCGAGGCGATCCGGATTCCCGGAACCAGCCTGACGCAAAGCGTCGAGATGCAGCTTCGACTCGAGAGCGCACTCAAACAGGTGCCTGAGGTCTCGACCGTGTTCTCCAGGCTTGGAACTGCGGAGGTCGCCAACGATCCGATGCCGCCCAACGCGGGCGATACCTACGTCATGCTGAAGCCGAAGGAGCAATGGCCGGACCCCGGCAAGTCCAAGGCTGATGTCGTCGACGAGCTCGAGCGTGCCGCCAACACGCTGCCTGGCACGACCTACGGCATGACGCAGCCGATCCAGATGCGCTTCAATGAGCTCATCGCGGGCGTGCGCAGCGACGTCGGCGTCAAGATCTTCGGCGACGACCTCGATATCCTGCTCGGCATCGCGCAGCAGGTGCAATCCGTCCTGCGTGGCATTGAAGGCGCCGCCGACATCAAGACGGAGCAGGTCGCGGGCCTGCCGATCCTGACCGTCAAGCTCGACCGGCAGGCGCTGTCGCGCTACGGCCTCAGCGTCGCCGACGTCCAGAACGTGGTCGAAATCGCCGTCGGCGGAAAGCCAGCCGGCAAACTCTACGAGGGCGATCGCCGCTTCGACATCGTCGTGCGCCTGCCGGAGAACCTGCGTGCCAACCTTGATGCGATCAAGGCCATTCCCATCTCCCTGCCCCCCGCACCGGAGGGTGCGGCGCTGACCAGGACGGCATGGACGGGAGCAACTGGCGCACCGCTGCGTTACGTGCCGCTCTCCTCTCTGGCCGCGGTAGAGGTCGCGCCGGGACCGAACCAGATCAGCCGCGAGAACGGCAAGCGCCGCGTCGTGGTCGCAACGAACGTGCGCGGCCGCGATCTCGGCTCCTTTGTCGCCGAGGCGGAGGCCGTCGTAGCGCAGAAGGTCAAGCTGCCGCCGGGTTACTGGATCGGCTGGGGCGGGCAGTTCGAGCAGCTTGTCTCTGCGACCAAGCGGCTCACGATCGTCGTTCCGGTGGCGCTCCTACTCGTATTCCTGCTGCTGTTCATGAGCATGGGATCGGCCGCCGATGCGCTGCTTGTATTCAGCGGCGTGCCGCTGGCGCTCACCGGCGGCGTCGCGGCGCTGCTGCTGCGCGGCATCCCGCTGTCGATCAGCGCCGGCGTCGGCTTCATCGCGCTGTCGGGCGTCGCCGTGCTCAACGGCCTCGTCATCATCGCCTTCATCGAGAGGCTGCGCCGCGAGGGCCGCTCGGTCGCGGACGCGGTGCGCGAAGGCGCGCTGACGCGCCTGCGCCCGGTGCTGATGACCGCGCTGGTCGCCTCGCTCGGCTTCGTGCCAATGGCACTCGCCACCGGCGCCGGCGCCGAGGTGCAGCGGCCGCTGGCGACAGTTGTGATCGGCGGAATCATCTCCTCGACCGTGCTGACGCTCTTGGTGCTGCCGGCGCTCTATGTGCTGTTCCGCCGTGACGGAACGAGCGAAACGCCTACAATGGCCGCTGACTTGGCCGCTGCGGAGGAGCGATAGAGGTGGGCAGCCACGACCATCAAGCCGGTCATGACCACGCCGGCCACGATCATGGCCATGATCATCATCACGGCCACGATCATGGCCATGCGCACGTCCACGCGCCCGCCAATTTCGGCAAGGCCTTCGCGATCGGCATTGCGCTCAATACCGCACTGGTCGTGGCCGAGGCGGTCTATGGCTATATCGCCAATTCCACCGCGCTGCTCGCCGATGCCGGCCACAATCTCAGCGACGTGCTCGGTCTGGTCGTGGCCTGGGGCGCATCGGTCGCGGCCAGGCGCGCGCCGAGCGGCCGCTTCACCTATGGCCTGCGCGCCTCCACCATCCTCTCGGCGCTGGCCAACGCGGTGTTCCTGCTGGTCGCGACGGGCGCGATCGGTTGGGAAGCGATCCTGCGCCTGCGCGAGCCGGAGCCGATCGCCGGCGTAACCGTGATGGTGGTCGCCGGCATCGGCATCCTCATCAACGGCGCCACCGCGATGCTGTTTGCGAGCGGGCGCAAGGACGACATCAACATCGAAGGCGCCTACCTGCACATGGCCGCCGATGCCGCGGTCTCGCTCGGCGTCGTCGTCTCGGCGGCACTGATCATCTGGACCGGCTGGCTATGGCTCGATCCCGTGACCAGCCTCATCATCTGCGCCATCATCCTGTGGAGCACGACCAGCCTGCTGCGCAGTTCCATCGACATGTCGATGGCGGCGGCACCGAAGGGCACCGACCTCGACGCCATCAGGGCATTTCTGCTGAACCGCAACGGCGTATCGGCGATCCACGATCTCCACGTCTGGCCGATCAGCACAACCGAGACGGCGCTGACCTGCCACCTCGTCATGCCCGGCGGCGCGGCGGGCGATGCGTTCCTGATGGAGACGGCGCAGTTGCTGAGGACGTCCTTCCGCATCGGCCACACCACGCTCCAGGTGGAGACGCGGCCCGACAACGGCTGTGCGCTGGCGCCGGATGATGTGGTGTGAGGGGGGCATGACGGATGCAGCGCGAGAGTGCGTCAACCTCGTCATTGCGAGCGAAGCGAAGCAATCCAGACTGTCGCCGCGAAGACGGCCTGGATTGCCTCGTCGCTCCGCTCCTCGCAATGACGGCGAGAAACCCCGCCCCCTACGCCGCCTTCGCCGTCACGATCCAGATCGCGCCCTGGAGCGCCACTGACTGTCCCTTCAGGAACGGCGTGAGCGTCTCGCGGATCGAGGCCTTGGCGGCTTCATAGGTCTCCGGCGGGTGGCCCTGAAGCGCGCGGCTGGCCGGGCCGATCTGTAGGGCGCCGTCGACGGCCGCCTCTAGTCCGCCGCCGATCGCGATGTCCATGGCGAGATTGTGCGGCTCCACGCCTGCGTCGACGAAGCCGGCCCCCTTGAGGATGCGCATCACGCGCTCCTCCGAGGCGAAAGCGAACGGACCGGGCTCCTCGGGACCAACCGGCGGCATCTTCGGCACGTGTTTGTAGACCGCCATCAGCGGCGCCATCATCCAGGGATTTTCCCGCGGCTCGCGCCAGCAGGCGAAGGCCAGCCGCCCGGACGGCTTTAGCGCGCGACGGAGGTTGGTGAAGGACGCGATCGGATCGGCGAAGAACATGACGCCGAAGCGCGACGCCAGGAGGTCGAAGCTCGCCGGCTCGAACGGATAGACCGTTGCATCCGCCAACACGAAGTCAAGCGGCAGCCCCTTCGGCGCCAACGCACGCGCCTGCGACAGCATCGGTTCTGATACGTCGAGGCCGAGCGCGAACCCGCTCGGCGCCACCGCCTTCGCAAGCGCGAACGTCGTCGCACCGGAGCCGCAGCCGACATCGAGCACGCGCTCGCCGGGCCTCGGCTTGGCGCGGTCGATCAGCGCTTCGGCAATCGGTCCGAGCAAACTCTCCTGCGCTGCATGGCGGTCGGCCCAGCGCTGTCCGCTCGGGCCATTCCAATAGGCGATCTGGTCGGCGTTCTCAGCGTGTCCGCTTGGCTGTTCCATCGGTCATTCCCATCTACGTGATGCTCATCGCCACCGGCGCCGCACTCAGAACAAATTACGTCGTTCTTCTTCATCGCTTGGCCTCACGAGGCACGCGTCATAATTCTTTAGCATGAGTTTAGTCGCCGCAAGAGCGGTTCGATATGTCAGATATTTTGATACGTTGTCCTGTCACGGGCCAGGCCGTGCTAACCGGCCTGACGACAGAGATCGTTGTGTTTGAGACCCTGCCTGACGTCGACATCCCCCTGAGGTGTCCGCGCTGTGGCCAGACGCACCGCTGGAAACCCACGGACGCCTGGGTCGCGCACCCCGTCAATCCTGTACGCCACTAGTGTTCACCTGGCGCAATCCCCTGGTTGGCCGAGCCGTTCGAGGGTTGAGGGAGTTACGAAGCTTTGCAACCAGTCGTGTTGCGTGAGCGCATGCTGAGCACACATTGGCCAATCCTTCCCGCGCGGGCGCCTGTGACGTTCATCACAAATGGGGCTTTGCCTTGATGGCATGCTCTGACTACTCCGATCACATTGCGATTTGGGGCTGCAATGGGCGCGATTCGGATTTTTCTATTTTTACTGGCCGTATTCTGTCTTGCCTGCGGATCGGCGCGCGCGGAAAAGCGCGTCGCGCTTGTGATCGGCAATTCCGCCTACAAGAGCGCGCCCAGGCTCGCCAACCCCGTGAACGACGCGTCCATTGTCGGCGGCATGTTGAAGAAGGCCGGGTTCGACCTGGTCGAGGTCAAGCTCGACCTCAATGCCGCGGAGATGCGCCGGGCGCTGCGCGACTTTGGTGGCAAGACGCGTGAGGCGGAGGTAGCCGTCGTCTACTATGCCGGTCACGGCATTGAACTGGACGGCACCAATTATCTCATCCCCACCGATGCCACGCTCGAGACGGACAGCGATGTCCTCGACGAAACGCTACCGCTGGAGCGCGCCCTGTTCGCCGTCGAGACCGCCAAGCAGCTTCGTCTCGTCATCCTCGACGCCTGCCGCGACAATCCCTTCTCCAAAACCATGAAGCGCACGATGGCCGCGCGCGCCATCGGCCGTGGCCTCGCCAAGGTCGAGCCGAACAGCCCGAACACCATGATCGCCTTCGCCGCCAAGGCGGGCTCGACCGCCTCGGACGGCGATTCCAGGAACAGTCCGTTCGCTGCGGCCCTGGTCGAGCGACTCCCCACGCCCGGGCTCGACCTGCGCAAGGCGTTCGGCTTCGTGCGCGACGATGTCCTGAAGAACACAGGCTACAAGCAGGAGCCTTACGTCTACGGCTCGCTCGGCGGCGATATGTGTCGCTGGTCCCGGCAAAGCCAGTCACCGCAGGACCGCAAGCGAGCCCTCAGGACGCGATCCGCCGAGACGGCCTGCGTCAAGATCGCCTGCCGCGCAGGCTACCGCGTCAATGACGACAATGAATGCGAGAAGGTGCAGGAGAAGAAGCCGGTCGCGACGCGCGATGACGAGGCCAAGCGGGATGCTGAGCGCAAGAAACTCGAGTCCGCACCGGCAACGCATCAGACAAGCGGGCAGATCATCTGCAACCAAGCGGGGTGTCGGCCCGTGGCTAAGGGATGCCACGTCGTGAGGACCGCGGGAGGATTGAACCCAAACTCCAGAATTGCGACGGGTAACGTCTTTGAACACGAGGTGTGTAACTGAGGGGACCGCGGCGCGCGGCTGGCGCGCATCGCACGCGAGCCATTGGTTTACTGCGCCAATCGCCGCAGAAGCACCGCGAGCGGCCATTGGTCAGCCGTTTCGGCACCGGCGGGTGCCCGCGAGATAGCAAAGGCTCGTAATTCGAACCGCAGCCCCTTTCCCCGCCCAGGGCGCCGGCGCCGCAACGCGTCAGCTCATTCGGCTGCCAGCGCGGCCCCGGTTCGCTTGGCAAGGACGCGGCGAAAATCCGCGGAGAGCTCGTCGTAGTAGTGAGCAAGCTCCTCGTAAAAGGCCCGACCGGCCTCATCAGGAGCTTCCTGGGCCGCTTTCATGCAGTGCGCGGCTTTGGCTTCGTACCTTTCCAGCTTCGTGCGAAGATCACTCGTCACGGCGATACTCCACGCTGATTACAGGGAGCTGGAACGGTGGTTCGGGCGGGGATCGAAAAGATGACCGAATGAAGGCAATTTTGGACCCGCTGGCGGCCCTTTTTGGGCGCCGCACGCCTGGCGAAGGCGGCAAGAGCGCCCGCCAACTCGGTTCGGGTGTCAACTGGCCGGCCTGCGGAGCCGAAGCTCGCGGCGAAAAAAAGCCCGCCTTCGCTCGCGTCAAACCGACCCACGGACGTTGAGTGATTTGTCACTGCCACCCTGAAGGACGGCCCTCCCGGATCAGGAAAACAAGAAGGTCCCAATCAGCAGGCCCGCAGCAAAACTAAGCAGCCCGAGGGTGGAGGCTGAAATGATGCGAACGAGGATGCGAACCTGCTCCTCGTACTCCTGTTCTGCCGAATTGTGGGACTGAGCCGTCACTGAAACTGCCCTGCCATCACCGGATTTGCCGGATGTACGCGCAGAAATGTGGTTAAGGCGAGGCATTTCGACCCCGCCGCAATGACGCAGCCCATCGCAGAAGGCAAGGCCGCCTTCGAAGAGCGCTAACTGTTTGATTTGTGTGGTGGGCGGTCACGGATTCGAACCGCGGACCCTCTCGGTGTAAACGAGGATACGGTCGGTTTCACTGCATTTCACTCCGTATCAGCACGGTGTGCAGAACCGACGGAATTCATTGCGCTTTCTGCCCTGATCGTTATCAACCTATTTCAGGGTATCGCAACAGTAATCGCGTCAATCTGCTACCCGCTGTTACCCGAACAAGGTGGTCAGCATGGCGCGCTCTGCACTTACAGCTCTCTCGGTTAGCAGGATCAAACGGCCGACGTCGAAGACGGCGCGGGCCGAGCGGTACGACGCGATCGTCCCCGGCTTTGGCTGCCGGGTGACGTCGGAAGGCTCACGGTCCTGGATCTTCGTCTACAACTCGCCGACGCAGAACAAGCGGCGCCGCTACACCATCGGTGCCGTCGACTTCGACAAGCCCGACGGCAAGACGACCTTCGATCTCGAGCAGGCCAGGGCCAAGGCGTCAGAGCTTCGCGGCATGGTGAAGGCCAAGCGGGATCCGGCCGAGGAGCGGGACAAGGCGACCGCGGCCGCCGTGGTAGCGGCGCAGGCCGAGCAACAGGAGAATGACCGGCCGGATTTTGCTGCGATTGCGAAAGCATACAAGGCCCGTGAGCTTTCAAGACTACGGCGCGGTTCGGAGCTCGGCCGCATCATCGATCGGGAACTGGTCGGGCCGTGGGGCAAAAAGGCCGCGGCCGATATCACCGCAGTTGACGTAGAGGAGCGCATCCTGGCGCTGGTCAACGCAGGCAAGCCGGAAGCCGCGCGCAAGCTCCTCGAGGTCATCCGACAGCTTTTCGATTGGGCGATGGCTCATCCGTCCTACCGGCTCGATCGCTCGCCGGCTGATCGCCTGAAAGCCATGAAGCTGATCGGCAAGAAGGCCAAGCGCAAACGGATCCTCTCGGATGACGAGTTGCGCGCGGCGTGGCGGGCCGCTTGCCGCATGGGCTATCCGTTCGGTGACATGGTCAAGGTGTTGATGCTGACGGCGTTGCGTCGCAACGAGGCAGCGGAGGCGCATCGCTCAGAATTTGAGATCGGGCGCAAGCTCTGGACTATTCCGGCCGAGCGCATGAAGGGCGAGGAAGACGAGAGCGGACCGCACGTCGTGCCACTGTCGCCCGATCTGCTCACCATCATCGAGAAGCTGCCCTCGTTCAATGGCGGTGACTTCCTGTTCAGCACCGGCGACGGCGCCGAGCCGATTTCCGGCTTCTCGAAGATGAAGCGGCGCTTTGACAAGCTGATGCTTGAGGAGATGCGCAAGATCGCGACCGAACGGAATGACGCTGGATTGCGCGCCCGCATCGGTGAAATCGAGGCGGCGATGGCGCGGTTGTCACAGGCCCGCGGCGAGGAGCGCAAGAAGATCGTCGCCGACCTGAAACGCCTCTGGTACGTCCTGCACGACATTCGCAGAACAGTACGGACTCATTTGTCGGCGTTGCCTGTGCCGGAGATGGTGCGCGAACTCATCCTCGCTCACGCCAAGCCTGAGCTTCACAAGATTTATGATCAGTGGGCCTATCTGGACGAAAAGCGCGAGGCGCTTGAGCTGTGGGCCGCGCGTCTCAAGAATATCGTCGACCCGCCGAATGATGCGCCGGCCGACAACGTCATCGCGCTTCGGGCATAGACATGAGGCGGCCAAACCCCGGCGACACCTCGGCAGCCGCTTATGACCTTGGGCTGACGGAAGACGCGCGCGAAGATTTCAGGCGGCGTCTTACGCTGATGTTTGCCGAGGCCTGCGCCATCTTTGGCCCTGATACGGCAGCGAAGCTCTTCCGGGATCATGCCAGAGCTAAGCCGAAGCGGGTCAAAGGCCGGCGGCCGCCTCCACCGCTGAAGCGCAGAGGTGCGCACGATCCTATGGGCGATCGTGATCTCGTGCTGCTTTGGAAGACCGGCAGTTGGAAGAGTAAGCGCGCGTTCGCTGAAGCTGCGCTCAAGAACCACTCGGTCAAGCACCGAGGAAAGTCACGCGCCCAAGACAAAAATCTGCGTGACAGTCTCGTCCGAAGGCTCAATCGCGCGCTTCAACGTCAAAGTGAGACAAGTAGGTAAGGCGACAGCAACGGCCTAACTGTCCCACCAAGACCGACCGAATAACCGATAGATGGGACGACATCCAATTAACGAGGATGTCTGCCCATGAACATGCTCCGCAAGCCTGCAGTCCTGAAGAAGACCGGACTCAGCTATCCGACAATTTATCGATACATGCAGGCGGGCAAATTCCCGCTGCCGGTGCAACTCGGCCCGAACTCCGTCGCCTGGATCGAGAAGGAGGTCGACGAGTGGAACGCCTCGCGCCCGCGCGCCTCCATCAAGCTCATCACGGAAAACGCAGCCTAGAAACACCACGACCCGGCGCGAGGTCTCGCAACCGGGCCGTGGGAATGAGCGTGCCGAAGCCAATCAGCACCGCTCTCCTACGCCCTCCCGGAATCCATAGCAAGACCCGCCCGGCCGTCTCCGAAAGGTTTGGCCAATGGGCGCAATGCTTCGTCCACAACAGACTAACCTGATCCAACAGATCGACCAGGCCATCGCCGACGGCTGCCGCCGGATCATGGTGCAGGCACCTACCGGCTTCGGCAAGACCATCATCGCCGGCACGATCGCCGGCAAGATACTGGACGCGGAGAAGCGGGCCATCTTCACGGTGCCTGCGCTGTCGCTCGTCGACCAGACCGTCGAGAAGTTCTTCCACGAAGGCATCTATGACGTCGGCGTGATCCAGGCGCAGCACTATCTGACCAACTACGCGCGGCCCATCCAGGTCGCGAGCGTGCAGACTCTGCAACGTCGCGCCGTCCCAGCGGCCGATCTCGTCATGATCGACGAGGCGCACCGCTGGTTTGAATTCTACGGCGAATGGCTGAAGCGCCCCGAGTGGGCCGACGTGCCGTTCATCGGTTTGTCGGCAACGCCATGGACGCGCGGTCTCGGGAAGTATTTCGATAAGCTCATCATCGCCGCCACCACGGCCGAGCTGATCGAGGCCGGGTATCTCTCGCGCTTCCGCGTGTTCGCCCCGGCATCGCCCGACCTTAGCGATGTCCGCACCGTGGCCGGAGACTACCACGAAGGCGACTTGTCAAAGGCGATGGATAAGTCCGCCTTGGTCGCCGACGTCATCGACACATGGATCGAGCGTGGGCGCGGACGTCCCACCCTCTGCTTCGCCGTCGACCGCGCGCACGCGAAGAACTTGCAGCAGAAGTTCATCGCGGCCGACATCGTCGCCGAATACATCGATGCTTATACCGCCGCTCCTGATCGCGAGGCTATCGCCAAGCGCTTCCACAAGGGCGAGGTTGAGGTCGTCTGCAATGTCGGATGTCTCACCACTGGCATCGACTGGGATGTCCGCTGCATCATCCTGGCGCGCCCGACCAAATCAGAGATGTTGTTCGTCCAGATGATCGGCCGTGGCTTGCGCACCGCCGACGGCAAGGACGATTGCCTGATCCTGGATCACAGCGACAACCACATCAGGCTAGGTTTCGTTACCGACATTTCGCACGACAAACTTGACGACGGCCGCGAGCGCCAGAAGGCGGAGCCGAAGGCCAAGGAGGCACTCCCAAAGAAGTGCCCGAAGTGCACGTTCCTGAAGCCTCCGAAGACGCCGATCTGCCCGGCCTGCGGCTTCAAGCCAGAGCCCAAGTGCGACATCGTCAACAACGAGGGCGAGCTGATCGAACTCGCTTCGCGCACTTCCGCAAAGGCGTCCACGCAGCAAGATCGCGCCTTCTTCTATGCTGAACTCCGCTGGATCGAGTGGGAGCGCAACTACAAGAAGGGCTGGGCCGCTCACCAGTACAAAAATAAATTCGGCTCGTTTCCGCCGTGGGGTTGGAATCAGTCGCCCACCTGCACACCGACTGCGTCGACGCTCTCTTGGATCAGGTCCAGGCAGATTGCCTTCGCCAAGCGGAGGGCATCGTAATGATCGCCCTCTCCACCAAAGAGCGAGCTCGCGGACAATGGCGCAGCATCCTCCCCGCGCTCGGCATCGATGAGCGCTTCCTCCGCGGTCACAATTGCCCTTGTCCGGTATGTGGCGGCAAGGACAGGTTTCGCTTCATCGATCGCCGCGGACAGGACGGTGACGGCATGTGGGTCTGCAATCAGTGCACGCCCAAGCCCCGCCCGGCGATCGAGCTCGTCATCAAGTTCACAGGCAAGCCGTTTCATGAAGCGGCGAGGATGATCGACAATGTCATCGGAGGCCAACCGGCGGTCCGAACAACTCCGATCCGGGCTACGAACGAGAAGACATCCGCCACCTATTTTCACTTGAAGGCCTGGCGGCGCGGCGGCCCCGTTCGCCCTGGCAGCATCGTGGATCGCTATCTTCGGCACCGCGGTGTCGGTCTCGACATCTATCCGCCGTCCCTTCGCGTCTGTGAGACGGACTGGCATCGCGACGACAAGACAGGCGCCACGTCGCGTCATCCAACCATGCTCGCAGCGGTCCTCAACCCGGCCGGCAAGCACGTCTCTACACATAGGACATTCATCGCACCTGACGGATCGGGCAAAGCGAACGTCGATCCGGCTCGACGGACCACCGGCAAGCACGGCAGCGGGCCCGCAATCAGGTTGATGCCGGCGGCGCCGCTGATGGGCATTGCCGAGGGCATTGAGACCGCTCTCTCTGCTGCCAAGCTGTTCCGAATTCCGACCTGGAGCGTGCTCTCCGCTTACGGCATCGAAACATTCGAACCACCGCCCGAATGCCAGCGCCTGATCGTGTTCGCCGACCACGATGCTCACGGCCGAGGTCAGCAAGCCGCGGAGATCCTTCGCACCAGGTTGCACATCCCCGTCGAGATCAAGATGCCGAGCCTGCCCGGTACGGACTGGAACGATGTGCTGCTCGAGGAGCTCCGCTCATGAAAAACCTCGCCGAGCAATATTTCAGGTTTCCTCGCAGGCTGCTGACCAGTCCTGCATGGTCGGTGCTCAACATCCACGAACGGCGCGCCTTCGACCGGATCATGGAAGAGCATCAATCCAAGTCCGGGTTCGTCAACGGCGGGTTGGTCATCACCAAGCGAGATTTTCTGCTCTACGGCATCGACACGCCCCACATTGCGCCCTCACTGCGCGTGCTCTGCGCGCTCGGCATCATCGAATGCACCCGCAACATGGGCGGATCGCGGAGCGGCCGCACGCCCAACATGTGGAAGCCGACGTTCCTGCCAAGCACCCCGACGGCCAACGACGCCTCTCACGCCTACCTGGACGTCAAGACGGAAGGCGAGGCCAAGGACATCGCGCACAAGCTCCGTTTCAGCAGGACACGAGGCGATGGAGCACCGCCAGCAAAACAGCCCGAGAGGCCGAAGCTGCGGGCTATCTCATTGTCTCCGGCATCATCACCAAAGGTTGTGTAAATGCGCAGGCACACGAGTTCGAATGGTTGGCATGTCCCACCCAAACGTTGGTTGGTATGTCCTACCCACAAGAGCACTTTGCGGGATGGCATGTCCTACCCAAACCCCTCTGTGGAGCGGGTTGGTATGTCCCACCCACCTTATAGATTTAATCCTTATCGGGGGATGATGATCCCCGCTGTGACAGGGCACGGAGGGTTGTGCTGCGGTCGCAAGCATGACGCCCCGCTAAGGCAGATCATCCTCAGTCGTTTCTTCCCCCCTAGAATTTCCGTCGGCCCCGTTCTGTGCCCGTCTGTCTCGGAGCACATCGCTGGGCACGATAGCATCTGTGAGTCAGATCAATGGCTTACGTGGTGTGCTCCCCGTTCGGGTAACATCGGGGTAACGGCTCGACCGTTGTCGCAACCGCTGAAGTCCCAAAATGCTCGGTGCTTCCCCGTAAAAGACCGGAGTACGGGGTGCCGTACCCGTCGATCGCAAGTCGTTGCTGATTATCGACGACCAATCCGAGCACACGAGCCCGCTCTCAAACCTTCCTCCGAATTTCGTAGTGCGTTGTTGCGTTTCCCTTCGTCCTGCACCGTCACGCGCATGATTTCGGAGGTGTCGCGATGAAGCGCGAGAAGGTGACGTTTGAGGCTGAGCCGGAGGTTAAGGCGACGCTGGAGACGTGGGCGCGCGAGGAGGACCGGAGTGTCGGTTCTCTGTTGCGCCGTATCGTCGAGCAGGCGACGCAGGAGCGGCGCGCCGCTGTGACGGTGTCAGAGGCGCGGTGATGGCGAAAGCAAAGCGTACGGCCGCCGTAGCCCCGGCAAAGGCCAAGCCGGATTGGGGCCAGATGTCACCGGAGATGCGGGCGCTGCCGAACGACATGTGGCGGGCGTTCTGCCTTGCGCTGGTCACCGGACCGGGCGGGCATGGGAAGTACACCGCGGCGGCGCGCGCGGCCGGGTTTGGGCAGGGCTCGACGCCGGCCAATCTGGGCAAGCTGGCCTGGCAGCTGGCGCATGATGACAGGATGGTGGCCGCGATCGCCGCGGAGGCGCGCCGCTTTATGCGCGCTGGTCATGCCGAGGCGGTGAACGCGCTCTACACCATCGCCGGCGACGCGAAGCACAAGGACCAGATGCGGGCGATCTCGGAGATTCTGTCGCGGACGGACCCGGTGGTCACCAAGCAGGACATCAGCGTTACGCACAAGGTGATCGACCCGGACCAGGAGGCCTTGGAGGAGCTGCGCGCGCTCCGACAGATCGGAGCCACGCGCGAGAAGCTGGTGGAGCTATTCGGCCAGAACGGGCTTAGCCGCCTCGAAAAACTGGAAGCCGCCGAGAACGCGCGGCGGGCCGCTGAGGCCAAAATCATCGAGGGCGAGGTGGTCCATGGCTGAGGACGTTCCGGATCCGCAGGCCCTGGCCCGACTGGCGCGGCAGACGCTGTCGTCGGCCGAGCGGCGCAAGAAATATCGCCGCTTCGATTTCATGGGCACGGATTTCTTCTACCAGACGCAGCTCGAGTTCTTCGCGGCCGGCTCCTCCGGCGTGCACCAGCGTCTCCTGTCGGGCGGCAACCAGACCGGCAAAACCTTGTCCGCATCGTTTGAGGTCGCGCTACATGCTTGTGGGACATATCCCGATTGGTGGACTGGAAAGCGCTTCAACAAACCGGTGCGCATCTGGGTGGTCGGCGAGTCCGGCCAGCTCGTGCGCGACACGATCCAGAAGAAGCTTTGCGGCGAGGATGAGATCGGGACGGGAATGATTCCGCTCGAAAGCTTCGCCAAGCGTCCGATCATGGTCCCCGGCGGCACCGGCGCGGTCGACACCGCCTTCGTCACGCATCAGACCGACGGCATCACCGACGGCACGTCGACGATCACCTTCAAGTCATTCGAGATGCGCCGCGAAAAGCTGCAAGGCGAATCCGTCGATATCGTATGGATCGACGAAAAGCCGAGCGAAGACATCTACAGCGAATTGCTGGCGCGCACCTCGGCCACGGACGGCCATATCATCGTCAGCTTCACGCCCGTCGGCGCCGGCGGCGGAAGCGGTGTCACCTACAAGTTTTTGTCCGAGCCGTCTTCCGATCGCGCGGCATTCCGCATTCGCTCCGATGAGGTCAGGCACATCAGCGAGGCTCGTCGCGAAGAATTGGCGTCGAGCTATGGCGAGCATGAACGCGAAGCCCGCCTGGAGGGTACGCCCCAGCTCGGCAGCGGACCGGTGTTTCCGCTCGAGCTTCTGCCGACGGTGGTGAAGAACTTCGACCCCGGCATGGACATTCCAGGCTATGCCCGCTGGTGCGTCGGCATTGACTTCGGCTTTGGCCATCCCTTCGCCGCGGTGCTGATCGCCTGGACGCATGACATCGGCGAGGTCTGGGTGATCGACTCGTTCCGGATGGAGCGCAGCAGCGCGCTCTATCACACCCAGCGCATTCACAGCATGACGCGCGGCCTGCGCATCCCGATCGCCTGGCCTCACGACGGTAATCAACACGACAAAGGCTCAGGGCTTTCGCTCTCGAAGCAATATGAGGGCTTCGGCGCCAATATGATGAAGGGCCATGCGATCAACCACGGCACCAAGACCAATTCGGTTGAGCCCGCGCTGCAGGAAATTCGCGAGATGATGTTCAGCAGCAAGTTGAAGATCAGCCCGCAAAACACCGAGTTGCTGGAGGAACTCCGAAATTACCATCGCGATGAAGACTTCAGGCTGGTCAAACAGCGCGACGATCTGGTCTCGGCGATGAGGTACGCGATCATGATGCGCCGCGGCGGCCGCGTGCTGTCCGATTGCGACGGTGTCGGCTATGGTGCCATGCCTCTCGCCCGCCAGCGCCGCAACAGCAGCAGTAGCAGTCAAACCGCGTCAGGCCTCGATTTCGATATCTTCACGGGGCGCTAGGTGAAGCCGCGGATCATTCGCTCAAAGGATGAGATCCTGGCCGTTCTGCTCGAGCGGAAGGAAGAGCTCGATATCAGCTTCGAGCAACTGGATGATCTCGCCGGCATCCCGGCGGGATACAGCAGCAAGCTGATGGGCCCGCACCCGGCGAAGAATCCTGGTCCCACATCCCTCGGCGCCCTTCTCGGCGCCCTGGCCCTCGGCATTTGTCAGATCACGATCGCCGTGGATCCGGCGCAGGAGGCATCGATCGGCCATCGCTGGGTGAAGCGGAAGCAATTCGGGCCGAGGCCGCGCACTACAATGCAGTGCGTTGTTGTGCAGAACGAGCCACGGCAGGGTGAGCTCAGATTTGACGGGTGTCAGGAAAAGGACCGGACCATGTCGACGGAGACGTTCACGATGCGAGTCGAGTCCGAATTCAAACGGAATTTGAAGCAGGCAGCGCAGAAGGACCGGCGAACACCATCCGATTTTGCCCGCCTCGCAATCGAGGACGCGATCAAGGCCAAAGAACCCAAGCAAGGAGAAGCCGCATGACGATGACCCGCGCGCCGGCCATTGCGCAAAAGCTGGAAGCCGCCCGCTCCGTCCGCGCTTCCATAGATCCCGAGATCGCTCAGGCTGCCCTCGAAGCAGCCGAAGGCGCGCGCGGCGCCGACAAGCGTCTTGCGGACCTGCGCGCGCGTGTCGCTATGGCAGATCGCGAGGTCGCGGAACTGGAGAAGGCACACGCCTTGGCGGCTCGCCTTGATCGTCAGGCAGCCGTTCAGGCAGTGGCCGAGATGCGGGCCGAACAACTGGCAGACTTCAAAGTCAACATGGAGCAGCGCGAAAAGGCCATGGCAAAGGTCATGGAGGCGGCCGCGTTGATGGCGAAGGCATACGCCGAATACTCCGAGGCGACATTGGCTGCACAGATCGCGATGCCGACAGGAACGAGCATTCCGGTGATGGCGGTCGGGCCCGATGGTGTGTACGGCCCGGTCTTTGGTCCGTGCGAACGTTTGATCCTTTCAGAGCTCTGGCGTCTGGCACCGCCGCGATCGGACGGCATCGGCAGGTTTTTCGTTCCGTTTGCGAAGCCGACCGTTGAGTTGTTCCGGCGCCAACCGGAAGCCATGCCAGCCGGCATCGATGAACTGCGCTCCGCCAATCAAGCGATTGTCATCGACGTCGAGAAACAGGTTGCAAAGATGAACGAAAGCGCGATGGCCGCAGCATCGAAGGAGGCCGCATGACCGATTTCAGTGGAATGACCAGATCAGCCTGTCCGGCCGCATGCAAGATTGACCATTGTGTGATTTCAGGTCGCGCGGTGTGCTCTCACCCATGCGGTTCGGGGCTTCAGGAAGCGATTGCCCTCTCAGATCCTGGCGCGGTCCTTCGCTATGCCGAGGCCTCCAAGCTTTGCAAGCCGATCAGGGCGCAAAACCTCGTTGAGGAGTCGCAGTGATGACGGATCAGACGAACGAGCCGCAGGACATCATGACGCTGACGCCCGAGCAGGCGACCGAGAAGTTGGCCGCGATGGCGAAAGACTATTTGGCAAACGCCGGTCAGATACCGCAGCAGCCGTCGACGCAGACGGTCGAGCAGATGCTCGAGCAGCAAGCCAAGGACGACGACGCGCGCGATGCCACGGGCTTGTCGGATTATCTCGCCGGCGTCGGATTGCCGGCATCGGAGCAAGCTGGTCGGGAGGTTCTGGCATGGGCCCAAGGCGGCACCATCGATGCGACGATGCAGCGTCAAGCGCGGGAACGGCTTGATGCGCTCGGCCGCAATCCCGAATTTGTCCGCAACCTCCTTCAGGGCGGATCGCAAGAACTGCGGATGCTGACGATCGCCAACACGATGATCAACGCGGAGGCCAAGTGATGCGGTACAGTTGCCATTTCCTGCATGAAGCGTCGGACGAGAGGCGAACCATCATTGCCGCGCTCACACTCGCCGAATGCCTATCGGTCGACAGTCTGCGCAAGCACAAGGGCGCCACGACTGCTGACACCGTGGCGGCGGCCTACGCGTTGCGTCACGCTTACGCCGAGCTGCCGAAGGGCTTTCTGCATGTCTCTCCGCCCGAATTGATCATGGGGGCCTGATGGGACCGATCGAGAACTTTCTAACCGAGATGCGTGAACAGCCGTGCATTGGCTCGGAGCTCGTCGACCAGCTCGAGGGGGCTCACCGCGCGATGGAAGCGGAAGCGCTCAGCAATATGCATGCGCGCGAACTTCTAAGGGCCATTAACTGGATCACGGCCCACACCGAGCGTTCGATCGTCGAGCGACTGGACCAAATCCAGCGCCTCACTTCGTTCAAGACCCACGTGATTTTGAACATGCCGCATTTCACTGGATGGACCTAGCAGAGGAGACTGACATGAGCGGATACAGTGGCAACAGGACGCACGATAACAATGTTTACTCGGCAGAGGTGACGCAGCAGGCGGCATACAAGGCTGCGAGCAGCCAAGCAGCCGTCAAAGCGGCCGACATCGCGTTCCACCGTGCGGTCAAGGCCTCCGCGAAAGCGAACGGCATCGGCTTCGACTGCAATACCCAAGCTCTCGTCGAGCTCGGTACCGGCGGCGTGTGATGAGAGCACTTTTCATCCTACCGCTCCTCCTGTCCGCTGCGCCGGCTGTGGCGCAGGACGTGACACTGACGCTGACGCCGCAAGAGGTGCTTGCGATCATCAGGTCGATGGATCGGCAGCCGATCTCGGAAACGCCTCCGGCCGGCTACTGGAGCGTTCAGGAGAAGATCGTCACCGCGTTGCGAGACCCGCGCGCGCGGGCGGAATTCGACAAGCTGGCCGCGGAGAAGCGGCCGCAGTGATTTGACGACCGAGTGTTCAGTCCCTGCAAGGACAAGACTGATCGGAATGTAAACGCCCCCCATCGTGGACAAGGCAACGAGAAAGGAGGCGGCCCCCCGACGAGGATAAGGCCGAACGTCGAGCTCTAGGATTTGCTTCGATGAAAGGCCGGAATTCTCTGCTTGCAGCAGCATTGCTGTTTGCCGTCACCAATCTTTCGTCCGCTGCCATCGCGCAGCAATTTCAGACCATCCCACCACAAAGCGTCATCGGGCGCCTGGGTAGTAGCTCGGGGCCCGCGAGCGCATTGCCGCTATCCTCGATCTTCTCGACCAGTGTCTTCGACCAGCTCTCGACCACGCCCGGCGCGATTCCGTACCGCGGGCCGGGGAGCTGGACGGCGCTCTCGCCCAGCGTCGGACTGCTCTACAACAACGGCACGACGCCGTCATACCTGAGCTTGCCGCTCGGCCTGACGAACGGAGGCAGCGGGCAGACCACCGCGGCGCTCGCGCGATCGGCCGCTGGCTTCAACATCGAAGGCTACACCGGCCACGGCGACAGCATCTACACGATCCTGTCGACCGATCGCACTGTGGGCCTCACCGCTACCCTCACGGCCGCGCGCATCTGGACACTGCCAGCAGCCAGCTCGGTGAATGCCGGTGCGGAGATCATCGTCGGCGACTTCGCTGGCGGCATCTCCTCGGTCAACACTCTCACCGTCCAGCGCTCCGGCTCCGATACCATCAACGGGGCGAGTTCGACCGTCCTGAACACCGCCTTTGCGCGCGTGGCATTGCGCAGCGATGGCGTGTCGAAATGGTCGACATCGTCGTCAAGCTCCGGATCGACAAATCTCAACATCAAGACGCCGAAGGATTACGGCGCGGCTTGTGACGGTGTTACCGACGATAGCCTTGCAATTCAGGCATGGTTCGATGGCATCCGGAATTATGCCTATGTGGGCTGGGGTGTACCGGGCGCGACCTGCCTCTTCGGCAACAACACAATCTACGGCGGCGGTTTTGCCAGCATGGTGTCTGTGCGCAGCGGCACAATCATCTTTGGCAACTATATGACGCTGAAGTTGAAGAATTCAGCGCAGCAAAATGCAGGTCTGAATTTTTACGACGGTGCTGGACATCCGGATCAGACGAGCGGTGCATCAAACGTCGATATCTACCAACTCATAATTGACGGTAATCGCACGAACCAGACCAACACGCTCGGCAGCGCGGCGCTGATCTATATAGTCAGTTCGACGCGAATAACGCTGCGAGACGTGAGGGCCATAAACGGCCGCACCGATGGCTTCTATGTCGGAGGTGACAGCAGCGGTAACGGCAACACCACATTTTTCCGTCTCGAAAATGTGGAGGCTAATAACAACTATCGGACAGGTCTTTCGCTTGTCGGGGCAACCCGTGGCGTGATCACTGGCAGCCGGTTCAACGCGACCAGCAACACGAACAACGACGGCACGCAATGCGGCGTCGACTTTGAGGCTGACGGCGCAACCACGGCCAACACTTTTATCACCATCGAGAATTCGAGCGCTTTTAATAATGGCGGCACGCTGACGACCTCTGGTGGATCAGGATTCTGTTTCTTTGGTGGGAACAACTCCAACCTCACCGCCGACGGTCTGAGCGCATCGGGCAATCAGAAATATGGCCTGTGGGGTGGCACCCCTGGCGAAGTGACGGTGACGCGCCTTCGCGGCGCGACCAACGGTACTGCCCTGATCAACGGAGCGACCGACTGGCTTCCGGTCAATGTGCAGAAGGGCTCGGCCAATGGCTGCGGCACCGGCTTCTCGTGCGTCGGCGTTCCAAACTGAGGAGAAACTAGATGTTGAATCGCAAGTCACTCGCAGCGCTTCTAATCACCTCCGCTCTCGTGGTCGCCGGCGCCAATGCACAGGTGCCTAACGCCGGCCAGCCCATGGTGCCGAACGGCGGCGGTGGCGGCGGATCGCCCACTGGCGCGGCCGGCGGCGATCTCTCTGGCACCTATCCGAATCCGACGCTGGGCAAGATCGGCGGGCTCGCGGTTGTCGGTCCGACGTCATGGACCCCCACCGATGTGAGCGGTGCAGCCCTTACCCTCACCGCAAATGCAAGCTATGTGCGCCTTGGCAATCTGGTATTTGCCTATGCCTTCATCTCGTAGCCGGCCACTGCCGATGGGTCGGTTGCAAAGATCGGCGGCTTTCCTGTCACCACGGCCAATCAAACATACGCCTCACAATGCACCCTGAGCAGCACCGGCGTTTCAACGCTGACGCATGTGCAAATGCAGGCGAACGCTACAACGGCTCTCTTGCAGACAGCGACGGCAGGCAACATCACCAATGCCAATATGAGCAGCAACTTCGTCTATCTCATGTGCATCTATCCGGCGACGTAGGGCTAACCGCAGGGCGCAAACGCAGCCCAATAGGCACAGACCGTGAGGATGGCGCCGATGAGCATCCCGAACAAAAATTGCTGGTCCCCGCCGATCTTCGGATCGAGCCCGGCCAGTTCTTCTACCCGCTGCTTGATACGCGCCCGCACTTCAGTCCCCCATGCCGCGACGAGTCTGCCGCACGCGGAGTCCGGGTGCTAGAGTCGTGCATGTGCTCGTGCGACGTGTGGATGAAGCGGCCTATCCCGTTGGCGGGACTCGGCTTGCGAGCAGTGTGTTACCCCAGACCGGCGGAGATTCACGGTTTTGTGAATCTGTGCGGACGCGCCGAAGCGCCCCGAGTGGGGGTGGGTTTCTTATGGATTTCTCAACGCAAATCAGATGAGATGCTCGGCGGAGCGTGAGAACTCCCGCCAAAGGCCCTTGCCGGGGCCCGTTTGGCACCAGGGCGTTGGCAGGGCGATCCTTGCCGGGATCGATGTTTGCCAACGATTAGAACGTGCCGATTAGCCGTCGGCGCGAACGGCAGCACTATGCCGGGAGAGCGGCGGCTATACAAGACCCTTCGGGGAAAGGCCGTCGCGCATCGTCTCTGGCGATGTTCTCACCCTCCCGGCGCCAGCGCTGACCGCTGGCACCCGGCCGTGAGAAGCCGGCAAATCCAGAGAACCACCATGTCCAACGTCATCGACTTCCGAAGCGCGTCCGCGCGCCGCGAGACTTGTTTGCCTCCCGAAAATGTCCAGCCGCTCGAGCCCCGTGTGTCCGGCCGCCAGCTGGCTGGCCGCAAGCGCAATCCACTGAGGCACCCTTGCAATAGGGTTTCCAACGCCGTGACGATCGCGGGAAAACTTCAGAGGGGCGAAGCGCTCCGGGCACATCCCTTCCTCGACGACGTCGCCATACTCTGGGAAGGCGTAGAGGCCGCTCGCCTCCTTCTCGCTGAATTATTTGAGCTCGCCGTGAAGCATGGCGGGGAGCAGCAGCAATGAGCAACGCAATACGCTTCCCCGACTCCAACGACCGCGACCGACGAGATGCAGGGGCCTACCGCCAGATGGAGGGCGACCTGCAGGATTTGGTCAGCATGGGCCGCATCGCTGCGCAGCTTGCACAGGAGACCGACGGAGACCCCCCTGTCTGTGAGGCTCGCAACTTGGCGCTATTTGCCGTGTTTCATCTTCAGGAAATGCTTCTCCGCTTTGCGGCGAAATACGAAAACCGTGATTGGTCCGCCGGCGAGGAAGCCTCATGAAGCGCAGACGTAGGTCTAACCGAGCGAAGAACCGACAACGGCTGGCCGCGCATGCCCGCCGGCTGAGGCGGTAAGTACAGGGCCCGCCGGTTTATGCTGGCGGGCCTTGCTACCTTTGATTGGACATGGTTCAAATCGTCTATGCGCAAGCTGATCAAGACAAATTATGCAGGCCTAGACCGGAGCGTTGGCTGGGTCTCTTTTCAGCCGGATGGCTCTATCTCATTCGGCTTGAGTGATCGCACCTACGTCTCGCCGCGCCTTTGCGTCCGCGGGTACATCTGGAACGTCTACAATCGGATCACAACTCAATACGTGGTGCCAAGTGATCCGAGCGCCCTGCTTCCCGTACAGAATCCCCATTTCACCTTCCATCCTGACGTCACGTTTCATCTGAAATCCAACTCGGACAGGAAGGCTGAGAACGAAGCTATTTTTGACGCAATCGTGGATGTGGGAATCGTGCTCAACCAGCAAGGTGAGATGCCTTGGATTCGAGCGACGTCCGCGCCAATCGAAGATCTCAAGCAACCAGGCGCTATTCGCGGCTCTGAAATCGACACGCAGGATCTTGTTTTCAACGTGCCCGCGATCGTCGCCGCTGCCTCGATCACCGTCGAAATCGATTTTGTGCGACCTGAAGCTATCTTGAGCGAACAGCCGTCCCCAAACTCCTGGCAGTATGAATGGCAGAAGGTCGGGCTACGCATCCGCGCGGGCTATTGCGCCCCGCAGATCGCAACGCTGTCGTGGTTTCATTCCGCATAAGCGCGGGACGATGAGGGCGCGGGGCTTCGGTCCCGCGCCTTTATTTGTCAGTGTTCTTTTTCGCGATGTCCACAGCCTGTTTCAGGTCGCTTTGAATTTGGGCCTCTAGCTCTGAACGATCGTCTGGCGCCTTCTCGCCCTTCCAAAAGCGAAACAGGTAGGCCGATGCATAATCGGACGCCGGAATTTCCCAAGATGGCCAATCACGACCGGTTCCCATTCTCGGGGGAAGGGAGATCAGATCGAGGATGTCCTTATCGGTCCAGTCATCGGGAATTGCCGCAGCAACCTCGCTGTGACCGTGATGAACACCCTTGATGTCGTTGTACTTGGTCACCAGGTGCGGTGTCCCGGATGAGTGATTCTCGTCGACAGAAATCGTCGCATCGGTGTTGTACTGCGGAACGTGCAGATCGATCCGCTTGAGATTGTACTTGGCCATTTGCGGCTTACCTCGCAGCTTGGGGCGTGCCGTACATCGACCGGCGCAGCGAAGTGATCTCGGCCAAGATGCTCTGCATCTCGCTCCGGTTTCCTGCCAGCCAAGCGGCGTCGAGAAGACGATCTAGCTCGGCAAGGCGAACAATGAACTTGCTCATGGGTGGTGTCCTCCTGAACACGCCCATGATGCACGATTCGCCCAGGTTGCAGGGAGACGGGACATCTACGGGTGGTGGGCAGTGACGGGCTCGAACCGCCGACATCCTGCGTGTAAAGCAGGCGCTCTACCAACTGAGCTAACCGCCCGGATTTGTTACCCGGCAAGTTACCCGAGAAAGACTTCTCGATGTAACCTATTGATATTACTAGCCTTGACTCTCGGTGTAAACGAGATGCTCTAACCAGCTGAGCTAACCGCCCTCGCCGCCTCTTTAGCCCTACGTGCCCCGAAGGGGCAAGTGCCCAGCCCTAACGAGCTGGACATCAATCCTGCGGCCGCCCGGGCAACCCCGGCACCGCGTCGATCCACACCGCCGCCGACTGGCACCAGATCTGCCGAACGGGCCGTAAGCCGTCGCGCTGGCGGATGCTGCCCCAGCGGATGCCCCAATCGTCGGCCTGGTCGCCCTCACCGCTCGTGAACAGCGGGGACCCGCAGTCGCCGCAAAAGTGCTGGAAACGCATCCGACCATTGTCGCCGCGCTTGCCGTAGACCTTTGGCGTGCCGCCGGTCAGCCGGATCGCCTCCCCTGCGCAGATCGCGGTCACCCGGAACGGCGAGCCGGTCAGGGCCTGGCAGTCCCGGCAATGGCAGACCGAGACGGCCTCGGGGTCGATCTCGGCCTCATAGGTGATCCGGCCGCAATGGCACTGCCCGTCGATCTTCATGGACCCCCCAAAAGCAAAAACGGCGCCCGAAGGCGCCGTTTTATCTCATTTCATCGGATTTAGTGAGCGGTCAGGCCGCCGGCGGCTTCGTCGCCGTCCGGCTTCACCGTCACCTTGGTGTCCTCTTCCCAGACGATCGGCACCGGCTTCTTGACCAGCGCCTTGGCGATGACGTCATCCAGCCGCGAGACCGGGATGATGTCCATGCCGCCCTTGATCGCATCGGAAATCTCCGTGAGATCCTTGGCGTTGTCCTCGGGGATCAGCACCGTCTTGATGCCGCCGCGGGCCGCGGCGAGCAGCTTCTCCTTGAGGCCGCCGATCGGCAGCACGCGGCCGCGCAGCGTGATCTCGCCGGTCATCGCGACATCATGGCGGACCGGGATGCCGGTCATGACCGAGATGATCGCGGTGGCCATCGCCACGCCCGCGGACGGACCGTCCTTCGGCGTCGCGCCTTCCGGCACGTGCACGTGGATGTCGCGCCGATCGAACAGCGGCGGCTCGATGCCGTAGGTGATCGCGCGCGAGCGGACGTAGGACGCCGCCGCCGAGATCGATTCCTTCATCACGTCGCGCAAATTGCCCGTGACCGTCATCTTGCCCTTGCCGGGCATCATGACGCCTTCGATCGTCAGCAGCTCGCCGCCGACGTCGGTCCAGGCAAGGCCGGTGACGATGCCGACCTGCGGCTCGCTCTCGATCTCGCCGAAGCGGTACTTCGGCACGCCGAGCAACTCTTCAAGAGTCTTCTCGGTGACCTTGACCGACTTCTTCTTGGAGATCATCAGCTCCTTCACCGCCTTGCGGGCGAGTGTCGAGAGCTCACGTTCCAAATTACGCACGCCCGCCTCGCGGGTGTAGCGGCGGATCAGAAGCAGCAGCGCGTCGTCATCGATCGAGAACTCCTTCGACTCCAGACCGTGCTTGGACACCGCGTTCGGGATCAGGTGCTTGCGCGCAATCTCGACCTTCTCGTTCTCGGTGTAACCCGCGATCCGGATGATCTCCATGCGGTCCATCAGCGGGCCCGGAATATTGAGCGTATTCGCGGTCGTGATGAACATCACGTTGGACAGATCGTAATCGACCTCGAGGTAGTGATCGTTGAAGGTCGAGTTCTGCTCGGGGTCGAGGACCTCGAGCAGCGCCGAGGACGGATCGCCGCGGAAATCGGCGCCCATCTTGTCGATCTCGTCCAGCAGGAACAGCGGATTGGACGACTTCGCCTTGCGCATCGACTGGATGATCTTGCCGGGCATCGAGCCGATATAGGTGCGGCGGTGACCGCGGATCTCGGCCTCGTCGCGCACGCCGCCGAGCGAGACGCGCACGAATTCGCGCCCCGTCGCCTTCGCGATCGACTTGCCGAGCGAGGTCTTGCCGACACCGGGAGGCCCGACGAGGCACAGGATCGGTCCCGTCAGCTTGTTGGCGCGCGACTGCACCGCCAGATACTCGACGATGCGTTCCTTGACCTTCTCGAGCCCGTAATGGTCGGAGTCGAGGATGGCCTGCGCCGCCTCGAGGTCCTTCTTGACCTTGGACTTCTTGTTCCACGGGATCGAGAGCAGCCAATCCAGATAGTTGCGCACGACGGTCGCTTCCGCGGACATCGGCGACATCTGGCGCAGCTTCTTCAATTCATGCTGCGCCTTCTCGCGCGCTTCCTTGGAGAGCTTGGTCTTGGAGATCTTCTCTTCGAGATCGGCGAGCTCGTCGCGACCGTCGTCGTCGCCGAGTTCCTTCTGGATCGCCTTCATCTGCTCGTTGAGATAATACTCGCGCTGGGTCTTCTCCATCTGGCGCTTGACGCGCGAGCGGATGCGCTTCTCGACCTGCAGCACCGAGATCTCGCTCTCCATCAGGCCCAGCACCTTCTCGAGGCGCTGCGTGACCGACAGCGTTTCCAGGATGCCCTGACGGTCGGCGATCTTGACGGCGAGATGGGACGCGACCGTGTCGGCGAGCTTGGCGAAATCGGTGATCGCCTGCACGACGCCGACGACCTCGGCCGAGATCTTCTTGTTGAGCTTCACATAGCTCTCGAAGTCGGACACGACCGAGCGCGCCAAGGCCTCGGCCTCGACCGACTTCGCATCGGTGTCGGCGAGCGCGATTGCGGTCGCTTCGTAATAGTCGGCACGGTCGGTGTACTTCTGCACGCGCGCGCGCTCGAGCCCTTCGACCAGCACCTTCACGGTGCCGTCGGGAAGCTTCAGGAGCTGCAGCACGCTGGCGAGCGTACCGGTCTCGTAAATCGCACCGGGCGCCGGATCATCGTCGGACGCGTTCTTCTGCGTCGCGAGCATGATCAGGGCATCGTTCTTCATCACCTCTTCGAGCGCGCGGATCGACTTCTCGCGGCCGACGAAGAGCGGCACGATCATGTGCGGGAAGACGACGATATCGCGCAGCGGCAGCACGGGATAAGCATGCGCCTCGCCATGGACGATGGTTGGCCGGGGTTTTGGATTAGTCATGGCCTTTTCCTTTTGCTTTGCCCCCTTGCACGCAGTCCGCCTTGCTTATGCGCAACCGCCACAAGGTGCCGAGGTGATCCGCAAAACCGTTAAGTCCCTAAGCTTGGACCGGCCTTGCCGGATCGAAATGAGGCGAATCTTGAAGAGAATTCCTACTCGCCGCCGACATTAGGTGGCTATCGCCCCGGGGGGTGTCAAGTCATTGAAAAACGCGCGCCATTCGGCGCTTACGCACGCAAGCAAGCGACGCAACATTGGCTGCGGAAACAGGATTCCGCAGCCATCACTTCTAAGGAGACGATTGGAGCGTACCAGCGCCGCAATTTAGGCGCTGGCATTCTCGACGGCGCGATCGGACCGATCGGCGTAGATGTAGAGCGGACGCGCCGTACCTTCCACGACTTCGCGCGAAATCACGACTTCTTCCACACCTTCGAGCCCCGGCAGGTCGAACATGGTCTCGAGCAGGATCGCCTCGAGGATCGAACGCAACCCGCGCGCGCCGGTCTTGCGCTCGATCGCCTTGCGGGCGACCGCGCCAAGCGCCTCGTCGGCGAAGGTCAGCTCGATGTTCTCCATCTCGAACAGCCGCTGGTACTGTTTCACCAGCGCGTTCTTCGGCTCGGTCAGGATCTTCTTCAGCGAGGTCTCGTCCAGGTCCTCCAGCGTCGCCACGACGGGCAGACGGCCGACGAACTCGGGGATGAGGCCGTACTTCAGCAGGTCCTCAGGCTCGACGTGGCGGAAGATCTCGCCGGTCCGGCGGTCCTCCGGCGCGAGCACCTGGGCGCCGAAGCCGATCGAGGTCGACCGGCCGCGCGCCGAGATGATCTTCTCGAGGCCGGCAAAGGCGCCGCCGCAGATGAACAGGATGTTGGTGGTATCCACCTGCAGGAACTCCTGCTGCGGATGCTTGCGGCCGCCCTGCGGCGGGACCGAGGCCACCGTGCCTTCCATGATCTTGAGCAGCGCCTGCTGCACGCCTTCACCCGACACGTCGCGCGTGATCGAGGGGTTGTCGGACTTGCGGCTGATCTTGTCGATTTCGTCGATGTAGACGATGCCGCGCTGGGCGCGCTCGACGTTGTAGTCGGCGGCCTGGAGCAGCTTCAGGATGATGTTCTCGACGTCCTCACCGACATAGCCGGCTTCGGTCAGCGTCGTGGCGTCGGCCATCGTGAAGGGCACGTCCAGGATGCGGGCGAGCGTCTGCGCGAGCAGCGTCTTGCCCGAGCCGGTCGGACCGATCAGCAGGATGTTCGACTTCGCGAGCTCTACGTCGTTGTGCTTGGTCTGGTGGTTGAGGCGCTTGTAGTGATTGTGCACCGCGACCGACAGAACCTTCTTCGCATGGCTCTGGCCGATCACGTAGTCGTCCAGCACCTTGCAGATTTCCTTCGGCGTCGGAATCCCGTCGCGCGACTTCACCAGCGAGGACTTGTTCTCCTCACGGATGATGTCCATGCAGAGCTCAACGCACTCGTCGCAGATGAAGACCGTGGGACCCGCGATCAGTTTGCGGACTTCGTGCTGGCTCTTGCCGCAGAACGAGCAATATAGCGTGTTCTTGGAGTCGCTCGTGCCGACCTTACTCATTCATGTCTCCGTCCGCGGTTCGATCCCGTCCGCTCGATCGCCCCATCCCGACACAGCGGCCGGTACAAGGTTCAAATAGAGCAAATTCCGTACCAAAAAAGACCCTACGCGCTACATCCCGTGCGAATCACGGTCACTCGATTCTCCCGCGATCATAGCCGATCAAGCGTAGCCAACCATGCTGTCACCCGACTATCAAGAATTCGCTAATCGGGGGGTCGCTGGCTACCCGTGACAATACCGTGATTTCACGTCTTGGCACGGAAGAAGTGATCGAAATCGCACGCCCGTTGCTGGATTGCCACGAAAAACAAGCACGAAAGCGGAACTTTCTGCTTGCTGCAGGGCGCAAAAAGCGGTTTTGCGCGCTTGCGAACACGCCCTTAACGTGAACGCGTCCCTGACGATCCCCCGCAATTGCGGGGATCGCTGGTGCAATGGTGGTAATCCTACTGGGCCTTCGCAGTCGCCGGTTCCTCGGCGCGCTTGTCGATGACCTTGTCGACAAGGCCGAAATCCCTGGCGTCGTTGGCGGTCAGGAACTTGTCGCGCTCCAGAGCATCCTCGATCGTCTTGTAGGTCTGACCGGTGTGCTTGACGTAGATTTCGTTGAGCCGCTTCTTCAGGTTCAGGATTTCCTGCGCGTGCAGCATGATGTCGGTGGCCTGGCCCTGGAAGCCGCCGGACGGCTGGTGAACCATGATGCGCGCGTTCGGTAGCGAGAAGCGCATGTCCTTCTCGCCGGCGGCGAGCAGCAGCGAGCCCATCGAAGCGGCCTGACCCGTGCACAGCGTCGAGACCGGCGGGCGGATGAACTGCATGGTGTCGTAGATCGCAAGGCCCGACGTCACCACGCCGCCCGGCGAGTTGATGTACATCGAGATTTCCTTCTTCGGATTTTCCGCCTCAAGGAACAACAGCTGCGCGACGATCAGCGTCGACATGCCGTCCTCGACCGGCCCGGTCACGAAGATGATGCGCTCCTTCAACAGGCGCGAGAAGATGTCGTAGGCGCGCTCGCCACGGTTGGTCTGCTCGACCACCATGGGCACGAGGTTCATGTAGGTTTCAACCGGATCGCGCATGAGTCACCTAGGTTTTTCGGACGCAGACATCGCCAGTCTTGGCTGGATTTGCCGTGAAGGCCGATGGACGTCCCGTGATGCAGGAACTTTAGTAGAAGGAAGACTTGGGTAAAGGGTGTAGCGACAGATATAGCCCAATTCGCGCCAGACAAGTGCGGAGCGAATTAAGGCTTAATCCGTGAGGGAGTTGAAGCTGATTCGCGCAAAGAGGCCCAGCCGGCCACCTGGCTAGCTGGACCTCTTGTACCGATCATCCTTAACAGAAGGCTGTCTCAAAGCCCTCAGGCGGCGGTCTTGTCAGCCTCGTCGTCCTTGTAGAGCTCCTCGCGCGAGACCTTCTTCTCGGTCACGTTGGCGAGTTCGAGGATGAAGTCGACGACCTTGTCCTCATAGATCGGTGCGCGAAGCTGGGCCAGCGCGTTGGCGTTGTTGCGATAAAAGTCCCAGACTTCCTTCTCGCGACCGGGCATCTGGCGCGCACGCTCGATTACGGCGCGGCCTACCTCGTCGTCGGTCACGGTGATCTTGTTCTTCTCGCCGATCTCCGACAGCACGAGGCCGAGACGCACGCGGCGGTCGGCGATCTTGCGGTACTCTTCCTTCGCAGCGTCTTCAGTGGTGTCCTCGTCGGCAAAGGTCTTGCCGGCGGAGTCCATCTCGGCCTTCACCGAGTTCCACATCAGATTGAACTCCTCGTCGACCAGCGAGGGCGGCGCGTCGAAGCGATGCGCCTCATCGAGGCGGTCGAGCAGCGCGCGCTTGACGCGCTGACGCGTCGCAGTCGCGAACTCGGCGGCGAGCCGTTCGCGCGCGGCTTCCTTCAGCTTGTCCAGCGATTCGAGCCCAAGCGTCTTGGCGAATTCGTCGTTGATCGCGACGTCCTGCGGCGCTTCGACCAGCGTTGCGGTGGTCTCGAACTCGGCCGGCTGGCCGGCGAGCTTGTCGTTCATGTAGTTCTTCGGGAACGACACCTTCAGCGTACGGGTCTCGCCCGTGGCGATGCCGATGAGCTGCTCCTCGAAGCCCGGGATGAAGGTGTTGGAGCCGATCACGACCTGGATGCCCTCGCCGGTGCCGCCCTCGAAGGCTTCGCCGTTGATGGTGCCCTTGAAGCTGACGGTGACGCGATCGCCCGACTCGGCGTTCGCGCCCTCGGCCTTCGCGGCGTAGCCACGGTTGGAATCGGCGATGCGCTTGATCGCCTCGTCGACGTCAGCGTCGGAGACATCGGCGACGGGCTTCTCGACCTGGAAGCTCTTGAAGTCGGCGAGCGCAATCGCCGGCACCACTTCGATCGCGACCGTGTAGGTCAGGTCGGTCTTGCCGGAGAGCAGCTCCTCGACCGCGGCCTGCTCGGTCGGCATCGTGATCTTCGGCTCGGTCGCGAGGCGGAAGCCGCGCTCGGAGAAGATCTGCGTGTTGGTGTCGCGGATGGTCTGGTCGATGGTCTCGGCCATCACCGAACGGCCGTAGACCTTCTTGAGGTGAGCGACCGGCACCTTGCCGGGACGGAAGCCGTTGATGCGGACCTTGTCCTTGAGATCGACGAGCTTGGCACCGGCCTTGGCGTCGAGATCAGACGCGGGAACGCTGATCTTGAACTCGTGCTTCAATCCTTCCGAGAGGGTCTCTGTGACCTGCATGGCGTCCAATCTTCTTCTCGTTCGGTCCCGGCGCGCATTGCGTCGGGACGTTGTCATTAATCGATCCGGCGCGAAGGCTAACGCCTTCCGCCGGTGGTTTATCGGACCCGGCTCCTCGGGGGCAAACGCCGCGAGGAGACAGCTCCATCAGTAATCCGTGCAAACGCTTGGATAGAGCGCTTGGTGCGGGCGGAGGGACTCGAACCCCCACAACTTTCGTCACTGGAACCTAAATCCAGCGCGTCTACCAGTTCCGCCACGCCCGCGTGAATTTGCATCAAGACCGGCCGCGATGCCGCGGGCGGCCGGGCTTATAGCATGTGCCCGACTGTTCGCAGCAAAAAAATGGCCGTGCGGAGGCACGCTTTAAGTAGGCACGGCGGCTGGACTTATCCAGCGCGGCATGGTCCGCATCGGCCCATGACAACGCGGATTATACACCCGACGCGACGTGCGGTGTTGGCCGGCCTCGGGGCCTCGGCCGCGGGCCTGGCGCTGGGCGGCGCGGCGTCGCCGGCGATGGCCAGCCTCACCCTCCAGGCACGCCCCGCGACGCTGGCGTTGCGGCCCGGACAGCCGGCTACACCGGTCTGGGAGCTGGCGGCGCTAAATCCTGCCGTCGACGTCCGTCTCAAGCGCGGCGACCGCTGCGAGGTGTCGCTCCGGAACGACCTGCCCGTCCCGGTTGCCCCGGTCTGGTACGGGCTGGATGGGCAGAGTGCAGCCGAACCGCTGCTCGGCCGCTCGGCCGTCACCTCAGGGGGGACGGAAACCTCAATTTTTTCAATGCCTCACGCTGGGACCCTGATGGCGGACCTTCGCCTGCTCGACGATGGCATGAAGCAGCCGGTCCGGCCGCTTCCCATCATTGTTCAGGAGGCCGAGCCGCCTGTGGCCGACCGTGACGAGCTGTTTCTGGTCGAAGATTGGCGACTCGCCGCAGACGGCGCCGCGATCGTCCCCGGGGCTACCGGCGGCGAGATCGCGCCGATCTTCACCGTCAATGGCAAGATCGCACCGGACTTCACCCTCCGTGCGAACGAGCGGCTGAGGCTGCGCGTGATCAATGGCTGCCAACGCGCTGTCATTGCGGTCAAATTCGATGGCGTTGAAGTTCTGGTCATGGCCCTGGACGGCCAGGCGGCCGAACCCTTCACGGCCCGCAACGGCGCCCTGGTGCTCGCACCGGGCAGCCGGGCCGATGTCTTCCTCGACGGCACCGCGGCGCCCGGCTCTGCCACGCCGATCCTGCTGCACGACGGCAAGGAGGCCCGTCCGGTCGCCCGCGTCCTGACCTCGGCCGAACCGCCGCTCCGCGCGAGCCGCTTGGCACCCCCGGCCCCGCTGCCCTCCAACGGCCTTCCCGCCAATCTCGACCTCAAGGGCGCCCTGCGGTTCGATGTCGCGCTCAGCGCGGCAGAGGCCGGCTGGAGTCGTTCGTCGAGCTTCGCCGCCTCATCCGCCCCCGCCTTCCGTGCCAAGGCCGGCCGCACCGTCGTGCTGGCCTTGAAGAACCCGACCGCCATTGCCACCGTCTTCCACCTACACGGCCACCACTTCCGCCTGCTCGATCGCTTCGACGACGGCTGGAAGCCCTACTGGCTCGATACGCTCGCGATCGAACCCGGCCAGACCCAGCGCATCGCGTTCGCAACCAGCGCGCCCGGCCGCTGGCTGATCGAGTCTATCGCCACCGACTGGGCCGCGCCGCGCCTGGTGCGCTGGTACGCGGTGGAGTGAAGGCTCAGTACTCCACCCCCAGCGCGTTATAGATCCGCCGGTGCACGGCCGGCAGCGTCTCGGTCAGGTCTTCCGCGATCAGCCCGGGGCCGGCTTCGCCGGCCGCCTCGCCATGCATCCACACGCCCATGCTGGCGGCTTCGAATGCCGGCACACCCTGGGCAAGGAGCCCGGCAATAATACCGGAGAGCACATCGCCGGCCCCCGCAGTGGCGAGCCATGGCGGCGCGTTGGCAGCGATGGTGGCGCGGCCGTCGGGCGCGGCAATCGTGGTGTCCGGCCCCTTCAGCAGCACGACCGCCCCGGAGCGCTCGGCGGCGGCGCGCACGCGCTCGAGTTTTGAACGGCCCGGACGCTTGTTGCTGAGGTCGGAGAACAGACGCGGAAACTCGCCCTCGTGGGGCGTCAGCACCACCGCCGTGTCCCGCGAGGACTTGATCGATTCAAACAACCGCTCGGGGTTTGTGGCAAAGCTCGTCAGCGCATCGGCGTCCAGCACCAGATGCCGCTGCGCCGAGAGCGCGCTGTGGACGAAGTCGCAGGTGCGCTCGCCGATGCCCGCGCCGGGGCCGATCATGCAGGTGTTGTAGCGCTTGTCGCCGAGCAGCTCGGCGAATTCGACCGCGGTGTCGACGGGGCGGACCATCACCGCGGTGAGCGCGGCGGCATTGATCGCGAGCGCATCGCGCGGGGTGGCCAGCGTGACGAGCCCTGCGCCGGCGCGCAGCGCCCCGCGCGCGGCGAGCCGCGCCGCACCGGTGGCGGCCGCGTCACCCGACACCGCCAGCACGTGCCCTCGCGCGTATTTGTGGCCGTCGATGCGCGGCACCGGAAAGGCCGCCCCCCAAAAATCCGGATCGTTCTCGAATATCTGCGGCCGGATCTCGTCGAGCACCTGCGCGTCGATGCCGATGTCGACCACGCGCACGTGGCCGCAATGCACGCGGCCCGGCAAGAGCAGATGCGCCGGCTTCTTGCGGAAAAAGGTGACGGTCTCGGTGGCGTTCACGGCAACGCCCATCACGCCCGCACTGGTGCCGTTGATGCCGCTCGGCAGATCGACCGCCAGCACCGGCGCACCATTGGCGTTGATCGCCGCGATCATCTCGTGCGCCTCGCCATCGATGGTGCGGCTTAACCCCGCACCGAACAGCGCATCGATGATCAACGCCGGCCTGCCGATCGCCTGCGGATTGAACGGAAGCACCGGATGCTTCCAGCCGCGAGCGGCGGAGGCGGCATCGCCCTGGAGCTGATCGCGCTCGCACATCAGGATCACCGAAACCTCGCGGCCCTGGGCGGCGAGCTCGGCGGCCGCGACAAAACCGTCGCCGCCATTGTTGCCGGGCCCGGCGACGACCAGGATCGTCCCCTCCTCAACCAGCGCCTGAGCCGCCTCGGCTACCGCCTGGCCTGCGCTCAGCATCAGCTTGAAGCCGGGAGTGCCGGCCGCGATGCTGAGCTGGTCGGCCCGCTGCATTTCAGCGTTGGTCAGAACTTCCATGCCACTTCCCTGGTACAAACGCCTCTTCAACAGGCATTTTCCGTGCCGAAGCGAAACCTGAAACGGGCATCTGCACAGAGTTTGAACCGTTTGCCTATTTCGTAGTCTTCGCTATTTTGAGCCGGTCGGCACCACCTATCAGAGATGCTCGTTAAAAGGCTGATAACGCTCCAATAATCAGGGGATCTGCAACTTGGCATAGACCCTGCTTCCGAGGAAGCCGCTTCGGCCCGTCGTGCTCCCTGGAATATAATCTAAGGTGTGGCCGGCCGCTTGTCGGGCTAGTCAGGCGACCCGGGACAGCGAAGACAGTCCATGCGTGAGAAAAGCGCATCCTGACGAAGACGTTGCTAATTGATCGAAAGGCCGGGAGGCGCGCAGTGAAGAAAATCGAAGCCATCATCAAGCCGTTCAAGCTCGACGAGGTGAAGGAAGCGCTCCAGGAAGTCGGCCTTCAAGGCATCACCGTCACCGAGGCCAAGGGCTTTGGACGTCAAAAGGGTCATGCCGAGCTTTACCGCGGCGCAGAATACATCGTCGACTTCCTGCCCAAGGTGAAGATCGAGATCGTGATCGGCGACGACCTGGTCGAGCGCGCGATCGACGCGATCCGCCGCGCCGCCCAAACCGGGCGCATCGGCGACGGCAAGATCTTCGTCTCCAATATCGAAGAGGCGATCCGCATTCGAACCGGCGAATCCGGGCTGGACGCTATTTGAGGCGGGTGCTATCCCGCATTCTGCGACGTTCCAACAAGAAATAAGGCTGCTTCGGCGGCCCGATTTCGTTTGTGCAATCGCGCAGGTCAAAGAGCGCGGACACGGTCGCTCGTAGTCTGGAAACCGACCCGCAGAGCCAAAAGGGGTATGCATGAAGACCGCCAAAGACGTCCTGAAATCGATCAAGGACAACGACGTCAAATACGTCGACCTGCGCTTCACCGATCCGCGCGGCAAGTGGCAGCATGTGACGTTCGACGTCAGCATGATCGATGAAGACATTTTCGCCGAAGGGACGATGTTCGACGGCTCCTCGATCGCCGGCTGGAAGGCGATCAACGAGTCCGACATGTGCCTGATGCCCGATCCCGTGACCGCGACGATCGACCCGTTCTTCGCCGAGACCACCATGGTCATCACCTGCGACGTGCTCGAGCCGACCACCGGCGAGCCCTACAATCGCGACCCCCGCGGCATCGCCAAGAAGGCCGAGGCGATGGTGAAGTCGATGGGCGTGGGCGACACCGTGTTCGTCGGTCCCGAAGCCGAGTTCTTCGTGTTCGACGACGTGCGCTTCTCCTCCGGCCCCTACAACACCGGTTTCCGTCTCGACTCCTCCGAGCTGCCGACCAACTCCGACACCGAATATGAAGGCGGCAATCTCGGCCACCGCGTCCGCACCAAGGGCGGCTACTTCCCGGTGCCGCCGCAGGACTCCGTGCAGGACATGCGTTCCGAAATGCTCGGCGCCATGGCCAAGATGGGCGTCAAGGTCGAGAAGCATCACCACGAGGTCGCTTCCGCCCAGCACGAGCTCGGCATGAAGTTCGACACCCTGACGCTGATGGCCGACCACCTGCAGATCTACAAGTACTGCATCCACCAGGTCGCCCACATCTACGGCAAGACCGCCACCTTCATGCCGAAGCCGGTCTATGGCGACAACGGCTCGGGCATGCACGTCCATCAGTCGATCTGGAAGGACGGCAAGCCGGTGTTCGCCGGCAACAAGTATGCCGACCTGTCGGAAACCTGCCTCAACTACATCGGCGGCATCATCAAGCATGCCAAGGCGATCAACGCCTTCACCAACCCGACGACCAACTCCTACAAACGTCTGGTCCCGGGCTATGAGGCTCCGGTGCTGCTCGCCTACTCCGCGCGCAACCGCTCGGCCTCGTGCCGCATCCCCTACACCGCTTCGCCGAAGGCCAAGCGCGTCGAGGTGCGCTTCCCCGATCCGCTCGCCAATCCCTATCTCGGCTTCGCCGCGATGCTGATGGCCGGCCTCGACGGCATCAAGAACAAGATCGATCCGGGTCCGGCGATGGACAAGGACCTCTACGATCTGCCGAAGGAAGAGCTGAAGCAGATCCCGACCGTGTGCGGCTCGCTGCGCGAGGCGCTGGAAAACCTCGACAAGGACCGCGCCTTCCTGAAGGCCGGCGGCGTGTTCGACGACGACTTCATCGACAGCTACATCGAGCTGAAGATGACCGAAGTCGAGCGCTTCGAAATGACCCCGCACCCGGTCGAGTTCGACATGTACTATTCGGGCTGATCGGCTCGCATAGGATACCGGAAGCAAAAGGCGCCCCGCGAGGGGCGCCTTTTCGTTTTGAGAGCCGTAGGATGGGTAGAGCCCTTGCGAAACCCATCATCTCACCCTGGAAGGACGATGGGTTTCGCTGCGCTCTACCCATCCTACGCACTGGGTCCGCGCGACAGCTCGCCTACCAAGTCGCCGTGAAGGCTCGCTGCAGCTCGGCCGGAGCGGTCACGCCGCTCGCGATCAGCAATTGGGTGAGAACGCGCGCCTTCTGGGGGTTGAGGTCCTCGGACACGACGAAGCCATTCTTGTCATCGTCAACCTCGACATTTCGGGTGACGAAGCCGGACCGGACCCGCGTGGAACGGACGATCATGATCCCCTTCTTCGCCGCCTGTTCGAGCGCATCGAGCGCCTGCTTCGAGCTGTTACCATCGCCGACGCCGGCCAGCACGATGCCTTTTGCGCCGTGAGAGATGGCGTCCTCGATCGGAACGGCGTCCATGTTGGCATGCGAGTAGACGATCTCGACGCGGGGCAATTGCTCGCCCGGCGGGAGCTGATAGGTCGTGCGCTTGAAACCGGGCGCCTGCGCCATGAAACGAATGCCGCCGGCCGTGTCGACATAGCCGATCGGCCCGTCATTGGGTGAATTGAACGTCTCGATGCTCGTGGTGTTGGTCTTGGTCACCGAGCGAGCGCCCTGAATCTTGTCGTTCAACACGGCCATGACCCCACGCCCGCGGGCGCGGGGATCGGCCGCCACCTGAACCGCTTCGTAGAGATTGCCGGGACCGTCTGCGCTGACCGCCGTGGCCGGACGCATCGAGCCGACGATGACCACCGGCTTGTCGCCGCGAACCACGTTATCCAGAAAAAACGCGGTCTCTTCGAGCGTGTCCGTGCCGTGGGTAATCACGATTCCATCGGCTTCGTTCTTGTCGAAGGCGTCCTGGATGCGACGGGCCAGCGCAAACCAGACCTTGTCGTTCATGTCCTGGGATCCGATCGACGAAATCTGTTCGGCGTTCAGCTTCGCCAGCTTGTCCAGACCCGGGACGGACTGGACCAGTTGGTCGCCCGTGATCTGGCCGGACTTGTACGCACCCGTCGCACGTGGGTCGGCCTGACCTGCGATCGTTCCTCCTGTCGCAAGCACGAGAATGCGCGGCAAGCTGCCGGTCGTCGCCGGCTCCGCGGCCTGCACACCGATTCCCCCTGACCAGAGTGCGAAGGCGACCAGCGGGACCGAGAGCATCAATGTGCGATTCTGGCGGCGGCTGGTTGGTCTGTCGGTATGCTTCGTCATCGAATTTTCCTCCCGTTTAAGTTGGGATCAATATTCGACACGCCCATTTGGGCCGAAGATGGGTCATCCTGCCTATGGATTGTCGCGCCGCGGCGTAAAATGGTCGAGCAGGCCCGTCGGTAGCGGAAACACGATGGTCGACGACCGTTCACCGGCGATGTCGTGCAGAGCCGCGAAGTAGCGTAGCTGCATCGCCTGCGGCTCCTGCGCGAGGATCCGGCCGGCCTCGACGAGCTTTTCGGCAGCCTGCTGCTCGCCCATCGCATTGATCACCTTGGCCCGCCGCAGCCGCTCCGCCTCGGCCTGTTTGGCAATCGCGCGCACCATGGTTTCGTTGATATCGACGTCCTTGATCTCTATGCCGGTGACCTTGATGCCCCAGATGTCGGTTTGCTTGTCGAGGATCTCCTGGATGTCGGCGTTCAGCCTGTCGCGTTCGGCAAGCATCTCGTCGAGCTCGTGCTTGCCCAGCACCGAGCGCAACGTGGTCTGGGCGAGCTGGCTGGTCGCGGCCATGTAATCGCCGACCTTGATGATGGCCCGCTCGGGATCGACGATGCGGAAGTACAGAACGGCGTTGACCTTGACGGACACGTTGTCCCGCGAAATCACGTCCTGGGGCGGCACGACCTGCACCATCACCCGTAGATCGACCTTTACGAGCTGCTGCACGACCGGAATGAGAAGGATGAGGCCGGGGCCCTTCACGCCAGTGAAGCGGCCGAGTGTAAAGACGACGCCACGCTCGTATTCGCGCAAGATTCGAATGGCTTGGGATAGAAATATGATGACAAGCAGCGCAAGCGCCGCATAGGTCAGATATTCCAGCATCATGATGTACCTCCCTCGCCGGTGCGGGCCGGCGCACGCCGTATCAGCAGCGTCAGCTCGACGACGCTCGCGACTTCGACCGTCTCTCCGGGCTTGAACGTTTCGGCGCCGCGCGCCTGCCAGCGCTCACCGTGGGTAAAGACGTGACCTTCGTTCCCGTTCCAGTCGAGCACCTTGGCGGGCAAGCCTCGCATGGCCTGCGCGCCGACCCGTTCAGGAGCCTTGCGGATGCGCCGAAGCGAACCAAGCACGACGAGAGCAAAGCCGATGAACACAGCCGCAGTAACGCCGATCACCCACCACGACAGGTGGTAGCCGGGCGCCTCAACCCTGAAAAGCATCAGTGCGCCCAACACGAAAGCGATGATCCCCCCGAGACCGATCACCACGGTCGGATTGAACGCTTCGATGGTGAGAAGCACGATACCGATCAACATCAGCGCGAGGCCCGCATAGTTGATCGGCAGCAAGTTGAGCGCATAGAGGCCAATCATCAGGCAGATCGCGCCCACGACGCCCGGGGCGACCGCACCGGGAGACATGAACTCGAAGATCAGGCCGTAGATGCCGACCATCAGGAGAATGAACGCCACGTTCGGATCGGTGATGACCGCCAGGAAGCGGGATATCCATCCGGGGTCGATGACCTCAACGACCGCGTCCTTCGTCGCGAGGCGTTGCGTCTTGCCGCCTGCGACCTCGACCACGCGGCCATCCAGCTGCCTCAGCAAGTCAGCCTGATCGCGCGCGACGAGATCGATGGCATGGGCCTCTAGCGCCCCGTTGGCAGAGAGGGTCGCAGCCTCACGGACCGCCTTCTCCGCCCACTCCGCATTCCGGTTGCGCAGCTCTGCAAGGCTGCGGATGAAGGCAACCGCATCGTTGGTCGCCTTGGCCGTCATCGCATCCTTCGGCTCGCTTTTTTGATCACCGTCCTTCCTGTCCTTGGCGCCCTTCTCCGGTTCTCCGCTCGGCAGCCCCGGCAGCGGCCCGCCAATCTGCACCGGCGTCGCGGCACCGATATTGGTGCCTGGCGCCATCACTGCGATGTGGGTCGCATAAAGGATATAGGTGCCCGCGCTCGCCGCGTGGGCGCCGGAGGGAGCGACGTAGCCGATGACAGGGACGGGCGAGGCAAGCACATCCGCGATGATCTCGCGCATGCTGGAATTGAGACCGCCGGGCGTGTTCATTCTCAGAAGCACGATCTCGGCGTGCCGCTCACTTGCCTTGGCCAAGGCCTCCTTCACGTAGCTGGCCGATGCCGGACCAATGGCTCCGTCGATCGTGACAGTCAGTGCAAGACGGCCACCGCTCTCCTCCGCTGAGCCGGGAAGGAGGCAGAAGATCAAAGCCACGACGCCAATCGCCGCAACGAGGGTCGCCTTCATGGTCTGCACGGCAGGGGCTCCCTTGCCGAAGATATGGCGCTCCGTTCCGGAACCTCAATGCCAGGACAGCCACAAAGGGAATCATGGGCTTCGTTGTGCGATGCGATGAATGGAGGCGACCGAAGGGCGTTTGATGCGAGCGCGCCGCAGACAGCATTCACGACATCTTCTCAAGATCGGATTTGAGTGCGACCAAGAAGCGGGCAGCTTCACCGCCCGTCACGACGCGATGGTCAAAGGTGAGCGACAGCGGCAGCATGCGTCTTACGGCAGGCTGTCCCCGATGCGGGACGACGCCGGGCGAAATCCGTCCGGCACCAATGATGGCCGTCTGGGGCGGCACCACGATCAGATTTGCGAACCGGCCGCCGATCATCCCGAAGTTCGATAGGGTAATCGTCGCGCCACGCAACTCTTCAGGCGGTATCGAGCGCGCGATCGCGTCGGCCCGCAGCCGGTCAAGTCCCATCCGCAAATCCGACACGTTGCGCTCCGCGACATTGCGCAACACAGGAACAATCAGGCCGCCTTCGGTATCCACGGCAATGCCGAGATCGACACGCGCCATGAGGCGCCGTTCTCCTGCGCCGGGATTGTACCAGGCATTGAGCGCGGGCTCTGCCGTGCAGGCGGCAGCAATGGCCCGCACCAGACGGATCGTCACGTCCTCGCCCGTCGGCCAATCGTCGATGTCGGCTTCATCGGTCACCGAGGCGGGAACAACTTGCGCATGGGCTGTTGCCATGCGCTGGGCCATGGCACGCCGCGTGCCTCGCAGGGGCTCGGCGCAGCCGGCTTGGGACACAATCTTTGCAGCCCGCTCGACATCGGCCCGCGTGACGGTGCCGCCAGGTCCCGTGGGCACCACGCTCTCAAGATCGACGTCGAGCTTGCGCGCGAGTGCACGGACAGCCGGAAACACCTGCGGTCCAGTCGGGGGCTCGGAAGGCGTCCCTGGAGCAGGCCGATGTTCGCCGCCGCCGAGATCGCCAACGATGGTGCCGGTGTCCTGTTCGGCGCCCTCGGCAAATTCGACGAGCGGCGCGCCGACCTTGACGATATCGCCCTTGGCGCCAAACACGCGCGCGATGCGCCCGCTCGACGGAGACGGTATCTCAACCACCGCCTTGTCGGTCTCGACGGAAACGAGCGGTTGATCGGTGACGACGTGATCGCCCTCGCCAACGTACCAGCTCACGATCTCCGCCTCCTCGAGGCCTTCTCCGAGATCCGGCAACGTGAACTGGCGCATGGGCCCAAGTCCGATAAAATCCGGTCCGTCGACATCTAGCTGAACTGGCAGACCTTGCGGGCGGCAGTCATGATGCGTTCGACCGAAGGCATGTAGTATTGCTCCAGCCGTGCCATCGGAACGACTGTGTCGTAGCCTGTGACGCGGGTCACAGGCGCAAGCAGCGAGGACAGGCGGCGCTCGGCAATTGTCGCGGCTATCTCGGCGCCAAATCCGCCGGTCCGTGCTGCCTCGTGCACGATGACACAACGGCCGGTCTTGGCGACCGAACCGAGCACGGTGTCTTCGTCGTAGGGCTTGAGCGTGGCGAGATCGATGACCTCCGCCGCGATGCCTTCGGCGGACAGCGCCTTTGCCGCAGCCACGGTTTCCTTCAGCATGGCTCCCCAGCTAATCAGCGTGAGATCGCGACCTTCCCTCAGGACAAAAGCGGCATCCAGCGGCAAGGCTTCGCCATTGTCCTCTACCTCGCCTTTGGCCGCACGGTACAGGCGCGTCGGCTCCAGAAACACAACGGGATCTGGATCGCGGATGGCGGCAAGCAACAATCCATAGGCACGTTCGGGCGAGGAAGGCATGACGACGCGCAAGCCGGGAATATGGGCGAGCATTGCCTCGGTGCTTTCGGAATGATGCTCGGGCGCGCGGATGCCGGCGCCGTGCGGCGTGCGCAGAACCATGGGACAGGTGAGCCGTCCCTGGGTCCGATTGCGCAATCGGGACGCATGGTTCACGAGCTGATCCAGGCAGGGATAGATGAACCCCATGAACTGGATCTCGCCGACCGGTTTCAGTCCCTGCGCGGCCATGCCGACGCAGAGCCCAGAGATCAGGAGCTCGGCAAGCGGCGTATCGAGGACCCGCTCCGCCCCAAAGCGCTTCTGCAAGCCTGCGGTTGCGCGGAAGACGCCGCCGTTGGCGCCAACGTCCTCGCCAAGCACGACCACGTCAGGATCATCCTCCATCGCCCGAGCGAGCGCCAGGTTGATGGCTTCGACCAAAGTTACCTCAGGCATCGTGCTCTCCCGCAAGTTCGCGGCGTTGCGCGGCATAGGCCTCAGGCAGATCAGCAAAGAGATGATCGAATATGGTTTCGGGACGGCGCGGCACTGTCGCCAGGTAGCGTTCGGCCGCCGCCTCGACGCGCTCATGGCATTCGGCGGCGAGCCGCTCCTCGTCCGCCTTGCTCCACATTTTCTGGGCGACGAGATAGGTCCTCAGCCGCGCAATCGGCTCTTCCTTCCAATGCACCTGGACCTCCTCGGCCGGGCGATAGCGCGCCGCGTCATCGGATGTCGTGTGGTCGCCGAGCCGGTACGTGACCGCCTCGATGAACCGGGGTCCGTTGCCATCTCGCGCAGCGGCAACGGCCTCCTCAGCAGCGGCCCGCATCGCCACCACGTCACTGCCGTCGACCTGCTCACCGAGAAAGCCTGCGGCGATTGCCTTCTGTGCCAGCGTTTCGCAAGCGGTCTGCAGTCGCAACGGTACCGATATGGCCCATTGATTGTTTGCGACGACGAAGACGAGCGGCAGTTTGTGCACGCCGGCAAAATTCATCGCCTCGTAAACGTCGCCTTTCGAGGTGGCCCCATCGCCGAACAGGCACACGGCGACGCGCGGTTCCTTGCGCAGCTTGAGGGCGTAGGCGACACCAGCGGCATGTGGCGCCTGGGATCCGACGGGAACACAGAACGGGAAGTCATGGACAGGTCCAGAGAACTGGTTGCCGCGTTCGTCGCCGCCCCAAAACAGGAGGATCTCCTCCAGCTTGACGCCACGCCAGAGCAGCGCACCGTTGTCGCGATAGGAGGGCAACAGAACGTCCTCCTCACGCATCGCGCTTGCGATCCCGACCGACACAGCCTCCTGGCCGAGCGAAACGGCATAAGTCCCAAGCCGGCCCGTGCGCTGCAACGCAACAGCCTTCCGGTCAAACAGGCGCAGCAGCACCATCGACCGGTAAAGCTCAATCAGCAGCTTGGAATCGGAGGCGAAAGAAGGAAGCGGTCGCTGGATCGAACCATCTGGCGCGAGGT
Source organism: Bradyrhizobium neotropicale (assembly GCF_001641695.1). Taxonomy (GTDB): domain Bacteria; phylum Pseudomonadota; class Alphaproteobacteria; order Rhizobiales; family Xanthobacteraceae; genus Bradyrhizobium; species Bradyrhizobium neotropicale. Next base: position 59,972 of record NZ_LSEF01000040.1, read on the forward strand.
AATTGCGGTGACGCACCTCGAAGCGCGCGATGACGGGGAGATCCTGGTTTACCCTTCGGCTGGCCACGCCCTCACTCCCGGAGCGATTGTGCCATCTACAACTCATTTAGCTGGCGTTTGTGCCAAGACAGCGCAATAGCCCGGGAGGATTAGCTCTGGCGCGCCTGATCGTTGCTGCACCGCCGCTTTGGTGACGATCGATCGACACGATCGTGGAAAGGACGCGGCAACGGGGGTATAGGAGAGCATGGCAAATGGTCAGGTTGTCCTGGTTACAACTGAGCCGTTAGGCGGCGGCGCGCCCGTTCGCTCGGTTTTCTTTGTCGCCGAAGGAGATCCGGCAAGAGCCGCAGCAATCATCGCTACCATGATGGCTCCGAATGAACGGGTCGAAGCGTTCGGACCGCTTCCCGAAGCGGCCATCAAAGCACTCGGGTTGAAACCCGGTGACTTCACGCACGGGTGATGACGACGCGGAAGCGGACTCGCTCCGACTCCCCTCGTCTATCGAGGAGCGCTAAGCCGTCGCGCGCTGCCGTTCGACGAGCGCCTCGCCGAACGCCTCGAATATCTTCCGGTTGATCGGATTGCGCTGCGGGTCGTATTCGGCATGCCATTGCACGCCGAGCGCAAAGGTCGGAGCCTCAGCGATGCGGATCGCCTCGATGGTGCCGTCTTCGGCAACGCCTTCGATCATGACGCGCTTGCCCGGCTCCAAAATGCCCTGGCCGTGCAGCGAATTGACGCGGATCTTCTCGCAGCCGAGGATTTTGGCAAAGGCACCGCCCGGGGTGAGGTCTACCTCGTGGCGGTCGGCGAACACCACGGTCGGATCGGGATGGATCTCGCCGTTGTCCAGCCGCGGCATGCGGTGGTTCATGCGGCCGGGCAGCTCGCGTATCTCAGGGTGCAGCGAGCCGCCGAAGGCGACGTTCATCTCCTGCAGGCCCCGGCAGATGCCGAACAGCGGGATGCCGCGGGCGACGCAGGCGAGCGAGAGCGCCAGCGCCACCTCGTCGCGGTGAATGTCGTAGGGCTCGTGCTTCTCGCAGGGGTCGACGTTGAAGCGCGTCGGGTGGACGTTGGCGCGGGCGCCGGTGAGGATGACGCCGTCCACGGTATCGAGCAGCGCACTGATATCGGTGATGTCCGGCGAGCCCGCAAACATCAGCGGCAAGCCGCCGGAGACCTCGGCAATCGCGCGCAGATTGCGCTCACCGACCATCTGGACCTGAAATCGATTCTCGACGCGATGGGCATTCCCGATCACGCCGACGACCGGCTTTCTCATCTCCCGTTCCGACCTCCCCGCCGAAGAAGATTCTCTAAACATGCCCATCGGATGGAACAAATTCAACCGAGGAGACTGCGGGACGGCAATGCTATTTTCGCGTAAATGTCCCGCCCGACGGCAATCGAGGCCTTGGACACCCCTGCCGCCGGGCTGGGCGCGTCATCGCGGGACGTCGCGACCACCATCCCCGCTCCGGCCAGCATCCAACCGGCATCGGCGCCGGCTTGATCCCCGGCCGGATTTCGCGAAAGGTGCGTGCTGCCTTCTGACGAGGAAACGATGTGACCATGCCCGCAGACGAGCGTTCCCGGACCCGGAGCGATCTGGCCTGGGCGATCACGGTCGGCGGCATCGGCGTCGTGCTGTTTACCGCATCGCTCATCTTCACCTGGTATTTTGCCGCGACGCTGCTTCTGATCTTCACCGGCATGCTGCTCGGCGTCGGCCTCAACGCGCTGACCAACGCGCTCGGCCGGCGTGTTCATTGGCCACATCCGGTCCGGCTCGCGATCGTCTGCGTGGCGCTTGCGGTGATGCTCGCCGGGGTTGCCTATCTCGGCGGCGCGACCATCGCCGAACAGGCCTCGGCCCTCAGCAACACCATCAAGTCGCAGATCACGCATGTCCGGTCCTTCCTCGAGAACCACGGCATCGACACCAGCTTCTTCGACATCGGCAATGCGACGTCCACCGCCGCCAACGCGGCGTCGGACGCGCCGCCTGCCCCAAGCGCGGCCCCGCATGGCCAGTTGCCGGGCGCAGGCGCCCTCGCCTCCAGCGGCGGGGCGATCGTCAGCCAGACCTTCAAGCTGCTGCTCGGCACCATCAGTGCCGTCGGCAACATCTTCATCGTGCTGTTCCTGGGCCTTGCCTTCGCCGCCCAGCCCAGCATCTATCACGATGGCCTCTTGTTCCTCGCGCCGGCCAGGCAACGCACCCGTGCCGCCCTCATCATCGACCGCATCAGCGAGACGCTGGAACGCTGGCTGATCGCGCAGATCATCGTCATGATCGCAGTCGGCGTCGTCACCTGGATCGGGCTGGCCGTCATTGGCATCCCCGGCTCGTTCATCCTCGGCATTCAGGCCGGCCTGCTCGCCTTCATCCCGACGGTTGGCGCCATCATTGCCGGCGTCGTCGTCGTGCTGGCGAGTCTCGCCTCGGGCTGGATCCCGGCGCTATCGGCGCTGCTGCTGTTCCTCGGCGTGACGCGATGGAGAGCTATGTGCTGACGCCGATCCTCCAGCGCCAGGCGCTGGACATTCCGCCGGCCACGCTGTTCGCGTTCCAGATCCTGCTCGGCGTGGTCTTCGGAATCTGGGGCCTCGCGCTGGCGCTGCCGCTGGTCGCCATCGCCAAGGTGATGATCGACCATTTCAAGACCTATGAGACCGCGGCGCCCGCCCACGCCGAAGCGGCGTAAGGCCGCTCAGGTCGTCAGCACGGTCTCGGTGTGCTCGACCTCCGGAGGCGCAGCAAAGTACTGGCCGACCAGGCCGCGCCATTCGGTGAAATTCTCCGAGCCGCGGAAATCGACGGTGTGATTTTCCAGCGTCGCCCACTTCACCATCAGCCGGTAGCGCTGCGGCTTCTCGATCGACTTGTGCAGCTCGAAGCCGTGAAAGCCCTTGGCGCGGCCGAACGCGGCCTTGGCCTTGGCGACTGCAGCCTCGAAATCCTTCTCGCTGCCCGGCTTGACGTCGATTTGCGCGATCTCGGTGACCATCGGTTTCCACCCTTCTTGTTTGATGGGCCTGTCTACCGCAGCCAGCGACAAAGAAAAAGGCGCCGAAACGGCGCCCTCCTGACCGGAAAATGCAGCGCTCTCAGGCGAACAGGAGGACGGTGCCTGTCACGATGAGCGCGCAACCGGCGAACAGCGCGAGCGGCCAGTAGTTGCGGCTCTGGGTATAGCGCCCCTGCGCGCGGCGCTCGCTGATGACGGCGGTCTCGTATTCGTCGGCGGTGGAGAACAGACAGGCGAAACCGCCACGTGCCGAGGCCGCAGCGGCTTCGAGTGACATCAGGGCGGCCTGCGGATTCTGTCGACGGATCGATTCCATGACCGCAATGGTAGGGATCGAATGGTAAACAGGGGATTACCGCAGAACCTCCCGCGCTTCAGGCCGTGGCCGGCTGCGTCCGCGGCACACCGACGCGCGCTGCGCTCTGGCGGCGCCAGTTCTCCAGCGACAGCGGCAGCTCCTCCGCAGCCTCGACGCGGTTACGGCCGCCGCGCTTGGCCTGATAGAGCGCCGTGTCGGCGGCCGCCAGAAGCACTTCGAGCTCGGTGCCGGCCGGACCGCCGGCAACGCCGATGCTGACGGTGGTGTCGACCGGCCCCTCCTCGACCACGACGCCGGAGGTCTCGAACGCCTCGCGCACGCGCTCGGCGACCAGCACGCCCTCCTCCAGCGAGCACGGCAATAGCGCGGCGAACTCCTCGCCGCCGATGCGGCCCGAGAGATCCGAGATGCGCAGATTGCTGATGACGACGGTCGAGAACAGTTTCAGCATCTCGTCGCCGGCGGGATGGCCGAAGCGGTCATTGATCGACTTGAAGTGGTCGATGTCGAAGATCATCACGGTCACCGGGCGTCCGCCCTTGGCCTCACGTTCGATCACCCGCCCGCACGCCTCGGAGAAGCCGCGGCGGTTGAGCATGCCGGTCAGGGGATCGGTGGAGGCTGCGGTCCTGTGCGCCGTAACGGTACGCTCCGACACCAGCATGAAGATCACGAACACGGTGCCGACGGCATAGAGCACGAGTTCGACCGCGAAGACGGTGACCCAGATGCTGGCCGAGAAGCTCGCATCGTGCGGGCGCAGGAAGCCGCCGATCAGGATCGGCAGCATCAGCACGCAGCCATGCATCACCGGCACCACCAAGGCCGGCCAACGCCGTTGCAGGCTCTTGCGCCGCTCGACCCAGAGCTCGCTTGCGGTCAGCGCAGCATAGACCGAGACGATGCCGGCGCCGATCACCATGCGCAGCGTGGACGCGGCGGGATCGAGCAGCGTGACTGCCGCGACCCAGGCCAGCGCACCGATCAGCAGGCCCGGCCAGCTCGGCTTGCGGCCATGGAAAACCCGCGCAGCGTTCCACACCATGCCGCAGGCGACGAAGCCGACCGCATTTAACGCGAGATAGACTTGCGGACCTACCTTGTCGCCAGCCGCCGTCCACAACGCCACCGAGGCCGCACCGAGCAGGTATGCCGTGCCCCACCATTTCAGCGCGGGGCTGTTCTCCTGCTTGCCGAAAAACACCATCATGGCGCCGAGCAGTGCGGCAACCATGGTGGCGACCAAATAGAGCGTGATGCTATCGAGCGACATCATGTCGGCCCCCTTCAAAACATAGCAGTTACGCGATCGGCCCAGCCGACTTGCGCGCCCTTCCAGATGCGACGCTATGTCCCGCGAGTTCCATTCAGGTTTTCATCCAGGGCCAAGTTTTCGCGAAAGACTCCATGAATTTGCATACAAACGAACAACAAAAAGGGCGCTGAAATCAGCGCCCTTTTGCATCTCATTGAAGCCGCTTTCGCGACGAATGTTACCGAAGCGATTAACGCTTGGAGAACTGGAAGGACCGGCGGGCCTTGGCCTTGCCGTACTTCTTGCGCTCGACCACGCGGGAGTCGCGGGTGAGGAAGCCGCCCTTCTTGAGCACGGTGCGCAGCTCCGGCTCGAAATAGGTGAGCGCCTTGGAGATGCCGTGACGGACGGCGCCGGCCTGGCCGGACAGACCGCCGCCGGCGACGGTGCAGATCACGTCGTACTGGCCGGCACGCGCGGCCGCAACGAAGGGCTGCTGGATCATCATGCGCAGCACGGGACGAGCGAAATAGACCTCGACCTCACGCGAGTTGACCATGACCTTGCCGGCACCCGGCTTGATCCACACGCGGGCGACCGCGTCCTTGCGCTTGCCGGTGGCATAGGCGCGGTTGAGCTTGTCGACCTTCTTCTCGTGCTTCGGCGCATCGGGCGCGGCCGTCTTGAGCTGCGCGAGCTGGTCGAGCGACTGGATGGATTCGGCCATGTTATGCGGCCCTCGTGTTCTTGCGGTTCAACTTGGCGATGTCGATCTTCTCGGGCTGCTGCGCCTCGTGCGGATGATCGGCCCCGCCATAGACACGGAGGTTGCCCATCTGGACGCGACCGAGCGGACCACGCGGGATCATGCGCTCGACGGCCTTCTCGAGCACGCGCTCGGGATGACGGCCCTCGAGGATCTGGCGCGCGGTGCGCTCCTTGACGTGGCCGACATAGCCGGTGTGCTTGTAGTAGGTCTTCTGCTCACGCTTGCGGCCGGTGAGGACCGCATGCTGGGCGTTGATGATGATGACGTTGTCGCCGCAATCAACGTGCGGGGTGTAGGTCGGGAGGTGCTTGCCGCGGAGCCGCATGGCGACGATGGTGGCGAGACGGCCGACGACCAGACCCTTGGCGTCGATCAGCACCCACTTCTTCGTCACCTCGGCCGGCTTTGCCGAAAAGGTTTTCATGTCAGAATTTCCGTGGAGGGAGACATCGGCGCGAACACCGCACCGGACTGCGCGGCTTTCTAGAGAAGCGACGCGCAACGGTCAATGCCCGACAACGGAAATTAGATAAGTAAATTCAATAGTTTAAAAATATGGTATTTTGATACCTGCGAAAAGCTCAAATATTTGGAATGGAATAGGTCGACGTGACGTGCGCGATCGGATCGGGTGAGGTCCCAGACAACAGGTTCACCTCGCCCACCGCTAGGCGCTTGCCGAGCTTGAGCAGCCGGGCTTCGGCGAGCACGTCCTGCCCCGGCTGGCCTTTGCGCAGGAAATTGATGTTGAGATTGGTGGTGACCGCGAGCCCGACCGGGCCGATGGCGGACAGCAGCACCACATACATGGCGAAATCGGCAAGCGCCATCAGCGTCGGGCCCGACACGGTTCCACCCGGCCGCAGCATCCTTTCGCTGTAGCGCTGGCGCAGGAGGCAGGTCTGGCCGTCCGCGCTTTCGATCGTGATGTCGTCGCCGCTGAACGCCTGGGGAAACTCGTCGCGAAGAAACCGTTCGACCTCCGCCACGCTCATTTTCGCCAATGCCATGCTGTTCCCACCCTCGCTTCACTTCGCCTGTTACATTAAGTTATCTGCATCATCCAACTGGAATATCCGATGTCCGTCCAGCCCGCCCACACCCCTTCGCCGGAACCGCCGATTCTCTTGCGCGAAATCGTCGACACCGTTGCCGTGCTCACGCTGAACCGCCCCGCTGCGCGCAACAGCCTCTCGGAGGCGATGATTGGACAGCTGCATGCGAGCCTCAACGCGATCGCGGAGGACAAGCGCATCCGTGCGGCCGTCATCGCAGCCAATGGCCCCGCATTCTCCGCCGGCCACGACATGAAAGAGCTCACCGCGCGCCGCACCGATCCGGATCGTGGCCGCGCCTATTTTGCGCAGATCATGAACGCCTGTAGCGCGATGATGCAGGCGGTGGTGCGCCTGCCCAAGCCTGTGGTCGCTGCCGTGCAGGGCATCGCAACCGCGGCCGGCTGCCAGCTCGTCGCCAGCTGCGATCTCGCGATCGCCTCCGAAGCGGCCAGCTTCGCCACGCCCGGCGTCGACATCGGCTTGTTCTGCTCGACGCCGATGGTGGCGCTGTCGCGCAACGTGCCGCGCAAGCAGGCGATGGAGATGCTGCTGACGGGCGAGCCGATCCCGGCCGCGCGCGCCCGCGAGATCGGCCTCGTCAATCGCGTGGTCGCTGCGGGTGCCGAGCGCGACGCCGCGATCGCGCTGGCGCAGCAGGTCGCGCTGAAATCCGCCTACACCGTCAAGCTCGGCAAGGAGGCGTTCTATCGCCAGGCCGAGATGAGCCTTGCCGAGGCCTATCGCTATGCGGCAGGGGTGATGACCGAGAACATGATGGCGCGCGACGCCGAGGAAGGTATCGGCGCGTTCATCGAGAAGCGCGCGCCGAAATGGCGGGATGAATGAAATCGTCATTGCGAGCCAACGAGTCCGCGCGAAGCGCGGCCCGATGACAGGCTTCGCGAAGCAATCCAGGAATCCTACCGAGAAAACTAGACTGGATTGCTTCGTCGCTTCGCTCCTCGCAATGACAAGGAAAAAGACGAGATATGAACCACGACGCCTATCCCGACAATTACATCCGCGCCATCCTCAACAGCGTGAAGTCGATCGCGATGGTCGGCGCCTCGCCGGTCAACGTGCGGCCGAGCTATTTCGCGTTCAAATATCTGGCCCAGCGCGGCTACGACATGATCCCGGTCAATCCCGGCCATGTCGGCAAGGAGCTGCTCGGCAGGCCGTTCGTCGCCTCGCTGCGTGATCTCGGCCGCCCCGTCGACATGATCGACATCTTCCGCAACTCCAGCCACATCATGCCCGTGGTCGAGGAGGCGCTGACGCTCGATCCGCTGCCGAAGGTGATCTGGATGCAGCTCGGGGCGCGTGACGATGCGGCCGCGGAGAAGGCCGAGGCCGCCGGCATCAAGGTGGTGATGAACCGCTGCCCCAAGATCGAATATGGCCGCCTGTCGTCGGAGATCTCCTGGATGGGCGTCAACTCGCGCACGCTGAGCTCCAAGCGTCCGCCGGCACCGACGCAGGGCATGCGGCTATCCCTCAATCGGATGAGCGTCGGCGGCGGCGACACCGCCGCATCGGATCGTGCCGCCAAAAACAAGAGCGAGCAAAGCTGACGCACGCGCGAAGCATTCATTTCGCGAACGCGACAATGCGTAGCAAGTTCATCCTGATGTGACGCCCTGCCTTGACGGCAGGCGCGGCGCCGATCAGCATGCCGCGCGATTTCAGACCACAAGAAACAGGACGCCACGAATGAGCGATCGCCTTCCGGGATTTTCAACCCTCGCCGTGCATGCCGGTGCACAGCCCGATCCCACCACCGGTGCGCGCGCGACCCCGATTTATCAAACGACTTCTTTCGTCTTCAACGACGCGGACCACGCCGCCTCGCTGTTCGGGTTGCAGGCGTTCGGCAACATCTATACCCGCATCGGCAATCCCACCAATGCCGTGCTCGAGGAGCGCGTCGCCGCGCTCGAAGGCGGCACGGCGGCGCTCGCGGTGTCTTCGGGCCATGCCGCGCAGGTCGTGGTATTGCAGCAATTGCTCCAGCCCGGCGACGAATTCATTGCCGCGCGAAAACTCTATGGCGGCTCGATCAACCAGTTCACGCATGCGTTCAAGAGCTTTGGTTGGAACGTGGTGTGGGCCGATCCCGACGACATCGCAAGCTTCGAGCGCGCGGTCACCCCGCGCACCAAGGCGATCTTCATCGAGTCCATCGCCAATCCCGGCGGCAGCATCACCGACATCGAGGCGATCTCGACGGTGGCGCGCAAGGCGGGCGTGCCGCTGATCGTCGACAACACGCTGGCCTCGCCCTATCTGATCCGCCCGATCGATCACGGCGCCGACATCGTCGTGCACTCGCTGACGAAGTTTCTGGGCGGCCACGGCAATTCGCTCGGCGGCATCATCGTCGATGCCGGCACCTTCGACTGGTCCACGGGCGGCAAATATCCGATGCTGTCGGAGCCGCGGCCCGAATATCACGGCATCCGCCTGCAGGAGACCTTTGGCAATTTCGCCTTCGCGATCGCCTGCCGGGTACTTGGCCTGCGCGACCTTGGACCGGCGCTGTCGCCCTTCAACGCATTCATGATCCTCACCGGCATCGAGACGCTGCCGCTGCGCATGCAGAAGCACTGCGACAATGCGAAAGCGATCGCCGAATTCCTCTCCGGCCATCCGGCGGTGGCCTCGGTGAGCTATGCGGGTCTGGCGAACGACAAGTACAACCAGCTCGCACGCAAATACGCGCCGAAGGGCGCAGGTGCCGTGTTCACCTTCAGCCTCAAGGGCGGCTATGACGCCGGCGTCAGCCTGGTGTCGAAGCTGCAACTGTTCTCGCATCTTGCGAATGTCGGCGACACCCGCTCGCTCGTCATCCACCCCGCCTCGACCACGCACAGCCAGCTCGACGACGCCGCCAAGACCAAGTCCGGCGCCGGCCCCGACGTGGTGCGGCTCTCGGTCGGCATCGAGGACGAGGAAGACTTGATTGCTGACCTGGAGCAGGCGCTGAGCGCGTAAAATCCAGCGTCAATCCGGGGCGCGCGCAAGCGCGAACCCGGAATGACGGAGCCAGTTAACAGTCCTTAACCATATCTGCCGCATACATAGTCGCTGGATCGCCCCCTTTGATTCGGAGCCGACGATGCTGCGCTGGATAGTACCCGCCCTTGCGGCGATGCTGACGGTTTCGAGCGTCAGTGCAGCCGATCTCGCCGCCACACCGAGGCGGCGGGCGGTCGCGCCGCCACCACCGCCACAGGTCTATGTCGAGACCGATCCGGACGCGCTGATCTCGCCGGCCTATGGCGTCGGCAGCTACATCCGCAACCTGCCGGGCACGCCGCTGCTGCCGGGCTCGAGCACCCTGCCAGGTTATTACGGCCGCCCCTGGGACTACGACTATCAGGGCGCGTATTACGGCGGACCGCAGGTCGATTATTTCTGGCGACTGCCCTACGCCTGCGGCATCTACGGCTATTGTTAGCCGGGCTGAAAGTGTTCAGCCGGCCTGACCGAGCGGAACCGCGCGCGGCTGCGCCTCCGCCGATTGCCGCGAGGCCAGCCGCTCCGCCTGCATCACCGCAAGCGTCAGCACTACGATCGCGACCGTCTGGTGTGCGAGCGCCAGCCCAATCGGCACCTGATTGATCAGCGTCAGGATGCCGAGCACCGCCTGCAGGCTCACGGCCGCAAACAGCCACAGCGCCCCGCCTGCAGCCGCACCGGCGCGCGACCGCACCGCATCGAACGCATGCAGCGCCGCCAGCGCGAACAGCGCATAGGCAGTCATGCGGTGCTCGAACTGCACCGTCAGCACATTGTCGAACAAATTGCGCCACCACGGCGTCTCGAACCACAGGCGGTCCGCCGACGGAATGAACGCGCCGTCGATCGCGGGCCAGGTATTGTAGGCGCGCCCGGCGCGCAGGCCCGCAACGAGCGCGCCGAAATAGATCTGCACGAAGGTCGCGACCACGAGCAGCGCGCTCGTCAGCCGCAGCCGCGCGGGAGCCGTGATCTGCGGCCGGTCGGCAAGCCGCCGCACGGTCCAGACGATGCCGGCAAAGATCAGGAGCGCGAGTATCAGGTGCGTCGCCAGCCGATACTGCGACACCTCGACACGTTCTGTCAGGCCCGAGGCCACCATCCACCAGCCGACCGCGCCCTGTAGCCCGCCAAGTCCGAACAACAGCCACAGCCGCCGCTTCAGCTCGCCGGACAGGCCGCCGCGCCACAGGAAGAACAGGAACGGCAGGAGATAGGCGACGCCGATGAAGCGGCCGAGCAGCCGGTGGCTCCATTCCCACCAGAATATCTCCTTGAACTCGGAGAGTGTCATGCCCGCATTGAGCTCGCGATATTGCGGGATCTTCTTGTAGGCCTCGAACGCGTCGGTCCACTGCGCCTCCGTGAGCGGCGGCACGGTGCCCGTAACCGGCTTCCATTCGACGATCGAGAGCCCGGATTCGGTCAGGCGTGTCGCACCGCCGACCAGCACCATCAGCGCGATCAGCGCGGCCACGGAAACGAGCCACCAGCGCACGGCGCGATGCGGCTTGGTCGAGGCGGAAATCGTCGTCATTTCAGGAGCAAAACCAAGGCTTGAACCGGACTGCGTGCCCCTTATAGTCCCCCGCTCCCGCAGCGCAAGTTACGCAAGAAGCCGCAAAGCTCGCCTCATGACGATCCGCACCCGCAAGTTCCTCGGTACCATCCTGCTTCTGGTGCTGGCCGCCGTCTGGGCCCTGCTCGGCATGGCGCTGGCGCAGATGCCGTGGATCGCCGAATCCGGCTGGCGGCAGGCGATCTACTACGTGGTGGCGGGCATGGGCTGGGTCTTGCCGGCGATGCCGATCGTGAGCTGGATGCAGCGGCCCGACCGCGCCTAACCGGCTTGCGCGCTGCCGGTCGGTCTCACCGGGGCAAAGGCGACACCCGACACCAGCACCCGGAGAATGCGCAGCGAGCGCACCCGGCCATCCCAGGAAATCCGCGGCAGCGCGCGCAGATTGGTGCGCCCCTCGGCATCCACGATGCCCGGAATGGTCGACACCGCGCTGGCAAACCCCGCCTCCTCCGCCATCATGACGTGGCTGCGGCGGAACGATGAGCGATCGCCGAACGGGAATGCGAGGTGCCGGATCTCGCGGCGAAAGGCGGCTTCCGCCACCGCCTTGCCCATCGTCATCTCGCGCAGGGCCGCCGGATCCTTCATGTTGGCAAGAACCGGATAATTGACGGTCGCACTGCCGATCGTGACATTCGGATCGGCCGCGAGCTTCGCCAGGTCCTCCCAATTCATCGAGGCCTCGCGCGAGATGGCGGCGAGATCGACCCGGTGGCGTGTGCAGAGATCGTTGATCGCGACGGTCAGGTCCGCCGGCGACAGCGTGCGCAGCCAGCGCTCGATGAACGTGAACAGCGCCTGCTTGTCGGCGCTGCTGGTGACAACGAAGCGCTGCTCCCTCTCGCCCATCATGAAGCTGAAGCGGCTTTCGCGCGCGATCATCTGTTCGAGGGCGAGCCACCAGGCTTCGCCGACACCATCGGGAAAGGCGGTGGGAACGTAGACCGTGAAGGGCACGCCATGGCGCGCCAGCACCGGACAGGCGAAGTTGATCAGGTCCTTGCCGGCCCCGTCGAAGGTCAGCGCCACGAAGCGCCGCTTTTCCGGCAGCGTGACGGCGCGCCGACAGACGTCGTCCATGCCGAGGAAATCGTACTCCCAGCGCTTCAGCGCACGAATGGCACGGTCGAGGAATTGCGGGGTGACCTCGCTTGCACGCAGTGGCTGGAACGCCCCACTCCGCCGCGGCCGCACGCGCTCGAAGCGCAGGATCGCGCCAACGCCGCGCCCGCGCAGCAGGGGTTGGCCGGTGAACCAGGCCAGTTCAAGGCGCAGCCGCTGCAGCCATCTGTCGTCGGATGCCAATGTCCCACCTTCCCGCGCGTTCGCCGGCGGCGCCTCTCTGCCATTGTCCTTACCCTTTGTTGACATTTGTTTGCAAAGGTCGGCCAAGGGCCGAACTACGCATTTTTTGTTTCTCGACAGGTTTCGCGAATGACCATGGCTGCGGCGATGCAAAGCCGGACGGCAGAAGCGCCAGCGCGGTCGAAAGCGAGTCGCATCGCTCATGTCGGCGTCGTCAGTGACCTTGGAGAGGCCGAGCCGGTTTGGCGCGCCTTCGAGGAGCCGGGCCACCTCTCGACGCCCTATCAACGCTTCGATCTGTTGAGCCCGTGGCAGCGGCTGGTCGGCGAACACGAAGCCGCCCGCCCTTTCATCGTGATCGCCTACGACGCCGAGCACCGGCCGCTGGTGCTGCTCCCGCTCTCACTCCGCCAAAGCCATGGCGTGCGCACCGCCTGCTTCATGGGCGGCAAGCATACGACCTTCAACATGGGCCTGTGGAACGCCGAGTTCGCCGCGCAGGCCGTCGCAGCCGATCTCGACGCAATGTTTGCGCCACTGGGCCAACATGTCGACGTGCTGGCGCTGACGCAGCAGCCGCTGCGCTGGCACGACCAGCAGAACCCGTTTGCGCTGTTGCAGCGGCAGGGCTCGATCAACGGCTGCCCTCGGCTCGTGATGGAGCCGGGTGGCCCGCCGGCGTCGCGGATCAGCAACTCCTTGCGCCGCCGCCTGAAGAGCAAGGAAAAGAAGCTCCAGGCGCTCGCGGGCTATCGCTATCACCTCGCCTCTACCGACGAGGACGTCACCCGCCTGCTCGACTGGTTCTTCCGTATCAAGCCGGCGCGGATGGCGGAACAGAAGCTGCCGAACGTGTTCGCCGAGCCGGGCGTCGAGGAGTTCATCCGCGGCGCATGCCTGATGCCGCGCGGCGAAGGCCGCATCATCGACATCCACGCGCTCGAATGCGACGACGAGGTGATCGCGATCTTCGCGGGCGTAGCCGACGGCCAGCGCTTCTCGATGATGTTCAACACCTACACGCTGTCCGAAAACGCTCGCTACAGCCCCGGCCTGATCCTGATGCGCTACATCATCGACCGCTACGACGAGCGCGGCTACCACGCACTCGACCTCGGCATCGGCTCGGACGACTACAAGCGCATGTTCTGCAAGGACGACGAAGAGATCTTCGACAGCTTTGTCCCGCTGACTTCGCGCGGCAAGCTCGCGGCGATGGCGATATCATCGCTGAGCCATGGCAAGCGGCTGGTGAAACAGAACCAGATGCTGTTCGATGTCGCACGGAAACTGCGACGGGCGTTCGGGTAGCGCGCATCAGCGATCCAGGGCTATTGATAGGCTTGCACGGTTCTCGGAAGCCTGGCGCGGCGTGGATTGAACCGCACTTGTCGCGAAATATCGCGACATGACTTCTGACGGATTATTGAAGGTCAGGTTTTTCCAGGCTCATTCACAAAAATGAGACTGGTTTTCGTAGGCAAGAAGGTACAAGCTCCAACGCAGTAGCATCACGTCAGCCAGCATTCCAAAGTTGCAATCGCCATCCACTCGCTGGAGCAGCGTCATGCGACACGCTTTTGGGCCGACAGTATCTCCTCAAGACCAGCTCGCGAAATTCGCGAGGGAGCGCCGCGAGCAGGCGAAGACAATGCCTGGCCGGGAGCGGGAGGAGTTGTTGAGAAAGGCCAGCCAAGCTGACACGGCAGCTCATATCGACGAGTGGATAAACTCTCCCGGACTTCAACGGCCAACCTAGGTAACATGCTGTCTCAAGCCGCTTGCTCGCCGCGAAACGCCTGGCGCGCGTCGGCTTCTGGTTATTCCCAATGAACCTCATTCGTTCGGCTTCGACCGAACCTTGATGGGTTCGTCAATGAATTATTGTGCGCGACGGCAATGGGACCATCTGCGGATATCCCAACCCTGCCATTGTGATCGCGCTTGACCGACCATCGCCGGCCGTTCGCGATTGTTCGTACAACGCTACTCCACGGAACGGTACTCCATTCCGGCCCCGATCCTTGCCGGCGGGGACTCGTCGCAAGCAGAGTCGGTTCCAGCACGCGTCGCGGACGGGACGTGTGGTCCTTGGAAGCGTCAAAAGAGTCGCATGGACGGGGAACTCTTTGCACTATGTCGACATTCTTGGACGTAGACGGACACTTGCCACGTTAAGTTGCCCCTTCAACAACTTCCAAGGACGCGACTATGCCACGGGTAAATCAAACTGCGAAACAAGGGTCTGCAGCCGCGGCCGCCACCGTGACGGCACTGGCCGGACTAGGTCTGTCGCTGACTGGGAGCGCATCCGCAGCCACGACACCCACCGCGGCCAGCCCTCAATCTGATGATACATCGCCTAACCAGCGCTTCGTTCTTGGCGAAGAGGAAATGGCGGACGTCAGTCTCGCCACGTTCCATCTCTTCGACAAGGAAAGCGTCGGCGGCAACATGCAAATGGCCGTCGTTGTTGTTCGGGGCTGCCGGGGCTGCCGAGGTTGTGGCGGTTGCCGCGGCTGCCGGGTTTGGCGTGGCTGCGGTGGCTGCGGCTGTGGAGGGTGCGGTGGTTGCTGCGCGCGCTGGGGACGGTGCCGCTGGTGCTAAGTTCCGCAACTGGCGGATGAACAATAAGACCGACGAATGGCGCGAGCAGAGGTTCAGCGCGACCGCTCTTCCTTGCCAGAAATTAACAAGGCTTCGGCGCCCGGCCCGGATAGAAGGGCGAGGGCGGGGCCTCCTCTAATCCAAGACGACGATCGTGAAGTTTGACGAACAGGAGCGCGGTGTACTGAGGCGCGCTGGCTTTTCCGTTGCTGACGACCACGAAGCGGCTTACCTCGAAGGTCTCGTTGTGATCGGCGCGCATGACGACGAAACGTTGTGGCTGACGATCACGCTGCGAAATGACTATCGGGTCGTGTGTGCCCTGCCGCGCGACGAGACCATCGTCGCCATAACCGAGAACGACTGACGTCCGCGCAAGCGAACGCGCCCTCTTGGCATTGCCGCAATTTAACTGGCGGAGCCTGTCGGGTTGGGCAACACCCGGGTTCGCTGAGACTGCATTTCCATTCAAGCGATGCCGGATATCGAAATAACCGAGGAGTGTCGGGCCCTGATCGCGAGCGTCATCGAGCCGCCGACCGGACGACGCTTGCCGAACGGCAACTGGCGAACCGAGATCGACGCAGCAACGTGGCAGTGGCTGCAGCGGCTGCGACGGCAGGGCGAATCGATATCAGACTGCATCATCCGTATGGTGATCATCAGCCTGCACAAGCGCGGCTTGCAATGAGGCTTGCAGCGCGCGCGAACGACCCGTCTCGACAATTTGTGCTTCACCCGACGCGCGATCATCCGCGCCGCGCAGCTTCGGCGACGCTTCGCGGCAATGCTGGCGGCATTTCGGCGTAAGAATGCCTATGCCGCCACGACGCGCGGCGCCGCTTCCGGCGCATCCGACGGCTGCACGGGCTTGCTCAGCATCGTCACTTCGCTGAACCCCACCGCCCTGAGCTGCTCGCACATCAGCGTGCGCGCGTCCGCGGCCATCGATGCGTCTGGCACCACGACGGCGCGCGCATTGGTCGTCAAGAGTTCCGCCGGCAGGTCCGAGGCGCTGCCCGCGTCGAGCAGCACGTGATCGTAGACCCGGAGCAGCGCATCGATCGCGAGCGTCACCCGCGGCGACTGCAGCAGGCTGCGGTCGAAGCCGGGACGGCCGGCCATGACGAGGTGCAGCCGGGACAGCTTGTCCTTGGTGATGATCTGCGCAAACGATGCTTCGCCCTGCATCAGCTCGGCAAGGCCGGGCGCCGAGGCATCGACGGACACGGCGGCAATCGTCGGCGAGGATGCAGCAAGATCGACTACGACGACGCGGGCGTCGCGCGCCAGGTGCCGGGCAAGCGTCAACGTCGACAGCGTGATGGCCTCGCCCGCGGCGGTACCGAGCACCGTGACCTTCTTCGCCGCCGCGCCCGCGGCACGCAGGCGCTCGGCCAGTTGCTCGATCTCGGCAAATTCGGTGACGTCCGCTTCGGGGATCATTTCCGGCTGCAGCGGCGAGGGCTCAACAACCACGAAATCGTCCGCCACTATGGAATCGTCAGCCAATACGGGATCGATGACCGGCTCATGGCGCACCGGCTCCGGCGCCGGCGCCGATGGAGTGAGCGCGGCGATGGCGCGCGGCGCGGTCTGGCGCAGCAGCTCGCCGGTGACGACGATGCCGGAAGAGAGCAGCAGCGTTGCCAGCGTCGCGATCAGAACGATCGGCAGCTTCTTCGGATAGGCCGGCGTGTTCGACACGATGCCGCGCGAGATGATGCGGCCCTCCGCCGGCGCAGTGTCGATGGTCTCGCGGGTGTTGGCCTCGCGGTACTTGGCGAGATAGGTCTCGAGCAGGTCGCGCTGCGCCTTGGCCTCGCGATCGAGCGCGCGGAGCTGGACGTCCTGGCCGTTGGTCGAGGTCGCCTGCTTCTTGAGCTGCTCGAGGCTTGCGGTGAGGCTGTCGACCCGGCCGCCAGCGATACGCGCGTCATTCTCCAGCGAGCGCGAGATCTTGCCGGCCTCGTCGCGAATCTGAGTATCGAGATCGCCGAGCTGTGCCTTCAATTCCTTGATGCGCGGATGGTTACCAAGCAGCGTCGAGGATTGCTCGGCAAGCTGGGCGCGCAGGGTCACGCGCTGCTCGGACAGCCGCCGCATGAGTTCGGAGTTGAGCACTTCGGATGCCTCGATCGGCTTGCCGCTCTGGAGCATCTCGCGGATCAGGCGCGCCTTGGCCTCGGCATCGGCCTTCAGCGCGCGGGCATTGTTGAGCTGGGTGTTGACTTCGCCCATCTGCTGGTTTGACAGCGTCGTATTGTTGGTGCCGACGAACAGGCTCGACTTCGAGCGGAAGTCCTCTACCTTGACCTCGGCGTCGGAAACCTTCTTGCGCAAGCTCTCGATCTCGCCCGCGAGCCACTGGCTCGCATTGCGCGCCTGGTCCTGGCGCGCATTCTGCTGCAGCACGAGGTAGCCTTCGGCGATCGAATTGGCGACGCGCGCGGCGAGCTCCGGATCGGCCGATTGGAATTCGACCACGATCACGCGGGACTTGTCGACCGCGTAGGCCTGGAGGCGTTCGTAATAGGCGTCCAGCACGCGCTCTTCGGGCGTCATCGAGAACGGATCGCGGCCGATGCCGACCAGCGCAGCAAGCGATTTCAGCGGCGAGATGCCCTGCAGCACCGGATCGAATTCGGGCCGCTCCGCGAGCTTGTTCTTCTTGATGATCTCGCGCGCGAGATCGCGCGACAGCACGAGTTGCACCTGGCTGGTGACGGCTTCGGCGTCCAGCGCCTGCCGCTCCTCGGCGCGGTCGCTGTTCGGACGCAAGAAAACATTCTCGCGGCCATCGATCAGGATGCGCGCCTCCGACTTGTAGCGCGACGTCACCAGGTTGACTGCGGCCACCGAGGCAACGAGCGCCAGCACCGTCGGCACGATGATCCAACCGCGCTTGCGGGCGAGTGCGCCGCCGAGCGCGTGCAGATCGATGTCACCGGATTCGACTTGCGCCTGCTTCAGCGCGGCGGGTGCAGGCAGGGCTTCAGCTTTGGCGTTGGGCTCGGGCTTGATTTTGGGCTTGGAGACAGCCCGCTCGATCACCGCCTTGTCCTTGCCGGCACGCCAGAACGCCAAACGCATCTCACACTCCCGCAGGGCAACGCCGCGACTCTACCTCAACCGGCGCGATTACACTCCATTAAGGTTGCCGCTGGGTTAATCGCGCACTGCTGCGCGTGGCGCACGCCACGACAACACCTTTTGTTAACCACGAGGCCCCTTAATCCAGCATGTATTTCAGTGGACTGTTTGCCTTCGAGCGCTGGTTCTGAACATGCCCCCCTCTTCCAACCAGCCGCTTCGTATCCTGCACGCCGTGCGCGCCCCCGTCGGCGGAATCTTCCGCCACATCCTCGACCTCGCCAACGGACAGGTCGATCGCGGTCATCATGTCGGGATCCTTGCCGACAGCCTCACCGGCGGCGAGCGCGCCGAGAAGGCGCTCTCCGAGCTTGCGCCACGGCTGAAGCTCGGCGTGCACCGGCTGGCGATCCGCCGCGAGCCGTCGCCGGAAGATTTTCTGGTGTGGCTGCGCATGCGGCGCCTTGCCGCCAAGCTCAAGCCGGATGTCATGCATGGCCACGGCGCCAAGGCCGGCGCCTTCGTCCGCATGCGGCGGCGCTCGGACGACATCATCCGCATCTACACGCCGCATGGCGGTTCGCTGCACTATCCCCTCAACACCTTAAAGGGAGAGTTTTACGCGCGGCTCGAGCGCGCGCTGATGGATTCGACTGACCTGTGCCTGTTCGAGAGCGCATTTGCCCGCGATACCTATCAGCGCATCGTTGGCACGCCGAAGGGCGTGGTCCACTGCGTGTTCAACGGCGTCACGCCCGAGGAATTCGAGCCAGTCGTTACCGCCGATGATGCCACCGACCTCGCCTATGTCGGCGAGTTCAGGCACATCAAGGGCGCTGACCTCCTGGTCGATGCGGTCGCGCGCCTGCATGCCAACGGCAAAAAGGTCACGCTCACGCTCGGCGGCGACGGCGAGGAGACGGCGGCGCTGAAAGCGCAGGTGGAGAAACTCGGCCTGACCGGCGCGATCCGCTTCGCCGGCCACGTCAAGGCCCGCTATGGCTTTTCCAGAGGGCGGCTGCTCGTCGTTCCCTCGCGCGGCGATTCCATGCCCTATGTCGTGATCGAGGCGGGCGCGGCCGGCATTCCCATGATCGCGGCGCGGGTCGGCGGCATTCCCGAGATCTTCGGCGCCGACAGCCCAGCCCTGTTTACGCCCAGCAACGCGGACGCCATGGCGGAAGCGATCGCGGCCGCACTCGCAGATTCCGAGGCGACCGCGCAGCGTGCGGTGTCGCTGCGCGAGCGGATCTCGGCGCAATTCTCCCAGCAGGCGATGGTCGATGGCGTGCTCGCGGGCTACCGCGACGCATTTACCAATCATTAACCATTCTTAAGGGCGGCTTTAGAGAATCTTCCGATTTGTCCGATAAGCGAAGAGCCGGGGGATGCTCGCCCGGGTGCTAGGTCGCGCCGCGGGTTTTTGGAATGGACGTAGACACCCGTGGAACCGCTCAACGCACGCTCGATGCTCGATGCCGCGACCAGCGCTGCGGCGAAACCGGCTGAAAAGCCGTTCGTCGAACGCCGTCGCCGCCTTTCGCCGGCCGCGCTCGAGATCGTGAACCAGAAGGTCGCCCGCGCCTATTCACCGATCGTGATCGCCGGCTTCGTTCGCGTGGTCGATTTCGCGCTGCTGAGCCTCGTCGGCATCGCGCTCTATGTCGGCTATGTCATGCCGCTCTCGGGCTTCCGCTGGGAATATGTCGCAGCGATCGTCGGCGTTGCCGTCGCCACCGTGATCTGCTTCCAGTCCGCCGACATCTACCAGGTCCAGCTCTTCCGTGGACAGCTTCGGCAGATGACGCGGATGATCTCGTCCTGGTCGTTCGTCTTCCTGCTGTTCATCGGCGCCTCGTTCTTCGCCAAGCTCGGCAGCGAGATGTCGCGGCTGTGGCTTGCCGCCTTCTTCTTCCTCGGCCTTGCCGCGCTGATCGCCGAGCGCCTGGTGCTGCGTACGCTGGTGCGCCGCTGGGCGCGCGAGGGCCGGCTCGACCGCCGCACCATCATCGTCGGCTCCGACCGCAATGGCGAGGAACTGGTCGAGGCGTTGAACGCGCAGGAGGATTCCGACATCCACGTGCTCGGCGTGTTCGACGACCGCAATGACAGCCGCGCGCTCGACACCTGCGCGGGCGCGCGCAAGCTTGGTAAAGTCGACGACATCGTTGAGTTCGCCCGCCGCACCCGTATCGACCTCGTGCTGTTCGCGCTGCCGATCTCGGCCGAGACGCGCATCCTGGAAATGCTGAAGAAGCTCTGGGTGCTGCCGGTCGACATCCGCCTATCCGCGCACACCAACAAGCTGCGCTTCCGTCCCCGCTCCTATTCCTATCTCGGCGAGGTGCCGACGCTCGACGTATTCGAGGCGCCGATCACCGACTGGGATCTGGTGATGAAATGGCTGTTCGACCTCATCGTCGGCAGCCTCGCGTTGCTCGCGGCGCTGCCGGTAATGGCGCTGGTTGCAATCGCAATCAAGCTCGACAGCCCCGGCCCGGTGCTGTTCCGCCAGAAGCGTTTTGGTTTCAACAACGAGCGCATCGACGTCTATAAGTTCCGCTCGATGTATCACCACCAGGCCGACCCGACCGCCTCGAAGGTCGTGACCAAGAACGATCCGCGCGTCACCCGCGTCGGCCGCTTCATCCGCAAGACCAGCCTCGACGAGCTGCCGCAGCTCTTCAACGTGCTCTTCTCCGGCAATCTCTCCCTGGTCGGTCCGCGTCCGCACGCGGTGCAGGGCAAGCTCCAGAGCCGGTTGTTCGACGAAGCCGTCGACGGCTATTTCGCGCGTCACCGCGTCAAGCCCGGCATCACCGGCTGGGCCCAGATCAACGGCTGGCGCGGCGAGATCGACAATGAAGAGAAGATCCAGAAGCGCGTCGAGTTCGACCTCTATTACATCGAGAACTGGTCGGTGCTGTTCGACCTCTACATTTTCCTGCAAACGCCGATCTCGCTGCTGACCAAGAGCGAGAACGCGTATTGAGTTTCCGTCATGCCCCGCCTTGTGCGCACTTGCGCACTGGGCGAGGTATCCAGTAACGCGCAGCGCCAGCCAACTCCTGCAACATGCGCCGCGGAGTACAGGATCGCCCGGTCAAGCCGGGCGATGACAGCGTGAGTGAGTTGCGTAACGTGTGAGCGTGTGATGGCGTATGCGGCGACAGCCGGTGGAGTGAACCCAGTCGCGCCGGCTGCACCCGGTGTGCTCGTCCTCCAGCGCGCGCTGGTGTGGCTGGTGGGTGCCTCCGGCGCCATCGTCTTCATCGAGCCGAGCCCCTACGAGATCGCGACGCTGCTCGCCACCGTCATCTTCTTCGCCACCGGCCTGCGCCTGAGGCTCGCGCTCATGCCGCTGGTGCTGCTGCTGGTCGCGCTCAATGTCGGCTACACCATCAGCGCGATCCCCCTGTTCGAGCAGTCCGAGGTCGTCAGCTGGATCGCGACGTCCTGGTACATGGCGGTCACCGTGGTGTTCTTCGCCATGGTCACCTCCGAGGACACGGCGGCAAGGCTCGACATGCTCCGCCGCGGCCTCGTGGTTGGCGCGATGGTCGCCTCGCTCTCCGCCATCGCCGGCTATTTCAACCTAGTTCCCGGCGGGCACGACCTCCTGACGCTCTATGAACGCGCGCGCGGCACCTTCAAGGACCCCAACGTGCTCGGCGCTTTCCTGATCCTGCCGGCGCTGTTCTCGCTGCAAAGCGCGGTCTCAGATCGCCTGGCCAAGGCGTTCCGCAACGTCCTCGCGTTCGGCATCATGGCGCTGGCCATCCTGCTCGCCTTCTCCCGCGCCGCCTGGGGCGGCCTGATCCTGACCGCCGCCTTCATGCTGGTGCTGATGGTACTGACCAGCCGGAGCAACGCGCAACGCTCGCGCATCATCATCATGGCCATCGTCGCCGCGGTGCTCGGCCTCGCCCTGATCGCGATCCTATTGTCGTTCGACTCCATCGCGGACATGTTCAAGCAGCGCGCGAGCTTCGACCAGAGCTACGACGAAGGCCGTTTCGGCCGGTTCGGCCGGCACATCCTCGGCGCCGAGATGGCGCTCGACCTGCCGTTCGGCATCGGCCCGCTGCAATTCCACCGCTACTTCCCCGAAGACACCCACAATTCCTATCTGAATGCCTTCATGTCGGGCGGCTGGCTCTCCGGCATCTGCTATCCGGCGCTGGTTTTCACCACCGTGATCATGGGCTTCCGCCACATCTTCGTTCGCGTGCCCTGGCAGCGGGCATATCTGGCGATCTTCTCCGCCTTCGTCGGCACCGTCGGCGAAAGCTTCGTGATCGACACCGACCACTGGCGTCACTTCTGGATGATGCTCGGTGCCATGTGGGGCATGATCGCGGCGGCCCAGGTCTACAAGATCAGGGCTGGCGACGAAGCTTCTTCAGCTTGAGATCGGGACGCTTCTCCGGCGGCGTATCGAGAAGGCTCTTCAACGCTGACGTGGCCGCGAGCACGCCCTTGTACCCGTCATTGGCGAAGCGCAGCAGCAGGCGCAGTTCCTCGTCGGAATAGGCGCTCCAGACCTTTTCCATCGCCTGCTGCATCGGCACGTAAAGTTGCCCGATCTTCATCGCCGCCTCCGGCACGACGGTGATGAAGACCTTGCGCCGGTCAGTCTCATCCCGCTCGCGGCGCACGAGACCCGCTTTCTCGAGCCGGTCCACCACGCCGGTGATCGCGCCAGTCGTGAGCCCGGTGACCTCGGCCAGCCGCCCGGCGGTCACGCGCCCTTCGAGATGCAGGATATCCATGCATTCGAGGTCGGAATTGGCAATTCCGGCAACGTTGGCAACGGTCTGGCCATACAGCACGCCCTGCGCCGACGACCGCCGCATCGCCTCTTCCAGTTCCCCTAACAACGCCGCGCGCGCCTTCGTCCTTGACAAGGCCGACCTCTTCTCTTACTCGATATATATCTTAGTCACTAAGAGATTTAGCGACCGTAATTTCTCCTAGCACCACGGAAACGTCTGGAGCAAGCCATGTCCAACCGTCCCCGCAAGGCCCTGATCATCGGCGCCGGCATCGCCGGGCCTGTCGCCGCCGTCCTGCTGCGCCGTGCCGGCATCGAGTCCGCGATTTACGAGGCCTGGCCCTATTCCAAGGGCATCGGCGGTGGATTGCAGATCGCTCCGAACGGCATGCAGGTGATGGACGAGATCGGCCTTGCTGGCGAGCTGATCAGCCGCGGCTCGGTCGCGGAATCCTTCGACTTCTGCTCGCAGAGCGGCCAGAGGCTCGGTTCGCTCAACCGCGACATGGAGCGGCGCTTCGGCCAGCCCGCGGTCAATGTCTGCCGCGCCACGCTGAACGAGATGCTGGTCGACAAGGCCTGGTGCTCCTGCGTGTCGCTCTATTTCGAGAAGCGGCTGACCAAGATCGAGGACCGCGGCGATCAGCCCATCATCGCCTATTTCGCCGACGGCTCCACCGCCGAGGGCGACTTCCTGATCGGCGCGGATGGCGTGCACTCGATGGTGCGCCGTCAGGTGATCCCGGACGGGCCGGCCCCCTTCGACACCGGCCTGATCGGCTTCGGCGGCTTCGTGCCGCGGGCGGTTCTCGACGGCACCGCGATCGGCCAGCGTGTGATGACCACGTTCGGTCAGAGCGGCTTCTTCGGCTACGGCTTTTGCAGCCCAGACCCTAATGACGGCGCGATGTGGTGGAGCACGCAGCCCGCGCACGGCATCGATGCCGCCGCGTTCCGCGCGCAGGATCAGGCAACGATCAAGCAGCACCTGCGCGACTTCCACCGGGGCTGGCACGATCCCATTCCGGCCATCCTCGAGGCGGCCGAGAACATCGTCGTGACGGATACGCTCGATGTCGCGACGCTGCCGACCTGGTCGCGCAAGCGGTCCCTGCTGATCGGCGACGCCGCGCATGCGACGAGCCCGCATGCCGGCCAGGGCGCCTCGCTCGCGCTCGAGGACGCGATGCGGCTGGCGCGGCTGATGCAGGACGGCCAGGAGCTCGGCGTCACCTTCCAGAATTTCGAGGCCGAGCGTCGCCCGCGCGCCGAGAAGATCGTCGCGATCGCCCGCCGCAACGGCAACAGCAAGCGCGAATTCAGCGCCACCGGCGCGTTCATCCGCAATCAGATGATGAAGTGGCTGCTGCCACTGGGATCGAAGAGCATGGAGTTCATGTACGCGTACGACGCGCGGGCGGCGTAGTTGCGAGCTGCCGTAGCCGTAGGGTGGGCAAAGGCGCGAAAGCGCCGTGCCCACCATCTCTCCGCAATCTCGCTTGCGAATGGTGGGCACGCTTCCGCCTTCGCTCTCCGAGCTACGGCGGACAGGTCGCTTTGCCCACCCTACAATTTGCGGCTACTTCTCCACCACAAACGTCAGCCCGGCGTAATCGACCAGGCGCTTGATCAGCTTGTGCTGCATGGCCGCACCGGGCGTCCAGAAGCCGGCCGGGACATCCGTCGCATCGCGCAACAGGCAGATCGCGCATTCGGAGATGATCTTCGCCGTTGATGCGTAGCCCGGGTCGAGATCTCCCTTGATCGCCGCGCGAACCTGTCGGCCGTCGGGCGCAATCGCGACATAGAGCAGGTCGTAGTGACCGGCGTCGCGCTCTTCCTTCGACGGCCCCTCGCCCGGCTTGAGCGCCTCGGGGCCAGTCTTCTCGCTGTTGGCAGCCATGACGAGCTTCGCGTTGGCCTGCCCTTCGTCCCCCGCTCCCGTCAGCACCATCTCGTCGTAGACGAAATCCCGGCCATAGGGGAATCCCATCAGCATGTTGGAGCGATGGACATTGCGAGTGTTCAGCGTCGCCATCGCGAACGGGGCGGACCAGGATTGCAGGTCTTCCTCGAAAACAGGCTTGTTGCCGCGCGGCTGCTTGGGCCCCTCGAATCCGGGCGTGAAAGCAAAGGGGTCCTTGAGGATCGACACCAGGCTGAGATCCTGCGCAACCGCTTCGAAGGTGAGCCTTGCGCTGGCCGAAGTGCCACCGGAGAACTTCCAACTGAGGTCGCGGACGCGCCCCTTGACGCGGGGCACTGGCGCTCCGAACACGCGCCTTGCTTCCTCCTGCACGAAGAACGCGCCGAGCTCGAACGGGATGGAATCGAAGCCACAGGAGAAGATGATGCGCGCGCCGCTCACCTTGGCTGCCGCCTCGTGCCGGTCGATCATCTGCTTCAGCCAGATCGGCTCGCCGCAGAGATCCATATAGTCGGTGCCCGATGCGACGCAGGCGGCGAGCAGATCGGAGCCATAAAGCTGGTATGGACCGACAGTGGTGATTACGAGCTTGGCTTGATCGATCATCGCCCGCAACGACGCGGGGTCGGCGGCATCGGCAAGGATCAGCGGCGTATCGCCGGGTGCGCCAATGGCGTCGCGAACGGAAGCGAGCTTGTCTCTGCTGCGCCCAGCCATCGCCCATGTCGGCGCGCCGTCGCCCATGTATTGCGCAGCGAGGTATTCGGCGACGAGCTGGCCGGTGTATCCGGTTGCGCCATAGACGACGATGTCGAACTTCGACGACACGGATCACGTTTCCTGCAAGACCGCGGACCTTACGCCTCTACCGCAAACGTCAACCCGGCATGTTCTTGAAGACGCTTGATCAGCTTGTGCTGCATGGCCGCGCCCGGCGTCCAGAAACCGGCCGGCACATCCGTCGCATCGCGCAGCAAGCAGATCGCGCATTCGGAGATCATCTTCGAGGTCGAGCCGTAGCCGGGATCGCGGTCGCCGGTAACGCCGGCGCGAATCTGCCGGCCATCGGGCGCAATCGCGACGTAGAGCAGATCGAAGCGGCCGTTTTCCCGCTCCTCTTTCGACGGGCCCTCACCCGGCTTCGGTGCGCTCGGGCCGGTCTTCTCGGCGTTCGCAGCCATCACGCGCTTCGCGTTCGCCTCGCCCTTCTCGCCGGGACCGGTCAGGACCATCTCGTCGTAGACGAACTCCTTGCCGTAGGGAAAGCCCATCAGCATGTTGGAGCGATGGACGTTGCGCGTGTTGATCAGCGCCATCATGAAGGGTGCGGCCCAGGACTGCAGGTCCTCCTCAAGGATAGACCTGTTGCCCTTGGGCTGCTTCGGACCGGAAAAGCCGGGCGTGAGCGCGAACGGATCGTTCAGGATCGCGACGAGGCTGATGTCTTTCGCCACTGCATCGAAGGTCGCCTTCGCGCTCGCCGCAGTGCCGCCGGACAGCGTGCCGCGCATGTCGCGCACACGTCCCTTCACGCGCGAGGCGGGCGCACCGAACACGCGCCTGGCCTCTTCCTGCACGAAGAACGCACCGAGCTCGAATGGCACGGAATCGAAGCCGCAGGAAAACACGATGCGCGCGCCGCTCTCTTTGGCCGCCGCATCATACTTGTCGATCATCTGTCGCATCCAGACCGGCTCGCCGCAGAGGTCGAAATAATCCGTGCCGGTGGCAACACAGGCTGCGAGCAACTCTTCACCGTAGAGCTGATACGGTCCGACGGTCGTGATCACCGACATCGTCTGCTCAACCATCGCCTTCAGCGATGCGGCGTCAGACGCATCCGCCACGATCAGCGGCGTATCCGCGGGCGCGCCGATTGCGTCGCGCACCGATTTGAGCTTGTCGAGGCTGCGCCCGGCCATCGCCCATTTGAGTGCCTTGTCGCCCTTGTAGTGCGCCGCCAGATATTCGGCGACGAGCTGGCCGGTGAAACCGGTCGCGCCGTAGACGACGATGTCGAATTTCGCAGAGCTCATGTGCGACCCTTACTTCTTTCCGTAACTCACGCCCATGCCGGCACGGACGTCGCTTTGAATACCATAGGGCGGGATCGGATAGCGCAGGCCGTTCCTGGCCAGCGCCTTCATGCCCTCAATCGCCTTGGCGAGATGCTCCGGCTTCAGTGCCATCAGCATCTCCTCGTCCGGCACGCCGCCATAGCGCCGTTCGGCATAGCATGGCAAGGACAGGCTAGGCTCTCCGGTCTTGAGCGCCCGCCCCCAGGAATCCGCGCACGCGGTCTCACCGACCACACCCCATTCGAATTTTCTGTAGCCGGTATATTGCAGCCCGTTGATCAGGATGATCATCTGCCCCGGCGTCGCGTAGACGAGGCAGATGTCGGGCGGATCGAGCCGGCCGCTCGCGAGCGGGCTGACCGCGAGCGCCTGGTACTGGCCGAACGGCACCACATCGAGCGCCTCCTGACGCTTGCGCGCATCCTCCGCCGTGCCGTGCCAGACGCCGACATAATTCTCACCGGCGAGCCATTTCTCGTCCTGCGGCGCAAGGCCGATCACCGCGCGGCACTGCGCGCCGACGAGATCGTCCGCGGTGATGCCGACGGTCCATCCCAGCCGCGCCGCCATGCTGACGATCTGGTCGGTGGTGTGGATCGAACTCGGCCGCCGGATTTTCGGGATCGCCTCCATGTCGGCGGCGCGTGCGAACAGCTTCATGCCGATCACCGTCGTCTTCAGCCGCAACAGGCTGTTGAGATCGGCAACGAGGCCGGCAAGATCGATCGTCTCTGCACTCGCTTGCTGCATGGCGTCCTCCGGACCGGCGCTTGCTGCGCCGGTGATTGTCATTTCGTCCTCGTTTCTAATCCCTGGTCGGGCCCGGAAGCAAATCGGCGGTCCGGCCCATCAGGCGGTAAGCGACGAGCCCGATCCATTCGCGCATGGCAACATCGGTGCGGCTCAATCCGTCGCGGCCCGAATTGCTGAAGCTGAAGAGATCTTCGCGTCCTCCCATCCGCCAGTCCACCGGATAGGCCTCGACATCAAATCCAACCTTGCGGAACAGTCCGACCGAACGCGGCATGTGGAAAGCCGAGGTGACGAGGAGCCAGCGCTCGCCGGGCTTCGGAGCAACGAGCTGCTTCGTGAGCAGCGCATTCTCATAGGTATTGCGCGAGTTTCGCTCCAGGATCAGGCGCTCCTTGGGGATGCCGATATTCTCGAGGGCGATGCCGGACCAGTCGGCCTCCTTGGCGTCGCCCGAGATCAGGTCGGAGTTGCCCCCGGTGAAGACGATGCGGGCGTTCGGGTAGCGCCGCGCCAGCTCGGCCGGTGCCAATATGCGATCGGCGGCGTGGCGCACGATCGGCGTACCATGCGTTGCCGACAAATCCGGATCGACCGAGCCGCCGAGGATGATGATCCCGTCGGGCGCGCCCCGCGACGGATCCCACGGTGGAAAACGCGACTCCAGCGGATAAAGCAGGAGATTGCCGAGCGGCGAGAAAGCAGCGAGCGCCAGCAGAACCAGTGCGGTAGCCGCGAGCTTGCGGCCGAGCGCCGCATAGCGCGTCGACAGCAGAATGAGCGACAGAATTCCGAGCTCGACGATGAAATTGATCGGCAACAATGCCACGCCGAGCGTCTTGGACAGGACGAAAAA
The DNA here is from genome assembly GCF_001641695.1 of Bradyrhizobium neotropicale. Lineage (GTDB taxonomy): Bacteria > Pseudomonadota > Alphaproteobacteria > Rhizobiales > Xanthobacteraceae > Bradyrhizobium > Bradyrhizobium neotropicale. The sequence continues at coordinate 88,407 of NZ_LSEF01000040.1, forward strand.
CAGGGGGAGCCTCGCTGGAATGATCGATGAGGTCACGTGCGGGCTTGACCGGCCCATCCATCTTCAGAAATCTTCTTGAAAGAGGATCGATTGCCGGGTCAAGCCCGGCAGTGACGAGTTCTGATGAAACCGGGACGTGGCCAATGACCCATCACCACCTGCATTCGAGCGCCGAAACCTGCCACTGGGGCTTCTTCGAGGCGAAACTCAGGCCGGCGCTGACGATCCAAAGCGGCGATGAAGTCACGGTCGACACCATCAGCGGCGGGCCCGACGTGATGCCTGACCGCGACCGCTTTCACGTCCCGCCCGAGATGCTCGACGTGCATGCGAAATGCGAACGCATGTTGCCCGGCCACATCCTCACCGGCCCGATCGCGGTCGGCGGCGCCGAGCCCGGCGACGTGCTCGAAGTCGATATCCTCGACATTCAGCTCCGGCAGGATTGGGGCTGGAATCTGATCAAGCCGCTGTCCGGCACCCTGCCCGACGATTTCCACGAGACGCGCATCCTCAACATCCCGCTGGATCGGACGCGCATGGTTGGTCGCCTGCCCTGGGGCCTCGATTTGCCGCTAAAGCCGTTCTTCGGCGTGATGGGCGTGGCGCCGCCGCCGGCCTGGGGCCGCATTTCCTCGCTCATTCCGCGCGCGATGGGCGGCAATCTCGACAACAAGGAGCTGGTCCCGGGCGCGAAGCTCTATCTGCCGGTGTTCGTGCCGGGCGCGCTGTTCTCCTGTGGCGACGGCCATGGCGTGCAGGGCGACGGCGAGGTCTGCGTCACCGCAATCGAGACCGCGCTGCAAGGCCGCTTCCGCCTCACGCTGCGCAAGGACATGAAGCTCGACTATCCGCGCGCGGAGACGCCGTCGCACTACATGACCATGGCGATGGACCCGGACCTCGACCAGTGCGTGGTGCGGGCGCTGCGCGACATGATCGCGCTGCTCGGCGAGAAGCGAAACCTGTCGCGCGCAGACGCCTACACGCTGTGCAGCCTGGCCGCCGATTTGCGCGTGACGCAGACGGTCAATGGCTCCAAGGGCATCCATTGCATGATCGCCAAATCGGTCGTGCACGGCTAGGCCCGCACCGCCTCTTTCCCCTTGTCCAGCTTGTCCGCCGCCCGGAGCCTCCGCGCGGCGCGGCTGGCGCGTGAGGATTTTTCCAAGCGATTCCAACGGCCTCTGGCTCTGCTGTGGTCCGGATTTGACTCCCAGGCTCAAACCTAAATAGAGTCTTAATCGTTACTTTTATGTACCCGAGTAAGAGGCTAGCGTTCGGGCCATGGCCACCGAAAAAGCCGAGACTGACCGCATTCCAGTTACCTTGGCGCTCTCGACCATCACGTATCTCGAAAAACTGGTGAGACAGGGCACCCACGGCACCAGCGTTCCCGGCGTCGCACGTACATTGATCGAGGAAGGCATCCGTCTCGCCATCAAGGACGGGCTGCTCTCGATTCGCGACAATGGCAGGACGTGAGGCGCAGGAGCGAGGGAAGCTGACGGATCTTGGACGGCGGCCGGCGATCATCTGCAACCTGGGACCGTCACCGATGCCTGCTCTTTCACCGACCTGGACCGACGAACGAATTGCACTCCTGAGACAACATTTCGAAGCCGGCCTCTCCTGCCGCGAGATCGCCGCCGACATCGGCGTCAGCCGCAATGCCGTGATCGGCAAGCTCTCCCGGCTCAATCTCACGCGCGGCAGGACCAGCGACGAGCGCAAGCTCCAGGACAGGAGCTTCGCGCCGGCACGCGCACCGAAGGCAGTGCCGCGACTGCAATATCAGATGCTCGCCACGATCTACGGCGAGGCCGAACCGCCCGTGATCCTGGAGGCAATCGACGAAGCCAATCGCTGCTCGCTGATGGAGCTCGGCGAGAACCGCTGCCGCTGGCCGATCTCGACGCCGGGCGCGGACGATTTCTGCTTCTGTGGCAATGCGTCGCCCGATGGCCAGCCCTATTGCGCCGGTCACAGCCGCCTCGCCTACCGGCCGAATTCACGCGCGCGCTTGATGCGCGGCTGAGGCGAACCGCGATCTGCCAAAACTTAAAAACCTCCGGCAGGGCATTGCCGGAGGTTTCTGGAGGCTTAGCATGAAGCCAAGAGCCGTGACTTTCGTAATCGGCTAAGAGCTATATAGCTTAGTAACTCAGGTAAGTAAATAAGTTTGAAGACGATCGAATCGCATAGCTCGTCTTCGTCGCTTGCGTAGAGACGCTGCCGGATTTTCCGAACGTCCCCCCCCTGGAAAAAGCCCCGGCGGTTTCCCGCCGGGGCTCGCGTCAGATCCGAATGTCAGGACTTACCAATTGCGCTGGGCGCGCAGCAGCAGGCTGTAGGTGTCCTGGTCCTTCAGCTCGTAGGTAGCCGCGGGCTTGGCGACCGACGTCAGAGCGGTCGTCGTGATGAAGCCCGAGTACTTCTGGTCGAGATGGCTGTAGGTGAAGTCAGCCGAGAAGGTCAGCCCCTTCACCGGCGTCCAGCGGGTGATGACACCCACCTGGCCGATGTTGAAGTCCGGGTTGCAGGTGCCTGTCAGGGTGGCGAACGCGGCACTGCCGCAGATCAGGCCCTTCGCCGTGCCGCTGTAGCTGACCGCAGCCCAGGCACCGTACAGCGCTGTGTTCCAGTACGGATCCCAGTTGTGGGTGTAGGCACCGCGGAAGCCGTAGGTCTTGGTCAGCTCGAGGTTGCCGTTCGGGCCGAACACCGCATCCGACACACCGGCGAAGCCGATGCTCTGATAGGCGGCATTGGAGCTGCCGAACATCGAGTAGCTGGTCGCCGCCAGCTCCTGGAAGTTGTAGCGGCTCGCGCCCTCGGTGTAGACGCCCGACACGTTGATCACGTCGCCTGCGCCGGTCGGGATGTTCTTGATCGACAGAGCGAGCTGAACGGCCCAGCCCCACTTGTCTTCCGGATGGCCCGTCGCCTCGGTCGCGCCATAGTAGGCGGCGTGGTTGTCGTGCGCTGCGACCGAGGCCTGGAACAGACCCCAGGCCTGGTCGACGCGAACCATGCCGACGATGTCGGGCGATGTGGTGCCGGCCAGGTTGTTCGTGCCGTAAGCGCCGCCGAGGACGCCCGTGGTCGACATGCCGGCGGTGTTCCAGATCGCGGTCTGGTAGACCTGGGTCGGGTCCTGCACGGAGATCGCGGCCGTGATACCCTGACCGAAATCGGCCGTGTAGGTGAACTGATTGACGCCGTTGGTCGAGCCGCTGCCGCCGACCAGCTGGTCGAAGTTGTTGCCGGGATAGTTGATCCAGGGCGCGTCGAACTGCGACACCGACTTACCCATCGTGAAGCCGGCGAACTGGATGAACGCGTAATAGACGCCGAGCGCGCCGCCCGAGAGATTGCCGTCGGTGCCGTTGACGTTGCCGCTGGTCGAGCCCACGAGGCCGTTATTGGCGGCGTTGAGACCGAGCGTGCCGCTGTACTGGGTGGCGCCCGTCGCGCTGCCGGTGCCGACATAGTTGCCGGTCGTCCAAGTGAAGACCGCATCGAAATAGGTGCGGACCACGCCGTACTCGGTCGCCGTGCGCGTGTCGATGTTGAGATCTTCACGAGCGCGCATCGAGTAGTAGTTGACCAGGCGGTTCTTCGCCGCGAACACGTTGCTGTACTGGCCGTTGTAGTTGCCGCCCGCGTTGAGCGCGACTTCCGCACGCAGATAGCCGCCCAGCTTCACGCAGGTGTCGGTGCCCGGGATGTAGTAGAAGCCCGCGCCGTACAGCGAGCAGACCTTCACGTATTCGACCGCCTTGGCCTTGACCGGAAGATCGGCCGCCTGGGCTCCGCCGACGGCGATCAGACCCGCCGCAGTGCCGAGCAAAAGGCTCTTCGCCACTCTCATTTAAACCTCCAAGTTGCTCATTTTTGCGGAGACAGGACCGTCAGGCCCCCCAGATCCCCGCCTCTAAAACCGCTCGGCCGCTTCGCGCCTTCGGACACACCCGCTTGAACGCGAGGGACTTGAGCGAACCACCTGCAACGGGACGATTGAGTACCCCCCACCGTCGAAGTCGAATATGCCTGCGCCGTTCCATTAATCAAAATAGTTTATTAGATCAGCTTTGTGGTTTCACTACCTCTGTGCTCCCAGGGCAACACTTCCCCTTGAGTCAATCCGCTGAGCTGATCACCTGTGTAATTTTCGTGACACAATTACTTTGCTCTGCACTTGCGTCAGGGCAGACTTGCGTGAAGTATGCGGTCGATGACAATGACACCGACCAGAAGAATCAGTTCACGGGAGTGAGGCAGTGTCCGCGACGAGGAAGGAGGGAGCGCGCCTGCGCTCCATCGGAAATCTGGATATCATCAGGCGCTTCACCTGGGAGATATCGTCGATCAACATGTACCTCGAGGAGCTGCGACAGTTCTGGGCCAGGACGCTCGGCATCAGCGGACCGCAATGGCTGATCCTGATGGCCATCTCCGACCTCGACAAGGACGACGGCGTACCCGTCAACGTGGTCTCGAAACTGCTCCACGTCGATCCGTCGTTCGTCACCACCCAGTCCAAACTCCTGGAAAAGAAGGGCCTCTTGCGCCGCCGGCCGTCACCGACCGACGCCCGGGTAGTGCGGCTCTCGCTGGTCGAGAAGACCCAGAAGCACATCGCCAGCCTGAACGAGCAATACAAGACGATCCGCGAATTCGTCTTTCAGGAGTTCGACGAGCACGAGCTGACCGAATTCACCGCCAAGCTTGCGACGTTGAAGATGCGCCTGGAAAAGGCCTGCGTCCGGATCTCTCACGACCTCTGACGACGCCGCAGCCGACATCTTAGATGTGCCGGCCGGCCAGCCCGAGCCGTGATTCGAGCCAATCGAAGATGTACTCGTTGGCCAGCGTCGGATTGTCGGCATGGGCCTGCGCCGCGCCGGTCTCCTCCGACGAAAACACCTTCAGCATGATGTCCTGCGAGCCGGGACGGGATTGCCGGACGATCTGGCGCGCCCGCTCCGGCTTCAGCCAGCCCTCGTCGCCTATTGTAATCAGCACCGGACAATCGAGGCTGCTTGCCATCAGCGGCGAATGCGGCACCGGGACGATGCTCACATCGCTCATCGCGAAACGGCTCGCCAGGAACGCGCGCTCATGAAGGTCCCACAGGCCGCCATCGCACACCGCTGCGGCGAGCCGCGGCTCCTGCAGCACCGCACGGGCCACGAAGGACGAGCCCCAACCGTCGGCGACGATCGCGACGCGGCCGAAATCGACGTCGCTCCGCGTTGCCAGATAGTCCATCGCGCTGGCGATCGAGCTCTCGAGGTCGCGCCGGCGCAACAGCTCGTCCAGATAATCGTCGCGCTGCTCACCGAAGAGATCGATCGCAAGCAGAGACAATCCACGCTCGCGCGCATGCGGCGCAAGCTTGTACAGGAACTCTTCTTTGCGATGACCGGGCTCACCGATGCAGATCACGGTCGGCGTCGGCCCCTTCGCCGCGGGCGGCGGCAGGAAATAACCCTGTAATGAATGACCGTCCGTCCAGGGCAGCGTCACGACCTCGCCGGCCGGATCGCGCGCAGCGAGATAGCTTCGGGCGCATTCCTGCATCGCGAGCACCGCGACCCAGCGGCGATCGTCGGCCGGATCGAGCGGCATGGCCGCGGCGCTGTAGTAGTTGATCGCCCGCAGCCAGTTACGCTGTGCGCTCGCCCTGTGGCCTTCGGCGAACGCCGCCTCGGCGCGCTGGCGATTGACCCGCGCGAGCTTCTTCCACTCGCGATGCCAGGATAATTCATCGCCCCGCCGCAAGCGCCGCGCGATCAGCAGGCATTCCGCGATCGTGGCGCCGCCTTCCTGAGCTGCCGTCAGCAGCCGCGTGAATTCGGCGGAGAGGTCCTCCCTCTCCGGCCACAGGGTCCAGTCATCGGAGAGGCATGCGGGTATCATCGGGAGCGCTTCATCGCTGGTATTTCGATTGATTGACTAAACTATTCTAGTTCAACAACCAAGCTGGCTCCGTTCAACAGAAGCTCGTTTGAGATCACCATCGCTTGAACGCACGGATGATGTCGCATGCGTGACATTCCGTTTCTTCATACGAAGACACACGCGTCTTCATACGAAGACACACGCGCGCGACATTCAGCAAAGATATTCACGGGCGAGCCTCTTGCCATGATGAACATCATTCCTATATGGCGCGCAGACTCATCCCAGCCGCCAGCCCACCTCCTGCGTAAAACTTTCGTAGAAGGCGCGATCATAGGCTTGCTCGGGCGTGGCGCGCACGCGTTCGTCGAGACGCTTCGCATCCTCGCCGACCAGGATACGCCACCTCTCTGCCTTCACCCCGTCGAGAATGGTTCGCGCTGCCTCCGCGGCGGTCGTCGGCGCGTCCTCGAGGAAGCTGCGAGCACGTTCGGCGAACGCCGCCTGGATGTCCTCGTCCGCCATTTTGTCAGCATCTGGCACGCCAGCCGCGACCATGCGCTTGCGCGTCAGCGCGACCTCGTCGGAGTTGAGACGCTCGGAGCCGTCGGCGCTCTGCACCTTGCGCGAATTGGAGACGATCGAGGTGCCGACGTGACCGGGCATCACCACCGAGCATTTGACGTGCGGGGCATGCAGGCGAAGATCGTTGATCAGCGCCTCGGTAAATCCCTTCACCGCGAACTTCGCCGAGCTGTAGGCGGTGTGCGCCTGGTTCATGCCGATCGAGGCCCAGAAGCCGTTGACGCTGGCGGTGTTGACGATATGGGCTTCGTCAGCCTTGACCAGCATGGGCAGGAAGGTGCGCACCCCCAGATAGACGCCGCCCCAGCAGATGTTGAAGGTGCGCTCCCACTGTTCGCGCGTGTTGGTGAACAGGCTGCCGCCGCCGCCGATGCCGGCATTGTTGAACAGAAGATGGATCCTGTCGGTCATCTGCTGCTCGCCGAGCTCGTCGCGAAAGCGCGTCAGATGATCCTCGATCGAGACGTCGGCCACATGCGTCGTGACACGCAGGCCCTGCGGCAGCTTCTCGGCCTCGCATAGCCGCCTGGTCTCGGCCATCGCGGCCTCCGAGACGTCGCACATCGCGACGTTGCAGCCCTCGGCCACAAGCTGGCGCGCGAGCTCGCGCCCCATCCCCGTTCCGCCCCCGGTGACGACTGCGATCTTTCCTGCAAAATTCTTCATGGGACGTCTGCCCCTCCCTTATCGGTTTGTTTCTTCGTCCTGTTGCGTCCGCACGGGCCGTGCCGGATCACGCGTAAAATGTAGCAGCGCCGCATCCGCAGGTAAAAGCGGATCGGCGCGGCATCGGACCATCGGTTATTTCGACAGGCGGACTATTGTCGACAATGATCGCGTTCCACAGCGTCAAGAGCCGCTTGTGGATCGCGGCGATCGAGCCATGAGCACCGAGCGTGCAGGAGGAATCCATCAACGCACCGACGGCGCTGTAGATCGGCTTGTCGGGTGCCATCATCACGGGATCTGCGAACTGTTGAAGCGCGGCGACATTCATGTCGCGCACCAGCTTGCCGCGGCGGATCGCATCGTGCGTGGCATCGGCGATGATGCCGGCGATCACGGGAATGCGTCCCCTCACCGTCTCAACCGTCACAGCCATCAGGTCCCGGTCGGACCTACTTCCACGGGGACCCTCGCGTTTCCTGATCATTCGTGGCGGCCCACTCTTTTGGCGGGTATCCGCAGCATCGAGCCTGACGGCTGTCCGCAAGAAGCACAGTCCCCGCGACGCAGCTCTCACGAACGCTCATTCCTGTGGGCTCCCCGTATTTGTCCGGCTTCGGGTTGAGAGGCATTCCTTTGCGATCCGAATCGTCAAATGGACTGGAAGCTGGCTCATGTCCGCATGGCCGGCGTGTCACCGCAGACACAGGCTGTGGCACTCCGCTTGCATCTTCCTCGTGGCCTGAAACAACCCGAGAGGTGACATGCATGTTTGTGACCGTCGTAGCAGTACTCTGCCGACTTGGCGCGGCTGCCTCGGGCAGCTGCGTCGAGGAAATCGTGACCGATAGCAACATGACGCCCGAGATTTCGATGATGCAGTGCGCGACCGGCGCACAGGCAGGCCTTGCGAAATGGATGGACGAGCATCCGATCTATCACGTCAACTGGCGCATCGAGCGCTACAAATGCGTGCCCGGCCACTACGAGATCAAGGGCCACGCATAAGCTTAGGCCCGCAAGAATCCGGGTCGGAGGAAACGCCCCAAGGGGCTTCAAGGGGAGACGGCCCCATCTCGCCGCCGCGCGGCGGTCGATGCCGTCACGTCACCCGACAGACCGCTCCGTTCTGATCGCGATCGCGCCGGCCGCTAGGCCACCATGCGCAGGATGATCTTGCGCGCCTGTCGCCCTTCCCGCGTCGGCATCAGCACAAAATTATGCGGCTGGTCGCGCAAAAGATACAGCTCGGCCGAAACGCCCGCCGCCCTCGCTCTTGCCGCGAGATCGACGCCGTCGGGATAGAGCAGATCGCGCGTCCCCGAGAAAATAGTCATCGCCTTCGCGCATCTGCTCCATCGACAAAATCTTCGCCACGCTCATGCCCATATCCTCGCCCGGTCGCGCTGGCGCGCAAGCCGCTCACAAAACCCCCGAAGAATGCCTCGCAAGACCGATCGCGCGCGACCGTCGACGCGCTGGTCGAGGCAACCGCTCGCATTCTGGTCCGCGAAGGCCAGCACTAACCGCATCGCCGAGCTGGCGGGCGTCAGCGTCGGCTCGCTCTACCAGTATTTTCCGAGCAAGGAGGCGCTCGTCGCCGCCGTGATCGATCGTCACAATCAGGAGATCATGGCGATCGTCCGCGCGGCACTCGCGGAGGCGATCGCGCTGCCGATCGAGAAGGCCGTGCGCAAACTCGTTGCGGTCGCGGTCGAGGCGCACCGCATCGACCCGAAGCTGCATCGCGTGCTTGCCGAGCAGATCCCGCGCACGGGACAGCTCAGGGATGTCGAGGCCTTCAACGCGAGATTCTCGCACTCGTCCGCGCCTACCTCGAGAGCCGCGGCAAGAAGCTGCGCAACATCGATCCGGAGCTAGCGGCCTTCGTCTGCGTCAGCGCGATCGAGGCGGTCGCGCACAACGCGGTCCTGAACCAGACCGACACGCTGTCGGACAAGGTGGTCAGGACCCTCGTTGATGAGACGACGCGGATGGTGGTCAGGTATCTGCGCTAACCCCCAATATCCCGGTCGAGCTACTCAAGCGGCTCGCTTCGTCTTGCCCCGCTCCGCAAAGGCCTCGAGGATCTGGATGCGGAGTTCTTCCGCCGCAGGGCCCTCGACCTTCCTGAGCTGATTCCAGAGCCGTATCACTTCACGCTGCTTCTCGATGTCCATGAGTCACCTCCAAGGATCATCATCACTAGAACATAACGAGAACATTGAGTCCAGACGCCGAATATTGGATCCAACGAAATCATTTCAATCAGCGCCCTAGTGGTTCATCACAGTGATTTTGACGTTTTGATACCGAGCCATCCGAGGATAGGCAACTTTTCGGGTGGCAAGAGGATCTCGATGCTTCGAGCGACGCCGGGCTGGCGACGAATGAACCCGTTGCGTTCGAGGGTGAGGATCATCTGGTGGACTGACGGCGGGCTGACGCGGAAATGCCGCTGGATGTCGGCCTCGGCGGGCGGCTGTCCGAACATGTACGAGTAGGTATGGATGAAAGCGAGATAGTGTCCCTGCTTCTCGGTGAAGTGCGCGCCTGATTTTTGACTCATAGCTGGATTCGTCCCGGCCTCCGACAAGGAGGCGAAGCATGAATGTACGTTATCGGGTCGAATTGAGCCAAGCCGAGCGGGACGAACTGACGGCAATGCTCGGCGGCGGCACGCATTCCGCCCGCAAACTCAAACGGGCTCAGATTGTGCTGGCGGCCGATTCAGGCAGCTGCGACGCGGAGATTGCCCGAACCGTCCGGGTCAGCCTTTCCACCGTCGGCCGGACCAAACGCCGTTTCGTAGAAGGCAATCTGGAGCGGGCCTTGAGTGAGGAGCCGCGTCCGGGCGCGGAACGCAAGCTGACAGGCAAGGAAGAGGCCCTGCTGGTGGCGACGGCATGCGCCAAGCCGCCCGCCGGCCGCAAACGCTGGACGCTGACATTGCTGGCCGACGCGATGGTCAAGCTCACCGATCACGCCAGCCTGTCGGGCGAGACCGTGCGCCGCCGGCTGGCCGACAACGACCTCAAGCCGTGGCGCCGGGATATGTGGTGCATTCCTCATGTCGACGGCGAATACGTCGCCCGGATGGAGGATGTGCTCGATCTCTACGCCGAGGCGCCGGATCCCGAGCGGCCCCTGGTTTGCTTCGACGAGACCCCAGTCCAGCTGATCGGCGAGGTACGCCAGCCGATCCCTGCCCAACCGGGACAGCGCGAGCGCTACGATTACGAATATCGCCGCAACGGTACCGTCAATCTCTTCGTCACCTTCGATCCGCATCGCGGCTGGCGCAATGTCAAGGTTACAGACCACCGCGCCGCGGTCGACTACGCGCACTGCATGCGCGAACTCGTCGACGTCCACTATCCCAATGCCGCCTGCATCCGTGTGGTGCAGGACAATCTGTCGATTCATACGGCCGGCGCGCTATATCAGGCATTTGCGCCTGCCGAGGCCCGTCGCATCCTGCGCCGCCTCGAGTTCCACTACACCCCGAAACACGCCAGCTGGCTCAATATGGTCGAGTGCGAGATCAGCGTGCTGCAGCGCCAGTGTCTCGGCCGTCGCATCGACGATCCCAAAAGGCTTCGAAAAGAAATCGCAGCATGGCAACGGCAGCGAAACAAGGCGCGAGACCGCATCAAATGGATGTTCACAACCGACAAAGCCCGCGCCAAACTCGGTCGCGCCTATCCAGTTGCCGCCAAAGAGTCAAAACCACTGTGATGAACCACTAG
>NZ_LSEF01000041.1:0-60826 GCF_001641695.1 Bradyrhizobium neotropicale
GGCCCAGCTTGTGGATAGCTGAATATTTAAGGTGCTGCGCTTCAGGCTGATGGTGAAAACGAGGTCCGTGGTGACGGCCTCAAGCATCAGGAGAAGCGCAGCATGGACCATTTTGCCGGACTGGACGTATCGGTCAAGGAGACGAGTGTCTGCATTTTGGATGATACGGGCAAGATCTTGAAGGAAGTGAAGGTGGCGAGTGAGCCCCAAGCGCTTCTGAAGGTTCTGGGGAATCCCGCCTACCGCTTCAAGCGGATCGGACTGGAAGCCGGGCCGTTATCGCAATGGCTGTTCAGCGCTCTCGCCGAAGCCGAGTTACCAGTGATCTGTGTGGAGACTCGGCACATGCAGGCGGTGCTGAAGGCGCAGATCAACAAGACCGACCGCAATGACGCGCGCGGCATCGCTCAGATGATGCGGGTGGGAGTGTATCGCCCGGTGCATGTGAAGACGCTACGCAGCCAGAAACTGCGTATGCTGCTAACCCATCGCAAGCTATTGCAGTCGAAGGCCATCGCCATCGAGAACGATCTGCGAGGGACTTTGCGTAACTTCGGCCTCAAGGTGGGCATAGTCGGAATGGTGAGGTTCGAGGCCCGCATCCAGGAGCTTGTCGAGACTATTCCCGACTTGGCGATCCTGGTGGAACCGCTGCTCGTCGTGCGGCGGGCGCTACGCGAACAGATCATCATCCTGCACCGCCGCTTGCTGGCCATCGTGCGCGACGACGAGGTGTGCCGGCGCCTGATGACGACCCCCGGTGTCGGCCCGGTGGTGGCGCTGACCTATCGCGCGACCGTCGATGTGCCAGCCCGATTCCGAAAATCCAAGTCGGTCGGGGCAGTGTTTGGGCTGACGAGCTCCAGATATCAATCAGGCGAGATCGATTGGAGCGGCAGGATATCGCGCTGCGGGGATGAGATGATGCGGGTGATGCTCTACGAAGCAGCGCAGAGCATGTTGCATTCGAAGAAATGGTCCTGGCTCAAGGCCTGGGCCATGCAGATCGCCAGGCGTCGCGGAATGAAGAAGGCGATCGTGGCCCTGGCCCGTCGGCTGGCCGTCATCATGCACCGCATATGGGTCGATGGCACCGAGTTCCGGTGGACCCGGGAGCCAACCGCGACAGCAGCATGAAAACCGTTCAGGATCAAAGCCGATAGGAGGAAACTCGAGATCCACCCAGCAGTGGAAAGATGTCCCTCGCGGGACGATGGATGAGGTGAGTTCGCATGTCCGCTTGAACCTGTCGTTCAAACTAACGACAAGGCCGCGCAAAAGATTGTTCTACTTCGTCCTCGAATCCCATGATGGAAGGGCCCTGGTGCCGATTCCGAAGAGAAGCGCGAGCCCGTGAGCGACATCGACACTGCAGTGGCGGATAGTCTGAAAGTGCTTGACCTCAAACGGCCGATTAGAGAAGCTGACGTCAGCGGAACGATCCGAGGCCGCGCCGGCTTGGTGGTCGACAACGCGCTGGCTTATGTAACCGGCGGTGCTGCCTGGGCCGACGTTGAGCAGACCGGAATCGAATTCAACAATAACGTGTTCAGTCCGAGTCTCGGCGCTCCTACGGGGACCACTGCCAACCGCAGCGGCATGCTCTGGGGTGGGGTGATCGGAGCGGGTGTCGAGTTCGCCCTGAGCAACAACTGGATCGTCGGCGGTGAATTCCTTCACACGATCTATCGGGATCGTGATGCGAATATTGTAACTGCAGCTGGCGGCAATGCCTGCGCCAGTCCGTTCTTCGCGCACCCGAACTGCGTCGTTCGCAATCAGCTGACGACAGATGTCGCGCGCGTCAGGGTCAGCTACAAGTTCGGACAATAACGCGCCTGCGGGACTACGTTTCAAGGGCTGTCCCGAAGGGGACCTTCGCGGCCTTGATGGGAAAATGGCCCGCCTCGCGCGGGCCATTCTTGTTTTGCGGCTCGGGCGTCCTCAAAACGTCGTAATCGGCTTGCCGTTCGCGTCGACCAGCGACGATGGCGCTTCACCGAAGACCAGGCTGTCGGGCTGGAATTTGATGGTCTTGCCGCCCTCGACGAAGTCGGCGAAGTTGCGCGGCGTCGCCGCGTGCACGCCGTTCGCCAGGAAGTCGCTGGTCTCGTAGCAGGTGTCGGGCTTGCCGCCGGACCCCGTCGCCAGGAATTTCTGGAAATTCTGGCTCGTAATCTTGGCCTTCTTGCGCGCCGACCAGTTGGTGTAGCGCCGGTAGAGCTTCGGCAGGATCACCGGGCCCTTGTCGGTCGCGAGCACGCTGGTCTCGTTCTTCTTCGGCTCTCGCAGGTCGAAGTCGAAGGCGGGAATGGTCTTGGCGAGGTTCTTCCAGACCGGCAGCTTCTTGGTTCGCGCGGTCTTGGCGAGCGCGAGGAAGGCCTCGATCTCATCGTCGTTCATGGAGGAGTAGAACGTCGGATAAGCAAAGCCCTGTTCGACCAGCCAGTGGTTGATGTCGACCTTCTTGCCGCCGACCGTCACCTCGATGTCGCCGACCAGCCGCCCATATGTGTCGAACACCTCGTTCGGCGTATCGACATGGGTGAAGACGCGGCAGGCGAGCGTCGCCTCGCCGGTGCCGGCGAGGAAATCATGCAGCGCTTTGCTCGTCGTCGCGCCGAGGAATTGCCGGTAGGGATGCGTGACCTCGTGATAGGCCTCGCGCTTGGCCGCGGTCAGCCCCTTCTTCTCGGAAGTCGAAAGCGGGGACGGCTGATAGTGCAGCTCCGGCGCGTCGATGCCCTGAAGGCGGATGGTGAGCTTGCCGTTCTTGATCGGCGCCGTCGCGGTCCGGCCCTTGACCTTGGCGTTGTCGAAGACGTGGGTCGGCTGAAACGGCGCAGCATTGCTTTTGCGGAAGCGGATCGCCTCAGCCGCGATGCTCACAACGACCTTCGTGGTGTCGGCGTCCGAGCGTCCCTCCGGCCAGAACTGGCTGACATCGATCGTGCCTTCGACTTCCAACAGTCCAACGGGCATCGGCTGCTCCTGTCAAACGAGCGCAACGGTCGCCTCGAGGAAGCGACTCGTGTGCACACCTTCAGGTAGCGAATCATTTTCGTGCGACAGCCCGGTGACGGGAGGTCCAACGGGTGCGCTGCATCATTTCCGTGTGGACAGCCGCGGCCTTGCGCCAGGTCACCCTACGAGGCGGCTGACGGGCTGACGGGAAGAGCCAAGTGGGGGGAGGTCCGTCGCACAAGGCTCATGCGCCTGGCGCGCACGGCAGTGGCGACGAACCTCATTGTTTGACTGAAACGGACGCTTCCGCCCCGCAGCCGCAGGTCAGGGTCTGTGCGGACAGACCATCGTCAGATAGAGCAGCGTCGGTGCCTTGTCCTCGCCCTTGTCGTACTCCCACTCCAGCCGGATCTCGTGCCGGTGGGCATAGGCGTCGCTTGCCTCGTGGGTGATGATGTTGGTCTTCATCGGAATCGGCGGCTCGGAATTGAAGCATTTCCGGACGCAGGCATCGAGCAGATCGCATCGCGTCAGGGGGACGACGCCGGGCTCATCCTTGGACAGCGGGATCGTGTTCGGCTGGGTGCTGAGGTCGACGCGAGCCCGACCCTTCTCCTTGTGCCAGTATTTGGCGCTTCCCTGCGGCCACTTCGAGGCCGGAGTCAAAATCAGGTGGTACTGGCCGTATTCCAAAGTCGGCAGGTCGATGTCGTCCGATGCCTTGAGCTTCGCGACGCTCTTTTTCATGTTCTCCAAAGGAAAGTAATTACTGTTCATCAAGTCTCGAAATGACTTGCCGTTGTACACCCTTCCGCCCATCACCTTGTCCTTCGATGCAATCAAATCAATCAGGGAAAACGTGCAGCCCGGCAAAGCTCGTCGGCCGGAATAAAAGCCTCGATGCCCCCCAAGTGCCCGCGACGCCATTTTTTTTGCGCAAGGAACGGTACCACTCAAGAATGTGCTTCGTCCAGAGCGCTACCATTCGCTGACGCAGGTGTGCATCCCTGCAAGTTCGATTGCCATGCGTTTCCCGATAGGTCATCTTGATCGAAGCTCTTCGCGGGCGGTGGCCGGCAGAGAAGGCCATCGTGACCTTTGAAGGCACAGGAATGCATTGCGCCGCGTGTCAGTCGACGATCGAGCCGGGCGATCGCTGGTGCCCCATATGCGGGGCGATCACGCGACGCTCCGATCCCGATAGCGAACGCCGATTCGTCACCATCCTCCGCGCCGATGTCATCGATTCCACCGGGCTTGTTGCCGAGCTGGAGCCGGAGGACGCTGTCTCGCGCCTGGAGCCGGCCTTGGCCGCGATGAGAGGCGCGGTGCGCCAGTTCGGGGGCATCGTCAGCAAGGAGCTGGGTGATGGGCTTGCGGCGGTGTTCGGTGCACCGATCGCGGACGACAACCATGCGCCGCTCGCCTGCCATGCGGCGATCGAACTCGTCCGGCGCGTCTCCGGCCTCGGCGATCCCGGCCTGCAGGTGCGGGTTGGCCTCCACTCCGGCCACGTCGTCGCCTACATGGTCGCCAGCGAGTTTTCCAAGGTCTATGAGATCGGCGGGGCCGCCCAGCATCTCGCGGCGCGGCTGGAGGCTGAGGCCGAGGCGAATCAGATCTACGTGTCGGAAGCCTGCCAGAAGCTCGCGGACGGACATGTTCGTTTCGAGTTTCTCGGCGGCAAGGCGCTACGCGGATTCAGCCAGCCGCTGCCGGTCTACCGCATCGTCGGCGCCAGCGATCTTTCGAGCTGGCGCGTGCGACGAGCACGCAGCATTTCACGGTTCGTCGATCGCACGACGGAGCGAGCGCTGTTGGGGCGCGCTGCGGAACGTGTCGGTACTGGCCGTCAGACAGTCCTGCTGCTGGGCGACGCCGGTATCGGAAAGTCGCGATTGGCGCACGAGTTTGCCCAGGAGCTCAAGGCCGATGGCTGGCGCCTGATCGACGCCGAGTGCAGCCCGAACCTTCAGGGCGCGCCGTTCAGTACACTCAAGCGCCTGCTGCTCTCGATCCTGGATGCGGCCGCGAGGAATCCGGACGGTTCAGGAGACCCCCGGGGCGATCGGCCGCTGATCCAGCGATGCGCCCTCGATGCCGTGCTGGATCTGCCGATATCGGAGCCGCAGTGGACCGAATTGGAGCCTCATGCGCGGGGGCGCGCGATTTCCGATGCGAGCTGCGCAATCGTCGAGAGTATGACGCGTCACCATCGCACGGTGGTTCTGCTCGAGGACCTGCACTGGATCGACCGGGCCAGCGATGCGGTCGTGGCCGCGATTGCTTCGCTGCAGATGCCTGGCCTTCTCGTGCTCCTCACCTCCAGGCCTAACGGCATGCCGGTCTGGATCGCGCGGTGCCGCGCGGAGGTCGTCGCGATGCGGCCCCTCGACGATGATTCGGGGCTTGCCATGCTGGCCGACATGCTCGGCCCCTCCGTTGCGAACGCCGATCTGAAGAACCGGATCATTTCGCATACGGCCAATGTGCCTCTCTTCATCGAGGAGGTCTGCCGCGGGCTGAAGGACAGCGGAACGCTTCGCGGTCAATGGGGCGATCTCGCGCTCGTGCGTCCGATAGATGAACTCGGCATCCCCACGAGCATCCAGGGCGTGATTGCGGCGCGCCTTGATCGCGTGTCGAGGCAGGAACGTTCCCTTCTCCAGATCGCCGCAGCGCTTGGGTCGCGATTGGACGTTGCCATGCTGCGGAAGATTGCGAAGCTGCCCGAGAAGGTCCTGCAGGATAGCCTTGCCGCGCTCGATCGCACCGAGCTGCTGGTCGGGATCGATCGTGATTTGGGCGACGCGCTCGAGTTTCGGCACGAGATGGTTCGTCAGGTGACGTATGACTCGATGGTCGAAAAGGTGCGCGAAGACATTCATGCGCGCATCCTTGCAACGTTCGAGACGGACGGAACGTGCGCCGATGAGCCCGATACGCTGTGCTATCACGCGGTGCGGGCCAAGGATTGGCAAAAGGCGTTTGGCCACGGCACGGACGCTGGGCGGAAATCCTTGAGCCGCTCGGCCTTTGCCGATGCGGCCAACTATTTCGAGATCGCGATGGGCTCGCTCGACAAGACGCCGATGACGCCCTTGCGGGAGGCGGATGCCATCGATCTACGGATGGAAGCGCGCGCGGCGTTCATCGCGTCGGGTCACGTCGCGGAATGGTTGGACCTCGGAAAGGAGGCCGCGCGCCGCGCCGACGCAATCGATGACATCGGTCGCAAGGTCGCCGCCATGACGGTCGGAGCGGGTGCTCAGAATTTCTATGGAACGCCAGTCGATGCGGTCGCGGTTGGCGAGGAGGTCGTCCGCCTGGCCGAACAGTGGGGCAATCCGGGTTGGCTTAATCTCGCCCGATATGGTCTCGGGCAGGCCTACTTCCTCGCCGGCCGCTACCGCGATGCCGAACGAACCGTCGCGCGGGCCCACGAACAACTGGCGGGACCCGAGCCCCGTGCCCCGATCGGTACGGCGCCCAAAAACCTGCTCGTGCTCTGCTGCATGATGATGAGCTTCACCCACATCATCATGGGCGAGCTCGATGCCGCCGAGCAGCTCCAGCAGCAGGCGGCCGCGATCGCGGAAGAGACCAACCGTCCCTATGACCGTGTCGCCGCAGCCTATAGCGGCGGCTGGCTGATGCTGGGGCGGAACGATCCGGCGGCGGCCGCTGCCATTCTCGAACAGGGTTTCGTGCTGGCGCAGAAGCACGGCATCCGGCTGTTCGTGCCGGTGCTCGCCTGCCATCTCGGCATGGCCTATCTGGAGCAGGGCCTGTTCGACCGGGCGCGCGGCATGCTGGCCGAAGCGCGCGAGGAGGCGAAGGCGGTCGGCTATACCTCGGCGGTCCTGCGCAGCTCGATCTACCTTGCGCTTGCCACCAGCCGCCTCGGCGATACCCAGGCCGCGCAGAACATGTTGCGCGAGGCGCGCAACACGGCGCGTCAGCAGGGATTTTCCGGCCTCGAGGCCGAAGCCCTGTTCGGCGAAGCCACGGTGACGCCGCCATCGAGCGCGGAGAACAAGGCGGCGATCCTTTCCGCCCTGCGCGCGACGATCGCGATTGCATCCGAGAGCGGCGCGCTCCCGCTCAGGCAGAGGGCAGAGGCGATGCTGAACGAGATGCCCGTCCGTGGCGATGAGCTGATCTGACCCGCTCTCTCCCGGCTTGGCGTGTGATCTTACCATCGTGCCGGTGTTTTGCCCGACGTGTCAAATGGGTTTCGCCGGCGACACAAGGCCCTAACGGGCCGCGGCTACTTTGCATGGGGTTGTTTTCGACATTTTATGGAAGCCCTGCCGTTCCGGCTCCCGTCACGGCGACAAAGACCCTTGCGCCGACGCCAAGGTGGGGTACCGTTGGCTGCTGCCCGAAGGGCTAGGTGTTTTATTGACGAAGCTTTTTTAGCATCCCATTTTGCCGGCGCCGCGACGGCGCGACGCCCACCGAAAGAGGCGGGGCCATGATCATACGGGACCAGTCGGCTCTCTTGTCTCCGATCGAGCGCGATCTGCGGCTCGATCTCTTCCGCGGCATCGGCCTGTGGATGATCTTCCTCGATCACATCCCGCACGACGTCGTAGCCTGGCTGACCTTGCGCAATTACGGCTTCAGCGACGCCGCCGAGTTCTTCGTCTTCATCTCGGGCTATCTGGTCGGCTGGATCTACGGACCGATCGTCGCCGGCGGCTGGTTTCTCGCCGCCCTCAAGCGGCTGTGGCGGCGGGCGGCCGAGCTGTACGTTGCCCACATCATGCTGTTCCTGCTGTTCACGGCGCAGATCGCCCGCACCGCGCGCCGCTTCGACAATCCGATGTATGAGCACGAGTTCAACGTGTTCAACTTCCTGGCGCATCCGGACGAGCTGATCGGGCAGGCGATCATTCTGAAATACAAGCCGGTCAATCTCGACGTGCTGCCGCTCTACATCACGCTGGTGTTTGCCTCGCCCTTCATCGTCTGGGGCCTGGTCCGACGGCCGAACCTGACGCTCGCCGCGTCCGTCGTGCTCTACGTGCTGTCACGCTGGTTCGACTGGAACGTCGCCTCCTATCCGCCCGGCACGAAATGGTACTTCAACCCGTTCTGCTGGCAGCTCATGTTCGTGTTCGCAGCCTGGTGCGGCACCGGCCAGATCGACAGGATCGCAACATGGGTCTGGTCGAAGGCGACGATGGGACTGGCTGCCGCCTGGATCATCTTCGCCCTGCTGATCGTGATGACCTGGCACATCCACGCGCTCGAGGCACTGATCCCGAAATGGATGATCAAGGCGATCTACCCGATCGACAAGACCGACCTCGACATGCTGCGCTTCACGCATTTCCTGGCGCTGGCGATCTGGGTGACTTATTTCGTCTCGCGCAAATGGAAGGCGCTGCACACGGTCTGGCTGCGGCCCGTCATCCTGTGCGGCCAGCATTCGCTGCCGATCTTCTGTCTCGGCGTGTTCCTGTCGTTCTCGGCGCACTGGATCCTGACCCAGTACACCAAGGGCGTATGGGAGCAGCTTGCGGTTTCGATTGCCGGCATCGTCATCATGATCGGTGCCGCATGGCTGCTCGACCGCGCCAAGCGGGTGCCGAACCTGTTCGTGAACGTGGCTGAGGTCGAGGAGCCTGAAGCCCTGGCCGAGGCCGCGCCGGCCGCGACCGCTACCGTGGCGCCTGCGAGCCGCTGAAGGCGTCGCGGCGCCAGCCTGCATTCGGCCTGCATTCTCTTGGAGAGGTCCATGTCCAGACGTTTGCTCACGATCGCCGGCATCCTCCTGCTCCTCGTCTGCGGGGCGTCGGCCGAGACGCCGTCGCCCGAGGCGATGAGCGCAGCGCGCAAGCTCGTCGTCACGCTTAGGATCGCGGACCAGTATCGTGCGCTGCTGCCGCAGCTCCTGCTCAAGCTGAGGCCCGTGGTCGCGCAGGACAGGCCGGAGATCGAGCGCGACTATGATGCGATGACGGCACCTGGCGCGGATATCTATGCGCCGTTCTTCGCGTCGATGATCGACCAGATGGCCGCCGTCTACGCCGCCAGTTTCACCATCGACGAGCTGCGCCAGATCGAGGCCTTCTACGCCCAACCGGCCGGGCAGAAGCTTCTGTCGAAGTCGGATGCGCTGGCGCAAGCGAGCGCCCAGATCGCCCAGGATGTCAGCCAGAGGGCCGCCGATGAGCTGAAGCAGCGCCTGATCGAGGCGCTGCGCCAGAAGGGGCATAAGCTCTGAGATCGAACCCGTGTGGGGGCGGGCACGCGGGCATTGCCCGCGATCTTACTTCACCAGCGGGCAGCCGCCGTCCTTCAGCGGCCGGAAGGCCTGGTCGGCGGGGACCTCGGCGAGCAGCTTGTAATAGTCCCACGGGCTGTTCGATTCCTCGGGCTTCTTGACCTGGAACAGGTACATGCTGTGCACCATGCGGCCGTCCTCGCGCAGCACGCCGTTGTCGGTGAAGGCGTCGCGCACCGGCAGCTCGCGCATCTTGGCCATAACCGTCTTGGTGTCCCTGGTGCCCGCGGCCTGCACCGCCTTGAGGTAATGCAGCGTCGCGCTGTAGGTCGCGGCCTGGTTCATCGTCGGCATGCGCTTGACGCGCTCCAGGAAGCGCTTGCCGAAGGCGCGGGTCCTGTCATTGAGGTCCCAGTAATAGGCCTCGGTGATGATCAGCCCCTGCGCGAGCTTCAGGCCCAGGCTGTGCACGTCGGAAATGAACATCACGATCGCGGCCAGGTTCTGGCCACCGGCGACGATGCCGAACTCGCCGGCCTGCTTGATCGCGTTGATGGTGTCGCCGCCGCCATTGGCAAGTCCGATGATCTTGGCCTTGGAGGCCTGGGCCTGCAGCAGGAACGAGGAGAAGTCGGCCGTGTTGAGCGGATGCTTGACGCTGCCGAGCACCTTGCCGCCGGCGGCCTTCACGACGTCGCCGGTATCGCGCTCGACCGAATGGCCGAACACGTAGTCGGCGGTGAGGAAGAACCAGGTGTCGCCGCCGTTCTTGACGATGGCGCTGCCGACCGTGTGCGCGTTGGCATAGGTGTCGTAGGTCCAGTGCGCGGTGTAGGGGGAGCAGGACTTTCCGGTGATGTCGGAGCTCGCCGCGTCAGTCACGATCATCACCTTCTCGTACTGCTTCGACAGCTCCATCACCGCAAGCGCCGTGGCCGAGGTCGGCAGGTCGATGATCATGTCGACGCCCTCGGTCTCCCACCATTTGCGGGCGATCGAGGCGGCGACGTCCGGCTTGTTCAGCACGTCGGCAGAGACCATGTCGATCGGCTTGCCGAACATCTGCCCGCCAAAGTCCTCGATGGCCATCTTGGTGGCTTCGACATTCCCCATGCCGCCGATGTCGGAATAGACCGACGAGAAGTCGGACAGCACGCCGATCTTCAATGGGGTCTGCTGGGCGGACGCGGGATTGATCAGGGCGGCCGACAGCAGGCCGGCCGCAGAAACGAGTGCTGCGATGGGTCTCATGGAAGCGTTTCCTCTTGTGTGAGACTATACTGTCCCTTTGTCCGACAAAGTTAGAGTCGGGTTCCGGCAGAGTCAATTTGCTGCATCTGCAGTATGCGTGACGCTATTTGACGCGCTTTCCGACTGATCCTATAGTTTGTCGGACAATCGCCATTGGGAGGTCGGTTTGGCCGTCGCGCCGTTGTTTCGTCCGATCGATGTCGCGCCGGCCTATCAGAAGGTCGCCGACGCCATCGAACGCGAGATCGTCAATGGCCGGATCAAGCCCGGCGATCCCATCGGCACCGAGCACGACCTTGTGCGGCAGTTCGGCGTCAACCGCTCGACCATCCGCGAAGGCATTCGCGTGCTGGAGGAGGGCGGGCTGATCCGCCGCGATTCCTCGCGCCGTCTGCACGCCTGCCTGCCGCGCTACAGCAAGCTCGCGAGCCGCCTCAGCCGGGCGTTGGTGCTGCATGAGGTGACGTTCCGTGAGCTCTACGAGGCCTCGATGACGCTGGAGGTCGCGAGCATCGAGGGGGCGGTGGAGCGGGCGACGGAAGAGAACATCGCAGAGCTCACCGACAATCTCGCGCGCAGCGAGGCCGTGGTCGGCAATCCCGCGGCGCTCGCCGAATGCGATGCCGAATTCCATGTGCTGGTCGCGAAGGCGTCGCAGAACCGCGTGCTTCAGCTCGCGCGCGAGCCGGCCGCGCAATTGTTCTATCCGACCACCGAGATGATCGTGACCGGCGTTGCCGAAGGCGGTCCGCGCCTCGTCGCGGCGCATCGCCATCTCATCGACGCGATCCGCCGCCGCGACCGCGAGGCCGGCGTGCTGTGGACGCGCCGGCATTTGCAGGACTGGCGGCGCGGTTTCGAGAAGATCGCGAACCTCGATCGCTCGGTCGAGCACATGTACATGGAGCACGCGCAGGCGGCCCGGCGCAGATAGCGCATGATCCGGAAAAGTGTGAAGCGGTTTTCCGAAAAGATCATGCGCAAGAAAAGACAAGCCGCAAGAATTCAACGAAATCTAGCAAATAAAGACATCAAACGGAGGGACACATGACCGGCGACATCACAGCCACCATCGCGAAAGCCCGCGAGCATTCCATCGGCGATCTCCTGCGCCGCTCGGCGGGCCGCGAGCCGGACAAGCTCGCGGTGAGCTGCGGCGATGTGAGCTGGAGCTTTGCGGAGTTGGACGCGATCTGTAACCGGCTCGGCCGCGGCTTGCTCGGTCTCGGCGTGAAGAAGGGCGACCGGCTCGCGGTGCTCTCGCGCAATTCGCATGCCTTCGCCGCGCTGCGCTTTGCCGTGGCGCGGATCGGCGCGGTGCTGGTGCCGATCAACTTCATGCTCAATCCGGACGAGATCAATTTCATCCTGAAGAGCTCCGGCGCAAAGCTGCTCGCGACCGGTCCGGATTTCGTCGAGCCCGCACGTGCCGCGTCCGCCAAGGAATGCGCGGTCGAGAAGATGATCTGGCTGCCGGGTGAGGATCCGGCCAAGGCGCCCGCGGGCCTCACCACCTTCGACGAACTTCTGATCGCCGACGGCTCGTTCCTTGAGGCTTCCGTCGACAGCCGCGACCTCGCTCAGATCGTCTACACCAGCGGCACGGAATCGCTGCCCAAGGGAGCGATGCTGACCCATGAGGCCGTGATGTGGCAGTATGTCAGTTGCATCATCGACGGCGGCATGAGCGTCGAGGACAAATATCTGCACGCGCTGCCGCTCTATCATTGCGCCCAGCTCGACGTCTTCCTGGGGCCGCAAATCTATCTCGGCGCCTCCGGCGTGATCACGGGCAAGCCGACCGCGGACAATATCCTGGCGCTGATCCAGGCGCACAGAATCACCTCCTTCTTCGCGCCGCCGACGATCTGGATCGCAATGCTGCGCTCGCCGAACTTCGACAAGACCGACCTGTCGACGTTGCAGAAGGGCTATTACGGCGCCTCGATCATGCCGGTGGAGGTGCTGCTCGAGCTGCAGCGCCGCCTGCCCAACGTCAAGTTCTGGAATTTCTACGGCCAGACCGAGATCGCGCCCCTCGCGACCGTGCTGCGGCCCGAGGACCAGTTGCGCAAGGCCGGCTCCGCCGGGAAGCCTGTGCTCAACGTCGAGACGCGCGTGGTCAATACCGCGATGGAGGATGTGAAAGTCGGCGAGGTCGGCGAGATCGTGCACCGCTCGCCGCATCTGCTCTCCGGCTATTACAACGATCCCGTGAAGACGGCGGCGGCGTTTGCCGGCGGCTGGTTCCACTCCGGCGATCTCGCGACCGTCGACGCCGAGGGCCACATCACCGTGGTCGACCGCGTCAAGGACATGATCAAGACCGGCGGCGAGAATGTCGCGAGCCGCGAGGTCGAGGAGATGGTCTACCGCATTCCGGAGGTGTCCGAGGTTGCAGTCGTCGGT
The DNA here is from genome assembly GCF_001641695.1 of Bradyrhizobium neotropicale. Classification (GTDB taxonomy): domain Bacteria; phylum Pseudomonadota; class Alphaproteobacteria; order Rhizobiales; family Xanthobacteraceae; genus Bradyrhizobium; species Bradyrhizobium neotropicale. The sequence goes on from NZ_LSEF01000041.1 coordinate 12,860, forward strand.
CTGCCTGATCCGCGCTGGATCGAGGCGGTGACCGCGATCGTCGTGGTCAAGAGCGGCGAAAAGCTGGACGAGGACGCCGTCATCAAGCACTGCGCCGGCCAGATGGCGCATTTCAAGGTGCCCAAGCGCGTCATCTTCGTCGACAGCCTGCCGAAGAACCCCAGCGGTAAGCTGCTCAAGCGCGAGCTGCGCCAGCGCTTCGTCGGCGGCGAGACGCTCGACAAGGCGATCCAGAAGAATTTCGGGACGTGAGACGCGCAGTGTCGTCTTGAGGTGTGGGCACGTTCGCGCCTCGCCTCTCATTTAGACGATTTCCAAATCGGCCGGCTTGACCGTCGGCGCGATGGTGCTTTGCCGTCGTTCGGCAATCTTATCTAGTTGATCCCGTTGGCGGAGCAGGCCAGCAACAATTGGAAACGTGCGATCGTTCCGCATCGATTGTTAGATTGATTCTAGCTGGGGCATATTGTCTCAACCTCACTTCGCAGTTTATTGCGGTCATCAACCGAGCGAACGGCTCGCAGGCCTGGGGTGGGCGCTGTGAGAACGAGTTGGGCCGAAACTCTGGAATCCAGACAGGCGAGTCCGCCGGCGGTTGCGCGTCGGCGAAGAGCGATGTCGGCTGGCCGATGGGGGCGCTTACGAAACGTCGATGGCGGACAAATCTGTTGAAGACAATCGCACGGACGCTGCACAGCCGGCGGCGCGCGCGCCGCGAACGGTCAGCAGTCGAGACCTCCTGGGAGGCGAGCGGCTCTTGGTCATTCAGCACGAGGAGGAGATCTATCGCCTGCAGCTCACGGCTGCAGGCAAGCTCATCCTGACGAAATAGCGGGCGGGGATTTGGGGAATTCCCGCCGGCACGAAGTCAATGCAGGTCACGTTTTCAGCCAGCCACCTCTGCGAGAGCGGAGGAAGCCAGCCACAGAACCGATCTCTGGAAGTGGTCTTGGCACGAACCCGAAAAAGGGGGCGATGGTTGGAATGAATTACCTGTTCAAATCTCAAACAGCTGGGCAACAGCGCAACGCTACGTTCGAGGCGGTTCGCCGGATGCCCGTATGCACGGGCCACGCAGCCCGTGCGGCCGTGCTTGCCGCGATGCTCGCGACGGTCGCCTCGGCCGCCTCCGCCGAAGAATCGATTTTCGCTTTCGTCTACACCACTGACCTCTTGCCCCAAGGCAAGTCCGAGGTCGAGCAATGGATGACGTGGCGGCATCAGAAGAACGGCGGAACCTACGATCAGATCGAAGGGCGCACCGAGTATGAGTATGGTCTTGCCAGCAACCTGCAAGGCGCGATCTACCTCAACTATGCCTGGACGCAGGCCTATCACAACGGTCCCTTCAACGCGACGACGCCGCCCGAGCAGTTCGCGGACTACAATGCGGGGCCCGATGATTTCTTCAACGCCAAACGCTTCACCGGCGTTTCCGGTGAGTTGATCTACCGCATTCTCAGTCCCTATACCGACGGCATCGGCCTTGCGCTCTACACCGAGCCGACCATCGGCAAGAACTTCTTCGAGCTGGAAAACAAAGTTATCCTGCAGAAGAATTTCTTCGACGACCTGCTGACCATTGCGGTGAACTTCACTTACGCGCCGGAATACCGGAACGTTCCGAGTGACGACAATCCGACGGTGCTCAACTGGCAGGAGGAGACTGACGTCAATTTCGGGATCGGCGTCTCCTACCGCTTCATCGAGAATTGGTCCGCCGGCTTCGAATTCCTGAACGAGCGCGAGTACAACAGCTTTGATTTCAGTCACATGTCGAACAGTGGCTACTACCTCGGCCCCACCATTCATTTCGGCGGAGAACGTTTCTTCTTCACGGCGACGGCGCTCTGGCAAATGCCGTGGGCGAGCGTGCACACGGATACCGTGCCGGGCACGCTGGTGAACCATCTGGTGCTCGACAACGACTTCGAGCGATTCCGCTTTCGATTCAAGGCCGGCTATACGTTCTGAGGTGATGTGATGAAAGCAAGTCATTGGGTGTGGCTGCCGGTTGCCGCTATCAGCACCTCGGCCTATGCGACGACCTATTTCAGCGTCGAGCAGGCGCAGCGGGCGATCTTCCCCGGTGCTTCGTTCACGAGCACCGGCAAGCCGAATACCTGGTGGACGTCCAACGGCGGCTATTTCGTCGTCGAGCGCGTCGTGGGCAAGCACGAGTACATCACGGTTGCGATCGGCATCAACCCGAACGGCACGGTCAAGCAGATCGAGATTATGGACTACCGCGAATCCTATGGTTACGAGGTTCGCGACGCATCGTGGCGCGCGCAGTTCGTCGGCAAGAGCGCGAACTCGCCGCTGCAGCTCGGTGCCGACATCAAGAACATCAGCGGCGCGACGCTGTCGTCCAAGCACATCACTGACGGCGTGAAGCGGGTCCTCCAGGGCCTGAAGGCCAGCGGATGAGGCGGGCACGCCCGCTACTCGGGACGTTCGTCGAGATCGAGGCCAACGGCCTTGTCGATTCGGCGCTAGATCGAGCTATCGCGCATGCGTTCGAGGCAATCGAGCGCGTCCATCGGCTGATGAGCTTTCACGACCCGGACAGCGACATTTCGCGTCTCAACCGCCACGCCGCATCCGCGCCGGTGGCTGTGGATCCCTGGACGATGAAGGTCCTGCGCAAAGCCCGCAAGCTATACCAGGCGACCGACGGCCTGTTCGATTGCGCGGTCGGCCATGAAGCGATTGAGCGCGGACTGTTGCCCTCGCTGGGCCTCGACCAGCTCGAGCGCGGGACATTTGCGGCGCTCGAGTGCGTTTCCGCCACGGCGATCAGGTTTTCGACGAGGATCGCCATCGACCTTGGAGGTATTGCCAAGGGATTTGCGGTCGACCGCGCCGTCGCGACGTTGCGAGCCCATGGCGTTCGCGACGCGCTGGTCAATGCCGGCGGCGACATGCGGGTGATGGGTGAGACGCCACAGCCCGTCCACATTCGCTGTCCGGATGACGAGCGACACCTGCTGCGGGTCGGGCTCCTGCGCAACGCCGCGATCGCCACCTCTGCGGCTGGGGCGACCGTGCGCAAGGGCAGTGTGCAGGCTGCGCCGGCGGCAACGTTCGCATCCGATCCTGAGGGTGCAGCCTATTCAGTGGTCGCTCCGACGTGTCTGCTGGCCGACGCCTTGACCAAGGTCCTGGTGCAACTCCGCGATCCGCATGCCGCCTGCTTTGGGCGCTTCGGAGCGATGGCCTTCGTCACGGCCTCGGGTGAAATCAAGGGCAGGGCGGTCTGAATCATGCGTCTCGGACCCTGGCAGAAGACGGCAGTCCTCTTCACGGTCACCATGGTCGGTCTGTCGGGCCTGCTGTGGTTCATCTTCCATGATCTCCTTGCTGACGATTGGAGCGAGCCCGCTCGCATTCTCCTCATGCTGCATGGCGTCACGTCCTACGCGCTTCTGGTGATCGTCGGTTCGCTTCTGCCGCTTCATGTCAGGGCGGGATGGCTGCGCCGACAAAACATCATTACCGGCGTTGCGGTGACCGCGACCATGGCCATTCTGAGCGTCACCGCGCTTGTGTTGTACTACGGCGGTGAGGAGACCCAAGCGGTTGCGAAGTGGGTGCACCTTGCGGTCGGAGTGGGCTGTATCATTCTGTTCCCCGCGCATGCCTTCATGAAGTCGAGCTCGCGTGAGTCCGCTGCCGGGATGGCAATCGAAGAGGAGACGCGGCGCCTGACGGTCGAATCGCGCTGAGGTGCACGCGAAATGATCCGACATGAAGCGTGTGGTCGGCCGAAACGCGTTCGCTAATACTTCTTCACCGCTGCCCCAAACGCCAGCCACAGCGCGATCGACGCCAGCCCAAAGCAGCCGAGCAGCAGGAAGGTGGGACCGTAGCCGATCCATTGTGTGATCCAGCCGCCGAGCGCGGGGCTGAGGCTGGCGCCGACGCCCTGCACGGTGATGACGGCGCCTTGGCCGAGGTTAATGCGGCCGGTGCCGTTGAGGGAGCGGGCGACCATGCCGGGGACGGCGACGGTCTGAAGTCCGGTGCCGATGCCGTCGAGCACCTGCATCGGCACGACCCCCCACCACCCCGTGAGGAAGAACGCGAGCACGCCGCGGACGGGCAGGAACATGAAGGAGACCAGGATCACCGGCCAATAGTTGCGCTTGCCCGCAACATGCATGCCGATCAGCGAGGTCGCGATCATCACGCCTTGCGCGATCACGATCGTGGTCGCGACGAAGCTCGGCCCGTTGGCCTGGCTCTCGGCCACCGCCGCAAGTCCATAGAGCGGCACGATCGCGGCGTTGCCGAGCTGGAACAGCGCAAGTGCCACCGCCAGCACGAGCAACGGCTTGTGCCTGAGCAGCATGGTGAGGGCGTCCGGCGGGTGATCAGGATCGTCCTCCTTGCTGCCGCGCGCGGCGCGGTCGTCGATCGCCTTCGCCGGAATCATCAACACGCAGGCGATCGCGATGGCGCCGAATGCCGCCGCCAGCACGAACACCGAGACATAGCCAAACTTGTAGCCGAGATAGCCCGACAGGGCTGCGCCGGCCATGTTGCCGGCGTGGTTGAACGCCTGGTTGCGGCCGTTCAACGCATTGAAGCCTTTCTGCTTGGCAATGCCGAGCGTGATGCCGGTCACCGCCGGCACGATCGCAGCGCTCGCGAGCGACTGCGCCACCTGCGAGAAAGTCACGGCCCAGAAGTTCTGCGAGATCAGGATGATCGCCGAGGCCAGAACGACGCAGATGCCGGGGATGACGACCCAAAGCCGCTTGTTGCGGCTGGCATCGATGAAGCCGCCGATCGGCGTGGTGATCAGCATGCCCGCGATGTTGCCGATCGTCAGCGCTGTGCCGATCAGCCCGGTCGCCCAGCCGCGCTCCTGCAGGAATACGCCGACGAACGGCCCGATGCCGGACTGCATGTCGGCCATGAAGAAGTTGACTGCGAACAGGGGCCAGAGACGGAGCCGGGAGGGGGAGCGCGATGTCATCGAGACGCTGAACGCAATGCTGCCAAAACGAATTGGGTCCCGTGCAAAGGTGATGTGAGCTCCGGTCGATCGCGCCGGCGCGGATAAAAAGTCAACTGGCGCTGATCGAGTTGGTTCCGTTCCCCCTTGCGATCGAAGCGTCGCGGTGTCACCTCATTGCTGTCCCGTCTCTTTCGGATCACGCCATGCCTCTCTGGACCTGCGAAACCTGCGGCGCGCAATTCCCCGATAGCGGAACGCCGCCGACCTCCTGCCCGATCTGCGAGGACGAGCGCCAATATGTGAACTGGAAGGGGCAGACCTTCCTCACCCGCGAGGCGTTAGCGGAACGTCACCGGCTGGTCTGGCGTGAGGATCTCGGCCTCACCGGCCTCGCGCTCGAGCCGAGCTTTGCCATCGGGCAGCGCGCGCTGCTGGTGCCGCTCGGCGACGGCTGCGTGATGTGGGACTGCGTGCCGCTGGCGACCCCGGCAGCGGTTGCGCAGGTGCGTTCGCTCGGCGGGCTGAAGGCGATCGCGATCTCCCATCCGCATTACTACGGCGCGCTCGCCGATTGGAGCGAAGCGTTCGGCGGCGTTCCGGTCTATCTGCACGCAGACGATCGCCAGTGGGTGACGCGGCCGCATCCGTCGATCGTGCACTGGACGACAGACAGCCAGCGCATCTCGGACGACGTGCTGCTCCTGCGCACCGGCGGTCATTTCGCCGGCGCCACCATGCTGCATTGGTCGCGCGGCGCGGACGGCAAGGGCGCGCTGCTCACCGGCGACATCGCGCAGGTGACGATGGACCGACGTTTCGTCAGCTTCATGTATTCCTATCCGAACTATATGCCGCTCAACGCGGCCGCGGCACGGCGGATCGCCACCGCGGTCGCGCCGCTCGCATTCGACCGCATCTACGGCGCCTGGTGGGGCCGCAACATCGCGGTGGGCGCCAAGGCGGCGTTTGCCGCTTCGGTGGAGCGATATATCGCGGCCATCGCCTGAGCCGCGACGATCGGCATCCGCAGCCGTTGGCCCGGGCGCGCAGGCCGGGCGGTTAGGCGCGCTGCCGCAGGGCTGCCGGCAGGTCTTGCCGCTTCGACCAGGCGATGTAATAGGCGACCGCGGTCATGGCGGCGAAGCCGGCGAGACTCACGACGATCTGCATCACCACCAAATTGGGTCCGGTGATCAGGATGAGATGGCCGGCGAAGGACAGGAATACGCCGACGCAGAACACCGCGAGCCACTCCTCGCCGCATCTGATGACCATCTGCAGCGACTTCCATTGCAAGGCCGGATGGTCGGCCGGCACGAAATGCGTGGCGAGGAAGGCGAGCGCGAGGAAGTGCACGACGCGGTAGGGCGCGAGGTTCTCCCTGTCGGTCGGCGAGATGCCGTTGAGCAAGAAATCCGGCAGGTAGGCGGCGAGCGCCGGCGAATGCCGCATCAGCATCAATGCCATCGCGAACACGAGATAGGCGCCAGCGAGTGCGCGCAGCCAGGCCATGCCGTGCAGCGCGCGGCCGGGCGCGCCGGTCACGGCGAACCAGCCGCCCAGCACCATCAGCATCTGCCAGCAGAACGGATTGAAGGTCCATTCCTGGTCCGGATAGAGGCGAAAGCTCCAGTCGAACCAGCGCGCGGCGACATACAGCGCGACCGATGCCGCAAGCGTCAGGTTCGGACTCCGCAACAGACCCCACAGCGCGAACGGAAAGAACGCCATCAGCGGGATCATCAGTTGCAGAAGGTCGAGGTTCAGCGGCTCTTCCTGCAGCACCAGTCCCCGCACCAGGATCCGCAGCGGATGCTCCAGGATGCCGGAGATGTTGTATTCGTGGATGATCTCCGGCGCCATCGACTGCGAGGCGACATAGGCGATGGTGTCGATGTAGATCACGAACAGCACGACATAGGCGGCATAGAGCCGCCAGACACGGCGGAAGATCCGCGTCGCCGCGACGACGTAGCCGCGCTCCAGCGCCATCCTGCCGTGGATGATGGCAACGCCATAGCCGACCACGAACACGAACAGGTCGGCGGCGCCGCTGAAGCCGAAATTGCGCAATGTCAGCAGGTTGGCAACATTGTTCGGAATGTGGTCGATGAAGATAGACCAGTTGGCAATCCCGAGCGTCAAATAGAGCCGGGCATCATGCTGAAATGCGGCGAGGTTCGCCTGGACGGACGGTTTCATCGAAAAATGGCTTTTGGAATCAGGGGCGCTGCTTTTAGCGGCAACGACCGCCCTATCCGAGTAGCGATTGCGTGAACGTTAGTCCGCTCGCCCGGACGACGAAAAATTTCGCATATCGACCTGTCGATTTCCCGCAGGCCCGTTCGTCTTGGAGCCAGCGCAACTTCTGCAAAGGGGAACGACATGAACTCCTATCGTTGGGTGATCGTGGCCTGCGGGGCCCTGATGACCTGCGTCGGCATCGGCGCGATGTTTTCGCTCGCGGTCTATCTCCAGCCGATGTCGGCCGACACCGGCTGGTCGCGGACCGGTATTTCGAGTGCGATGACGATCGACTTCCTGGTGATGGGCGCGGCGGGCTTCGGCTGGGGCGCGCTGTCCGATCGCATTGGTCCGCGCGCGGTCACGCTGACGGGCGCGTGCCTGCTCGGGCTTGGCCTCGTGCTGGCAAGCGGGACGACGTCGCTCGTCTCGTTCCAGCTCACCTATGGCGTGCTGGTCGGGCTCGCCGCCGGCGCCTTCTTCGCGCCGATGATCGCGGCCGCCACCGGCTGGTTCGAGCCCAAGCGCAGGAGCCTTGCGGTGTCGCTCGTCTCCGCCGGCATGGGCGTCGCGCCGATGACGATCTCGCCGTTCGCGCGCTATCTGATCTCGACCTATGACTGGCGCACGGCGATGATGACGATCGGCATCGCCGCGTGGGTCCTCCTGATCCCTGCCGCGCTGCTGGTGCGGCGCGCGCCTGCAGAACTCCCATCGGGGCCAGCGCGTGCCGTCGACGAGCCGAGGCTCAGCGTCGGCGAAGCGCTGCGCTCGCCGCAATTCATCGTGCTGGCGCTGACCTTCTTGCTGTGCTGTGGCGCGCATTCGGGACCGATCTTCCACATGGTGAGCTATGCCATCGGTTGCGGAATCGCGCCGCTTGCGGCGGTGTCGATCTACAGCGTCGAGGGCCTCTCCGGGCTGGGCGGACGCCTGCTGCTCGGCCTGCTCGCCGACCGCTTCGGCGCAAAGCCGGTGCTGATCTGTGGGCTCCTGGTGCAATCCGTCTGCATCGCGGTCTATCTGTTCGTGAACCGCCTCGAGGCTTTCTATGCGATCGCGGTCGTGTTCGGCACGGCCTATGGCGGCGTGATGCCGCTCTATGCGGTGCTGGCGCGGGAGTCCTTCGGCCAGCGCATCATGGGCACCGTGTTCGGCGCCTTGACCATGGTCTCGGCGATCGGCATGGCGTTCGGTCCATGGGCCGGCGGACGCATCTTCGACGCCAACAACAGCTACGCCTGGCTCTACCTCGGTGCCTCCGGCATCGCGCTTGCGGCGGTGCTGGTGGCGCTGGTGTTCTCACCGCGGCGCGAGGCGCAGGTGCTTCAGCCGGCGTGATTTGGGTTGGCCAGCCGCCGCCGCTTGATAACCCTCCCCTCCAGGGGAGGGTAAGACCCCCCATCACATCCTCTTGATCCCCCGTCTCATCGCGCTATATCCCGGGTTTCTTCCCTTCGATTTGACCGGGTAAACGCATGACGACCACAGATACGGCTGCACACACGCAGCCCTTCCAGGCCGAGGTTTCGGAGCTCCTGCACCTGATGGTGCACTCGGTCTATTCGGAGACCGACATCTTCCTGCGCGAGCTCGTCTCCAACGCGTCGGACGCCTGCGACAAGCTCCGCTACGAGGCGATCGCCAATCCGGCGCTGCTGGGTGAGGGCGATGCGCTCAAGATCCGCATCGCCCCGAACAAGGCCGCCGGGACGCTCACGATCGCCGACAACGGCATCGGCATGGAGCGGCAGGAGCTGATCGACCATCTCGGCACCATCGCCCGCTCCGGCACCAAGGCCTTCGTGGCGAAGCTGAAGGAGGCCAAGGACGGCCTCGGCCTGATCGGCCAATTCGGCGTCGGCTTCTATTCCGCCTTCATGGTCGCCGAGAAGATCGTCGTCATCAGCCGCCACGCCGCCGAGAGCGACGTCTGGACCTGGACCTCCTCCGGCGGCTCCGGCTTCGAGATCGCCCGCGCCGGCGAGGAGGACGCCGGTCGCGTGACGCGCGGCACCGAGATCGTGCTGCACCTGAAGGACGACGCGAAGAAATACCTCGAGACCTACGAGATCGAGCGCATCGTCGGCGCCTATTCCGACAACATCCTGTTTCCCATCGAACTCGTACCGGAAGAGGGCGAGCCGCGCCAGATCAATTCGGCGAGCGCGCTGTGGCAGCGGTCGAAATCCGAGCTGACCGCGGAGGACTACAAGAAGGCCTATCAACAGATCGCCTCGGCCTTCGACGATCCCGCGATGACACTGCATTATCGCGCGGAAGGCCGTTACTCCTACGCGGTTCTGCTGTTCGCGCCGTCGGCCAAGCCGTTCGACCTGTTCGAGCCCTCACGCAAGGGCCGCGTCAAGCTCTATGTCCGGCGCGTCTTCATCACCGACGATGCCGATCTGTTGCCGGGATATCTGCGCTTCGTCCGCGGCGTCGTCGATAGCGAGGACCTTCCGCTCAACATCTCGCGGGAGATGCTCCAGAACAATCCGCAGCTCGCACAGATCCGCAAGGCGGTGGCGACCCGCGTCGTCAACGAGCTCGAGAGCCTCGCCGAGAAGGACGTGGAGGCCTTCGCCAAGATCTGGGACGCGTTCGGTTCGGTTCTCAAGGAAGGCATCTACGAGGATTTCGAGCGCCGTGAAAAGCTGCTCGCGCTGTCGCGCTTCACCACGACCGCCGGCGAGAAGCGTTCGCTCAAGGACGTCGTCGCAGCCTTCAAGCCGAACCAGACCGAGATCTATTATCTCGTCGGCGACAGCATCGAGCGGCTGAAGTCCAATCCGCGGCTCGAGGCGGCAACCGCGCGCGGCATCGAGGTGCTGCTGCTGTCCGACCCCGTCGACGCCTTCTGGACCTCGATGCCGACGGAGTTCGACGGCAAGCCGCTGAAGTCGCTGAGCCAGGGTGACCTCAATCTCGACCTGATCCCGCGCCTCGACGAGAACGACGAGGCGAAGCAGGACGAGCCGGCCGCCGATGAGGCTTCCACCATCGCCGTGATCAAGGCCTCGCTCGGCGAGCGCGTCAGCGACGTCAAGGCGTCGACGCGCCTCACCAGCTCCGCCTCCTGTCTCGTCGCCAGCACCGAGGGCCCAAGCCGCGAGCTGGAGCGCATCCTGGCGCAGCAGAACCGCGGCATGCGCACCAGGCCGATCCTGGAGATCAACCTGCGCCATCCGATGGTGGCGGCGATCACCAGGGCCCAGGCCGGCTCAGAGGTGGTCGACGATCTCAGCCTGCTCCTGCTCGAGCAGGCGCAGATCCTCGATGGCGAATTGCCGGAAGACCCGGCCGCGTTCGCGGCCCGGCTGAACCGGCTGGTGCTGCAGGGGCTGGGCGGTTAGGCGAAAGCTCGCCACGTACTCCGTCGTCATGCCCGGGCACAGCCGTCTGAAGGACGGCGTCGCTTCCGCTCGCCTATGCCCGGGCATCCACGTCTTTTGTCACACGCGGCTCTGCGTGGATGGCCGGGTCAAGCCCGGCCATGACGACCTCAACTGAGGCGCGCCTATGCTCCTCGCAACGAGGCTCACTCCGCCGCGTCCTTTCGCTCATCCCTCTCGGCCTCCGCTTCCGGCTTCTTCTCCATCCAGCGCGACAGCAAATTGGAGAAGCGGTCGAGATAGAGATAGACGACCGGGGTCGTGAACAGCGTCAGCGCCTGGCTCACCAGGAGACCGCCGACCATGGCGTAGCCGAGCGGCTGGCGGATCTCGGCGCCGGTGCCGTGGCCGAGCATCAGCGGCACGCCGCCGAGCAGGGCCGCCATCGTCGTCATCATGATCGGGCGGAAGCGCAGCAGCGCGGCCTGGCGGATCGACTGCTCCGGCGTCAGATGTTGCTCGCGCTCGGCGACGATGGCGAAATCCACCATCATGATGCCGTTCTTCTTGACGATGCCGATCAGGAGGATGACCCCGATCAGGGCGATCAGGCTGAAATCGAAGCCGAAGATCATCAGGATCGCGATCGCGCCGACGCCGGCCGACGGCAGCGTGGAGAGGATGGTCAGCGGGTGGATGTAGCTCTCATAGAGGACGCCGAGGACCAGGTAGACGACGACGAGCGCAGCGAGGATCAGCATCGGCACGGTGTTCAGCGATTGCTGGAACGCCTGTGCGGTGCCCTGGAAGCTCGTGGCCAGCGTCGGCGGCGCGCCCATCTCGCCGACTGCACGCAGCACGGCATCCGTCGCCTGTCCCAGCGCCACCCCCTCGGCAAGGTTGAAGCTGATGGTCACCGACGGAAACTGGCCCTGATGCGCGATCGCGAGCGGCCGAACCGGCTCGTTGGTCCAGCTGCAGATCACCGAGAGCGGCACTTGCTCGCCGGTCAGCGGTGATTTGATGTAGAGCTTGTCGAGCGTGTCAAGCTTGCCCTGCAGGGCCGGCGTGATCTCGAGGATCACGTGATAGCTGTTGGTCTGGGTGAAATATTGCGCGACCTGGCGCTGGCCGAACGCGTCGTAGAGCGTGTCGTCGATCAGTTGCGGCTGGATGCCGTAGCGCGCGGCAGTGTCGCGGTTGATCGTGAGCTGTAGCGTCGTGCCCTCGGTCTGCTGGTCGGTGGCGACGTCGCGGAGCTGCGGCAGGCTCTTCATGCTCGCCAGGATCCTCGGCGCCCATTCGTTCAGCTCGGCGAGATTGGCGTCCTGCAGCGTGAACTCGAACTGGGTACGGGTGGCGCGGCCGCCGAGGCGGACGTCCTGCGAGGCCTGCATGTAGAGGCGGGCGCCCTCGACCTCGGCGAGCTTCGGCCGCAGCCGCGCGATGATCGCTTGCGCATTGGCGTCGCGCTCCGCGATCGGCTTCAGCGTGATGTACATGCGTCCCGAGTTCAGCGCCGTGCCGCCGCCGCCGATGAACATTGCGATCGAATCGACGGCAGGGTCGGCCTGCACGATGGCGTTGAGCTCCTCCTGCCGCCGCTTCATCTCGGCAAAGGAGATATCCTGCGGCATCTCGGAGACCGCGGTCAGGAAGCCGTTGTCCTGCTGCGGGAAGAAGCCCTTCGGGATCAGGATGAACAGCACAGCCGAGAGTGCGACGGTGGCGAAGAAGATGAGAAGCGTGACGAGGCTGTGCCGCAGCGCGAGGTCCAGGCCGCGCTCGTAAGCGCCGAGCAGGCGCTCGAACATCCGCTCGCTCCACTGGTAGAAGCGGCCGTGCCGCGCCTCGCGGTCGGCGCGCAGGAAGCGCGAGGCCATCATCGGCGTCAGGGTCAGCGACACCACCAGCGAGACGAATATCGCCATCGACAGCGTCACCGCGAACTCGCGGAACAGCCGGCCGATAATGCCGCCCATCAGCAGGAGCGGGATCAGCACGGCGATCAGCGAGATGCTGATCGACACGATGGTGAAGCCGATCTCGGCCGCGCCCTTGTAAGCGGCGGCGAGCGGGCTCTCGCCGCGCTCGACATAGCGCGTGATGTTCTCCAGCATCACGATGGCGTCGTCGACGACGAAGCCGACCGCGATCGTGAGCGCCATCAGCGACAGATTGTCCAGCGAATAGCCGAACACCCACATCAGCGAGCAGGCGCCCAGCAGCGCCAGCGGCACGGTGATGCTCGGGATGATCGTGGCCCAGAAGCTGCGCAGGAAGACGAAGATCACCATGACCACCAGCGCGATGGTGATCATGAGCGTGATCTGCACGTCCTCGACCGCGGCACGGATGGTGATGGTGCGGTCGCTGATGATCTTGATCTTGATCGCCGGCGGGATCGCCGCGATCAGTCGCGGCAGCTGCGCCTTGATACGCTCGACCGTCTCGATGACGTTGGCGCCTGGCTGCTTGAAGATGACCAGGAAGACGCCGCGCTTGCCATCGGCCCAGGCGGCCGTCTTCATGTCCTCGGGACCTGCCACAGCCTCGCCGATGTCGCGGACCCGCAACGGCGCGCCGTTGCGGTAGGCGACGATGACGTCCTGCCAGTGCGCCGCCTCGAGCAACTGGTCGTTGGCGTAGATGGTGTAGGCGCGCGTCGGGCCGTCGATGTTGCCTTTCGGGCCGTCGGAGGTCGCGATCGCGATCTGGCTGCGCACGTCCTCCAGCGACAATCCCTTGGCGACGAGCTTGGCCGGATCGACCTGGATGCGCACGGAAGGCTTCTGCTGCCCGCCGACGAATACCTGCGCGACGCCGGGAAGCTGGCTGATCTGCTGCGCGAGCTGGGCATCGGTGCGGTCGCTGACGGTGGTCAACGGCAGCGTGTCCGAGGTCGCCGACAGGATCATGATCGGCGAATCCGCCGGGTTGACCTTGCGATAGGTCGGCGGCGAGGGGAGGTTCTTCGGCAACTGGCCGCTTGCAGCGTTGATCGCGGCCTGCACGTCGTTGGCGGCGGCATCGATCAGGCGGTTGAGATCGAACTGGATGGTGATCGACGCCGAGCCGAGCGAGCTCGTCGAGGTCATTTGCGTGATGCCGGGGATTTGCGCGAGCTGGCGCTCGAGCGGCTGCGCGACCGAGGAGGCCATGGTCTCGGGGCTGCCACCTGGCAGCGAGGCGGACACCTGGATGGTTGGAAAGTCAACCTGGGGCAGGGGTGCGACCGGCAGCAGCGGGTAGGCCACGAGGCCCACGAACAGGATGCCCGCCATCAGCAGCGACGTGCCGATCGGATAGCGGATGAACAGAGACGAGAAGCTCTCTTGCATGCCCTGAAACCATCGATTGGCCAGCGCATCTTCTCCTCGCATGCGGCGGAGTCGCGCCCGAGAGCCCGAGCGCGAATGTGCGTTTCCTTCAGCCCATATGTTTGTTGATCGCCCCGGATCGTCGTCGATCCGGAGCCGGCGTTGTCTCAGGAGAGTAGTCCGTTCGCTCGGGCCTGCGAATGGAATCCTGCGCCGGATGTTTGCGACCTTTGTCGAAGGAGAACGGCCGCGAGATATGCGTTTTGTGCAGGTCGGAATCGGGCCGCTCTTTCTCCTTTCCCGGCCGTCCGACGCTGCTTCTCAACTTTTCAAACGCGCGTCACAAGCGGGAGAGGTATGTTGAGGAATGGTCGCTTCTTTCGCGGTGTTGTGCCATATCGAATTGGCATAACGCCGCCGCCACCGATCTGAGGAAGTTTCCGATGCGCCTACCGCTCCTGACCATCATGGCGATTGCCACGCTGCAAGCCGTCGCGCCGGCGAGCGCGCAGACCTACGATCCGCGCTTTCCGGTCTGCATGCACGTCTTCACGTCCGGCGGCCGGGGCGGTGGCGGTGACTATTTCGACTGTTCCTTCACCTCGCTGCCGCAGTGCCAGGCCACGGCATCGGGTCGCGCCGCGAGCTGCGACCTCAATCCCTACTATGCCTTCGACGAGCCGCCGCCGCCCTCGCGCCGGCGCCACAAGAAGGTGTACTAGCGGCCCGCGCACATCTTCGGATTGTGCAAGCCCGTTGCTGTTGCCGCGCAGCGGCTCCGCCGCAGCCTGTGCTTCTCCAGGAAGAAGTCTGATGCGCCTCTCATTCGGTCTGATCATGGCCGCCGGTGATCCCCGCTTTCCCGTCTGCATGCACGTTTATTCCGGCGGGAGCGGAGGCGGCGGGGATTGGTATGACTGCTCCTTCACGTCGCTGCCGCAATGCCGTGCCACGGCCTCGGGCCGCGCCGCGAGCTGCGACCTCAATCCGTATTTTGCCGCTGGCGAACCGCCGCGCCGTCGCCGCAGGAGAATCGACTAGCGCAGTCGCGTTCACCGCTCGCCAGGCCACCAGTCCGAGCGCGGGTCATGCGCGGAAATCTTCGTCCGGCGCAGCGCCACGAGATGGCTGCGCTTGTAGGGGCGGCCCGACAATTCCGAGCACTGCCGGCAGCGCATGTAGCGCTCGAGCTCGTGGATCGGCGTCGATTTCCTTCGCCTGACGATATCGAGCGCGACCGTCTGGTGCGTCTCGCACCCCAGGCACTTCACTTCGAGATAGAGGTAGCCCGCGTTGAGCGCATCTCCCAGCGTCGGGGAGGGCTGCGCCGGCCCCCGGAACCCCAGCATGCGCTTGTTCCAGGCCTCGCAGGCGAGCCGGTCGGCCCCCTTGCGCGCCTCCGCTGCCTGTTCCGCCGCCGCACGGACGGAAGCGCCGTAGATTCGCTCGCGGGATTTGGTCGTCATGGCGCGGCAACATGCGCGCGCACAAGACGCGAACGCAAGCCGCTAGGAATGGTGGGTGTGGATGACCGCGTCGCTAACTGCCGCTTTGCCCAGCAGGCAGATACCGCCGTTACTCCTTCTTCACGCCGGACAGTTCCACGACCTTGCGCCAGCGGTCGGTCTCCGCGCCCAGCATGCTGCCGAACTCGCCTGCGTTGCCGTGCAGCGGGATCGCGCCGAGCTCGGCGATGCGGGTCTTGATCTCGGTGTCGGAGAGTGCGGCGTCGATCTCGCGATTGAGGAGGTCGATGATCTCGCGCGGCGTGTCGCGCGGCGCGCCGACGCCGTAGAACGAGCTCGTCTCATAACCGGCAAGCGTGTCCGCGATGGGGGACACGTCCGGCAAGATCTCCGAGCGCTCGCGCATGGTGATGCCGAGCGCGCGCAGCTTCCCGGCACGCACCAGCTCAAACGACGAGCTGACGTTGTCGAACATGCCCTGGATCTGCCCGCTCATCACGTCGGTCAATCCCGGCGCCGAGCCGCGATAGGGAACGTGGGTGAACTGCACGCCGGCCAGCGACTTGAACAGCTCGCCGGAGAGATGCAGCGAGGTGCCGATGCCGGAGGAGGCGATCGACAGCTTGCCGGGATTGGCCTTGGCGTAGGCGATGAAGTCGGCAACGGTCTTCACCGGCAGATCATTGTTGACGACCAGCACCAGTGGAATGCGCGCGACACCCGCGACCGGCGCGATGCCCTTGGCGAAATCGTAAGGCAGTGCCGGATCGAAGGAGGCGTTGATGGCGTTGGCGGTCGAGGTGAGCAGCAGCGTGTAGCCGTCAGGCGCAGATGTGATCACCGCCTGCGTGCCGATATTGCCGCCGGCGCCGGGCTTGTTCTCCACGACGAAGGTCTGGCCGAGCCGGTCCGACAGGCGCTGGCAGATCAGCCGTGACAGCACGTCGGTCGCACCGCCCGGTGCATATGGCACCACCCATTTCACGCTGCGCGACGGATAGGAGGGATTGCCGATGGCAAAGGCGCGCGGCGCGGCGAGCGTTGCCGCAGCACAGGCGGCGGTCTGAAGGAATAATCTCTTGGTGATCATGTTGGCCTCCAGTTCACCTCGCCCCCGCTTGCGGGGAGAGGCCGCGTGCCCGAATGACTGGAGTGCTATCGCAAGAATTGCGCCGGCTCGCACGCCGTTCCCGTCGGCTTGGTAAAGGATGACTGCATTTAATCATCAGCTAACCGAGTTTTACCTTGTCTCTTAACACCTGGTCAGGAGCCCGCGGTCTAAGTTGCTGGGAATACGCAGAGACGGCCCGAAAGAATGAACAATATGATCACCGGCGTCATCGAGCAGCCGAAAGCCGCGCGTCCGCCCTCGGCTTCAAGGATCTGGCTGAAGGCGATCGAGCTCACCGCGCGCATCGAGACGCTGCCGGGCCGGCTGTTCGCCGACGTCGTCGACGATTGGGCGCGGCGCCAGCCCGACCGCGCCGCGCTGGTCATGGACGATGCAAGCCTTGATTATGAGGGGCTGTCGAGGCGCATCAATCGCTATGCGCGCTGGGCGCGCTCGGCGGGCGTCGCCAAGGGCGACACCGTCGGCCTGATCATGCCGAACGGCATCGACTACGTCGCCGCCTGGCTCGGCATCAGCCGCGTCGGCGGCGTGGTCGCGCTGATCAACACCAAGCTCGTCGGTCCGTCGCTGGCGCATTGCATCGACGTGGCAAGACCCTCGCATATCATCATTGCGCATGACCTGACGGAGGCGCTGGACGGCGCAGCGCCACACCTGAAGACGCCAGCCAAGATCTGGACCCATGGCGATGCCCGCAGCGAGCGCGCCATCGACGTTGCGCTCGCAGCGCTCGACGATGGTCCGCTGTCTCAGGACGAGCATGGCAACGTCACCATCGATGATCGCGCGCTGCTGATCTACACGTCCGGCACGACAGGCTTGCCGAAGGCCGCCAGCATCAGCCACCGCCGCATCCTCAACTGGGGCTTCTGGTTCGCCGGCCTCGCTGGCGCGACGCCGCAGGACCGGCTCTACGACTGCCTGCCGCTGTTCCATTCAGTCGGCGGTATCGTCGCGCCCTGCAGCATGCTCGCCGCCGGCGGTTCGGTGGTGATCGCGGATAAATTTTCGGCGTCGAACTTCTGGCACGACATCGTGCGGCACGACTGCACGTTGTTTCAGTATATCGGCGAGCTCTGCCGCTATCTCCTCAAGGCGCCGCCGTCCGAATACGAGAACAGCCACCATTTGCGTCTGGTCTGCGGCAACGGCCTGCGTGGCGATATCTGGGAGGATTTCCAGGCGCGCTTTTCCATTCCCCGCATCCTCGAATTCTATGCGGCGACGGAGGGCAATTTCTCGCTGTTCAATGTCGAGGGGCAGCCCGGTGCGATTGGTCGCATCCCGCCGCTGCTTGCCCATCGCTTTCCCGCAAGTCTCGTCAAGCTCGATCCCGACAGCGGCGTGCCATGGCGCAATGACGAAGGCTTCTGCGTCGCCTGCGCCCGCGGCGAGGCCGGCGAAGCCATCGGCCGCATTGGCACCGCGGATGAGGGCGGCGGCCGCTTCGAGGGCTACACCGACGCCGGCGAGACCGAGAAGAAGATCCTTCGCGATGTCTTTGCCAGGGGCGATGCCTGGTTTCGCACCGGCGATCTGATGCGGATCGACGACGAGGGCTTCTTCCATTTCGTCGACCGCATCGGCGACACCTTCCGCTGGAAGGGCGAGAACGTCGCCACCTCGGAGGTCAACGACGCCGTTCGCGATTTCACCGGCGTGGTCGACGCCACCACCTACGGCGTCAGCATTCCCGGCGCCGACGGTCGTGCCGGCATGAGCGCGATCGTCGTGAACGAAGGTTTTGACATCGCGAGCCTGCCGGCGCATCTGGCGCAGCGCCTGCCGGCCTACGCACGCCCCGTCTTCATCCGCATCTCGCACGAGCTCGATGCAACCGAAACGTTCAAGCAGAAGAAGGGCGATCTCGCACGCGAGGGATTCGATCCCGGCAAGATCTCCGATGTGCTGTACATGGCGGATCCGAAATCCGGCAGCTATGTCGCGCTGGATCAGGACGCATATGCACAGATCATCGACGGCGCGATCAGGCTGTAGCCGCGCGAAAATCCGGAGATGGGTCCAATTTTACCTGAATTGTCCAAGAAGCCATTTACTTCTGTCCGGTAAACAGCGTGGGCCTCGGGAGGCGGTCAGCAAGAACCGCCGCAACACGAACGATCGATAACAAGAAGCGAGCCAGCCATGTCGGTAAGGTTAAAGGTCATTGAAGCGATCAAGCAGATCGCCAAAGAGCAGCACGTCACGCTTCCCGAACTTTCGGACGATCTGTCCCTGCACGAGACGGGCTTCGATTCGCTCGCCTTCGCCATCCTGGTTGCGCGCCTCGAGGACGAGACCGGCGTCGATCCCTTCACCATTTCCGAGGACGCGGCGTTCCCCGCCACCGTGGGCGATTTCGTGCGGGCCTACGAAAATGTCCCCGCGTGAAATCTTCGCGCTCCGTGACCATCTCGGCGCGGAGCTGAAGGGCCGCACCCTGTCGGACGCGCACAATAGCGCGTCGCTGACGGATATCCTGTCGCAGACAGTGCTGGGCGGCCGCCTGCGCGAGCTGTCGAGCCGGGCAGTGCTGCTCAAGCTATCCGACCAGCTCCGGTCAGGCCTTGCCATGATCGAGCTCGACGGCATCGCCCGTCGCATGCTGCTGTGCCCGCCGGATCTCAATCCGGCGCATCTCGACGCATTGATCGCCGATGCCGGCATCGATGCCGTCGTCACCGACGAGCCTGCGCGCTGGACGGGGAGCGGCGTCGCGCTGATCGTCACCGCAGAATTGCCGCTCGCGCCCGCCACGCCGGCGCAGACCGAGCGCGCCACCGAATGGCTGATGCTCACCTCGGGCACGTCGGGCGTGCCGAAGATCGCCGGCCATACGCTGGAGGCGCTGACCGGCGCGATCGTCGCCGAAGGCCCAGCGCGCGGACCGGCGCCGGTATGGGCCACGTTCTACGACATTCGCCGCTATGGCGGCCTGCAGATATTTCTCCGCGCCATCCTCTCTGGCGGCTCGATGGTGCTGTCCGACCCGCATGAGGCACTCGCCGATCACGTCGCGCGGCTGAATGCGCGCGCAGTCTCCCACATCTCCGGCACGCCCTCGCATTGGCGCAAGCTGCTGATGAGCGGCTCGGCGGCGCAGTTCGCACCGCGCTATGTCCGCCTGTCCGGCGAGATCGCCGACCAGGCGGTGCTCGACGGCCTGAAGACGGCGTTTCCGAACGCGTCCGTCGGTCATGCCTATGCCTCGACCGAAGCCGGCGTCGGCTTTGCCGTCAATGACGGGCTCGAGGGCTTTCCGGCCGACTATCTCGGCAACCGCAATGGCGTCGAGATGAAAGTCGTCGACGGCTCGCTGCGCATCCGCTCGACGCGCACGGCCCACGCTTACATCGGCCGCAACGCCACCGCACTCACCGATGATGATGGGTTTGTCGACAGCGGCGACATGGTCGAGTTGCGCGGCGACCGCTACTATTTCGTAGGTCGTCGCGGCGGCATCATCAATATCGGTGGGCTGAAGGTCCATCCCGAGGAGATCGAGGCGGTCATCAACCGTCATCCCGATGTGAGGATGTCGCGGGCCAAATCGCGGCGCAGCCCGATCACCGGTGGCATCGTCGTCGCCGACGTGATCCTCGCCGACGGGACCGATCCGGCGCGCGCGAAGGAGATTCGCGATCAGATTCTCAATCAGTGCCGGGCCCATCTCGCCTCGCACAAGGTGCCGGCCGTGATCCGCTTCGTCGAAGCGCTCGACGTCACACCGGCCGGCAAACTGGCGCGCACCGATGCATAATGTTCTCGTCACCGGCGGCAGCCGCGGCATCGGCCTCGCGATCGCCAGGCGTCTGATTGGCACCGGCTACAACGTGGTCGTGACCGCGCGGCGCGAGAGCGGGGAGCTCAAGGCCGCGATCGGCGAGTCCGAAGGCCGTCTGCATTTCCGCGCCTGCGACCTTGCCGTGATCGATGCGATCCCGGCCTTCGCCAAGCTCGTGCGCGACGAATTCGGCCCGATCTACGGCCTCGTCAACAATGCCGGCCTCGGCACCGAAGGCCTGCTCGCCACCATGCACAATTCCGAGATCGAGGCGCTGGTACAGCTCAACGTGCTGTCGCCGATCATCCTCACCAAATATGTCGCGCGCCAGATGATGGCGGATGGTGCGGGTCGTATCATCAACATCTCCTCCATCATCGCCACCACCGGCTATAACGGCCTGTCGGTCTATGGCGCGACCAAGGCCGCCGCCACCGGCTTCACCCGCTCGCTCGCGCGCGAGGTCGGTAAGCTCGGCATCACCGTGAACGCGATTGCTCCGGGCTTCATCGACACCGAACTCACGCACAATCTGTCGGACGAGGGACGCAAGCGCATCGCCGGCCGCAGCGCGTTGCGGCGCCTGCCGGAGACGGACGACGTCGCACGCATGGTGGAATATCTGCTCGGCGAGGGCGGCCGCAACGTGACCGGCACCGTCTTCACGATCGACGCGGGCAATACGGCGTAAGCGGAACTGTGCCCCGACAACACGGTTGATCCGGCTCAATTTGATTTCACCGGATTTGGTCGTAAGATGCCGCGCAATCGATTGGATTACGTCAATCGATCTGCCCCAATCGATAGGGAGCAGTCCATGCCCGCTTCAAACATGACCGCTTCGAACCAGGACCGGACATCGGCAGAGCCATCGGGCGCGAAGCCGGGCGAGATCAACTGCCAGCCGATGTCAAATCAGAATTCCGGTGGTCACGGCCACGAAATGTACCCGCAGCAATTCGTCCGTCTCGTGGGCTGTCACGATGTGCCGGCATCCTTGCTGCGCAGACTGCAGGACGGGAAGCTGCACTAGCTCGCACCCGCGCTCATGTCCGCTGCTTCGGCAGGTCAATCCGTTCGTGTGAGAATTCCGGCGGCCCTTCGGTGAGGCGGCGAATGCGGCGCTCGCGCTCCTCTAGCGGCAGCGCGGGATCGAGCAGGCGGTCGATCTCGTGCACGGCGAGCTCCTCGATCCTGGTGAAGTCCGCGTCGACCGTTGCGCGGGACGGCGGCGCCGCCGCGGGAGCATGCTTCAGGCCGAGCTCGACCAGCTTGCAGATCGCATCCGAGCGCACCAGCTCATGGGCCTCAGCCCAGGCATCGACGGCCGCGGTCAAGCCTTCCGGCATCTTCACGGCGCTGACCACGTCGCATGCCGCATGCCGGTGCACCGGAGCGGCCGAGTCCTTGTTGCCGAAGTCAGACACCTCGATTGATCCCCTTGGATGATCGGACAATAGGCAACGTTTTCGGGAGGCTGTTTGATGCGGATCAATGACCGGCTGCGGCAATGCAGCGCGGCGCGATCTTGTTGTCCGCCCCCGTTTCAGCCAATGATCGGGACTTCGAAGGGCGCGCCGGCCGGCGAACCCGGATCGATCCTGCCCCGTATCTCCCTCGGACGCGCTTCCCAACCATCGGCATCACGCGATGACATCAGGCGATTCCTTCTACGGCAACATCCGCGTCTTCCGCGGCTTCACCAGCCTGATGGATCCGGCGCTCTATGCGCCGCTGCCGGATGACTGGAACATCGGCGTCGCCGACATCGTCGATTCCACCAAGGCGATCGCGGCACAGCGCTACAAGGCGGTCAATATGGCCGGTGCTGCCGTGATCGCGTCGGTGACAAATGCACTGGAGGGGCGGGAATTCCCCTTCGTGTTCGGCGGCGACGGCGCGAGCTTTGCGGTCGCGCCCGATGATCTCGATCGTGCCCGGGAGGCGCTGGAGGCGACCGCGGCCTGGGTGCGGGAGGATCTCGATCTGAAGATGCGCGTCGCGCTGGTGCCGGTGAGCGCCATTCGCGCGCAAGGCCTCGATGTCCGCGTCGCGCGCTTCGGCCCGTCGGCGAACCTGTCCTATGCGATGTTCTCCGGCGGAGGGTTGGGGTGGGCCGAAGCCGCGATGAAGCGCGGCGAGTTCGCGCTTCCCGCGGCGCCCGCCGGCACGCAGCCGGATCTCTCCGGACTATCCTGCCGCTTCGAGGAGATTCCGGCCTCGCGCGGCCTGATCCTGTCGGTGCTGGTAGTGCCGGCGGGTAGCGCCGATCCCAGAGCTTTTCGCAAGGTGATCGAGGACGTGATCCACCTCGTCGAACGCAGCCCGGATTCCGGCCGTCCCGTGCCGGCGCAGGGGCCACCTTTGCGGTGGCCGCCGCAGGGGCTCGACTATGAGGCGCGGGCGGCGCGTGGCGGGCCGCTGCTCAAACGCCGCGCCAGCGTCCTCATCTACACGCTGTTCGCCTATTTGATCATGCGCTTCGACATCAAGGTCGGCGGCTTCGTGCCGAAGCGCTACAAGCAACAGGTGGTCGAGAATTCCGACTTCCGCAAATATGACGACGGTCTGCGCATGATCCTCGACTGCGCGCCCGAGCTCGAACGCGCCTTGAGCGAGCGCCTTGCGGCCGGCGCGCGCGACGGCGTCGTGCGCTACGGACTGCACCGGCAGGACGCGGCGATGATGACCTGCTTCACGCCGTCGGCGCTGCGCAGCGACCACGTCCATTTCATCGACGGTGCGCGAGGCGGCTACGCCTCGGCGGCAACGGCGCTGAAGGCGATGATGGCGTGAGAAAGTTAGTGGCCGACCCGGCTCCAGGTCTCGCCGCCGCAGAGCGCGCCGACACAGCCTTCGACCCGCAAGCTTTCCGCGCCGCTCACCGTGATGCTGCTCGCATAGGTGCTGCCGTCGTCGGCATTGTAGATCTGCCCCGACCATTTGTTCGGACCTGCGGGCTGCATGGCGCTGAACAGCGGCAGTCCGATGATCGGCCGCCGGGCCAGCGCGGGATTGGGATTCTTGCTGTCGGTGGCGGGCTGGCCGGTCGCGGTGTCGTAGGGCTCGCGCAGCCAGACGATGACGCCGCAGATGCCGCCGCCGCATTTGCTGATCTTCACACGGGCATCGCCGGCCTGGGTCAGCCAGGTGCCGCTGGCATCGGCGCTTTGCGCGTGGGCAGTGGTCGCGCCGAGCAGCGCAGCCAGAAGGACGGTGGAAACGGCGAATCTGGAAAACATGGAGAG
Source organism: Bradyrhizobium neotropicale (assembly GCF_001641695.1). Classification (GTDB taxonomy): domain Bacteria; phylum Pseudomonadota; class Alphaproteobacteria; order Rhizobiales; family Xanthobacteraceae; genus Bradyrhizobium; species Bradyrhizobium neotropicale. The sequence goes on from NZ_LSEF01000041.1 coordinate 36,355, forward strand.
CCCCGAAAATGAAGGCGCCTCCATAGCAGCAAATCAGGATAGTGTAACGCTCGACGGAATCACATTCCTGCGTTGATTTGCCCCAGCGGACGAAAACGGCGACGCCAGGTAGCCGCAATGATCATGTGCCGCTGGACGCAATCAGTGGCAATCGCGAGATCACCAGGGCAGGCCGCAGAGGTCGAGCGTGCCGAGGCGCGGCGCGCGGACGACGTCGAACACGAAAGGCGCCATGTATTCGAAGCGGATCCGCCCCTCCGGCTGCTCGCAAAAGACATCGCCGGTGAAGCGATGCCAGTTGCGGGCCTCATAGAACGCGAAATTGTGCGGCTCGCAGAACAGGACCGCGAAGCGGACCGCCTCGTTGGCCCGCATGGTGTGGACCGCCGCATCGATCGCCATCGTCGCGTAGCCGCGTCCGCGCCGGTCCTCGCGCGTGCAGACGCCGCCGATCCCGCCGACATGGACCTTGCGCCCGTTCCAGCTGATGGTGCGGAAGTGGATGCCGACATGGCAGACGAGGCCGTCCTCCGGCGTCTCGATCAGCACGCGGAGATCGGCATTGGCCCATTTGATGTGGCTCCAGGGCGGCTTCTCGTCCGCGTGGCGCCCCCAGATCGCGCTGAGCAGCGGCTTTGCGATCGGCCAGGAGGCGTCGCCGTTCAAAATGTCGATCTCGATGCTCATGGCTCTCTCTTTCGCATGCATTCGTTCTGCCATAAGCACCTCAAAGGCAATGATATTTTGCGGCGAACGACCGGGCCCGGTTGAACGCCGCTCCGCCGCGCCGATTTTATGCAATCGGGCCAAGCGACCGCATGACGCATTTTCGCAAATTGGCGGTATTTAACGCCGCAGGAACCTTCTATAAGGGGTGACCGTTAGAACGTTCCCCACCAGTTGCGGACAAGAACCCATGACCTTTACGCTGCCCCCACTCCCTTACGCCTATGACGCCCTCGGCCAGTACATGTCGAAGGAAACGCTCGAATATCACCACGACAAGCATCATCAGGCCTACGTCACCAACGGCAATAACGCGCTCAAGGGGACCGAATGGGAAGGCAAGTCCCTTGAGGAGATCGTCAAGGGCTCGTTCGGCAAGAACCCCGCGGTGTTCAACAATGCCGGCCAGCACTACAACCACATCCACTTCTGGAGCTGGATGAAGCCCAACGGCGGCGGCACCAAGCTGCCGGGCAAGCTCGAGAAGAAGATCAACGAGGACCTCGGCGGCTTCGAGAAGTTCAAGACGGATTTCCAGGCGGCTGGCGTCGGTCAGTTCGGCTCCGGCTGGTGCTGGCTCCAGGTCAAGAACGGCAAGCTCGAAATCTCCAAGACCCCGAACGGCGAGAATCCGCTGGTGCACGGCGCCACCCCGATCCTCGGATGCGACGTCTGGGAGCACTCCTACTACATCGACTATCGCAACCGTCGCCCGGACTATCTGAAGGCGTTCGTCGAGAACCTCGTGAACTGGGAATACGTCGAGTCGCTGTTCGACAAGGCGTAAGTATTTGGAGTCATTCCGGGGCGCGCGAAGCGCGAGCCCGGAATCCATTTATCCGCTCGGGTTTACGCTCGATGGATTCCGGGCTCGGCGCTGGCGCGCCGCCCCGGAATGACAGAACAACAAAGGCGGTCGCATCCGCGGCCGCCTTTTTTGCTGCGCGGAATTCGGCCCTCATCCGGCATAGCCCTGCGCAGGGCGCGCATCGCTCCCGTCGCCGTTCAGTTTGCATCACGTCGGCGCCGCCCTTAATCAGAACGGGCATCCCCTCAATCCGACCCGAGCCCGTTGTCAGAGACTTTCCCGAAAGAGCCGGCGACTGCCGAGGACGCTGAATCCGAGCCTCGGCCGGGGCGCATCCGCAAGCCGATCGGCTGGTCGACGATCATCATCGCGGCATTGGTGGCGGTGAGCGCGGCGCTGGTCTGGCGGCGTGACGGGACCGACGGTGTTCTCGACATTCTGACCCACGATCTCTCGCTGTTCGGCGGCATCCTGCCGCGCGTGCTGGCCGGCTGCCTGCTCGGGGCTTTCATCTCGGAGATCCTGCCGCACGAAAAAGTCTCGCGCTCGCTCGGGCCGAAGTCCGGCCTGATGGGCCTTCTGATCGGCACCGCCTTCGGCGCGATTCTGCCGGGCGGGCCGTTCACCGCCTATCCGGTGGCGAGCGCGCTGCTCGCGGTCGGCGCCGATTTCGGCGCCACCATCGCCATGGTCGTGAGCTGGACTCTGATCGGCTATGGCCGCGCGGTAGCCTGGGAAATCCCGATCATGGGCACGGATTTCACGCTGTGGCGGATCGTGATCTCGCTTCCGCTGCCGGTGCTCGCGGGCGCGCTCGGCCGCTTCGTCTATGTCCGGCTCTACCCGAAGCCGATCGCCAAGGAAGACGAGACGTGAGCGCCGCGCTTCTCATCGACATCCTGCTGTGGGGTTCGGTGCTCGGCGTCGGCCTGATCGCCTTCCGCCGCGGTCCTCCCGTGTTCAAGTCCTCGCTCCGCGAAGGCTTGATGGACTTCATCAACATCGTGCCGCGGATCGCGCTGGGCGTGATCGGCTCCGGCTATATCGCCGCCATCATCCCCCAGGAGGTGATCACCGGCTGGCTCGGCCCGGACAGCGGCTGGCTTGGGGTGGCAACCGCCGTGGTCGCCGGGGCCGCGACGCCCGGCGGTCCCGTGATCGGCTTCTCGATCGGCACGGTGGCGCTAAAGTCGGGCGGGGGCGTCCCGCAGGTGGTCGCCTATGTCGTCGCCTGGGCCCTATTTGCCTTCCAGCGGGTGATCTTGTGGGAAATCCCGTTCATGCCGGCCCGTTTCGTCTGGTTCCGCTGCGCTGTCTCGGTGCCGTTCCCATTCGTCGCGGCGGCCATCGCGATGGTGATCGGCAAGCCGTGAGCCGGGGCGTGGACAGGCGTAATGTTATAATATAACGTCTTCAAATGGTTCCCGCCGCGTCCCACGCCCACCATCACGATCACTCCCATGACCACGCCCATTCTCATGGGCACGACCATACGCATGCCCATGTCCACGACCCCGCGGCCCCGCACCCGGCGCAGGCCGCGCCTTGGTCGATCCTGCGCATGACGATGGCGGGCCGCCTTGCTGCGGCGCTGGCCGTCTGTGCCGTGTTGTGGGGCGTGGTCTGGCTTGCGATGAGGTGAGCATGGCGGCGCTGCACTTCCACAATGTCACGCTCGGCTACGACCGGCACCCGGCCGTGCACCACCTCAGCGGCGAGGTCGCGCCCGGCACGCTGGTGGCGGTGATCGGGCCGAACGGCGCCGGCAAGTCGACGCTGCTGCGCGGCATCGTCGGTATCCTCAGGCCGCTCGATGGCAGCATCCATCTCGGCAGCCTCGATGCGAGGGACATCGCGTATCTGCCGCAGAGTGCGGAGATCGATCGCAGCTTCCCGATCTCGGTGTTCGACTTCGTCGGCACCGGGCTTTGGCGCGGGACCGGCGTGTTCGGCGGCATCGGCAAGGTCGCGCGGGAAAAAATCCTCCGCGCGATCGCTTCCGTTGGTCTCAACGGCTTCGAGAACCGCCCGATCGGCACGCTCTCCGGCGGGCAGATGCAGCGCGTGCTGTTCGCGCGCGTACTGCTCCAGGACGCGAGCCTGATCGTGCTGGACGAGCCCTTCAACGCCATCGACAGCAAGACCACGGCCGATCTGCTGGCGCTGGTGAAGCGCTGGCACGGCGAAGGCCGCACTGTGCTCGCCGCGCTGCACGACATGGAGATGGTGCGCAGCCACTTCACCGAGACGCTTGTGCTGGCGCGCGGGCCGGTGGCGTGGGGACCGACGGCGGAGGTGCTGACGCCGGAGAATCTGTTGGTGGCGATGCGGATGTGCGAGGCCTTCGACGACGGCGCCGCGGCCTGCGGCGAAGATGGGCGCTCGCAGGCGGCGTGACATCCGATGATCCATGATGTCCTGATCGGCCCGTTCACCGAATTCGAGTTCATGCGGCGCGCGCTTGCAGCCGTCGTCGCGCTGTCGCTCGCCGGTGCGCCGATCGGCGTGTTTCTGATGCTGCGGCGGATGAGCCTCGTTGGCGACGCCATGGCGCATGCGATCCTGCCGGGCGCGGCGGTTGGCTTCCTGCTCTCCGGTCTCAACCTGTTTGCGATGACCGCGGGCGGACTGATCGCGGGCTTTACGGTCGCGATCCTCGCCGGCGTGGTCGCGCGCTCGACCGGGTTGAAGGAGGACGCGTCGCTCGCGACCTTCTATCTCGCCTCGCTGGCGCTGGGCGTCACCATCGTCTCGATCAAGGGCACCAATATCGATCTCTTGCACGTGCTGTTCGGTAACATCCTTGCCATGGACGACCAGACGCTGCTGGTGGTGGCCTTCAACGCCACGATCACGCTGCTGGTGCTCGCGGTGATCTATCGCCCGCTGGTGATCGAGAGCGTCGATCCCTTGTTCCTGCGAACCGTCAGCCGCGCCGGCGGGCCGGCGCATCTCGCATTCCTCGCGCTCGTGGTCATCAACCTCGTCAACGGTTTCCAGGCGCTCGGCACCTTGCTTGCCGTCGGCCTGATGATCATGCCGGCGGGCATTGCGCGGTTCTGGTCGCGCGATCTCACCGCCATGATCTGCATCGCCGTGATCGCCGCCGCCGTCTCGGGCTACGCCGGCCTTGTGCTGTCGTTCCAGACCCGCGTACCCTCGGGCCCTGCGATCATCCTGGTCGCGACGGTGTTCTACGTCGTCTCCGTCCTGTTCGGCCGTGTCGGCGGCGTCGTCAGGCAGATGTTTCCCGGCCGGCATCTGGAAGCGTGAGGCCGATGCGGCTTGTCCTGCTTTGTGTGCTCTTGCTGATCGCTTCGCCGCTCAACGCCGCAGAGCGGCTCAACGTGATTGCGAGCTTCTCGATCCTCGGCGATTTCGTCCGCAATGTCGGCGGCGACCGCATCAATCTCACGACACTGGTCGGCGCCGACAGCGACGTCCATGTTTATACGCCGGCGCCGGGTGACGCGAAGCGGGTCGCGGATGCAAGGCTCGTGATCGTCAACGGGCTCGGCCTCGAGGGCTGGCTGCCGCGGCTCGTGCAGTCTTCCGGCGGCAAGGCGCAGGTGGTCACCGCGAGTGCCGGCATCGTGCCCTTGAAGCTTGGATCGGACGCCGACCCGCATGCCTGGCAGTCGGTCACGAACGCCAAGCTCTATGTAACGAACATTGCCGGTGCACTGGCCGCCGCCGACCCGGATGACGCCGACTTCTTCCGCGCCCAGGCCAAGACCTATCTGGAAAAGCTCGAAACGCTCGACCGCGAGGTGCGCGAGGCGATCGCACAAATCCCGCTCGAGCGGCGCAAGGTGATCTCGACCCACAATGCCTTCGGCTATTTTGCCGCCGAATACGGCGTCCAGTTCATCGCCCCCTTGGGGGTCTCGACGGAAACCGAGCCCAGCGCACGCGATATCGCTGGTATCATTGGCCAGATCAGGGCCCAAAAGATCCCGGCGGTGTTCCTTGAGAATATCAGCGACGACCGGCTGATCCGGCGGATCGCCGCGGAGACCGGGGCAAGGGTCGGCGGGACCCTGATTTCGGACGGTTTGACCGGCGAAAAGGGGCCAGCCCCCACTTACATTGATATGGTCAGGCACAATATAAAGGCCCTGACCAGCGCGCTTGACCAATAGGGCGGGGGCCACCCCGCCTCGCGTCGCGCGAAAAAGCCCGAAGTCCGGAGTTGTTATGTCTGAAGCGACCGCCCCCAAGATTCCCGTGACCGTCCTGACCGGCTATCTCGGCGCCGGCAAGACCACGCTTTTGAACCGCATCCTGTCGGAGAACCACGGCAAGAAATACGCCGTCATCGTCAACGAATTCGGCGAGATCGGCATCGACAACGACCTCATCATCGGCGCCGATGAGGAAGTGTTCGAAATGAACAATGGCTGCATCTGCTGCACCGTGCGCGGCGATCTCGTGCGCATCATGGAAGGGCTGATGAAGCGCAAGGGCAAGTTCGACGCCATCATCGTCGAGACCACGGGCCTCGCCGATCCGGCGCCGGTCGCGCAGACATTCTTCGTCGACGAGGACGTGCAGAAGAACGCCCGCCTCGATGCGGTCGTCACGGTCGCGGATGCCAAATGGCTGTCCGACCGGCTGAAGGATGCGCCCGAGGCCAAGAACCAGATCGCCTTCGCCGACGTGATCGTGCTCAACAAGACCGATCTCGTCACCAAGCCGGAGCTCGCCGAAGTCGAGGCCCGTATCCGCGGCATCAATCCTTATGCAAAGCTCCACCGCACCGAGCGCTGCTCGGTGGCCTTGGCTGATGTGCTCGATCGCGGCGCGTTCGATCTCGACCGTATCCTCGACATCGAGCCGGATTTTCTCGAGGCCGACGATCATGATCACGACCACGATCATCACCATCACGGCCACGACCATCATCACCACCACGATCACCACGGCCTGAAGCATTATCACGACGAGGAGATGCAGTCGCTGGCGCTCAAGACCGACAAGCCGCTCGATCCGAACGTGTTCATGCCCTGGCTGCAGAACCTGGTGCAGATGGAGGGCCAGAAGATCCTGCGTTCCAAGGGTATCCTCGCCTTCCACGACGACGAAGACCGCTATGTCTTCCAGGGCGTGCACATGATGCTGGAGGGCAACCACCAGCGGAAATGGAAGGAAGGCGAGCCGCGCGAAAGCCGCCTCGTCTTCATCGGCCGCGAACTGCCGGAAGAGGCCATCCGCCAGGGTTTTGAGAGCTGCATCGTCTCGTGATGAAAGAGTTTACACCGGCCCCCGATTCACCCTCGATCGTCTCCGTCACCGACCGGGTCAAACCGGTCGCGCTCGGGATGGGCGTGACCTCCGTGCATTTCCTCGGCGACCGTGCCGCCTTTGTCGGCGGTGAGGAGAATGTCGCGCTTGTGGATGCGGGCGGTGATGTCGCCAAGGTTGCCGTTCATAGCGGCGGCATTCTCTCCACCGCATCCGACGGCAAACGCCTCGTCATGGGCGGCGACGACGGCAAGGTCACAGGCCTCGATGCCAAGGGCGAGGTGACGCTGCTCGCCACCGATCCGAAGCGGCGCTGGATCGATGCGGTGGCACTGCACGCCGATGGCGCTTTCGCCTGGTCGGCCGGCAAGACGGCTGTCGTCAAGAGCTGCAAGAACGAGGAGAAATCGATCGAGGTGCCCTCGACCGTCGGCGGTCTTGCGTTCGCGCCAAAGGGCCTGCGGCTCGCGATCGCGCATTACAATGGCGCGACGCTGTGGTTTCCCAACATGGCGGCCACGGCCGAATTCCTGCCTTGGGCCGGCTCGCATCTCGGCGTCACCTTCAGCCCCGACAACAAATTCCTGGTTACCGCGATGCACGAGCCGGCGCTGCATGGCTGGCGGCTCGCCGACAACCGGCACATGCGCATGACCGGCTATCCCGGCCGCGTCCGCTCGATGTCCTGGAGCGCGGGCGGCAAGGCACTGGCGACGTCGGGCGCCGACACCGTGATCCTGTGGCCGTTCGCGAGCAAGGACGGTCCGATGGGCAAGGAGCCCGCGATGATCGCGCCGCTCCAGGCGCGCGTGTCGGTGGTTGCTTGCCATCCAAAAAACGACATCCTCGCTGCGGGCTATGGCGACGGCACCGTGCTGATGGTGCGTCTGGAGGACGGCGCGGAGATCCTGGTCCGCCGCAACGGCACCCCGCCGGTTGCAGCGCTCGCCTGGAACGCCAAGGGCACGCTGCTCGCCTTTGCGGATGAAAATGGGGACGGCGGCCTTCTGGAGCTTTAATCTGTCATTGTTCTGACCGTATAGGGGGCCATGCGGTTTCTGACGACCTTCCAGCTTGCTGACTTCGCCGACACCCTGGTCAGCCTGTTCACGGCCTTTGTGCTGGGCACGCTGATCGGCGCCGAGCGGCAATATCGGCAGCGTACCGCGGGCCTGCGCACCAATGTGCTGGTCGCTGTCGGCGCCGCGGCGTTCGTTGACCTGGCGATGCATCTGACCGGGGCCGACGGTGCGGTGCGGGTGATTTCCTACGTCGTCTCGGGCATCGGCTTCCTCGGCGCCGGCGTCATCATGAAGCAGGGCATGGACGTGCGCGGTCTCAACACCGCGGCGACCCTGTGGGCCTCGGCGGCGGTCGGATCCTGCGCCGGCGCGGATCTCGTCGCCCAAGCCGTGCTGCTGACCGTATTCATCATCGCCGGCAACACGCTGCTGCGGCCTCTGGTCAACGCCATCAACCGTATCCCGCTGAACGAGAAGGCCCTGGAGGCGACCTATTATTTCAAGCTCGCGGTTGCGACCGACGCCTTGCCCGACATGCGCGACCGTTTGGTCGACAAGCTCGAGGTCGCCAAATATCCGGTGGCCGATGTCGACGTGGTCGAGATCGGGGACGACAATCTGGAGATCGTCGCAAAGCTGGTTGCGACCGCGGTCGATCCGAACGAACTGAACGCGGTGGCGACCGACCTCCAGCACCTGCCGGGCGTGCGGCACGCCACCTGGGAAGTCAGCACCACCGAGTGACGCGACGTTCCGGCGCGCGAGCGCGTGGTTCCCGGCTGGTCGGGTGCGGAACCGCGCTTCCTTGAATTCGTTGATCTCCTGAATGAGTGACGGTGATCGACATGCCCGGCAACCAGGATAAACGCGGACTGAAAATTGACCTGATGGTCGCCTGCTCGCTGTTTGCGGCGGGCGTGGTGATATCGGGCCTGTCACTGGCGCAGATCCGGGCCGAGTATCGGATGCAGACGGCGCAGGCGACGGGACCACTCCAGGGCAAACCGTCCGACGATCAGGACAAAACTCCCGCGCAATCAAAGCCCGGCGGCGAGCGCCCGACCACGCCCGCGCCCGAGCCCGCACGCCCTGATCCGCAGACGCAGGGGGCGGCGAAGCCAGTCCTGCCGCAGGCCCCTGCCGAGAAGATCGCCCCGCCGATCAAGGAGCCGCCGACCAAGGAGAAGTAGGTTTCTCCGCCATCATTCCGGGGCGCGCGTAGCGCGAGCACGGAATCCATGCATCCACACGTACTGCCGCTCGATGGATTCCGGGCTCGCGCCAAGTGGCGCACCCCGGAATGACGGGTGGAGGGAGCGCGCCTCAGCGCACCAGGATATTCCGGAACTGCCAGGGATCGCTCGTATCGATATCTTCCGGAAACAGTCCCGGACGATCCGTCAGCGGCGTCCAGTCGGTGTAGAAACCCTTCACCGGTCCGAGATACGGCATCTGGATTTCAAGCAGACGATCGAAATCCATCTCGTCGGCTTCGACGATGCCTTCGTTCGGGTTTTCCAGCGCCCACACCATGCCGGCGAGCACGGCGGAGGTCACTTGCAGGCCGGTCGCGTTCTGATAGGGCGCGAGTTTGCGGGTCTCTTCGATGGAGAGCTGCGAGCCGTACCAGTAGGCATTGTTGTCATGGCCGAACAGCAGCACGCCGAGTTCGTCGATGCCATCGACGATTTCGTTCTCATCGAGAATGTGGTGCTTTTCCTGCATCTTCGCTGCGCGGCCGAACATTTCATGCAGCGACAGCACGGCATCGTCGGCCGGATGGTAGGCATAGTGGCAGGTCGGCCGATAGATCGCCGTGCCCGATGCGTCACGCACCGTGAAGTAATCGGAGATCGAGATCGACTCGTTGTGGGTAACGAGGAAGCCATACTGCGCGCCACGGGTCGGGCACCAGGTGCGCACGCGCGTGTTGGCGCCCGGCTGCATCAGATAGATGGCGGCGCCGCAGCCGGCTTCGTGGGTGCGCGCATTCTCGGGCATCCATTTTTCATGGGTGCCCCAACCGAGTTCGGACGGCTGCACGCCTTCCGACAGGAAGCCTTCCACCGACCAGGTGTTGACGAAGACATCGGGCTCCTTCGGCGACTTGGAGCGCTGGGTGTCGCGTTCGGCGATATGGATGCCCTTGACGCCGGCCTGCCGCATCAAGTCCGCCCATTCGGCTTTGGTCTTCGGCTTGGGAGCATTGAGCTTCAGATCGGCGGCGACATTGAGTAGCGCCTGCTTGACGAAAAAGGAGACCATGCCGGGATTGGCGCCACAGCAGGAGACGGCCGTCGTCGAGCCCGCGGGGCGCGCCTTCTTGGCGGCGAGCGTCACTTCGCGCAGGGCGTAGTTGGAGCGCGCTTCCGGGCCCTTCGATGAATCGAAATAGAAGCCGAGCCAGGGCTCGTTGACGGTGTCGATATAAAGCGCGCCGAGCTCGTTGCAGAGCTCCATGATGTCGGTCGAGCCGGTATCGACCGAGAGATTGACGCAAAAACCCTGGCCGCCGCCTTCAGTGAGCAGCGGGGTCAGCAGTTCGCGATAATTGTCCTTGGTCACGCCCTTCTGGATGAAGCGTACGTTGTGCTTCTCGCAATGCGCCTTGCGGCCCTCGTCCTTGGGGTCGATCACGGTGATGCGCGACTTGTCGTAATCGAGATGCCGCTCGATCATCGGCAACGTGCCTTTGCCGATGGAGCCGAAGCCGACCATGACGATGGGGCCGGTGATCTTCGCGTAGATCTGCGAGGCGGGGCTCATCAAGTATCTCCAGGAGACGGTCTAAGTGAACGGTCTAGGTTGGGTGTTGGTGGGTCAGGTGCGGCGCTTCGCGGTCACTTCGATCTCGACCTTCATCTCGGGCTTGTAGAGTGCCGAGACGACGAGCAGCGTGGCCGCCGGGCGGATCTCGCCGAGGACTGCGCCGCAGACGGCGAAATGCGCGTCCGCGTCCCTGGCGTCGGTGAGGTAGTAGGTCGCGCGGACGATGTCGGCCATCTCGAAGCCGCCCTCCTTCAGGGCGGATTCGATGGTCTTGAAGCAGTTGCGTGACTGGCTCGTGACATCGGCCGGCATGCTCATCGTCGCGTAGTCGTAGCCGGTGGTTCCCGCGACGAAGGCGAAGTCGCCGTCGATCACGGCACGGCTGTAGCCCGCGGTCTTCTCGAATGGGGAGCCGGTGGAAATCAGGCGACGGGACATGGTGCTGGACCTCGGCTGAAGGGGATGTTTCGCGGGTTAAAGGGCGTTTCCGGGGGGCGCGCAACCCCAAAGGAGCGGGGATTAGCTCAGGCGCGGCCGGGCATCGCCGCGGTATGCGGCTTCGGTCTTCGCCATCATGGCAATCCCTTAGGCCGCGTGTGCTTGGAGGGCGCGAACCGCCCTCCGTTTGGGCAAGATAGCGCCGGTCGCAACGACCATCCCGGACGCGCCATCGAGCGCGCCCGCGGTGAATTCGAGCGCCAGCAGGCGGTCGCGTTCGAACGGGCCGGGCAGCGAGAGCTCGCCGGTCTTCTCGCCCGAGAAGCCGAAGCGGGCGTAGTAGGGGGCATCGCCGAGCAGGATCACGGCAGCATGCCCGCGCGCCCGGGCGGCGGCCAGCGCTTGATGCATCAGCGCGGCGCCGATCCCGAGCTCGCGGCAGGCAGGGTCGACCGCAAGCGGTCCGAGGACCAAAGCGGCCCTGCCTCCGGCGCTGACATGCCACAGCCGCACGGTACCCACGAGCTTCCCCTCGCGCACAGCCGACAGCGCAAGGCCGGCGGCGGGTGCGCGTCCGTCGCGCAGGCGCTGACAGGTGCGGCCATGGCGGTTCTCGCCAAAGCAGGCATCGAGCAGCGCTTCACGCATCGCAACGTCGGCAGCACGCTCCGCACGGATCGCGAACGGAGCGGCTTTCGAGGTGAGGGAGACCTGTGGCTTCCGAAGAGCAGTCATGACACGTCAGTCCCCGCTTGAACCCACGGGCCCGAAGGCTCGCCGGTCCAAGGCGTCGTCAGAAATCGAAGATGTCAGGGAGGAGCCGGCACGGCCGGCTCCCGGTTCATCGAGCCTCGAAAAGGAGGCGGATCAGATGTGGTAGGTCCTCAGCGGCGGGATGCCGTTGAACGCCACCGACGAGTAGGTCGACGTATAGGCCCCGGTCCCTTCGATCAGCACCTTGTCGCCGATCTCGAGCGTGACGGGGAGCGGATACGGGTTCTTCTCGTACAGCACGTCGGCGGAATCGCAGGTTGGCCCTGCGAGCACGCACGGCGTCATGTCCGCCCCGTCATGCGGGGTGCGGATGGCGTAGCGGATCGACTCGTCCATGGTCTCGGCGAGACCGCCGAACTTGCCGATGTCCAGGTACACCCAGCGCACCTCGTCCTCGTCGCTCTTCTTCGAGATGAGCACGACCTCGGACTCGATGATGCCGGCATTGCCCACCATGCCGCGACCCGGCTCGATGATGGTTTCCGGAATCTGGTTGCCGAAGTGCTTGCGCAGTGCGCGGAAGATCGAGCGGCCGTAGGTGACGACCGGCGGCACGTCCTTCAGGTACTTGGTCGGGAAGCCCCCGCCCATGTTGACCATGGAGAGGTTGATGCCGCGCTCGGCGCAGTCGCGGAACACCTGCGAGGCCATCGCCAGCGCGCGGTCCCACGCCTTCACCTTGCGCTGCTGCGAGCCGACATGGAAGGAGATGCCGCACGGCTCGAGGCCCAGACGCTTGGCGACGTCGAGCACCTCGACCGCCATCTCCGGGTCGCAGCCGAACTTGCGCGACAGCGGCCACTCGGCGCCGGCGCAGTCGTAGAGGATGCGGCAGAACACCTTCGCGCCGGGGGCGGCACGGGCGACCTTCTCGACCTCGGCGGCGCAATCGACCGCGAACAGGCGAATGCCGAGCGCGAAGGCGCGCGCGATGTCGCGCTCCTTCTTGATCGTGTTGCCGAAGGAGATGCGGTCGGGCGTCGCGCCCGCGGCCAGCGCCATCTCGATCTCGGCGACCGTTGCGGTGTCGAAGCAGGAGCCCATGGAGGCGAGCAGGGACAGCACTTCCGGCGCCGGGTTCGCCTTCACGGCGTAGAACACGCGGCTGTCGGGCAGCGCCTTGGCAAAGCTCTGGTAATTGTCGCGCACGACCTCGAGGTCGACGACGAGGCACGGCTCGGTGTCGAGGCCTTCGCTGCTGCGGTTGCGCAGGAATTCCCTGATGCGATCGGTCATAGCACCCTCCAAACGGCCCCAGCGACGGAGCCCGTTCAAAATGTTCTCGGACAAGGGTGCTTTGCCGCTGCCGCACGATGGAGACGCGACAGGGCCAAGAACCCTAGACCGAATTGTGCTGCCGTGGATTGGTTGGGAATTTTCCCGCCCGCTCACCTGGCAATGAAGGACAAGCCTTTTCAGTAGCCCGCGCCGGCGTTGGAATGCCGGTAGAGACCAAAAAAGCCCGATCCGTCGTTGCTTTAAGTCGCGTCCCCCGTTGAGAACGAGGTGCGCCGGTTCGCCTCCGGCTGCCAGTCACGGTTGCAAAGAGCGAAGTCACCTTCGACATGGCATCTCTTTGAGAGAGATGCTGGACGCTTCGGGTTTGCTTCGGTCTTGGACTTCTTCAGTCTGCCGACTTCTGCACTTCCGAAGAGCCCCTCGGCTTCTTCACCCCTTGGCGGCTGTCCGGCCTCTTGTCCGGATACCTACCGACTGACACACGACCACAGGCACGTGCGAAATTGGGCAAGTCCGCACATAAGCGTTTTGACTCGGCTTCGCAAGAATTTTTTTAGGCTGAGGACAGAATTGCCTAACATCTGCTTGCGCTGTGATGCGCAAGCGACGCTCAAGATGAACAGGCGTTAAGTTCTCTGCGCGGCGCGCGTGTCGCTCGCGCGCGTGTGCGTCAGATGCGCTTGATGAAGGGCTCGACGCGCTGAGCTGCGCGGATGAAGGCGGTCATCACGAGCACGCCGAGTGCGAACAGCGCGGCCTGGAGGATGTGCGCGCCCTGGTCGCCGAGCCCGAACAGGATCGCGAGCGCCCAGCCGCCGGCGAACGCCGCGCCAAACACCTCCGCGCCGATCAGGATGGCGGCGCTGATGACGGTGATGACGCTGCGCCAGACGATCTGGCGGGAGGAAGAGGCAGGCGCGTTCATAGGCAAAAGGTCCGTGGTCTGGGAGGGCCGCAATCTCCCCGAAAAGGCGGCCGGGAGCAAGGGCAAAAGGCCCAAAAAAGCCCCATGGCGTGCTATAGCTGGCCGCAACAAACCAGCTCAAAAAAACGGGACCAACGATGTCAGAGACCCGCGAAGATACCGGCGCCGCGCCGGCCGACGACAATCCGCTGCTGAAGGCCTGGGTGACGCCGTTTGCGACCCCGCCGTTCGACGAGATCCAGCCGGAGCACTTCGTCCCGGCCTTCGAGCAGGCCTTCGCCGACCACTCCGCCGAGGTCGCGGCGATCACCAATGATCCGGCCGCGCCCGACTTCGCCAACACGATCACGGCGCTGGAGCGCTCCGGCAAGCTCCTGAACAAGGTCGCGGCCGTCTTCTACGACCTGGTCTCGGCGCACTCCAATCCGGCCATCCTGGAGATCGACAAGGAGGTCTCCTTGCGGATGGCGCGGCACTGGAATCCGATCATGATGAACGCCGTGCTGTTTGGTCGCATCGCCCAGCTGCACGAAAATCGCACCGCGCTCAATCTCACGCCGGAGCAGCTTCGTCTCCTGGAGCGCACCTACACCCGCTTCCATCGCGCCGGCGCCGGCCTCTCCGAGGAGGCCAAGACGCGGATGGCCGAGATCAACGAGAGGCTCGCCCAGCTCGGCACCACCTTCAGCCATCATCTGCTCGGCGACGAGCAGGAGTGGTTCATGGAGCTCAGCGAGGACGACGGCCAGGGCCTGCCCGACAGTTTTGTCGCGGCCGCCAAGGCTGCGGCAGAAGAGCGCGGGATGGCCGGCAAGGCCATCGTCACGCTGTCGCGCTCCTCGGTCGAGCCGTTCCTGAAGAGCTCGGGCCGCCGCGATCTCCGCGAGAAGGTTTACAAGGCCTTCACGGCGCGCGGCGACAACGGCAACGCCAACGACAACAACACGACCATCGTCGAGATCCTGAAGCTGCGAGAGGAGAGCGCCAATCTCCTGGGCTACCCGACCTTCGCCGCCTACCGGCTCGAGGACTCCATGGCCAAGACGCCGGATGCGGTGCGGGGCCTGCTGGAGCGGGTCTGGAAGCCGGCTCGGGCCCGCGCGCTCGCCGACCGCGACGAGATGCAGGCGATGATCACGACCGAGGGCGGCAATTTCCAGCTCGCGCCCTGGGACTGGCGCTACTACGCCGAAAAGCTCCGCCTGCAGCGCGCCAATTTCGATGACGCCGCGATCAAGCCGTATCTGACGCTCGACCACATGATCGCCGCCGCCTTCGACTGCGCCACACGCCTGTTCGGCATTACCTTCGTCGAGCGCAAGGACATCCCCACCTGGCACCCGGACGTCCGGGTCTGGGAGGTCCGGGACCGCGACGGCAAGCACAAGGCGCTGTTCTATGGCGACTACTACGCCCGGCCGTCAAAACGCTCCGGCGCCTGGATGACCTCGCTGCGCGACCAGCAGAAGCTCGACGGCGAGATCGCGCCGCTGGTCATCAATGTCTGCAACTTCGCCAAGGGCGCCGGCGGCGAACCCTCACTGCTCTCGCCCGACGATGCCCGCACTCTGTTCCACGAGTTCGGCCACGGCCTTCACGGCATGCTCTCCAACGTGACCTACCCGTCGCTGTCGGGCACCTCCGTGTTCACTGACTTCGTGGAGCTGCCCTCCCAGCTCTACGAGCATTGGCAGGAGCGGCCCGAGGTGCTGCAGCAGTTCGCCCGCCACTATCAGACCGGTGAGCCACTGCCTGACGACCTGCTCCAGCGCTTCCTCGCCGCGCGAAAGTTCAACCAGGGCTTTGCCACCGTCGAGTTTGTCTCCTCGGCCCTGGTCGACCTCGAATTCCACACCCAGCCAGCCACGGCGGCTACCGACGTCCGGGCCTTCGAGAAGAAGGAGCTGGAGAAGATCGGAATGCCCGAGGAGATCTCGCTGCGCCACCGGCCCACGCAATTCGGTCACATCTTCTCCGGCGACCACTACGCCGCCGGTTATTACAGCTACATGTGGTCCGAGGTGATGGACGCCGACGCCTTCGGCGCGTTCGAGGAGGCCGGCAACATCTTCGATCCGGCGGTGGCAAAGCGCCTGCACGACGACATCTACTCGTCGGGTGGATCGGTCGATCCGGAAGCCGCCTACGAGGCCTTCCGCGGCCGTCCACCGGAGCCCGACGCGCTGCTTCGCCGCCGCGGCCTGCTCGACGACGCGAAGGCCGCCTGATGGACATGCGCCGCCTGTTCGGGCTGCTGCTTGGCGCCGGCCTTTCGCTTGCGGCCGGCGCGGCGGAGGCGCATCCGCATGTCTGGATCACCGCGACCAGCGAGCTGATCTATGCGGAGGACGGCACGATCACCGGCGTCCGCCACGCCTGGACCTTCGACGACATGTTCTCGGCCTATGCGGTGCAGGGGCTCGAGGGCAAGACCAAGGGCACCTATACGCGCGAGGAGCTGACGCCGCTGGCGCAGACGAACGTCGAGTCGCTGAAGGAATACGCCTACTTCACGTTCGCGCGCGCCGACGGCAAGAAGGAGCGTTTCCAGGAGCCGGTCGACTACTTCCTCGACTACAAGGATACGGTCCTGACCCTGCACTTTACGCTGCCGCTGAAGATTCCGGTCAAGTCCAAGCAGCTGGTGCTGGAGGTGTTCGACCGTTCCTTCTTCATCGATTTCCAGATGGCCAAGGACAACCCGGTCAAGCTGGTTGGCGCGCCCGCCGGTTGCCAGATGAAGCTGGAGCGGCCGGGCGACGGCTCCGCCACCGCCCAGAAGCTCAATGAGCAGACCTTTATCAACGGCGAGAACACCAATTTCGGCATGATGTTCGCCAACAAGATCACGGTGGATTGCCCTTGATCGGTCGTCCTCATTCCCGACTGACGCGTGGGCTCGTCGCCTGCGCTGTGGTTTTCCTCGTCGTGGGCGTGGCGGATGCCGCGCTTCACGATCTCCTCGCGCAGAATCCGTTTGGTGCGCCGCGCCCCGCGCAGGCTGCCCAGCCCGAGGCCGGCGGCATCATCGGCTGGTTGCTGGCCAAGCAATCGGAATTCTACCGTCAGATGTCGGCGACCATCCGCGCCGCCAAATCCGACGGCTCGGCGGTGTGGACGCTGCTTGCGATCTCCTTCGCCTACGGCATCTTCCATGCGGCCGGTCCGGGTCACGGCAAGGCGGTGATTGCCTCCTATCTCGTCGCCAACCGCGAGACCGCGCGGCGCGGCATCGCGCTGTCGTTTGCCTCGGCGCTGATGCAGTCGCTGGTGGCGATCCTCATCGTCGTCATCTCGGCCTGGGCGCTGAATGCGACCGCGAAAACCATGTGCAAGGCGGAGGGGGCGATCGAGATTGTGAGCTACGCGCTGATCGCGGCGTTCGGCCTGCGCCTCGTCTGGGTCAAGGGCGGCGCCTTCATTCGCACGCTCCAGGCGGCCCAGCCGGTGCCGGCGATCGCAGGCGTCCCGCATCAGCATGATCACGACCATCACCACCATCACGATGCGCATGATCATCAGGGCCATGATCACGGCCATGATCATGACCAGGGCCATGGCCATGGTCACGCCCATCACCACCACGGTCATGACCACGTTCATGACGAGCATTGCGGCCACTCCCACGGCCCCGCGCCGAGCGAGCTGGCCGGGCCCGGCGGCTGGCGGCGCGGGTTCGCCGCGATCCTCACCGTCGGCATCCGTCCGTGCTCGGGCGCGATCCTGGTCCTGGTGTTCGCGCTTGCCCAGGGCCTGTTCTGGGCCGGCATCGCCGCGACCTTCCTGATGGGGCTCGGCACCGCAATCACGGTCGCGGCCATCGCCGTCGTCGCCGTCTCCGCCAAGGACGTCGCCGGTCGCCTCAGCGGCGCGCGTGACGGCAGGGGCGCCCTGTTTATGCACGGCATCGAATTCGCCGCCGCCGGTCTCGTTCTGTTGTTCGGCGCAGGCCTGTTGTTCGGCTACATCGCCGCCGAACGAACGACGTGTTTTTGAGCGGAGCTCTCGTGCCCCGGACGCAGCGCAGCGTCCCTTCGACGATGCGCTGCAGAGCCGGGGCCCATTTCCCCGCGCAGTCGCGTGTGGCCTTCTGGGTCCCGGCTCTGCACCACAACGCCAAGAGCGTTGCAGTGCGTCCGGGACACGATGTTGCGCTTGGTCGAAACTCACACCGGCAGAAACCGCTTCAGCGCCGGCATGAAGAAGATCCCGAGATTGATCGCAAAGCCGATGCTCCAGAGGATCGAGCGCAGCGTCGGGCGGTTGCCGAGATAGGTCAGCACGTAGGCGACCCGCACGATCAGGAACAGCACGGCGAGCTCGTCGATCAGGCGCTGCGGCGAATCGCGGAATTCGGCGAGCAGCACCGCGAAGGCGAAGAACGGGAAGGTCTCGATGCCGTTCTGGTGCGCGCCGAGCGCGCGCTGCGAGAGGGAGTCCTCAAAGAAGGCGGGGTCGCGCGGCCGGGAATTGTCGAAGCGGCGAAACCTGATCCATTTGATCGAGACGATCGTCGCCTGGTAGAGCAGCAGCGCTCCAAGAACGCACCATTCCGCGAGTGTCATCGGTCCTCCCCCGCTTGGGGGCGACCCTAGCCAAATCGGGCTCATCTTGACAAGTTCGGCGCAACGCGCGACCCACGGACGCCATGACGACCGTTGTCCCCACTGAGACCGCGAAGCCCGCCGTGCAAGCGAGCCTGCCGCGCGTCGGCGTGCTCCTGATCAATCTCGGTACGCCCGATACGGCCGACGCTCCGGGCGTCCGGGTCTACCTGAAGGAGTTTCTCTCGGATCCCCGCGTGATCGAGGACCAGGGCCTGGTCTGGCAGTTCGTGCTCAACGGCATCATCCTGCGCCGGCGGCCGCGCACCAAGGCGCTCGACTACCGCAAGATATGGAATAACGAGAAGAACGAATCGCCGCTGAAGACGATCACACGCTCGAAGAGCGAGAAGCTCGCCTCCGCATTATCGGACCGCGCGCACGTCGTCGTGGATTGGGCGATGCGCTACGGCAATCCCTCGATCCGCTCGGGCATCGACGCCCTGATCGCGAAGGGATGCGAGCGCATCCTCGCCGTTCCCCTCTATCCGCAATATTCCGCCTCGACCTCGGCGACCGTCTGCGACGAGGTGTTCCGTGTGCTCGCCCGCCTGCGCGCGCAGCCGACGCTGCGGGTGACGCCGCCTTATTACGAGGACGAGCCCTATATCGAGGCGCTCGCGACTTCGATCGAGGCGCACCTTGCCACGCTGCCGTTCAAGCCGGAGCTGATCGTCGCCTCCTTCCACGGCATGCCGAAATCCTATGTCGACAAGGGCGATCCCTATCAGGACCATTGCGTCGCCACGACCGAGGCGCTGCGCCGCCGGCTCGGGATGGACGCATCGAAACTGCTGCTGACCTTCCAGTCCCGCTTCGGCAATGACGAGTGGCTGCAGCCCTACACCGACAAGACCATGGAGCGCCTCGCCAAGGAGGGTGTGCGCCGCATCGCGGTGGTGACGCCGGGCTTTGCCGCCGACTGCCTGGAGACGCTGGAGGAGATCGCGCAGGAGAATGCCGAGATCTTCAAGCACAATGGCGGCGAGCAGTTTGCCGCGATCCCCTGCCTCAACGACAGCGAGCCTGGCATGGACGTGATCCGCGCCCTGGTGCTGCGCGAGTTGCAGGGTTGGATCTGAGCCCATGAACCGCCGCGAGCTCTTCGCGCTTCTCGGGATGATCACCACGCTGCCGCGCGCGGCACTGGCGCAGCAGCCGGGCGCGACGCGCCGGCTCGGCGTGCTATCGGTCACGGCCGACGACGATGCGGCCGGGCAGACGCGCGGTGCCATCTTGGTCGAGGCGCTGGCCAGCCATGGCTGGAAGGAGCAGGCCAATTTGCGGATCGACTGGCGCAGCGGCGGCGGCGACCGGGAGAGGATCGCGCGGCTCGCCGACGAACTGGTCGCGCTCAAGCCGGACATCCTGCTCGCGGTCGGCACGCCCTCGGTCGAGGAGCTGCACAGGCGCACGGCGACGACGCCGATCGTGTTCGCCGTAGTCACCGATCCCGTCAGCCAGGGTTTTGTCAAAAACCTCGCCCATCCCGGCGGCAACATCACCGGCTTCACCGATTTTGACGGCCCGATGGCCGGCAAATGGCTGGAGATGCTCGCGCAGATCACGCCAAAGGTCTCCCGCGTCTCCGTCGTCTACAATCCCGCCACCGCGCCGTTCGCCGGCCTCATGCTGCAGACGATCGAGGATGCAGGCCGCGCGCTTCGCGTGACGGTCGAGGCGGCGCCGGTGCATGACGATGCTTCCATCGCCGCGCTGGCCTCGCGCAAGGATGGCGGTCTCCTGGTGCTGCCGGACTTCTTCACCATGGCCAACCGCGCGCGTCTGCTGGCGGCGATCGCCGAAGCACGCGTGCCTGCGGTGTTCTGGAGCAGCACCTTCGTCGAGGAGGGCGGGCTGATGTCCTACAGCACCGACAGCGCCGAGCAGGTGCGCCGTGCCGCCTCCTATATCGATCGCATCCTTCGGGGAGCGCAGCCCGCCGACCTCCCGGTGCAGAATCCCACCAAATTCGAGCTCGCCTTCAACCTGAAGACGGCCAAGGCGATCGGCGTCACCATCCCCGCCCACCTGCTCGCGACCGCGAACGACGTGATCGAATAGGCTGGTAGTGCTGCGTCTCTGACGTCCGATTCGCTCAAGGTCATTCAGGGGACGTCATTGCGGGGCGCGACGAAGTCGTCAGCCCGGAATCCATTCATCCGCGTACCCTGTGGCCCGATGGATTCCGGGCTCCCTCGCTCCGCTCGGGCCCGGAATGACGAAATGGACTCTCGCAACGCTAGGCTGCGCTCGCGCGCTTTCAAGAGAGTCCTTGCAAATAGTTAATCCCCGCGGTTCCCGCTCTGTACTTCTTGTGGCGAGCTCGGCGGGCGCCGACGTGAATTCGTGCCGCTGAACCGGTAGGGTAGCCATACCGACCAATGGGAGCTGCGGGGAAGGCGTTTTCCCGCCTTGGAGGAGCTATGAGCGGTTTCGATATTTTCGCGATTGTTCTGGTTTTGCTTGTCATCGTCACGCTGCTTGCCGGCGTAAAGACGGTGCCGCAGGGCTATGATTGGACCATCGAACGGTTCGGCAAATACACCCAGACCCTGAGCCCCGGGCTCAATCTGATCGTGCCCTATTTCGATCGCGTCGGGCGCAAGATCAACATGATGGAGCAGGTGATCAACATCCCCGAGCAGGAGGTGATCACCAAGGACAACGCCACCGTGACGGTGGACGGCGTCGCCTTCTTCCAGGTGTTCGACGCCGCGAAGGCGAGCTACGAGGTTGCCAACCTCACCCAGGCGATCACGGTCCTGACCATGACCAACATCCGTTCGGTGATGGGTTCGATGGATCTCGACCAGGTGCTGTCGCATCGCGACGAGATCAACGAGCGCCTGTTGCGCGTCGTCGACGCCGCGGTCTCGCCGTGGGGCGTCAAGGTCAACCGCATCGAGATCAAGGACATCGTGCCGCCGGCCGACCTCGTCGAGGCGATGGGCCGGCAGATGAAGGCCGAGCGCGTCAAGCGCGCCGACATTCTGGCTGCCGAAGGCCAGCGCCAGTCCGAGATCCTGCGCGCCGAGGGCGCCAAGCAGGGCCAGATCCTTCAGGCTGAAGGCCGCCGCGAGGCCGCCTTCCGCGACGCCGAAGCGCGTGAGCGTCTCGCCGAAGCCGAGGCCAAGGCGACCCAGGCGGTGTCGGAAGCCATCGCCAAGGGCGACGTCGCGGCGTTGAACTATTTCATCGCCGACAAATATATAAAGGCGTTCGGCGGGTTCGCTGACGCGCCGAACCAGAAGGTCATCATGCTGCCGATGGAGGCCGTGAGCCTGCTCGGTTCGCTCGCCGGCATCGGCGAGATCGCGAAGGCAACGTTCGGCGAAAGCGCGGCATCCGCCGTCGCGGCCGCTCGCCGCGGCTCGGTGCCGACGTCGGGCCCGACGCCGCCTTCGGTCCCGCCGCAGTAACGGGATCATTCAAGAGGTCGTGTCATGACCGACATGTTCGTTTCGCTCGGTGCCTGGAACTGGCTGATCTTCGGCTTCATCCTGATGGCGCTGGAGGTGTTCGCGCCGGGCGTGTTCCTGTTCTGGCTCGGGCTGGCGTCCCTGCTGGTCGGCCTCGTCTCGTTCGTCGTTCATCCGTCCTGGCAGGCGCAGCTTCTGATGTTCGCGGTGTTCGCCGTGGCCGCTGTGCCGGTGTGGCGACGCCTCGCCCGGGCGAAGACGGATGCAGGCGCCAGCCCCTTCCTCAACAAGCGCACCGAGGCGCTTCTGGGCCGCGAGTTCACGCTGGAGAAGCCGATCATCGACGGCTCCGGCACCGTCCGCATCGGCGACACCGTCTGGCGTGTCGCCGGTCCGGATACGCCGGCCGGCACCAGGGTGAAGGTGGTGCAGGTGGACGGTGCGAATCTGACGGTGGCCGCAACGTGAGGACTCGCCGCGCTGTCGGCGCATGGCGACGAGGCGCAGACTCCGGAGATCATGCTGCTGTGCGGCTTCTATCGCACGGTGTCGTATCTGGCGAACGGCCTGCGGCTGCCTGAGGAGAAGGCGGCGCGATTTCCGTCGGTCTAACCACCGTCATTGCGAGCGTAGCGAAGCAATCCAGAGTCTTTCCGCGGAGACAGTCTGGATTGCTTCGCTGCGCTCGCAATGACGTTGGGGGGCAGATGAGCGCCACATCTTTCGCTGTCATTCCGGGGCGCGCCACTTGGCGCGAGCCCGGAATCCATGGTGAAACAAACTCTGCGGCATGATGGATCCCGGGCTCATCGCTTCGCGATGCCCCGGGATGACGGAGAAAGTTTAAGCCACACCCGCCCGCAGCAGATCGTGCAGATGCACGATACCCACCACCTTGTTCGCCTCGGCCACGATCAGCGTCGTGATCTTGCGGGCGTTCAGCACCTCGAGCATTTCGGTCGCGAGCATCGAGGGCGGCACGGTCTTCGGCTGTTTGGTCATGATGTCGTCGACGGACGCCGTCAAAAGATCGGGGCGCATGTGGCGGCGCAGATCGCCGTCGGTGATGATGCCCGCGATCTCGCCGGTATCGCCGACGATGCAGACGCACCCGAGGCCCTTGGCGGACATCTCGACGACGGCGTCCGACATCATGGTGCCGACCGGCTTCACCGGGATCTCCGCGCCCGTGCGCATGTAGTCGCGGACGAATTTCAGCATGGCGCCGAGCTTTCCGCCGGGGTGGAAATGCGCGAACTCCAGCGCGGTGAAGCCGCGGCCCTCGAGCAGCGCGATCGCGAGCGCGTCGCCGATCGCGACCTGCATCATCGTCGAGGTGGTCGGCGCCAGATTGTGCGGGCAGGCCTCGCGCGCCTTCGGCAGCTCGATCACGATGTCGGCTGCCTGGCCGAGTGAGGAGGCCGGGTTCGACGTCACCGCGATCATGGGGATCGCAAAGCGCGCGGAGTAGTTCACGATGTTCTTCATGTCCGGCTGCTCGCCGGACCAGGACAGCGCCATGATGACGTCGTCCGCCGTGATCATGCCGAGGTCGCCATGGCCGGCTTCGGCGGCATGCACGAAGAAGGCGGGGGTGCCGGTCGAGGCCAGCGTCGCCGCGATCTTGCGCGCCATGTGGCCGGACTTGCCGAGCCCGGTGACGACGACGCGGCCCTTGGCCTGCCGGATCAGCTCAACGGCAGCAGCGAAGGTCGTGCCCAGCGGTCCCTTCAGCGCCGCGGCTAGCGCGTTGATGCCGCCGCTCTCCGTCTCCAGCGTGCGGAGCGCAGATTCGACGCTTGTAGGAAGGGGGCCGGATGATGGAGTCATCAGCGGTTTCGAGCTCGGCATGTCCTGATCCAGGGAGGTAGGGCGTGATTTGCCCGTGGCTGCCTGCTTAGCATGCCGCCGCCCGGGAGGCGACGCGCCCCCAAACCCTTCAACGCCTCATTAACCATAATTGTTTTAACTCCTTTAACGATGGTTCCCGCCGCCCGGCGGGAGGCCGTCGAGGAAGTGTCTGATTTCGCTGGGGTAATTCCATCGTGAGGTCGCCTCCAGGTAGAGGCCGGAGCAGTCGCGCGCATCCCTTGCGCGCCGCTTTGCCGTGCCTGCTGCTGACGGCGCTGGAAAGCGCTCCGGCGGTCGCCCAGAGCCTCACGCCGGACCTGTTCAATCCCACCCGCGGCGGCTTCGTCTCCGCGGACACGCTGCCGACCCGGCGTACGGCGGGCGTCGTGCAGGCGCCGTCGGATGCACTGCCGGCGCTGCCCGACCCGAACGCCGATCCGCGCAAGAGCCAGCCGACGCCAGCGACCTCGCGCGTCGGTCAGGTCCCGACCTACGGGCTGCCCGCCGCCAATGGCGCCAGCGGCTCGGGATACGACTCGCTCAACCGCAAGCGGCAGCAGCCCAAATTCTACCCCGGCCAGCCGAAGCCGAAGCGCCCCGTCGGTCCCGGCTCGCCGCCGCCGCCCACGACGCAGGCCACGAGCCTCGGC
>NZ_LSEF01000041.1:60836-112623 GCF_001641695.1 Bradyrhizobium neotropicale
CGGCCCGCCGCGCATCGCGCCGCCGCCATCCGAGACTGCGCACAAGACGCCGACACCGCCGGCGATGGCCGGCGCCGTGCCCGGTCAGCCCCTGCGCCGCCGCCTCAAGGCCGATGACGATCCGTTCGGCGCCGTCGGCGACTATGCCGGCAGCTTCCTGATCAAGGGCGGGCTCGAACTCTCCGCCGGCTACGACACCAATCCGGCCCGTCTCAGCAAGCCGGTCGGCTCGCCGGTCTACGTGGTCGCGCCCGATCTTCTGGTGGTGTCCGACTGGGAGCGCCACGCGCTGGTCGCGGATCTGCGCGGCTCGTTCTCGGGCTATGGCAACCAGATGCCGGCGACGATCGACGGTTTTGCCTCGCCATCGCCGGTCGACATCGACCGCCCTGATTTCACCGGCCATGTCGACGGCCGCGTCGATGTCGACCGCGACTTCAAGCTGGCCTCGCAACTGCGCCTGCGGGTCGCCACCGACAATCCCGGCAGCCCGAACGTGCAGGCCGGCCTGCAGAGATACCCGATCTATGCCTCCTATGGCGGCACCTTCGGCTTTGACCAGACCTTCAACCGCTTCGAGGTCGCGGCCGGCGCCACCATCGACCGCACGGCCTATACCAACTCCAAGCTCACCGACGGCACGATTTCGAGCAACGACGATCGCGACTTCAACCAGTACGGCGGTGTGGGACGTTTCTCCTACGATCTCAAGCCGGGCCTGAAGCCGTTCGTCGAGATCGAGGGCGACAGCCGCGTGCACGACCAGCCCGCCGACCGCAACGGCTACTTCCGCGATTCATCGGGCGGCTATGCCAAGGTCGGCTCGACCTTCGAGTTCACGCGCATCCTCACCGGCGAGATCTCGGTCGGCTATACCGCGCGCAACTATGTCGACCCGCGCCTCAGCCAGCTCGCGGGCTTTTTGACCGCGGGCTCGCTGATCTGGAACGCGAGCGGCCTGACCACGGTGAAATTCTTCACCGACACGCAGATCGCCGAGTCCACGGTCCCCGGCTCCTCCGGCGTGCTGGTGCACACCTATGCCGCCGAAGTCGATCACGACTTCCGCCGCTGGCTCACCGCGGTCGGCAAGTTCACCTTCGGCACGTACGACTACCAGAACCAGAACCGCAACGACAAAACCTACTCGCTCGAAGGCAATCTGATCTACAAGCTCAACCGCAACGTCTGGATCAAGGGCACGCTGCGCCACGACATCCTGGATTCGAACCAGCCGGGCTCGAGCTCGCAGGGCACGGTGGTGATGCTGGGCGTGAGGCTGCAGAATTAGTTCCGCTGTCATGCCCCGCGAAGGGGGGCATCCAGTACGCCGCAGCTTCTCCGGATACGTCACTGCCTCTGGAATACTGGATCGCCCGCTTTCGCGGGCGATGACAGCTTCATTCAAATCTGGCAGCGAAGCGAGCAGCTACCGCGGCAGATCCGTCTTCCCCATCAGGAACGTGTCGATCGAGCGCGCGCAGAGGCGGCCTTCGCGGATGGCCCAGACGACGAGCGACTGGCCGCGGCGCATGTCGCCGGCGGAGAAGACGTTCGGGCGCGAGGTCTGGTAGTCGAGTGTGTTGGCCTTGACGTTGCCGCGCGGGTCGAGCTCGACCGAGAGCAGCTTGAGCAGGCCCTCGTGCACGGGATGGACGAAGCCCATCGCGAGCAGGATGAGCTCGGCATCGAGCTCGAACTCGGTGCCGGGAAGCGGCTTGAACTTGTCGTCGACGCGGACGCAGTGCAGCTTCTTGACCTTGCCGTTCTCGCCGGAAAACTTCTGCGTCAGCACGGCGAATTCGCGGACCGCGCCTTCGGCCTGGCTGGAGGAGGTGCGCATCTTCAGCGGCCAGTTCGGCCAGGTCAGGCCCTTGTTCTCGCGCTCGGGCGGGGCGGGCATGATTTCGAGCTGGGTCACGGAGAGCGCGCCCTGGCGCAGCGAAGTGCCGATGCAGTCGC
Organism: Bradyrhizobium neotropicale; assembly: GCF_001641695.1. Classification (GTDB taxonomy): domain Bacteria; phylum Pseudomonadota; class Alphaproteobacteria; order Rhizobiales; family Xanthobacteraceae; genus Bradyrhizobium; species Bradyrhizobium neotropicale. Next base: position 62,799 of record NZ_LSEF01000041.1, read on the forward strand.
TGCCGGTGTCGCCGCCGCCGATGACGACGACATGCTTGCCGCCGGCGAGGATCTCGGTGACGTCGCCCTGCGGCTCGTTCGAGATGCGGCGATTCTGCTGCGGCAGGAAGTCCATCGCATAGTGGATGCCGTCGAGCTCGCGGCCGGGAATCGGCAAGTCGCGCGGGGCTTCCGCACCGCCGGTCAGCGCGATCGCGTCATACTGGTTGAGCATCTCGCGCGGGTCGACGTTGCCGTCGGCGCCGACATGGCTGTCGTAGTGGAAGGTGACGCCTTCGCCTTCCATCTGCTTGACGCGGCGGTCGATGATGCCCTTCTCCATCTTGAAGTCGGGAATGCCATAGCGCAGGAGGCCGCCGGCCTTGGCGTACTTCTCGTAGACATGGACGTCGTGGCCGGCGCGCGCGAGCTGCTGCGCGCAAGCCATGCCGGCCGGGCCTGAGCCGATCACTGCGACCTTCTTGCCGGTCTTCTCGGTCGCGACCTCCGGCTGCAGCCAGCCATTGTCCCAGGCGCGATCGACGATCGCGCATTCGATGGTCTTGATGGTGACGGGATTGTCGTCGATGTTGAGCGTGCAGGACGCCTCGCACGGGGCCGGGCAGATGCGGCCCGTGAACTCCGGGAAGTTGTTGGTCGAGTGCAGGTTGCGCGAGGCCTCTTCCCAGTTGCCCTGATAGACGAGGTCGTTGAAGTCGGGGATCTGGTTGTTGACCGGGCAGCCGGGCGTGCCGGGCGCGACCGAGCCGGTGCCGTGACAGTAGGGAATGCCGCAGTTCATGCAGCGCGCGGCCTGGTCGCGCGTTTCCTTTTCAGTCAGCGGAACGACGAACTCGCCAAAATGCTTCAAGCGCTCGGTGACCGGGGTGTACTTGCGGTCATGCCGTTCGATTTCGAGAAAACCCGTGATCTTGCCCATTAAACCCGAAGTCCCTGCCGCTTAGTCGTTTGTTCTTTCGCCCCTCATCCTGAGGAGCGGCGCACTTCGCGCCGCGTCTCGAAGGATTGAGGCCCGGATGGTGATCTCATGGTTCGAGACGGCGCTTCGCGCCTCCTCACCATGAGGCTTTTTGTTACGCCCCGATCGCGATTTTCGGCTCGGCGTCCGCGTTGGCGGCCATTTCGCGCAGCGCGCGCCGGTACTCGACCGGCATCACCTTGCGGAATTTCGGCAGCCATTCCTTCCAATTGGCAAGGATGTCGGCGGCGCGCTTGGAGCCGGTCGCTTTCGCATGGCGCGTGATCAGGACGTGCAGCCGCTCGACGTCGGAGGCGAGCAGGTTGGCGAACACGTCGACCCGGCCATGGGCCTCGAGGTCACCGGCGTGATTGTAGGTGCCGGCGTTGATCAGCTCTTCCGACAGCACCGGCTCGAGCTCGACCATGCTGAGGTTGCAGAGCTTGTCGAAGTCGCCGGTCTCGTCGAGCACATAGGCGATGCCGCCGGACATGCCGGCCGCGAAGTTGCGCCCGGTCTTGCCGAGCACGACCACGATGCCGCCGGTCATGTATTCGCAGCAATGATCGCCCGCGCCCTCGACCACCGCGACGGCACCCGAATTGCGCACGGCAAAACGTTCGCCGGCGATGCCGCGGAAGTAGCACTCGCCCGCGATCGCACCGTACATCACGGTGTTGCCGACGATGATGCTCTCTTCCGGCACGATGCCGCCATTGCGCGGCGGCTTGACGATGATCTTGCCGCCGGAAAGGCCCTTGCCGACATAGTCGTTGCCTTCACCTTCGAGCTCGAAGGTGACGCCGTGGGCGAGCCAGGCGCCGAAGGCCTGGCCGGCGGTGCCCTGGAGGCTGACATGGATGGTGTCCTGCGGCAGGCCGGCATGGCCGTAGATCTTGGCCACGGCGCCCGACAGCATCGCGCCGGCGGAACGGTCGGTGTTGTTGATCTCGGCTTCGATCTTCACATGTGCGCCGCGATCGAGCGCGGGCGTCGCCTTCTCGATCAGCTTGCGGTCGAGCACGGCCTCCAGGTGATGGTTCTGGAGCTCCGAGTGGTAGATCTTCTGGCCCTTCTCTTCCTTCTGCTTCACGAACAGCTTCGAGAAGTCGAGGCCCTTGGCCTTCCAGTGCGCGACCAGCTTGGTCTGGTCGAGCATCTGCACCTGGCCGATCATCTCGTTGAAGGTGCGGAAGCCGAGGCTCGCCATGATCTCGCGGACTTCCTCGGCGACGAAGAAGAAGTAGTTGATGACGTGCTCGGGCTGGCCGGTGAAGCGCTTGCGCAGGACCGGGTCCTGCGTCGCGACGCCGACCGGGCAGGTGTTGAGATGGCACTTGCGCATCATGATGCAGCCGGCCGCGATCAGCGGCGCGGTGGCGAAGCCGAACTCGTCGGCGCCCAGCAGCGCGCCGATCACGACGTCACGGCCGGTGCGGAAGCCGCCGTCGACCTGGACCGCGATGCGGCTGCGCAGCCGTTCGCGCACCAGCGTCTGGTGGGTTTCGGCAAGGCCAATTTCCCACGGCGAGCCGGCATGCTTGATCGAGGTCAGCGGCGAAGCACCGGTGCCGCCCTCGAAGCCCGCGATGGTGACGTGGTCGGCGCGCGCCTTGGCGACACCGGCCGCGACCGTGCCGACGCCGATCTCGGAGACGAGCTTCACCGAGACGTCACCGGTCGGGTTGACGTTCTTGAGGTCGTAGATGAGCTGCGCCAGATCCTCGATCGAATAGATGTCGTGGTGCGGCGGCGGCGAGATCAGGCCGACGCCCGGCGTCGAGTGCCGGACCTTGGCGATGGTCGCGTCGACCTTATGGCCGGGGAGCTGGCCGCCCTCGCCGGGCTTGGCGCCCTGCGCCATCTTGATCTGCATCATGTCGGAGTTGACGAGATACTCCGTGGTCACGCCGAAGCGGCCCGAGGCGACCTGCTTGATCGCCGAGCGCATGGAATCGCCGTTCGGCATCGGCTTGAAGCGGTCGGCTTCCTCGCCGCCTTCGCCGGTGTTCGACTTGCCGCCGATCCGGTTCATGGCGATCGCGAGCGTGGTGTGCGCCTCGCGCGAGATCGAGCCGAAGCTCATCGCGCCGGTGGCGAAGCGCTTGACGATGTCCTTGGCCGGCTCGACCTGGTCGAGGGGGACGGGCTTGCGCTTCTCTTCCTCGGCGCTCTTGATCCGGAACAGGCCGCGCAACGTCAAAAGACGCTCGGACTGCTCGTTCAGGATCTTGGCGAAGGCGCGGTAGCGCTCCTGCGAGTTGCCGCGCGCGGCGTGCTGGAGCAGCGACACCGACTCGGCGGTCCAGGCATGGTCCTCGCCGCGGGTGCGGTAGGCATATTCACCACCGACGTCGAGCGCGGTTTTGTAGACCTGCGCCTCGCCGAACGCGTCGGCATGGCGACGCACGGCTTCTTCCGCGATCTCGCCGAGGCCGACGCCCTCGACGCGGGTGTGCGTGCCGGCAAAGAACTTCGAGACGAAATCGGCCTTGAGGCCGACCGCGTCGAAGATCTGCGCGCCGCAATAGGACTGGTAGGTCGAGATGCCCATCTTGGACATCACCTTGAGCAGGCCCTTGCCGATCGACTTGATGTAGCGCTTGACGATCTCGTAGTCGTCGAGCGAGCCGGGCAGGCGATCCTTCATCGCGATGATGGTCTCGAACGCGAGGTAGGGATTGATCGCTTCCGCACCATAGCCGGCAAGGCAGGCGAAGTGATGCACTTCGCGCGGCTCGCCGGATTCGACGACGATGCCGACCGAGGTGCGCAGGCCCGTGCGGATCAGATGATGGTGTACGGCGGCGCAGGCGAGCAGCGAGGGGATCGGCACGCGGTCGGTGCCGACCATGCGGTCGGACAGGATGATGATGTTGACGCCCTCGCGCACCGCCGATTCGGCGCGCGCGCAGAGCTCATCCAGCACCTGATCCATGCCCGCGGCGCCGAGGCCGGCGTGGAACGTGGTGTCGAGCGTGCGTGACTTGAAGTGGGAATCGCCGAGATCGGCGATCGAGCGGATCTTCTCCAGATCCGCATCGGTCAGGATCGGCTGGCGCACCTCGAGGCGCTTGGTGGTGGCGAGGCCCTGGAGGTCGAACAGGTTCGGCCGTGGTCCGATGATCGAGACGAGGCTCATCACCAGCTCCTCGCGGATCGGATCGATCGGCGGGTTGGTGACCTGCGCAAAGTTCTGCTTGAAATAGGTGAACAGCGGCTTGGGCCTGTCCGACAGCGCCGAGACCGGCGTGTCGTTGCCCATCGAGCCCGTCGCTTCCTCGCCGGTGGAGGCCATCGGCGTCATCAGGATGGCGATGTCCTCCTGGCTGTAGCCGAACGCCTGCTGGCGATCGAGCAGCGACAGGTTGGAGCGCACGCCGGTGGTCGGCGCCTTCGGCAGCTCCTCCAGCACGATCTGCGTGCGGCCCAGCCACTCCTTGTACGGATGGCTCTTGGCGAGCTCGGCCTTGATCTCGTCGTCGGGGATCAGGCGGCCCTGCTCGAGGTCGACCAGCAGCATCTTGCCGGGCTGCAGGCGCCACTTGGTGATGATCTGGTCCTCGGGGATCTTGAGCACGCCCATTTCGGACGCCATCACGATGCGGTCGTCCTTGGTGACGAGATAGCGCGCCGGCCGCAATCCGTTGCGGTCGAGCGTGGCGCCGATCTGGCGGCCATCGGTGAAGGCGATCGCGGCGGGGCCGTCCCACGGCTCCATCAGCGCGGCGTGATATTCGTAGAAGGCGCGGCGCTTCTCATCCATCAAGGGATTGCCGGCCCACGCTTCCGGAATCATCATCATGACGGCGTGCGGCAGCGAGTAGCCGCCCTGCACCAGGAATTCGAGCGCGTTGTCGAAGCAGGCGGTGTCGGACTGGCCCTCATAGGAGATCGGCCAGAGCCGGCTGATGTCCTTGCCATAGAGCTCGGAGCTCACCGAGGCCTGGCGCGCCGCCATCCAGTTGACGTTGCCGCGCAGCGTGTTGATCTCGCCGTTATGCGCGATCATGCGATAGGGATGCGCCAGCGACCAGGTCGGGAAGGTGTTGGTCGAGAAGCGCTGATGCACCAGCGCCAGCGCGCTCTCGAAGTCCTTCTCGTGCAGGTCGGCATAGTACTTGCCGAGCTGGTCGGCGAGGAACATGCCCTTGTAGATCACGGTGCGGCAGGACATCGAGCAGGGATAGTAGCCCGCGAGGCCGCGGTCGCGGCGCTGATAGATCGCCTGCGAGATCGACTTGCGCAGGATGTAGAGCTTCCGCTCGAACTCGTCCTCGGTCTTGACGGTGCCGTTGCGGCCGATGAATACCTGCATGCAGGCGGGCTCGGTCGGCTTCACGGTGACGCCGAGCGAGGAATTGTCGGTCGGCACGTCGCGCCAGCCGAGCAGCGTCAGGCCTTCGGCCTTGATCTGGTCGGCGATGATGCTCTTGATGACGTTGCGCCAGGCGGTGTCGCGCGGCATGAACAGCGCGCCGATGGCGTATTCGCCGGGCGCGGGCAGCGCGAAGCCGAGCTCCTTGGCCTTGCGGGCGAAGAAGGCGTGCGGGATCTGCACCAAAATGCCGGCGCCGTCGCCGAAGCGCGGATCGGCGCCGACCGCGCCGCGATGCTCGAGGTTGCAGAGGATGCTCAGCGCGTCCGAGACGATCTCGTGCGACTTCTTGCCCTTGATGTTGGCGATGAAGCCGACGCCGCAGGAATCTTTTTCCAGGCTCGGGTCGTAGAGGCCTTCGGCGGCCGGACGGAAAGTGTGCGGCTCGATCGGGTCGGTCGTTTTCGAGGCGACCGTCGCCGACAGCTCTTCTGCCACGATGTTTGCGCGCTCGAATTGCGACCCGTTCATTGCCTCGTCCTCTCCATGCGGCAAGCTGCCTCACCGCCATCTTCGGCGCACCTTCGGCGTCCCGCGGCACCCGCTTCTGGGCCACCGCTCGTCCGTTGCGAGCCGCATTTTCTTAAATTCAGGCCTAGGCGTTCTTCGTCCCCGAGAACGGCTTTGCCCGCGACCTTCTTGGCGCTCGAGAGCGCCAAGTTTCGCTGCAATCCCTATGCCGGAATCGCAAGCAAAATTAAGACAGTCTTCCTGTCCTAACCATCACCTTGCCAAATTTTTGTCTAGCACACAAGCGCGCGAAAGTCCCGATTCCCAGAGTGTCAATCAGCGCTTTCCGCATGGCGCGCCGCCCCGGATTTGAAGCAAACGCGCCCCGATCCGGCCCTAGGCGCGTCGAAGCGGCGCCGGAATCCCGCAGGAAGCTTCGGATCAACCCTTGGAAAGGTACGCCACGCCACCAGAAGCGAAAGAGCGCGAGCCGTCCGGAGGGCCTGACAGGAGCGTTTCGACCATGAAGTTTTTCACAGGATGTGTGGCCGCCGCCGCGCTGGCGCTGGCTGCAACGGCTGCTGAGGCGCAGATGCTTGCGAACGGGACTGTGCGGGGTGGCTATGTCGCGGTCTCGGATTTCGACGGTCCCTACGGTCCGCCGGATGTTCCACCACCACCGCGATACCGCTACGGCTATGACGACGAGCGCGGCCCGGCGCCCGCATTTTTGCCGCCGACCGAGGTCTACGCCGTGCTCCGCGACAACGGCTTCTCGCCGCTGGGCATCCCGCGCCTGCGCGGCAGCGTCTATACCATCGCCGTGATCGACCGCCGGGGTGACGACGGCCGGCTCGTGATCGACGCGCGGGATGGCCGAATCCTGCGCTTCATGCCCGCCTATGACGCCTTCGGCATGGCGCCGCCGGCCTATGATGAGGGCGCGATCGCGCCTTACGGTCCGCATAGTGCGCTGCCGCCGCCGACCGTTGTCCGCGGCGGCCCGCCGCGGCCGCCGGCCCCGATCCCGCATGTGGCGAGCCGCACCGTGCCGCTGCCGAAGGCCGCCCCGCGGCATGGTGAGACGCCGGTCGCCGCCGCCAAGCCGGTTTCGCCTGCGCCGGCGCCGCAACAGGCGCCACAGGCTCAACCCGCGCAGCAGGCCGCCGCCGTGCAGCCCAAGCCTGCCGAGACCACCCCTCAGGCGGCCACGCCAACCGTCGGCCAGTCCAAGCCCGCACCGACCATCCTGCCGACCCAGGACATGCCGGCCGCACAGGGGCTGGATTAGGGCGCGTCGCTCGTTTGACGCAGCGGCGCTCGCCACACCCACGGTGTCGTCCCGGCCTTCGCCGGGACGACGTTGGGGAGAGACGCGGGCAAAACAAATGGCGCCCGAAAACCTCGAGCGCCATTTGCATCAGAGCGATTTGCTTGCGAGCAATCGCCGCTCAACTATGCCCATACCCCGCCGCATCCAGGATCAAATTCGCAACCTCCTTTGGATGCGACACCAGCGAGAGGTGGCCGGCATCGAGCTCGATCGTGGTCGCGTTCATGCGCTTGGCGAGGAAACGCTCGAAATCGGGATTGATGGTGTAATCGCTCTTCGACACCGCGTACCAGCTCGGCTTCGTGTGCCACGCAGCCTCGGTGGTGCGGCCGGCGAAGATCGAGGCGGCCGTCGGCCATTGCACGGCGTAGAGCTCCTTGGCGCGCTCCGGTGCGACGCCGTTGGCGAAATATTTCAGGAACGCATCCTCGGAGAGCTTCGTGAAGCCGTCGCGCTCGACGATGCCGGCACGCGCAGGCCCTGTCGGGAATTGCTTCGACAGCGCGACGAAATCCTCGTTGGCGTCGGGCGCGCGCGCCGCGACATAGACGAGCCCTGTGACCTTCGGATCGGTGCCGACCTGGCTGATCACGGTGCCGCCCCAGGAATGCGCGACCAGCACGGTCGGACCATCCTGCTCCGCCAGCGCACGCTTGGTCGCCTCGACGGATTCGGCGAGCGAGCCCAGCGGATTCTGCACGGCGATGACATGCAGGCCCGCAGCCTGAAGGATCGGGATCACCTCGGACCAGCTCGAGCCGTCCGCCCAGGCGCCATGCACCAGCACGACGTTCTTCGCCTTCACCGTTTGCGGGGTCTGTGCGTTGGCAAGGCCAAGGGGAGCCGCCAACAGGCTCGCGGCGACGAAAAGGCTGCGCCAGAGGGTCACGATCATTCTCCGTCCTGGTTTGGGTTCGATGCTGGAAGGACGGAGCATGAGGCCGCGCTGTTACGCTCTTCACCGCTCTGTGATGCGGTGCAAAAAACATCCGGTATCGTCCTGGCTTTCGCCAGGACGACGTTGGGATAGGTTAGCGCAAGTAGAAACGCGCAAACAAAAACGCCCCGGGGCACCGGGGCGTTTTCGCAACTTGGACGTCGAATGGTGCGGGCGCGTCAGGCGGCGGCCTTCGAGCCCTCGATCACCTGCGCGGTTTGCGCGGAGGTGTTGATCGCAATCTGGCGCGGCTTCTTGGCCTCGGGAATCTCGCGCACGAGGTCGACGTGAAGCAGGCCGTTCTCGAGCGAGGCATCCTTCACCTGCACGAAGTCGGCAAGCTGGAAGGCGCGCTCGAAGGCGCGGGCGGCGATGCCGCGGTAGAGCACTTCGTTCTTGCTGTTCTCGTTCGCGACTTTCTCGCCCTTGATCGTCAGCGTGTTTTCTTTCGCGACGATGGAGAGCTCATCCTTGGAGAAGCCGGAGACCGCAACGGTGATGCGGTAGGCGTTCTCGCCGGTGCGCTCGATGTTGTAAGGGGGATAGCCGGGGCTGCCGTCGGAGCCCGCCTGGTCGAGCAGGTTGAAGAGACGGTCGAAGCCGACGGTGGAACGATAGAAGGGGGTGAGGTCGTAGGTGCGCATGGTTAGTCCTCCATTGAGCGACTGATCTGGTAACCCGCCCGCCAATCGGGCCGGGCTTAGTCTGTGTGCAGCCTGATGCTTCGGTTCCGAAGCACTGGTAGCGGCCTGCACGAAGATGATATGGGTGGGTCGAAACAGCGTTCAAGAGGGCGGCATCGGCGCCTCTTCGGCGCCTCCGCCCCTTGATTTTCAGCCCTTCCCACACATGACGCTGGTCTCGATCCCCGCCAATCCAGTTCCCGAAAACGTCGTCAGCGGCACCATCAAGACGCCCGACGGCGCCGAGCTTCGCTTCGCGCGCTGGGCGCCTCCGGCGGGCCGCAAGGGCACCGTCTGCGTCTTCACCGGGCGCGGGGAGCAGATCGAAAAATATTTCGAGACGGTGCGCGACCTGCGTGACCGCGGCTTTGCGGTGGCGATGATCGACTGGCGCGGGCAGGGCCATTCCTCGCGCCGGCTGCGCGATCCGCGCAAGGGCTATGTGCGCGCCTTCTCCGACTTCGAGGTCGACGTCGAGACCTTCGTGCAGCAGGTGGTGTTGCCGGATTGTCCGCCGCCGTTCTTCGCGCTCGCCCATTCCATGGGAGGCGCGGTGATGCTGCGCGTGGCGCATGCGGGCAAGCGCTGGTTCGACCGGATGGTGCTGTCGGCGCCGATGATCGATCTGCCCGGCCGCTCCACTTCGTTCCCGGCGCGGGCGCTGCTCAGGACGATGCGCCTGATGGGGCAGGGTGGCCACTACGTGCCAGGCGGCAGCGACCACCTGACCGGGCTCGCTCCCTTCATCAACAACCCCCTCACCAGCGATCCCGTGCGCTATGCCCGCAACGCCGCAATCCTCGAGGAGGATCCGACGCTCGGGCTGGCATCGCCCACGGTCGCCTGGGCCGACACCGCGTTCCGCGCGATGCAGACCTTCAAGCGCATGAACTACCCGTCCGAGATCCGGCAGCCGATCCTGATGCTGGCGGCCTCCAACGACACCGTGGTCTCGACCGCCGCAATCGAGGAGTTCGCCTATCACCTGCGCGCCGGCTCCCATCTCGTGATCGCAGGGTCCAAGCACGAGATCCTGCAGGAGCAGGACCGCTACCGCACGCAATTCTGGGCGGCCTTCGACGCCTTCGTGCCGGGCACGCCGCTGTTCAAGTGAAATGCGGCCGCGTCGGCGGTGCGCTCCCTCGCCCGCTTGCGGGGAAAGGGTCGGGGTGAGGGGGAGCCTCCGCGAGGACGGTGAGAGTTGGACACGTGGAGAGTCCCCCTCACCCGGAATCCGCGCTGCGCGCGAATTCCGACCTCTCCCCGCAAGCGGGGCGAGGTAAGAGGCGCCTCAAGCCGAACGCATCCGGCGCTACAGCGTCTTCAGATACTCGATCAGGTCGTAGCGCTCGTTTTCCTCGAGCGTGCGCCCGATCACGCCCGGCTTGCCCGGACCCGGGGTGCCTTCGAACGAGTGGCCGCGATTGCTGTTGCCGTTGATCTCGGTGCCGTCGGGCCAGGTCGTCGAGAACTGCGTCTCTCCGGTCTTGCAGCTCTCGCCCTCGACCACGGCGAAGCCGACCTGCTTCGGATCGTAATCGCGATTGCCCATGCAGAACGCCTTCGGGCGCTCGGCCGCCGGCCGCAGCATCCAGTAGAGCGAGGGCACCGAGCCGTTGTGGAGATAAGGTGCGGTGGCCCACACCCCGTTCAGCGGACGCGCGCGGTACCAGGGGCGCGGCTCCTTGGGATCCGGTGGTTGCGGTCCGGGATTGGGGCAGTTGGCGCGCGCGCCCCACCACGCCTTCTGCGCGTCCGGCGGGAGATCCGCATCATCCATCGACTTCCGCGCCACGACATCGACGAGGGCCATCAGTCCGAGCGCGTAGGACATTTCGGTCGACGACGTCTCCGGCAGGTTCTTGCATTTCCACTGCTCGCCGAGGATGCGTGTCGGCTGCAGGTCGAGGAAGCCCGGCACTGAGAGCGTCCGTTTCTCCAGAACGTAGGCCTGTGCGGAATCCGTCCCCATGCCGGCGACGCTCTTCTGCACGGGATTCAGCACCATCTCCTCCCCGATGCGCTCCCAGCGCGGCGAGGACCAGACGCTCTCCTCGGGAAATTCCCTGTCGAACTCGGGATCGTTGACGGGGCCGAGGTGGCACTCGACGCAGATCTTCGCATAGAGCTTGCGGCCGTTCCTGACGCGCTCGGGATCGATCTTCCAGGCCTCGCCAAGGATCTGCGAGGGCCATTTCGGCGAGGTCAGTCCGCCGAGCTTCTTCTGTGCGTAGGGTTCCGGGCCTGCGAGCAGGCTCTCGATCCAGTGCAGGTTGGTGACCTCGACTGATGAGCGATAGAGCCTGTCCTTGGGATAGGCATCGGACAGGTTGAGCAGCGCGGTCACGCCCAAGGCCTCACCGGCATTGCGGACCAGCGGCTGCTCGATCGAGGCATCGTACTGCGCATATTTGAGCCACGGCACGGTCCAGATCGGCGGGAAGCTGACCGGCGCATCCTGCGCATGCAGGTTCTTCTCGAATCCCGCGACGCCGCTGAACGCGAAGTCCTGGGCAAATACCTGATTGCCGATGCGGTTGAGCGCATCCAGGCGGCCGAATCCTTCCTCGGTGTCCTTCTGCTGCTTGCCGTCCCAGGTCTTCTTGCCGGCGATCGTCTTGTCGTAATTGTTCTGCCAGTCGAGCAGAAATTTGCCGATCGCGCCGAGCTTCTGCTTGAGCGCGTCGCGGTCCGCGTCGCTCGCCTCGTGGCCGAGCACGCGATCGGCAAAGCGTTTGAAGCGGAAGGGGACATACAGCGTGTAGGCGATCGACAGACCAGTCGAGAGCTCGAGCTTCTTCAGATCGGTCATAGCCGGACCGCCGTCGAAGCGTATGTCCACGCCCTTGTAACGAATGTGCCCGGTGTGACACGCGGCGCAGGTGAGCCCGATCTTGTCTTCCTCCCGGCGGCCGGTCGCGGGATCGACGGTCCCCGTCATCCGCGCGAAGCCGACCGGAAGGCCGTCGACATTCTCGGCTTGCGTCCAATCGCTCGACAGGCTCGGCGGCTTCGTTGTCTCGTAGACATTGGCATAGCCGAAGTGACGCAACGTCGTGGCATCGGTGTTGATCGACTGCGGGCTCGGGATGAAACCGAAGCGCTCGAGATAGGCGCCGTCGGTCATCATGCCGGGCCGCGAGAACAGGCTGAGGCGGGGCTGCTCCAGCGCCATGAACCAGCCGTAGGGCACCGGGAACGTCGCGGTGCCCTGGCTGGTGTGGTGAAACCAGTGCCGGTCCTCGAGCGACCAGTTCTGCTCGAGCCAGTAGGCGGCCGTCGTCTCACGGAGCTCCGGCAAGGGAGGCGGGATCACTTGCGCCGCCTTCTCGGGGAGGATTGCCCTGACCTGATCGGGAAATTCTGCAACGGCCACGAGGGTCGCAAGACCAAGGGCGATGAGCAGGGCCGCAAGCTTGGCTGCAGCCCGCAATGTGCGCTGGCAGGCCGACAGCACCGGCTGCGATGTCAGCCGCTGGTTGATGCGGTCGGGAAACTTGCGCTCGTTGAACAGCGTGCGCACGTCGGCCACGCTGAGATAGCGGTTCTCGCCCTCGCCCTTGCCCATGATCTTCAGCAGGATCGGCCATTCGAATTTCATCAGCAGCGGGTAGTACCAGCGCGCGGCGTTGCCGGCGCGCTTGAGGTTGTCGCGCATGAAGATCTCGATTTCCGATGCGTTGAGGCCAGGCTCGGTGCCGCCGTTCGGATCAGGATAATTCCGGCCGAAGCTGGCAAGCCGCGCGATCTCGTCTTCATTGACGCGTCCGTCGACGCCGAGGATGCGCGAGCCGGCGCCGCGCTTGTCCAGGGGGCCGCCGCGCAGCGCGTCGAGCTGGACGCCGGACCACATGCTCTTCAACAGGTGGCGTGCGCCGTTGGCGATGAGTGCGACGCCGCGGACCTCGATGCGGGCCAGCGTCTTCTTCGGCCCCTTCTCGCCGCTCGCATTTGCGATTGTCTGCGACAGTGTGCCGAGCGGGACCGTCCCACCATCGACGAAGCCCTCGCCGACGAGCCCGCGCAGAAACGGACAGGGATTGTTCGGCGAGACCTCGATCGAGGGATCGAAGGGTTTCGAGGCGGGATCATGCATGGCCCAAATTCCTGGAAACAGCGAATCGTGAAAACAGACGCGCCGATAAAGCGCGGAAAGTCCTAACAAACAGACAGCGAGACTATACTACTTCAGCGTGTAACGAAGTGTGGCTGAATTCTGCGCGCTGTCAATAAAAGCAGGCGTGAGATCGCGGTGAGACGGAGGCTTGCCCTCAGGATTCGGCGGCGCGTTTGACGTCGGTCTGCACGAGGGTCAGCTTGCTGAAGGGCACGCCCGCTTTCAGAAGGCCCTCGCGGTAATGGGCAATGTCCTCGGGCCGCTTCCAGTTGAAATTCCGCAGGTGCCGGTCGACGTTCAGGGTCGGGTAGTTACCGAGCAGAACCTTGGCCGCTTCAGCGGCTTCCGCGGTCCGTCCGAGCTGCGCCAGCGCGGCAGCGCGGATCGCGAGCGCCTGCATGTGATTGGGATTGATGTAGAGCTGTTCCCGCGCCCAGGACAGGGTCGCGTCGTATTGCCCCAGCAGATAATGGCTGAAGGCGTTCAGCGTCGCCCACTGATAGCGCGGGTCATTGTTGTCGCGCTGCGCCGCCATCGTGAACAGCTCGATCGCCTGCCGGTGCTCGCCGACGACGAAGTGGCAGATGCCGAGCACACCGCGCGCGCCCATGTCGTAGGGGTTGAGCGCGACCGCGCGCTTGGCGGCGTCCATCGCAGCCTCGTAATGCCCCTCCATGGCGTGCGCCCAGGACAGGATCGAAAACGCGAAGGAGGAGCGCGGATCGAGCCGCACGCTGGTCTCGGCGAGGTTCATCGCCTCGGCCCATAATTCGCGGGTGCCCTTGATCCAGCCGAACTGGATGCTCTGGATCTGGATGGTGGCGAGATAGGCGTGCGCGATCGACAGTTTTGGATCGAGCGTGACGGCCTCGTGGAACAGCGCGATGGCCGAGGTCAGGTCTTCCTTGGTCTGCCGGTAATAATGTGACAGTCCCTTGAGGAAGCGGTCCCAGGCGGTCACGTCGTTGGTCATGCGCGCGGGCGCGGAGGCCTCGGCCCGGACGATCTCGGTGGCGATGGCTGCGGACAAATTGGTCGTAATCTCGTCCTGCATCGCGAAGAGATCGCCGATGTCGCGGTCGTAGCGGCCGGTCCAGAGCTGCTCGCCGGTCTCCGGCGCGATCAATTCGGCGGTGACGCGGATCTTGCTGCCGGCGCGCCGCACCGAGCCCTGGATCAAATAGGTCGCATCGATCTCGCGCGCGATCAGACGGGTGCTCACGTTGTTGCCCTTGAAGGCGAAGGTCGAGTTGCGGCTCAGCACGCGATAGAACGATTGCAGCGACAGCGCGTGGATGAGGTCCTCGGTGAGGCCGTCGGAGAAATATTCGTCCTGGGCGTCGCTGAGATTGGCGAAGGGCAGGACGCCGACGATCGCGGTCCGGTACTGCTGCGACAGGACCGACGCTTCCTTGGCCTCGGGCACGAAGGCGGCCGCGCCTTCGGGCGTCCAGGTCCAGACGCCGACCGGATCCTTGATGTTCTTGAAACGATGATCGCCGGCGTCGACCAGGCGCAGGCTGAGATGCTTGCCGGCTTCCCTGTAGGCCTTGGCCGAGATCGCGAAGCCGCCGGGGTTCGCCACGGATTCGAGCCGGACGGCGATGTTGACGTCATCGCCGAACACCTCGTCCTCGTCGGCGATCACGTCGCCCATGTGGATGCCGAGGCGGAACTGCATGGCGCGGTCGGCGGGCAAATGATGGTTGCGCTCCGCCATCAGCGTCTGCAGCGCGATCGCGGCCTCGGTGGCGCCGACGATGCTGGCGAACTCCAGCAGGAAGCCGTCGCCGGTGTTCTTCACGACGCGGCCGCCGTGGTTGAGAATGATGGGGTGTATAGCGCTGCGATGGGCCTTGAAGACGGCATGGGTGCCGGCCTCGTCATGGCCCATCATGCGCGAATAGCCGGCGACGTCGGCGCAGACGATGGCGGCCAGGCGTCTTTCCATAACTTGCGGCTCCAAGGGATCGGGGACCGGCCACGGCGTGGCAGTCGCCTCGAATCCGGCATTTCAAGAACCTCGCCTTTATAGAGCAGAAGAGCCCGAGCGGAAGTATGAAACGCATTGCAAATTCGATACAAATCCCCCGCAATTCCGGCGGTGGACGCAGGCCGGCGAACCGACTAAGCCGGTTGCCTCATACCGTCCGGCTGAGACATTAGGCATGCTTGGCATCCACGAACTCTGGCTCTTCATCCTGTCGGGCGTGCTGCTCAACATCACGCCGGGACCGGATTCCGTCTATGTCATCGGCCGCAGCATGCAGATGGGGTGGCGGGGTGGTGCCGCGGCCGCTTTTGGCATCAGTTTTGGCTGCTTATTCCACGTTACGGGCGCGGCGATCGGGCTTTCGGCGCTGCTGATGGCCTCATCCACCGCGTTCGCGATCGTGAAGCTGGTCGGCGCGGCCTATCTCGTGCTGACGGGACTTCAGATGCTGTGGTCGCGGCCGGCGCTTACGGCGGCCGTCGCAGGCGAGCCCGTCCAGAAATCGCTGCGGCGAGTCTTCCTCCAGGGCGTCTTCACCAATGCGCTCAATCCCAAGGTGGCGCTGTTCTTCCTCGCCTTCCTGCCTCAATTCGTCGCAGTCGATTCGCCGCACAAGCCGGTCGCATTCCTGACGCTCGGCCTGATCTTCATCTGCACGGGCACACTGTGGTGCGTGTTCCTGGCGGCGTTCGCGGCCGGGGCCGCGCGCCGGTTGCGGCAATCCGAAGGCGTGATCGCCTGGATCAACCGGGCGATCGGCGGGCTCTTCGTCTATCTCGGCATCCGCGTCGCCATGCTGGAGACGCGGTAACTTCTTTACGCGAGTTCCTTGAGCAGCGCGCTGCCGGCCAGATAGAGGCCCAGCAGGATCATCGCGATCAGGAACCAGCGGCGAAATGCCTCGGCCGGCATCCGCGCCCGCACCGACTGGCCGATGAACATGCCGGCAAAGGCGCAGGCCATTGCGATGGCGCCGGGCACGGCGTTGGCCGGGGTGAGCAGGCCGCCCGCGGTGAGATTGAAGGCGAGCGCCAGCGTCGCGACCGTGAAGAACACGCCGAGCGCCTGCACGAGCTCGTCCTTCTCCATGCCGATCGCCTGCATGAACGGCATTGACGGGATCACCTGCACGCCGGTCGAGGCGGAGATGACGCCGGTGACGACGCCGACCACGCCGCCGACCCACTTCTCGTTCTTCGGCGCGACGCGGAAGTGGAATTTGTTCAGGCCGATCACCGCGTAGACGATGAGCAGGACGCCGAGCACGACCGTGCCGTAGCGCGCATAGGGGCCGGTGAGTGCGCCGGCATTGAGCCAGCATCCGATCACGGTGCCGACCATCAGCGGCCACAGCCGCTTGACGATGTCGCGCAAGTAGGGGCCGACGAATGTCTGCCAGATGTTGGTGATGATCGCGGGCACGATGACGATGGCGATCGCGCGGCCGGGCGCCATGCTCACCGCGAGCAGGCCCATCGAGACCGTCGGCAAGCCGAGCCCGACCACGCCCTTGACGAATCCGGCGATCAGGAACACCGCGGCGATGAGAATGAGGAGCGGATCGATCATGCCGCGGACATTGACCGAAGCCGCGCGCCGGCACAATCTGGAGGTTCCGGAGATAGCCTTCGCTCAGGGCGAAGGCTAATGGGGGCGGAGGAGACAGCCCGTGCGTTTCGATCTCGTCGATCTCCAGCTTTTCATCGCGGTTGCAGACCAGCGCAGCATCACCCGCGGCGCGGAGCGATCGCATCTGGCGCTGGCTTCGGCCAGCGCCAGGATCAAGGGACTCGAGGACGCGCTCGGCGTCGCTCTGCTCAAGCGCGGGCGCCGCGGCGTCGAGCTGACACCAGCCGGCGAGAGTCTGCTCGACCACGCCCGCCTCGTCATCCATCAGGTCGACGCCATGCGCGGCGATCTTGCGGGCTTTGCCAGTGGCGTGCGCGCAAGCGTGCATTTGCTCGCCAACACGTCGGGGCTGTCGGAGCACCTGCCCAAGGCGCTGGCCGGCTTCCTGCACGAGCACCGCGATGTCGCCGTCGACATCGAGGAGCGCGAGAGCACCGACATCGCGGCCGCAATCACCGCAGGCGCCGCCGATCTCGGCTTCGCCGCCGAGCACGCGCTGCCCGACCACATCGAACGCTTCGTCTTCAGCGAGGATCGTCTGACGTTGGTGACGTCGCGGCGCGGCCCGTTCGCCGGCCGCCGTCAGATCGACTTTCAGGAGGCGGGCGGCTGCGAATTCGTCGGGCTGACCAGCGCCACCGCGCTCCAGCTCCATATTTCAAAGCACGCCGCCCGGCTCGGCATGCGACCGCATTACCGCGCACGCCTGCGCGATTTCGACGCGATCTGCCAGATGGTCGCTGCCGACGTCGGCGTTGCGCTGGTGCCGGAATCCGCCGCTCGCCGTTGCTCAAAACTGATGCCGCTCGCCATGGTCCGCCTGCGCGATGCCTGGGCCAACCGGCGACTCGTCATCTGCGCGCGGAGTTTCCGCACACTGTCGCGGCCGGCGAAGATGCTGGTCGAGCATCTGAGAGCAGCGGCGGTGTAGCAGGTAAAGGGCGGTGCGTTCACCTCCTCCTCCAAGGGAGGGCAATCGCATATGAGAGAGAGTTTGGCAGGCAGCCTCCTTGCGGCTCGAGACGCCCGCTTTTGGCGGACCCGTCAGGATGAGGTCTTGTTTCGCGGCAAAATCTTAGACCCTCATGGTGAGGAGCGCCGCCTTACGGCGCGTCTCGAACCATGAAGGCCGAGCACGTTCCAGCCAGTTAAGGACCATATGAGATAGCCCTGCCCTCCACGGGAGGGTAAGAGCTTACTTCGCCGTCTCGACGCCGGCGTCCTTGATCACCTTCGCCCATTTCGCGGTCTCATCCGCGATGAAGCTGCGAAAGTGCTCCGGCTCATCACCGACCAGCGTTGCGCCTTGGGCCGCGAGTTTCTCCTTCACGGCCGGATCGGCCATCGCCTGTGTCGTAAGGCGATGAAGCGCCGCGACGATCTCCTGTGGCGTGCCCTTCGGCGCCACCATGCCGTACCAGTTCTCGATGCGTAAGGCGGGGAAGCCCGCCTCTGCCGTGGTGGGCACATCAGGCGCGGTCGGTGCGCGCACGAGCGAGCCGACCGCGACGGCGCGCAAGGAACCTGCCTTGATCTGCGGCAGCAGCACGGGCAGGTCGAGGAAGGTCATCTGCACCTGCTGGCCCAGGAGATCGTTCACCGCGGGCGCGGCGCCGCGATAGGGCACGTGCACGATGTCGATCCCGGCCGTGAGCTTGAACAATTCGCCGGCCAGATGCGGCAGGCTGCCGGGGCCGGAGGAGGCGAAGTTGAGCTTGCCGGGCTGCGCCTTCGCCAGTGCGATCAGCTCGCTGATGTCCTTGACCGGCACGTTGGTGGCCACCACCAGCATCTCCGGCACGGTCGCGACCAGCGTCACCGGCGTCAGATCGGTCAGCGTGGCGTAGGCGACCCTCTCCATGCTGGGGCTGATCGCGAGCGCGCCGGCGCTGGAAATGGCGATGGTATAGCCGTCGGGGGCGGCTTTGGCGACCGCGTCGGTGCCGAGCACGCCGCCCTGTCCGCCGCGATTGTCGATCACGACCGGCTGCCCCGAGATCTCGGACATGCGCTGGCCAATCACGCGGGCGATGATGTCGTTGGGGCCGCCGGCCGGGAAGGGCACCACCAGCCGGATCGGCTTGGCCGGAAAATTCTGGGCGGACGCGAATGTCGGGAGCAGGAGCAGGATTGCGAAGGTGAGCTTGCGCCAGTTTTTCATGCAAGCTCCTCGTCCGCTTATCCGTTGAGCAGCTTCAGTGCTTCTTCATGCACGCGCGGATCGCCGGCGGCAATGATGCGGCCGCCGCTTTGCGCCGGCTTGCCTTCCCAGGTGGTGACGACCCCACCGGCGCCGGTGACGATCGGGATCAGTGCGGCGATGTCGTAAGGCTTTAGCTCGGTCTCGACCACGAGGTCGACATGGCCTGCGGCCAGCATGCAATAGGAGTAGCAATCGCCGCCATAGCGCGACAGCCGCGCGCCCTGCTCGATGCGGCCGAAAATGGCACGGTCGCTCTCGTTCATCAGCAGCGGGCTCGTGGTGTAGGTCGTGGCTTCGCTGAGCGAAGCGCAGCGGCGGACCTGGAGCCGGCGCTCGCCGGAGGGGCCTTTATAATTGGTCGAGCCGTTGTCGCCGGAAAAGCGCTCGCCGATGAAGGGCTGGTGCATCATGCCGAACACCGGCGCGCCCTTGTGCAGCAGCGCGATCAGCGTGCCCCATATCGGAAAGCCGCCGATGAAGGATTTGGTGCCGTCGATGGGATCGAGCACCCAGACATAGTCGGCGTCCTCGTGCTCGTTGCCGAACTCCTCGCCGACGATGCCGTGCTGGGGGAAGTTGGCCTTGATCAGCCGCCGCATCACCGCCTCCGCGGCACGGTCGGCCTCGGTGACGGGGTCGAAATCCTTGGTCTTGCTCTTGTCGTCGATGGACAGCGAGGTGCGGAAGAACGGCAGTATGGTCTCGCCGGCGGCCGTGGCGAGCCGCCCGATGAAGGCTGAGAAGTCGATCACCGTCACGGCGAATCCTCGAAACGAAAGTCGGGTGAAGCTCGCACCTGCCTAGCTCAAATCCACCCCGGCGTGCAGCGCTGTCTTGATTTGCACCCTGGTATTTTGGATGCCGTCGTCCTGCTGCCTCCTCCGAGCCATATCCTGGACAAATATCGATCACGACGTTGAGAACTTAGTTCCGGGGTTGCCTTGTTTGTATGCAAACGGCTATCAACCCATTGAAATTCCTTATTAAAGAAACTGAATCTGGATTTCGCTAGAAGCAACTGAGCCCTGTGTTTTTTGCATGGGAAACGGCTCAAAAGCCCTTGCACTTTGTGCGGCGCAGTCGCATATTGTTGTGGTGCGGTAGCGCTTCGCGTTACCGCTGCCCTCCTTGGGCGTTTCCTCCCTAGACTTGGGCCGCTTGTTCATTACAAGCGGCCCTTTTTTCTTGGGCCCCTGTTTTCATTTCGACGCGCGCACGAAAGCAAATCGAAAACGCGAACGCGCCAAGCACTCGCGATGCAATCACGCGACGAAAGACGAGCCGTTATTCCGCCGCGGCCTGGAACGGGCCGAGATCGGTGAAGGGGATCGTGGTCGCCAGCACGTCGGCGAGGATCGCGAAGTCGGAGGCGACCTGCGCAAAGCGCGGTCCGCGCTCGCGCCGCCGCTCGTCCATGTAGATCGCGCGGTTGAGCTCGATCTGCACAGCGTGCAGGCCGCTGGCCGGGTTGCCGTAATGCTCGGTGATGAAGCCGCCGGCATAGGGCTTGTTGCGGCCGACCGAATAGCCGAGCCCGCTCAGGGTCTCCTCGACCCGGTCGGGCAGCAGCGGCGTGCAACTCGTGCCGTAGCGGTCGCCGATCACCATGTCGGGCCGGCGCGGCTCGTCGCGGGAGACGCCGACCGACGGCATCGAGTGGCAATCGACCAGCACCACCGTGCCGAACAGCTGATGCACCTTGTTGATCAGCCGGCGCAGCGCGCGGTGGTAAGGCTTGTAGAGCGCCTCGATCCGCGCCAGCGCATCGTCGACCAGGATGCGTTCGCGATAGATCTCCTGGCCGTCGCCGACGACGCGCGGGATGGTGCCGAGGCCACCGGCAACGCGCATCGAGCGGGTGTTGGCGAAGCTCGGCAGCCGCCCGGAGAACATCCGCGGGTCGAGCTCATAGGGCTCGCGATTGACGTCGACATAGGAGCGCGGGAAGTTGACGCGCACCGTCGGAAAGCCGCGATCGCTGAGATGGCCGATCAGCTCATCCATGAACGAGTCTTCCGAGCGCCGCAGCGTCGGCAGGTCGATCCGGGAGGACAGCAGGAATTCGTCCGGGTAGGTCGAGCCGGAATGGGGCGAGTTGAAGATGATCGGCGCCCGCCACTCGGTGGGCTCCACGATCTCGAAGGCTGGCGACACCTCGCCGTCAAACCGGGTCATCTGAGGGGCTTCGTCCCTTTGTAGCCGCAAGATCCGGCAAGGCCCGGATCGAATCGATTCGGCCGGTCGAGCGGCTCTTATGTGCGTTCATTGTCTGGAATCGCAACCATTCTGCCAAGTGAAAAAGTGTGATCGCCCCCTTGGAACATGTCTTAACCGTGCAGGCACCTCAACCCACGGTTCGATTGATTCACGCCCCATTCCGGTTCACAAAGAGCGGGCGCACGGGCCCAGGGTAAATACTTTCACTCCAAATTTACCCTCTATCGGGCTTAGTGTTCTTTGCTGATGTCCTCTCTAGGATTCGACGTTTCCTGCCATGCCAAAGATCCTGCTCGCCGAAGACGACAACGACATGCGCCGCTTCCTGGTCAAGGCGCTGGAAAACGCCGGTTTTCAGGTCTCCTCGCATGACAACGGCATGGCCGCCTATCAGCGGTTGCGGGAAGAGCCGTTTGAGATGCTGCTCACCGACATCGTGATGCCGGAGATGGACGGTATCGAGCTCGCCCGCCGCGCCTCGGAACTCGACCCCGACATCAAGATCATGTTCATCACCGGATTCGCCGCGGTGGCCCTGAACTCGGATTCGGACGCCCCCAAGAACGCCAAGGTGCTGTCGAAACCCGTGCACCTGCGCGAATTGGTGAGCGAAGTGAACAAGATGCTAGCGGCCTAAATCGACTTTGTTCCGTCCTTGCGCAGGCTCCCCTGAGCCGTTATAGGGACCCCACCCGATCTAGACGACCTCTAGGGCACGTAGCTCAGCGGGAGAGCACTACCTTGACATGGTAGGGGTCACAGGTTCGATCCCTGTCGTGCCCACCATCCTTCGCTCGCGCAGCGAGAGAAGGATGCCACGCCGAAGCCAACGGGCGAAGACGGGCTTTTCGCCGCGAGCTACGGCTGGGCAAGCCACGACCATCCAGGCGGCGAAGCGTGTCCGGCGTAGCTCGAACAGCGTAGACGGACTGGGGCGTCCAGTTCCGCTTCCCGGGAACGCCCCGGCGCCATCCGGCATTGGTACGTCATGCCAAACACCTTCAAAGTCGGTGACCACGTGAGCTGGAATTCCGAGGCTGGCCGCGTGCGCGGCCATATCCTGCGCGTGCACAGGAAAGACGTCGACTACAGGGGCTATATCCACCACGCGAGCCCGGATGATCCGCAATACGAGATCAAAAGCGACAAGACCGACCACATCGCCCTGCATAAGGGCTGGGCGCTGCGGCGGCTGGGGAGCTGACGTGCCGCCGTCGCGCTGACAGGGCGTCCCATGGCGCATCCGTTCTTCACGCTTGGCCACGCGGCCCGCCCGATCGAGGAGTTCGTCGAATTGCTGAAGGGCGTCTCCGTCACGCGCGTTGTCGACGTTCGCACCGTGCCGCGCTCGCGCACCAACCCGCAGTACAATCGCGAGACCTTGCCGCAATCGCTCGAGGCGCATGCGATCGGCTACGAGCATGTCGGCGCGCTCGGCGGCCTGCGCAGCCGCAACCGCGACATGCCGCCCGAGATCAACGCGTTCTGGCAGAACGACAGCTTCCACAATTACGCCGACTACGCCATGAGCGACGCCTTTCAGGCGGGCTTCGCGCATCTGCGCGAACTGGGGCACCGGCAGCGTTGCGCCATCGTTTGTGCGGAGACGGTGTGGTGGCGGTGCCACCGGCGGATCATCACCGATTATCTCATCGCGGCCGGCGAGACCGTGTTTCACATTCTGGGACCCGGAAAGGTCGAGCCGGCCGCGATCAACCCGGCCGCGCGCATCGCGCCTGATGGTCGTCTCACCTATCCCGCGGAAACCTCGGTTAGCTAATCGCCTCCGGCCGGGCTAAGCTTGCCGCAACGAGAACGAGGAGGCGTGGGTGAGCGTTTCCGTCATCGAACAGGCAAAGATCCAGGCCGAGGTGCTGATCCCGCTGGTCAAAGCCCTGCAGGCCGAGCTTGGCGAGGCGCGCGCCAATGCGCTGGTGCGCAAGGCGCTCGGCGATCTCTATCGCCGCTACGGCGAGGAATTTTGGCAAGCCAAGAACGAGACCAATCTCGGCAAGGCGGTCGCGTCGGCGTTCAGCACCTACGCGCGCGACGATGCACTCGCCTACGACGTGATCGAGCAGTCGGAAGACGCATTCGCCTTCGACGTGAAGCGCTGCGCCTATGCCGAGTTCTACAAGGCGCTCGGCGAGTCGGAGCTCGGCTTTCTCCTGGTCTGCACCGCCGACTTCGCGACGGCGGACGGATTTGGTCCCGACATCAAGCTCGCGCGCACGCAGACGATCATGCAGGGCGCCGATCATTGCGACTTCCGCTACCGGCGCGACCCCGCCGGTTCGACGTGAGGGATGTCACGGCCCCGGCGTGACGAAGGCCGAAGCGATGGTGCCGTCGGCCTCGAGCGCGATATGCCAATGCGACGCCGCGCCGCCCTGATGCCAGACCGAATAAACGTCCTGGCCTTGCGCGCCCACGCCAAGAAACTCGATCGATGCGATCGGGCCCATGTCGGCGAGGCTGCGCTGCAAGCGCGGCAATTGCTTGCGGGTGGCCTCCGCCAGTCCCGCACTCATCTCCGCGTAATTGGGCTGACCCGACGCGAGACTTGCGACGAGACGGCGAAGTGCGGCCTCGGTGCCGGGACTGGCCGACCGGCTGCTCATGCGGTCCTCGATCGCGCGCTGAAGCTCATGCGCCGCGGCCGCATCGATGCGCGGCATGGTGTGGTCGTTGCCATGCTGACGCAGCACCACAGCGGTCGGCCTGCTGTCCGGACCAAGGATGAAGCGGAGCTTGACCTCGATGTCGTCCGCGGTGAATTCCGTTTCGTCCACGGCGAGATACGGCACCGCGCCTTGGCCGCTCAGACGCCCCGACAACTGGCCTCCGTCGCGCGTGACGGTGAAGACGGCATTGTGAAACTGATAGTTTCCGACGTAGCGGTCCAGGATATCGGACGGGACATGAACCTCTTTCCCGTTCGTCACACCGGCGTCGACCTTCGCGCCCGGTCCACCGCTTCCCTCATGCCCGCCTTGTTCGGCGGTGCGGATCCTGGCCGCGAGGACGTTCCAGTTGGGCAGTCCAAATAATTTCGCGATGAGCTCGAGGCTCTCGCCGACGCCGAGGGAGACCGACCGGGAGTTGAGAGCTTCGCGAAGCGTTTGCGCCATGGCTTTGGCGTCGCGGAAATCGCGCATGTGCCGTTCCTCTGCTATGCGAACGGAAAAACGTCAGAGCTTGCGTTACTGACCCGTTCGCGTGAGCAAAGGACGCGTGCGGCGGTCTGATACACTTCACCATACCCACAAGGGCGCAAGCAGCAGGCGGTATCCACCGAAAGGAAGTGTGCTTGAGGGTGTCGTGCTTGTCAACAAACGCGAAACGCGACACGCATCGGGCGTAGCGCGATCACGCTAGGCGCAGATGTTTCCACCCCGCACGAGAGTGGACGGTGCAATTCCCAATGTCTGCGACGGATGCTCGCCGAACATCGTGAAATAATAGTGAGAGAAGCGGCCGAGCTCGTAGAAGCCCTGCTGCATGGCCACCGCGGCAACCGTCGTCGAGCCTGGTGCGCTGTCGCGCAGGATGGAATGGATGGCGCACAGGCGCTTGTACCGCAGGAAGGTGACCGGCCCGATGCCAAACACTTCCTGAAAGGCGCGATGCAAGGTGCGCCGGGATACTCTCAGCGTGGAGCAGATCTCCGAAACGTGCACCGGGCGCGGGCCGGTCTCGTCCAGATAGTCCTCGACCCTGCGGATGAGCCGCCGTGCCGAAGGCAGCCAGCCGCTGTCGTCGGGTGGCAGCGACGATATGACGTTGGCGGCCATGCACTCGACGATCGACCGTTTCCAGAAATCGGCGTTCGACGGCATCAGCGCGTATTTGTGGGTGCGCAGATGCGACATGATCCGGACCAGACGATGCGAGGCGACCGCGCCGGTCGCAAGATCAGCGCGGAAGTGACCGCGGCCGCGCCAGGTGTCGGGGTCGCTCAGCCTTGCCTCGCCGCCGAACAGCGACGTCACCTCGTCGAGATCGAAGCGCATCGCCGCGTAGGCGGACCCGCCGTGAAACACGCCGTCATGTTCGAGCAGCGGCGGAATCACGAGCACGTCGTTGAGCTGCATGTCGAACGACCAATGCGCCACGCGCTGCTCTGCCGCCAGCAGCATGCCGATGATCAGCTTGTCGTCGCTGGCGATGCGCTGCGTGCGCATGCCGACGTTGAAGGCGCCGATGCTGAGCGAGAAATCTCCGATGCCAACATGGGACAGCGTGCCGTGCAGCCGTCCGCGTCCAAGCTGCATGACGTCGACATGTGATCCGTGAACGGCCTGCTGAAGGCCCTCGAAACCATCAAGCTTCTGCGAATCAACCAGAAGAAACTGCCCCATGGCGGCACTCTCTGATGGAAGCGCGACAATTATGCGGCAGGCGACGGGATAATACTACCGCGCCCAGGAAGAGGGCGGAGCGATGCAGCTTCGCTCTTTGAAGCAAATCATCGCCGAACTTGACGCGAAGTATACGCGTCGCAACCATCGGTATTGAAGGACCGGCGCACTGCGTCGTTAGGGCTAACTGCCGCTGTGGTGCGCTGGCACAATTTGCACATCACAGGTTTCCAATCTTCGGATACCATTTGCACCTCAGCAATTTTTTCCGAGTCGCTCCGCGGATCGCAGAGCGCACGCAGCCGTGGTTCGCTGTGTGCTCAAATGGGTGCGCGCGAAAGAGGAAGAGATGTTTACGCAATATGCCGTGAACATCTTAGCCTTCAGCGCCGACAGGAGGGGGATCAGGCGATGTGTCCAGCGCACAGGGCGATCTGTCACTGCCGAATTCCGTTGAATTTCGCGCCGTAGCATCGGGTGGACGTATCGGGGTTCCACCATGCTGCGGACCGATCTGGATCACTGCGAGTGGTTGCCGGATGACGTGAAGACCGGCGAGATGGTCTTCATCGCCGGTGGTACATTCCGGATGGGCTCCGACCACCATTATCCGGAGGAAGCGCCGAGCCATCGGGTGTCCGTTGACGGCTTCTGGATCGACCGCACGCCGGTGACCAACCGGCAGTTCAAGAAATTCGTCAATGCGACCGGCCACGTCACCGAGGCGCAGCTCGTTCCCGATCCCAAGGACTATCCCGGCGCGCTGAAGGAGATGCTCTACGCCGGCTCGCTGGTGTTCTCGCCGTTGCCGCGCATCACCGATCTGCGCGATTGGAGCCAGTGGTGGAGCTTCATGCGCGGCGCCAACTGGCGCCATCCTTACGGCCCCGGCAGCAACATCAAGGGGCTCGACGATCATCCCGTCGTCCACGTCTCCCATAGCGACGCGGCTGCCTATGCGCGCTGGGCTGGCAAGGATCTGCCGACGGAAGCGGAATGGGAGTTCGCCGCGCGCGGCGGCCTCGACGGCGAGGAGTTCGCCTGGGGCGACGCGCTGATGCCCGGCGGCAACCACATGGCCAACATCTGGCAGGGAAACTTCCCTGTCCAGAACCTCGGCGAGGATGGGTTCGAGCGTACCTCGCCGGTCATGGCCTTTCCGCCGAACGGCTACGGCCTCTATGACATGATCGGCAATGTCTGGGAGTGGACCTCGGACTGGTGGTCGGCGCGGCATGTGGCGGATGTCGCAAAGCCCTGCTGCATCCCACTTAATCCGCGCGGCGGGTGTGAGGAGGCGAGCTTTGATCCATGTCAACCAGACATACGCATCCCGCGGAAAGTCTTGAAAGGCGGTTCGCATCTCTGCGCGCCGAACTATTGCCGCCGCTATCGCCCGGCCGCGCGTCACGCCGAGCCGGTCGATACCTCGACCAGCCACGTCGGATTCAGGTGTGTGGTGCGCGTGCCCACCGCCCGCCGCCACCAACAGGAAGGAATTGCTGCAATATAGGAGTATCGCATGAGCAGCGAGTTGGAGAACAAGAACAACCAGGCCAGAGCTGACCAGTCGATCGATCGCAGAAATCTCCTGTTAGGGACATCATCAATCGTCGCCGCGGCGACGTTCACTTCCGAGGCACTAGCGCAAGTACAGAAGGCCGCGCCGGCGCCGGCAGCAAGTCCATCACCTTCCGGCCGCAAGCCCAACATCCTCGTGATCTTCGGCGATGACATCGGTATCGCCAACATCAGCGCGTGTTCCAGCGGGCTGATGGGCTACGAGACGCCGAACATCGATCGCATCGGGCGCGAAGGCATACGCTTCCTGCATTATTATGGCGAGCAGTCCTGCACCGCCGGTCGTGCCGCGTTTCTCACCGGCCAGCACGGCATCCGCACGGGGCTGACCAAGGTCGGCTACCCCGGCGCGCCGATGGGGATCAGCCAGCTTGATCCGACGGTCGGCGGCCTGCTCAAGAATCTCGGCTATGCCACGGGCCAGTTCGGCAAGAACCATGTCGGCGACCGCAACGAGAACCTGCCGACGGTGAACGGCTTCGACGAGTTCTTCGGCAATCTCTACCACCTCAATGCCGAGGAAGAGCCCGAGCTGCCCGATTACCCGAAAGACCCTGCCTATCGCGCCAAGTTTGGCCCGCGCGGTGTGCTTCGCTGCAAGGCGACGGACCGGGATGATCCGACTGAGGATCCACGCTTTGGCAGGATCGGTAAGCAGACGATCGAAGATACCGGCGCGCTGACCAAGAAGCGGATGGAGACGGTCGATGACGAGACCTCGGCCGCGGCGATCGACTTCATGAAGCGGCAGCAGAGCGCGGGCAAGCCTTTCTTCTGCTGGTTCAATGCGACTCGCATGCACCTGCGCACCCATGTGCGCGATAGCCATCGCGGCCGCTATACGCATGGCGACAGTGAATATGTCGACGGCATGATCGAGCATGACGATACCATCGGCACCCTGCTCAAGGCGCTCGATGACATGGGCATCGCGAACGACACCATCGTTGTCTACACCAGCGACAACGGCCCTCACATGAACACGTGGCCGGATGGCGCCATGACCTGGTTCCGCTCCGAGAAGAACACCAATTGGGAAGGCGCGTTCCGCGTGCCCTGCCTGGTGCGTTGGCCCGCCGCGATCAAGCCCGGCACGGTCAGCAACGAGGTGATGAGCCATAACGACTGGATTCCGACGCTGTGCGCCATCGCGGGTGAGCCGGATATCGTGGGCAAGCTGAAGGCCGGCTACACGGCGAACGGCATCTCCTACAAGGTCCATCTCGACGGCTACGACCAGTCGCCATTCCTGCGCAATGTGAGCGGAACGGCCGCCAACAACAACGGAGCAAAAAGTGCGCGTGACAAATTCTTCTATGCCGATGACGACGGCCTGCTGGTCGGGATGCGGCAAGGCGACCGGAAGTACGTGTTCTCGGAGCAGCGGAAAGAAGGCACGATGGGCGTTTGGGCCGAGCCGTTCACCACCCTGCGCCTCCAGAAGATCTTCAACCCGATGCAAGACCCTTTTGAGCGGGCCGACATCACGTCCAACACCTATTGGGACTGGAATCTGAACGAGGTCGGCGGTGCCTACGGCATGATGGATGAGGTCTTCAAGTTCGTTGCAACCTTCAAGGAGTTTCCGCCGCGTTCGTTCCCACCGAGCTTCAACCCCGCGAACATCATGGAGAGCACGCTCGATGCGATCAAGAAGAAGCGTGAGCTCGCGGGCAGCATCGATGCCGAGCGGATTCGTGCCAAGGTCAATGAGATGATCAACCAGCAGCTCCAGGGCGCCACGAAATGACGTACGCTCGCCCGGTCGGCGCAATGCCGGCCGGGCGGCGAGGAAAGGAACAGGCGATGGCGCTCCTGGTCCGGTTCAACCTGCTGCTCTGCGTGATGGTCACGTGCTCGCTCTCGCCCGCGCCGCCCGAGCCGGCCACGGCCAAACCAGTCGTTCGGAAATACTGAAGGAGGCGTCGTGCGCGCGTCGAACGATTTCGACGCGCAGCTCTATCTCTGAGGCTTGGGTGAAGGTGTCGGAAGACACAGCGAAAACACCCGCCCTCCCAGCTCTATATGTGGCCTGCAACGCCCTTGCTTCAAGTCCCCGGTCATCCCGTAGAACCCCCGGTCTCAGCCATCAGCAAGGGGATCACGAGATGAGCGCATCGAGATCGACGGATCGGGCACACGCGGCGGGGCGGACTGCAGGAACTGCGATGATCGGCCATGCGGTGGTCATCGTCGGAGCGGGCCCGACCGGACTGATGCTCGCAGGCGAGCTGCGGCTTGCGGGCGTCGACGTCGCCATTATCGAGCGGCGTGTCAATCAGGACCTCGTCGGCACGCGTGCCGGTGGATTGCATGCGCGCAGCATCGAGATTCTCGATCAGCGCGGCATCGCGGACCGGTTCCTCGGCGAGGGGCAGGTGGCCCAGGTCGCGGGTTTCGCCTGGAATCGTCTCGACATCAGCGACTTCCCCACCCGCCATCCCTACGGGCTCGCGCTGAGGCAGAACTACATCGAGCGTATCCTGGCCGAGTGGGCCAGCGAGCTCGGCGTGCGTATCTATCGCGGGCGCGAGGTGACGGCGATCTCGCAGGACGAGACCGGCGTCGAGATCGACGTGGCCGATGGTCCGCCGCTGCGGGCCGACTATCTCGTCGGCTGCGACGGCGGACGAAGCCTGGTGCGCAAGGCCGCAGGCATCGACTTTCCCGGCTGGGATGCGACAACGAGCTGCCTGATCGCCGAAGCCGAGACCGCCGAAGAGCCGGAATGGGGCCTCCGCCGCGACGACAAGGGCATCCATTCCTTCGCGCGCCTGGAGGATGGGCCGGTGCGGATGATGGTGACCGAACAGCACACCGGACCAAACGGCCGCAGCGAGCCCTCCTTGCGCGATCTCAGCGATGCCCTCATCGCCGTCCACGGCACCGATTACGGGATTCACAGTCCGGCCTCGATATCGAGGTTCACCGACATGACCCGGCAGGCGGCCACCTATCGGAACAGGCGGGTGCTGCTCGCCGGCGACGCCGCACACGTGCATTCGCCGGTCGGTGGGCAGGGCCTCAACACCGGCTTGCAGGACGCGGTGAATCTGGGATGGAAGCTGGCGCAGGTGGTGAAGGGCATCTCGCCGGAAAGTCTCCTCGATAGCTACCACGCCGAGCGCCACCCGGTCGCCGCTCGCGTCCTGCGCAATACGATGGCGCAGACTGCGCTGCTTCGTCACGACGATCGCATCGACGCCCTGCGCGACAACGTGGCCGAGCTTCTCGGCATGGAGGAGCCGCGCAAACGCTTCGGTGCGATGATGTCGGGTCTCGACATTCGCTATGACCTCGGCGAGGGGCATCCGCTGCTCGGGCGCCGCATGCCCGATCTCAACATCGTCACGCCCGCCGGTCCGCTCCGAATGTTCTCGCTGCTGCATGGTGGCCGTGCCGTGCTGCTCAATCTCGGCGAGCCCGGAAGCCTCGACATTGTGCCTTGGGCGGATCGGGTCCAACCGATCGACGCCAGCTATGCCGGCTCGTGGGAACTTCCCGCGCTCGGCGCGGTCGCTGCGCCCGATGCCGTGCTGGTGCGGCCCGATGGATATGTCGCATGGGTGGGCGATACGGCGCAGCGCGGACTCGTTGAGGCGCTCACCACCTGGTTCGGCCCACCCGCCGCGTAGCGCACGGTGTTGGGACGAGCGCTGCCGCGTGCTCCGCTCTACTCCCTCCCCCGCAAGGGCAGGGCTATCGCATATGCCCTTGTGGCGCGCGCTCGGCCTTGATGGTTCGAGACGCGCCGTAAGGCGGCGCTCCTCACCATGAGGGTCTAAGACTTTGCCGCAAACCAAGACCTCATCCTGAGGAGCCCGCCAAAAGCGGGCGTCTCGAAGGATGGGCCGCAAGGAGGCTGCCTGCCAAACTCCCTCTCATATGCGATAGCCCTGCCCCGCAAGGGGGGAGGGAACGCAGCGGTGCGCGCTGCTGCACCTTGCTCCGTCATTGCGAGCGCAGCGAAGCAATCCAGGAATCTTTCCGCGGAGACAGTCTGGATTGCTTCGCTGTGCTCGCAATGACGATGGGGGGGGGAGAGCGCGTCATACCTCCCCAGGGTTGTCCTGGCTTTCGCCAGACGACCAACTGCTTCGATCAGCTCACCAGATACCTCTTCACCGCCGGCTCGTCCCATTCGATGCCGTTGCCGGGCGTCTCGTTCGGCAGCGCGAAGCCGTCCTTGATGGCGAGGCGCGTCGACAGCACCGCGTCGGCCCAGTCGACATATTCCAGCCAATGCGCGGTCGGCGTGACGCAGAGCAGGTGCGCGCTGACCTCCGAGAACAGATGCGTCGACATTTCGATGCCGGCGGCATGGGCGAGGGACGAAGCGCGCAGCCAGCCGGTGACGCCGCCGATGCGCTGCACGTCAGGCATCACGTAGTCGCAAGCCTCGGTGGACAGAGCGGACTGCATGGAGAAGGCGCTGTCGAAATTCTCGCCGATCTGGACCGGCGTGCGGAGCGCATCCGCAATGCGGGCGCAGCCGGCATAGTCGTCATGGCGGATCGGCTCCTCGATCCAGGTCAGCCCCTCATCGTCGAGCATCTCGCCGCGGCGGATCGCCTCGGTGACGGTCAAGGCCTGGTTGTAGTCGCACATCAGCGTCACCTGATCGCCGACAGCCTTGCGCACCGCCCGCACCACGTTCAGATCCTCCCGCGCATCGGGGCGGCCGACGCGGATCTTTGCGGCGTGAAAACCTTCACCCAGCAGCTTTTGCACCTCGTCCACCGCGGCGCCGGCGGGCATGATTCCGAGTCCCTTCGAATTATAGGCACGCACCGGCTTCGGCGCGCCGCCGAGCAGGCGCGCCAGCGGCAGGCCGCGTGTGCGCGCCAGCGCGTCCCACGCCGCCATGTCGATGCCGGATTGCGCCAGCCGTTGCAGCCCGGCAAGGCCGAGCAGCGTGAAGCGCTGGGTCAGCTTGCGCTCGATCTCGAACGGCAGCAGCTCGTCGCCTGTGAGCAGCTCCGACATCTCCGCAACCATTGCCGCCAGCGGCTTCAAGGCCGACGGCGTGATCGAGAACAGATAAGCGTGCCCCCGCGCGCCCTGGTCAGTCTCACAGTCGATCAGCACCAGAGGCGCCCTGGCGACCGCGCCGGTCGAGGTCTGGAGCGGCAGGTTCATCGGCACGATCGCAGGGCGCGCAGTGAAGCGCTTGATGCGAATGGTCTCGGTCATTCGGAAGATCTCCCGGCGGAGCGGTTGCAGGCCGATCATAAACATTCGTCATGAAACGAAAAGTCGTTTGCCGCGACCGCCATGAATGCCAAATGGTGTGCCTCCGGTATCGAGCAGCCGCCGCGCGCGCTGGCCTCGCTCAAGCCGGCGTGAGGCGGCTCATCGCGCCGCGCCTTCCGTGAATGCGGTTTCGATCACCGCGCCGAATGGTTGCCAGGAGCGCCCGTCAAACTGGACGAGCCGCATCTGCTTGATCGGCAGATAGCTGTCTGGCGAGGTATTCATCCTGATGTTGGGCAACGCGACGGAGGGCTGATAGTCCCTGAGCGAAGCAGCCTGACGCATGATGTTCTCGCGCGACAGGTCGTCGCCGCATTGCTTCAGCACCTGCGTCAGCGCCTCGGCCGCGGCGTAGCCATAGAGCGCAGCGTTGTTGTTCGTGCTTTCGACATGATGGTACTTGTCCATGAAGGCGAACCAGTCCTTCATGGCAGGATCGTTTTTCCACGCGGGATCGCTTGGATCCTTCAGGAAGGCCGCGGAGATCACGCCGGCCGAATTCTCCAATCCTGCGGGCGCCATCGCATTGGCGATCGAGGCGGAAGAATCGTTCACAATGAAGACCGGGTGCCAATTGAGTGACGCCGCCAGCTTGATCGCCTTGGACGCCGTCGATGGCACGCCGAGAAAGACGAAAATATCGGCGCCCGCGCGCTTGAGGATCGAGATGTGCCCTTCGAGATGTTCATCGGTAATGTCGAAGGCGATGTCGACGAGGACGAGACGGTTCAGATCGCCAAGACCTTCCTCGATCCCCTTGAAGACCATGCGCCCGAACTGGTCGTTCTGCCAAAGCACCACGATCTTGCGCTGCGGATAATAGGCCTGAATATAGTTGGCGTAGATGCGTCCCTCGGCCTTGAACGAGGGCTGCCAGCCCATGGTCCAGGGAAACCGGTTGGGCCGGCTCAGCTCCTCGTCACCGGAGGCGACGAAAAGTTGCGGAATCTTCCGCTCGTTGAGATACGAGCGCGTGGCGAGGTTGCCGGGCGTGCCGAACGCGCCGAACATCAACAGCACGTCGTCCTTCTCGATCAGATTGCGGGTGAGTTCCAGCGCAGTCGTGGGATCGGAATTGTCATCGCGCGTGATGAAGCGGACCTTGCGGCCGTTGATCCCGCCGCGATCGTTGATCATGTCGAAATAGGCGGCCTCCGCCTTGCCGATCGCGCCGAATTCGGAGAGCGGTCCCGAATAGGGCATGACGTTGCCGATGCGGATTTCGGTGTCGGCCGTGGGTTGCTCTGCACGTTGCTGCGACATCGCCCCCAGCGAGGCGAAAGCGACCATCACAACGAACAGCATCCTGCCGCTGACGCGCATGTTTGATACCTTGATGTTGGCCCCTCATGAGGTCGGCTCACCCTGCACCAAGGCCGCTTGATCTAGGTCAAGCGTTTGTCAATCCTGTGGCCTGATGGCGCGCCGCGACCTGTCCGCGCCGAGCTAAACGACAGGCGTCCTGACGCGCTGACGACGACGGCCTGCTACGGCAGTCCCCGCGCCTCGAGCTGACGCACGAGCAGCAGCGTCGGCTCGGCGAGGCTGTCGCCGGAACCGTCGAGCCCGAACGCCGCGGCGATGCCGTCGCGGCCGCGCAAGATCGTGGTGCGCGGGCAGTGACCGGCGGCGCAGAGCGCGTCCTTCAGGGCTTCGCCCTGTGCGACGAGATGTGCGGGATCGCCTGCGCCCCAGGCCAGCACGATCGGCTCATCGATGGTGAGGATGCCGGGAAAGATCGATCGCTTGTCATATTGGCTCGCATCGGTGCCGAAATACGCCTTCTCGCTGTCGCTCGCGTCCTTGCCCGCGCGATAGATCCCGGACACCAGCACGACGGCGGCGACGTCGGCCCGGTCGGCCTGAAGCTCGGGATGGGCGAGCAGGCTCGCGACATGGAACGCGCCGGCGCCGTAGCCGACCGCAACGATCTCGCGGACATCGCCCTTGAACAGGTCGATGTTCTGGTGGAGCCACGACAGCGCCGCCGCGACATCGGTCGCGCCGGTCGGCCAGGTTGCCGCGGGCGCGAGGCGATAGTTCACGCGCACGCCGATCATGCCGTTGTGCACGGCAAAGCACATTGCCTGATCCTGGACCTCGCGCGACAGGTCTGGTGCGACGGTGTCGCCGGTGAAGGTATCGCCGCCCACAAACACCAGCACCGGCTGAGATATATCCGCCTTGTTTGCACTGGTCGCGACGTCAAGCACGTTCTGCTCGCTCTCGCCATAGCGGAGGCCGCGCGAGAAAGTGACCTGCTCGCACAGCCGGGCGGTGCCGCCGGCGCTCGTGTCGCTATCGGTGAGACCCACCCGGACGAGACCGGATCCTGTCAGCCGCGCCGGCACCGGGCCATGTGCGGAGGCTGTCGTCACGGTCAGAAGAAGGAAAAATGCGAGATAATTCTTGATCATATTGGTGCAGGCCTTGCGCGCCCAATATTGGTCCGCTCGTTTCACTCGTCTTTTCAATTCGCCTTATTAGTTCGTCTTGAGGCGATTTCACGGCACGTTCGGTTCGCCCGCAAAGCCTGGCTCAATTCCCCGGCTGGAACGTGCAATCCGCCCCGCTGCCGTCCTTCCGCCGGATCGCATTCGGATCGATCGTGCAGCTCAATCTGGTCAGGCTCTCGAAATTTGATCCGGCCGCGCCGTCGGGCGGAATGCCGGCCAGTGCCTCGGTGGCGTAGATCTCGTTCGCCGTGGAGCCGTTCACGGTCTTGATCTTTTTGCCGAAGGTGACCTCGCAATTGCGCGTGGTGATGTCGACATTGCCGGTACGGCAGACGATCCTGTCCGCAGTCACCACGATCGTCTTCTTGTAGGGGATGTCGCTGTTCGCGGCGAACAGCATCGCAACCGCCTTCTTCTCGGCGCCCGACAGGTCCGGCGACAGCGGCGCGAGCACACCGGCGAGCGCGAGCGCCGTGGAGCCCGAGACCTTCGCGGGCGTGGCGGCGGAGGCGGCATGGAAGGCACCGACGATGACAAAGGCGCAGGTTGGGAAAAATCTGCCTGACGTCATCCTTGCCCCCTGAATCCCTGGCCGTCTTGTTGCGCTCGGTGACAGCGTTGTCGGCCATGCCGCGGGATGCGCATGGGCAACCTAGCATGCAATCGGAAGTGGAAGGCAAGCTGGCAAAACGCGTGAGGATATATTGGTGCCGCTGTTTTGCCCGACGTGTCAACGACTTTGCGAAGCGCGAGCAATGCCTCATGCCGGCGACGCCGGCTACTGTGCATGGGGTTGTTTTTCAGATTTTTTGTGCGGCAGGCTTCATCGTCCTGAACGTGATCGAATAGCGGCGGGCCTCCACCGGCGGGATGCTGTGCTCCCACTGTGAGCGTGCCTCCCCGTCCATCATGTAGAGCGAACGTGGAAGGGCTTCGAGCGTGTAGCGATCCCACTTGTCGGCTCGCCGGCGCCGGAAGCGGAATTTGCAGGGAGAGCCGAGCGACACGCCGAGGATCTTGTCGAAATGCGGCTTGTCCCGGTGCCAGCCGATGCCGACGCCGACGTCATATTCCGTGCAGAGCACCTGGGCGACGGCGCCGTCCGCCAGCCCGGCCCAGGCTTCGACCTGACGCGCAGCCGGCACGAGCCAGGCCGGGATCGGCTCGGCTTCAATCAGGCGCTGCAGCGAATAATCGTAACGGAAGCCGAAGGACGCGACCCGGCGATTGCCCTCGAAGGCGCCGAACTGGAAGCGCTGCAGCGGCAATGCCGCAATGCGGCCGATCAAGTCCTGCCCGGCGGCTGCAGGGATGAAATCGTTCGTGTAGCGAAGGCCGGCGGGACCGTCCTGCGGGTCGGCAAACAAACCAAGCTGCGTCATTCCGGCGGCACTCTTCCTGCTCGATCGGCGCCGCTGGTCCTCGCATTTCCGTGATGGAACCTAATGGCGGCTGATGCGACTTACATAAGACGCGCGAAAAAGCGTGCGAGGCTGTCATGGCAGAGCATTGGAAGCATACCGCCGATCCGGCCGAGATCATGCGGGCGACCGGTCACCCTGAACTGGAATATGCCGCAGGCTGGACCATCGCCGGTCTGGTCACACTCGGCACAATCGTCGCTGCCTGGGTCTTCGCGATCTAGGCGACCGGAAACTGAAGCTCGAAGGCCGCACCCTCGTCGGTCGGCTTGAGCCTGATCGAGCCGCCATGGCTCGCCATCACTGCGCGCGCGATGGCAAGACCCATCCCGGTCCCACCCTGGTCGCGGCGGGTGGTGAAGAAAGCGTCAAATATCCTGTCGCGGTTGGGCACTGAGATCGGCTCGCCGTCATTGCTGACTGTCAGCCGCAGCGTGGTGCGTTCGTCGACCGCTTCCAGCCTGATCGCCCTGGCCTTATGCCGCATCGCGTTGTCGGCGAGATGCGACAGCACGATCAGCGCCTTCTCGCCGGACATGCCGATCGGCCGGTCGAGGCTGCCGCAGGCCGAGATCACGCTGGCCGGAAACCGGGTCTTGAGGTCGGCGATGACGGGCGCGAGCTCGGTGCGTTCGTTCTGCGGCAGGCTTTCGGCGCGGGCCAGTTCGCGCAGCCGTTGTGCCATCGCCTCCAGCCGTTCGGTGTCGGACAGGATGTTCGCAACGAACGTCTTCTGCTCGGCGGGCGTCAGTGCATCGGATTTGCCCTGAAGCGAATCCTGCAGCAGCTCGGCCGCGCCCTTGATCGAGGTCAGCGGCGATTTCAGCTCGTGGGTGAGATGTGCCGAGAATGTCGCGATGTAGTCCGAGCGCCGCGCCAGCTGTTCGGCCATGCCGAGGAAGCTGTGCGAGAGCTGGGCGAACTCCCGCGTGCCGTAGTGTCTGAGCGGCTGGAAGGCCTCGCGGTCGCCGCGGCTGATCCTGGCGGCACGTTCGATCAGCTCGCGCATCGGCAGCGTGATGGTGCGGGAGAATACCAGCCCGATCGCGATCGTCCCGAGGATCACGGCGAGCC
Organism: Bradyrhizobium neotropicale; assembly: GCF_001641695.1. GTDB lineage: Bacteria > Pseudomonadota > Alphaproteobacteria > Rhizobiales > Xanthobacteraceae > Bradyrhizobium > Bradyrhizobium neotropicale. The sequence goes on from NZ_LSEF01000041.1 coordinate 99,843, forward strand.
CCGCCAGCACGAACTTGGCGCGCTCCTGGTAGAGATGGTCAAAAATGTTGCTCGGCGTCCGCGTGGTGTAGATGACGCCGGCGACGCGATTGTTGACGATGACGGGCATTGCCGAGAACACGTGCACGCCGAGGCCGCGGCTGAAGGAATAGATCGGCGGTGGCGGCTTGTCCGGGACGCGGTTGCGCAGCGTGGCGCGGTATTGCCCGTGCAGCGCGTCGGCCACTTCCTCGATGTGGGCAAGCGATTGTCCGACCTCCTGGCGCCCGGCGATCACCACCCCTTGCGGGTCGAGGATCCTGAATCCCGCCAGCGTCACCTTCTGGGTCTCGCGAATGATCGGCGTCAGTTTTGCGCCGATCTCGACATAGGCCTGCTGCGCCGGACGCGGCGCGGCTTGCGCATCGGGGCGCCGCCGCAACAGGTCGTTGGCGGTGAGATCGAGTGCGGGCCGGATCGGGGTGAACTGGTCGCCGGGATCGGGCAGCACCCCGGGCGGCACCTCGGCGCCGAGCGTCAGGCCGCTGCCGAGCCGCGCCTCGACCTCCTGCGCATAGATCGTCGCGAGCACCCGGCTCTGCGCGATCAGCTCGGCCTGGGTCTGGCGGATGAGCTGGTTGTCGTAGAGGCGGAAGAAGAACAGGCCGACGAGCGGCAGCACGCCGACGGTGGTCAGCACCGCAAAGATGACGAGGGCCAGCGAGGGCCGCCACTTGTCGGGTGCGGCGCTCATGTCTGCTTCTCGCAGCGGCCGAGCTTGAAGCCGACGCCGTGGATGGTCTCGATCACGTTGTCGCAGGCGAGCGCCGCCAGCTTGGCGCGGATGTTGCGGATGTGGCTGTCGATGGTGCGGTCGGACACCTGGATGTTGAGCTGATAGGCTGCCCGCATCAACTGCTCGCGATTGAACACGGCGGTCGGCCGGGTCAGGAACGCGCGCAGGATGCCGAACTCGATCGCGGTCAGCTTGAGCTGTGTGCCGGCAAAGGACGCGACGTGCTGCTCGGGATCGATCAGGAGGCCACCTTGGATCAGCGCCGCCGGCCCGGCTTTGGCATCGCCATTGCGCGGGCTGAGGCGGCGCAGGATGACGTTGACCCGCGCCACCAGCTCGCGCGGACTGAACGGCTTCGTCACATAATCGTCGCCGCCGATCTCGAGGCCGAGCACGCGGTCGATCTCCTCGTCGCGCGCCGACAGGAACAGGATCGGCACTTCGGAACTCTTGCGCACCTCGCGGCAGACGTCGAGGCCGTCGAACTCCGGCATGCCGACATCGAGCACGATCAGGTCGGGCTTCTCAGTGGCAAAGCGGCTGAGCGCCTCCTTGCCGTCGCGCGCCTCGATCACGTCCATGCCGGCTTTTCTCAGCGCGACCCGGATGACCTCGCGGATGTGGCCCTCGTCGTCGACGATGAGAATACGATGCGCCAAGGATCTCTCCGCTTCCTCGTCAGCCTGCAGCCTTGGCCTGCGCATCGAGTCTGCGTTGCAGCCGCCAGCTCCGAAAGCCCCAGGTCCGCCAGGCCAAGTCCTGTCGCTGCTGTTCTACAAGGCGGTCGCGGCGCGACACAAGGCAGCTCTCGTTGGCACCGGCCCGGAGCGCGATCGCCTTGTCGATCGCGGGCAGCGCCTGCGGTCCGAGGGTGAGGAGATAGTTGATATCGATCTGCACACCTCTGCCCGATGCTTCGCGGCTGTGGGCAACATTATAGTCGGCAATGAGTGCATCGAAGTTCATGAGAGAAGAGGAATACAGCACGATCGTTAACGCGATCAGATTTGCACTGATGAGCCACCGGTTGGAACGGTTGAGGGCGATGCGCGCCACGATCAGGACCAGCCCGACCGCGACCAGCCCCATCCAGATGAAGGCCGCGATGCGCCAGTAGGTCAGCATGTAGATGTCCACGTAGAGATCGAGGCGCAGAATGGAGGAGGCGACCAGGAGGACGTTCTGTCCGACCCAGAGATAGACCAGCGGCCGGATCACCTTCGATTTCTCCGCAGCCCCGCCCGGGCGCATCGCGGCAAGCACGAAGACGGCGGCGAGCAGGGCGGTTGCGATCAAAGGGTAGGCGCCGCGATGGGCGTAGGCCGCGTAGGTGAGGCTCGTGGGCAGCGCCACGTGGCCCCAGAGATAGATGCCGTCGAGGGTGGACTGCGCGGCGAACAGCACGTTGAACAGGATCAGCGAGCGTAGGATCGTCGCGGGTCCCAGGAACTCGGCCGGGACGAACGACGCAAGCGGCTCCGGTTCGGCGACATCGGCTGCCGCAGTGGCGACACTCTTCTGGCGGCGCCAGCGCACATGGATGAACGGCCAGACCAGCGCCAGCATTGCCGTCCAGAACAGCACGCGCCAGACGCTGACATATTCGACGATGAGCTTTGGATTGAGCAGGGACACCCATTGCTCGATCACCGGGTTTGCCGCGGCAAACAACGCGACGAAGACCATGCCCAGCACCGCCGGCAACAGCCAGAGGGCGATAGCGCGGGTGAACGCCGACATGTTGAAGACCTGCAGCGCATCGGGAAAGAACCGCAAGGGGCCGAACAGGAAGAAGTTGCGCAGCGCGCGGGCGCGGTCAGCGAATTCGGTCGTCTCCGGATTGGTCGCGAGCAGCAGGCCGACGACCATCGCAATGGTGAGGATCGCAAAAGAGAGCGTGTTCACCTCTTCGATCGCCGGCACGAGGCCCAGAGCGAGGACGGCGCCGCCGATCAATGCGCGCCGCCATTCCAGCGAGGCGTGGTTGGCGAGCAGCGAGGCGCAGGCGATCGCGACGGCAAAGATAGAGAGCGACAGTCCGATCCGCTCGCCGTAGAGCAGCCAGTCGGCGAGCGCGGCCAGCATCAATGCCATTGCGAGCTTGGCCGGGATCGCGGAAGGCCGCATCGGTTGGATATCAATTGTCGACGTCGAAGCCAGGCTCGTCATGTCCAAAAGACCTTTCGTGGGTGATGACGCCACGAAGTCTGGACGGCTCTTGTGCAGAAGCCGGGATCATCGTCTGCACGAGTTCAGGAGTTTCGTGCAGATTCCGTGCAGGCGCGCTTTTGCCTCTCGCGCAACGTGAATCGCCTTGATAGGTGCGAGGCGTTCGCCCCTCGCACCCATTGAAATCCATGCAGCTCATCCGCCGTATCGGCCTCATCCTGCTCTGGCTGGCCGCGCCCGTTCTCGCATTCGCGGCCGCAAACAAGAACGATCCTTATCTGATTGCGCTGCGCGGCGCCGGGAACGTCGCGCTCGTCGCCGTGAGTATCGTTGTTGTCGTCGTTCTCTTACGCCGGGGACGTTGGCGCAGCATGGCCGGCAAGCTGCTCGTCCTTCTCTGGTGTCTGCCGCCGCTCCTGATGGCTGTCGCGCACTCGAGGTTCGAGCTGCGCAAGCATGGCGTCCTCAGCGCGAGCGCCGCCGAGGCGCGGCAACTCGGACCCCACTTCATGGTCGGCTACGCTTCCTTTCCCGAGGTCGCGCGTCTTGCGGAGCAGGGCTTGATCGGCGGCATCTACGTGACACGGCACAACATTAGGGGCCGGACCGTCGATGCCCTGCGCGCCGAGATCGCAGCGCTCCAGGACAAGCGGCGCGCCGCCGGCCTTTCGTCGCTCATCGTCGCCGCCGATCAGGAAGGCGGGATCGTCGGTCATCTCTCGCCGCCGCTGACAAAAGTGCCGGCGCTGGCGACGCTTGCCGGGCTCGCGCCGGATGTCCAACAGGCCAAGGCAGAGGAATTCGGGCGAATTCACGGGCGCGAGCTTTCAGGCCTCGGCATCAATCTCAATCTCGCGCCGGTGCTCGATCTCAAGCCGCCGGCGCGGCGCAATCGTCTCGACTTCCATACGCTGATCGGCCAGCGTGCGATTGCCACCGATCCTGTTGTCGTTGGTGCGATCGCTAGCGCCTATGTCCACGGGCTTGAAGCCTCGGGCGTCGGCGCCACGCTCAAGCATTTTCCCGGCATCGGTCGCGTGCGCACCGACACGCATCATTTCAGTGCCAATCTCGATACGCCGGTCAAGGAGCTCGAGGCATCCGACTGGCGCCCGTTCCGCGAGGTGCTCGCGCAGTCGCACAGCGCGCTCATGGTCGGCCATGTCACGCTCACGGCCATCGATCCCGATCGCGCTGCCTCGCATTCCAAACGCGTCGTCGAGGGAATCATCCGTGACACCTGGAATTACCAGGGTGTGGTGATGACCGACGACCTCGTGATGGGCGCGATCTACCAGCACGACGTCTGCAAGGCCGTGGTCGAGGCGATCGACGCCGGCGTCGATCTGTTGCTGGTCGCTTATGACGGGGCGCAGTTCTACCGGATCTTTGATTGTGCGCTCGATGGCGCGCGGAAAGGCAAGCTCGATGCAGCCGCGTTGCGAGCCAGTGAAGCGCGCCTCGTTCGGGCGTTTCCCGCTGACTGAGCGGTGAGGCCCGTTTCAGCTTCTGCACCGGAAAGTGCGGTGGCTTGCAAGTCGGCGAGTTAGTTCTGTCGCGCCACCAATCCGTCCAGCATCGCGCGCACGAGTCCCGCGATCTCGTTCCGCAACGCCGGCAGGGGCACTGCGACCAACTTCTGCTCCAGCCCCAGTGCCACCATGCCGTGCACGGCCGAGAACAAGCTGCGCGCGGTGATGCCGAGCTGCTCCGGACCGCGCTTCGGAAACAAAGCGGCGAGGGGCCGGTAGATGTGGCCGAACAGCTCCATCTGCTCGTTGATCGCCCAATCGGGCACCATCTTGCCGCGCTCCATGCGATGCTCAAACAGCGCGCGCCAGAGTTCGAGATTTTCCGCAGCGAAATCGCAATAGGCAATTGCAATGCGGACCAGCGTCTCCTGCGGCGAGGCGGGGCCTGCGCCCTCGGCGCCGGTCAGAGCCGCGTCGAGCCGGCGCAGCGTGCGCGAGCCGACGCGCAGGATCAGCTCGTCCACGTCGGCCACGAGATTATAGACCGCGCCATTGGCGCAGCCGATCGCGCGGGCGAGATCGCGGGTTTTCAGGCCGGCCAATCCCCTCTCGGCGATCATCCGTTCCGCTGCGACGATTAGCGCCTCTTTCAGTTTCTCTCGTCGTTCCAAGGCTTTAGACATTCTCAACCATAATTCTTGAGCGACGCTCAAATTTATCTTGAGCAATGCTCAAGATATGCTACAAAGCGTCTGTGAGCAACGCTCATAGCAGGGAGTAGCCAATGTTCAAGACCGTAGTGACGCTCTTCCGCGGCAGCGTGGCGGCCGCCGGCGAGGAGCTCGAAGACCGGACGGCGCTGCTGATCCTCGATCAGCAGATGCGCGATGCGGCCGCCGCCGTCGAGCGCAGCAAGCGGACGCTGGCGCTGGCGATCGCCCAGGACCAGCACGAGGCCCGGAAGCTCGAGGCTACCAACGCGCGCATCGCCGACCTCGAGACCCGTGCCGTTGCGGCGCTCGACGGTGGCCGCGAGGATCTTGCCAAGGAAGCCGCCGAGGCCATCGCCGGCCTCGAAGCCGACCGCGACGCTGCCATGACCGCACGCGCGCTGTTCGCGACCGAGATCGCCCGGCTGAAGCGGCAGGTCGCCAGCGCGCAGGCCCGCATCACCGAGCTCGATCGCGGCCGTCGTCTCGCCCGTGCCTCGAAAGCGGTGCGCTCGCTTCGCCGCAGCGGCATCGAGGCGGCAAGGCCTTACGAATCCACGCTGCCGGAGGCGGAGAACACGCTGAAGCGCCTCCGCGAACGGCAGATCGAGGCCCAGGCCGCCGACGACGCGCTGGTCGAGCTCGATGCAGCCACCGGTCCGCTCGCCACCGCAGAGAAGCTCGCCGAGCAGGGCTTCGGCCCCCGGCTCAAGACGACCGCGGACGACGTGCTGGCGCGGTTGAAGTCCAAGCGCACGCCCACCGACTGACCCTAACCGATGATCATTCACCTCAACGTCAAGCAACAGGAGACCATCATGAACCCGACCACCCCGTCCCACAGCCCCGCCTGGGTTACTTTCACCTACGTTTCGTTCGCCGCGTCCGCCTTCATGGTCGGCCTCGGAATCTTCTTCCTGCCGCTCGACCTCTCGGTCAAGGGCTACCTCGCCATGGGCTTCCTGATGCTGACGCAGTCCTGCATCACCATGACCAAGACGATGCGCGACAATCACGAGAGCGGCCGCCTGGTGAACCGCATCGAGGACGCCAAGGCCGAGCGTCTCTTGATGGAAGTCGAGCGCGGCTCGCGGGCGGCGTAAAGCACGTCACAAGCCGGCTGGAGCAGGGACGGCGGATGCGAAGGCATCCGCCGTCCTCTCCGCTTTGCGCCGGTTTGTCGCACGCCCCGCAATATTTCCTTTACCCTGCAGTCGTCGCAGGAGGTTGTACTCATCGCTCCTTAACAGCCTCGCATGAAGAACGATCCGGATCACAGGCGGGCAGGATGACGGCTTCTGGCAACGGGCGAGACGCAGGACAGGTCGGAGGCGCGGCCGGGCGCGTGCGCAGCTACGCCGCGTTCTGGTTCAAGGCGCTCGCGCAGCCGAGCATCGATCTCAGCTTGCGCACCCATCCCGGTCACATGACCCGGATCGTCGAAAGCCCCGGCCTGTCGCTGCCGCAGGACGAACTCGACAGGTTGATTACGCAGCTCCGCATCGTTGCGGCCAAGACGCTGCCGGCCGATCAGCTCACTTACGGCATCTTCTCGGGCGAGCGCGAGCGCCTCTCCCGCGCCATCGTCACGCTGATCTCCGAGGAGGACAGCGGCCGCCCGATCGCGTTCAACGCGCTGTCGGTGATGCAGGTCGAGCTCGACGGCGCGCCGGTCGACGTCACCCATCTCGGGCTGGTGATGGTCGACCCCGATGCGCGCGGGCAGGGCCTGTCCTGGGTGCTCTACGGCCTGACCACGCTTGTCCTGTTCCTGCGCGACGGCCTGCGCCCGCGCTGGATCTCCAACGTCACGCAGGTGCCGTCGGTGGTCGGCATGGTCAGCGAGACTTTTTCCGACGTCTATCCCTCGCCGCGCCCCGAGGCGCGGCCGAGCTTTGCCCATCTCCAGCTCGCCCGAGGCATCATGCGCCGGCATCGCAGCGTGTTCGGCGTCGGCGATGATGCCGGCTTCGACGAGAGCCGCTTCGTCATCACCGATGCCTATACCGGCGGTTCCGACGCCCTGAAGAAGACGTTTGATGCCGCTCCAAAACACCGGGACGCGCAATATGGTGAGTTCTGCGCCCGCGAGCTGAACTACGATCGTGGCGACGATTTCCTGCAGATCGGCCACATCGATCTTGCGGCGGCGCGCAGCTATCTGTTCGAGCAGGTGCCGCACCGCTCGCTGCCCGGTCTGTTCGTCGCATCCCTGATCCTCGGGCTGCAACGGCTGGTGCTGCCGGTCATCTACTGGCTCGACGATCGCAGGACCTTCGGCACGCTGCGGCCCCGGCAGGGGAGCGACCGATGACGTCGGCCGTCGTCGCCAACGCGATCGTCAATCTCTGCGGCGTGATCGGGCTCGCCGTCGCCATGCTCGCGCTTCATCGCCGCGATGCGCATAGCCCGCTGACCGGACGCCTGGTGATCGCGCTCGGCATCGTCGCGCTGCTGTTCCTGGTCCGCAGCATCGCCTGGCTGAGCGAAAGCAGCCTGCTCGACGATCTCTCGGTGATCCCGGCTGCCGCGATTCCTTTCGGCGCGCTGATCGTGACCGAGGGGATGCTGCGGCGGCATGCGCCCCGCGCCATCAAGCTCGGGGTGATTATCGGCGCCGTCGTGCTCGGCGTCGGCGGTGCGCTGGGCCTCGGGCATTTCGATATGCCTTACGCGATTGCGCTGGCGCTGTTCCAGCTCGGCGGCTTCGCCGCTTGCGCCTTTCTGCTTGCGACGCGCGATCGCCAGTCGTTGATGGTGTCCGAAAACCGCAGCATCGATCGCATGACGATCGGTGCCATCGTAGTCCTCCCCTTCATCGTCACCGATTTTCAGGCGCTGATGCCCGACATGCCGGTCAGGCTGGGTGCGCTCGGCGCGCTGCTCGTGGTCACTGCGGTCCTGATCGCCGGCAGCAGCGCCGAAGCACGCTGGCACGGCGTGCTCCTCACCGTGCTGCGGCTCGTGAGTTCGGCCCTGCTTGGTCTTGCCGCGGCCTTTGTCGCCCCCGATGTCGACGCTGCCCAGATCGCGCGCTTCTGCGCAATTGCGGTCGCGGGTGTGCTGACCATCGGTCTGATGACGGACACGTTACGGGCCTACCTCGAATCCCGCGCACCGGGCGTGCTGAGCTCGGTCGCGATCTCGCCGGCAACCACGCGCGACCAGCTCATCGCGGAGCTGCTGCGCCATCCGCTGTTCGAGAGCGCGCGGCGCTACCGCGAACAAGATCTCGCGCCCTACGATCCCGCCTCGTTGCGCAACCGTCTCGCGACGCATCGCGTGCTGCGGCGGTTCGATGCGCCCTGGGGACATCCGCCGGCCGATCCGGCGGTGGAGCGGCTGGTGTCGCTGATGGCCGCGGGCAATGCGACGCATCTCGTCGTGCTCTCATCCGACCCGATCGATCTGCTCGCGCTCGCGGTTCCCGTGATCTCAGCCGATCCTGCCACCGAGACCGCGATCGCGCTGGTGCAGCGTATCCTGATCATGACGGATGGTGCCGCGCAGGGCACGCCGAGCGCTTAGGGTATATCGGAGCCCGGCATCTGCCAGCGCTCGCGCGTTGGCGAAATGTTGCACGCCTGGGAATTTGACATGCGCAACGGCCGGTCCCGGTTCGATCCGAAGCGCGTCAAGATCCGGTCGTATCCCGTTGCCGTGGCGAGCGGCGAGGAACTGCAGAAAGGCCCGTATGTGGCGGAGACCTTTCCAGGCGCACGTTGAAGATGATCATGTGATCGTGGAAGTTTGAGACTGCTTTGCTGATTGTGATTTCGACGCAACTGCGATAAGCCTCGCCCGCATTCATGGCGGAGACGAGCTTTGTCGAAACAATCCCTGCGAGAGGAAGCCGAGCGCCTGATCCGCGAATCGATGGAAAAGAAGACCATCGTCGTCAAGCAGGGCACGACCCGCATCGAGGCGGTCTGCGGCAAGTGCGGTGCCCCGAACCGGGTCCAGGCCCCCAAGGGGCAGAGCCGCGTCAAGTTCGCCTGCAAGCAGTGCGGGCATCAGCAAGAGACGCTGTAGTCGATCCCGCGCGATCAATGCTTGATCCTCATTCTGAGGAGCCCGCGTAGCGGGCGTCTCGAAGGATGCAGGCCACGGCCGGGCCCCATGGTTCGAGACGCGCTTCGCGCTCCTCACCATGAGGGTCTTATGTTGCAGCGAGACTAAGTGCCTTCCACAAACCTCTTGAACGCCTCTGCATAGTCCGGATGCCAGCGCGACAAGGGCGGGCGGTTCTCGACGATGTCGCCGGCTGCCCACAGCATGCGCTTCTCGTCGAGTTCGCGCGGCACGTCGTTGTCCGGGCATAGGATGTAGAAGTCACCGGCCTCAAGCCGTGCCAGCATGAAATCGACGGTCTGCTCCGGCGTCCAGGCGCCGGCCGGCTTCTCGGTGCGTCCCTTCGCTGTCAGGCCGGTGAACACGAAGCCGGGGATGAGCAGATGCGCGGTGATGCGGCAATCCCGGGTGTTGCGCAGCTCGTGCTGGAGCGCCTCGGTGAACGCCTTCACGCCGGCCTTCGAGACATTGTAGGCGGGATCGCCGGGCGGCGTGGTGATGCCCTGCTTCGAGCCGGTGTTGACGATCAGGCCGGCCGTGCCGCGCGCGATCATGCCGGGCGCAAAGATGCGCGATCCATTGATGATGCCCCACATGTTGACGCCGATGACGCGCTGCCAATTGTCGGGCTCGCCGAACAGTGTGCTGCCGGGCTGGATGCCGGCATTGTTCATGAGGATGTCGGTACCGCCAAAGCGCGCGCGCACCGCGCGTTCCAGTTCCGCCACGCTCTCAGGCTTGCTGACGTCGGTGACGGATGTCATCACATTTGCGGCATCCGTAACGGATGACAGTTTTGTTGACGCCTCTGCCAGTCGCGTCTGGTCCACATCCACAACGCAAAGTTTCATCCCGGCGCGTGCGAAGGCCTTGGCGGCAGCAAGACCGATGCCGGACGCGCCGCCGGTGATCACGGCAACATTGTCCTTGGTGATGGCGGGGTGCGGCATGGATCGTCTCCGGGGCAGGGGCGTTGCACTCGATCGAGCTATAACATGGCGGTCAGTCGACCCTGCACAAGTGGGCATGGGTGCTCTTCGTTCCGCGCCGACTTTACGCCTATCCGGCACCGCTGTATTCTGTTCAACCTAACGATCCTGCCCAGATCGAGCCAATCAATCACCTCACAGGGAGTGCAGCCATGGCTGTGTCGCAGGCTATTCCGATCACGCGCCATCCGTTCGCCAACGGGTCCTACAAGCAGATGCTGATCGACGGACAGTGGGTCGACGCTGCTTCCGGAAAGCGCTTCGAGACACGCAACCCCGCCACCGGTGAGCTGCTCGCAACCGTTGCCGAAGGCGACAAGGAAGACATCGACCGCGCGGTTGCCGCCGCCCGCCGCGCCTTCGAAGGACCCTGGAGCAAGGTCAGGCCGTTCGAGCGGCAGAATCTGCTCTTGAAGCTCGCCGACCTCGTCGAGAAGAATTTTGACGAATTGTCGCAGCTCGACACGCTTGACATGGGCGCGCCGCTCAGCCGCACGCGTGCCTATCGTCTGCGCGCCATCGGCATGCTGCGCTACTACGCCGGCCAGACCACCGCGATCCACGGCGAGACCATCGAGAACTCGCTGCCCGGCGAGATCTTCTCCTACACGCTGAAAGAGCCGGTCGGTGTCGTCGGCGCAATCATTCCCTGGAACGGCCCGCTGACCGCGACGATCTGGAAGATCGGCCCGGCGATCGCGACCGGCTGCACCGTCGTGCTCAAGCCCGCCGAAGAGGCGCCGCTGACCTCGTTGCGCATCGCCGAGCTTGCGATGGAAGCGGGCGTGCCGCCCGGCGTCATCAACGTCGTTCCCGGCTATGGCGAGACCGCAGGCGCGGCACTCGCCTCGCACCATGATGTCGACAAGGTCGCCTTCACCGGCTCGCACATGACGGGCCAGTCGATCATTCGTGCCTCGGCCGGCAACCTCAAGCGCGTCTCGCTCGAGCTCGGCGGCAAGTCGCCCGACATCGTGTTCGCGGACGCCGATCTCGATGCCGCAGTTCCGGGTGCGGCGATGGCGGTGTTCGCCAATTCCGGCCAGATCTGCAGCGCCGGCACGCGCCTGTTCGTCGAGCAGTCGATCTATGAGGAGTTCGTCGGCCGCGTTGCCGAGTTCGGCAAGAAGCTGCAAGTCGGCAACGGCCTCGATCCCAATGTCCAGATCGGCCCGCTGGTCTCCGAGCAGCAGCTCGAGCGCGTCACCGGCTATCTCGACCTTGGCCAGAAGGAAGGCGCGCGAGCGCTCGCCGGCGGCGGCCGCGTCACCGAAGGCGCGCTGGCCAAGGGCTTCTTCGTCTCGCCGACCGTGTTCGCTGGCGTCCAGGACAACATGCGCATCGCGCAGGAGGAGATTTTTGGTCCCGTCATCTCCGCGATCGCCTTCAAGGACATGGACGAACTGGTCAAGCGCGCCAACAACACCACGTTCGGTCTCGGCTCGGGCCTGTGGACGCGCGACGTCAGCAAGGCGCATGCGGTCGCAAAATCGCTGCGCGCCGGCTCGGTGTGGGTGAACTGCTACCAGGCGATGGATCCGGCCGTTCCGTTCGGTGGCTACAAGATGAGCGGCTATGGCCGCGAATCCGGCAAGCAGCACGTCGAGGAATATCTCAACGTGAAGGCCGTCTGGATCAAGACGGCGTAGTGCGCTTCGTTCCCGCGTTTCGCGGGAAGGAATATTGCCTTTGGGGGCGGCATCTTTTCCGGTAGCCGCCCCTCGCTATATGATGTGCATCCTTCCGCAGAGATCTTGGGGCCAACATGAAATTTCCGGCGTTGTTCAAACCGTTGCAGGTCGGTCCGTGCAGGCTCGCGCATCGCGTCGCGATGGCGCCGCTGACGCGCATGCGGGCGGAGCGCGAGAGCTTTGCGCCGCGTCCGCTCAATGCCGACTATTACGGGCAGCGTGCCACGCAGGGCGGCCTCATCATAGCCGAAGCTTCGCCCGTGCTCTCGCATGGCCGCGGCAACCCCGCGACGCCCGGCATCTATTCGGACGCGCAAATATCCGGATGGCGCAAGGTTGTCGATGCCGTGCACGCCAAGGGCGGCGTCATCTTCCTTCAGCTCTGGCATGTCGGCCGCGTCTCGCATTCCTCCTTCCATGGCGGCGCGCTGCCGGTCTCGGCCTCTGCGATTTCGATCAAGGCCGAAGGCATGCGGGCGATGACGGCCGACGGCAAGATCTCGGATTACGAGACGCCGCGCGCGCTGGAGACGGGCGAGGTCAAGGGTATCGTCGAGGCGTTCCGGCAGGCGGCCAGGAATGCGCTCGCCGCGGGCTTTGACGGCGTCGAGATCCACGGCGCCAATGGCTATCTGCTCGAGCAGTTCCTGCAATCGCGCAGCAACCAGCGCACCGATCAGTACGGCGGCTCGATCGAGAACCGCGCGCGGCTGCTGCTGGAGGTGACGCAGGCAGCGATCGACGTCTGGGGCGCGAACCGCGTCGGCGTGCGGCTGTCGCCCTACGGCATTGCCAATGATTCCGGCGAGCCGGATCCGATGCCGCTCTACACGCATGTGGTGAAGGCGCTCGACAAGCTCGGCCTGGCCTATCTGCATTTCATCGAGCCGCGCTCCAGCGGCTC
>NZ_LSEF01000041.1:112629-124570 GCF_001641695.1 Bradyrhizobium neotropicale
CGGGCCGTGCCGAGGTCAACTGGCAGAACGTGCCGTCGGCGATGGTGCTGTTCCGCCCGCTCTATGGCGGCGTGCTGATGACCGCCGGCGGCTTCACCGGCGAGACCGCGAATGCGGCGATCGCCGATGGCCATGCCGACCTCATCGCCTTCGGCCGCATCTTCATCTCCAACCCCGATCTGCCGCGCCGCCTTCAGCAGGATTATCCGATCACGCCATACAACCGCGCGACGTTCTACGGCGGCGAGGAGAAGGGCTACACGGACTATCCGGTGTATGACGAGCTGACGCCGGCGTAAGTTATTCCCGTCATTCCGGGGCGACGCGACGGGACCGCGCGAAGCGCGGCCCGGGAGCGTCGAGCCCGGAATCCATTTCTCCGCCTGAATATGAGGCGCAATGGATTCCGGGCTCGCGACTTCGTCGCGCCCCGGAATGACGAGCTTGATTTGTTGCGCGACCGCCAGCACAATTTCCGTCATTGCGAGCGCAGCGAAGCAATCCAGACCGTTTCCGACGAAAGACCCTGGAGTGCTTCGCTACGCTCGCAATGACGATGAGGAAACACCATGGCCAAAGCCGCAGTTGCCGCAGGAATCGCCACCGGCCAATGCCTCTGCGGCAAGGTCACCTTCGAGATCGACGTGCCCGCGCGCTGGGCCTGGCACGACCACTCCGCCGCCAGCCGCCGCGTTCACGGCGCGGCCTATGCCACCTATGTCGGAAGTTGGAAGAAGCGGTTTCGCATCACGTCCGGCAAGACTGCTCTCACCCGCTACGAGGACAAGACGACGAAGACCGCGCGCAGCTTCTGTTCCCATTGCGGCACGCCGATCGCCTATGAACGTCCGCGCGGCCCACACATGGTCAACATCCCCCGCGCGCTGTTCACCGAGCGTACCGGCCGCCAGCCGCTCTATCACATCGCCATCGAAGAGCTGCAGGAATGGGCCTATACCGGCGAGTCGCTGGTGCCGCTGAAGGGCTTTCCCGGCGTTGTGTGGCAGCGCTCGAAAAAGAAGAAGCGCGCACGCGGCGAAGATCCGTTCGAGCTCGGGCGCGAGGAGATGTAGCCACACCGCGCACTCCGCTCGTACGCAACGCAGCCATGACCGCGCTCCATTGCGTGCATCCTCCGACTTCGGCCATCATGCCTCCCGTCCTCCGGCAACGTCCGCGAGGCCTGGAGGAAACATGAAGAACAAGATCACCGGCCGCTCCGCCTTTCTCGCGCTGCTCAAGGACGAGGGCATCACCCATCTGTTCGGCAATCCCGGCACCACCGAGCTGCCGATCATGCATGCCCTGAAGGATCATCCCGACCTCACCTATGTGATGGCGATGCAAGAGAGCCTGGTTGTCGCGATCGCCGATGGCTACAGCCGCGCCTCCGGCAGGCTCGTCGCCTGCAACGTCCACGTCGCGCCCGGTCTCGGCAATGCGATGGGCTCGCTCTACAACGCCCAGTTCACGGGCACGCCGATGATCCTCACCGCCGGCCAGCAGGAGCAGGGCCACGGGCTGATGGAGCCGGTGCTCTATGGCCCGCTGGTGCGCATGGCCGAGCCGCTGGTGAAATGGGCCGTCGAGGTGACGCGGCTGGAGGATTTGCCGCGCATCGTGCGCCGCGCCGCCAAGGTTGCGACCACGCCGCCGACCGGGCCCGTGTTCATCTCGCTACCCGGTGACATCCTGAACAGCGAAGCCGGCATCGACCTCGGCCGCTCCACGCGCATCGATGCGCGCACCAAGCCATCGGACGAAGCGCTGAAGGCGTTCGCCGTACGTTTGCTCAAGGCCGAGCGGCCCGTGATCGTTACCATGGACGAGGTCGTCAAGAGCGATGCGCTGAAGGAAGCGGCCGAGCTCGCCGAGTTGCTGGGCGCTGCCGCCTATCAATCCTCAACGCCCTACGGCGCGCATTTTTTGTCCGAGAGCCGGAGCTTCGTCGGCACGCTGGCGCGCGTGCAGAAAGTCGCGCGCGATACGCTCGCGCCTCATGATCTCTTGATCGCACTCGGCGGCGATCCCTTGCGCATGTCGGTCTACAGCGAAGTCGATGCGCTGCCGGATGGGCTTGGCGTCGTGCAGATCGGTCTCGCCGATTGGGAGATCGCCAAGAACTACGGCGCCGAGATCGCGCTGAAGGCCGACGTGAAGGAGACGCTGCGTGCGCTGATCCCGGTGCTGAAAGAGATGGGCGGCGCTGCACTGGCGGAGCGCGCAAAGCAGCGCCTCGCCGAGCTCGCGCCGAAGAACTGGATCGCGCGGCGCGCCGCGCTGGTCGAGCAGATCGGCAAGAGCGCCGGCCGGACGCCGATCGATCCGGACTTCCTGGTGCTGCAAATGGTCGAGGCCATGCCCGGCAATGCCATCCTCGTCGACGAAGGCCTCACCTCCAGCCGCCAGATCACGAACCTGCGTCCGCATCGCGACCGCTACGGCTATCACGGGCTCGCCTCCGGCGGCATCGGCTGGGGTCTGCCGGCCTCGGTCGGCGTCAGCCTCGCAAATCCGGATCGCCCCGTCGTGTGCTTCTCCGGCGACGGCAGCGCGATGTATTCGATCCAGTCGCTGTGGACGGCGGCGCACCACAAGCTGCCGCTGAACGTCGTCATCGCCAACAACGGCGGCTACCGCATCATCAAGCAGCGCCTGCTCGCCTTCCATGGCGACGACAATTATGTCGGCATGGATTTCGCCGATCCGCCGGTGGATTTCGTCGGCATCGCCAAGTCGCTGGGCTGCGAGGCGATCAAGGTGAGCGATCCCCGCGAGCTGAAGGCGACGCTGGCATCCACGTTCAACCGGCCGGGGACGAAGGTGATCGAGGTGATGGTGGACGGGAAGGTGTAGGCGGCGCCGCGCGCTCCGCTCTGCTCCCCCCTTGCGGGGGAGGGCAGGGGAGGGGGGTCGCCCAGGAAAAGGTGTCGCCGTCGTCGAGAACGAGTCTCGCCTCACTGAGAGAGTGTGCCGTGTGGCACCCCCCTCCCTAGCCCTCCCCCGCAAGGGGGGAGGGAACGGAGTTGTATCTGCGGCGCCGACAGAGCGAACCGGCGGGCCTCTCGCAGAATCCGCAACACAACCCCATGCAAAGTAGCGGCCTTACCCCGTCTTCCCCACCCGATACCCCGCCGCCGGATGCGGCGCGTCGAGCCGCGCGCGTCCCTGGCCGAACAGCTTCTCCCGCAGCGTACCCTGTGCATACTCAGCCTTGTAGCGGCCGCGCCTGGTCAGCTCCGGCACCAGCATGTCGGCGATGTCCTCGAAATCGCCGGGCGAGATTGCGAAGGCGACGTTGAGTCCGTCGACATCGGTCGCCTCGAACCACTCCTCGATCTTGTCGGCGACGATCTCCGGCGTGCCGATCACGACGGGGCCGGCGCCGCCGATGCCGACATGCTCGATGACGTCGCGCACGGTCCAGACGCGATCGGGATCGGCGCGGGTGACGTTGTCCATCGCGCTGCGGCCGGCGTCGTTCTGGACGTGACGCACCTGCTGGTCGGGGTCGTAGCCGGAGAAGTCGACGCCGGTCCATCCCGACATCAGCGCCAGCGCGCCCTCGGGGCTGATGTGACGGCGGTAGTCCGCGTACTTCTCCTTCGCCTCCGCCTCCGTCCGTCCGAGGATGATCGTCATCATCGAGAACATCAGGATTTCGGCGGGGTTGCGGCCGAGCGCGGCCGCCTCCTGGCGGATCGCGGAGACGCGCGGCCCGATCACCTTGGCCGACGGCCCGGACATGAACACGCATTCGGCGTGGCGCGCTGCGAACTGCCGGCCGCGCGGCGAGGTGCCGGCCTGGTACAGCACCGGCGTGCGCTGCGGCGACGGCTCGCTCAAATGGATGGTGTTGTTGATGCGGTAGTTCGCGCCCTCGTGGTTGACGCGATGAACTTTTGCCGGATCGGTGAAGATGCCGCGCTTGCGGTCGCGCAGCACCGCATCGTCCTCCCAGCTGCCTTCCCAGAGCTTGTAGACCACCTCCATATATTCGTCGGCGATGTCGTAGCGGTCGTCATGCCCGGTCTGCTTGTCCTTGCCGGCGCCGCGCGCGGCGCTGTCGAGATAGCCGGTGACGACGTTCCAGCCGATCCGCCCTTCGGTGAGGTGATCCAGCGTCGACATCCGCCGCGCGAACGGATAGGGCGGCTCGAAGGACAGGTTGCTGGTGACACCGAACCCGAGGTTCTGCGTCACCGCCGCCATCGCCGACAGCAAGAGCAGCGGTTCGTTCGACGGCGTCTGTGCTGCATTGCGCAAAGCTGCGTCCGGACTGTTGCCGTAGACGTCGTAGACGCCGAGCACGTCGGCGAGGAACAGCCCGTCGAACCGGCCGCGCTCCAATGTCCGGGCAAGATCGAGCCAATAGGGCAGGCGGTTATATTCGGCGGTGCGGTCGCGCGGATGGGTCCACAGGCCCGGCGATTGGTGTGCGACGCAATTCATCGCAAATGCGTTGAGCCGGATTTGCTTGGCCATGGTTTTGTCCTTCGGCGCCCTATGCCTGACGCTCTTCGAATGCTAACAGTGCGCTCGATTTTGGCGAAGTTCTTGCATGGTCCCGCCATTGGCAAGGCCAAAATCGAGAAGCACTCCTGCCTTGGCAAGCCAATCTCAAGAGAGCAAGAACGAAATCCCCACGCCCCGCCACTTTCGAAGGTCCACCGATCTCGGGTAGGCTCCTTCGCCGCGAAACGCCGAAAAAGCAAGCAATGACCAGAGCCGACGCCATCGCCCGCGCCCGCAACGACATTCAGTCCGGCGCGTTCCTCACTGAGCTCGACCGCCGCGTCGCCTACCGGACCGAGAGCCAGAACCCGTCGCGCGGTGCCGAGCTGCGCGCTTATCTGGAACAGGAGATGCAGCCCGCTTTCGCGGCGCTCGATTTCGAAAGCCGCCTGGTGGAATCCCCGAGCGGCAAGGCGCCGTTCCTCATTGCCGAGCACCACGAGAGCGCCGCGGTGCCGACCGTGCTGATCTACGGCCATGGTGACGTCGTCGACGGCATGGAAGGCGAGTGGCGCGAAGGCCGCGATCCCTGGCGTACCACCACGGCCGGCGCGCGCGTCTACGGCCGCGGCACCGCCGACAACAAGGGCCAGCATAGCATCAACATGGCGGCGCTGCGCGCGGTGCGTGAGGCCCGCGGCGGCAAGCTCGGCTTCAATGCCAAGTTCATCGTCGAGATGGGCGAGGAGATCGGCTCGCCCGATCTCGGCAAGGTCTGCGATCTCCACCGCGACGCCCTCAAGGCCGACCTGTTCATGGCCTCCGACGGTCCGCGCCTGTCGGCCGACCGTCCGACGCTGTTCCTGGGATGCCGCGGCGGCATCCGCATCCATCTCGACGTGAACCTGCGCGATGGCGGGCACCATTCCGGCAATTGGGGCGGCGTGCTCGCCAACCCCGCCACCATTCTCGTCAACGCCATCTCAACGCTGGTCGACGGCCACGGCCGCCTCCAGCTCGAGGCCCTGAAGCCGCCGCGGCTCACCAACCAGATCCGCAGCTATCTCGCCGACGTGCAGGTCGTGCCGACCGAGGACGAGCCGGCGCTCGCCGACAATTGGGGCGAGGAGGGGCTGTCGCCCGCCGAACGGCTCTACGCCTGGAACACGCTCGAAGTCTTGGCGATGTCATCAGGCAACATCGGGAAGCCGGCGAACGCCATTCCCGGTCATGCCAACGCCGTGCTGCAACTGCGTTTTGTCGTCGGCACCAGGATCGACGGGCTGGTCGAGGCCATCCGCGCGCATCTGGTGGAGAACGGCTTTCCGATGGTCGAGGTGCGGGCGGCGCAGAGCTTTGCCGCCTCGCGCACTGATTTCGACAGCCCCTGGATCAAATGGGCGGCGGACTCGGTGCAGAAGACCACCGGCAAGGCGCCGGCCGTGCTGCCCAATTTCGGCGGCTCGTTGCCCAATGACGTGTTTTCCGAGATACTCGGACTGCCGACGATCTGGGTGCCGCATTCCTATCCCGGCTGCTCCCAGCATGCGCCCAATGAGCACATCCTGCTTCCGCTGACCGAAGAGGCCTTGACGGTGATGGCCGGCCTGTTCTGGGATCTCGGCGAATTGCCCAAGCCGCTATCCTGAGCCGCGATCCAGTCGAAAGTCACATTCTATTCCGGCCCGATTTGTGCTTGCATCCGCCCGCATCATCCTGAAAGGGGAAGAAAAGTGAAACATTTCCGTAGCATCGGCCTCGCACTCGCCGCGACCTTCGCCGTCAGCCAGGCCAGTGCCGAGGAGCTGACCGGTACGCTGAAGAACATCAAGGACACCGGCGCCATCACGCTGGGCTTCCGCGACTCCTCGATCCCGTTCTCCTATCTCGACGACAACCAGAAGCCGGTCGGCTTCGCGATGGACATCTGCTACAAGATCGTCGACGCCGTGAAGAAGGAGCTCAAGCTCGACAAGCTCGAGGTCAAGCTCAATCCGGTGACCTCGGCGACCCGCATCCCGCTGATGGCGAACGGCACGATCGACCTCGAATGCGGCTCGACCACCAACAATGCCGAGCGGCAGAAGCAGGTCTCCTTCACCAACACCCACTTCCTCACCGCCAGCCGCTACGTGTTCAAGAAGTCGAGCGGGCTGAAGTCGATCGACGACCTCAAGGGCAAGACGGTGGTCTCCACCGCCGGCACCACCAACATCAAGCAGCTCACCGAGGCCAACGTTGCGAAAGGCCTGGGCGCCAACATCATCCCGGCCAAGGACCATGCCGAAGCCTTCCTGATGGTCGAGACCGACCGCGCGGTTGCCTTCGTGATGGACGACATCCTGCTCGCGAGCCTCGTCGCCGGCTCGAAGTCGCCGGACGACTACGCGATCTCCAAGGATGCGTTCTCCAAGCCGGAGCCCTACGGCATCATGCTGCGCAAGGACGATGCGCCGTTCAAGAAGGTGGTCGATGCGGCGACCGCCGCTCTCTACACGTCCGGCGAAGGCCAGAAGATCTACGACAAGTGGTTCACGCAGAAGATCCCGCCGAAGGGCCTGAACCTCAACACGCCGATCTCCGACGAGCTGAAGCACGAATTCGCCAAGCCCTCGGACTCGCCGAATCCGGACGATTATAAGTAAGCTTCGATCCCTGGAGGATCACGACCATCATGTCCGGCCATTCCAGAAATCAGAATGGCCGGACATTTGCATAGACGTTCACGATATTTGTAAATTTGACGCGCTCGCGCGGGGGACACGTGAACTACAACTGGAACTGGGGAATCTTTTTCCAGCCGAACCCGATGGGGACCGGTACCTATCTCGACTTGCTGTTGTCGGGACTGGCGCTGACCCTCGAGACCGCGGTGCTGGCCTGGATCATCGCGCTGGTCACCGGCTCGATCGTCGGCGTGATGCGCACGCTGCCCTCGAAGGGGGCCTACTGGTTCGGCTTTGCTTACGTCGAATTCTTCCGCAACATGCCGCTGCTGGTGCAGTTGTTCCTGTGGTTCTTCGTGCTGCCGGAAATCCTGCCGAGGGCCGCCGGACTGTGGCTGAAGCAATTGCCGAATGCGCCGTTCTGGACCGCTTCGATCGGCGTCGGCCTGTTCATGTCGGCGCGTGTGGCCGTGCAGTTGCAGGCCGGCATCGGCTCGCTGCCGCGTGGGCAGAAGCAGGCGGCCACGGCGCTGGGTCTCACGACCGTGCAGGGTTATCGCTACGTGCTGCTGCCGATGGCGTTCCGCATCATCCTGCCGCCGCTGACCTCCGAGTTCCTCAACACCATCAAGAACACTGCGGTGGCGATCACCATCGGCTTGCTCGAGCTGACCGGACAGGCGCGCTCGATGCAGGAGTTCTCGTTCCAGGTGTTCGAGGCCTTCACCGCCGCGACCATCCTCTACCTCCTCGTCAACGCCGTCGTCGTCACCGGCATGCGCATCCTCGAGCGCTATGTCGCGATCCCCGGCTACATCACGGGGAAATAGCGATGCTCGGCAATTTCGATTTCGACGTCATCCGCCGCTCACTGCCCTATCTGTTCTACGAGGGCATGACGTTCACCCTGACGCTGACGGCGCTCTCCGCGCTCGGCGGCCTGATCTTCGGCACGGCGATCGCCCTGATGCGGCTGTCGGGCTATAAGACACTCGGGCGCATCGCCGGCCTCTATGTCGACTTCATGCGCTCGCTGCCGCTGGTGCTCGTCATCTTCTGGTTCTACTTCCTGGTGCCCTATATCGGGCAGTGGCTGACCGGCGCCTCGCGCCCGATCAGCGTCGGCGCCTTCGCCTCCTCGCTCATCACCTTCATCATGTTCGAGGCGGCGTATTTCTCCGAGATCATGCGCGCCGGCATCCAGTCGATCTCGCGCGGCCAGCCGGCGGCGGCAAATGCGCTGGGCCTCACCTATGCGCAGACCATGCGCTACGTCGTGCTGCCGCAGGCCTTCCGCAACATGCTGCCGGTGCTGCTGACCCAGACCATCGTGCTGTTCCAGGACACCTCGCTGGTCTACGTGCTCTCGATACCGGATTTCCTTGGCGCCGCGAGCAAGGTCGCGCAGCGTGATGGCCGTCTGGTCGAGATGTATCTGTTCGCGGCCTTCGTCTATTTCACCATCTCCTGCGTTGCGTCCTTCGGCGTCCGCCGCCTGCAGTCGCGCATCGCCATCATTCGTTAGAGCCCGTCATGATCGAGATCAGTCACGTCGACAAATGGTACAGCTCCGCGTTTCAGGTGCTGAAGGATTGCACCACCAGCGTCGCCAAGGGCGAGGTGGTGGTGGTGTGCGGCCCATCGGGCTCTGGCAAGTCCACGCTGATCAAATGCGTCAACGCGCTGGAGCCGTTCCAGAAGGGCGATATCACCGTCGACGGCACCAAGGTCAACGATCCCAAGACCAATCTGCCGAAGCTGCGCGCCCGCGTCGGCATGGTGTTCCAGCACTTCGAGCTGTTTCCGCACCTGAAGATCATCGACAATCTCTGCCTCGCCCAGGAGAAGGTGCTGGGCCGGGGACATGACAAGTCCGTCACCAAGGCGATGATGCTGCTGGACCGAGTCGGGCTGAAGGAGCATGCGCAGAAATTTCCCGCGCAGCTCTCCGGCGGCCAGCAGCAGCGCGTCGCCATCGCGCGCGCGCTGGCGATGGATCCCATCGCCATGCTGTTCGACGAGCCGACCTCGGCGCTCGATCCCGAGATGATCAGCGAGGTGCTCGACGTCATGGTCGATCTCGCCCGCGAGGGTATGACCATGATGGTCGTCACCCACGAAATGGGCTTTGCCCGCAAGGTCGCCAACCGCGTGATCTTCATGGACCGCGGCGAGATCGTCGAAGACGCGCCGAAGGACGATTTCTTCGGCAAGCCGCGCAGCGACCGCGCGCAGAAGTTCTTGTCCAAGATTCTGTCGCATTGACCGCTGTCGTCATTCCGGGATGCGCCGAAGGCGCAGGCCCGGAATCCATTGGGCGGCAGTACGCGAGGTGAAATAGATTCCGGGCTCGTCGCTTCGCGCCGCCCCGGAATGACGAATAGAGGGGTGATCGCCACCCTCAATTGGCGTATAAGCGCGCCAAATTCCCCCTTCCCGCCAGGAGACTTCCCTTGGACTCGATCGCCTACGTCAACGGCTCATTCGTCCCGCTCTCGGACGCCAAGATCTCGGTCCTCGACCGCGGCTTCCTGTTCGCCGACGGCATCTACGAGGTCGCGGCCGTGCTCGATGGCAAGCTGGTCGACAATGCCTCGCATCTGGCGCGGCTGGAGCGCTCGGTCGGCGAGATCAAGCTGAAGCTGCCAGTGACGGTCGAGCGCATCACCGAGATCCAGAAGGAGCTCGTCGCGCGCAACAAGGTCGCCAACGGCCTCGTCTATCTCCAGGTGACGCGCGGTGCCGACAAGGGCCGCGACTTCGCATTCCCCAAGAGCGACGTGGAGTCGAGCCTGGTAATGTTCACTTCCGAGAAGGACATTGTTGGCGCGGCCTCGGCCAAGACCGGCATCAATGTCATCACGGTCCCCGACATCCGCTGGGAGCGACGCGACATCAAGAGCGTGGCGCTGCTCGCGCAGGTATTGGCGAAGCAGGCCGCGGCGGAGGCCGGCGCCGGCGAAGCCTGGATGCTGGAAGACGGTTTTGTCACCGAGGGCGGCTCGTCCTCGGCGTTCATCCTGACCCAGGACGACGTCATCGTGACCCGCCAGAACTCCAACGCGATCCTGCCGGGCTGCACCCGCAAGGCCGTGGTCGCGCTCGCCGAGGAACGTCAGCTCCGCGTCGAGGAGCGCGCCTTCACGGTCGCAGAAGCGCTCGCCGCGAAGGAAGCCTTTGCCACCTCGGCCTCGCTGTTCGTGCAGCCGGTGGTCGCGATCGACGGCAAGAAGATCGGCGACGGCAAGCCCGGCCCGATGGCGACGCGGCTGCGGGAGATCTATGTGGAGTTCGCGAAGGTGACGGCGGTTTAGCGACCTTTGCTCGCAGACGACGAGGGGCGCGCCACGGTCGCCACACACTCCGCCGTCATCGCCCGGCTTGACCCGGCGATCCAGGGCGGATTCAACCGCTCGTCGCAACACTCCGTGTATCGCTCACTCGGAGCAATTCGTCGAGGGTTTCTGCCGGTGTTTTCCAGCCGAGGGTTTTGCGGGGCCTTGTGTTGAGTGCAAGAGCCACGGCCTCCAGATCATCGGCATCGTGCATGCTGAGATCCGTCCCCTTTGGAAAGTACTGGCGCAGCAACCCATTCGTGTTCTCGTTGGTGCCGCGCTGCCACGGGCTGTGAGGGTCGCAAAAGTAGACCTGCACGCCTGCATCGATCTTCAGACGCGCGTGCTGAGCCAGCTCAGCTCCTTGATCCCAGGTTAGAGACCGCCGCAGTCGCTCGGGCATGGTGAAGATTGCGCGGGTGATGGCGTCTCGCACCGCCTCAGCGCCATGTCCGGCGAGTGCAGGTCCATTCTTCACGCGAGCATCCTGTTCCTGACCGGTCATGCGCGGCAAATGCAGCAGAATGGTAAAACGGCTCGTGCGCTCCACCAAAGTGCCGATCGCGGAACTACCGAGGCCCATGATGAGGTCACCTTCCCAGTGACCCGGCACAGCTCGATCGGCAGCTTCCGCCGGACGTTGACTGATCATGATCTCGGAAGGAATGAAGCTTCTGCCTTTGCGGGCGCGCGCCCTCGGCATCCGCAAGGCCCGCCCAGTGCGCAAGCAGGCCGTCAGTTCACGGCGCAAAGCTCCTCGACCCTGCACATAAAGGGCCTGATAAATTGCCTCGTGACTGATGCGCATCGTCTCATCCTCGGGAAAGTCGAGCCGAAGTCGCCGAGAAATCTGTTCCGGGCTCCATGCCGTCGCCCAGCGTCGGTTTTGCCGATGCACCGCCCGGCGGCCCTTCCACACGACCTTCGGGCCAACGAGGAGCGCCCCGTCTGGCTTAGCGATCATACCGGCAAGCCTGTCCTGCACATAATCCCGCAGGGTCGGGTTGATTGCCAACTTCGCAAACTTGGGCCGTCGGGCGGACTGATCAGCATGCCATTGTGCCGTGGTCGCCCGGTACTCTGGAGCGCCATGGCGGCGCGCCACATTGCGACGGAGCTCACGGGAGATCGTGCATGGAGGCCGGCCGAGCTGACGAGCGATGGCTCGCACCCCATGCCCCTGCGCGCGCAAGATGGCAATCTCCTCACGTTCGGCGAACGACAGGTAGCGCTCCGACCGAGGTTTGGACGATCGCGACAAATGTGTTGGCGGCATACCGCCCGCCCTCCGGAACCAGCGTACTCCGACCGACGGCGACACCCCGGCCTCAACCGCAGCATCCCCGCTCGATCGCCCCAAGGCAATCGCAGTCCAGAACGGTCTATAATCTTCTCGTAGGACCTCTCGGGGACGATCTGTCCGCACACGCTTCTCCATCGCAACCTCTTTTGCTCGAGTGTTGCGACGAGCGGTTGAATCCGCCC
>NZ_LSEF01000042.1:0-120247 GCF_001641695.1 Bradyrhizobium neotropicale
GGCCCAGCTTGTGGATAGCTGAATATTTAAGGTGCTGCGCTTCAGGCTGATGGTGAAAACGAGGTCCGTGGTGACGGCCTCAAGCATCAGGAGAAGCGCAGCATGGACCATTTTGCCGGACTGGACGTATCGGTCAAGGAGACGAGTGTCTGCATTTTGGATGATACGGGCAAGATCTTGAAGGAAGTGAAGGTGGCGAGTGAGCCCCAAGCGCTTCTGAAGGTTCTGGGGAATCCCGCCTACCGCTTCAAGCGGATCGGACTGGAAGCCGGGCCGTTATCGCAATGGCTGTTCAGCGCTCTCGCCGAAGCCGAGTTACCAGTGATCTGTGTGGAGACTCGGCACATGCAGGCGGTGCTGAAGGCGCAGATCAACAAGACCGACCGCAATGACGCGCGCGGCATCGCTCAGATGATGCGGGTGGGAGTGTATCGCCCGGTGCATGTGAAGACGCTACGCAGCCAGAAACTGCGTATGCTGCTAACCCATCGCAAGCTATTGCAGTCGAAGGCCATCGCCATCGAGAACGATCTGCGAGGGACTTTGCGTAACTTCGGCCTCAAGGTGGGCATAGTCGGAATGGTGAGGTTCGAGGCCCGCATCCAGGAGCTTGTCGAGACTATTCCCGACTTGGCGATCCTGGTGGAACCGCTGCTCGTCGTGCGGCGGGCGCTACGCGAACAGATCATCATCCTGCACCGCCGCTTGCTGGCCATCGTGCGCGACGACGAGGTGTGCCGGCGCCTGATGACGACCCCCGGTGTCGGCCCGGTGGTGGCGCTGACCTATCGCGCGACCGTCGATGTGCCAGCCCGATTCCGAAAATCCAAGTCGGTCGGGGCAGTGTTTGGGCTGACGAGCTCCAGATATCAATCAGGCGAGATCGATTGGAGCGGCAGGATATCGCGCTGCGGGGATGAGATGATGCGGGTGATGCTCTACGAAGCAGCGCAGAGCATGTTGCATTCGAAGAAATGGTCCTGGCTCAAGGCCTGGGCCATGCAGATCGCCAGGCGTCGCGGAATGAAGAAGGCGATCGTGGCCCTGGCCCGTCGGCTGGCCGTCATCATGCACCGCATATGGGTCGATGGCACCGAGTTCCGGTGGACCCGGGAGCCAACCGCGACAGCAGCATGAAAACCGTTCAGGATCAAAGCCGATAGGAGGAAACTCGAGATCCACCCAGCAGTGGAAAGATGTCCCTCGCGGGACGATGGATGAGGTGAGTTCGCATGTCCGCTTGAACCTGTCGTTCAAACTAACGACAAGGCCGCGCAAAAGATTGTTCTACTTCGTCCTCGAATCCCATGATGGAAGGGCCCTGGTGCCGATTCCGAAGAGAAGCGCGAGCCCGTGAGCGACATCGACACTGCAGTGGCGGATAGTCTGAAAGTGCTTGACCTCAAACGGCCGATTAGAGAAGCGGACATCGCCGGAGGTCGCCGATGGGCCAACAACCCGACTTATGCATTGCGCAAACAGCCTGACTCGATTACCTCGTCGATACACTAGGATCGCTCACCGCCACTGCCGCCATCGGTTAGCGCTGAGAGCATGGCGTGGACTGCAATTGCCGCTATGACACCCGTGACAAAGAGCCCGAAAAAGCCAATTCCGATCGCAAGTGCGCGCGTCAACCCCTGCCTCGGGACGAGGTCACCGTAACCAATCGTGAGGCCGGTGATGAAAGTAAAATAGACCGCATCCCCGAAAGACCAGCCCTCAATAAAACCAGCCAGCAAGCCCAACGCAAGCTGAATTGCCAGAAGTATAGACAACACCGGCCACGTTACGTGAATCGCATGGCCAAGCGCCACCAAAAAGCGCCGCCGCAAAGTTTTCCGTGCCGACCAGTTCATGTCGTGGCGACCTCCACAAAACAGCAGAAGTGGTGCAGCTCAGCAATGGATCGGCACAAGAAAATTAGAGCAAGGTCTTCAAACCGGATAAAGGTGCGGCCCGTCAAGGGCAAGAAGATCGCGCATTCTTGCTCAAGGCGTGGCTCACTAATTCAATCCCGCCACGATCACCACCACCACCGGCAACGTCACCGCAGCCAGCAGCGTGCCCAGCGCCACAGCTCCCGACACTGGATTTACCAGCCGCTGATACTGAACCGCAAAGATGTACGTGTTCGCACCGGTCGGCATCGCTGCGAACAGCACGACCACGCCGGCCGCGAGCGGCGGCAGGTCGAGCAGCTTTGCCAGCAGGAAGGCGGCGGCCGGCATCGCCAGCAGTTTGAGCGCGCACATGACGACGATGCCGAGCTTGTCGCCCTTGACCTCGAACCGGAACAGATTGATGCCGAGCGCGATCAGCGCTGCCGGCGATCCCGCCTGCGCGGCGGCGGTGTTATCCGCCGGTCCTAGGAGATCATGGCTTTGATCTGCGCGGTGTCCGCAAATTCAGTCAGCTCAACGATTTTGCCGTCCTGAAATCTGAACAGGTCCAGGACTTCGGTCCGGAAGGTTTTCCCGGTCGGGCGATGTTCTACGACGAGGAGGGATCGCACGGCAGCATGCTGCCCCTCAACCAGCTCGCTTAGGATTTGGCGATCTACGAAGCCGAAGTTGTCGATGAATTGACCGAAAGCTTCTCGCAAGGTCGGGTGCCCCTGAACACTTCCGGCTATTTCGAGTGCGCTTTTGTCGCCTACCAGCGTGAATACACCTTCGGGATGAAAAGCTGCCACGAGGCCCTCGGCATTGCCGTTACCGCGCGCCGCGTAAGCCTCCCTGATGACTTTGAGCATGTCTTCGCGATGTCCCATGTCGGGCTCCCTGCAACACATCTCACGTCGGAACAGAGTAGCTACCTTCGCGTGCAAAGGCAAAATCCTGACACTGGTTGCCAATTTGGACGCTGCCCTCGATACGAAACCTGCTCATGGAGGAGCAAATAGATCAGGCTTATCAAAGGGCGGCAGGCACATTGCTCGGGGAGCTACTTCAACCCCGCCACGATCACCACCACCGGCAGCGTCACCGCAGCCAGCAGCGTGCCCAGCGCGACCGCCCCCGACACCGGGTTCACCAGCCGCTGATACTGAACCGCAAAGATATACGCGTTCGCGCCGGTCGGCATCGCTGCGAACAGCACGACCACGCCGGCCGCCAGCGGCGGCAGGTCGAACAGCTTTGCCAGCAGGAAGGCGGCCACCGGCATCGCCAGCAGTTTGAGCGCGCACATGACGACGATGCCGAGCTTCTCGCCCTTGACCTCGAACCGGAACAGATTGATGCCGAGCGCGATCAGGGCCGCCGGCGATCCCGCCTGCGCGAGCAGCTCGATCGTCCGGTCGACGACGGGATTGAGGCCGAGATCCGTGAAGCGCCAGACGAGGCCGAAGCCGATCGCCAGCATGATCGGGTTGCGCGAAAGATCCAGCAGCACCGGCAGGATGATCGACAGGGCCGAGCCCTTCTGCTCGCGGTCGACCAATTCCATCTGCAGCGTGCCGCAGAGCCAGAGCAGCGGCGTGTTCACCGACAGGATCAGCGCCATCGGCCCCGCGGCCTCGTTCCCCAGCGCCGAGAGCGTCAGCGGAATGCCGAGCATCACGATGTTGCCGTAGACCGAGCCGATCGCGAACACGACGCCATCCTCGCTGTCCTCGCGGTTCTCGCGCAGCAGGGCCGACAGCGCCAGCGCCGCGATCCAGGTGATGGCCAGCGCCCCGTAATAGGCGCCCCACATCCGGAAGGCGCTGAGCTGCGGGAATTCCGAGACGACGATGGTGCGGAACAGCAGGGCGGGGATGGCGATGCTGAAGGCGAATTCGGAGATGCCCTTGTGCGCGGTCTCGGAGACGAAGCGAAACAGCACCGCCGCATAGCCGGCCGCGATCAGGGCAAAGACCGGCGCGACGATCAACACGGTGGCCATGCGGTCCTCACTTCACGGGGATATTTCGCTGGCCACCCCACGCGCCCTCGATCATGGCATCATGCCGGTGTTTTGCCCGACATGTCAAAGGGGCTTCGTAAAATCCGCAAAATGTGCTTCAGCCCCCGTCGGCTACTTTGCATGGGGTTGTTTTCGCGATTTTTGTCGGAGCGGAGCGGAAGCTTCACGCCGAGCCCGATCTCGTCAGCGCTGCCAAAGGGTTAAGCCGGCAGCCTCGGCCATTTGCTGCCGCTGGCCTGGCTGGTGCCGGGCTGACCGCCCTGTTGCCGAGAGCGCACAGCTCGCGGTTTTCGTATCGCGGCTCGGTTGCCAACGAAGGGACGTTCACCCACTATCCCCCGACACGACAATTGGGGGGATCGATGCCGGCGTTTCGCTTCGAGAAGTCCTTGGCTGCCGCAATCTGTGGGATTGCCCTCGCCGTCCTGGTCCAGCCTGGCGCTGGCTTCGCCTACACCCCGGAGGAGCAGCAGGCCTGCACGCCGGATGCGATGCGGCTGTGCGGCGAGTTCGTGCCGAACGTCGATGCCATCACCGCCTGCATGGTCCAGAAGAAGTCGCAGCTCTCGCCGCAATGCCGGGTGTTCTTCCGGCGGGGGCCGGAGGCGGGCGAGGAGCGCGCCGGGCGGCCGAGCGACCTCAAGCCGCGTACCGCGAAGAAGAGCACCAAACCGACCTCCAAGCCAACCTCGAAGGCGAGCAAGAAGAAAAAGACCGACGAGGGCTGAACGCCCGTCACGCTCTTTTCGCAACCGCCGTCATGCCCGGGCCCGCCCCGGGCATTCGCGTTTTGGCTCCTTCGCGCGGATGCACCTCTGTCAAAATGACCCAGCATCGGCCTCGCGAAAGCCCAGGGACTCCTTTTGTTCACGCGCTTCGCGCGCGGCGCTGCAGCGATGACGAGCGCGATGATAGGAAAAGAGTCGGAACAGGATTTGCGCGGCGAGGTTGCATCCCGCCTCTTGCCTCATCGCTGCTCAAAAAGCGCACGGAATGCTTGCGGAGCACGCGTTTTATTACAGTTCGTATCGGCGTCGCGCGAAGCAGTGTGACTCAAAAGCCAACACGCCTTGTTATTTCGTGGCGGCGACGCAACTCCCGGTAAATTTTTCTTTCACGAATCAGCGCGGTGATTCATTTTCGGTACCTGGGGTCAATCTGGAGGCCAGAGGTATGAACGTTATTGTTTTTGCATCGCGTAAAGGCGGCTCGGGCAAGAGTACCCTGGCCGCACATCTCGCCGCGCAGATCAAGGCGACCAAGCCTATTCTGCTCGTCGATGCGGATCCGCAGGGGTCGCTCACGCTGTGGCACAAGCTGCGTGGCACCAACGAGCCGCCGATCAAGGCGGCAGTGAATTCTGTCAGCGGCATCGTCTCCGCTGCCAAGCGCGACGGATATGAATGGGTGTTGATCGACACGCCGCCGAACCTGTCGGCCGTCGTCGACGATGCCATCAAGAACGCAACCATGGTGGTCATTCCGGCGCGGCCCGGCGTGTTCGACGTCAACGCGGTGCAGGAAACCATCCAGATGTGCCGCGCGGCGCGCAAGCCCTACGCGGTCGTGCTGAACGGTGCGCCGGCCCGTCGTGACGAGTCCGAAAGCCCGATCGTCACCATCGCCCGCGAGGCGCTGGCGAAGTTCCGTGCGCCGGTGTGGGGCGGCCAGATCACCAACCGTTCCGATCTGCTGATGGCGCTGAGCCATGGCGAGGGCGCGCGGGAATATCAGGCCGAGAGCCGTGCGGCTCAGGAAATTGCAAGGCTGTGGGCGGCGATCGAGCGTTCAGTGAAAGCTATTCGCGGCACGGCGTCGGCATCCGGCGCAATGCACAAGCAGGCGGCTTAGTTTCTTTGTTCATTCTCGGGTTACGAAAAACGCGCGGGCCAGCCGCGCGTTTTGCGTTTCCGGGACCTGGTCGTGCGCCCTACGCCACCATCAGCATGTAGAACACGATGACCGGCGACAGGGTCAGGATCACCGACCAGATGCCGACGGACCAGAGAATGTCTTCGGTGGTGAAGCCTTGGTTGGCAAGGTTTTGGTTGGCAAGTTTTTGGTTGGCAAGTGCTTGCCGTCCGGCGTCGTAATGCGACGCCATCTCATTCTGATTATTCACAAACGCCCCCGCGATTTCTTCGCTTACGGGCTTGACGATAAGCGCGATGTTTTAAGATCGGGATCGCAACTCCGCTCGCATTTGAGCGCGGGCGCTACCACGGATTAACCATCCGCACGTCAGCCGACCAGCCAGACCCGAAACAGGAGGACCGGCATCAGGCCGAGCATCACGGCCCAGAGGCCGAACGACGATACCACCAGAATTCCCTGCAAAAGATCGGCGGGCGCGAATTGGCGCGCGGCCGTAGGCTGAGTTCGATGCCCCATGGTTCTCCCCCTCTGATCTTGGAGGACCACGATAGGCGCGATTGCGTAAAGGAGCCGTGGATGCGTCGTGCCGCGGCCGCGAAGGAAGTTCGGGCGCGGTCAACCACAGATGCGCTCTCCCCTTCTCCCCTTGCAAGGGGAGAAGGGGAGGCAGCGAGCGCGGGGCGAGATGAGATGAGATGAGATGAGATCGTCTACGCCGCGACTTTCGCCCGCTGCTCGATCTCGCGATCGAGGGTGGCGGCGAGCTCGCTGCTCACTTCCACCATCGGCAGGCGCACTTCGGGGCTGTCGATCAGGCCGCTGCGCCACAGCCAGTACTTCGCCGGCGCGGGGCTCGGCTCGGTGAACAACAGGCGCGTCAGCTCCTTTACCTCCTGCCAGCGCGCCAGCGCTGCGCCGGCGTTGCCGCGCTTCAGCTCCGCGTAGACGGCGGCGAAGGTCGCGGTCTCGATATGGGCGGAGAGCAGGATGCCGCCGTCGGCGCCATCTGCGAGCGCTTCGTGATAATTGGCATCCTCACCGGTGAGCACACGAAACCTCTTGGGCCGGTCGCGCAGCAGTGCGATCGATTGCTCGCGGCTCGCGCCGCAATCCTTCAGGCCGACGATGTTCGGATGCTCGGCGAGCCGCAGCAGCGTCTGGTTGGTAATGTTGACCGAGGTGCGATAGGGGATGTTGTAGAGCGCGAGCGGCCAGGCGGCGTGATCGGCGAGCGCCTCGAAATGCGCCAGCATTCCGCGCTGCGACGGCCGCACATAGTAAGGGCTTGCGATCAGGTAGCCATCGATCGGCCAGTCCGCGGTCTCGTCGAGACGATCCTTAAGCCGCGAGGTGTCCGCACCGGACAATCCAAGGCAGATCGGAACGGTGCGGGGGCCAGCCGCCATCTCGTCGCGCACGGTGGCGACGAGGCGTTCGAGCTCGGCGTCCCGCAGCGTCATGCCTTCGCCGGAGGTCGCCCCCAGGATGAAGCCGTCGATCGCTTGCGCCGCGTAGTGCCGCGTCAGCCGCCGCAGCGACGTCTCGTCGAGGCGGTCATCGCGAAACGGTGTCACCAGCGGCAGCCAGAGCCCGTGCAGATGTGATCGCAGGTCGGTCATGTTCCATCTCCTTGTCTAGATTCGACCTGAGACGGAGGGCACATGAAAAAACCCCGTCCAGGTGGCGGGGTTTTCGGGATTGCGACGACGAAGTCTGCTTCTAGCGCGCGCACATATCCCTGGTCCCCGGATGGGGGCCTTTTTTCGAGGCGATTGCCTTGAACGAGATTGCGCACGACTTCGTGATCATGGGCAAATGATGCGGGGTAGGCGTGGAACTGTCAATACACGCGGAGGGCGAAAGCCAGAATCGACGAAAAAAAGCCGGGCCCAAAGAGCCCGGCTTAGGTATTGGCCACGTGAGGCCGACACAATCACCTTCCAAGAGGGATTACTGAACTCCCGCGCCACTGGAGGAGGGGGACAAATGCGCAACGCGAAGGCTCAGCGTGGAAACATTATGGGCTCGCCCTGCGCCATGCAGCAACCGTCGGGGTCGCATGTCAGACATGCGGAAATCAGGACGGCCAGCGCTGCGCCTTGCTCACCACGAAGTCGCGGAACACCTGCACGCGCGCGACCGTCTTCAACTCCTCGGGATAGACGAAATACGTATCGAGTTGGATCGAATCCGATTCGCCGAAGAGCTGCACCAGGCGGCTGTTTTCCTCGACGAGGTAGTCGGGCAGCGCTGCGATGCCGAGGCCCTGCTGACAGGCGCGTACAAGGCCAAGGATGTTGTTGACCTTGAAGTAGGCTTCGCGCGGACCCGAGCCGTTGCGCCCGGCTTCGATCAGCCAGTTGCGGTTCTGCAGATGCGGCGCGAAGTTGCCGTCGGAGAGCGTGATGATGCGGTGGGAGTCGAGCTCCTCCAGCGTGCGCGGCGTGCCGAAGCGCTTGATGTATTCCGGCGAGCAATAGGCGTGAAAGCCCATCGCGAAGAGCTTGCGCTGGATGAGATCGGGCTGCGTCGGCTTGCGGGTGCGGATCGCGACGTCGGCCTCGCGCATCGAAAGATCCAGCTCCTCGTCGGTGACGATCAGCGAGATGCGGATCTCCGGATAGAGCGCGGTGAATTCGCCGAGCCGCGGGATCAGCCAGTTGATGCCGACGCCGGGCGTGGTGGTGATCTTGAGATCGCCGCTCGGCCGCTCGCGGCTGTCGGTCAGTTTCGCGCGCGCCGCCTGCAGCTGCATGAACACGTCATGCGCGGTGCGGAAGAGCAGGTCGCCCTGCTCGGTGAGGATCAGGCCGCGGGCGTGGCGGTGGAACAGCGAGACCGACAGCTCCTGCTCCAGCGCACTGACCTGGCGTGAGACCGCCGACTGCGACAGGCCGAGCTGTTCACCCGCATGCGTGAAGCTGCCCGCTTCCGCCGCTGCGTGAAACACCTTCAGCTTGTCCCAGTCCATATCCGTGAATCCGTCGCGTGTTCGAGCCATGGTCATCATTCCGCTGCCGCGCGCTCGCTGGCGCGCAGGGCCAAGAAACGTTCGGCTTCGAGTGCTGCCATGCAGCCGAGGCCAGCGGCCGTGACGGCCTGGCGATAGGTCTCGTCGGCGACGTCGCCGGCGGCGAACAGGCCGGGCACCGAGGTGGCGGTCGAGTTCGGGGCGACCTCGACATAGCCCGACTGTTTGAGCTTGACCTGATCCTTCACGAGGTCGGTTGCCGGCGCATGTCCGATGGCGATGAACACGCCGTCGGCTTTCACCTTGGTGAGCGCACCGGTCTTGACGTTCTTGAGGCGGACATGCGTGACCTTGCTGGGGTTCGCCTCGCCGCAGACCTCGTCGATGGCGCTGTCCCAGATCACCTTGATCTTGGGGTTCTTGAACAGGCGTTCCTGGAGAATGCGCTCGGCGCGGAAATGGTCGCGGCGGTGAACGATCGTCACCTGCGAAGCGAAGTTGGTCAGGAACAATGCCTCCTCGACCGCGGTGTTGCCGCCGCCGACCACCATCACTTCCTTGCTGCGGTAGAAGAAGCCGTCGCAGGTGGCGCAGGCCGAGACGCCGAAACCCTTGAAGGTCTCTTCCGAGGGAATTCCGAGCCAGCGTGCCTGGGCGCCGGTGGCGAGAATGACGGTGTCAGCGAGATAGACGTCGCCGGAGTCGCAGGTGAGGCGAAAGGGGCGGTGCGAGGTCTCCAGCTTGGTCACCAGATCGGTCTTGATCTGGGTGCCCATGTGCAGCGCCTGCTTCTCCATCTGCTCCATCAGCCAGGGGCCCTGGATCACGTCGGCGAAGCCCGGATAGTTCTCGACGTCGGTGGTGATGGTGAGCTGGCCGCCCGGCTGGATGCCCTGGATCAGGATCGGCTCGAGCATCGCGCGCGCGGCATAGATGGCCGCGGTGTAGCCGGCGGGGCCGGAGCCGATGATGACGACCTTTGCATGGACGGGAGCTGGCATTTTCTTGGACTGCCTTTCTCGGGGGAATTGCAGCGCGGGCGCGGAAAGTGCCAGGTGAGCATCGCGGAGGCGCTGAAATATCAGAGCTAATCTAAGCCTTCTGGTGAGCTATGCAAGAATTGCATTCCCTCTCGGCGGATTTTTCCAACAAGGAACAAAAGTCGATTGCGCTGCACGCGCAATAAAATTGCGCACCCGGTGCGGACTCGGCTATGAGGATTGCGACAGACCCACCCGATACCGCCGCAAGGCCAGGAGTTCCAATCACGTGTCGCGGAACCTAGACGAGATCGATCTCAAAATTCTCGCCGAGATTCAGGCCGACGGTCGAATCACCAATGTCGAGCTGGCCAAGCGCGTGGGCATTTCCCCGCCACCTTGCCTGCGCCGCGTCCGGGCGCTGGAGGAGGAAGGCTACATTCACGGCTATCGCGGGCTCCTTGATGCGCGAAAGCTCGGCTTCGATGTCACAGTGTTCGCCGCCGTGCACCTCTCCAGCCAGGCCGAAGCGGACTTGCGCGCCTTCGAGCAGTTCGTCCGCGCCGAGCCCCTGGTGCGGGAATGCTGGATGCTGTCGGGCGAAGTCGATTTCATCCTGAAATGCGTCGCGCCCGACATGGCGACCTTCCAGGATTTCGTCACGCACCTCACCGCAGCGCCTCATGTGCGCAACGTGCGGACCTCGCTGGTGCTGCACAATTCGAAATACGAGGCGGCCGTGCCGCTGGATGTGAAGGGAAGGCGATAGGCCTTGCGCTGACTTTTCTCGGAACTGTCAGTCTTCTCCGTCATTGCGAGCGCAGCGAAGCAATCCAGCATCTTTCCGCGGCGACAGTCTGGATTGCTTCGCTGCGCTCGCAATGAGGTGGGAGCCCCAGTCACTCACGCCGAGCAACACACGCCGAAACAAAAAGGCCGCGCGATGCGCGGCCTTTTCAAATCGTCAGACATAGCGGCAAATGGTTACCGCCACTCCACCTTGGTGATCTCGTACGCCTTGGCGCCGCCGGGTGCATTGACCTCGACGGTTGAACCCTTCTTCTTGCCGATCAGCGCGCGTGCGAGCGGGGAGGTGATGGAGATGCGGCCCTTCTTGGCGTCGGCCTCGACCTCGCCGACGAGCTGCCACACCGTCTTCTTCTCGGTGTCCTCGTCGACCAGCGTCACCGTGGCGCCGAACTTGATGGTGTCGCCGGACAGCTTCGAGATGTCGATGATGTCGGCGCGCGCGAGCTTGTCCTCGAGCTCGGCGATGCGGCCCTCATTGTGGGACTGCTCTTCCTTCGCGGCGTGATACTCCGCGTTTTCCGACAGGTCTCCGTGCGAGCGCGCCTCCGCGATATGCTCGATGATCCGCGGACGGTCCACGGACTGGCGCTGCTTCAATTCTTCCCCGAGCGCGGTAAAACCGGCCAGAGTCATCGGAACCTTTTCCATCGCTTCTCTCGTTCTCCGGTCGCACGTCCTCGAAAACAGGAGGGCGTGGGCGACCTTGATTCGTCGCTGTTTCCAGGGGCGGAACACACGGCCACCGGAACGTTATGTGGGTCTGGCGCCGGAACAGAACAACCACATGGCCGGACAGTTCCTCCGGCCATTGTGGCAGCATTGCCAATCACTTAGCGGAGGCTTCGGCTCCGCCAAAGATCAGGTTTCCGAAAAATAGCTCTGCAGGGTACGAACCTCAAGGTCCCCGCCCAGATAGGCGCGGATGCCCTGCGCGGCCGCCACGGCCCCGGAAAGAGTGGTGTAATACGGCACTTTATGCAAGAGGGCCGCGCGCCGCAGCGAACGGCTGTCGGCGAGCGCCTGCGGGCCTTCGGTGGTGTTGAAGACGAGCTGGACGTCGCCATTGGTGATGGCGTCGACGATGTGCGGCCGGCCCTCGAGCACCTTGTTCACCTTCTCGGTCGGGATGCCCTGGTCGGTCAGGAAGCGCTGCGTGCCCGACGTCGCCAGCACCTTGAAGCCGAGCGAGTGCAGCTGGCGCACGGCATCGGCGATGCGCATCTTGTCGCTCTCGCGCACCGAGACGAACACCGTGCCATTGGCCGGCACCCGCGTGCCGCCGCCGAGCTGGCTCTTCGCGAACGCCACTTCGAACGAGCGGTCGATGCCCATGACCTCGCCGGTCGAGCGCATCTCGGGGCCGAGCACCGTGTCGACGCCGGGGAAGCGCGCGAAGGGGAACACCGATTCCTTGACGCCGACATGCTTGAGCTGCGCCTTCTTCAGCTTGAAGTCGGCGAGCTTCTCGCCGGCCATGATGCGCGCGGCGATCTTTGCGACCGGCGTGCCGATCACCTTGGCGACGAAGGGCACCGTGCGCGAGGCGCGCGGGTTGACCTCGAGCACATAGATCTCGCCGTCCTTGATGGCGTATTGCACGTTCATCAAGCCGACGACGTCGAGGCCCAGCGCGAGCTCACGCGTCTGCCGTTCCAGCTCGTCGATCATCTTGTCATCGAGCGAATAGGGCGGCAGCGAGCAGGCGGAGTCGCCGGAGTGAATGCCGGCTTCCTCGATATGCTCCATGATGCCGACGATGAAGACGTCCTTGCCGTCTGAGAGGCAGTCGACGTCGACTTCGGTGGCATCGGACAGATATCGGTCGAACAGCAACGGGTTCTTGCCGAGCACGGTGTTGATCTGCCCGGTCTTGTCGTTCGGATAGCGCGCCTTGACGTCGGCGGGCACCAGCTCCGGCAACGTGCCGAGCAGATAGTCGTTGAGCTGGTTCTCCTCGCGGATGATCTGCATCGCGCGGCCACCGAGCACGTAGGACGGACGCACCACGAGCGGCAGGCCGAGATCGGCTGCAACGAGGCGCGCCTGCTCGACCGAGTAGGCGATGCCGTTCTTCGGCTGCTTCAGCCGCAGCTTGTCGAGCACGCGCTTGAAGCGGTCGCGATCTTCCGCAAGATCGATGGCGTCGGGCGAGGTGCCGAGGATCGGCACTTCGGCAGCCTCGAGCGCGCGCGCGAGCTTCAGCGGGGTCTGGCCGCCGAACTGCACGATCACGCCATGCAGCGTGCCGTTCGTGCGCTCGGTCGCGATGATCTCCAGCACGTCTTCGGCCGTCAGCGGCTCGAAATAGAGCCGGTCCGCGGTGTCGTAGTCGGTCGATACCGTCTCCGGATTGCAGTTGACCATGATGGTCTCGTAACCGGCGTCTGCGAGCGCGAAGCAGGCGTGACAGCAGCAATAGTCGAACTCGATGCCCTGGCCGATGCGGTTCGGGCCGCCGCCGAGGATAATGACCTTCTTCTTGTCCGACGGCGCGCTCTCGTCCGCGAGGCTGCCGGCAAACGGTGCCTCATAGGTCGAGTACATGTAAGCGGTCGGCGAGGCGAATTCGGCGGCGCAGGTGTCGATACGCTTGAACACGGGACGGACGCCCAGCGCATGCCGCTTGGCCGTGATCTCGGCCTCCGTCGTGTGCGAGAGCACGGCGAGCCGTGCGTCGGAGAAGCCCATCGCCTTCAGGGTGCGCATGCCGAACGCGTTGGACGGAAGACCATTCTTCTTGATCTTCTCCTCCATGTCGACGATGCCGCGCATCTCGGCGAGGAACCACGGATCGATCTTGCAGGAGTTGAAGATGTCCTCGTTGGACCAGCCGAGGCGCATCGCCTGGGCGACCTGCAACAGCCGGTTCGGGGTCGGCGTGCCCAGCGCAGCGCGGATCGCGTTCTTGTCGTCGCCCTGGCCGAGGCCATCGATCTCGATTTCGTCGAGGCCGGTGAGCCCGGTCTCGAGCCCGCGCAGGGCCTTCTGAAGGCTCTCCTGGAAGGTGCGGCC
The DNA here is from genome assembly GCF_001641695.1 of Bradyrhizobium neotropicale. Lineage (GTDB taxonomy): Bacteria > Pseudomonadota > Alphaproteobacteria > Rhizobiales > Xanthobacteraceae > Bradyrhizobium > Bradyrhizobium neotropicale. Next base: position 13,558 of record NZ_LSEF01000042.1, read on the forward strand.
GATCGCCATGACTTCGCCGACCGACTTCATCGAGGTGGTCAGGGTCGAGGAGGCGCCCGGGAATTTCTCAAAAGCGAAACGCGGGATCTTGGTCACCACGTAGTCGATGGTCGGCTCGAACGAGGCAGGCGTCGCGCCGCCGGTGATGTCGTTGGCGATCTCGTCCAGCGTATAGCCGATCGCGAGCTTGGCCGCGACCTTGGCGATCGGAAAGCCCGTGGCTTTCGAAGCCAATGCCGAAGAACGAGAAACGCGCGGGTTCATCTCGATCACGACCATGCGGCCGTCGGCGGGATTGATGCCGAATTGCACGTTGGAGCCGCCGGTCTCCACCCCGATCTCGCGCAGCACCGCCAGCGAGGCGTCGCGCATGATCTGGTATTCCTTGTCGGTCAGCGTCAGCGCCGGCGCGACCGTGATGGAGTCGCCGGTGTGCACACCCATCGGATCGAAATTCTCGATCGAGCAGATGATGATGCAATTGTCCTTCTTGTCGCGCACCACCTCCATCTCGAACTCTTTCCAGCCGAGAACGGATTCTTCGATCAGCACTTCGTTGGTCGGGGACGCGTCCAGGCCGCGCTCGATGATGTCGAGGAATTCTTCCTTGTTGTAGGCGATGCCGCCGCCGGTGCCGCCGAGCGTGAAGGAGGGACGGATGATCGCCGGCAGTCCGATCTCGGACAGCGCCATCATCGCCTGGCCCAGCGCGTACTCCTGGTAGCGCTTGCGACGCTCGTTCTCACCGAGGGACCACTGCCGGTCGAGGTCCTCCTGCGCGGCGCCGGAGAGCTTCTCGCGTTCGGCGAGGTATTTGTCGCGGAAGGATTTTTTCAGCTGGGACGCGTTGGCAAGCCGCGACTTCGGGGTCTGAAGGCCGATCTTCTCCATGGCGTTGCGGAAAAGCTGCCGGTCCTCGGCCTTGTCGATCGCATCCGCAGTCGCGCCGATCATCTCGACGTCGAACTTTTCGAGCGTGCCCTGCTTGCGCAGCGACAGCGCGCAGTTCAGCGCGGTCTGGCCGCCCATGGTCGGCAGCAGCGCGAAGCCACCGGGGATGACGTGGCGTTCCTTCTCGATGATCTTGGCGACGATCTCCGGCGTGATCGGCTCGATATAGGTCGCATCGGCCAATTCCGGGTCGGTCATGATGGTGGCCGGGTTGGAATTGACGAGGACGATGCGATAGCCCTCTTCCTTCAGCGTCTTGCAGGCCTGGGTGCCGGAATAGTCGAATTCGCAGGCCTGGCCGATCACGATGGGACCGGCGCCGATGATCAGGATGGTCGAGATGTCGGTTCGTTTGGGCATCACCGCTCGCGGGCTGGAATTTGGGCACAAAAAAAGGGCGCGCTCGCCGCGCGTCCCCTTTAGCAGGAGCGCGATCAGCAAAAGTGGCGCCCGGTTTTGCGTCCGATCGCGCTCCCAATATTAGAAGGCGCATGATCTTCGCGCCAAACCGCCTACACTTTGGCGGATCATGCGCACGCGCGGGTTTCCCTCGCGCGCGGGTGGTCATAGACCAGATTTTGGAGCGGCGAAACCCCGAAAAATGCCCATCAACCGGCAATTTTCACGGGTTTTGGCCGGGCCTGCCAGCCGCGGGCGAGGTGCACCAGAAGCGAGGCCGTGACGCTCGATCCGCCGATCCAGCCGAGGTCCGTCGGCGAGAGCGTTGCCAGCACCACCCCGCCCAGCGCTCCGCCAATGGCGAAGCCGAGATACATCGCCGAGGCGTTGAGCGAGAGCGCGATCATCGAGGCCTGCGGTTCGATCCGGATGATGCTGGCGAGCTGGGCCGGATAGAACGCCCAGCCCGAGATGCCCCAGAGGAAGATCGCTCCCAGCACGGCGTAATGCGCCTGTTCCGGCATCAGCTTCAGCACCAGCGAATGCAGAATCAGGGCTGTCGCCATGCCCGCGAGCCCAAGCGCCGCCGTGGTCAGCGTGCCGAGCCGGTCGGCGAGGACGCCCCCGAGCATGTTTCCGATCGCGGCTGCGCCGCCGAAGACCAGAAGCGCAAGGCTGATCCTGGAGGCGTCGAAACCGAGGCTTTTCAGCGGAACCGCGAAATAGGTGAAGACCGTGAAGCCGCCGAGCGCCCAGAGGATGGTGATGGCGAGCGCGATCAAGACATTACCGTGACGGGCCACGGCGAGCCGCTGGGCAAGCGAAGCCGTGTTGCGCGGCAGGCCTCGGGGCAGGCCGAACAGCAGGCCGGCGAGCGCGACGGCACCGAGCAGGGCGACCATGGCAAAGGTCGCGCGCCAGCCGAACAGGCTGCCGATGAAGTTGCCCAAGGGAACACCGACGACGGTCGCGACCGTGATGCCCGACGTGACCAGCGCCACCGCGCGGCCGCGCCGCTCGGGCGAGGCAACCGCCACCGAGACGGCCAGCGCCGTCGGCACGCAAAGCCCGGCGCCAAGCGCCATCAGCATGCGTGAGGCCAGCAGCAGCACATAGCCTGAGGCCATCACCGCCACGAGATTCCCCGCGATAAAGGTCGACAGCGCCAGTGCCAGCGCGGTGCGGCGGTCGATGTTGTTCAGCGTGATCGCCAGGATCGGCGAGCCCACCGCATAGGTGAGGGCATAGGCCGTCACCAATTGGCCGGCGGCCGAGACCGAAATCGAAAGGTCGGTGGCGATCGCCGGTAAAAGCCCTGCAATCACAAAGCCTTCTGTACCGATCGCGAAGGCCGCTAAGGCCAGCCAGAACACACTCATTCCAAACATTCCTATGTTCAATGTTTATTGAACTATTGTTCCCCAGGTTTCCCATGTCAATTGGTTCAAGAACTATTGAACATTGAGGTCGGCTCGCTATCATGCGGATATGAGCCGCATGCCCCCGCATCCCACCCGAGAGCAGATCGGACTCCCGATGGTCCTGGATTGCCTGAGTGATCCGATCCGGCTGGCGATCGTCTATCAGCTCGCCCAGCAAGAACGTGGCAGCAGCGAATTGCGCTGCGGCGATTTCAGCGGCCTCGGGGCCAAGTCGAATCTCGCCTATCACTTCGCCAAGCTGCGCGAATGCGGCCTGATGCAGACGCGTGTGGCGGGGACCAGCCGCTTCATGCGGCTGCGCCGCGAGGATCTGGAAGCGCGTTTTCCCGGCCTGCTCGATGCCGTGATCAACTCCGCAGCCAGGGATGCCGATCGGCTGCAGCTTGTTTCCGAGTGTGATGTGGTCGATGCGGATTGAAGATGAGACGCGTGCGTGCGTCCGGCCAACGATTAAGGTGGGATCCAGTCCGTCTACGCTTTCGCTTCGCTTAAGCTACGCGGGACGCGCTTTGCCCAGCCGGCCTAGCGTGGCTGCGCCACGCGTAGCCCCGTCGGGGCGAAGCGTGGAGACCCGGCCTGGATTTGAACCAGGATAAAGAGCGATGCACTGCTCTCGCGTAGACGCTTCCGCCACCGGGCCATCGCGATCATGGCTCATCCGGATACCGCAAGCCAGCTCAGCTAAATTTTAACCCTAACCGTGCGCTAACGGCGGCCGCGCGATGAAGGTCATGCGCCAGCGGTTGTGGCCGATATTGGTGTGGGCCCGCTGCACCGCGAACCCGGCCGCGGTCAGCTTGGCAGTGATGTCATCCTCGCTGTAGCGCTGCAGCCCGATGCGCGAGCGCAGCTGGCGGTAGTCCGACAGCGCCGTGCTGATCAGCCCGATCAGCGCGTCCTTGAGGAAGCCGTGACGCAGGCCGAAGCTGAGCAGGGCCATCACGTCGCGGCCCATGCCGACGTTCGGCTGCAGGACATCACCGAGCACCAGCTTGCCGGACGGCTTGAGCAGCCGGCGAATGTTGAGGAGCGCGGAATCGAGCTCCTCCGGCGTCATGTATTGCGCAACCGAATTCATGACGACGAGATCGACGGACTGCTCCTGCATTTTCCTGACGTCCTCGAGCGAGCGGACGCGGATTTTCGTGTTCGGGGCAAACCGCGCAATCAGCCGGCCGCGGACCCCGGGCGCGGGCTCGGCGAGGATCAGCTTGCCGCAGGCCGCTGCGACCTGACTCGCCGACAGCGCCTCGCCGCAGGCATAGTCCAGTACCGTCGCGTCGGGCGACGAGATGTAGGCAATGATGTCCCGCGCGATGATCTGGAAATGCAAGTCGCGATGCAGCTTGCTGACATAGATCGTATGCGTGGAGTCGTAATAATCGATCCAATCGTCCATGGTTTTCGAGGGTCCCGGCCAAGCGGTTCCTGCGCAGGAACCGGCGCAGCCCGCCTTGCGTTAGGGGTGCGACGGCGCGCCGTCAATGTCCGCGTCCTAACAGGAAGGTTTCCCGTGAGCAAAGCCAACAACAAGGTCTCGCCCGACCTCGACACCCCCACCGATCTGTCGTCACAGGCAGTCAACAAGGTTTCGGAGGCGCTCAACGTGCTTCTGGCCGACGCTTTCGCGCTCTATCTCAAGACCAAGAACTTCCACTGGCACATCAGCGGGCGGCACTTCCGCGACTACCACCTGCTGCTCGATGAGCAGTCGGACCAGATCTTCGCCACCACCGACCAGCTCGCCGAGCGCGTCCGCAAGATCGGTGGCACGACGCTGAAGTCGATCGGCCAGGTCGCCAAGCTCCAGACCATCAAGGACAACAACGAGGATTACGTCCCGCCGCGCGAGATGCTGCGCGAGCTGATGCAGGACAACAAGCACGTCGCCAGCGCGATGCGCAAGGCGCACGAGGTCTGCGACGAGGCCGGCGATGTCGCGAGCGCCAGCATCCTCGAAGTCTTCATCGACGAAACCGAGCGCCGCACCTGGTTCCTGTTCGAGGCTACGCGCCAGGAAGGCAGCAACGCGGCGTAGGCGCACAGCCGTAGGCGTAGGGTGGGCAAAGGCGCGCGCTTTGCGCGCTGTACCCACCATTTGCTGCCGTCACTCGCGGACGGATGATGGGCACGCTACGCTTTGCCCACCTACAGCACTGCGTTGACGGCTATCGCCACAGCCGCATCAGCGCACCATCCCCGCCGGTCACCGGATCGGCCGGCGGCAGCTTCACCTTGGGAATCGTCTTCAGCGCCTTGGCGTGGTTCTCCGGCGTTGCGCGGGTGATCTCCATCCTCGAGCCCGGCGGATAGGCGCCGATTACGCAGAAATCGTCGCTGGCCTTGATGCATTGATGTCCGGTGCCAGCGGGAAGGATCGCGACGTCGCCGGCCCTGATCTGGAGCTCCTGGCCGTGATCGCCGCCGAAGCGAACGCGGGCGTGGCCGCGCGCAACGCCGAGCGCCTCATGCACGGTCGAATGATAGTGCAGATAGTCGTAGACGCCGTTGCGCCACGTGCCGCCCCAGCGGTTGGCGCCGAACAGAGTCTCGATGGTTTCCTCAGGGTTCTTCGGGTCGAGCGCGACTGCACCCTGGTAGACCAGGAAGGGAAGGATGCTGTTCGGCACGAGCCCGTCGTCCTCGAAGACGATGGCGAGCGGTTCGGCATTGTTGCGGACGACGGACATGGCGGGACTCCTGCGTCGAGAGTAGCAGGGATCAACCGATCGCGAGAGATGACGTTCCTTCCGTTGCTTCCCCGTCAATCCGGGGCGACGCGTAGCGTCGAGCCCGGAATCCATCGTGCCGCAGAGTTCGTTGCGCAATGGACTCCGGGCTCGCGCTTCGCGCGCCCCGGAATGACAAAAAGCCCGGGCCGAGGCCCGGGCATGATGTCGTGGAATTGCGGAAGAGCGCTTACGCGCTCTTCTTCTGCCGCATCAGGTCCGCGAAGCGCTGGAACAGATAGTGCGAGTCGCGCGGACCGGGCGAGGCCTCGGGGTGATACTGCACCGAGAACACCGGCTTGCCGTCGAGCTGGATGCCGCAATTGGAGCCGTCGAACAGCGAGATGTGGGTCTGCGTCGCGCCCTTCGGCAGCGTCGCCTGATCCACGGCGAAGCCGTGGTTCATCGAGGTGATCTCGACCTTGCCGGTGGTCTCGTCCTTCACGGGATGGTTGGCGCCGTGATGGCCCTGATGCATCTTCTTGGTCTTGGCGCCGACGGCGAGGCCCAGCATCTGGTGGCCGAGGCAGATGCCGAAGGTCGGCGTGCCCGACTTGATCACTTGCTGGATCACCGGCACCGCATATTTGCCGGTCGCGGCCGGATCGCCCGGGCCGTTGGACAGGAATACGCCGTCCGGCTTCAGCGCCAGAATGTCTTCGGCCGAGGTCGTCGCCGGCACCACCGTCACCCTGCAGCCGACGCCCGCGAGCAGACGGAGGATGTTGCGCTTGATGCCGTAGTCGATGGCGACGACGTTGAACTCCGGATTCTCCTGCCGGCCGAAGCCGTTGTTCCATGCCCAGGGCGTTTCGTCCCAGGTGAAGCGCTGGCCGGAGGTGACCATCGGCACGAGGTCCATGCCTTCGAGGCCCGGCCATTCGCGCGCCTCTTCCTTCAGGCCGTGCAGGTCGAACTGGCCGTTCTTCGCATGCGCGATCACGGCGTTGGGCATGCCCTTGCTGCGGATCAGCGCGGTCAGCGCGCGGGTGTCGATGCCGGAGAGGCCGATGATGCCGCGCGCCTTCAGCCACTGGTCGAGGTGCCGGGTCGCGCGGTAGTTCGAGGGATCGGTGATCGCGGTGCGCAGGATCACGCCGCGCGCGCCGGGCGTCGCGGCCATGTTCACCGTCTCGATGTCTTCGTCGTTGGTGCCGACGTTGCCGATATGCGGGAAGGTGAAGGTGATGATCTGCCCGGCATAGGAGGGATCGGTCAAAATCTCCTCATAGCCGGTCATCGCGGTGTTGAAGCAGACTTCACCGACGGCTTGGCCTTCGGCGCCGAGACCAAAGCCTTCGAGCACCGTGCCGTCGGCGAGCACGAGGAGCGCGGTCGGTTTGTGGTCCGGCCAGGCGGGATCGTTGTCATGTTGTGTCATGAGCCCGCTTCATAGTCTGGCAAGTGGCGCCCGTCAAAGCGGGAGAGAGCGGATTCACATGCGTTTTTGCATATTTGACAGGCCCCCTCAGGCACTTAGGCTGGAACTGGTAATTTTGAGCAATTTCCGCGGCCGACGGGGAAACAATGAACCGGGGCCGGCCAGGGGTCCGGTATGGCCTCTTGCCCGCGAACGGCTTAGATCAGGCGCGATAGATTGAGAGGATCACGGCCATGCTGCGCGACGACATCAACAATGCGGTCAAGGAGGCCATGAAGGCCAAGGACGAGCGCAAGCTCTCGACGCTGCGCATGGTCAACTCGACCATCAAGAACGCCGACATCGAGGCCCGCGGCAATGGCAAGCCGCCGCTGTCCGACGCCGACCTCCTCAGCGTGCTGCAGAAGATGATCAAGCAGCGCCAGGAGGCGGTCGAGCTCTACGACAAGGGCGGCCGCGCCGAGCTCGCTGCGCAGGAGCGCGAGGAGATCGCGGTGATCTCGGCTTACCTGCCGAAGCAGATGTCGGATGACGAGGTGAACAAGGCGATCTCGGGCGCCATCGCCGAGACCGGCGCGGCCGGCATGAAGGACATGGGCAAGGTGATCGCAGTCTTGAGGGCGAAGTACGCCGGCCAGATGGATTTCGGCAAGGCCAGCGGATTAGTGAAGGCCGCGCTGACGGGCTAGGCCGTCATTCCGGGGCGACGCGTCAGCGTCGAGCTATGATGCGCAATTGCGCATCATAGAATCCATTGGGCCGCCAGCTCTGTTGCGAAATGGATTCCGGGCTCGCGCTTCGCGCGCCCCGGAATGACGAAGAAACTGGGGGAGGCAACCGATGACCGGCGCCATAAAACCGTTTCGCATCGAGGTCGGCGACGACATCCTCACCGACCTCAAGGCGCGCCTTGCGCGCACGCGCTGGCCCGAGGCGGAACTGGTCGATGACTGGAGCCAGGGCGCGCCGCTGCAATGGATCCAGGACATCTGCCGCTATTGGGCGAACGACTACGACTGGCGGGCGCGCGAGGCGAAGCTGAACCGCTTCGATCAGTTCACGACCGAGATCGACGGGCTCGACATCCACTTCCTGCATGCATGCTCGAAGGAGCCGTCCGCGCTGCCGCTGATCATCACCCATGGCTGGCCCGGCTCGATCGTCGAATTCCAGAAAGTGATCGCACCGCTGGTCGATCCCGCCGCCCATGGCGGCAATCCCGCCGATGCATTTCACATCGTGTGTCCGTCGCTGCCCGGCTTCGGCTTCTCCGCCAAGCCGAAGACCACCGGCTGGGGCGTGGATCGCATCGCCGCGACCTGGGCCAGGCTGATGGACCGGCTCGGCTACGCGCGTTACGGCGCGCAAGGCGGCGATTGGGGCTCGGCGGTGACGACCTCGCTCGGCGCGCAGGACGTTGAACATTGCGCCGGCATCCACATCACGCTCGCCTTCAACGCGGTGCCGAAGGTCGAGGGCGAACCGACGGCGGAGGAGAAGCGCGCGCTTGCCGGCCTCAAGCATTATGTCGATCTCGACTCCGGCTACTCCAGGCAGCAATCGACGCGGCCGCAGACCCTCGGCTACGGCCTGACGGATTCGCCGAGCGGGCAGGCGGCGTGGATCCTGGAAAAATTCTGGGCCTGGACCGATTGCAATGGCCATCCCGAGAACATCTTCACCAGGGACGAGCTGCTCGACAACGTCATGCTCTACTGGGTGACGGAGACGGCGACCTCCTCGGCGCGGCTCTATTGGGAAAGCTTTGGCAAGCGCCGTACGAGGCCGATCGTGAAGGTGCCGACCGGTGTCGCCGTGTTCCCCAAGGAGATCATCACGCCGGTCAGGCGCTGGATGGAGCCCAACTTTCACAACATCACCCATTGGCGCGAGATGGAGAAGGGCGGCCATTTCGCCGCATTCGAGCAGCCGGAGCTGTTCGTCGGCGAGGTCAGGGAGTTCTTTCGGACGGTGCGGTAACTCTCGCTGTCGTTCCGGGGCGATGCGAGGCATCGAACCCGGAATGACGCCTAATGGCGAGATGCTTTCCCATCGTCATGTCCGGGCTTGTCCCGGGCATCCACGCGCTTAAACTGGCGGCCAAGCAAGAAGAACGTGGATGGCCGGGCCGCTCTTCGCGAAGACGCGCTTCTGCCCGGCCATGCCGCAACAAGGATACGCCCGCAGCCATGCTGACCGAAGCCGCAACCTACGACGAGCTCTACCGCAACTTCCGCTGGGACATCCCGGCGCGCTTCAACATGGCGGAGGCCTGTTGCGATCGCCACGCCGACGGCACGGGGCGGCTCGCGCTGATCTATGTCGACGAGAACGGCGTGACGAGCCGCACCTCCTTCGACGAGGTCGCGGACATGTCGCGCCGCTTCGCCAACGTGCTGAAGGCCGACGGACTTGTGCGTGGCGACCGGGTCGCGGTGTTTCTGTCGCAGTCGCTGGAACTGCCGATCGCGCATATCGCCGCGTTCCGCTCCGGGCTGATCTCGATCCCGCTGTTCGCGCTGTTCGGCGAGGACGCGCTGGAATTCCGCCTGTCGAACTCGCAAGCAAGAGCCATCATCACCGATGAGGCGGGCTGGGAGAAGCTTACGAAGATCCGCGATCGGCTGCCCTATTTGCAGGACATCTATGTCACGAGCGGCGCCGTCCACGCCGGCGCAAAACCGTTCTGGTCAGCGATCGAAACCGCGTCCGAGGATTTTCCGACCGTCGACACCTCGGCCGACGATCCCGCACTGATCATCTATACGTCAGGCACGACCGGCAATCCGAAGGGCGCGCTGCATGCACATCGCGTCGTGCTCGGCCATCTGCCGAATGTGGAGATGTGCCACAACTTCCTGCCGCGCCCCGGCGACCTGATGTGGACGCCGGCGGACTGGGCCTGGATCGGCGGCCTCATCAACGGCCTGTTCGCATTCTGGTATCACAGTATTCCTCTGGTCGGTCACCGCGCGCGCAAATTCGAGCCGCAGGCGGCGATGCAGATGATGGCTGACCTTGGTGTACGCAACGTCTTCCTGCCGCCGACGGCGCTGAAGCTGATGCGGCAGGCCGGCGTGAAGCATCCCGGCGTGAAGCTGCGCAGCATCTTCACCGGCGGTGAATCGCTCGGCGGCGAGCTTCTGGGCTGGGTGCGCGAAACCTTCGGCATCGATGCCCATGAGGTGTTCGGCCAGACCGAGTGCAATCTCGTGATCGGCAGCAACTCGAACCTGTTTCCGATCCGGCCCGGCTCGATGGGCAAGGCGACGCCAGGATTCGATGTCCGCATCATCAACGACAAGGGCGAGGAATTGCCGCGCGGCCAGCGCGGCATCATCGGCGTGCGACAGCCGTGTCCGTGCACGATGATCGAATATTGGGGCAATCCGGACGCGACGAAGAAGAAATATGCCGGCGAATTCCTGCTCACGGGCGATCTCGGAGTGCAGGATGAGGACGGCTATTTCTGGTACGTCAGCCGCGAGGACGACGTCATCACCACCGCGGGCTATCGCGTCGGTCCCTCGGAGATCGAGCACACGCTGATGAAGCATCCTTCGGTGGCGATGGCGGCGGTGGTCGGCATTCCCGATCCGATCCGTACCGAATCGATCAAGGCCTGGATCGTGCTGCGCCCCGGCTTTGCGGGAAGTGATGCGCTCGCGCGCGAGATCCAGGAGTTCGTCAAGGTGCAGCTCGCCGCCCACGAATATCCGCGCTTCGTCGAGTTCGCGGAGACGCTGCCGATGACCGCCACCGGCAAGGTGCTGCGGCGCGAGCTGCGCGCGCGGGGCTAGGTTCTTTCAATCCGATACAGTCAGGTCATGCCAAAGACGTCTCAAGCCGCGGGGCTTCACCGCGCCTCACTCAAGAAGCTGCACGACCTCGATGCGGCGCTGGAGCTCATGTATTACGGCTGGCGCGGGATGACGCTCGAGGCCGACGAGTATCTTGCGAAGCTCGGCCTGTCGCGCCCGCACCATCGTATCCTCTACGTGGTGGCGCGCCGGCCCGACATCGCGATCGGCTCGCTGCTCGAGATCCTCGGCATTTCCAAGCAGGCCTTGAACCGGCCGCTCAATCTGCTGCTGGAGCGCAAACTCCTGACGTCGAAGCGGTCGCCCGAGCAGCATCGCTCCAAACTGCTGCGCCTGACGGATGCGGGGCAACGCATTGAGAAAAATGCATCGGATCACGAGCGCAAGGTCCTGCGCGCGGCATTTGATCGTGTCGGGGAGCCGGGTGCAGCCGCATGGATGGCTGTCATGGAGACAATCGCCGACAACAACTGACTTTCTAAAGTCAATATAGTTGACATGAGAAATGAACTTTGCCACTCTCCCGGCAACGAGCCAGGGGAGGGCCGCGTCATGAGCGGACAGGCAATGAATCGCGCGGCGGCCGAACGGTTCGTCGCGGCATGGTGCGCCAACTGGTGCAGGGTCGACATCGACGCGGTCGTCGCGCATTTTGCGGACAATGCCGAGATGCGCAGCCCTCTGGCGCTGGAGCTGACCGATTCCCCCATCGTCACTGGGGCCGAGAACATCCGCGCCTACTAGCGGAAGGCCTATGGCCATATCGAAAGCGCCGACCTGAAGATCCTGAACTGGAGCTGGGACGAGGTAATCGCGCGGCTGACGGTGTGGTGGCAACTGGGCGACACGCGCGCCAGCGAATTCATGGACTTTGATGATGCCGGCCGCGTTGTGCGCAGCGAGGCCTTTTACGGAAAATAGACATGCACCTTTCGGATTTCGTCCTGCTCCTCAACGCGCTCTGGTTCGGCGGCGCATTCATTCAGTTCAGCATTGCCCAGCGCAACACGCTGAAGATCTTGCTGCCGCGGGAAGAGCGCAGCAATCCGATCGCGCCGACCCTGGCGGCCAGTGTGGCGTTCCTGGGCGGGATCAATCTGCCGATCGGGCTTCTGTCGCTCTATCTGCTGGCCGTTCGTCCGCCCTTCTTCCAGCCGATCGAGGCGCAGCTCGTGCTGTTCCTGTTCTTTGCCGCCTGTCACTTCAGCCAGTTCGCATACAACCTTCCGGTGCTGATGCGCGGTGGACGTGTCGGGGTGGCTTACTGGCCGGTGTTGAAGGGCCCGATGCTCAGGATCTTCGTCATCGACGCGGCTCTGTTCGCGGCCAATCTCGGCGTGGCCCTTCTGCTCACGTCGCGCTAAGCGCGGCGCATCAGGCGAAGGCAATCGCGGTATCCGCTGACCGCTCATCTCTTTCGTGCAAGGATTGCGAGAGCAAGCTAACATCGGCGTCAACAGTGCCGCGCGCGACCAAGATCGCGCCGGCAGATGAGGAGGAGCCGATGTCCATCTCGGGCAAAGTCGATCCGGTGGTACGCCCCGTGGCGGCGACCGATATCGCCGAGGCGCTGGTCGAGGGCCTGCGCGACTTTCAGGCGCTGCCGCTCTATGGTCTTTGCTTCGGCGCGCTCTATGCCGCCGGCGGCATCGCGATCATGCTGTGCCTCACTGCCTTCGGCATGGTCTATCTCGTCTATCCGCTCGCCGCCGGTTTCGCGCTGATCGGGCCGTTCGTGGCGATCGGCCTTTACGAGGTCAGCCGCCGCCGCGAGCGCGGCGAGCCGGTCTCATTCGGCGCGATCTGGGCGACGGTGCGTTCACGCAGCGAGATCGGCTGGATGGCGTTCGTCACGCTGTTCATGTTCGTGATCTGGATGTACCAGGTGCGGCTCCTGATTGCGCTCCTGCTCGGCCTGCACGCGTCGTTCTCGAGCCTGCAGGAATTCATGACGGTGGTGCTGACCACGAATGAGGGCTTGCTGTTCCTCGCCATCGGCAACGCGATGGGCGCAGCGCTGTCGCTGATCCTGTTCTCGCTGACCGTGGTGTCGTTTCCGCTCCTGCTCGACCGCGAGGTCGATTTCGTCACCGCGATGGTGACGAGCGTGCGCGCGGTCGTGATGAGCCCCCTGCCGATGATCGGCTGGGCGGCCGTGATCGTGATGCTGCTGATCGTTTCGGCGCTGCCGTACTTCCTCGGGCTGATCGTGACGCTGCCGGTGCTCGGGCATGCGACCTGGCATCTCTATCGGCGCTTGGTGGTGCCGGTGCCGGCCTAGAAAATCATCGCCAGTCGGATGATGTCGCCTGCCACGACTGCAGCGGCGAACACCAGATAGCTGACGACCGTGATCCAGAAGGCGCCGGGCTTTGTTGCGCGCGAAAATTGCCGCGTGGGGCCGCCGTATCGTGGACGGGAGCTCACCACACCTGACTGCAACCCCACGAATGCCAGCCATCCGAAACGGATGGCCAGCACAAGCATGGCGATCTGCATGAAGACGGCGAGCATAGGAAAGCGGGACGGAAATCGACACTGAATCGATGAGGGATCGCGCGGCACTTGTCAACGGGGCGCAAGGCGCGCCCCGTCGATCCGAGCCGGATGCTCGTCAGGGCGTCCTGATCCCCATCGCCTTGAGCGCGTCCAGCATCCGCTGCGGCGGGCTGAGCTTGACGACCAGCGGCTTGCCGGTTTCGAGCACACTCTTGAGGCTTGAGAGGATCGCAGGCCAACCCGAGCGGCCGCCGGCCAGGATGTCGTCGCTGAGCGGCCGATCGTGGCCTTCGCTCATGGTGAGTCGGACCGCGTCGCCGACCTGTTCGATCTCGTAGGTCACGCGCGTCGGTCCGAGCTTCTCGATCAGCTCGGGCCAGTTGACGTTGAAGGTGACGGAGAGTCTTCGCGGCGGGTCGTAGGCGAGGACCTCGCCGCTGATGTGCAGCGCGCCGTCCGGCGTGCGCACCGTGAAGGCGCCGCCGAGCCGCGGCTCGACCTCGATCGTATTGCCGAAGAAATACATCCGGCTGAACTCGGCCGTGGTCAGCGCCTGCCACACCCTTTCGGGCGTGGAGGCGATGTAGATGGTGTAGACCGTCAGCGGCTTGAACTGATCGACGTTCATCATTCAAATCCTTCGATGCCAAGCGCAGCCGGCGGGATCGTCGGTGCCTTGCCGGTTTCAAGGAGGCTCTTGAGCCCGGACAGGATCGCCGGCCAGCCCTTGGAGATGCCGTCGAGCAGCTTGCTGCCTGCGGCGAAGCCCTCGTGGGTCACGCTCAGCTTCACGAGGTTGCCCCAGGGCTCGAGCGTGAAAACGACCCTGGTCGGCCGTTCGTTCCGCATGTCCTCGTTCACTTCGTGCTTGAAGGTGTATGACAGCCGCCGCGGTTGGTCGGCTTCCAGGATCTCGCCGGTATCGGTGGTCACACCTTTCATGACCAGCGCGAAGGGGGAGCCGACCTTCCAGTCGGATTCGACCTCGGTGTCGAACCAGTATCGTCGTGTGAACTCGCTGTTGGTGAGCGCCTCCCACAGCTTTTCCGGTGTGGTCTCGATGTAGGTGACATAGACGAATTCCGGTTTACTCATCGCGTTTCTCCAACTGACGTTTCAACTCGCTGAGCGCGGCGAGCTTGCCGCGCTCGAATTTCTTGATCCAGCGCTCGCCGATCTGATGGATCGGCACCGGGTTGAGGTAGTGCAGCTTCTCGCGGCCATGCTTGAAGGTCGTGACCAGATTGGCCTCTTCGAGAATGGCAAGGTGCTTGGTGACGGCCTGGCGCGTCATCTCCAGGCCCTCGCAGAGTTCGTTCAGCGTCTGCCCGTTTCTGGCGTGAAGCCTGTCCAGGAGCGACCGTCTCGATGCATCGGCCAGCGCTTTGAAGACTTCATCCATGGCAGGGATAATAGGCAACCAAATGGTTGCATGTCAAGATGGTGTTTTTGGCGCACGCGAATGCCTGTGCTAGCCTTACATCTCAGCCAACACAGATTGGTTCCGGGAGGATCAATGATCAGCCGCGCTCAACTTGCTGTCTGCCTCGTCCTTTTTGCCGGCAGCACATGCGTTCACGCGCAGAAGCAGCAGGTGATCGGCGCGCCGCCGGAAGCTTCCAACATGAAGCTGGTCGGCACCAGCGACCTGCAGGCGCGCAGCGCCTATCAGCCGACCATCCATCACCAGGGCGATCGCTGGATCGCCTATATCGGCCATCACGGCGGCACCGACGCCGTGCCGAGCCCCGTCAATCCGATGACGGGACAGGCCGAGCCGAACGGTACCTCGATCGTCGACGTCACGGACCCTGCGCATCCCAAATATCTGCGGCACCTGCCGGGGCAGGAGGGCAAATATGAATCCGGCGGCGCGCAGATGGTGCGGGTCTGCGACGGCAAGACGCTGCCGAAGGGCGATCCCAACGCGGTCTACATGCTCCGCACCTTCGGCGGCGAGGCGCACGAGATCTGGAACGTGGCCGATCCCGCCAATCCCGTGCTCGTCACCCGCATTGCCGGACTGAAGGACACGCACAAGAACTGGTGGGAATGCGACACCGGCATTGCCTATCTCGTCTCGGGCGCGCCGGACTGGCGCACGCGGCGCATGACGCAGGTCTATGACCTCTCCGATCCCGCGCATCCGCAGAAGATCCGCGACTTCGGCTTGCCCGGTCAGGAGCCCGGCGCGACCGGTGCGGTGCCGACCGAATTGCACGGGCCGATCTCGACCGGGCCCACCGGCAACCGCGTCTATTTCGGCTACGGCACCAACAAGGGCGGCATATTGCAAATCGTCGATCGCGAGAAACTTTTGAACGGGCCAAAGGAGCCGACGCCGGACAATCTGCGCTATCCCGAGATTGCGCGGATGCCGATGTCGGCCTTCAACGGCGCGCACACGACGTTCCCGATGCTCGACATGCCCATCGCCGAGTTCGCCGAGGACAAGGACGGCAAGACCCGCGACATCGTCATGATCGTGGACGAGGCGATCCTGAACGAGTGCGGCGAGGCGCGGCAGATGGTGTGGTTCGCCGACGTCACCACTGAGACGCGGCCGATGATGATTTCGAGCTACACCGTGCCGGAGGCGAGCGGGCAGTTCTGCCAGCGCGGCGGCCGCTTCGGCTCGCATTCCTCGAACGAGAGCATGGCGCCGGTCTATTACCAGAAGATGGCCTTCATCGCCTTCTTCAATGCCGGCGTGCGGGCGCTCGACATCCGCGATCCCTATCACCCCAAGGAGGTCGGGTACTTCATTCCATCGATCACGAGTGCGACCGACAAGCGCTGCATTCCGGTCGAGGGTGGCGAGCGCTGCAAGGTCGCGATCCAGACCAACAATGTCGAGACCGATGACCGTGGCTACATCTACATCGTCGATCGCGCCAACACGGGGCTGCATATCCTCGAGCTGACCGGACCCGCGCGCGCCGTCGCCGGCCTGCCGAAGAACTGACGATGCGGCGCGCGGCGACGATCATGGCCGCGGTGCTCGCGCTCGGTGCCTCGGGTGTCGGCGCCTATCAGCTTGCGCCGTCGCCGGCGGATGGGCCCGCACATTGGCGCGAGATCGCCTGGCCGTACCCGCGCGACGGCTGGCCCGCGGGCCGCGCGTTCCGTTGCGATGGAGCTTGCGAAGGGGCGCGGCTTTACGTCCGCGCAAAACTCGGCTTCTGCAATTGCGACCGCGGCGTCGCCGATGACGATGAGGTCGATCGCGTCACCGATCTTGATCTGATCAGTCCGCGCTTCACGCCGGTGGCGGCGGGCGAGACAGTGAGCTTCGGCGGGCTTGACGGTCGTGCCAGGCAATACGATCTCGACTTGGCCGACGGCGCGCGCCACGCAGCCACCGGCATCGCCCTCTCGCGCCGCTGCGATCTGCTGGTTGCGGTCGTGCAAGGGGCGGGCGAGGCGCATGTGATGCAGCGCGCGGCGTTGGAGTTCCTGAAGACGCAGGAGATGAAGCGATGGGTGACGGCTGCGCTGGATGGCAGGTGATGGCGGCTTCGCCTCTCCCCGCGCGCGGGGATCCGGGTGAGGGGAGTCTCCCCGAGTCCGTCTGCTACCGTGATTGCGTATGCGGCCCCTCACCCCAGCCCTCTCCCCGTAAGAACGGGGAGAGGGAGAAGAGCTTCCGTTTCCGCCTCCGCCATGCATTAATGCAGCAAAACGCCCTCAGCGAGTCCTCCCCATGATGTCCATGCAAGCCTATCTCGCCTTCGTCGCCGCCTGTATCGCGCTGGCGCTGCTGCCTGGTCCGATCGTCACCCTCGTCATCGCCAACGGCTTGCGCCACGGGACGCGCGCTGCGCTGACCAATGTCGCCGGCGCGCAGGCCGGTCTTGCGATCGTAATCGGCGTCGTCGCGATCGGCCTGACCTCGCTGATGGCGACGATGGGCTACTGGTTCGACTGGGTGCGCTTTGCCGGTGCGGCCTATCTGATCTGGCTCGGCATCAAGCTGATCTGGGCGCCGGTCGAGGGCGTCAATGTCGACGAGCCGCCGGCACCGCCGCGCGGCGGATTCTTCCTGCAGGGTTTTCTCGTGCTGCTGTCGAACCCGAAGGTGCTGGTGTTCTTCGGCGCCTTCATTCCGCAGTTCATGGACATGAACCGCGATCACTTCCCGCAGGTCGCGCTGCTCGGCGCGACCTTCATGGTCACCGCAGCGATGACCGACGCGCTCTACGCCACAGCCGCCGGGCGCGCGCGAAAATTCTTCTCTGCGCGCCGGACGCGGATGATGTCGCGCGTCTCCGGCGGCTTCATGATCGGCGGCGGTATCTGGCTGGCGCTGACCAGGGCGAAGTGAACGGTTGGTCGAAGAACTGTTCGCGATAGGTTGTCGTCCTCTCCATTGGCGCCGCTCTGCTCCCTCCCCCCTTGCGGGGGAGGGCCGGGGAGGGGGGTAGCCCAGGAAAAGGTCTAGACGTCGTCGAGTACAATTCTCGTACAATCGAGAGAGTGTGCCGTGTGGCACCCCCCTCCCTAACCCTCCCCCGCAAGGGGAGAGGGAATGCAGTGTGCGATGGGGCGCAAAGCGTTACACCAGCGCCTCCACCTTTAGCTCCGCTTCGATCTTGCCAAAGATGCGCGCCAGCCGTTCGGCCCATTGCTGCTGGCCGGATTGATCCGCGATCAGGTCCTGGCGGATTTCGATGCCGGTGTTGATCAGGCCGCGGGCTTCGCCGTGCACGGGGATGGTGTAGTCGGTGATGTCGCTCACCGCATAGGGCTGGTTGTCACCGACGACGAGATCGCTCTCGCTGCGCAGATGCTTCAACAAGAGGCGCGGCAGCACCGTGTCGCGATGATAGAGCGTGCCGATGTGCAAGGGTCGCGTCACGCCGGCATAGACCGGCGTGAAACTGTGCAGCGACACCAGCACAGTCGGCCGCTTCGCGTGCATGCGGCCGTCGATCACGGCATTGATGCGGCCGTGATAGGGATCGAAGATCTCGCGCCGCCGCGTCTCGCGCTCCTCCGCCGAGATCCCGTCATTGCGCGGGATTGCGGTGGCCTCCGAGATTGCCGGGATCGAGCTTGCGACGCTCGGCGGGCGGTTGCAGTCGATCACGAGCCGCGAATAGCGCTGCGCGATCAGATGCGCGTCGAGCATTTCTGCGAGGCGGTCGGAAACGCCGGCAATGCCGATGTCCCAGGCGATGTGCCGCGTCAGCTCGCTGTTGGCGACGCCGAGATCGCCGAGCGCGCGCGGCAGAAGCCGCCCGTAGTGGTCGGACGTGAGCAGGAACGGCGATCGCCCCGCACTATTGGCCTCATGAACCGGATCAACGTCGTCCGTGCCCAGCAGTTGAGCTGGCGCGCTTATCGCGTCTGAAGCCATTCGGATTGCCTATCGAAGCAGCACTGTGGTCGTGACCATACAAGGCTATAGAGGAGGCGGGCTCAAAGCACCACCCGCGAAGACGGACTACAGGGCCGTTTGCAAGACGACTTGAATCGGCGCGTGCTCGCAGGATAACAAGCGCGGATGACCTCCGATCTTCTCTTCGTCTACGGCACCTTGATGCGCGGCTTCGACCATCCGATGGCGCGGCTGTTGTCGATGCATGCCGATTTCCTGGGGGAGGCGACCTGCCGCGGCCGGCTCGTTCTCGTGAAGCATTATCCGGGGCTGCTGCTGTCGGATACGCCGTCCGATCTCGTTCATGGCGAGCTGTTTCGCATGCGCGCCCCAGACGAGCTGCTGCGCGAGCTCGACATGTATGAGGCCTGCGGCGAGGGCTTTCCGGAGCCGACCGAGTATCTGCGCAAGCTGGTCTCCGTGCTGACGGCAGATGGCGCGGTCATGCAAGCCTGGACCTACATCTACAATTGGCCCGTCACGGGCTTGCCGCTGATCGAGTCCGGCCGCTTCCTGGATCACTAGGCCGAGAGCACCTCCCGCACCAGGCGCATGTCGATCTCGTGCTCGACGTAGGTCCACTCCTCGGTCTGCCGCAGCATCGCGACCAGCTCCTCGAACAGCGCGGCATCCGCGGGCGTGTATTCGAACCAGGTGAGGAAGTCGAAGGGCTCGCCGAGGTCGCGACAGTGATAGAGCTGCCGCGCGATCGCGGGGAGGAAGCGCAGGCTGCTCGCGATGTGGTGCGACTTGTCTTCAAAAATCTTGCGCCGCTCCTCGGGCGCAAGCTCCCACCAGGCCTGCGACTTGCGGATCGGGATCAAGGCCGCGCTGGTGGCCTCGGGGCGGCCGAGCTCGGCCTGGACGGCGGTGAGCTGCTCCTTTTCGGCGCGCGTCGTGTAGCGCGGGTAGCTGGCGATCCCGACCAGCCGCCACGCATTGCGCGAGGGCACCAGCGGCAATGAAACGGCGTCGCTGTCCGTCACCGACAGCGCCGGCACGAAGGGCAGGGGCTCGCCCGTCACTGATGACATCGAGGTGACGCGCCAACCGCCGCTATGACCGCCTCGAAACGTCCTGAACATGGCGCTATGGAAGCGTGGAACTGGCCCGGGTTCAAGGCGCTTTTTCCGCAGCCGTCATTCGGGGTTTTCCGCCACGTCATTCCGGGGCGCCCGAAGGGCGAGCCCGGAATCCGTTTTTCCCAGCCTTCCTGTGGCGCGATGGATTCCGGGCTCGATGCTTCGCATCGCCCCGGAATGACAGGGAGATGACGGAAGGGGCTGTGAATAGGTCGAATAACTCGGAAAAGCCCGACAATCCTGACTTTTCGGCAAGTCGCACCTATATCCCTAACCCTTCGCCCGACTCAGACGGTTTCGCGCTAAACACAGGCCATGCGCTTCACGCCCCAATTCCTCGACGAACTGCGTGCCCGGCTTTCGGTCTCCGAAGTCGTGGGCAAGCGCGTCAAGCTGAAGAAGGCGGGCAAGGAGTGGAAGGGGCTGTCGCCATTCCAGCAGGAGAAGACGCCGTCCTTCTACGTCAACGACCAGAAGGGTTTTTATCACGATTTCTCCTCCGGCAAGCACGGCGACATCATCACCTTCGTGATGGAGACCGACGGCGTGCCGTTCGGCGAGGCGGTGGAGCGGCTTGCCAACATGGCGGGGCTGCCGCTGCCGACGGTGACGCCCGATGCGGCGCGGCACGAGCAGCGGCGCAAGTCGCTGCATGACGTCATGGACCTCGCCGCAAAATTCTTTGCGGAGACGCTGGCCTCGCGCGTCGGCGCGAAGGCGCGCGGCTATCTTGCCGATCGTGCGATCTCGCCGGCGACGCAATTGCAGTTCCGCCTCGGCTATGCGTCGCCTGACCGTTTTGCGCTGAAGGAGCATCTGGGCAAGCTGGGCGTCTCCGTCGACGACATGGTCGAGACCGGTCTCTTGATTGCCGGCAACGACATTCCCGTGCCCTACGACCGCTTCCGCGACCGCGTGATGTTTCCGATCACGGATTTGCGCGGCCGCGTCATCGCCTTCGGCGGACGTGCGCTGGAGAAGGACGTTCCGGCAAAATACCTGAACTCTCCAGAGACGCCGCTCTTCCACAAGGGCGACAATCTCTACAACCACCAGACCGCGCGCGCCGCGTCCCATAACGGCGCGCCGCTGATCGTGGTCGAAGGCTATGTCGACGTCATCGCGATGGTGACCGCCGGTTTTGCCGGCACGGTCGCGCCGCTCGGCACCGCGCTCACCGAAAGCCAGCTCGCGCTGCTCTGGAAGATGGCGGACGAGCCGATCCTCTGCTTCGACGGCGACCGTGCCGGACAGAAGGCCGCCTATCGTGCCGCCGACCTTGCCTTGCCGTTTCTCGCGCCGGGCAAGAGCCTGCGCTTCGCGTTGCTGCCGGAGGGGCAGGACCCCGATGATCTCGCCCGCTCCGGCGGTCGTGGCGCGATCGAGGAGGTGATCGCCGCGGCGAAGCCGCTCGCCGACATGATCTGGTCGCGCGAGCTCGAAGGCGGCAGCTTCGTCACGCCCGAGCGCCGCGCCGCGCTGGAGGCGCGCATCAAGGAGCTCTCCAACGGCATCCGCGACGAGGTGGTGCGGCGGTACTATCGCGACGATTTTGTCCAGCGGCTGCAGCGCGCCTTTGCGCCCGAGGGCGGCGGTGGCGGCTTCGCCGGCCGGGGCAATTTCCGGGGTGGGCAGGGCCGTCCATTCCAGCCGCGAGGGGCGGCGGGCGCGAATCGATTCGCCGGGGGCGGCCGGCGCGGCGCGCCCGGTCCCACCTTGCTCCCCTCCGGCCCCTACCAGGCGGCGAGCCCGCAGCTCGCCGCAAGCCCGATCATGCGGGGCCAGCGCAGCGCCATCTCCCGCCGCGAGGCCCTGATCCTGCAATGCCTGATCAACCACCCCTGGCTGCTGCATGAGCACCTCGAGGAGGTGGCGGCCCTGGAGCTGGCCCACCCCGAGGCCCACAAGCTCCGGGCCGGCATCATCGCCGCCTTCGCCAACGACCATCACCACAGCCCGGACCCTGGTGAGCAGGCCGAGAAGATGCGGGCTGACCTGGAGAAGGGCGGATTTATTCCATTACTTCAAAGGGTTGAACGGGCCATCACGACCCAGGCGGTGTGGGGCGCAAGGGAGGGCGCGGCACGGGATGACGTTCTTGCCACCTGGCACCAGCTCGTTGCCTTGCATCGGCAGTGGCATTCACTACTTAGGGAGTTGAAAGACGCCGAGCTGGCCTTGGGGAAAGACCCCAGCGAGGCCAATTTGGCGTGGCTGCGTGACGTCAAGGCCCGGATGGGAGGGGTCGACGGCATCGAGGCCCTGATCGAGGGCTTTGGCGAGCTGTCGGGCCGGTTCCAGAAGAGCGTTTGATGAAGAAACATGCGGACGGCCGGGGCCGGAACCGCTAAAAGACTCGCCAAATCCAAGGTTTGGCGGCAAAAACAGGGTTAATCGAGGCTTAACGGTCTTGTAGCACTTTGGCCACCAGGCGGCCGCAGGCAGAACAGACGCGTCAGGAATGAATCCGCGCAATCGCTGTTGGCACTACACCTGCATCCGCTGCGACAAAGAGGCTCACGAAGCGTTAGGCAATTCCGGCGAGAGAAAGCTTGGGGTGGCGAGAGAGGATTGCGCCGCCCTTTCCGTGTCGAGAGCTGCCGAAGCGAGAGCGTCGGGCAACAGGTTCAAGTGAATTCAGGCAGGCGCGGCGACCGTCTGTGTGAAGCGCGTTTAGGAGCAATGGATGGCCACCAAGGCAAAGACGCTGCAGGCGAAGGACAAGGAAAAAGACGACAAGGCAGCGGACGCTCCGGAGAAGGATTCCCAGGATGCGCCCTCGCCGTTGCTCGACCTGTCCGACGCGGCAGTGAAGAAGATGATCAAGCAGGCCAAGAAGCGCGGCTTCGTGACCTTCGATCAGCTCAACGAAGTTTTGCCGTCCGACCAGACCTCGCCCGAGCAGATCGAGGACATCATGTCGATGCTCTCGGACATGGGCATCAACGTCACCGAAGCCGACGACAGCGAAGGCGAGGACGAGAAGGACGAGGGCGGTGACGACGACACCGACAACGAGCTCGTCGAGGTCACCCAGAAGGCCGTCACCGAGGTCAAGAAGAGCGAGCCGGGCGAGCGCACCGATGATCCCGTGCGCATGTACCTGCGCGAGATGGGCACGGTCGAGCTGCTCTCCCGCGAAGGCGAAATCGCGATCGCCAAGCGCATCGAGGCCGGCCGCGAGGCGATGATCGCGGGCCTCTGCGAAAGCCCGCTGACCTTCCAGGCCATCATCATCTGGCGCGACGAGCTCAACGAAGGAAAGATCTTCCTCCGCGACATCATCGATCTCGAAGCGACCTATGCCGGTCCCGACGCCAAGGGCGGCATGAACACCGCGATGATCGGCGGTCCCACTGGGGAGAACGGCGAAGCGCCGGCCGAGGGTGGCGAGGCCGCGCCGGCTGCTGCCGCGCCCGCGCATATGGCGCCGCCCGCTGCGCCGCCTTCGCCGACCCCGTTCCGCCCCGCGCCTGCCGCCGGTAATGGCGAAGGCGGCGAGGAGAAGGATCCGGGCGAGGCCGCCGCCGAAGCCGACATGGACGACGACGAGTTCGAAAACCAGATGTCGCTCGCCGCGATCGAGGCCGAGCTCAAGCCGAAGGTCGTCGAGATCTTCGACAAGATCGCCGACAACTACAAGAAGCTGCGCAAGCTTCAGGAGCAGGACATCGCCAACCAGCTCCAGAACGAGTCGCTCTCGCCGCACCAGGAGCGCAAGTACAAGAAGCTGAAGGACGAGATCATCGTCGAGGTGAAGTCGCTGCGCCTCAACCAGGCCCGCATCGACTCGCTGGTCGAGCAGCTCTACGACATCAATAAGCGCCTCGTCTCGCACGAGGGCCGCCTGATGCGTCTTGCCGACAGCCACGGCGTCGCCCGCGACGACTTCCTGCGCAACTACACCGGCTCGGAGCTCGATCCGCGCTGGCTCAACCGGGTGTCGAAGCTTTCGGCCAAGGGCTGGAAGAACTTCGTCCACCACGAGAAGGACCGCATCAAGGACCTCCGCCACGAGGTGCATCAGCTCGCAGCCCTCACCGGTCTCGAGATCGGCGAGTTCCGCAAGATCGTGCACTCCGTGCAGAAGGGCGAGCGCGAAGCGCGCCAGGCCAAGAAGGAGATGGTGGAAGCCAACCTCCGCCTCGTGATCTCGATCGCCAAGAAGTACACCAACCGCGGCCTGCAGTTCCTCGACCTGATCCAGGAAGGCAACATCGGCCTGATGAAGGCGGTCGACAAGTTCGAGTACCGCCGCGGCTACAAGTTCTCGACCTACGCCACCTGGTGGATCCGGCAGGCGATCACCCGCTCGATCGCCGACCAGGCGCGCACCATCCGCATCCCCGTGCACATGATCGAGACGATCAACAAGATCGTGCGCACCTCGCGTCAGATGCTCAACGAGATCGGCCGCGAGCCGACTCCCGAAGAGCTCGCCGAGAAGCTCGGCATGCCGCTCGAGAAGGTGCGCAAGGTTCTCAAGATCGCCAAGGAGCCGCTGTCGCTCGAGACGCCGGTCGGCGACGAAGAGGACTCACACCTCGGCGATTTCATCGAGGACAAGAACGCGATCCTGCCGATCGATGCGGCGATCCAGTCGAACCTGCGCGAGACCACCACGCGCGTGCTCGCCTCGCTCACGCCGCGCGAAGAGCGCGTGCTGCGCATGCGCTTCGGCATCGGCATGAACACCGACCACACGCTGGAAGAAGTCGGCCAGCAGTTCTCGGTCACCCGCGAGCGCATCCGTCAGATCGAAGCCAAGGCGCTGCGCAAGCTGAAGCATCCGTCACGGTCGCGGAAGCTGCGGTCGTTCCTCGACAATTAATTTGACGTTGTGCCGGATTCGACCCGGCTCTCGTCCAAACGAAAACGGCGGGCCGAAAGCCCGCCGTTTTTGTTTGTGCTGACGCTCCACGTGTCGCGAGGGCGCTCGCCTATTTCTTCTTCGCGCCGACCCGGTCGAGGCTCTTGATCGCGAGCGGCGGACGGCCGGACTTCTCGGCGATCTCCCGGTCCTGATCCATGATGAAGCTGCGCGCAGGCTCGTCGCCGTCGAGCCCGCCAAGGAGCTCGGCAGGCACGCGCCGGTTGGAGCGTTGGGAGCCGTCTTCATAGACGACGTTGAAAAAGGCGAACTCGCCCTTGGGATTGGTTCCAGGTTTTTTGGCCATGGCGCGCTTGTCGTCGATCAGCGCGCCGCAGTCAAATGGCCTCGACATTCGTCAACAGCGGCGCTGGTTGCGCCGGAGGCTGTCGAATTCGCTGCGCGACTAATGATGAAAGTTCGCTTGCCGCGGAGAGGCCCGAAGCGCTTGCTGCGCTCCTTCCCTCAATAAACGGCGGGCCGCAAAAGCCCGCCGTTTATTTTTGGTCTTCAGCGTCGCCCGGGGCTGGCGGGGCAACAACCTAGAATAGAAGGCTATAACCAGCTCCATACGATGGCAAGGCAAATCGTTGCAGCGTTGATGTCGCATCAAGCGCATCAGAAATGCGTCGATGGCGAGCTTTGGTTCCAACGAGTTCCGGAATCAAATGTTTGGATGTTCGAAGTAATCTATTCATGCTGTCCACTCTCGCAACGCGACGAGAGATGTGCGCTCTGTACCGGAGTGCGCAGAGCTGCACGTCTTCCCGAGCGACGGTGACGTCCGGATCAACTCGTACGGCGAGTTCCATCTCGCGGCGCGCGCATCACGTCGGATGATCGCGCAGCCAGCTTCTCAACAACAAGCGAGCCGTGCCCGCCGCCATCGTGGAATTCGTCTGCGTTGCGCCCTTGCGCCATGATCGCGCTGCCCATCGCTGCGGAGCCGAGGGTGATGAGGAAGGAGCCGAGCAGAAGGAGGAGCGCTACGCCAGGCGCGTGATCGGCGAAGATCAGCTCGCGCAGATGTCCGGGGTTGAGCCAGAGCAGGCCGCCGACGAGCAGCGCGGCGGCGCAGGCCCCGATCGCGAGGTTAATGGCGAGCAGGCGGAAGAGCGGTAGGCGCAGAAGAGCGACGGGTTTCGATGTGGGCTTGTCGTCGGCCATGACTGATCGTCCTGGGATTTGCCGGACGTCTCTTGCCTGGCTGCGCCGCAGGAGCCCGATCTTATCGTTGTGACTCTTCCGCTCGTCATTCCGGGGGGCGCGCAAGCGCTAACCCGGAATCCATTTAACCGCATTATTGGTGGCGCAATGGATTCCGGGCTCGCGACTTCGTCGCGCCCCGGAATGACAAGGCGCAGCGCACGAGCCAATTCATCTCACGCCGCCGACGCGCTGGCCTTGATGCGCATCAAATCCAGCGCGCGCGACCCTCACGGCGCGACCAGCTCCACCCGCCGGTTGAGCGCGCGGCCGGCATCCGTTGCGTTGGAGCCGACGGGAGCAAGCAGCCCTACGCCGGCGGTCCGCAGCCTTGGCTGCGCGATGCGGTTGAGGATGGGGATGGAGCGCGACTCGTTAGTCGCGCTCACGTTGCGATCGGCTCTGGCGGGGTTTCGCCGCTTTGACGGGAGTCCGGTTCCCGGGCATGATCGCCGGCCGCTTCGCGCAAGGATTTTGGGGATCATTCCACATGCTGAGATTTGTTCTGGCCGTCGCTTCCATGGTGTGTCTGGCCGGCGGCTCGGCTGAGGCCGCGCGCTGCGGCGGCGACTTCAACAGTTTTGTCGCCGGCATGACCTCGGAGGCGCAGGCGGCCGGCGTCTCGGCGAGCGTGACCAGCGCGGCGTTCGGTGGCGTGACCCAGGATGGCGCCGTGCTCGCCTTCGACCGCCGGCAGCGCTACACCTTCAACAGGAGCTTTGAGCAGTACGTCTCGACGCGCGTCGGGCCCGGCCGCATCAACGGCGGCCGCGCGCTGCTCCAGCGTCACGCCGCGCTGCTGTCGCGCATCGAGCAGCAGTTCGGCGTGCCCCGCCAGATCCTGGTCGCGATCTGGGGCCTGGAGAGCGATTTCGGCAAGGGCGACATGGGCAAGCTGCCGGTGATCCGCACCCTCGCAACGCTGGCGCATGACTGCCGCCGTACCGAGCTGTTCCAGGGCGAGCTGCTCGCCGCGCTCAAGATCGTCCAGCGCGGCGACCTGCCGCTGCGCGACCTCATCGGCGCCTATGCCGGCGAGATCGGCCAGACCCAGTTCCTGCCGTCGTCCTACATCAAATACGGCGTCGACTTCGACGGCGACGGCCGCGTCGACCTTCGCCACAGCGCCGCCGACGTGCTCGCCTCGACCGCGAACCTGCTCCACACCAACGGCTTCAAGATGGGCCAGCCCTATGGCGAAGGCACCGCCAATTTCGAGGCCATGCGCGAGTGGAACAGGGCGCTGATCTACCGCAAGACGATCGGCTATTTCGCCGATCGGCTGATGGGGCAGTGAGTTCGCGCGGCTCAGAGACGGAGCGCTCCCGCCACACACTCCGTGTCATCACCCGCGAAGGCGGGTGATCCGGTATTCCGGAGGCAGTAACGTCATACGGAGGAGCCGCGAAGTACTGGATGCCCCGGTCAAGCCGCAGCATGAGAGCGGAGATATTGATTACGGAAGCTCACCCGATCGTCGTCCTGGCTCTCGCCAGGACGACGGTTGAGGGCGGGCGGCGCTTTCGCATCACGTTCGCCGTCCCTCGCTATCTTCTCCAGCTTCCGCTGCAGCCACGCCGGCCTTGGGAACTTGGATGTACATTTTTTCAGTTTGGAACCGAACCATATCGCGGGCGCGCCCTTAACATACGTTAGTTCAGTGAAGACGATCATTTTTGGAGCGGCCACATGCGACAGGCTATGCCATATCGGGCGACCGCGCTGATTGTCGAGGACGACGCCATGCAGCGCGAGATGCTGTGTCTCCTCCTGGAGGAGAGCGGCTACGAAGTCATCCAGTGCGAAAGTGCCGAGGCGGCCGAACGCGTCCTGGACAACAATGCCGGCGCGCTATGCCTGATGCTGACCGACGTGCAGCTCGCCGGCCGCATGAACGGGGTCGAGCTCGCCTATGTTGCCAAGGACCGCAATCCGAGGCTCGACGTCGTCGTCACCTCGGGCCGTCCGCTGGCGCAGCCTTTGCCTGACGGCGCGAAATTCTGGGCCAAGCCCTGGGCGCCACTCGACGTGCTGCGCGAGGCCGAGCTCGCGCAATTGTCCTGAGGGACCGTCCTGGCAGCTTGCTTTCTTGCCGCGAGAGGCGGTGATAAGGTCTGTCCATGACCCTGTCCTTCCTGCTCACCTCGCTCATCGTCGTCGCTTCGCCCGGTACCGGCGTGCTCTACACGCTGGCCGCGGCGCTGACGCGCGGCTCGCGCGCCAGCATCGCAGCAGCTTTCGGCTGCACGCTCGGGATCGTGCCGCACATGACGGCGGCGATGCTCGGCCTTGCCGCCGTGCTGCACACCAGCGCGCTCGCCTTCGCCGCGCTGAAATGGTGCGGCGTGGCCTATTTGCTCTACATGTCCTGGCAGGCGCTGCGCGAGACCGGGGCGCTGGCGGTCGAGGGTGAGATCAAGGAGCGCTCGAGCGGCCGCGTCATCGTGACCGGCTTCCTGATCAACATCCTCAATCCAAAACTGTCGATCTTCTTCCTCGCCTTCCTGCCGCAGTTCATCGCGGTGGACGAGCCTCATGTGCTGGCGCGGATGCTGGAATTGAGCGGCGTCTTCATGGCGATGACGTTTGCGGTGTTCGTCGTCTACGGCCTGTGCGCCGCCTCGGTGCGAGCGCGCATCATCTCCCGCCCGGGCGTCATGTCCTGGCTGCGCCGCAGCTTTGCCGCCGGCTTTGCGTTGCTTGGAGCGAAGCTGGCGTTCGCGGAGAGGTAGGGTGCTTTCTTCGCCTCTCCCCGCGCGCGGGGAGAGGCCGGATTTACATCGAAAGATGTGCGATCCGGGTGAGGGGGAATCTCCGCTAGTCCGTCTGCTATCGTCTTTGTGGAAGCGCCCCTCACCCCCCTCTCCCCGCGAAGAGCGGGGCGAGGGAGCGAGAGAGCGGAGCGGATAGCAATAACGCGACAAATAAAAAAAAGCGGGCCTCGCGCCCGCCATCTTCAAACTGTTTCAACCTTACCTGACACCCGGGCGGAGCGAGGCTCCACCCGGGCAAAGAAAAAGAAGCCGCGTTACTTCTTCTTCGCCTTCTTGGCCTTTTTCGCCTTCTTCTTCGCCGCCTTCTTCGCTTTCTTAGCCATAGTATCCTCTCAAGGGTTAATGGTGAAACGCGACACGAGGGATGCTCGGCGGAGGGCCAGCCTCGCAACATCCTCGATGACAAACTCAGCAGATTCGCGGGCAACTGCCCCGTGCTGTCATATCTCCGTCATCACGTTATCCACAGCTCAGACGCATTTTCGGGTGATTTTTGCCCGCGAATCCGCCTCCGGTTCGCCCGGACGTGGCCGGCTCTCGCGCATCAAGTCTTGCTTAACGATGCCGGAGTCCGTTTGCGGGATTCATCAATCCAAAACCAAAGCCCGTGTTTGCAGGATCGCGGTGAGACTCCATTAAGCGCGCCACGCGCATTGTCGTCCGCAAGAACACGGGGGCGGTTATGGACGGACGGTTGCCTAAGGCGGGAGGCGGGACGCTGCGCGTGCTGCGGCCGCCATGCTGAACGTACCGACACTTTGGACGGTCTTCGTCATCAACTTCCTGGCGCTCGGCCTGATCTGGGCCTATGTGACGCGCTCCTATCCGAAATTCGAGGCCGCGCGGTTCTGGATGGCATCGGCCTTCGTCGGCGCGGCAGGCGCGATGGCGGCGTTGGTCCACCTGTTCGTCACCTCTCCCGTGCCGCTTCTGGCTGGAGCTGCTGGCATCATGGCGGCGAGTTGCCTCGCCGCCATGGGCATACAGCGCTTCTACGACCGGCCGGTGTCCTGGCGCGCCATGGCCGTGACGGGCGTCCTGAGCTTCGCCGGCGTCGTGTTCTTCAGGATCGTCTTCGACCACATGCAGCTGCGTATGCTCTGCTACACGGTCGGTCAGGCTCTTCCCCTGCTGTCGGCGTTGCGTCTCCTGCTGTCGCCGCAGGAAGGCCGCGTCAGCCCCGGCGCCTGGCTGTCCAGCATCGTCATCATCACGATCATCGCCATCTTCGTGGCCCGTACGGCGGGCAATGTGCTGGGCGGCGATTTTTCGGCGGTCGCCGGAAGCCAGGCCCATGCCGTCATGGTGCTCGGACTCCTGTTCCTGTCGATGACGCTCAACTTCGGCTTCCTGTTGATGGCGATGGACCGGTTGCGCAACGAGGTCGCCGACCTCGCGCTGCTCGACGACCTCACCGGCGTCGCCAACCGGCGGCATCTGTTGCAGCGGCTTACCGAGGAGTGCGCCCGCTCGGAGCGCAGCGGCGAGCCGTTCTCGCTGCTGGTGATCGATCTCGACGGTTTCAAGACCATCAACGACACCCATGGACATGCTGCGGGCGACGCCTGCCTGCAGCACTTCACCCTGATGGCGCAGACGCGGCTTCGGCCGGGCGACATGCTGGCCCGCACCGGCGGCGACGAGTTCTGCGTCGTGCTGCCGTCCTCGTCGCTCCACGAAGGCGCGTTGATCGCCCGCCGCGTGCTCGAGGTCTGCCGCCAGGACGCCGCCGCCTGCACCGGCAACGACATCCCGATCGCGATCTCGATCGGCGTGGCGCAATGGGATCGGGCCATCGGCCAATTTCCGGACCGCCTGATGGCCCATGCCGACGACGCGCTCTACGCGGCCAAGAAGAACGGCAAGAACGATTTTGCTGTCTATGATCCGGCGCCGTCGCTCTCGCCCGAGCTGACTGATCTGGCCGCGGCCGCGCGCAAATTCGCGTAAGATGCTAGGCTCGAGTCCGCATTGGACCCGCATGATGATGTCTCGCCTGCTCGCGGCTGTTCTCGCCGCCTATGCCCTGATCGCTCCCGCCGCTGCAATGGAGGCCGACCTTGCCAAGGTCGCGCGCGGCTCCGGCACGCCCGACATTCCCGGCTTGAAGATCGTCTGGCTCGCACCGTGGGGCGATGTCGCTCAGGCTCATGCCTGGCGCAACATCATCGTGCATCAGACCGAAGGGCCGGCGGGCTCGGCGCGGGGCGGCGCGCAGGAGCAGTCGAAGAACCCGACCCGCCGCGGCGTCACGGTCTGGGTCGAGACTGACGGCACGGTCTATTGGGCGGTTGCGGAAAATCTGGTGCCGACCCATGGCGACGGCGCCAACCGCAACGACAACAAGTACATCGACAACAAGACGACCTATCGCCAGGTCGTGCGCGACAATTCGATCGGCGTCGAGTTCGCCGGCAACTATCCGGACGTCACAGCGGGACCGACCGAGGCGCAGGTCGCGGCGTGGCGGATCCTCGTCCGCGTGCTGCGCGCGCGCTACGACATCCCGCTCGACCACGTCTATGCGCACAACTGGATCGACTACAAGGACGCGCGCTATTGCGAAGGCTGCTGGCTCGCGACGCTGGCGCGGACGTGGGGGGAGTGAGGGCCTCTCGTCATTCCGGGGCGCGCGTAGCGCGAGCCCGGAATCCATCGCGCCGCAGAGTTGGTGGATGAATGGATTCCGGGCTCGCGACTTCGTCGCGCCCCGGAATGACGAAGGAGGTTATGTCGCCGCCGTCATCCACCCGAACAAGCGCCGCATCAGCCCCGGCCGCTCGGGCAATTCTGGCGGCCCGTCGGCGGCGAGCACTCGCTTGAAGAAATAGTCCAGGAACACCATGTCGTTCGGCTCGGTGACGGTGAACTGATCGTCGCCGAAGAAGACGCTGTAATCGTAGAAGAACGGCCCGACGAACGGAATCGTCGCGGTGCTGGCATAGTCCTTCGAGACCACGAACTCCGCCGGATCCAGCCCGTGCTCGCGCATCGCCTGCTCGACCAGCGGCAGCTTGCGCATGAACTGGGCGGAGAAGCCGCCGACGGTGGACTGCAGGATGATCGACACGGCGCGAGCTCGGTCCGCTTGATGCTGACGCCTTTTTGGTCGGTTGAGCGGCGAACGCGGTTCAAGGCAAGCTCGGCCGGTTTGGCGCAGGGGGAGGGCCACCAACAAAAAAAGCCGGCGTTGCCGCCGGCTTTTCCGTCTTTTCGATCCGCCAATCTCTGGCGCAGGGAAGTTGCGCTTAGTGCGCGGCTTCCAGCGCAGCCTGTTCCTGCCTTGCGATCGTGCCCTTGACCGCGGCCTGCACCTTCTCGAAGGCGCGGACTTCGATCTGGCGGACGCGCTCGCGCGACACGCCGAACTCGGCGGCAAGGTCTTCCAGCGTCATCGGCTCATCGGCGAGGCGGCGCGCCTCGAAAATGCGGCGCTCGCGCGGGTTGAGCACGCCCATGGCGCCGTTCAGGGCGTCACGGCGGTGATCATACTCCTCGTGCTCGGCCATCATGGCTTCCTGGTTGGGCGTATTGTCGACCAGCCAGTCCTGCCATTCGCCGGCCTCGCCGTCGTCGCGGATCGGCGCGTTGAGCGACGCGTCGCCACCGAGGCGGCGATTCATGTCGATCACGTCCTGATCGGTGACGCCGAGGCGCTTCGCAATGATCTTTACCTGGTCGGGGCGGAGATCACCCTCGTCCAGAGCGTTGATCTTGCTCTTCGCCTTGCGCAGGTTGAAGAACAGCTTCTTCTGGTTCGCGGTGGTGCCCATCTTCACGAGCGACCAGGAACGCAGGATGTACTCTTGAATCGACGCCTTGATCCACCACATGGCGTAGGTGGCAAGACGGAAGCCCTTCTCGGGCTCGAAGCGCTTCACCGCCTGCATCAAGCCGACGTTGCCTTCCGAGACGACCTCGGAGATCGGCAGGCCGTAGCCGCGATAGCCCATGGCGATCTTGGCCACGAGCCGGAGGTGGCTGGTGACGAGTTGATGTGCCGCGTCGCGATCGTCGTGCTCGCGCCAACGCTTGGCGAGCATGTATTCCTGCTGGGGTTCCAGCATCGGAAACTTGCGGATCTCGGCGAGGTAGCGGGAAAGGCCGGATTCTCCATTGAGGACCGGCAAAGCAGCGGTACGGGCCATAGTGCGCCCTCCAAAGGTTCAGGCCCCCGATAGCGGCGGGCCAGGCAGACGACCGCTTGGTTAAAGCCGGCCGGACTGCGATGTTCCGCGTTGGTCTTTCAACGCAGGCGCAATATACCCCATCGAGGGTCGTTTAGGGAAGGATTGCTGACGTCACGTCCCCGTGTGGCAGCTATAACTTTTTGTAAGGTAAGGCTTTTCTGAAGGACCCTGCGTCATAGCGCCGCTTTCAGAGCACCTTCAAGGAGAAGCAAATCCTCCGGCAGGGGCGCCTCCCAGTGGAGTAATTCTCCCGTCCTCGGGTGCTCCAATACCAGCAGATAGGCATGCAGGGCCTGCCGTCCAAGGGCGGCCAAAGCCGCCTGCGACTGGAGGCCGAGCTGGTTTGCCTTGGTCTTGAAATGCGGGCCATAGACGGCGTCTCCCATCAGGGGGTGGCCGATATGGGCGAGGTGGACGCGGATCTGGTGGGTGCGTCCGGTCTCGAGCTCGCAGGCGAGCAGCGCCGCGACGCCCTTGCCGTCGCGCCCGGCAAAGCTCTGAAGGATCTCCCAATGCGTCACCGCCTCGCGGCCGGTCTGGCGCACCGCCATCTTCTCCCTCGCGTGCGGATGGCGGTCGATCGGCGCGTCGACCGTCCCGCGCTGGCGGTTCGGCAGCCCCCAAGCGAAGGCCATGTAGCCGCGCCGCATCGCGCCCGTCCGGCCGTGATCGGCGAATTGCGCGGTCAGCGATTGGTGGGCGAGGTCGTTCTTGGCGACCACCATCAGCCCCGTCGTGTCCTTGTCCAGCCGGTGCACGATGCCGGGCCGGCGCACCCCGCCAATGCCCGACAGCGAAGAGCCGCAATGAGCGATCAGCGCATTCACCAGCGTGCCGGTCTCGTGGCCGGCCGCCGGGTGCACGACCAGCCCCTTCGGCTTGTTGATGACGATGATGTCGTCGTCCTCGAACACGATATCGAGGGCGATGTCCTCGCCCTTCGGCTCCGCCGGGGCTGCCTCCGGCACGTCGATTATGATCGTATCGCCGGCGGCGACGTGATAAGCGGGGTCGCGGACCGCGGCGCCCTTCAGGCTCACCGCGCCCGCCAGAATCAGGGCTTTCAGCCTTGATCGCGACAGGTCCGGCAGGCGCGCGGCCAGCACCCGGTCGAGCCGGGCCGAGCCCTCGTCGCCGGCAACGACAACCTCCAACCTTTGCGCTGACCCAGAGCCCTGCATGACGACCGAAACCGCTGTTCCCGAACCGACCCCCGAGCAGGCCGCGCTGTTCGCGCGGGTGCGGCGGATGATGCTGATCGCGGGGTTGACCACGGCGCTGGCAATCTGCGCCGTCCTGATCGCGGTGGGCTACCGCCTTTTCAAGTCGGAGGGAAGGGCGGCCGAGGCCCTGAGCGACGTCACCGCCACCCTGCCGAGGGGCGCGAGGATCGTCTCGACCGCGGTCGCGGGCGACCGCCTCGTGGTGACCCTCGACGTCGGCGGGGCAACCGAGATCCGCACCTTCGACGCCCACACGTTGAAACCGGCCGGCAAGCTGAAATTTGCCAATGAGCCATAAAAGGCTGGTTCGGTCCTTGCGGCGGACAAATTTCGAGGCTATTGGCTAGCCCTCACGCTCCCTTCGTCTAGCGGTTAGGACGCGGCCCTCTCAAGGCTGAAACAGGGGTTCGATTCCCCTAGGGAGCGCCATTTTGCCACCGGTCAGAACAAAACTGCGAACTCTGCGGGCGCCGGCCGAAGACTGACGACCTTCCGCTCGGGATGGTGCTTTGGCGGCGAAAGCCAGCCGGCCTTTTGTCTTCTGCCCAATCATCGAGATCGTGCCGGTTTGATCGCTGCCGTCGATGCCGCCCTTCGCCGTCGTCCTCCGGTCGGCATGAGGGGTCGAGAGGCGCGGCAGCCGGACGCCGTTGACTTGAACTGTACGGTACTGTACGGTTCTCTCGGAGGCAAAATGGTGGACCTCATCTTGCGTAAAGGCGCGGAAGAAGCTCGCAATCAGCTCCCGGATCTTCTTGAGGCCGCTGAGAAGGGCCGTTCGACGATCATTACCAGGCATGGCCGCCCCGTTGCCGCGTTGGTGCCGATCGAGGCGTATGGCGCGGCCGTTCGCCAGCAGCCGTTGACGCCCGTTGCAGGATCCGGTCGTGGGCTCTGGGGAAAGAACAGTGCCCGCACGCTTCGAAAGCTGCGTGACGAATGGAGCCGCTAGCTCTTTCGGATCTGCCGCAGGACGCGCTGGTTTTGATCGACTCGGCACCCGTCATCTATTTTCTTGAGGGGCATCCGAAATTCGGACCGCGCTTCAAGCCGCTGTTCGAAGCTCACGAAACAGGGCGCCTGCGCTTTGCCGTGACGACCATCACCATTGCCGAGGTGCTGACCGGGCCTCTGCAGGCCGGTGACGACGTGCTTGCGCGACGTTACCGGGCGATCCTGGAGTCGTGGCAACCGGTCGCGCTTGACGTCGACATTGCGGAAAGCGCTGCGAGACTGCGGGCGTCGCTCCGTCTCAAGCTGGCAGACGCCGTTCAAGCGGCTAGCGCATTGGCGATCAACGCGGCCGCACTCGTGACGCATGACCGTGATTTCTCACGCGTGCGTTCGCTGCGTATAATTTCCTGAAAGGCCCAGCGACTCGTTGTTCCGCTATCATTGCCGGGAGTTGCCATGTCGTCGATCGGTGTCTCACTGCTCAACAGCCTTCGTTCGGTTGAGCGTCCGGGCGACTTTTGCGTCAGCGGAATTCGGGAGATCTTCATGCCGACGATCGATGTCGACGGCGTGGGCAGGATCGCCTTTCCGATCCTGCCCGTCCAGGCCGAGCAGCTCGTCGCAATCGCCGAGGCAGCCCCCTATGGAGGGGGCGAGGAGACGGTGGTCGATCGCGAAGTCCGGAGAACTTGGCAGGTCGATTCGGCCAAGGTTCGGATCGGAGGACGTCACTGTAACAAGACCCTTGCCGGACTCGTGGCCGACGTAGCCCTCGGGCTCGGTGTGAGCGAGCCGGTGGCGGCCGACTTCTATAAGCTTCTTGTCTACGACACCGGCAGCTTTTTCGTCGACCACCGCGATACCGAGAAGGTCCCGGGGATGTTCGCGACATTGGTGCTCGTACTGCCCTCGGCCCATAGTGGCGGCGAGTTGGTCGTAAAGCATCTCGGCCGGGAGATGGTGCTCGACCTGCGTCCGGAGGAATCGTCGGAGATCGGCTTCGCGGGCTTCTATGCCGACTGTGTGCATGAGGTGCGTCCTGTTAAGACGGGATGTCGCCTGGCCCTCGTCTATAATCTGCGTTTTTCCGGCAAGAGGCGCTCGCTGAAGGCGCCGGATTATCGCGCAGTGCAAGGGCGCGTGGTGGAATTGCTGCGCAGCTGGGCCAGCGCTGAGGACGAGCCTGACAAGCTGATTGTGTCTTTGGAGCATGCCTACACGCCGGCGGAGCTGTCGTTCAGTGCGCTCAAAGGGGCCGATGCGGGCGTGGCGTCCGTGCTGGTCAAGGCCGCCGCAGAGGCGGATTGCGATCTTCACCTCGCGCTGGTGTCGATCGAGGAGAGCGGCAGCGCCGAACATATCCCCTATTACGGCCGTCGTCGCCGTTGGAGCCGAGACGACGAAGAGGACGAAGACGAGGAGTTCGAGGTCGCCGAGGTTATCGACCGGGCGCTGATCCTGTCCGAGTGGCGGCGTCCCGACGGCGGCGAGGCGGGATTCGACGAATTTCCGTTCGCCGAGGACGAGCTGTGCCCGCCCGACGCTTTCGAGGATCTGACGCCGGACGAGCAGCACTTTCACGAGGCGACGGGCAATGAAGGCGCGTCCTTCGAGCGCACCTACCGCCGTGCCGGCTTCGTGCTGTGGCCGACCGCGCGCAGGCTCGCGGTGCTGAACCAGGCCGGCCTCCGCACGACACTGCCCTACCTCGAAGAAGTGACGGCGCGTTGGGTGGCAAGCAAGGCATCGATGCAGTCGCCATTGTGGGATGAGGCCGATGAGCTTTCGGGGCATATGCTGCGCTCGTGGCCCCGTTCGTCTTGGCGAAGTGACGACGACGCCGAAGTCGGCCGGATGCTCGATGTGCAGGTCCGTCTTGGTAACGTCGCTCACATCGATGCGTTTCTCGCCGAACTGTCCGCCCAAGGCCACTATGTCGCGCGCGACAACGCCGCGATCCTGTCTGCGGTCGCCTTGCTTCCGGCCTCGCGCGCGACCGAGCTCCTCGTCAGAATTGTCAGACGAAACGCGGCTGCCCATCTCAGCGCCTGCGGCGATCTGCTGCTGCGCTGCATCGCGGCGCTGGCCGAAACGAGCTGCGATCTCATACAGATCGGCTCAGCTTTGATCGACGTCTTGCCGGGCGATCCGGCGCGGCCGAAGCAGGTCGATACCTGGCAGGTCGACGCTTGGCAGCGGCCAAAGCCCGTCAAGTCTGGCTTCGTCGTCGACCTTTTGACAGCGACGAGCCGGATCGATTCGGCGCTTGCGGCGCGTGCGATCGAGCACCTGCTCTCCTGGCCGAAGACATACCAGCCGGACGACGTTCTGGTCCCCGCTGCTCTCGCGATTGCCAAGCTGGCGGAGAGCAGGGCTTGGCTGGCGGTGGGGCGGCTCCGAGAAGCGTGTCTCGATCACCTGCGCAGGCGCATCGCGCTCCCGCTGGAAGCGCCGCGAGACTGGACCAGGATCAACCCGCTCAAATGCACCTGTGCCGATTGCCGTGGACTGGGCGCGTTCCTGGTTGCCTCTGATCAACAGCAATGGCGCCTGAAGGCGGTCCAGGATCGGAGGACCCATGTCGAGCAAAGTGTTCGGAGCGCAGGGTGTGACCTTGACCTGACGACAGAAAGACGCGGCAGCCCCCACACGCTGATCGCCACCAAGAACCAGGCCAGCTACGAACGATGCGCAAAACAGCGGCAGCAGGATCTGGAGCATGTATCGGTGCTGGGCGGATGATGTTGGCCCTGCACCGCACGGAACAGCGGGATCGACGAAATGAGCCGGAAAAATCGCGTCCCACTTGCCGATCGCGTCGCCAAAGCGGCTGAGGCGGCACTTGCCGCCCGGCACTATGTGAGCGCTATCGACGTCCTCGTCGGGATTGGGTGGCTTGACGCCACAGAGCTGGCGCGCTGGCACCGCGGGCAGATCGAATGCCTTGAGGCAGTCGTCCGGACCAATCTGCCGCGCATCTCGGAAGCCATGCGGCTATTCCGGTCTTGGGCGTCCGCGCGAGGATTGCTTGCAAGCGAGACCGCGTATGTCGCTCGTACGCCGCGACGCCAGACACTGCGCTTCAGCCGAAGCGGAAATCCCGCGATCGAGACGTCATACCGGACGCACTGGGTATCGCCTGAGCTTTCTGAGAAGAAGCGCGAACGCCTGACGGAAAAGACAAGCCGCGCCCCGGAACTGGTGGTGGTCCAGTCCCTGAATGCCGAATGGAAATGCCATCGTTGCGGCGGCGCCGGCGATCTCTTGATGATGGAGACTCCGGGGCCGACGTGCCTGCGCTGCGTTGGCCTTGATGATCTCGCCTTCCTGCCGACGGGCGATGCCACGCTGACGCGGCGCGTCAAGGCGGCCAGCGCGCGCTATGCGGTCGTCGTGCGCTTCAGCCGCACCCGCCGCCGCTACGAACGACAGGGTCTGCTGGTTGAGCCGCAGGTCCTGGCAGATGCACGCTGATCGAAGGGCTGAACTGCGCCTGCCAGGACGGCTTCGTCCAAACGGTCCTAATGCCGATAAGCGCGAAGTTTTTCTTGAAACTATGTAGGAATTTCAATGACGTAGGAGTTCGCAGTTTTGTTCCGAATGGCGCGCCAGCGGCTCGCAATCAGTCTGATGGCGCCCGTGTTTTGCCTTGACCCGGCAAACCGCGAAGAGCGTGAAGTCCCACCGGAGGGATCGAGCTCGCACGGCAATTGGTCGTTACTCGCCGCCGTATCGTTCATACGATTACTGCGATTGTAGTCGCTTCAGGTCGGCAACGGCGGCACGAGACTCCCGAAACGAGCTTGGGCATCCATCACGGGCAGCCGCAAGTTCTTTTTGGGCCGAGATTGAGTCCTTGGCCTTGAGCTGAACTATTCCACTGTAATAGTGCGCCTCGCAGATTTGATCTGCATTTTTGGCCACAGCCAAGGCTGCGGCGGGAGTGATCCGACCGACAAGCAGCTCTCCAATGGATTTGGGCCAATCCTTGAGTTGACCTTTGTCGAGCGCAGCGGACAGCACAATGTCAGCGTCGGCAGATCCTCCCTGAGTCCGGGCCACCGATCCCCAAATCAGAGTGTAGCCCTCCGGATCGGAGAATCCCGCCGCCCGGTCATAGCCCGAGGCAGCATCTTTGAAATTGCCTCTCAGATAGTAAGCATCTGCCCGGGCAGCGTAATAGTCCGCCGCGACGCGATTTGCCTCTGGACGATCTACGCCTTGGTCTTTGGTGAAGGCGGTGTTCTTGTCGGCACCGAGCTTGATGGCGTCGGAGAAATCCTGGATCGCTTCGTCCAGCCTGTTCTCGGACAAATAGATTTGTCCGCGACTGAACCGGCTTGCGGCACTGGAAGGATCGAGATTGATGGCTTCGGTCAACGACGCAATTGCGCGGGTAAGGTCGCCCTTCTTGAAAAAGGTAAGCCCCAGTTCGTGATGAGCGTAATTGTTCTTTGGGTTGAGTCTGACTGCGTCCGAGAGGTCGGCTTGGGCCGCATCGATATTACCAAGCGCATAGTTTCCAAAGCCACGTTTCAGCAAAGCCATGGATCGCGCACCGGGCGGCAATCCAGCGTCCTGCGAGAGATTGGTGCAGGCAGCGATCATCCGCGGTACGTCGGCGCTATCTTGACAGGTTCTTAAGTCTTGCGGATCGACCGCGGAGGCGCCCACCGTCGAGAGGACGACAGAGGCGGTTGTAAGGATCGCTTTGCAGCCGCGGCGTAAGCTTGGAGTTGAAGCTGCAAACATTTTCGTCCCCTCGCGCGACATCTAGCCAATGATTACGACAATGGTGATGTGTCCACCAAAAACTGGCCGATGGGCGACCTGGTCAACATGGCACAGGAGCAGCAAGTGCTTTCCATCAATAGCGAGCGCGACCTGCCCTGGCCACTACCTTATAGCGATTTCAAGACGTCTTTCTACCTGGCATTCGGCAGAGGTGAAATTACGTTGACGGCGCAGTCAACTCAGGCTTGCGCCGGGATGAAACGGCGGAAGTTTCCTTGCCTTCTGCGAACTCCTTATTTGCTGGCCAAAGGTGGCGCCTCGCTAGTGGGTAATCCACGATCTCAACGTCGGCACCTGCGTCGGTCCATCTGAACGCGATCTGCCATTGATCGTTGATACGGATCGAGTGCTTGCGTGCCAAACGCCCTTGAAAGCTTCAGGGACAGCGCATTGTTAGCGGCGATGCGCTCCCCAATCTCCACCCGCAACCCATTACCGTGCACCGCCGCGCGACGGCCACTGTGCATGCCTGTCTGGCGTCATGCCGAGCGTTTGGCGATCGTGCTGCTGCGCTGTAAGCTCGTCCCCGAGACCAAGCGCCGTGTCACGTCGGCATGGCGGGCATCGCATGCGCCCTGATTTGCGTCCGTATTACGGAATTCGTCCCATGACCGCATTGAGCCGCCCCGATCTCAGTGACATCCATCCCGGCGACTGGGTGGACCGGCGCTTACCACTGGCATGGCGCCCCTACGCAAGGCTTGCGCGCCTCGACCGGCCCGTCGGGATATGGCTCACGCTGTTTCCGTGCCTCGCCGCGCTGATCCAGGCCTCGCATGGATTTCCTGCGGTCTGGCAATTGATCGTCTTCTCGCTCGGTGCGCTTTTGATGAGGAGCGCGGGTTCGACTGTCAACGATATCGCGGATCGCAAGTTTGATGCGCATGTCGAGCGGACGCGCTTTCGACCGCTCGCCAGCAGTCAGCTCGAACTCCATCAAGCCATCGCTTTCCTGATTGCCGAACTCGGGCTTGCGGCGTCACTCCTGATCTTCTTGAACTCCTACACGCGCCAGATGGCAATAGGCGTGCTGCCGCTCGTGTTCATCTATCCGCTCTGCAAGCGCTTCACCTACTGGCCGCAGGCCGTGCTGGGCGCGGCCTTCAATTGGGGAATGCTGATGGTTTGGGCCGAGGCGGCCGGTCACATCCCGCCCGGCGCCATCGTGATGTGGATCGGCGCCATCACATGGCAGATCGGCTATGACACCGTCTACGCTTATGTCGACGTCAAGGACGACGTTCGTCTCGGCCTGAAGTCGACGGCGATCCTGTTCGGCGAGAAGGGACAAGCCTGTATCGGCCTGTTCTACGCCCTTACGGTCGCATCCTGGTCGCTGGGTGGCTGGCTGCTGGGCATGTCGTCGTCTTACGCCGTTGGAATGGTGGTGATCGCCGCACATCTTGGCTGGCAGGCCTGGCGCATCGACCTCGCGCGTCCGCAGTTGAGCTTCAGCCTGTTCTTGTCGAATGTTCTGACCGGCGCGCTCCTGACAATCGCGGCGCTCATCGGGACCTGGTGAGCGCTCGCGTCGCACGCGTGCCCGTCTGCGCCTCAGTCCTCCACCGGCAGTCCGTCCCCATGCACATACCATTGCGCGCGTGACGACCACTGTGCGTGCCGATCCGGCGTCGCGCCGAGCGGCTCGTCGAACGCGCCGGCATGAACGATTGCCTCGCGGCCGCTGCCGGTGAGGTGAGGCATGGGGCTGCCGCAGACCTTGCAGAACGCGGTGGCAAAGCTCCGCGCCGTCGGCAGGTCGTAGCGCGCGACCGAGGCCTCGCCACGCAGCCATCGCAGCGCCGCGGCCCGCACGATCACCTCGCATGAATGCGACGACCCCGATGCCTTCCGGCAGCGCGAGCAGTGGCAGTTCAGGAAGCGATCGAACGGGCCCTCGATCTCGAAGGCGACTTCGCCGCACAGGCAGCTTCCGCGGAATGCAGTCACTTCACTCCCCCTCTGGCTCGGCCGGTCTCTCGGCAGCCTCTTCCGCCTGCACCTGCGGAGCGCCTGGCGCGCCGCGCAGACGGATCATCGTGTCGATCACGTCGATGTCGATCTTGAGCATGTCGAGATCGCGGGTCATCTCGCGCGCAGAGCCTTCCTGCGGTCAATTCTCAAGGGGGCACGTCGGACGTACGGTGGCATATTGCGATAGGGGCCTCACGCGAACTGCGCCAGTCCGTGTCCGACGGACCAGTTCTCCTTGGGAGCATCGAGAACGTTCACGAACACGTCCTCGGAGCGGATGCCCGGCCTTTCGCCGAGCAGGTCCGCGATCCGCCGGTACAGCGCTTTCTTCTGCTCGGCGGTGCGGGTGTCGAACACGGTGATCTGGATCAGCACCGCGTCGTCGCTG
Source organism: Bradyrhizobium neotropicale (assembly GCF_001641695.1). Taxonomy (GTDB): domain Bacteria; phylum Pseudomonadota; class Alphaproteobacteria; order Rhizobiales; family Xanthobacteraceae; genus Bradyrhizobium; species Bradyrhizobium neotropicale. Next base: position 55,615 of record NZ_LSEF01000042.1, read on the forward strand.
CGCGTGACACCGTAGGCGTTGCCGCAGCGGAAGTTCGCTGGCTCGAGCTCGGTGATGGTCATGAACTCGTCGCCCTCGGGCACTTGGAGCGCTTCGCGCATGGCGCGGTAGAGGCTGTCGAGGATCGCCTGCCGGTAGGCCGCCGGTTTTCCGGCACGCAGCGAGATGTGAAGGAGAGGCATCGGTGGATTCCTTTCCATGCCGGCCTGAACCGCCGCGGCGCTGGCCGAATGGCCGCCGAGCGTATTGACGAAACCGGTTATCGGGCCCAATTAGTTTTCGACACGCTGTCAAGAAACCACGTTGTTGACATCGCGTCAAATACTTTTGTGCGGCCCCGGCGAAGCGGGCGACATCGAGGAGAAGACAGACTTGAGGCCGCGCGAGTTCAACCATGACGATGTCCTGCGCATCGCCTTCGATCAGTTCTGGCGCAAGGGAGTGCGGGGCACGTCGCTGTCGGACATCGCGCGCGATGCCGGCGTTCAGCGCGGCAGTCTCTACAATGCCTTCGGCAGCAAGGAAGCGCTGTTTCTCCTCGCTTACGAGCGCTACGCGGGCGACTATCTCGGCGCCGTGCAGACGGCGCTCGGTACCGGCACCTTGCGCAAGCGCCTCACGGCCTTCTTCGATCTGACCATCACGAACTTCCGTTCCGGGACGCCGCCTCGGGGATGTCCGACCACGCGCGGGCTGATGGAGCTTGGGTCAGCTCAAGGCGAGGGGCTGGACGAGGATGCGCGCCGGGCTTTTGCGGACCTGGTGACGCGCATCACCACCCTGGTTGAGGACGCGCTGTCGGCCGGCGCCAAAAGGGGTGAGTTCAGCGGTGCGTCCGGGGCCGCAGCATTGCACATCATCACGGTGACGCGCGGCCTTGCCGTGCTCGAACGCGCCTTCGGCGACGAGGCTCAGCTTCGCAAGATCGCCGCCCACACCATCGATCTCGTGCTCGGTGCGACCAAGCGCTAGGCGGGCCGTGCCGACTCGCCTTGCGCGCAGAGGCGCGGCCGAACCCGAATGCTTAATTCTTTGCTAAGGCGTTCGGGATAAGTTGGCATATCAGCATTGCCAATTTTGCGAGCACCGATGATTTTCTCCCGCATCAGTTTCAAGCTGGTTCTGATCGTTGCCATCAGTCTCCTCGGCATGATCGCACTGGCGCCGATCGCGCTCTCGACGCTGCGCGCGCAGATGGTCGCCGACCGCCAGGCCAAGACACAGCAGATGGTCGACGTCGGCTACGGCATCCTGGCGCATTACCAGAAGCTCGAAGGCGAGGGAAAGCTGACGCGCGAGCAGGCGCAAGCGGCGGCTCAGGCGGAGATCAAGAGCCTGCGCTACGACAAGGTCGAGTACTTCTGGATCAACGACATGACCCCCAAGATGGTCATGCATCCGATCAAGCCCGAGCTGGACGGCAAGGATCTCTCCGCGATGAAGGATCCCGCAGGCAATGCGCTGTTCGTGGGCTTCGTCGATGTCGTGAACAAGCAGGGCGCCGGCTTCTACGGCTATCTCTGGCCGAAGCCCGGCTTCGAGCAGCCCGTGCCGAAGATTTCCTACGTGAGGGGCTTTGCGCCCTGGGGCTGGATCATCGGTACCGGCATCTATCTCGATGACGTCGACGCCGTGTTCCGTCAGAACGCCGTGACATTCGGCCTCGTGTGCCTCGTGGTGCTGGTGCTCGTGCTCGGTGCGTCCTTCGTGATCGGCCGCAGCGTCACCCGGCCGCTCGCCGGGATCACGGCGCTGACCGAGCGCCTCGCTTCCGGCGACAGCGCATTCGAAGTGCCCTACACCAGCCGCCGCGATGAGGTCGGCGGGCTCGCCAAGGCGCTCGCGGTGTTCAAGGACAACGCCTCGGCGGTGCGCCAGATGCATGCCGAGCAGCAGGAGCTGAAGCACAAGGCCGACGACGAGAAGCGCAAGGCGATGGCCGATCTCGCCGGCAAGTTCGAGGCGAGCGTCCAGGCCGTCGTGCGCGAGGTCTTCAACGAGGCGCGCGAGATGCAGCAGGCCGCCCAGGGCATGTCGGAGACCGCCAACCGCGCCAGCGAGCGCGCCTCCTTCGTCGCGACCGCCTGCCAGCAGGCCTCGAGCAACGTGCAAACGGTGGCCTCCGCAGCCGGCCAGCTATCCTCTTCGATCGCCGAAATCAGCCAGCGCGTCGCACAGGCGGCCCAGGTCGCCGACCAGGCCGCTGCCGACGGCCAGCGCACCAACGACACCGTGCAGGGGCTTGCTTCCGCCGCGCACAAGATCGGCGAGGTCATCGACCTCATCAACCAGATCGCCTCCCAGACCAACCTGCTCGCGCTCAACGCCACGATCGAAGCGGCGCGCGCAGGCGAAGCCGGCAAGGGCTTTGCGGTGGTCGCAAGCGAGGTGAAGTCGCTGGCGAGCCAGACCGCCAAGGCCACCGACGAGATCGGCGCGCAGATCTCGGCGATCCAGGCCGAGACCCATCAGGTCGTCGGCAACATCGAGAGCATCCGCACGACTATCATGGAGGTCAACGAGATCTCCTCGTCGATCGCGGCCGCTGTCGAGGAGCAGGGCGCCGCCACGCAGGCGATCGCGCACAGCGTGCAGGAGGCGGCGTCCGGCACCAATCAGGTCTCGCAGAACATCTCCGGCGTCACCGACGCAACCTCGGAGACCGGCCATGCCGCCGGCCTCGTGCTGCAATCGAGCGGCCGGCTCACGCACAAGCTGCAGTCGCTGCAGGACGAAGTCAGCGCCTTCGTCGCCGGCGTGCGCGCGGCATAACAGAGGCGCTTGCCGCAACTCGTTGCTTTTTCCGCGTCACGGCATCGGCCGTGATGCGGAAACACTGTTTTTCTTGACATCAAGTCTGCCGTGCTCGACCTGTAACGACGTCTATCGAGGGTGCGCGCGTGCCCTCGCGAAAAGAAAAACAGCACGGGAAAAACGTCATGAGCGCAGGTCTCAACGAGAAGGACTACCTCGCCACCTTGCGCGGCCTGTGGGACAAGGCCTGGCCGAAGGGCATGCCGCGCTCGCCGCACTATCTGCACGGCGAAGTTCCCCTGACGGAATATCTGCGCGCCTGGGCGAAGCAGAGCCCCGAGCGTCCTGCGGTGATCTTCTATGGTCATGTCACGACCTATGCGGACCTCGACCGGCAGAGCGACCGCTTTGCTGCCCTGTTGCAGGCGAGGGGCGTGCGCAAGGGCGACCGCGTCGCCGTCTTCCTGCCGAACTGCCCGCAGTTCCATATCGTCTTCTTCGGCATCCTGAAGCTCGGCGCAATCCATGTGCCCGTGAGCCCGCTGTCGCGTGCGTTCGAGCTGTCCTACGAATTGAACGATACCCAGGCCGAAGTGATCGTGGCGCTCGACCAGCTCATGCCTGTCGTCGAGCAGGTGAGGAGCGAGGTGCGTCTGCGCGAGATCATCGTCACGAGCTTTGCCGATGTCGTGCCGGCGACGCCGTCGTTCCCCACACCGGACTCGATCCGCACGCCGCGCGTCGCGGTGCCCGGCGCCACTGATCTGCTACCTGCGCTTGCCGCGATGCCCGCGCCGACGCCGTTGCCACCGCCGAGCCTCGATGAGGTCGCGGCGCTCAACTACACCGGCGGCACGACGGGCATGCCCAAGGGCTGCGTCCACACCCATCGCGACATGGTCTATACGGCCGCCGCCAATTACGGCATCTCGGTCCTGTCGGACGAGAGCAGCGTGTTCCTGTCGTTCTTTCCCGAGTTCTGGATCGCCGGCGAGAATTTCGGTCTGATCTTCCCGCTGTTCTCCGGCGCGACGCTGGTTTTGCTGGCGCGCTGGGACGCCGTCGGCGCGATGGCGGCGATCGACAAGTACAAGGTCACGATCACAGCGATGCCGGTCGACGGCGCGGTCGAGCTGATGGATCATCCGCGCTGGAGCGAGTTCGACCTGTCGTCGCTGAAGCAGGTGCGCGTCGTTTCCTTCGTCAAGAAGCTCAACGCCGATTATCGCAGGCGCTGGAAGGATCTCACGGGCACCATCCTGATGGAGGCGGCCTGGGGCATGACGGAGACCCACACCTCCAACACCTTCACCGCCGGCTTCCAGGACCGCGATTTTGATCTCAACAACCAGCCGATCTTCGTCGGGCTGCCGGTCCCCGGTGCCGAGTTCAAGATCACAGATTTCGAGACCGGCGCGCTGTTGCCGCTCGGCGCGGAAGGCGAGATCCGCGTGCGCACGCCGTCGCTGCTCAAGAGCTACTGGAACAAGCCGGAGGCGACCGCGGAGTCGCTGATCGATGGCTGGCTGCGCACCGGCGACATCGGCACCATCGACAGGGACGGCTTCCTCCACTTCCTTGGTCGCCGCAAGGAGATGCTGAAGGTCAAGGGCATGAGCGTGTTTCCGCCGGAGATCGAGGCACTGCTCGGACAGCATCCGAAGGTGCTGGGCTCCGGCGTGGTCGGGCGCGATGATCCCGACAAGGGGCAGGTGCCGGTGGCCTATATCCAGCTCAAGCCGGAGGCGGTCGGCACCATCTCCGCTGAGGACCTGCGTGCCTGGTGCGCCGAGCGCATGGCCGTCTACAAGATCCCGGAGGTCCGCATCATCGAAGCTTTGCCCCTGACGGCGACGGGCAAGGTGAAGAAGCAGGACCTCGATCCCAACTTGCCTGCTGCAGTCTGAGTGAGAGATCGATGTCGTTCAAAAAGCTCCTGATCGCCAATCGCGGCGAGATCGCCATTCGCATCGCGCGCGCCGCGGCCGACGCCGGCATCGCAACGGTCGCGATCCATCCCGCCGACGACGCGCTGTCGTTGCACGTCCGCGTCGCCGACGAGGCGATCGAAATTCCGGGCCGCGGCGCTCGGGCCTATCTCGATATCGACGGCGTAGTGAAAGCGGCCAAAGCGGCCGGCTGCGATGCGGTGCATCCCGGCTACGGCTTCCTCAGCGAGAACGCCGCGTTCGCGAAGGCCTGCGCTGACGCCGGCATCACCTTCGTCGGACCGAAGATCGCTGCGCTCGAACTGTTCGGCGACAAGGTTGCGGCGCGCCAGCTCGCCAAACGGTGCGGCGTGCCGATCATCGCCGGCACCAGCGGCCCATCGTCGCTGGAGGAGATCACGGCGTTCTTTGCGTCGCTCGGCAGCAATGCGGCGATCGTGATCAAGGCGATGGCCGGCGGCGGTGGCCGCGGCATGCGGGTCGTGGAGAAAGCCGACGATCTCGCGGAAGCCTATGCGCGCTGTCAGTCCGAGGCCAAGGCCGCCTTCGGCTTCGACGGCGTCTATGCTGAGAGGCTGATCCGGCAGGCGCGCCATATCGAGGTGCAGATCATCGGCGACCGCCACGGCGCCATCTCCCATCTCTGGGAGCGCGAATGCACGATCCAGCGCCGGCACCAGAAGCTGATCGAGGTGGCGCCGAGCCCCTCGCTGAGCGAGCCCCTGCGCGGCCGCATCATCGAGGCGGCGAAGCAGCTCGCGGCCGCTGCTTCCTACGACAATCTCGGCACGTTCGAATTCCTGGTCGACGGCAGCGCCGACGACAGTTTTGCTTTCATCGAGGCCAATCCGCGGCTCCAGGTCGAGCACACCGTGACGGAAGAGGTGCTCGGGATCGACCTCGTCCGCGCCCAGCTCGCGGTCGCCGCCGGCGCCTCACTGGCCTCGCACGGCCTGTCGCAAGATGCGATCCCGAAGCCGCGCGGCCATGCCATGCAGCTTCGCGTCAACATGGAGACGCTGGACGAGACTGGCGCGACGCATCCGACCGGCGGCGTGCTCGCGGTGTTCGAGCCGCCGTCAGGCCCGGGCGTCCGTGTCGATAGCTTTGGCTATGCCGGCTACAAGACCAGCGCCGCCTTCGACTCGCTACTGGCAAAGGTCATCGTGCACACGCCGGGTGAGGCCTGGCACGACGTGGTCGCCAAGGCCTCGCGGAGCTTGCGCGAGTTTCGGATCGACGGCGTCATCACCAACATCGCCTTCCTTCAGGCGGTGCTGGCGCATCCCGATTTCAGGACCAACCGCATCGCGACCGATTTCATCGATCGCAATATCGGCAAGCTCGTCGAAGAGGCCGATGGCGCGGCAAGGCCGCTCTACTTCGCTGCAACCGAGCGAAGCGGCGCCGGCACTGAGGCGCACATCGCGCAGGAGGTGCCCGAAGGGACGGTCATGGTCGCCGCGCCCTTGCAGGGCACGATCGTCACCATCCAGGTGAAGCAAGGCGAGGTCGTACGCCCCGGCCAGCAGCTCGCCGTGATTGAATCCATGAAGATGGAGCATCTGGTGATGGCCGAGCAGGGCGGCCGCGTCATGACACTCGTCGCCGGCGATGGCGTCACGCTGCTGCATGGCGAGCCGATCATGTATATCGAGCCGCTCGACGTCGCGGCCGACGTGTCGGCGGCGGAAGCCGACATCGATCTCGACCATATCCGCGCTGATCTCGCCGAGCTGATCGCGCGCCAGGCCAACACGCTCGATGAGAACCGCCCAGCCTCGGTCGAGCGCCGCCGCAACACCAATCAGCGCACCGCGCGCGAGAACGTCGCCCAGCTCGTCGATGATGGCTCCTTCATGGAATATGGCAGCCTTGCCATCGCAGCCCAGCGCCGCCGCCGCAAGCTCGACGACCTCATCAAGAACACCCCGGCCGACGGCCTGATCATGGGCGTTGCCACAGTCAATGCCGACAAGTTCGGTGCGGACGGCGGGCGCTGTATCGTCGTGGCCTATGACTACACCGTGCTCGCGGGCACGCAGGGCCATATGAACCACAAGAAGATCGACCGCATGCTGACGCTGGCGGAAGACTGGCGCGTCCCGCTGGTGTTTTATGCCGAAGGCGGCGGCGGTCGGCCCGGCGACACCGACCGGCTCGGCATGACCGGGCTCGATGGTCCGTCCTTCGTGCAGTTCGCAAGGCTCTCCGGCCTCGTGCCTGTCATCGGCGTCGTCTCCGGCTATTGCTTCGCCGGCAACGCCGCGATGCTCGGCTGCTGCGACGTCATCATCGCGACGAAAAACGCCTCGATCGGCATGGGCGGCCCCGCGATGATCGAGGGCGGCGGCCTCGGCGTCTATCATCCCGCCGAACTCGGCCCGGTCTCGTTCCAGGCGCCGAACGGCGTCATCGACATTCTCGTCGAGGACGAGGAGGAGGCGACGCGGGTCGCGCAGAAATACCTGTCCTATTTCCAGGGTGCGGTGTCGGACTGGCAGGCGGCCGACCAGCGCCTCTTGCGCCGGGCGATCCCGGAGAACCGCCTGCGCGTCTACGACATTCGCAGCGTGATCGATCTCGTCGCGGACAAGGATTCCGTGCTGGAACTGCGCCGCGACTACGGCGTCGGCATGATCACTGCGCTGATCCGCATCGAGGGCAGGCCGTTCGGCCTGATCGCCAACAATCCGCGCCATCTCGGTGGCGCGATCGATGCCGACGCCGGCGACAAGGCCGCGCGCTTCCTCCAGCTCTGCGACGCCTTCGATCTGCCCATCGTCTCGCTCTGCGATACGCCCGGCTTCATGGTCGGCCCCGAAGCCGAGAAGACCGCGATCGTGCGCCACGTCTCGCGCATGTTCGTCACTGGTGCAAGCCTCACTGTGCCACTGTTCGGCATCGTGCTGCGCAAGGGCTATGGGCTAGGCGCGCAGTCGATGATCGGCGGCGGCTTCCATGCCTCGTTCTTCACCGCGGCCTGGCCGACTGGCGAGTTCGGCGGCATGGGCTTAGAGGGCTATGTCCGCCTCGGCTTCCGCAAGGAGATGGAGGCGATCGCCGATCCGGCCGAGCGCGAGACCTATTACCGCAACAAGGTCGCTGAGCTCTATGCCAACGGCAAGGCGGTTTCGATCGCCTCCGTGTTCGAGATCGACAACGTCATCGACCCCGCCGAGACGCGCCGCTGGATCATGGCGGGCCTGCGCTCCGTACCGAAGCCGCCGCAGCGGACGGAGAAGAAGCGGCCGTGCATCGATACGTGGTGAGGGCGGTGCAGCAATTCAGGCGCTGAGTAGCAGGCAATCTGCTTCCGCATCGTCATGCCCGGGACAAGTCCGGCCACGACGGCGCTGAGTAGCGCGCGCTCCCCACCGTGTTCCCGGTTCCCGATTGACATCCCCGCCTGCGGTGCCAGACTTTGCACAATAATACAGGGTGGAGACGTCCGCGATGGCCAGCCTTTCGGCCTCGAACCATGTCGCCCGTGTCTTGTCCGTCGCCAATCATGTGGCCGACGTCGATGCCTCCTCGCGCATCGCCAACTCCTGGCGGCGGTGCCTGATCAGCCACAAGCTCGACCCCGCCCGGCAGGGCCCGCCGCAGACCCTCACCGAAGCCGAGGTCCGCCACGTCGCCGAGCCGATGGAGAAGACGATCCGGCTCCTTACCCCCGAGCTCGACGACCTCGCTCGCGTGCTGCGCGACGCAGGCTATTGCGTCAATCTGGCTGACACGAACGCGACCATGCTCTTCAGCCGTCTGCCGGGCGAGGCCGACGCAAAGATGTTCCTGGACTGGAAGATCTACACCGGCTCGAACTTCGCCGAAGCCTTTGAAGGTACCAACGGTCTCGGCACCGCGCTTGCCGAGGAGAAGCCGATCCTGGTGCACCGCGACGAGCATTTTCGCGAGCAGTGGCACATGTTCTCCTGCGCCGTGGCGCCGCTGTTCGACCAGGCCGGGCGCCTCGCCGGTGCCGTCAACATCACCTCCTGCCGGCGGGATCTCGAGCGCGCGGCGCATCAGCTCGCGCTCGCGGTGACGATGGAGGCGACGCGGCGGATGGAGGGCGCGATCTTCCGCGATCATTTCCGCAACGCCTGGATCGCGACCGTGCCAGGTGACGGCGGCAGCGGCCTCATCGCCTACGACGACGACCGTCGCATCGTCGGCGCCTGCCGGTCGGCGCGCGCGATGCTGAGCCTGACCGACGGCATGATCGCATCCGGCATCGACGCAACGCGCTACATCAAGTTCGATCATCACGCGGCGCGCAGCGCCGACGAGATCGTCGCGCTGCGCCGCGGCGATGGTGGCCCGTTGGGACAGGGCCATGTCGCGCCGCCGCTGCGCGCAAGGTCATCCGCGCGTGTGTCGGTCGCGGGCCGCGAGAGCCCTGTCGACCGGTTCGATACGCTGTACCGGCTTGCCGGTCGCGATCCCGGCCTGGTCAAGAGCGTGAAACGGCTCAGAAGGATCGGCGATCACAATCTTCCAGTGCTGCTGCATGGCGAGACCGGCGTCGGCAAGGACGTGTTCGCGCGCGCCATTCATGCCGCGAGCAACCGCGCGCGCAACAACTATGTCGCGCTGAACTGCGCGGCGATGCCGGAAAGCCTGATCGATGCCGAGTTGTTCGGCTACGAGGCCGGCGCCTTCACCGGTGCGCGGCGCGAGGGCTCGAAGGGCCTGATCGTGCAGGCCGATGGTGGCACGCTGTTCCTCGACGAGATCGGCGACATGCCGATCGCGCTGCAGACGCGTCTGCTGCGCGTCTTGGAAAACCGCGAGGTCTGGCCGCTCGGTGCGCTCAGGCCGGTGCCCGTCGACATCCGCCTGATCAGTGCCACCCATCGCGATCTCGGCCGCATGGCGGAGGAGGGCGCCTTCCGCGCCGACCTCTACTTCCGACTGCGCGGCATGGAGGTGCGGCTGCCGGCCCTGCGCGAGCGCGCCGACCGGGACGATGTCATCCGCCAGATCGCGCGCGAGGAGGCGCCGAACTGCCGCCTCTCGGAGGAGGCTTGGTCGCTGCTGTCGGCGTATCCGTTCCCCGGCAACATGCGCCAGCTCCGCCACGTGCTGCGGCTCGCCGGCTGCACGGCGGAGGACGGGGTCATCACAGACGCCGACCTCGATCTGCCGCCGTTTGGCGGCCGGGCGGCCGAGCCCGATCTCGCCGCGGCCGAGCGCGCGACGATCATCGAGGCGCTGCGCAAGCACGACGGTCGCGTCACCGAAGCCGCGCGTGCGCTGAAACTCAGCCGCGCCACGCTGTATCGGAAGATCAAGGCGATGAAGATCGAGACGGCGCAGTAGCGCCAATCGTTTTGCCGAGTTGCGAGCTTTCTTACCCTCTCCCCTTGTGGGAGAGGGTGGCTCGCCGCGTAGCGGCGAGACGGGTGAGGGGCCTGCTTCCGCAATTCACCTCACTGTTCGTATGCGCGGACAGAGACCCCTCATCCGGCGCTTCGCGCCACCTTCTCCCACAACAAGGGGAGAAGGGAAAGCAGCGAGGTCCCTTACGAAAAATCCGTCCAGCTCAGATGCCGTGCATCGAGGTCGCCGAGCGAAATCGTTTCGCGGATCTCCTGCGGGGTATGGAAATGGCCGCGCAGATACACCAGCGGAGCGGCCGTCGCCGCATGCGACACGCCGCGCACCTCGCCGACGAAGATCGAATGCGTCCTGGTCTCGAATTCCTGCGCCAGCACGCAGTCGAACGCGGCGACCGCATCAATCAGCACCGGCGCGCCGGTCGCTCCGCGCTTCCATTCGCCGAAGGCGAAACGATCATCACCATTGACGCCCTTTTGACCGCTGAAGGTCAGCGCCAGCAGCGCGTGCCCCTCGTGCAGGAAGTTGATCGCGAAGGCGCCTTCCTCGCGGATGCGGGTATGCGCGCTGGCATTACGGTTGACGCTGACGATCAGGGAGGGCGGTGAGTCCGACAGCGAGCAGGCCGAGGTCACCGTCAGCCCCGTGCGCGTGCCGTGCTCGGCGCCCACCGTGACCAGCGCAACGGCGCCGGCGCATTGCCGCATCGCCTGCTTGAAGTCCGTTGCGTCGACGCTCACGCCGAAATCTCCGAAATTGAGGCGGGTGCGGCACGATCGCGCCGCAGCCGCTGCCGGTCAAGCCGCCTTCTTCGCGGAGCCGAGATGCGTCAGGCGCGGCATCACCTCGTTCTTGAGCAGCGAGAGCGAGTGGTGCCAGGCTTCAGCCTTGTGTTTGTAGTCGAAGCCGAACACCAGGAGCACGCCGAAGCCGCCGACCTCGTCGTAGATCTTCTCGATCTTCTCGGCCACGGTCGACGGCGAGCCGACGATCCAGTTCCGCTTGGCGCAATATTCGACGGTGACGTCGCTGTCGGGTACGTCGGGCGCGTGCTTCAGATAATCCTTGAAGCCGAAATGGCCGAGCAGCGGCAGAAAGTACTCGTGCATCATCCGGCCCATCATGTCGCCGGTCGAGAGCTTCCAGGCTTCCTCATCGGTATCCGCGACGAACACCTCGCGCACCAGCCGCCAGTCCTGCCGGTTCGGCTTGCGACCGGTTTTGGCCGCGCCGATCTCGACCGAGTCCCAATGGCTGCCGACATAAGCCGGATTGAGGTTGAGGCTCATCGGAATGAAGCCGCGCTCGCCGGCAAGCTTCAGCGTGTCCGAGTTCTTCGACAGGCCGGCGACGCCGATCGGCGGATGCGGCGCCTGCAACGGCATGATGTGCGGTTTCAGGAAGTCGAACATCGTGTCCGGCTTGGTCACCGTCCAGTACTTGCCCTTGTGGGTGAAGGGCGCCGGCTCCATCCATAGCTTCAGGATGATCTCCAGCGCCTCGCGGGTCATGTCGCGGTTCTGCCCGCTCATGCCGTCGACGTTGAACATGGCCCAGTCGCTCGGCAGACCTGAGGCGGCGACGCCGAAATTGAGCCGGCCCTCGGACATGTGGTCGAGCATCGCGACGCGGTTGGCGAGCTCGGCCGGGTGGTGATAGGGGAGCAGGAAGCCGCCCGGCCCGATGCGCAGCTTCTTGGTCTGCATCAGCGCCTGCGCGATTAGGAGATCCGGCGTGGGATTGGGTTCCCAGGGCGCGGTGTGATGCTCGCCGACCCAGGCCTCCTGGTAGCCGAGCTCGTCGAGCCAGCGCATGACCTGGAGGTCCCAGTCGTTCCCTTCCTTCAGGCCGCACTCCGGCGGATGCGAAGGCATCGTGAAATAGCCGATCTCCATGTGTTTCCTCATCTGATGTTGATGCGTCTTGTTGCGCGTTGATGGACTCCAGTGGCGAAGTATCAGCAAGCGGTGTGCCAGCGCACAGGAGACTTGAATCAGTGAAAAAAGGCTGGTTTGCCCGCGCAATAGCCGGTATCTCGACGCAGATCCGCAAGGCGCCGTCTCATTGTCGCGAGACGGCGTCTTGCCGGTGAGACGAGGATAGATTGACATGAACGAGCCCGCCTATGTCGCGGTGGACTGGGGCACCAGCAGCTTCCGGCTCTGGCTGATCGACCGTGCCGGTCTGGTCCTGGCCGAGCGCCGCAGCAGCGAGGGCATGCTCGTGGCGGCCAAGTCCGGGTTCGCCGCCGTGCTGCAATCACATCTTGCCGCGGTCGAGGCGCCCGATCATCTCCCGGTTCTCGTCTGCGGCATGGCGGGTGCGCGGCAAGGCTGGGTCGAGGCTGGCTATGTCGACACGCCGGCGCCGCTGCCTGCGATTTTGAAGCAGGCCGCGCGCGTGCCCGGCGAGGCCCGCGACATCCGGATCCTGCCGGGCATCGCGCAGCGCGACGCGAAGTCGCCGGACGTGATGCGAGGCGAAGAGACCCAATTGCTCGGCGCGCTTGGTCTCGACGCCGTAGGCGAAGCGCTGGTCTGCATGCCCGGCACCCATTCCAAATGGGTGCGGGTGAAGGACGGCGCGGTCGCGCATTTTTCCACCTTCATGAGCGGCGAGCTCTTCAGCGTGGTCTCGCGCGAGACGATCCTGTCGCTCGCGGTCGCCGGTGCCGATGACGCCGAGGATGTCGCGAGCTTCAAGGCGGCCGTGACGGCCGCGTTCGAGGCGCCGGCCTTCGCCGCCAATCTCCTGTTCGGCGCGCGGTCGCGGCAGCTCCTGTTCGGCGGCACGCCGGCGGCGGCGCGCGAAACCCTTTCGGGCACGTTGATCGGCGTTGAGCTGGCGGCAGGTCTCTCCGGCACTGTTCCGAAAACGGGAATTACGCTGATTGCCTCGGGACGGCTTGCGATGCTGTATCGCCTGGCTTTCGATGCGCTGTCGGTGTCCGTTGCGCCGGTCGATGCGGACGAGGCGGTCCGCCGCGGCTTGTCGATGGCGGCCGCCGCGATCTGGACGAAGTAGAAGGAATCTTGAGATGAGCGTTCCCTTTCCGCCGATGAAGCGACCGCTGGTCGCGATCCTGCGCGGCGTGAAGCCCGAGGAGACCGAGGCCATCGTCGGCGTGCTGATCGAGGCCGGCATGACCGCGATCGAAATTCCCCTGAACTCGCCGGATCCGTTCCGCTCCATTGCGCTTGCTGTGAAGCTCGCGCCTGCCGGTGTGCTGATCGGCGCGGGCACGGTGTTGACGCCCGAAAATGTCGACCGCCTCCATGACGTCGGCGGCAAGCTGATGGTCTCGCCGAATGTCGACACGGAGGTGCTGGCGCGCGCGCATCAGCACGGCATGGTGACGATGCCCGGCGTGTTCTCGCCGACCGAAGCGCTGCTCGCGGCGCGGTCGGGCGCATCGAGCCTGAAATTCTTTCCCGCGAGTGTGCTCGGCGCATCCGGCATTGCCGCGATCCGCGCCGTGCTTCCGGCCGGCGTCATGATCGCCGCCGTCGGCGGCGTCTCCGACCAGAATTTTGCCGAGTATATCAAAGGTGGCGTGACGGCATTCGGGCTCGGCAGCAGTCTCTACAAGCCCGGCATGACCGCCGCCGACGTCGTGGCGCGCGCCAAGGCGACGGTCGCTGCCTATGATCGGGCGATTTTGTAAGACTGAGCCGGCAATAAACCAGCCGTGATCCCGTCACAGCCGCTTTGTATCCTATCTTGCTGCATCAGCGAGATCAGGAGACCGATATGGCGATCAACAATGTGGCCGATCTGTTCGTGGCAACGCTCGAGCAGGCGGGCGTCAAGCGGATCTACGGTATCGTCGGCGACAGCCTGAACGGTCTCACCGAAGCGCTGCGGCGCCGCGGCACCATCGAATGGGTGCATGTCCGGCACGAGGAGGTTGCGGCGTTCGCCGCCGCCGGCGAAGCGGCGATGACCGGAAGCCTCGCGGTGTGCGCGGGATCCTGCGGGCCTGGCAATCTGCATCTCATCAACGGATTGTTCGACGCGCATCGCAGCCGCTTTCCTGTGCTCGCAATCGCAGCGCAGATTCCGTCGGCCGAGATTGGCGGCGGCTATTTCCAGGAGACCCACCCGCAAAATCTCTTCCGCGAGTGCAGTCATTATTGCGAGCTGATCTCGGATGCGAGCCAGCTTCCTTACGTGCTTGAGAACGCCATCCGCGCGGCGGTGGGCTTGCGCGGCGTCGCCGTCGTCGCCATGCCCGGTGACGTCGCCTTCCGCGCGCCGCCGAAGCGTGCGCTCTCGGCAACGCGCACACTCGCGCTGTCCGCGCCGAAGATCGTGCCGGAGGCGGGTGAACTGAAGGCGCTCGCAGACCTCCTGAACGGCGCCGAGCGCGTTACGCTGTTCTGCGGCCGCGGCTGCGCCGGCGCGCATGAGCCGCTGATGCAGCTCGCGGAGACCCTGAAAAGCCCGATCGTACATGCGCTCGGCGGCAAGGAGCATGTTGAGTACGAGAATCCCTACGACGTCGGCATGACCGGCTTCATCGGCTACTCCTCGGGTTACGCGGCCATGCATGCCTGCGATGCCCTCGTGATGCTCGGCACCGATTTTCCCTACAAGCAGTTCTTCCCGACCGACTGCCAGGTCGCGCAGGTCGATATCAGGCCGGAAAACCTCGGCCGGCGCTGCAAGCTCGATCTCGGCCTTGTCGGCGACGTCAGGCTGACCATCGAGGCGCTGCTGCCGTTGTTGAAGACCAAGACGCAGCGCAGACATCTCGACGATGCGATCGCGCACTACAAGAAAGCGCGCGAAGGCCTCGACGCCCTCGCCAAGGGCACGCCGGGCAGCAAGCCGATCCATCCGCAATTTCTCGCCAAGGTCGTCAGCGACCATGCGACTGATGATGCGGTGTTCACTACCGACGTCGGCACGCCGACGGTGTGGGCCGCGCGCTATCTCAACATGAACGGCCGCCGCCGGCTGATCGGCTCCTTCACGCACGGCTCGATGGCCAACGCCATGCCGCAGGCGATCGGCGTGCAGGCCGCGCAGCCCGGCCGCCAGGTGATCTCGCTGTCGGGCGACGGCGGCTTCACCATGCTGATGGGCGATCTGATCACGCTGACGCAGATGAAGCTGCCGGTGAAGGTCGTCGTCTTCAACAACGGCGTGCTCGGCTTCGTCGCGCTGGAGATGAAGGCGGCCGGCTTCGTCGACACCAATGTCGACCTGGAGAACCCGGATTTCGCGGCAATGGCGCGGGCGATGGGCATCTTTGCCAAACGCGTGGAGGACCCCGGCGAGCTCCCCGGCGCGATGAAGGAGATGCTGGCGCACAATGGGCCGGCGCTGCTCGACGTCGTCACCGCCAAGCAGGAGCTGTCGATGCCGCCGACCATCACGCCCGAGCAGATCAAGGGTTTCAGCCTCTGGGTCCTGCGCGCCGTGATGAACGGCCGCGGCGACGAGGTCCTGGATCTAGCCAGGACCAACCTGCTGCCGCGCTAGCCCCGCTTGATCGAGGGCCAGGCGAACCGCTCGTGACGGCGCTGGAAACGCTGCCAGTGCAGGACGAGGCCGACCAGCAGCGCCGGCACGAAGCCGAGCACGATCAGGAAGTGCGGCAGCGGCATCGGCGAGATGAAGCCGATGGCGATGTCCGAGATCAGCCATAGCGCGGAGAACATCACCGCGAAATCCGTGCGCGGACAGCGCAGATAATAGAACACGGCGGTAATGACGATGGCAGGCCCGATCGCGATACCGATCATGACCGCCGTCAGCTCCTTCGGCGTCACCGCGTCGAGCACCATCGACGCCAGCAGCCAGAGGGCGGCGAACATAGCGACGATGTCGATCGGATGCCGCAATCCAATACCTCTCGCGGGGGAACGCGCTATCGTTGTGGCCCAAACCTTGGCCTTCAAGCCTACCTCAAGCCTTGGACGTCAAACCTTGGCCGTCAAGTAAAATACACCTATTCCTCGTCGTTCCCGGGCGTCGGCCGCAGCATGAAATGGCCGAAAGCAGTGGCGATAGGCTTGGCGGGATCGTCCTGCCAGGCCCGCGCCTCGAAGGCGACGATGCGCCGGCCCTGTTTCACGATCGAAACATTGGCAAAGCTGTCGAGCGCGCGGCCGGAGCGCAGGTAATTGATCGTGAGGCCGATCGGCTTGGGCAATGCAGCTATGCCGAGCTCGCGCGTCACGCCGACGATCGCGGTGGTCTCGAGGAAGGCGCCGGTCATGCCGCCATGGATCGCGGGGAGGATCGGGTTGCCGATGATCTTTGGCGAGAACGGCATCGTCAGCGTGCCGTCGTCGTTGACGCGGATGCCGAGGCATCGCGCGAATGGGCTGCTTGCGAACGGGCCCGCGGGATCGTCCGGCGCCTCCAGCGTGGGGATGGCGCGCGTATCCACCCTGCGGTCGGCGAGCATGTTGGTGCGGTTGGCGCCGATCATGAAGCAGGCGGTGGCGGTCGCGACCGGATCGTCCTCGGATTCCTGATAGGCCGTGGAGCGCACGAAGGCGATCGAGCGGGTGGTGCGATAGCAGACCGAATGCGCCTTGATGTCGAGGCCGGGCGTCGCCGGCTTCTGGTAGTCGATGCGCAGATCGAGGGTTGCGATCGCGCGCGTGCCGTCGAGCGCGAGCTGCACCGCCATGCCGCAGCTCTCGTCCAGCATCGCCGTGACGACCCCGCCATGCAGCACACCGGTCTCGGTGTCGCCGACGAAGACGGGACGATAGGGCAGGCTGGACCAGGCCTCACCGGGCGCAAATCGGTCGAGCTGGAGCCCGCTGATGTGGCCGTAGTCGGAGCGGCGACCTTTGATGGCCTCGGCAAGTTCCTCGAACGGCAACCCGATGGTCTGTGAAGTCGACATGGCGACGTTCTAGACCAGTGGCGCCCATCGTGCAAAACCTCGCAAAGCGCCCTAGCGGGGCAGGGCTGCCGGCCGGTTTGGCCTCGACATGGCCGAGCGAAGCGGCGATGGTGGCCCTCCGTTTGTCCACTGCCTGCAGGAGTACCCATGGCCGACCCCGAAACGTCCGTCACCAACCAGGGGCCCGTCACCATTTCGACCTCCAGCGCCGAACGCGCTCCGGTCATCTATTTCGACGGCGCGTCGTGCTTCGGCCATCACAACGGTGCAATCCAGATCGAGCTCGCCGCGAATCTCTTGATGCCGATCGGCGCTGCCGTCAGGGTTGACGTGGTGCAGACCGCGCATCTGCGTTGCAGTCCGGGCGCGGCGCTGGCGCTGCGTGAAGCGCTCGACAAGGCGCTCGCCATGCATCAGCAGGGTCAGCAGCACCCCCCCGAGACGATTCCGACCGTGAAGAACTGAAGCCGATCGCGCGATCGCAGATCGATGCGATCGCCGTGCCTCAGCCGACGTGCACCTTCGGCTTCTTGCCGCCGTTCCACTTGCCGTCGATGGCGCGCTCGATCTGCGCAGCGAGTTGCAGGAGCAGGCCGTCATTGGCCTGCTTGGCGATCGCCTGGATGCCGAGCGGCAGCCCGTGCTCGTGCGTGGCCATCGGCATCGAGATCGCGGGCATGCCACAGAGATTGGCCAGCGGCGTGAAGGCGAAATTGTGCCAAAGATTGCCGAACCAGTCGAGGACGTCCGGATTGTCGGATATGGTGAGATATTCTTTCGTGCCGACCTTCGGCGTCGGCAGCGCGGTGACCGGCGTCAGGATGACGTCCCATTGCTCGAAGAACGCGCCGAAACCGCGCGACGTCGTGTTGAACACCGCCTGCATCTTCGCCCGCTCGGCGAAGCTCGTGTGCCACCCGGCTTCCCAGATCCGGATGTTGACGGGCTCGACCAGATCCTCCGGCGGCCGCTCCAGCCCACGCGCGGCGAGCATATTGGAGATCACCACGGCAAAGTTGCTGATGTAGCAGGTGGTCTGCGCGTCGAAGGCAGCGCGGAAGTCGAGCTCCGGCAGCGCGTGGTCGACGTGGTGGCCGAGGCCTTCGAGGAAGCGGCCGGCTTTCTCCAGCTCGGCGGCGATGTGCGGCGTTGCGGTGTAGTCGCCCCAATGATGCGATAGCGCGATCCTCAGCTTGCCCGGATCGCGCTTGATCATCTCGCCGTAGGGCTGGGCGGTGGTCCAGAATGGCATGAATTCGCCGGGCGCCGGCCCGCGGGCATGGTCGACGAAGGCGGCGGTGTCGCGTACGGAGCGCGACTGGCAGCCCTGGATCGAGACGAGGCCACTGAGATCGGACAGATGCGGCGCGAGCGAGAACACGCCGCGCGAGACCTTCAGCCCGATATTGCCGTTGACGCCGGCGGGAATGCGGATCGAGCCGCCGCCGTCGGTCGCATGCGCGATCGGCACCACGCCGGCCGCGACCATCGCGGCACTGCCGGCCGAGGAGCCACAGGTGGTGTAGTCGGTGTCCCAGGGATTGCGCGTCACATAGACCGCCGGATTGTCCGCCGAGCTGCACACGCCGAACTCCGGCGTCGTGGTCCGTCCGATCAGATTGAGTCCCGCCTGGCGAAACTTGCCGGTCAGGAAGGTATCGGCCGCCGCGCGGTTGCCGCGCATCAAAAGTGAGCCCATCTCCTGAAGCCGGCCCTTCATGGTCGGGCCGAGATCCTTCATCAGGAAGGGCAGGCCGGCGAACGGCCCGGACAGATTGGCGCCGTCCTTGGCGGGCTCGGCTATGACGTCGTCGAACAGCTCGACCACGCCGGACAGCGCCGGATTGACCTTGGCAACGCCGGCCGCGGCCTGGCGCGCCAGTTCCTTGGGCGTCAGCTCACCGTTGCGGACGCGCGCCGCCAGCGCCACGCCATCGTGCTGCGCCCATTCACTCCAGCTCATCGGCAAAGTCATGCGATTCAATCCCTCTCGTGGCCACCTTCCTTTCGCAAGGAACCGCGCGAATCAACCGAGACGGCGCGAAGAGCAGGGTTGCGTCGAATGGAGAGGTCGATGGCTCCCAAAGTCTGGACCGGATCGCGGCGCAGTATGAAGGGGGGGCGCCATGATTGTGAACGCGGCGAAGCAATACGGAGTTTCACCATGGCGCGGCAGTCTGGATTGCTTCGTCGCTGCGCTCCTCGCAATGACCGTTTGACGTGGTCGCGCGCGATATCGCCCTGGCTTTCGCCGGGACGACAATGGGATAGAGTGTTCGCATCGTCAGCGGCCCGCCGTCACACCCCGCACGAATGTGGCGAGATCGCATCGGTTCAACAAAAAATGCTCTGTCGACTGTTCCGCACCGCACCTTGATGAATCAACCCCGGTTGGTTCATAAGCGGCGTCCCGCGACCGGTGGTTCGGTTCTGGTCGCGTGCTTGGAAGAGGGATTCTCGCGTGGCAAATATCAACCAGAAGATTGCGCAGGAGCTTGGGGTTCGGGCGGAGCAGGTCGAGGCGGCGGTGACGCTGCTCGACGGCGGCGCCACGGTTCCCTTCATCGCCCGCTACCGCAAGGAGGCGACCGGCGCGCTCGATGATACGCAACTGCGCACGCTGGAAGAACGCCTCGTCTACCTGCGCGAGCTCGAAGACCGCCGCAAGGCCATCCTCGAATCGGTCCGCGAGCAGGGCAAGCTCGATGCCGCACTCGAAGCCACGATCCTCGCCGCCGACAGCAAGGCGCGCCTGGAAGACATCTATCTGCCGTTCAAGCCGAAGCGCCGCACCAAGGCCGAGATCGCCAAGGAAGCCGGCCTCGAGCCGCTCGCCAATCAATTGATGGCCGAGCCCGGCAACGATCCGAAGGTCGTGGCAGAAGCGTTCGTCAACGCCGAGAAGGGCGTCGCCGATGCCGCCGCTGCGCTCGACGGCGCCCGCGCCATCCTTGTCGAACGCTTCGACGAGGACGCCGACCTGATCGGAAGCTTGCGCGAGGAGATGTGGACCAACGCGCGCATGGCCTCCAAGGTGCGCGAGGGCAAGAAGACCGAGGGCGAAAAGTTCGCCGATTATTTCGAGTTCTCCGAGCCGCTGACGAAACTGCCGTCGCACCGCATCCTCGCGATGTTCCGCGGCGAGAAGGAGGAGATTCTCGATCTCCAGATTCAGGCCGAAGCCGAAGCGCCGCCGCCGGGCGTGCCGAGCGCCTATGAACTGAAGATCATGAAGCGGTTCGGCATTGCCGACCTCAAGCGCGCGGGCGACCGCTGGCTGATCGACACCGTGCGCTGGGCCTGGCGGACAAAGATCCAGGTGCATCTCAACATCGATCTGCGCATGCGGCTGTGGAACGCGGCCGAGACCGAGGCCGTGCGCGTGTTCGCCTCGAACCTGCGCGACCTCCTGCTGGCCGCGCCGGCCGGCACCCGCGTCACCATGGGGCTCGATCCCGGCTACCGCACCGGCGTGAAAGTCGCCGTCATCGACGCGACCGGCAAGGTGGTCGATACCACCGCGATCTATCCGCACGAGCCGCAGCGGCAATGGAACGAGTCGCTCGCGATCCTCGGCAGGCTCGCGCTGAAGCATCGCGTCGAGCTGATCGCGATCGGCAACGGCACCGCCTCGCGCGAGACCGACAAGCTCGCGACCGATCTGGTGAAGGGCCTTGCCGAGCTGAAGATGACCAAGATCGTGGTGTCGGAAGCCGGCGCGTCGGTCTATTCGGCCTCCGCCTTTGCCTCGCAGGAGCTGCCCGGGCTGGACGTCACCCTGCGCGGTGCGGTCTCGATCGCCCGCCGCCTGCAGGATCCGCTCGCCGAGCTCGTCAAGATCGAGCCCAAGGCGATCGGCGTCGGGCAGTACCAGCACGATCTCGGCCAGGCCAAGCTCGCCAAGTCGCTCGATGCCGTGGTCGAAGACTGCGTGAACGCGGTCGGCGTCGACGTCAATACCGCCTCGGCGCCGTTGCTCGCGCGGGTGTCGGGCGTGGGCGCCGGGCTGGCACAGAGCATCGTGCAGCATCGCGACGCCAACGGCCCGTTCAAGTCGCGCAAGGCGCTGAAGGAGGTGCCGCGGCTCGGGCCGAAGGCGTTCGAGCAGTGTGCGGGCTTCCTGCGCGTCCTCGGCGGCGAGGACCCGCTCGATGCGTCCGGCGTGCATCCGGAGGCCTATCCGGTGGTGCGGCGGATCCTCGCGGCGACCAAGAGCGATATCAAGGCGCTGATCGGCAACAGCGATGTCATGCGTACGCTGAAGCCGAAGGATTATGTCGACGAGACCTTCGGTCTGCCGACCGTCACCGACATCCTGCGCGAACTGGAAAAGCCGGGCCGCGACCCGCGCCCGGCGTTCAAGGCGGCGGTGTTCAAGGAAGGCGTCGAGGAGATCAAGGATCTCCAGAAGGGCATGATCCTCGAGGGCACGGTGACCAACGTCGCCGCCTTCGGCGCCTTTGTCGACATTGGCGTGCACCAGGACGGCCTCGTGCACATCTCGGCCATGTCAAAGACCTTCATCAAGGACCCGCGCGAGGTGGTGAAGCCCGGCGACATCGTCAAGGTGAAGGTTCTGGATTTCGAGGTTGCGCGCAAGCGCATCTCGCTGACCCTGCGTCTTGACGACGAGGTCGGCGCGAAGAAGGATGCCCCGGGCATGCAGCGCGACAATTCGCGCAACACTGGCCGCATGACCTCGTCGGCGCCGCGCAAGCAGGAATCCTCCGGTGGCGGCGCGCTCGCCGAGGCACTGCGCCGTGCGGCCGAGAAGAGCGGACGCGGCAAGCCGGCGTGAGGCGATCTTCAACCTCTCCCCGCGCTTCAGCGGGGAGAGGTCGGATCGCTTCAGCGATCCGGGTGAGGGGCAAGGCAGTCCTCGAGCCACATCAATAATCTCTCCGACTCGTACACGATTGCGTGTCGCGAGAGTATTCTGCCTCCAATTCAAAATCGCGATTGCGGAAGCAGCCCCTCACCCCACCCTCTCCCCGTAAGAACGGGGAGAGGGTGTGAGGGAGCGCGCGTTCCTGACTTTGGCGTCAGAATCTGGCGCATTTGTAAGTTGATGGGGACAGCGCATTCGCTTCTCCTGATCCCCCTCGTGCAGCGAGACGACCGCTGCACCGTAAGGAGGATTATCCGATGAACAACAGGCTTCTCACAGGGCTCGTCGCAGCGGCACTTGCTGCGACGCTGGCGGTCGCGTCGCCCGTTCTCGCGCGCGGTGGTGGCGGCGGTGGCGGACATGGCGGAGGCGGCTTTGGCGGAGGCGGCTTTGGCGGCGGCGGCCATGGCGGGTTCGGAGGCGGGCATTTCGGCGGTGGCGGTATGCATGTCGGCGGTATGGGTGGCGGCATGCATGTCGGCGGCATGGGTGGAGCTCATTTCGGTGGCGCCCGCTTCGGCGGCGCGCCGATGGCGCGTGCGGCCTTTGCGCCGCGCTTCGCAGGTTCGCCGATGGCTGCCCACGCCATGATCGGGCCGCGCTTTGCCGGTGCACCTTTCGCGACCCGTGCCGCCTTCGGGCCGCGGTTTGCGGGCGCGGGCTGGCGCGGTCGGCCCTTCGTTGGCCGCCACGCCTTCTTCTTCCGGCATCATCGCTTCCACCGGTTCGCCTTCTTCGGCGCGCCCTTCGTCTACGCCAACTATTACGACGACGGCTGCTGGCAAAGGAGCTGGACGGCCTATGGCTGGCAATGGGTCAATGTGTGCGGATACAATTGGTACTAGCATTGCCGTACCGCACCATTGTCGCGATCGCCACCGGGCGGTTCCGCTCAGCCCCGGAACGGGATAGTCTGGTGGCGACCGTCGCGCGGAGTTCGTCATGACCGGAGGTCACCGTCGCATCCTGGTCGTCGAGGACGACCCGGAAACCGCAGGCCAGCTCGCCGAGGAGCTGACGACCTCGGGCTATGAGGTCGATCTTGCGGCGACCGGGCGCGAGGCCCTGAGCCACGGCGTCGCGCGCGACTATGCCGTGATCACCATCGACCGCATGCTGCCCGACATCGACGGCATCGCCGTGATGCGGCAATTGCGCGACGACGGCATTGCCGCACCCTTCCTGATCATCTCCGCGCTCGGCGAGGTCGACGACCGCGTGCGGGGCCTGCGTGCCGGCGGCGACGACTATCTGGTCAAGCCTTTCTCCTTCGTCGAACTGCTGGCGAGGCTCGAGGCGCTCGGCCGCCGCAGCGAGACCATCGCCAAGGAAACGATCTTGCGGGTCGGCGACCTCGCCATCGATCTGATCGCGCGCAGCGCCAGCCGACGCGGCCGCAAGATCCCGCTACTGCCGCGCGAGTTCCAGCTGCTCGAATATCTTGTCCGCAACGAGGGCCGCGTCGTCTCCCGCGCGATGCTGCTGCAGCATGTCTGGGACCTCCACTTCGATCCTTCCACCAACATCATCGACGTCTATGTCGGCCGCGTCCGCCGCAAGGTCGACGACAGCCAGGCCTATCCGCTGATCCACACCATCCGCGGCATCGGATATTGCCTCCGTGCTCCTGGCTAACACGTTACGCTCTTCGACGTTCAGACTGGCGCTGATCGCGATCGCCGCGTTCGGACTGATCGTCGCGGCGATCATGGCCTATGTCTATTTCGGGACGCTTGGCTATGTGCGGAGCAGGCTCGGCGACGTCGGCGATCACGACGGCTTCACGAGGATGATCGAGCTCGCGATGGTGGCGGTCGCCGTGCTGCTCCTGGCGCTGGCCGGGCTCGCCGCCGTGCTGGTGACGCGGCGTACCGTCGGGCGGATCGAGGAGATCAATGCGACGAGCCGTGCCATCATGCTCGCCGGCCTCGACCGGCGCATCCCCCTGCGCGGCAGTCATGACGAATGGGACCGCGTTGCGGAAAACCTCAACCTGATGCTCGATCGCATCGAGACGCTGATGGGTGAGGTCAAGCAGGTCAGCGACAACGTCGCCCACGATCTGCGCACGCCGCTCACGCGCATGCGCGGCCGGCTGGAAAAGGCCTATCACACCCCGCGCAACAGCGAGGCCGACGCGACGCTGATCGGTCACACCATCGCCGATCTCGATGCCGTGCTCGGCATGTTCGCCTCGATCACGCGTATATCCGAGATC
This sequence comes from Bradyrhizobium neotropicale, assembly GCF_001641695.1. Taxonomy (GTDB): domain Bacteria; phylum Pseudomonadota; class Alphaproteobacteria; order Rhizobiales; family Xanthobacteraceae; genus Bradyrhizobium; species Bradyrhizobium neotropicale. The sequence goes on from NZ_LSEF01000042.1 coordinate 79,635, forward strand.
GAGACCCGCGCCCGCCGCAGCGCCTTTCGCGCGCTCAACCTCGCCGAGATCGCCGGCGAGGTCGTCGAGCTCTACGACGCTGCAGCCGAACAGGTCGCGACCCGTCTGAGCCTGAACGGAGAGCGCGAGGTGCCGGTGACCGGCGATCGCGACCTCCTGTTCGACGCTATCGCCAATCTCGTCGACAACGCGATCAAGCATGGCCGCGCGGGCGGGCAGGTGACCGTGACCTGCCAGCGCGCCGATGGCGGCGCGGTGATTGCGATCACCGATGACGGACCCGGCATTCCCGTGGAGCAGCGCGATCACGTGTTCAAACGCTTCTACCGGCTCGAGCAGAGCCGCTACACGCCGGGCAACGGCCTCGGCCTGAGCCTCGTTGCCGCGATCACGCGCCTGCACAGCGCAGAGATCGCGCTGCGCGACAACGCACCCGGGCTGACGATCGAGCTTCGATTTCCTGCGCTCTCGCCGCAATAGCTCCGGATGGGCCTACAAATTGATCACGCCGCGGCGCGCCGCATGCGCGACGGCGTCGGTGCGGCCGGTGGCGTCGAGCTTGTCGAGCAGCGAGCCGACATGGAATTTCACCGTGTGAACGGAGATCCCGAGCTGACGCGCGATCATCTTGTTGGAAGCGCCCTCGGCCATCAGCGCGAGCACGTCGAGCTCGCGCTGCGTCAGCGCGAAGTCGCCGGCCAGGCCGCGCGCGGCTTGCGCGACGACGGTCGCGGTGGCCTGCTCTCCGGGGGCGGCGAGCCGCAGCCCCGCGACGCCGCCGAGCAGTGCGGCGATGCGATCGGCGAGGGCGGGATCGTCGATCTCAAGCGCGAGCACGATCTCGGGGGCGATGTCCTCGCTCACGCCTCGGGCCTCTCGCCGATCGTGACCTTGAAGCTGACCGGCTCGCCGCCGCGGCGCACCGCGACATCGACCACCGAACCGACGCTCGCCGGCCCCAGCGTCCGCGACAGTGCACGCACGCTGGACAGCTTCTGGTCGTTGACGGCCACGATCACGTCGCCCTGGCGAATGCCGGCTGCCGCGGAAGGCCCGGCCTTGTCGACATTCATCACCATCGCGCCGATGCCGTCGTCGAGCCGCACCGGCTGGAGCCCCAGGCCGAGATAGCCGCGGGCGATGCGGCCGCGCGTCTCGAGTTGCGCGGCGACGCGCTCGATCGTCGCGGTCGGGATCACCAGCACGCGTCGCGGGCCGAGCACGGCCATGCCGAACGCCTCGCCGGCCGCATTGAGCGCAAGCCCGCCTTCCTGGCCGGGGCGCAGGCGAACATCGAGCTCGATCCGCGCGTCGATGTCGCCGCCGCGCAGGCTGCGCCAGCTCTGGCCTGCGGCCGACACCACGCCGAGACCCGCCGAAGGCGCACCGCGGTCGGTCGCGACCACGATCGAGAGCGCGCCGAGCGCCGGGACGGTGGCGGCGAGCTTGACCGGTGCGATGTCGGTATTGGCGCGAAGTAGCGCGATATCGGTCGTATGGTCGCGGCCGACGATGGTCGCGGCCACCGCGTTGCCGTCGGCCAGCCTGATTTCGACCTCGCCCTCGTCGGCGAGTGCCTCATCGGCGGTAATGATGAGGCCGGGTTTCCAGACGAAGCCGGACGCGCGAGAACGATGCGAATGCACGGCGACGAGGGAAGGCGCGGTGCGCGCCACGACATCCGCGAGCGCGGACGATAGCGCGGAAAGGGGGGCGAGGTCGGTCATGGACGACTCCTGTCTGTTGTCCCCAATCTGGGATGTCGCGGCCGATCTGGAAACTGGCCGGATGGCCAGGACTTCCGTGACCGCCCACCGTATTGTCCCGGCCGACGCAGTTGTGATTGGGACCCGCTCACGGGACCGTGTAGCAATCCGCCCAGCATTGCGCCTTACGGCCCCAAGTTTATGGCGAGCCCAGACCCATGACCATCGATCTCACCCGCCGAACCCTGCTGCAACTCGCCGGCGCAACCTCGCTTGCAGCCGCCGCTGCGGCCGCGGCGCGGGCCGAGGGCACTCCGCAAGGCGGCGAGCCGACCTATGCCAGCCGCACGCCGATGCGCGTGGGCATGGTGACACTGCGGGTGAAGAATCTCGATGTGGTCGCGGATTATTACCGCGACGTGCTCGGGCTCACCGTGATGGAGCGCTCGGCGACATCGGCGAAGCTCGGCACGGGCGGGATCGCGCTGCTGGTGCTGGAGGCCCGTCCCGAGGCCGCGACCGAGCCGCGCAATGCGGCGGGTCTCTACCACACCGCCTTCCTGATGCCGACGCGCAAGGATCTGGCGCGCTGGCTAGTGCATGCCGCCTCGCATCGTGTGCAGCTGTCGGGCTTTGCCGATCATCTCGTCAGCGAGTCCGTCTATCTCGACGATCCCGAAGGCAACGGCATCGAGGTCTATGCGGACCGCGATCCCTCGCAATGGCAGTGGAGCGAGGGCAGCGTGAAGATGGCGACCGACGAGCTCAACATCCCTGATCTCCTGTCGCTGACCAATCCGCGCGTCAGCGACTATCCGAAGGCGCCGGATGGCCTGCGCATCGGCCACATGCATTTGCGCGTCGGCGATCTCGCGCAGGCCGAGAGCTTCTATCACGGCACGGTTGGGCTCGACCCGACCCGCCGCCGCAACGGCGCTTCGTTCCTGTCGTCGGGCCGCTATCACCACCATCTCGGCATGAACGTCTGGCAGAGCCAGGGCGCCGGCCGTCGCGACGACAGCACGACGGGCCTCGCCTGGTTCTCGCTGGTGACGGAGAAGCAGGAGCTGCTCGCTGCGCAGGAGGAGCGCCTGCGCAAGGGCGGTGCGCAGGTCACGGCGCTTGCGAATGGCGTGGAGGCCGTCGATCCCTGGGGTACGCGGGTGCGGCTGATCAAGGTTTGATCGAAGGCTCGGGCATTGCTAATACCCGGAGAGCGCAACTGATTTCCCGGGATACTCTCCGACATGCCCGACTTTCACGGCGTCTTCCCCTATCTCGTTTCGCCCGTCGATGCCGACGGTGCGGTGCGCACGAACGTGCTCGGCAGGCTCTGCGACGATCTGATCGGCGCCGGCGTGCACGGGCTGACGCCGCTGGGCTCGACCGGCGAGTTCGCCTATCTCAATGCCGCGCAGCGCGCGACGGTTGTGCAAACCACGATCGAGGCCGCGAAGGGCCGCGTGCCCGTGGTGGCCGGCGTTGCCTCGACCTCGATCGCGGATGCGGTCGCGCAGGCGAAGGCCTATCAGAAGTTCGGTGCCGACGGCATTCTGGCGATCCTGGAGGCTTATTTTCCACTCTCCGACGCCCAGGTCGAATCCTACTTCCGCAGCATCGCTGATGCCGTCGATATTCCCGTGGTCATCTACACCAATCCGCAATTCCAGCGTTCCGATCTGACGCTCGACGTCATCGCGCGTCTCGCCGAGCATCCGCGCATCGGCTACATCAAGGATGCCTCGACCAACACCGGACGGCTGCTCTCGATCATGAACCGCTGCGGCGATGCCTTGCGCGTGTTCTCGGCCTCGGCGCACATTCCGGCGGCCGTGATGCTGATCGGTGGCCTCGGCTGGATGGCAGGGCCGGCCTGCATCATCCCGCGCCAGAGCGTCGCGCTCTACGACCTCTGCAAGAAGGGCCGCTGGGACGAGGCCATGGCGCTGCAGCGAAGGCTGTGGCGGATCAACGAAGCCTTCGCCCGCTTCAACCTCGCCGCCTGCATCAAGGCAGGGCTTGCGATCCAGGGCTATGACGTCGGCGACCCCATTCCGCCGCAGGCCGCGCTTGACGCCGAGCAGCGCAAGGTTGTGGAAGGGGCGCTGCGGGAGCTGGCGTAGTCGTCATTCCGGGGCGCGCGAAGCGCGAGCCCGGAATCCATTTAGCGGCAGATTCTGATGGATTCCGGGCTCGATGCCGCGCATCGCCCCGGCATGGCAAACGCGGGGCGACATGACGAAATTGGGGATATCCCGCCCAAAACCGCGGCTGGCCTGCCCCGGATCGATCCGCTAAAAGGCCCCCGCAGTTTCGATAAGATCCAAGGGACCTTTGGAATGAACATTCTTCCCGGCAGTTTGCGTTTCGGAGCGGGGCAGCCCGTCAAGCGTTTGGAAGACCAGCGGCTGCTCACCGGGAAGGGGCAGTTCATCGACGACAAGCCGGAGGACGGCGCGCTGTGGCTGCATGTACTGCGCTCACCGCATGCCCACGCGAAGATCGTCTCGATCGACACCAGCGCGGCCGCCGCGATGCCCGGCGTCACGGCCATCTATACCGGCGCCGACCTCGTCAAGGACGACATCGGCAGCATCCCGACCCTCAACATATTCAAGCGCCCCGACGGCAAGCCGATGACGGTGCCGCCGCGCCGCCTGCTCGCCCATGAGGTCGTGCGCTACGCCGGTGAGGCGGTGGCGGCGGTGGTGGCCTCCTCGCGCGTCGCTGCGCAGAGCGCGGCGGAGGCGATCGTCGTCGAGTACGACATACAGCCCGCGGTGGTCGACCCTGTCGAGGCCGTGAAGCCCGGCGCGCCTGTGGTGTGGCCCGAGGCGCCCGACAACATCGTCGGCGCCATGAGCTATGGCGATGCCGCCAAGGTCGATGAAGCCTTCGCCAAGGCCGCACATACGGTCGAGCTCGACATCGTCAGCCAGCGCCTCGTGCCCTCCGCCATGGAGCCGCGCTCGACCATTGCCGAGATCGACAAGAAGTCCGGCCGCCTCCTTCTGCACGTGCAGTCGCAGACGCCGGCCTCGACCCGTGATCTTCTGGCAGAAGCGATCCTCAAGCGTCCCAAGGACAGTGTCCGCGTGCTGGTCGGCGACATCGGCGGCGGTTTTGGCCAGAAGACCAGCCTTTATCCGGAGGACGGCATCGTCGCCTACGCCGCGACCAAGCTGAACAAGAAGATCCGCTGGCGCGGCGACCGCACCGACGAGTTTGTCAGCGGCACCCACGGCCGCGATCTCACCTCGACCGCCTCCTTCGCGCTGGACGAGAAGGGGCGCGTGCTCGCCTATCGCGTCAGGTCGATCGGCTGCACCGGCGCCTATTCCTCGGGCACGGGCAATATCATTCCGCTGGTGCTCGGGCCGTTCGTGCAGACCGGCGTCTATGACCTGCCGTTGGTGCATTTCGAGGTGAAGACGGTGATGACCCACACCGCACCGGTCGGCGCCTATCGCGGCGCGGGCCGTCCCGAGGCCGTGTTCATCGTCGAGCGTCTGTTCGACGCCGCCGCGCGAAAGATCGGCATGGATCCGCGCGCGATCCGCAAAGCGAACTACATCAAGCCGGCGCAGCTGCCCTACACGAACGCGGCCGGCCAGGTCTACGATTCCGGCGCTTTCGCACACATGCTCGACCGCGCCACCAAGCTCGCCGACTGGGACGGCTTTGCCGCACGCAAAAAGGCGGCGAAGAAGAAGGGCCTGCTCTACGGTCGCGGGCTCACCTCCTACATCGAATGGACCGGCGGCCGCGCGCACACCGAAAAGGTCAGCCTGCATGCGACCTCGCAGGGCCGGGTCATCCTGCACTCCGGCACCATGGCGATGGGGCAGGGGCTTCAGACCACCTACACCCAGATGATCTCCGGCACGCTCGGCATTCCCATGGACAAGATCGACGTCGTCCAGGGCGACACTGATCTGGCGACGGGCTTTGGCAGCGTCGGCTCGCGCTCGCTGTTCGTCGGCGGCACCGCGGTCGCGGTCTCCTCCAACGACCTGATCCAGAAGGCGCGCGAGAAGGCGGCGAATGTGCTGGAGACCTCGGTCGAGGACATCGAATATCAGGGCGGCATGCTCACCGTCGTCGGCACCGACCGCCGCATCAGCCTGTTCGAGCTCGCCGAGAAAGAAGGCGGTGCCAAGCTCAGCGTCGATTCCGAAGGCGAGGTCGATGGTCCGAGCTGGCCGAACGGCACGCATATCTGCGAGGTCGAGATCGATCCCGAGACCGGCGTCTCCCGCGTCGTGCGCTACACCACGGTCGACGACGTCGGCGTCGCCGTGAACCCGATGCTGGTCTCGGGCCAGATCCACGGCGGTGTCGCGCAGGGCATCGGCCAGGCGCTGTATGAAGGCGTGTCCTATGATCCGGACGGCCAGCTTCTCACCGCGAGCTACCAGGACTACTGCATCCCGCGTGCCGACGACGTTCCGCCGATCGTGGTGACGCTCGATGATTCCGCGCCCTGCCGCACCAATCCGCTCGGCGCCAAGGGCTGCGGCGAATCCGGCGCGATCGGCGGCCCGCCCTGCGTCACCAACGGCGTGATGGACGCGCTCGCCGAGCTCGGTATCGCCCAGCTCAACACCCCGCTCACGCCGCAGAAGATCTGGCAGGCGATCAGGGACGCGAAGGCTGGTTAGCACTCCGCCGCCACCCCAAAGTCAGCTCGTCGTCCCGGCCTCCGCCCGGACGACGGCGGAGTATGTGGGCCAGCACGCCCTCAAATCCCCAGCATCATCTTCGCGATGATGTCGCGCTGGATCTCCGAGGTGCCGCCGAAGATCGTGTAGGCGCGGCCGTTGAGATATTCCGGCACGACGGTCAGCATGTCCTCGGGCGTCGCGGGCGTGTGGTTGAGCTTGTAGAGCGGGCGCATCGGCTCGACGGCGAGGGCATCGTGGCCGATGACGTCGGCGCCCAGCCGGGTCACGGCCTGCCGGATTTCGCTGTTGCGCAGCTTCAGGATTGACGACACCGCGCCGGGGTTTTGCCCGGTCTGGAGCGCGGACAGCACGCGCAGCTCCGTCATCTCGAGCGCATCGATGTCGACCTCGACCTCGGAGATGCGCATGGCGATGTCGGGGCTGTCGATCGCACGCCCCGTGAGATCGGACTCCGCGAGCTCCGCGATCGCCTTGAGCCCCTCGCGCAGCTTCGCCGAGGCAATGCCGGAGCCGCGCTCGAACTCGAGCAGATATTTGCCGTAGGTCCAGCCCTTGCCTTCCTCGCCGACGCGGTTGGCGACGGCCACCCGCACGTCGTCGAAGAACACCTGGTTGACCTCGTGGTCGCCGCCGATGGTGAGAATCGGGCGCGTGGTGATGCCTGGCGTCTTCATGTCGATCAGGATGAAGCTGATGCCGTCCTGTTGCCGCGGCCCGTCGCTGGTGCGGACCAGCGCAAACATGCGGTTGGCATGGTGCGCATGCGTGGTCCAGATCTTCGTGCCGTTGATGATGTAGTCGTCGCCGTCGCGTACCGCGCGCGTTTTCAGTGACGAGAGATCGGAGCCGGAGCCTGGCTCGGAATAGCCCTGGCACCAATAGTCCTCGCCGGAGAGGATGCGCGGAAGATAGAAGTTCTTCTGCGCGTCGCTGCCGAAGCCGATGATGACGGGCCCGACCATCTTCACGCCCATCACGTTGACGTTGGGCACGCCGGCGCGCGCGCATTCCGTCTCGAAAATCCAGCGCTGCGCCGGCGTCCAGTCCGGCCCGCCATGCTCCACCGGCCAGCCCGGTGCGCCCCAGCCTTGGCGGTGCAGTGCGCGCTGCCAGGCCATGCCGATATCGGGATCGGAGAAAACCGACGGCGTCAGCGCGGTCGCGCGCTTCATCTCGTCGCTGAGATTTTTCGCAATGAAGCCGCGCACCTCGTCCTGGAAGGCGCGCTCTTCAGCATTGAACGACAGGTCCATGATGCGCGTTCCCTAGTTTATCGGACGCCAGGCCGAAATGAAGAACAGAGCGACGGCCATCGCCACCCAAAGTACGGTTGCGACGATGGCGGGCCTCGTGTCTCTCCGGACCGCTTCTATCTCCGTCAACGATTCCTTCGACAGGAATCTCGCAAAATCCTCACAACGATAGAGCTGCGTCGCCAGACCCGGCGCTTGAAACTGGGTTGAGAACCAGTAGTAGCCGAGGTCTTTCACCCGATCTCCAAGCCGCCTGTACAAACCATAGACCTTCCAATGCCAATATGCAGCGGCCAAGATTGGGATTGGCAAGGAACAGAGGAGTAGGGTTGCAGCAAAAGGCATTTCAGTCGTCGACCAGCCCGTCGACTTGTCGTCTGCCGAGCATGGCGTGCCTGCGGTAGTGATGCGCGCTGCCGCCAAACAGCGTGTCGAAGGCGATGAGCCGCTTGAAATAGGCGCCGACCTCGAGCTCCTCGGTGACGCCCATGCCGCCGTGAAGCTGGATCGATTGCTCGCCGACGAAGCGCGCGCATTTGCCGATCTTCGCCTTTGCTCCCGAGGCGGCCCGCGCGCGCTCGACCGGCGCTGCATCGACCTTCAGCGCGGCGCGCAGAGCCATCGAACGTGCCTCGTCGACCTGCATCGCCATGTCGGCGAGGCGATGGCGGATCACCTGGTTGGCGGACAGCGGCCGGCCGAACTGCTTGCGGATCTTGGTGTACTCCAGCGTCGTTTCCAGCAGCGTCTGCATGATGCCGACGGCCTCCGCGCCGAGTGCGGCCATGGCGCGGTCAACCGCCCATTCGATCGCGGGCAGCGCGCCGTCGCCGTCGCCGAGCAGGGCATCCTCCGGCAGATGCAGATCGGACAGCGCGATGTTGCAGGCGCGCCCGCCGCCGAGGCGCGGATAGTCTGCGATCGCGAGGCTCGGCGTCCGCGCCGGCACCACAAACAGGCCGATCCGTCTCGATGGACCGCGATGATCATGGATATGCGCGGACACGATCATCTCGTCGGCGGCATGGCCGTCGAGCACCGCGATCTTGCTGCCGGCAAGGCGCCAGCCCTGCGCGGTCTTGTTCGCGATAGTCGTGACCCTGGCGAGATCGAACCGCGCCGCGCGTTCGGAATGCGCAAGGGCGAGCTTCAACGATCCGTCCGCGATCTTCGGTAGCCGCGCCCGCTTCTGCGCGGTGCTGCCGCATCTGTCGATCAGTGCAGCGCCCAGCACGACGGTCGCGACATAAGGCTCGGACACCAGCCCGCGGCCGAAGGCCTCCATCAAGATGCCGATCTCGACCGCGCCGCCGCCGAGCCCGCCAAACTCTTCCGCGATCGGCAGCGCCAGCCAGCCGAGCTCGGCAAACTGCTTCCAGACCACCGGGCTGAAGCCGAGCGGATCGTTCGCCATCTTGCGGCGATGGTCGGCATCATAGCTTTCGGTCACGAAGCGCTCTGCGCTCTCGCGCAGCAGCTTTTGTTCATCACTGAGATTGAGATCCATCGTCTCTACTCCGCGGCCGCCGGTGGCTTGCGCACCGAGGGATGCAGGCCGGATGGATCGACCACCATGCCGAACTCCTGAAGATTGTGAGCGTGGCAGAGCTGATGCAGCGCGAAGGCCTGGTCGATCGCGGCCGGCTGACCCATCACATCGATCGAGCGGTTGACGGCCTCCTTGGTCAGCTTTAGCGCGAATGACGGTCTTGTGGCGATGCTGCGCGCTAAGGCCAGCACGGCGGTCGACAATTCCGCGCGCGGCACGACCCGGTTGACCATGCCGAGCTGATGCGCCTCCTGCGCGCTCCAGCTGTCGGCCGTGAACAAGAATTCCTTGGCCTTGCGTGGACCGAGCTCCCAGGGATGCACGAACCATTCGACACCACAGACGCCCATGGTGACGACAGGGTCGCAGAACTGGGCATCGTCGCTGGCGACAATGAGGTCGCAGGCCCAGGCCAGCATCAGGCCGCCGGCGATGCATTTGCCGTGCACCTCGGCGATGGTCGGCTTGGCAAGGTTGCGCCAGCGCCGGGTGATCTGGAGATAGATTTCCTGCTCGCGCGCGAAGCGGCCATGGGCGCCAGCTTCAGCGAAGCCGCCCCAATTTCCGATCGGCGGAAAATCGACGCCTGCGGCATTCCTGCCACCCGGGCGCAGGTCATGACCGGAGGAGAAGTGCGGACCATTGCCGGCGAGGATGATCACCTTGACCGCATCGTCCTGCACCGCCGCATCGAAGGCGGCGTTGAGGTCGTAGGTCATTTGCAGGTTCTGCGCGTTACGCGCCTCGGGCCGGTTCATCACGATCCGGGTAATCGCCGGCTCCGGCCGCTCCACGAGGATGGTCTCGAACGAGGACATGGCGTTCCCCTGGCGCTTTTCGTCTTGTTGCTCCAAGTTGACTATGTCGCCCGGTGATAGGCAAGAGGCTTGCGTCAGTCGGCTGCTTTTCGCGCCATGGGTGCAAGACGTCTGGCGTCCCGCGTGCTCTATCTGATAGCTTGCCTGGATTCCACCGGGAGAAATTTGATGCGCAAGATTCTGACAGTGCTGGCGGCGCTGGCCTCGCTCAGCCTGACCAATTGCGGCTACAACGCGATCCAGAGCCAGGATGAGCAGATCAAGGCCAACTGGTCGGAGGTCGTGAATCAGTACCAGCGCCGCGCCGATCTCGTGCCCAATCTCGTCAACTCGGTGAAGGGCTTTGCCCAGCAGGAGAAGGACGTGCTGCTCGGGGTCACCAATGCGCGCGCCAAGGTCGGCAGCATCCAGGCGACGCCCGAGGTGCTCAACGATCCTGCAGCCTTCCAGAAATTCCAGGCTGCTCAGGGTGAGCTCTCCAGCGCGCTGTCTCGGCTGCTGGTCGTCACCGAGAATTACCCGCAGCTCAAATCGGACGCCCTGTTCAAGGACCTGATGTCGCAGCTCGAAGGTACCGAGAACCGCATCACGGTGGCGCGCAACCGTTACATCAAGGCGGTGCAGGACTACAACGTCACCATCCGCTCGTTCCCGACCAACTTCACGGCGATGGCGTTCGGCTACAAGGAGAAGCCGAACTTCTCGGTCGACAACGAGAAGGAGATCTCGACTGCGCCGAAGGTGGATTTCAATCCGGCACCGGCGCCGTCGAAGTAAACGCGTTCGATTTTGCGGATGCGCGTTATCCCACCCACCGGCGTCATTCCCCGCGAAAGCGGGGAATGCAGTACGCCGCGGCTTCTCCGTATCCTGCCGGCGTCTCTGGAATACTGGATCGCCCGGTCGAGCCGGGCGATGACAGCGAGATTGTTGCGCGCTTGTTCCGTCTTCTTGTCGCGGGGCATCCTTCTGCTTGCGCTGTTCCTCACCTTTACCTTCGCCGCCGCAGCCGACGTCGCCGTGCCGCAGCTCACGGGGCGCGTCGTCGACCAGACCGGTACGTTGTCGAGCGGCGCCATCGCTTCGCTCGACCAGAAGCTCAGGGATTTCGAGGCGAAGAAGGGTAGCCAGATTGCTGTCCTGATCGTGCCGACGACACAGCCGGAGACGATCGAGCAGTATTCGATCCGCGTTGCGGACGCCTGGAAGATCGGACGGAAGAAGGTCGACGACGGCGCGATCCTGCTGATCGCCAAGAACGACCGCCATTTGCGCATCGAGGTCGGCTACGGCCTCGAAGGCGCGCTAACCGACGTCAACTCGCGGCGGATCATCGACGAGGTCATCACGCCGAAGTTCAGGACGGGCGACTTCGCCGGCGGCATCTCTGACGGCGTCGATCGCATGATTCGCGCGATCGACGGTGAGCCGTTGCCGGCGCCCGCGCGCAGTACGAACTTCAGCAGCGATCTGAACGATTTCGGACCTGTCATTCCCTTCGCTTTGTTCGCTTCGTTGTTCGTCGGAGGAATCCTGCGCACGATGCTCGGGCGATTGCTCGGCTCGGTCGCGACCGGTGGCGTGCTCGCGGCGCTCGCCTGGTTCATGGTCGGCTCCGCCGGCATCGCGCTGGCCGTCGGCGTCATCGCCTTCATCCTCGCTTTCATCGCCGATCTCTTTCCGATGGCGACGGGGCCAGGCACGGGCTCGTCGCGCGGCGGCTCCTGGTCGAGCGGTTCGGGCGGCGGCTGGAGCAGCGGCTCCTCGTCGAGCGACAGCGGCAGCTTCAGCGGCGGGGGCGGCAGCTTTGGCGGCGGCGGCGCCTCGGGGAGCTGGTAGTCATGAGCATAGGGCGTATCACCCGGCATCTCTTCCAGCACCATTGGCGCGCCAAGCAGGTGTTCACACCAGCCGTGCTCGACCGCATCGAGCAGGCGATCAAACGCTGTGAAGCCACCCATGCCGGCCAGGTCCGCTTCGTCGTCGAGGGCGCGCTCGACGGCGCGGCGCTGTTCCGCGACCAGCCGGCACGCGCGCGCGCGCTGGACGTGTTCTCGCATTTGCGGATCTGGGACACCGCGCACAACAACGGCGTCCTGATCTATCTCCTGCTCGCCGATCGCGACGTCGAGATCATCGCCGACCGCGGTATCGATGCGGACGTTGGGGCTGAGGGCTGGGAAAAGATCTGCCGTGCGATGGAGGCCGAGTTCAGGTCCGGCCAGTTCGAGCGCGGCGCCATCGGCGGCATCGAGGCGGTGTCGCGGGAGCTGGCGAAGCATTTTCCGCCGAGGGGGCCGCATCCGAACGAGCTGCCGGACAGGCCGGTGGTGATGTGACTTCAGCCAAGCGGGGGGCAAAGGCGAACCCCGATGTCGTCTGGCGAAAGCCAGGACGACATTGTGGAGGCGTCGAGCATCCCCTCGTGCACGGACGCACGACGCGAAGTGCCGTCTAATCATCCAGCTTGTTCAAATCCCGCACCGACTGCATGATCGGCTCGAAATTCGAACGCGCATCGAGTGCATCGAACAGTTGCGCGGTGTCCTCCAGCAGGCCGTGCGAGCGTGCGATCGCAATGCGCACATCTTCCTGCGGCGTATCTGACAGCCTGCCGTGGCCCGAGAGCAGGATCTTCGAATCCAGCCCCTTCAGCCGTTCGAGCGACTGGATGTAGTCGGCGATGCTGCCGGAGCCGAACACGCCGCCCATCACGCCGCCGGGCATCAAGGTGTCCGCGGCGAACAACAGGCCCTTGTCCTGGTCGAACAGCGTGATGCAGGCCGAGGTGTGGCCCGGCGTGTGCATCACGTTGAGGCGGAAATTGCCGAGGTCGATCAGATTGCCTTCCTCGAGCCAGATGTCGATGTTGATCGGCACGTTCGGCTCGTTGAACATCTTGCGCAGCATCGAGAAGTCGTCGCGCAGCATGATCTTGTTGGCGGCGAGGCGATGGGCGGCGATGAAGGTACGGCGCTCGTTGAAATGCCAGGCGGCGCCGATGTGGTCGAGATGCTCGTGGCTCAGCACCACCATGTCGATCTTCTCGGGCGGACACTCGGCGAAGTTCAGGCATTCCACCATCGCCGGAAAGTTGGTGGAGAGCCCGACGTCGATCAGGATGGTGCGCGCCGAGCCGCGCACCAGATAGGCGTTGGCGGCGCGATTGGAAAAGCGGATCTGATAGACGTCCTCCGCCGCCTGGATCAGCGAGCAGGTGTCGTTCTTCATCAGGATCGGGAAGGCCGTCGGCTTGCGGTCGCTCATGGCTGCGCTGCCCGGTAGGTGACGGCGTTGGAGGCGCGCAGGCGCTTGGAGAGCGCGTCCATCACCATCAGCGCGAAGGCCGGCTGCTGGCTGACGAGATAGACGAAACGGGCGTGGTTGATCTTCATCACCCGCGTATTCGGCGCCGCCGCGATCGCGGTTGCCGAGCGCGCCGAGCCGTCGATCACGGCCATCTCGCCGAAGAACTCGCCCTTGCCGAGGGTGATGATGGTGGTCTTGGTGATGCCGGCGACCTTGGCAATCTCGACCTCGCCGTCAAGCACGACGAACAGCTCGCGGCCGGTCGAGCCTTCCTCGAAGATGACGTCACCGACACCAAACTCGTTGATGCACTTCTCGATCGTCATTGTGCCTCCCCTTGGCACCCCCTGGCCTTCTGGCTGACGGGACGCGCCATGTTAGCCGCGGACCAAGGTCCGGCAAACAAGCCGTTCGACGGAGACGGCGCATGCCGCAAGGCAGCATCGGCTGACAATTTGTTTCCCGGCCGCCACGCCGGTTCCACTTTCCCGGCCAAATTCGGCCTCGGATGAGTTCCTAAAATTTCGGTAAGCGGGTCCGAAGGTAAGGATTTCGCAAGCAATGAAAGTTACCAAAAGGTCAATCTTGAGTGGAGTATTTGAGCCGTGAGCGAAGCAATGCCCGAAGGCCAGGAGACTGGCGCCCTTGATGCCGCTGCCGCGCCGCAGGCCGTCGAGGCTGGCGCCGGCATCGAGGCCCCCTCGATCGCCCCCGACCACGAGGCGCCCCCCCAGCCGGACGAGGCGAAGGTCGAGGCGCCGCGGATCGTGGTGCCGAAGCTCAGCGCCAGCCAGGAGGCCGAACCCAAGATCGAGGCCAAGGCTGAAGCCAAGCTCGAGACGAAGCCCGGCAAGCTCATTGTCATGGCACCCTCGGACCGCTCCTGGGACCGTGAGGATTTCGCCCCGCATGTGAAGGCTGAGGAGCCGCGCGAGGCGGGCGGCAAGCGGCGCATGTCGGCGATGGCCGCGGTGATCGCGCTCGCCGGCTGCGTCGGTGCGGTCAGCGGCGCGCTGGCGACCGCCGGTGTGATGCATTTCGCCGCCAGCCCGCCCCCGGCGCCGGCCCAGGTGGCCGACACCAGCGCGCTGGAGAGCTCGGTCGCCCGGATCGATGCCGACGTCGTCGCGCTCAAGGCCAGTGTCGAGCACACCTCGAAGACCGGCCTCAGCCAGTTCAACCGGACCAACGACCGTCTCGACAAGATCGAGAAGGCGCAGGCCGAGCCGATGGCCAAGCTGGCAAAGCTGTCCGAGACCGTCGATAAGCTCCGCGCCACGCCGCCCGCCGCGCCCGCGCAGGCCGCAGCCGCGGCACCCGCGAAGGAGACCACCGGCTCGATCGCTCCGACCCAGGTTGCCACCGCCGCAGCTGGGCCGGCCCCAGTGCCCGCCGCGCCCAAGACCGAGGTCGGCCGGCTGCCGACGATCGAAGGTTGGGTGCTGCGCGACGTCGCCAATGGCGGCGCGCTGATCGAGGGCCGGGGAGGCCTCTACGAGGTCTATGCCGGCGATCCCTTGCCCGGCCTTGGCCGCGTCGACGCGATCCGCCGCCAGGATGGCCGTTGGGTGGTCGTCACCAGCAAGGGCCTGATCGTCGCGCGCTGAGCCGCCGATATCCGACTTTCAAAGAGGCGCTTCACCACGATGTGAAGCGCCTTTTTGCTTGAATAGGCGGACCAGCGCGGTGTTAGTGGAGACATGAGCCGCGCGTTGCGAATTCTCGTTGCTGCCGTCGTGCTGTTCGGCGGCCTCATTTCGCTATCGGCGGCGGAGAATGCGCCGCTCGAACGCGGCACCGCGATCACCGATCCCGATTTACTGCGCAAGCTCGATCAGAGCGATACGCTCACGATCTCGCGCCTGTTGTGGCCGGAGCGGAACGCGGATTTTCCGTTGACGACGGACCTCCTGTTCTCATCGCTGCCGCCGCTCAAGGAGATTCCGCCGGCGATCGACGCGGAGTTCGACCGCTATGTCGCGCAATACAGGGCGGCGTCGCCGACCGAGAGCATTGGCGTCGGCGAAGGCTTTGACGTCCATCTGTTCGACCGCGCCTTCCTGAAATCCCCCGACACCCGCTTCGTGCTCGCCGGTATCGTCAACCGCATGGACCGCGCCTACGTTTCGGAAGACTCCTGCGGCGAGATCCGCCTGATCTACCGGCTGGCGCGCTTCGACGGCAATCCCGACGGCGGCAAGACCGCGACGCGCCTGCCGATGACGCTCAACCTGGTGATGAAGGCGAGGGACGCGCGCCAGACCGATTCAAACGGCAAGCCGATCACTTGCGCCGAGGTCGCGCGGCGCTGGCTCGACAATGGCGATTGGCAGGGGCTGATCGGCAGCGTTTCTTTTCCCTACGATGCGATGATCGACCGGATCGAGACCAACATCCAGATCTCGGTCGCGCCGAAATCGGCGCTGCACGATTTCCGCTCGGACTATCTTCTCAAGGTCTTCAGGTACAACCACGACACAAAACTGTTCGAGGAATCGACGCTGGAGAACCAGATCGACCGCGACAGGATCCTCGCCGACGATGCGCTCCGACGCGACTTCAAGGCGTGGCTGCTCGACCCCGAAAATCTTCGCGAGTTCGATCGCGGCACGGTGCTGATCCCCGAAAAGTTCCTGGCCAAGGCCGCGGTGGCGCCGACGCCCGCTGGCGTCGATGCCTCGGCGTTGCAGCCGGAGTTCGGCATGATGCAGGGAGAGGGGAAAGGCGAGGGCAAGGCCGAACCGGTCTTCACCGACAGTGACGTGGTCGGCGCGCTGAAACAGGCGGCCGCGCGCGGCATCACCATGGAGAACATCCGCTCCGTCGCGGGCTTCCAGCGCCGCCTCAACGACGTCACCTGCGCCGGCTGCCATCAGACCCGCGGCATCGGCGGTTTCCATTTTCCGGGCGTGGATTGGCTCGCGGACAAGCCGTCCAATTCCACCATCGTGCCGGCCTCGCCGCACTTCTTCGGCGACCAGATCCGCCGCCGCGATATCCTGACCGCGTTCGCCGAAGGCAAGCGTCCTGATTTCTCACGCGGATTTGCCAGCCGGCCGCAGACCCGCGGCAGCCGGGAGCTGGCGGGCACCGAATATCAGGACGGCTGGGGCGCGCACTGTTCCCTGCAAAATGCGGGATCGGGAACGGCTGACAAGAGTTTTACGTCATGGACCTGTGCTACAGGTCTCACCTGTCAGGCTGCTTCGGCATCGAGCCGCATCGGCATGTGTTTCATCAAGACGCGTTAAGCCGGCAACAGCGATTTTGGTTGACCCATGACGGATACCAGCGAGGCCAACAAGGAGCGCAATCGCGAGATTGCGCGCAATGAGGAAGCCAAACAGGTCACCGGCAGCATCCGCGTCAGCACCTGGGCGGTCGCGGTCGTCGTCATCGTCGGCGGGATCTTGTTTACGCTCGGCTGGCTGGCGCTGCGGTCGTAGCAGCTTCTTCAGTTGAATCTCAGAACGAGCCGCAAGTTCTCCTCGTCCCGCTTGCGGGGAGAGGTCGGATTGCATCGAAGATGCAATCCGGATGAGGGGGAGCTTCCGCGAGTCTCACCGTCACCATTTTCGTGGAGAGGGCCCCTCACCCCAACCCTCTCCCCGTAAGAACGGGGAGAGGGAAAAGGAAGGCCTTCACTTTGCGTAATGCGTCAGACGCTTGCCGGGCAGCAAGTCGTAGGCCGACTTCCAGCCCGGCAACGCGGCGAGGCGGCCGAGCCAGGTGTGAATGGCCGGATGGCTCGCGGCGAAATCATAGCCGTGCTCGTCGCTCGGATAGTGCAGATAGGCCATCATCGAGATATCGGCGACCGTCGGCTTGGCGCCGATCGCGAAGGCGTTGTGCTGAAGGTGTCTCTCCAGAATGCCGAGGAAATCGTCCAGCCGACGCTGAAAATGCTTCAGCACTTGCGGATCGCCGTTCGGGATGAAGGTCCGCATGAAGCGGTACGTCGCCATGTAGCCGGTGAGCTTGTGGTTGTCCCAGAACAGCCAACGGAGCAGCTCGAACTTCTCCCCCGCGGTTTCACCGCCGAAGCGGCCATATTGTTCGGCGAGCTTGAGCAGGATCGGCGCGGTCTGCGTCATCTTCACACCGTCGACCTCGAGCACGGGAATCTCGCCCATCTCGTTCACGGTATTGCGCCACTCCGGCGTGCGTGTGACGCCGCCGCCAAAGTCGGTCCACATCGGTTCGAACGTCTCCCCGCACAGCGTCAGCATCAGCGCCAGCTTGTAGCTGTTGCCGGATTCGGGGAAGTAGTGCAGGCGGTAGCTGGGCATGGGACCCTCACGAGGCGATGGGCGATGTTGTCGGTGAGGCTACATCGTCCCGTATCGTCATTGCGAGCGCAGCGAAGCAATCCAGAAATGCATCCGCGCCCCGGGACGACGACGGCAGACCTGCCGCCCCTTATCCCACCGCCCCCGACGACCGCAGCTGCTTGATCGCCGCTTCGTCGTATCCGGCCCCGCGCAAAATCTCGTCACTGTGCTCGCCGATGGCGGGCGGCTTGCGCGGCTGCACTTTCTTGGCGCCGTCGATCCATATCGGGCTGTTGATGGTGAGCATGGTGTCGTTCTCGAACGGCACCAGCACCTCGTTGTCGAGCATCTGCTTGTCGTTCGGGATGTCGTCGAGAATGCCGACGACGCCGAACACAAGCCCGTTGCCGTCGAGGATCTTGCGCCATTCGGCGAGATCCCTGGTGGCAAACACCTCGTCAAAAATCTTGATCAACTCGACCGAACGGGCGTGGCGATCGGGTTTGGTGATGAAGCGCGGGTCGTCGATGAGATCTTCGCGCCCCATGCAGCGCGCCAGCGTCGGCCATTGCCGGTCCTCGTTCAGCAGCGACAGGATGATCCAGCGGCCGTCCTTGCACTGATAGTGGTTGGTCACCGCGTTGAGCGCGCGCTCACGCGGCCGCCGCTCGCCGAACTTGGCGCCGCAGAGTTTTGCCTGCGCCAGCACGCTCGCCGCCCACACGCCGTTCGCCATCAGGTTGGAGGCGACATGCGAGCCCTTGCCGGTCTTCTCGCGCTGATACAGTGCGGTGACGATGGCGCCATAGAACGCCATGGCGCAGGGGTGATCGCCCATGCCGGCGATCGAGCGGGCCGGCGTCGTGTTGGTGTCGGCGCGGACGAGGTCCATCAGGCCGGAGCGCGCCCAATAGGCGTTGCTGTCGAAGCCGGGCTTGTTGGCCTCCTCGCCTTTCTCGCCATAGCCGGTGAAGGAGGCGTAGATCAGCCGGTCGTTGAGATGGGCGAGGTGATCATAGGTGATGCCGAGCTTGGTGCGCACCGGCGGCGGCATGTTGGTGATGAAGACGTCGGCCTCTTCCACGAGCTTGTAGAGCACGGCCTGCGCCTCCGGCTTGGAGAGGTCGAGCGCGATGCTCTTCTTGTTGCGGGCCTCCAGCAGCCAGGCGAAATTGTGCTCGCCGGTCGGGTAGCCCGGCAGGTTCGGCAGATTGCGGTAGGGGTCGCCGGCGCCGGGCGGCTCGATCTTGATGACGTCGGCGCCGAAATCCGACAGCACGGTCGCGGCAGCGGGCGCCGCGATGAAGCTCGCGCAGTCCAGAACCTTCAGGCCCGCAAAAATGCCCTTTTCCATCGTGGCGTTGCTCCCTCGCTCTTGTTGTTTCCCGCGCGCTGGAATTAGCGCGGGCTCATCATGAGAGCATTAGACCGATGTTCTGGCGGGATGCAACGCTCCTTCCCGTGCCTACTCTTCGCCCGCAAGCAGGGCAGCGTTGCCGCCGGCCGCCGCCGTGTTGATGGTCACGGTCTGCTCGGTGGCGAAGCGCGCGAGGTAGTGCGGGCCGCCGGCCTTCGGGCCGGTTCCTGACAGTCCGTTGCCGCCGAACGGCTGTACGCCGACCACGGCGCCGATCATGTTGCGGTTGACGTAGATGTTGCCGACCTGAACGCGGTCGATGATCGCCTCGACCGTATCGTCGATACGGGAATGGATGCCGAGCGTCAGCCCGTAGCCGGTGCGATCGATCGCGGCCAGCGCCTGTCCGAGCCTCTCCGCCGGATAGCGGACGACGTGGAGGATTGGGCCGAACACCTCCTGGGTGAGCTGGCCGGCATCCCGGAGCTCGAAGATATGCGGGGCGACGAAGCAGCCCTCCGGCGCGGTCCCAGCAAAGTGCAGCTCTGCCTCTTTCTTCATCCGCGCGATGTGCGCATCCAGCCGCTGCTTGGCCTCCTCGTCGATCACCGGCCCGACATGGGTCGCGACATCGCGCGCATCGCCGATCCTCAATTCGCGCGCAGCGCCCGCGATCATCTCGATCATGCGGTCGGCGACGTCCTCCTGCACGAACAGCAGCCGCAGGGCAGAGCAGCGCTGGCCGGCGGAACGGAACGCGGATGTCACGACGTCGTCGGCGACCTGTTCGGGCAGCGCCGTTGCATCCGCAATCATGGCATTGATGCCACCGGTCTCTGCAATCAGCGGCACGATCGGGCCGTCCTTCGCGGCAAGCGTCCGGTTGATCGCGCGCGCGACCTCGGTCGAGCCGGTGAAGACGACGCCGGCGATATCGGGATGCGCGATCAGCACCGCTCCGGTGCGGCCGTCGCCGGTGACGAGGCGCAGTACATCGGCGGGGATGCCGGCCTCGTGCAGCAGCCGCACTGCCTCGACCGCGATGCACGGCGTCTGCTCGGCAGGTTTTGCCACCACGCAGTTGCCGGCCATCAGCGCCGCCGTGACCTGACCAAGGAAGATCGCGAGCGGAAAGTTCCAGGGCGAGATTGCCACGAATACGCCGCGGCCGCGCAAGCCCAGTGCGTTGCTTTCGCCGGTCGGGCCCGGCATCGCCGTCTCGCTGCCGAACAGTTTTCGGCCTTGCGCCGCATAATAGCGGCAGAAGTCCGCGGCTTCACGCACCTCCGACAGCGCATCGTCCAGTGTCTTGCCGCCCTCGCGCTGCAAGAGCGCCATGAAATGAGCGCGGCGACTCTCCAGGAGATGCGCGGCCTGCTCGAGCGATGCCGCGCGCGAAGCCGCAGGCGTCCGGCTCCAGGCCGCAAAGCCCGCGCGCGCTGCTGAGACCGCGGCGTTGACCTGATCGGGTGTCGCATCAGTGACCGGCTTGAGCTCGAACGTCTCGTCCCTGATGTCGGTGAGCAGCGGTTCCAGAGCGGCGCGCTCGCCGAATTCGATGCCGCGCGAATTGCGCCGCTCCGGTGCAAAGAGGTCGCACGGCAGTGGAATTTTGGCATGCGAGGCCTGCTGCGGCCGGGCGATGGCGTCGGCCGGACGCTGCAGCAGCGCCGGGACCGGCACGCGATAATCGGCGGCCTGGGCAACGAAGGAAGAGTTGGCACCGTTTTCCAGCAGCCGCCGCACCAGATAGGCGAGCAGGTCGCGATGGCTGCCGACCGGCGCATAGGTACGGGAGGCGATGTCAGGATGATCCTTGGCAAGCTGCTCGTAGAGCGCTTCGCCCATGCCGTGCAGGCGCTGGAATTCGAAGCCGCCGCTGCCCCCGGCAAGCTCCAGCACGGTCGCGACCGTCAGCGCGTTGTGGGTGGCG
The DNA here is from genome assembly GCF_001641695.1 of Bradyrhizobium neotropicale. Taxonomy (GTDB): domain Bacteria; phylum Pseudomonadota; class Alphaproteobacteria; order Rhizobiales; family Xanthobacteraceae; genus Bradyrhizobium; species Bradyrhizobium neotropicale. The sequence continues at coordinate 100,516 of NZ_LSEF01000042.1, forward strand.
AATTGCGGGAAGATGCGCGGCCGCAAGGCGAGCAGCTTTCGCGCGCAGGCGATGAAGTTCAGGTCCGTCATCGCCTTGCGGGTGAACACCGGGTAGCCGTCGAGCCCGCGCTCCTGCGCGCGCTTGATCTCGGTGTCCCAATAGGCGCCCTTGACCAGCCGCACCGTCAGCTTGCGGTCATGTGCGCGCGCAAGCTCGTCGATATAGTCGATCACCGCGTTGGCGCGCTTCTGATAGGCCTGGATCGCGAGCCCGAAGCCGTCCCAGCCGGCCAGCGAGGCATCGGCGAGCGTCGCCGCGATCACGTCGAGCGACAGCTCGAGCCGGTCGGCTTCCTCGGCGTCGACGGTGAAGTTCAGGTCGTAGCTCTTGGCGCGCCGCGCCAGATCAAGCAGCAGCGGCACCAGCTCGCGCATCACGCGCTCGCGGCTGACCGCCTCGAAGCGCGGATGCAGCGCGGAGAGCTTGACCGAGATGCCGGGCCGGTCGGGCAGGGCTTGGTCGCCCGCCGCCTTGCCGATGGTTAGAATCGCGCTCGCATAGGCGTCGAAATAGCGCTTCGCATCGGCGGCCGTGCGCGCAGCCTCGCCGAGCATGTCGAAGGAATAGCGGGATTGTTGTCCGGAGCGCGGCCCACCCCGCTCCAGCGCCTGCTCGATGGTCTCGCCGAGCACGAAATGATTGCCCATCAGCCGCATCGCCTGGCGCGTGGCGGCGCGCACCGCCGGCGCCCCGAGCCGCTTCACCAGCCGGCCGATGGTGCCGTCGGGTGTCTCACCGGGCTGGATCACCCGCGCCGACAGGCCGAGCGCCCAGGCCGAGGCGTTGACCAGGAAGGCTGTGGACTTGGTCTCGTGATGGATGAAGTCGCCTTCACCGAGCTTGTCCTCGATGAACTGGTCGGCGGTGCGGGCGTCTGGCACGCGCAGCAGCGCCTCGGCCAGCACCATCAGCGCCAGCCCTTCCTTGGTCGAGAGCGCGAACTCCCGCAGCATGTCCTCGACCCCGCCGAGGCGGTCGTCGCGCTTGCGGATCGCCTCGATCAGCCGCGTGGCGGTGCGGTCGATCCGCGCCTCCTGCGCCGGGCTGAGGTGTCCCGCCGGCAGAAGGCGCGCCGCGATGTCGGCGTCGTCGGGCGCGTAGGGGGCGGTGAAGGGGGAAGGAATGCTCGGCATGGCAATGTCCTGTGATCCGAATAAGGTAATCCGCTCATCGCCGCAGTTCGATAGACAAATGCGTCTGTTTGCCTTAGAAAATAAAGCAAGATTGATATTCAGCCGTAGAGAATATGGAACTCGATCGAATCGACCGGAAAATCCTCTCCATTTTACAGGAGGATGGGCGCATCGCCAATGTCGAGCTCGCCGAGCGCATCGGCCTGTCGCCGACCTCGGTCGGCGAGCGGCTGAAGCGGCTGCAGCGCGAAGGCTTCGTCGAGGGCTATGGCGCAAGGCTCAACCCGCACCGGCTCGGCCTCGGGCTCCTGGTGTTCGTCGAGGTGTTGCTCGACAAGACCACGCCGGAGAACTTCGATCGCTTTGCGCGGGCGGTGAAACTCGCGCCCGAGGTTCTGGAATGTCACATGGTTGCCGGCGGCTTCGATTATCTTGTGAAGGCGCGCTTGGCCGACATGACCGCATACCGGCGCTTCCTCGGCGAGACCTTGCTGTCGATGCCGGGCGTGCGCGAGACGCGCACCTATGCGGTGATGGAGGAGATCAAGCGCGACGCACCGTTGCCGGTGGGCTGAGGAGTGCCGTCGCGATTGTCATTGCCGTGGCGTTGAACACGCGGCCTTCGCAGACAAAATAGCTATCCGTGCGCAATCGCAACGCCTGTCGTCGAATGCACTGACCGTCTTCTGAAATTTTTTTGGCCTCACTCCCGAAAGACGTCCGGGAGGCAGCAAAGGCTGGCGGGCTTATACTTTGAGGTTTTCTGCGGAGGTCTTGCCCCGGTTTGCGATCTCTTCATATTCCACCGTCTGTCCCTCGTTGAGCGTGGACAAACCGGCCTTCTGCACCGCCGAGATATGCACGAACACATCCTTGCCGCCCGACGCAGGCTGGATAAATCCATAACCCTTCGTCGGGTTGAACCACTTGACCGTACCTTTGGGCATCACGTCTTCTCCGCGGGTCTTCCTCCGAGATCGCGAACCGCCAGTCCCCGCCAACCGGCCGGTTCGGTCCTAATAGGATACGCAAAATGTTGCGGGCTTGATAGCTCAAACCGCACGGGCGTTTCGGCGAAAACCGCTCAACTTCGCGGCGTTTTTACCGGTTTTGCCCGTTTAGCGGTCATTTGGCCCGCACGCATGCCGCGACCTGTCAATAGGTCGCGGCCAGATAGTCGACGATCTTGCCGATATCGGCGTCGTCGATCGGCGCACCGTAAACCTTGATCATCTTGGTCACCTCGGCCTGCCAGAAGGCCTTCCTGTCCTTCATCGGCGGCTGCGTGTTGACGTAATCGGCCGAGTGGCAGGCCGTGCAATTGCCCTGGACGACCTCGAGATTCGGGCCGGGTTTGAAGGCCGCGACCTCGTCCGGGATCTTGTAGTTGACGGGCGCGGCGGTCACCGCGCCGGGGCCGGGCGCAAACCAGCCAAGGCCGGCGGCAGCCGCGACGGCGAGGAGAACGGTCCGTTGCATGGTTATCCTCCTTCAGGCCACGGTCACGCGGACGGTTTCGACGACGTTGCGCAAATAGCCCGCCGGGTTCCAGCGCGGCGTGTCCGGCTGCGTCTCGCCGCCATTGCCGGTCGCGCGAACCTTGAGGTCGTAGGCGCCGGCCGCGAGCTTCACCGGCAGCTTCCATTCGCGGAAGGAATATTTGCCGAGATCCTTGCCGAGCTTCGCACTGGTCCAGGTCTTGCCGCCGTCGGTCGAGACCGCGACCTCCTTGATGCCCTTGCCGCCGTCGAAGGCGATGCCGCGCAGCGTTGTGCTTCCCGCCTTCAGCTTCGCGCCGTCGGGCACGCTGGTGATGAAGGAGCGGATGGTGAAGCGGTTGATCGGGATGGTCGCCTTCGGCGCGGTGCCCGGCTCGATCGCATTGTTCGGCGTGTCCGGAATCCGGTAGGCCGACTTCATCCAGAAGCCGTCATAGACGCTGTCGATGACGGTGATCTCGTTGAGGTGCTTGACCCAGTAGGTGCCGTAATAGCCGGGCACGATCAGGCGTAGAGGAAAGCCGTTGAGGAACGGCAGGTCCTCGCCGTTCATGCCATAGGCCAGCATCACCTCTCCGTCGGTGGCGTGCTCGATGTCGAGCGCCTTGACGAAGTCCGGCGTCCTGTCGCTGGCCGGGCCGTCCATGCCGTTGAAGGTGACCTGCTTGGCCCCGGCCTGCACGCCCGCCATCTCGAGCACCGTCTTCAGCGGCACGCCGCGCCAGCGCGCATTGCCCATCGCGCCGTTGGCGAGCTGGCCGCCGGCGACGCGCGGATCGGAGAAGCCGCGGCTGTTGCCGGAGCACTGGTTGACGGCGACGATCTCGGTCGCCTTCATCTTCCGGATATCCCTGAGCGAGAGCTTGAGCGGCTTGTCGACCTTGCCCTTGATCTCGAGCGTGAACTTGTCGGGATCCAGATTGTAGGGCAGGTCCGACAAATGATAGCGGACGAAGAACGCGTTGTTCGGCGTGATCGGGCCGTCATTGAACACCGCGAACGGCGTCTCGAGCTGCGGCGGCCGGCTGGTCAGGCCGATCATCGGCCGCTTCTGCGGATATCTCACCAGCGGCCGTTCGCCATTGGCGAAGGGCAGGGTGACGGTGTCGAGGGCCAGCGCTTTGCTGGCGCCGAATCCCGCCGCCAACGCGGCGAGGCCCGCTCCCTTGAGCAGGTTGCGTCTGTCGATCATGTGTCTCCCCCCGGAGATTTTTGCGCTGAGTCGCGATCATCACCGCGAGCCCGCGATCATCTGTTGCACCGCTGGCGGCGAAGTCAATTCGTGCTTTCGCAGCAGGCCCATGCCGCTGCGCTGCAACAAGGCGGTGTTACGCCGCGACGCGCTCACCGCGGTCGACCAGGGCGGAGAGCTGCCTGACGTCCGCGACGACGCGCACGGTCATCGGCTCGTCGCGGCCGCGGATCGTGACCTCCCGCTGCGGCAGCGCATCGTCGCCCAGGCCGGCGGTGTGACGGACCTCCTCCGAGACGATCGCCTCGCAGGCCAGCGTCTTGGTCATGTCCTGGAGCCGGGCGGCGACGTTGACGGCATCGCCGAGCGCGGTGAAGACGGTGTGATCGCGATAGCCGATATCGCCGATGATGACCTCGCCGCCGTGGATGCCGATGCCGAAGCGGATCGGCTGGCGCAGATCGTGGCTCAACAGCTCGTTGAGCTCGTCGATATGGAGGGCGATGCCGGCGGCGGCCCTCAGCGCCTGGCGGCAGGCGGTCTGCGGATCCGTCGTGAGCCCGAACAGCGCCAGCATGCCGTCGCCGACGAACTGGTTTGGTTGACCGCCATTCTCGATCACCGCCTGCGACACCGCGCCGAGGAAACGGTTGACGATGAAGACGGTGTCGAACGGCAGCCGCTTCTCGGCGAGCTGCGTCGAGCCGCGCATGTCGACGAACAGGCTGACGAGATAGCGTTCCTGGCCGATCCGCGCCGGCGTCGAGGCCTGCGCGTTCGCCGACAGCGTGTGCGGCGTGAAGAGCTGGAAGAAGGAGAGGTCGCAGGTCGGCCGCAACTGGCAGGCCAGCCGGATCGAGGGATCGGTGGTGCCGACGCGGGTGAGCACGAAGGCTTCGCGCTGAGAGGGCTCGGGCAGGGCGCCATGATCGCCGATGACACGGATGCGGCAGGTCGAGCAGCGGGCGCGGCCGCCGCAAACGCTGGCATGCGGCACGTTGTGGCGCAGGCTTGCTTCCAGCACGGAGAGGCCCTTGGGGACGCGCACCGTCTTGCCGTTGCCGTAGGACAACGCGATCATGCCGCCGCGCCGCTCGCGCAAGGCCCGCACGCCGCGCGCGAGCAGGACCACGCCCAGCAGGCCGAGATAGCCGACGGTGAGGCCGCCGGTGATACGGTCGAGCGTGTTGGCTTCCGCGAGGGTGCCGAGCTGGCGCCTTGTGAGGTTATGCGTGCGCCATTCGCCGTCGTCGCTGTCGGCGACGACGCTGCGGCCACCCTGGTAGATACCGAGCAGCGCCAGTGTCGGGATCAGCACGGCGGCGGCGAGCAGATAGGGCGCGGCGCGCGTGAAGAAAGACTTCAGGCGGAGCCAGAAATAGATTCCGATGCAGCCATGCACCCAGGCAATGACAAGCAGGATGGTCATCTGCCAGATCCGGTTGGATGACCCGGCGAAGAACAGATAGAGCTCCTGGGGATAAAGCTTCTGGTGGCCGTACAGCGTGTGGCCGAGGCGCACCCCGATAACATGGGCCATGATGAGGGCGGGGATGCTCAACCCCAGCACGAGCTGGAGCGGCTCGATCGTCTTCCAGCGGAACTGGCGACGCTGGTACAGCGCGTACACGCCGAGCCCCATATGCGTCAGTGCCGCCGTGTAGAACACGATCGCGACCGGCAGGAACTGCCAGAAGGCTGTATGGTAGTAGACCCCGGCCTCCATCGCATCGACCGAGATGTTGCCGAGCGCATGGTTGAGGAAATGGCTGATCACATACGAGAAAAGGATGACGCCGCAGACCAGCCGCACTTGCCGCAGGCTGGTGCCGCGGATCATTTCGGACATTCGTGCGGAAGCGGTGGCCATGATTCGGTTGTATCAGTTCATGAAGTAGAACAGCCAGCGGAGAGTTAAATTCCCGGGCGGAGGCAACGTCCCAGATCACATACCTGGCAAATCCCGCCGCCGTTGTCCCGGATCGGCGCGCTTGTCCGGGAAGACGTGGAAATACGCGGCAACATGCCCCACATTGACTCGCTCTCCCAAGTCGGGGAAAAGCGCGGCCGTGACGACGGCCGCCGACATGACACTGAAGCCCGACGGCGCTGCGCGTCGTTCCCTCGTCATGGCCGCGCTCGTGATCGCGGCGATGACGCTGCTGCGCATCGTTTACGCCTCCGCGATCGAGCTGCGCACCGACGAAGCCTATTATTGGACCTGGTCGAAGGAAACCGCGCTCAGCTTCCTTGACCATCCGCCGATGATCGCTTGGTTCATCCGCTTCGGCACCGCGATCTTCGGCGACACCGTGCTCGGCGTCCGCTTTGGCGGCATCGTCGCGATGCTGGTGATGCAGCTACTGCTCATCGACATAGTCCGCCGCGTTACCCATGACGTGCGCGCGATGGCGCTCGCGGTGCTGATGCCCGAGGCCGCGCTCTACTACGGCCTCTTGATGGCCAAGGTCGCGCCCGACGTCGCCCTGATCCCGTTCGCGATGGCGATGATGTGGTCCTTGGTGCGGCTCGCGCTCGGCGGTGACGGCCGCTGGTGGCTCGCGGCCGGCCTGTTCGCCGGCCTGTCGATGCTGTCGAAATTCACCGCGATCATGTTTGCGCCTGCGGTCGCGGCTTTTCTCCTGGTGCCGGATTGGCGCTGGCGCTGGCTGCGCAGCCCTTATCCTTACCTTGCCGTGGTGATCGCAATCGCGGTGTTCTCGCCGGTCCTGATCTGGAACGCCGGGCACGACTGGGCCTCGTTCCGCTTCCAGGGCGTGCGTGCCACGGCCAATTACGGGATCTCCTTGCGCACGGTCGGAGATTATATCGGACTGCAATTCGGGCTTGTCGGCTTCGTCATGCTGCCGGTGGTGCTGGCAGGGCTGGCGATGATGGCGTGGCGCGGCTATCGCGCGCGCGAGCCGGTTGCGATCCTCCTGTCCACCGCGGTGCTGGTGCCGTTCCTTTATTTCCTCGTGAAATCGTTCACGCTGCGGGTCGGTGACACCTGGCCGATGTTCATGTGGCCGGTCGGATTTGCCGCCGCCGCGATCAACCTCGCGATGCTGCCGTGCGAATGTTGGCCGGTCCGGATGGTCCGGTTTAGCGTGTTCTGGGCAAAGACGGCGGTCGTCTCGGGGATCGTATTCGTCGTGATCGTGTTCCTCTACTACGTTGCTGCCCCCTGGAACCTGCTCGGCAAGATCGATCCGGTCGGTGCCGAGGCCGGCTACGAGCAGGTTGCGGCACGGGTCCAGACCGCGCTGGATGAGACCGGCGCGACCTGGATCGCGACCACGGACTACCGCACCTACGCCATGATGCGCTGGCTGTTCAGGGGCCGCGGGCCGGTGATTGAGCTCAACGAGCGCGGCCGCTTCCAGGACTTTCGCGACCCCGGCATGGAGAAGATTCGCGGTCATGCCGGAATCTATGTCGGCCGCGTGCCCGACAATCGCTCACTGGTATGGGATTCGATCCCGGCCAGGCGCGAGCCACTGGCAGAGGTCGAACGGCGCTGGCGCGGCCTCGTGATCGATACCTACGCGCTGGAAAAGCTCACCGGCTGGACCCCGGAGCTCTCGCCGCCGAAGGACTCGCCGCTGTTCCAGTGGCGTGTGCTGGCCCTCTTCTCCCTCTCCCCGCTCGCGGGGAGAGGGTTGGGNNNNGGGGGAGTCTCCGCGGGGACGGTGACAGATGGATTCGCGGAGAGTCCCCCTCACCCGAAATTCAAGCTGCGCTTGAATTTCGGCCTCTCCCCGCAAGCGGGAGAGGCGAAGGCTACTCCTCGTCCTCTTTCTTCCGCAGCAGATCCGTCGCGAGGTCGGTTAGCTTGGGCTGCGGCAGAGCCGCGAACGGCAGCGGGCGGGTGACGTCGATCGCGGCCAATCCCAGCCGCGCGGTCAACAGGCCGTTGAGCACGCCTTCGCCGAGCCGCTGCGACAGCTTTGCCGCAATGCCATGGCCGAGCATCTGCTGTACCAGGCTGTCGCTCGCGGCCATGCCGCCGGTGATGGCGAGATGGGCGATGACGTGGCGGATGAGGCGGATCATGCCGAGTGCGCCGGGCCGGCCGCCATAGAGCCGGGCGAGTTGCCGGATCAGGCGGAGCGAGGCCACGAACACGAACAGCACGTCGATCAGCGCGCGCGGCGAGACCGCGGTCACGATCGAGACCCGCTGCGCGGCCGATGACACCAGCCGCCGTGCCTCCGTATCCAGCGGCGTCATCAATTCGCGCTCGGCGAGCCGGATCATGTCGGCGCCATCGATGATCTCGCCGGCGTGGCTCTCCAGCGTCGCGCGGGCGCGTGCGAGCTGCGGGTTCTGATGCGCGATCTTGAGCAAGTCCTGCACGATCGCGCGGCTCTCGGCGCGATCATCGCTGGTGAGCACCGCGGCCGCGCGCTGATGCAGCTTCTCGATCGTGGCAAGCCGCGCCAGGCCGAATGCCTCGCGTCCGATCACCACCGCGAGCGCAAGCGTGGTAACGAAAGCGAGGGCAAGGCCGACGATCCCGAGGCTTTCATTGCGCGCGAAGAGATCCTCGATCAGATGCACCACGCCAAGCCCGACCCCGAGCAGTGTCAGGCCGGCGACGCCTGACCAGAACAGCGTGCCCCAGGGAAAGCCACGCCGCGCCGGTAGCGCCGGCTCGATCGGCACAGGCAGCATCGACGAATCGGGCTCCGGCGTGATCTGGATCGTCCCGCGACCGATCCGCCCGGTCTCATCGGCCTCGGTGACGACGACGCCCGGATCATCCAGCCGGAACGTTGCCGGCCGCCGCTGTTGGGATCGGTCGTTCATAGCAACTTGTCTCCGATCAGGAACTGCAAGGCACGGTCGAGGCGGATGTGAGGCAGCGCCGGCTCTTCCGTGCCTTCGCGTTCGAGTTTTGGCGGGCGGAAGCGCAGGAAGCGGAAATCGCTCTTCTCGGCTTCGCCTGTGGAAAGGCCACGATAGGCATCGGTACCGTCGAACAACGCTTCGGGATCGGCGGGCAGGTCGCCCGGAAAGGTCGCCACTTCCGTGTTGCCGTCGAAGAACTCGCCGCCGGCACTTTCACCCGCCGCCGGTGTTCCCAGGATCGACGGCAGCCTGTCGCGGCCGTGCGCGACCTGCGCCTCGCGGGTGGCGCGCACGGCGGCGAGCGCCACCACGTCGATCTCCGCACCGGTGTTTTCGGCGCGTGCCACCGCGCGCGTGACCGCACGGCGCAGCACGGCCTCGAGCCGGTCGTGACTGGAATGATGCAAATGGTCGGCCTTGGTCGCCGCGAACAGGATGCGGTCGATGCGCGGCCGGAACAGGCTGGAGAGGAACGTGCTGCGGCCGATGCGGAAGCAGTCGAGAATGCCGGCGAGCGCGGCTTCGAGATCGTGCAGCGCCTCGGGCCCCGCGTTGAATGCGGCGAGCGCATCGGCCAGCACGATCTGGCGGTCGAGCCGGGCGAAATGATCGTGGAAGAACGGCCGCACCACGACGTCCTTGTAGGCTTCAAAGCGGCGGACCATCATCGCCCAGAGCGAGCCGTCCGGCGCCTGTCCGCCCGCAGGCACGTCGAGCGGCGCGAAGGTTAGCGCCGGTGTATCGGCGAGACTGCCGGGCATCAGGAAGCGGCCGGGCGGCAGCAGGCTCATGGCAAAGCGCTCGTCGCGGCAGGCGCGCAAATAACCCGTGAAGAGCCTTGCAGCGACAAGCGTCGCTTGCTCGTCCTCGCGCGCCTCCGGCTTCAGCGTCGCAAGATGCGCGTGCCATTCGGCGGCAAGATGGGCGCGGGGCGCCTCGCGCGACAGCGCCAGACTCTCCGCCGACCACTGCTCGTAGCTCTTTTGGAGCAGCGGCAGGTCGAGCAGCCATTCGCCGGGATAGTCGACGATGTCGAGCGTCAGGGTCCGGTCCGCTCCGTTCTGGCGCTGGTAGTCGATGATGAGGCGCAGCTCGCTGATGTCGACGGTCGAATTCGGCCAGCGCCGCTCCTCGAGCAACGCGCGCAGATGGTTCTCATAGGCGAAGCGCGGCACGGCGTCGTCTGGCTGGGGCGCCAGATGCGCCCGCGCGATCCGGCCCGACGCGTAGGCCTCGAACACCGGAAACCGCCCGCCGCGGGTGAGGCCATGGATCAGCGCGGTGATGAACACGGTCTTGCCGGCTCGCGACAGGCCGGTGACGCCGAGCCGCACCGTGGGGTTGAAGAAGTGCTCGCCATAGTCCATCAGCGCCCGGGCCGACAGGCGTGCCTCCTCGACCATATCCTGAAAGCTGAATGCCATGTGAACGAAGGGGCTCGGGCGGGGTAATACGCAAAATGGATTAGTCACAAAGGTGGCAACTGCCTGACGAAAATCAAGTTCATACTTCCACCGCCTTTGTCGGCGAAGCAGCGGTTGAACGCTCTGCCGAGCCAGCAAGACCCACATAAGAGTGCCATAGCGTCGCCTTCGGATTGCCATGACCGTCTTCAGAGTGAAGCAACTTGCATCCAACTCGGTCCATGCCGCGGCCGATGCGATCGGCTGGGACTATGACCGCGCCGAGCTGATCGCCGACGGCATCATCCATGCCATCGGCGTGCTCTCCGGCATCATTGCCGCCACCGTCCTCGTGGTGCTCGCGGCGGTCTATGCCAGCGCGGTCGACATCGTCGGTGTCTCGATCTATGTCGCCGGCCTGCTCTCGATGCTGGTGCTCTCGGCGACCTATAATCTCTGGCCGGTGTCGCCGGCCAAATGGCTGCTGCGGCGCTTCGACCATTCCGCGATCTATCTCTTGATCGCCGCGACCTATACGCCGTTCATCCTGGAGCTGAAGGACAGTGTGTTCGCGCTGGCGCTGCTCGTCTGCGTCTGGTGCGTGGCGATCCTCGGCATCGTGCTGAAGCTCGGCTGGCCCGGCAAGTTCGACCGCGTCTCGATCGGCATCTATCTCGCCATGGGCTGGAGCGGCCTGATGCTCTACGACGCCGTGGTCACGGCGCTGCCTGCGATGGCGCTGGGCCTCGTGCTTGCGGGCGGCGCGCTTTACTCGCTCGGCGTGATCTTCCACGCCTGGCGTCGCCTGCGCTTCCAGAATGCGATCTGGCACGGCTTTGTGTTGGCCGGCGCGGCGTGCCATTATACCGCGGTGCTCGACCTCGTGTTGAGCTGAGCAAGACCAGAAGCGGTATAAGAATAAGAGGAGACGTCGCATGCAGGTGGCCGGCAAGATCGTGGTCGTCACGGGCGGCGCCAATGGCATCGGCAAGGCGCTGTGTGAAGCCTTTCATCGCGCAGGTGCGGCCAAGGTGGTGGTCGCGGACATGGAGGCCGCCGGCGCGAGAGCAGTGGCGGCGACCGTGAACGGTGCCGCCTTCAAATGCGACGTCGCCCAGGAAAAGGACATCGCTCACGTCATCGAGGAGAGCGAGCGGCAGTTCGGCCCCATCGACCTCTTTTGCTCCAATGCCGGCATCGGCGGCGGCTTCGATCCGATGTCGGTGAATGCCGGCGGCTCTTCGGACGAGCCGTGGCAGCGGAGCTGGGCGATCCACGTCATGGCCCACGTCTACGCAGCGCGGCATCTCGTCCCACGCATGAAGGCGCGCGGCGGCGGTTATTTCCTCAACACGATCTCGGCCGCGGGCCTGCTGTCGCAGGTCGGCAGCCCGGCTTATTCGACGACCAAGCATGCCGCGGTCGGCTTTGCCGAAAATCTCGCGATCTCGCACAAGGCGCACAACATCCGCGTCTCGATCCTGTGCCCGCAGGGCGTCGACACCAACATGCTGCGCTCGATCCCGAAGGGACCGCAATCCGGCGACGGCGATCTCTCGCCCGAGCAGGTCGCGAGCGACGCGCTCGCCGGCATCGAGCAGGAGACCTTCCTGATCCTGCCGCACCCGCAGGTGCTCGGTTACATGCGCAAGAAGACCGAGAATTACGACCGCTGGATCGGCGGCATGGCCAAGATCCAGGCGAAGATGCGCGAAGAGTTTGGGAAGTAGGCACTGCTGTCGCCGCGTTTGACGCCGTCATGCCCCGGCTTGCCGCCTTCGCTGAAGCTTCGGCGGCCGAGCACCCTTGTGGCCCGGCGTAGCCTTGGCGGGAGCCGGGACCGGGGCATCCAGTACGCCGCGGCGTCTCCGTATCACGTCACCGTCGCTGGAATACTGATCGCCCGATGAAGTCGGGCGATGACAGCTGAGTGTGTGGAGAAAAGTCGCGCCCCTAATGCTTCTGCGCGTAGAGCAGCGGCACCGCTGAATCCACCACCACTTCGACCAGGCTCGTGCCCTCGAACGCCATGGCGCGCTTCAGCGCATCGCCGAGCTCCGCGGCCTTCGTCACCCGCACGGCCTCGCAGCCCATGCCTGCGGCGAGCTTGACGAAGTCGATTCCCGGCAGCTCCAGCCCGGGCACGTTGCGCACCTGCATCACCTGGCTGAACGAGCGCATCGCGCCGTAGCCGGAATTGTTGATGACGACGATGGTGAGCGGCAGCTTGCGCTGCGCGGCGGTCCACAGCGCCTGGATCGAATACATCGCCGAGCCGTCGCCGATCAGGCACACCGTGCGCTGTTTCGGCTTGCCGAGAGCCATGCCGACAGCGGCGGGCAGTGAGTAGCCGAGGCCGCCGCTCGCCATGGTGTAAAAACTATCCTGGCCGCGCATCGGCAGGAATTTTTGCATTGCCGGCCGGTGCGAGGGCACTTCCTCGACGAGCGAAGCGCCATCCGGCATCGCCTGCGACAGCGAATGCAGCAAATATTCCACGGGCAGTGGATCGGCGGCTTGCGGCGCCGGCGGCAGCGTGCGGCCTTTCGGCGTCGCGCGTTTGCTCTCCGGCAGGAGGTCGAGCAGCATCGCGAGCGCCGGCTTCATGGTGGCGATGATGCTGCTGCCGACCGGCGTCACCGCCGCGGCATCCGGATCATCGGTGATCTGGAAGATCGTCGCGCCGCCGTCGAAGATCGATGCATGGCCTTCGACGTGAAACGTGAAGACAGGCGCGCCGATCACGACCACAAGATCGTGCTCGCGCAACGCGTCGGAGAGTTGCGCCGGTGAGGCGTGCAGGAAACCCGCGAATTGCGGATGACGCTCGGGGAACGAGCAGCGCGCCGAGAACGGGCTGACCCAGACGCTCGCCCCGGCTTTCTCGGCGACGTGCACCATCAGGTCGACCGCGCCGGCGCGGTCGACGCCGGGGCCGACGACGAGGGCAGGGTGCTTGGCTGAACCGAGCGCCGCCACCAGCGCCTTCATCGCCTCCGGCTCCGGGCCGACCTCGCGGCTGACCTTGCGCGCCTCGACCGGCGCGGTCGCATGCGTCCAGTCGTCGATCGGGATCGATACGAAGGTCGGCCCGCACGGCGGCTGCATGGCGGTGTAATAGGCGCGCGCGATCGCGGCCGGCACGTCCTCGGGTCTTGCCGGCTCGACGCTGTATTTCACGTACGGCCGCGGGAATTCCGAGGCGCGCTCGGCATAGAGGAACGCCTGCAACGGGAGGATCGATCGGGCCTGCTGGCCCGCGGTGATGACGAGCGGCGTCTGGTTGCGGTGCGCGGTGTAGATGTTGCCGAGCGCGTTTCCGACGCCGGCCGCCGAATGCAGATTGACGAAGCCGGCATTGCGCGTCGCCTGCGCATAGCCGTCGGCCATGCCGACCGCGGAGGCCTCCTGCAGCGCCAGCACGTAGTCGATGTCATCAGGCCAGTCGCTGAGGAACGGCAGCTCGGTCGAGCCGGGATTGCCGAACACCCTGTTGATGCCGAAGGATCGCAGCAGGTCGAGCGTCGCCTGCTTGACGGTGACGGATTTGCTGCCGGTCTTGCCATTCTTTGACATTGTTTCCGTCCCTTCTTAGTTCCTCATCCTGAGGAGCGCTGAACGCGCGTCTCGAAGGATGAAGGCCCGGCTCTCGACCTCGCCCTTCGAGACGCGCGCGAAGGGCGCGCGCCTCAGGGTGAGGGTCTAGGTTCCTACATCGCGGCTGTACTCGCAAGGACGACGAGGATGCAACGGTGGCTCACCACACCGCCGTGCCCTTCATGGTCGGCTGCCCCTCGGCATTCGCGGTCCACAGCTCCATGCTCTCGCCGCTGTCGTTGGCGTTGATGGAGAACTCTGTGCCCTCGAACAGCGGCTGCAGGCCACGATAGGTGAATTTCTTCGGCGCATTGCCGCCGCGCAGCTTCGCGGCCATCTCGATGATGAGCGCGGCCTGCAACGGCCCGTGGAAGATCAGGCCGGGATAGCCCTCGACCTTGGTGACGTAGTCGCGATCGTAGTGGATGCGGTGGCCGTTGAAGGTCAGCGCGGAATAGCGGAACAACAGCACGGGATCGGATACATGCGTCTCGCGGTGCTGCGCCTTGGGCGGCGGGGGCGGGGCCTTCGTGCTCGTGGGCTGGCTGCTCGTCATCTCGCGATAGACGATGTCCTGCCGCTCGCGGATGGCGACGCCGCGCGGTGAGCTGATGCTGTGCTCGACCGAGACGAAGCACAGCGTGCCGGTCGAGCCGGACTTCACCTGCACATCGGCAATGCGCGAGGTCCGCGTCGACTCGTCGCCGACGCGCAGGGGCTCCAGAAACTCGATCTCGCCGCCGGCCCACATCCGGCGCGGCAGCGGCACCGGCGGCAGGAAGCCGCCGCGGGTCGGGTGACCGTCGGGGCCGAGCATCGACATCGGAAACACCGGCTGCGCCAGGCACCAATGCACCGTGAACGGCGCTGCGTCGCCTTTCGCGGGCTCGCCCACCTCCTGGAACAGCGTCGCGCGCAGGCCCTTGACGAGCTGCGCGGTGACGATGTCGGTGGCTTCCTGGGTGCGGCCGATCCATTGCCGCAGATGATCGATGTCGAGCTTCTCGGTCATGACGCCTCGCTCTTTTTTACTTCTTCGACTGGGGACCTTCGCCGATAGCCGGCACGGCGCCGTAGCTGCGCGTCTCGCCGACGATGATCGGCGCCGGCGCGGGATAGCTGACACGGCCGTTCGGCGTGTCGACCTCGATGCGGCGCAGATGTGGATGGGTGGTGAGGTCGGCCATGGTGTTGACCTCGGCGAAGGCGATGTCGGCATCCGACAGGCGCTTCAGCAGCTCATCGCGTGTCATCTTGCCGAAGGCATCGGCAACCGTCTTGTCGGTGAAGTCGCGGTTGCGCACGCGCTCGACCATATTGGCGACGCGCGCATCGCTCGGCAGATTGGGCTGGTCGAGCACCTCGGCGCAGAGCGTCTTCCATTCGCGCTCGCTCTGGATCGAGATCAGGATGTCCTTGCCGTCCTTCGACGTGAACACGCCATAGGGCGCGATCGAGGGATGGCGAAGGCCCATGCGCTTTGGTGGATTGCCGGCCTCGGAATTGAGCAGCGGCACGGTGCACCAGTCCGCCATCACGTCGAACATGGAGATGCGAATGTCGGCGCCCTTGCCGGTGCGTCCGCGCGCGATCAGCGCCTCCAGGATCGCGGCATGCGCGGTCGCGCCGGTCGCGACATCGACGATGGACATGCCGACGCGCGAGGCGCCATCGGGATTGCCCGTGATCGAAGCCAGCCCGCTCTCGGCCTGGATCAGCAGGTCATAGGCCTTGCGATGCGCGTAGGGACCCTCGTCGCCATAGCCGGTGATGGTGCAGGAGATCAGCTTCGGATAGTCCTTCAGAAGCCGCTCGCGGGAAAAGCCGAGCTTGTCCATCGAGCCGGGCTTGAGGTTCTGAACCAGCACGTCGGCGCTCGCGATCAGATTCTCCAGTTCCGCGCGCCCCTCTTTGGTGGCGAGATCGACCACCGCCGACTGCTTGCCGCGGTTGAGCCAGACGAAATAGCTGCTCTGGCCCTTGGCCGCCGCATCATAGCCGCGGGCGAAATCGCCCTCGGGCCGTTCGATCTTGATGACCTCTGCGCCGGCATCCGCCAGGCGCGACGAGCAGAACGGCGCTGCCACCGCCTGCTCGACTGCAATCACCCTGATCCCGTCAAGTGCTCCCATGATGCGACCTCAGTATGAGCGGGGCATGCCGAGCACGTGCTCGGCGATGAAGGACAGCACGAGGTTGGTCGAGATCGGTGCCACCTGGTAGAGCCGGGTCTCGCGGAACTTGCGCTCGACGTCGTATTCCTCGGCGAAGCCGAAGCCGCCATGAGTCTGGATGGCCGCATTCGCCGCTTCCCAGGACGCATCCGCGGCCAGCATCTTGGCCATGTTGGCCTCCGCGCCGCAGTCGAGCCCGGCCTCGTATTTGCGCGTCGCCTCCTTCACCATCAACTCGGCCGCGCGCATCGAGGCATAGGCCTTGGCGATCGGGAACTGGATGCCCTGGTTCTGGCCGATCGGCCGGCCGAACACCGCGCGCTCCTTGGCGTAATTCGACGCCTTCGCAATGAACCATTTTGCGTCGCCGACGCATTCGGCAGCGATCAAAATACGCTCGGCATTCATGCCGGAGAGGATGTAGCGAAAGCCTTTGCCTTCCTCGCCGATCAGGTTTTCCGCCGGCACCTTCATGTCAGTAAAGAAGACTTCGGTGGTGGCGTGATTCATCATGGTGCGGATCGGGCGGATCTCGAGACCCTTCCCCTTGGCCTCGCGCATGTCGACGATGAACACGGAAAGTCCATCGGTGCGCTTCTTGGCCTTTTCCTTCGGCGTGGTGCGCGCGAGCAGGATCATCAGGTCGGAATGTTCGGCACGGCTGGTCCAGATTTTCTGGCCGTTCACGATGTAGTGGTCGCCCTCGCGGCGGGCGAACGTCTTGAGAGAAGAGGTGTCCGTGCCGCTGGTCGGCTCGGTGACGCCGAAGGCTTGCAGACGCAATTCGCCGGTTGCGACCTTCGGCAGATACTTCGCCTTCTGCGCGTCATTGCCGTGCCGCAGCACAGTGCCCATCGTGTACATCTGGGCGTGGCAGCCGCCGCCGTTGCAGCCCGCGCGCTGGATCTCCTCGAGGATCGCGGCCGCAGCGGAGAGCTTCAGGCCCGCGCCGCCATATTCTTCCGGAATCAGCACCGAGAGATAGCCGGCTTCGGTCAGCGCATCGACGAAGGCCTTGGGGTAAGCCATCTCGCGATCGAGCTTGCGCCAGTATTCGCCGGGAAACTGCGCGCAGAGTTTTGCCACGGCCTCGCGGATGTCGGCGTGATCTTCGGTGTGGTGCTCTTCTTGGCTCATGGCGTTTCCCGTGGGCTTTGGTTGAGAGAATAGCGCCGGCCAATCCTCCGGCGTTGTGAAAACAACGCCAACCCCCTATGCTCATTTGCTATAGCGTATGGAGTAGCGTTCCAAGATTGGCAAGCATGGATTTCCGGCAGCTCAGGACCTTCAGTTGCGTGGCGGAGCTCGGCAGCCTCTCCAAGGCATCCGATACGTTGCGCGTGGCGCAGCCGGCGCTGAGCCGCCAGATCAAGCTCCTGGAACACGAGCTGCGCACCGAGCTGTTCACGCGCAACGGCCGCGGCATGGTGCTGACCGATGCCGGGCGCCTCCTGCTGGCGCGCACCTCCGGCATCGTCCGCCAGATCGACCAGATCCGCGACGACATCCAGTCGGCGAAGGGGCCGCCGTCCGGCCAGGTCGTGCTCGGCCTGGTTCCGACGGTGAGCTGCGTGCTGTCGGCGCGCTTTGCGCGGCGCTGCGTCGAATCCTTTCCCGGCATCTCGCTGCGTATCGTTGAAAGCTATAGCGGCCATCTCGTCGAATGGTTGCATCGCGGCGAGATGGATCTTGCGATCCTCTATGGCCGCTCGGCCGATCTGCATCTCAACGTGCAGAGCCTCGGCCGCGACAATATCGTCGCGGTCGGCCCTCGCGGCTGCGGCCTGTCGCGCAAGAAGAGCGTCGATGTCGGTTGGCTGTTGCGGCAGCGGCTGGTCCTGCCCAGTCATTCCCACGGCCTCCGCGCGCTGATCGAGCACGCGGCCGCCCAGCGCAAGATCAAGCTCAACGTCCAGCTCGAGGCGGATTCCTTCCGCGTGCTCACCAGCCTCGTCGAAGAGGGGCTCGGCTTCGCGCTGCTCCCGCCCTCGTCGGTGCATGGCGAGGTCGCGGACGGGCGGCTGGAAACCGCGCTCGTCTCGAAACCGATGACGCGCGAGCTCATTTTCGCTTCTCCGATCGACCGCCCCGCCTCGACGGCTTCGCTCGCCATCACCGCGCTCCTGCGCGACGAAGTCGCGGCCTGCCGTAAGGAAGGCCTGTGGGACATCAAGCTGAGTTAGAAGTGCTCGTGTCCTAGAACAGCCGCGCGCCGTCTTGCCTTCGCATCTGGCGCGACCTGTAATGCCGAAATGTTATAGCTGGACTACCGTCACTGCGAGTTTGACGCGCATGTGCATCCAAAATTTCGTCGTTGCGAACGCAGCGAAGCAATCCAGGGATTTATCCGCGGTGACAGTCTGGATTGCTTCGCTGCGCTTGCAATGACGAAGAATGTTGCAGCGGCGCTCGAATCAACTCGCAACTCAATCGCGGAGGCGGCTTCCTTTCTCCGGCCCTACAAACACGGCAACCGTCAGCCCGGAATCCGCACCGGCAGCGTCTCATAGCCCTTGATGAAGCTCGAATAGATCCGCCGGGGCTCGCCGACCACCTCGATGCGGTCGAACCGCTTCAGCATCTCCTCCCAGACGATCCGGAGCTGGAGCTCGGCGAGCCGCATGCCGACGCAGCGGTGGATGCCGAAGCCGAAGGACAGATGCGTGCGCGGCCGGGGGCGGTCGATGATGAACTCGTTCGGCTTCTCGAACATCTCCTCGTCGCGGTTGCCCGAGACGTACCACATCACGACGCGGTCACCCTTCTTGATGTGCTTGCCGCCGATCTCGGTGTCCTGCAGCGCGGTGCGCCGCATATGCGCGAGCGGAGTCTGCCAGCGGATCACCTCCGGCACCATGGAATCGATCAGCGCCGGATTGTCGCGGAGCTTGTCGTATTGCTCGGGGTTCTCGTTCAGCGCCAGCACCGAGCCGGTCATGGTGTTGCGCGTGGTGTCGTTGCCGCCGACGATGAGCAGGATGATGTTGCCCATGAGGTTGTCGGGGTCCATGAAGCGCGTGGCGTCGTTGTGGGCCATCAGCGACAACAGGTCGTTGCGCGGGGCGGAATTGACTCGCTCGTTCCACAGCTTCGACATGTAGGCGTAGCACTCGTCCATTTCGCGGCGGCGCTCTTCGGCGGATGCGACGATGCCGCTCTTGGGCAGCGCAGTCGAGACGTCGGACCAGCGCGTCAGCTTGCGCCGCTCCTCCCAGGGGAAGTCGAACAGGCTGGCCAGCATCTGCGTCGTCAGCTCGATCGAGACGCGCTCGACGAAATTGAAGGTCTCGTTGCGCGGCAGATTGTCGAGCACGGTCTGCGAGCGCTGGCGGATCAGTTTCGCCAATTCGTCCAGATGCGTCGGCGTGAACATTGGCGACACCGTCTTGCGCTGCGCCGAATGCTGCGGCTGATCCATCGCAATGAAGCTCGGCCAGTCATAGCCTGACGGTACGTCGCGGATCGAGATGCCGCCGAGCGTCGAGTCGGAGGAGAAGAGGCCGTGATTGGTGTCGACATGCATGATGTCGTTGTACTTCACCACCGACCAGTAGGGCTCGATCGGCGCATTGGTGCAGTAGTGCACCGGCTCTTCCTTGCGCAGCCGCTCGAACCACGGCCACAGCGTGTCGTCCTGGAACAGCCGTGGCGCGCCCGGGTGGAACTGCGCCAGCGGCGTCGCATAGGCCTCCTCGCGCGCCCTGCGCATGCGTTCGGCCTTGTCCACGTTGACCGGGGTTTGGATGTTCATGGTGGTGGCTCCAGTGTGTTCCTCTTCGCCTCTCCCCGCTTGCGGGGAGAGGCCGGAATTCGCGCAAAGCGCGGATTCCGGGTGAGG
>NZ_LSEF01000042.1:120303-128434 GCF_001641695.1 Bradyrhizobium neotropicale
CCCAACCCTCTCCCCGCAAGCGGGGAGAGGGAGTGTTCTTACGCCTTACGCCGCAATCTTCACCGGCAGCGTCTCGTAGCCCTTGATAAAGCTCGAATAGACCCGTTTGGGCTCGCCGACCACGTCGATGTGATCGAAGCGCTTCAGGATCTCCTGCCAGATGATCTTCAACTGCAATTCGGCAAGCCGCAAGCCCACACAGCGGTGAATGCCGAAGCCGAAGGAGAGATGCGTCCGGGGACGCGCGCGGTCAATGATGAATTCGTAGGGTTTTTCGATCGCCTCCTCGTCGCGGTTGCCCGAGACGTACCACATCACGACCTTGTCACCTTTCTTGATCTGCTTCCCCCGAAACTCGAAGTCGGCAAGGGCGGTGCGGCGCATATGCGCCAGAGGCGTCTGCCAGCGGATCACCTCAGGCACGAAGCTGTCGATCAGCACGGGGTTGTCGCGCAGCTTGCGATACTGCTCCGGATGCTGGCTCAGCGCATAGATCGAGCCCGACATGGTGTTGCGCGTGGTGTCGTTGCCGCCGACGATGAGCAGGATGAGATTTCCGAGGAAATTCTTGGCGTCCATGTGACGCGTCGCATCGCTATGCGCCATCATCGAGAGCAGGTCGCTCTTCGGCGGCTGCTGGCTGCGCTCCTTCCACAGCGCGGAAAAATACTGCGCGCATTCGAGCAGCACGGCCTGCCGGTCGTCCTCGGTGGGGACGAGCCCGTCCTTGCCCGGGATCGTCATGGCGACATCGGACCAGTGCGTCAGCTTGCGGCGTTCTTCCCAGGGAAAATCGAACAGCACCGCCAGCATCTGCGTGGTGAGCTCGATCGAGACGCGATCGACCCAGTCGAACACCTCGCCTTTGGGGAGATTGTCCAGGCATTCCGCCGAGCGCTTGCGGATGTTGAGGGCGAGCTCGTCGAGATGTGTCGGCGTGAACATCGGCGCCACGGTCTTGCGCTGGGCGCTGTGGCGCGGCGGGTCCATCGAGATGAAGCTTTCCCGGCGCAGCTCCGGATCGACGTCACGGATGGTGATGCCGCCGAGCATCGCGGCCGAGGAGAACGCCGCGTGATTGGTCTCGATCTCCATGATGTCGTTGTATTTGGTCACCGACCAGTACGGCCCGAACATCGAGTCCTTGCAGTAGTGAACGGGCTCTTCCTTGCGCAGCCGGTCGAAATAGGGCCAGAACGTATCGGTCCTGAACAATTCAGGATCGCCGGGATCGAACTGTTCGAGCGGCAGTGATAGAGCGCGTTCGCGCAAGGCGTCGCAACTGGCTGTGCTCTCGATGGTCCCATGCATGGCCGTCTCTCCCTGACGTTTCCCGCGCGTTTTTCTTAATTCTGCTCTGCGGTATTTGGGCTGTAATTACAGCCGGTTGTCCGCGTCGGGGCAAGGGAGAGTTTTGCCACATCCAACCTTCGCGTGAACGTCGGACGGTCGTCACGCTTCGCGGCGAACGTGACCTCCCGCACGTCGGTGGGGACGGAATCGTGCGAGAAAGCGCTTGAAATCCCGCTAAATCGAACCCGTCCGTCTTGGGTATCGACTAACCTCTGATCTATAGTTTGACCCGATAAAATCCGCATCCCGAGGTTGCCGCCGTGAACGACCTGCAATGGAGCCCCATCGGCCCGCCCCAACCGGTACCGCCGCCGCTGCCGCCCACGCGGGTCGATTTCACCGGCGACCGCACCGAGTTCCGCAAGATGGCGACGAGGGGCGCGGCGCTCGAGCTCGTCACCTTCGGCTTCTACCGGTTCTGGCTGGTCACCGACATCCGGCGGCATCTGTGGTCGAACACATCCATCGACGGGGATGCCGCCGAATATACCGGGCGCGGCAAGGAGCTCCTGATCGGCTTCCTGATCGCGCTCGCGATTCTGGTGCCGATCTATCTCGCCTATTTTCTGGTCGGCATCGAGTTCGAGCGCTGGCGGGGTTTTGCCTCGACGCCGCTGTTCATCAGCTTCTACGCCTTCGGGCAATTCGCGATCTATCGCGCGCGGCGCTATCGCCTGACCCGCACGGTCTGGCGCGGTGTTCGCTTCTGGATGGACGGATCGGGTTGGGCCTATTCGCTCCGCGCCATGCTGTGGGGCCTGCTCGTCTTCCTCACGCTTGGCCTCGCGCTGCCCTGGCGTGAAGCGTCGCTGGAGCGCTACAAGATGCGGCACACCCATTACGGCGATCTCACCGGCGATTTCGAGGGCGACGGCTGGGAGTTCTTCAAGCGCGGCTGGTGGCTGTGGCTGCTGACCCCGATCGCGATCGTCATCTTCCCGCTGGCGCCGTTCCTCTATGCCGAGTTCAAGGCGCGCGAGTGGCGCTGGTGGCTCGCAGGTATCCGCATCGGCGGTGTGCGCGTCAGCTCCTCGCTGCCGCACGATGCGTTCTACGGCCTCTACTGGAAGGTGATCGGCTGGTGGTTGCTGCTCTCGACATTGTTTGGCTTCTATCTCGCCGGCGCCACCGCGCTCGTCGTCAAGCTGAGCGGCCTGCCGGTCGAGCAGGCGCTCGGCCCCGACGGGCCTGCCAAGAACATCCCGATGCTGGTGATGATGGTGATCGGCTATCTCGCCCTGGCGCTCGCCGTCAACATCGTGATGCGCGTCTATCTCCAGCGCGATCTCTGGGTGAAGGTGCTGGAGACCGTCGAGGTGCATGACATCGGCGCGGCGGCGGATGTGCGCGGCAGAGGTGAGCTCGCCAGCGCGCTCGGCGAAGGTTTTGCCGATGGGCTCGATGTCGCAGGATTCTAGGTCGTGAGTGACGTGTCTGCCGAGGCCGCGGCCCAGCCCGGAAATCCGACGATCTTCTTCGACGGCGTATCGAGCCGCAGGCGGAAGGTCGCGCTGACGTTCGGTGACGCGCTTGAGATCCTCGAAGAGGGCGAAGCTCAGGACCAACAAACGATCTCGCGCTGGGCCTATGCCGACATCCGCCGCGCCGACAGTCCGGCCGGGCTCCTGCGCCTCGCCTGCACCTCCGCGGCGCCGCTGGCGCGGCTCGAGATCCGCGACGCCTCCGTCGCGGCGGAGTTGACCGCGCGCTGTACGCGGCTCGATGAGCACCAGACCACGCGCCGCGGCACGATCAAGATCGTCGGCTGGTCACTCGCCGCCGCGGTCTCGATCGTCTGTGTCGTGCTGTTCGGCGTGCCGCTCGCCGCCGACCGGCTCGCGCCGCTGGTGCCGAAGCCGATCGAGCGGCGGATCGGCGACGCCGCAGAGGTCCAGATGAAGACCATTTTTGGCCGCGGCGCCTGCGACGATCCGGCCGGGCAGGCGGCCTTCGCAAAACTCGTGAACCGCCTGCGCGACGTCGCCGGTCTCGACGAGTCCATGACGGCCGCGGTGCTGCCGACCGGAGTGCCGAATGCCTTCGCGCTGCCGGGCGGCAAGGTCTTCATGCTGAAGGGCCTGCTCGACAAGGCCCAAAGCCCCGACGAGGTTGCGGGCATCCTCGCCCACGAGCTCGGTCACCTTAGGCATCACGACAACATGCGCGGGCTGATCTACAACGGCGGCACCTCGTTCCTGATCGGCCTGTTGTTCGGCGACGTCACCGGTTCGTCCGCCGTGATCTTCGCCTCGCGCAGCGTGGTCGAAGCCTCCTATTCGCGCGAGGCCGAGACCGGCGCCGACACTTTCGCGATCGAGACGATGCACGCACTCGGCCGCTCGCCCAAGCCCGCGGCCGAACTGATGTTCCGCATCACCGGCAAGGAAGGCGGCTCCGGCTTCACGATCCTGTCGAGCCACCCGCTGACCGAGGACCGCCTCGCGCGCATGACCAAGGAAGATCGCCCCGCGAGCGGCCCGCCGCTCCTGACCGACGCGGAGTGGCACGCACTGAAGGGGATTTGCGGCGGAAGCGGGAAAATCTGATCTTTCCGCGGCTGCTATCTCGTCCCGTACGCGCGATCGCCGGCATCGCCGAGGCCTGGCAGAATAAAACCGTTCTCGTCGAGGCCTTCATCGATCGCGGCGGTCCAGATCCGGACGTCCGGGTGCAATCCGCGAACGCGCTCGAGTCCTTCGGGGGCGGCGATCAGGCAGGCGAGACGGATGTCCTTCGCGCCGCGCTCCTTGAGCCGGTCGATTGCGGCGACGGCAGTGTTGGCGGTCGCGACCACCGGCGTCACCACGATCGCAAGCCGCTCGCTGAGGTCGGACGGCGATTTGAAGAAATACTCGACCGCGGCGAAGGTGTTGGGCTCGCGGTAGAGCCCGATATGCGCGACGCGCGCCGTCGGCACCAGATCCATCATGCCGTCGACGAAGGTCGTGCCGGCGCGCAGCACCGGAACGAACACCAGCTTCTTGCCGGCGATCTTGGCCGAGTGCATGCGCGCAAGCGGCGTGTCGACGACGACGTCCGCAAGCGGCAGGTCGCGCGTCACCTCATAACACAGGAGCATGCCGATCTCCTTGACGAGCTCGCGGAACGACTTGGTCGAGATGGATTTGTCGCGCACCAGGGTCAGCTTGTGCTGGACCAGGGGATGATCGACGATCGTGACGCCTTCCATGAGGGGATGCTCCTGAAAATGATCGATGCGCAATGCGTTCGGATCATGCGTTAGAAAACAGTGCCGTCGCTGATCACCTTGAGCGGCGGCGCGCCGTCGGGACGGCGCGCGAAGGCAATGGCCCGGCCCGCGGCCCACGTGCCGCCTTCGAGAATGCTGGCGAGCGGGAGTGATTCCGGAGTGCGGCCGAGCTTGGCGCGGATGCGCTCTGCAAGCCGGTCCAGCAGCGAGACGGTGAGCGCGCGCCATTCCACGACGAGCAGGGAATCCACCGCATGCGCGCGCTCGGCGTCAGCGGCATCGCGCAGGCGCAGCACCTCGTGATCGACGAACAGGCCGCCATTGCGGTATTCGGCAAGCCCGGTCAGGCCATCGATGTCGGTCACCTCAAGGCCGGCGCGCTGCAGCGGCTCGATCAGCGAATAGCTCAGCCATTGCGACAGCTTGTGCAGGGGGACGAGGCCCGCGGTCGCATCGTCAGATGCGATCGCCGGATGACGCCAGCAATCACCGAGCGGAATCCCCGCAAGCTCGAGTCGCGACGGCCAGATCGGCCCGAGCTGGTTCAGCACCTCGGACAGGATCGTGGGAGCAGCGATCGCGCCATTGTTCGCCTGCGCCGCGAGGCGATCGAACAGGCCTCCGGGCCGCGGCGTATCGCGCAAGCCAAAGATCTCCGGGCGCCCCGCCACCAGCCCGCCGAGCCGCCGCAGCAGATCCGCGCGGCCCTCCAGACCCAGCAGCGGATTTGCATCGCTCGCCTGAAAGCCCGACGTAAGAGAAGCAAGCGGCAGCGCCGCGATCACATCCGCATCGACCCTGAAGGGAGCCCGTGCGTCGCCGGAAAAGGCGCCGCTTGCGAACATGTCGAGACTTGCGATCGCGAGCCCCTCGGACCGGCCGATGCTCTGTCCTGTCAGAGTGTCGCGATATCGCCACGTTGCGCCCGCGCCGGCATCGAGCAGCACGCTGACGATGGCCAGATCAAACTCGGCGCGCGCACGCGCTGCGCGATCCGGCCAAGCGGCGGCATCGGCAAGGCGCGCCCAGCGGTCGATACCGCCGAGCACGAAATGCCGCCACCGCGCGTGGAACGGGATATCGAGCGTCGGATAGGCCCTGCGCGTGACCGCGACCACGGCCTCCGCAACGCCATCCATGCGATCGAGATCGATCGTGAAGTGCGTAAGCCCGTTGCCAAGGCCGAGCTCGAGCATCTGTCCGGCACGCGCGCGCACCGCTTCTGCGGTGAGCAGCGAACGGGCCTGTTGTTCTGTCGCCGTGGCGTCCGCCATCACGGTATCAGTATTTCTCCAGCGAACGCCCGACCACGCCGTTGACGTCGTCTTCGGACGCAACGTCGGTCGAGTAATATCCGGCGGCCTTCTTCGCGGCGATCTCGACATAGGCGTCGGCCGGAATCAGCTCCGGCGGGATCGGCACGCGCTCGACGATGTCGATGCCCTGCGAGGTGAGAGCGTCGTATTTCATGTCGCTCATCGACAGGAAGCGGTCGATGCGCTTTAAGCCCAGCCAGTGGATCGTGTCAGGCATCAGCTGCTGGAAGCGCGCGTCCTGGACGCCGGCGACGCATTCGGTGCGCTCGAAATAGGCCGCGGCCGCATCGCCATCCTCCTGGCGCTTGCGCGCGTTGTAGACCAGGAATTTCGTGACCTCGCCGAGTGCGCGGCCTTCCTTGCGGTTGTAGACGACGAGCCCGAGCCCGCCCTCCTGCGCGCCGCGCGCGGATTCCTCGATGCCGTGGATGAGATAGGGCCGGCAGGTGCAGATGTCGGAGCCGAACACGTCGGAGCCGTTGCACTCGTCGTGCACGCGGCAGGTGATCCTGGTGCGGTGGTCCGGCAGCTTGCCGACGTCGCCGAACAGATAGACGGTGGTGCCGCCGATCGGCGGCAGGAACACCTTCATGTCCGGCCGCGTCACCAGTTCGGGGAACATGCCGGCGGTCTGCTCGAACAGCGTCCGCCGCAGCTCGGTCTCGCCGGTGCCGAAGCGCGCTGCAAGGCCCGGCAGATACCAGACCGGATCGATCGCGATCTTCACCACTGACACGCTGCCATTGGCGTGCACGACCTCGCCGTCGGCGCGCAGGCGCTTTGCGGCCAGCGCGTCGCGGATCTCCGGCAGGTCGAGCCGCGCGCGCGTCACTGCGATGCTCGGCCTGATGTCGGCGCCCTCGGCGATCTCCTGGCGGAAATTCTCGGCGACGAGATGGCCCCAGGGATCGAGCGCGACGATCTTGGTCGGATCGCTCCATTGCGGGAACGGCCCGATGGTTGCCGCCGGAAAGGTGTTGGTGAGATCAGGACGCCGGATCGGATCGAGCGCGCCCGCGGAAACGGCGAGCGCCCGGTACACCGCATAGGATCCGCCATGGCTGCCGATCACGTTGCGATCCTGCGAGCGCGACACCGTGCCGATGATCGGCCCGCGCTCGCGCGCGTCCGCGGCGCCCCAGTGGATCGGAAAGGCCGCCTTCCTGCCCGGCTCCGGATGGGAGGTGAGGCGGATGTGGTCGGTACGGTTCGCTCGGCTCATGACCAAACTCCCAAAAAGCCAACGGCCCGCCTGTCCGACGGGCCTGGCTCAGTCGCGCTGCCGATACACCGGCGACGCGCCCTAATCTTTCATATTGTAGCGGCGAGCCACGACGGACAAGTTAATCGTGCTGTGTGACGCTGCCGTTCATTTCCAACACCAGACATATAGGTACTCGTGGCTCTCGGCTGAATGCTGCGGCCGGGGCCTGCGCGATACTTCGGCTTGCAGTTGGTGTCTTGATTATCTAGTTGAAAATACTTACGTTTATTTGGTTTTGGCCGGAGCGCTAGGCGCTGCATTGCGCAGGTCCTTTGGACCATGTGAGCTACGCCCGACGCCGCAGCGGGTCGCGATCCCGATGCGCGCCAACCGTCCGACACAATTCAGTCGTCGTCTCCCGGTTAGGTTGATTTATCGGATCGGGGGCAACCTTGTCGTACAGAACGCTTTGGGCCTGCGCTGTCGTGCTCTGCTGCCTGGCCTCGACGGCGCGTGCTGCCGGCATCCAGCTCCTCAACTCCGATCCCGCTTTGTCGGGCGCCATCTGGTACCCTTGCGCCGGCGAGCGCGCGCACATCGCGCTCGGCAATCTGGATGTGGGCGCTGATTTCGGCCTGACCGGCGTGAAGGACTGCCCGGTCACCGGCGCGAAGCTGCCGCTTATCGTGTTCTCCCACGGCCGCGGCGGCTGGTTCGGCCAGCATCACGACACCGTGGAAGCATTGGCTGATGCCGGCTTCGTCGTCGCCGCGATCAATCATCCCGGCGACAGTTTTGGCAACTCCGCCCAGCGTGACGATCTCTCCGTCTTTGCCTCGCGTCCGGTCGACATCGTTCGCCTGCTCGATTTCGTCCTGCACGACTGGAAGGACAGGGCCGTGATCGATCCCGCAAAGGTCGGCTTCTTCGGCTTCTCCAAGGGCGGCTATACCGGGCTGATCCTGATGGGAGCCGCGCCGGATTTCGCGAGGTTGGCCGAGGTCTGCCAAGACAGGACGGGAGCTTGCGCAGAGCTCCGTGGCGGGG
>NZ_LSEF01000042.1:128447-141491 GCF_001641695.1 Bradyrhizobium neotropicale
CCCGCCTCAAGATGCGCGCATCCGGGCCGCCGTGATCGTCGATCCCTCGACCGGAGTATTGTTTACGCGCGACACTCTCGCCGCCATCACTATCCCTCTGCAGTATTGGCGATCCGAGCGAGGGGGCCCGGGTGTCGGCGATGGTTCGGGCACCGCACGCATCGCCGAAATTCTGCCGAGCGAGCGTGAATTTCATGCCGTGCCGGCCGGCCACTTTGCCTTCCTCGTGCCCTGCTCGCCGGAGCTCGCGGCTGCGATCCCGCGCATCTGCACCGACAACCCGGTGGATTTCGACAGGGCCGCGTTCCATCGCGACTTCAACGCGAACGTCACGCGGTTCTTCCGCGAGCATCTCGCAGCCGTGCCGTGATCCGCACCGTCTAGCGATCTCGACAAAACGTCCAATTTCAGACATATAGTCCAGACCGGCCTTCCAGGAGAACGCCATGTCTGCCAGCTACATCGACCCGCGCAACGGAAAGCTCTATCCGCTGGACCAGCCGCGCTGGTGCTCGGACGAGCGCACGCCGCTCTTGGTCACGCCGGGGGCCGGCATGTCGCGCGAGGACATCGACAGCCGCACGCGCTCGCTCTGGCGCTACCGGGCGGCGCTGCCGGTCGAGATCAAAAACCCGATTACGCTCGGCGAAGGTTGCACGCCGCTGGTGCAGCAGGCATGGGGCGACCTGCGCCCGTTCTTCAAGCTCGAATGGTTCAACCCGACCGGCAGCTTCAAGGACAGGGGCTCGGCGGTGATGCTGTCCTTCTTGCGGCAGATCGGTGTCGACGCCATTCTGGAGGACAGCTCCGGCAATGGCGGCTCGTCCATGGCCGGGCTCGGCGCTGCCGGCGGGATGCGCGTGAAGATCCTGGCGCCGGCCTCGACGTCGCCCGCGAAGATTGCGCAGGTGCGCGCCTATGGCGCCGAGGTGCAACTCGTCGAGGGCCCGCGCGAGGAATCGGAGGCCGAGGCCATCCGGCAGTCGAACCAGACCTTCTATGCCAGCCACAACTGGCAGCCGTTTTTTCTCGAAGGCACCAAATCGTTCGCCTATGAAATCTGGGAGGATCTCGGTTTTCGCGCGCCCGACAATGTCATCGTTCCCGTCGGTGCCGGCAGCAGCCTGCTCGGTTGCGCCTTCGGCTTCCGCGAGCTGCTCAAGGCCGGCCAGATCGCAAAACTGCCGCGCCTGTTCGCAGCGCAGCCGCTGAACTGCTCGCCGATCGATGCGAGCTTTCAGGCCGGCATCGATACGCAGGTCGCCCGCGAGGTGCACAAGACCATCGCCGAAGGCACCGCGATCAAGCATCCCCTGCGCCTGCGCGAGATCATCGGCGCATTGCGCGAGAGCGGCGGCGGCACCGTGGCGCTCGCCGAGGAGGAGATCGTCGCCGCCCTGCGGCGGCTGGCGCGGCAGGGACTGTTCGCCGAGCCCACCAGCGCAAGCGCGGCCGCAGCGTTGGACAAGCTCTCTAGTAGCGGAGCGATCAAGGCGAGCGAGACCACGGTGGTGGTCCTCACCGGCACGGGCCTGAAGGCCGCAACCACCGTTGCCGATCTCGTGCAGTAGGACCGCGCGATGAGCCGTCGCAAGTCCGTTCCGAGTTCGAGCAAGGCCGGCGCGGATCGCAAGGTGCTGTTCGATCAATTGCAGCAGATCGCCAAGGGGCTGGGGGACACTTTCGCGCCGTTCTGCGAAGTCGTCCTGCACGATCTCACCCATCCCAAGAACGCGATCCTCGCCATTCACAACAACCTGTCGGGACGCAAGGTCGGCCAGGGTGCGACCGAGCTTGGTCTCGCCCGCATCGCCGATCCCGATTACGCGCAGGTGATCGCGAACTACGCCAACTCGTTTTCGGACGGCAGGCAGGCCAAGAGCACCTCCATCGGCATCAAGGACGCGGATGGGGACTACGTCGCCGCGCTCTGCCTGAATGTCGACCTGACGCTGTTCCAGGGCCTGCAAAGCGCCATCGGCCAGTTCATCAAGGTTGATACACAAAACAGTCCGCGCGAGATGCTCAGCCCCGTCGGCGCCGACGCCATCCGGGAGCATATCGACCGATTCGCCGCGCGCCGCGCCACCACGCCGCGCGCGCTCACCACAGAAGACCGCCGCATTCTGCTGCGTGAATTGCGAGAGGCCGGTTGCATGCAGGTGCGCCGCTCCTCGGAGATCATCGCGGCCCATCTCGGCGTCTCGCGCGCCACGGTGTACGCCGATGCCCGGTGATGCGGTCGGCTGACAACTGCGCGATCGCGGTTGGAGGGCGTTTCGATTTTTTGCCTCGCAGATCGCTGATGCGGCTGCCCGGTCGCGTTCTTGGGACTTTGATCGCAGGCGCGCGTTGAACCTTCGGCATCTGTCGTCATCCTCATAATGACGGAGTTCGAGCGAAGGGAGAGAGTTCCATGAACGACCCGTTTTCAGGTTTCAAGGCGATCCAGAAGGAAGCCTGGTCGCTGTTCACGCCGATGGAGGTGTTCACGACGCCGAGCGCGGCCAAGCTGGTCAATTTTGCCGGCGTGGCCGCCGGTCAAAGGCTGCTCGACGTCGGATGCGGCACCGGGGTCGTTGCGATCACGGCGGCGCGCCGTGGCGCGAAGGTGAGGGGTCTCGACCTGTCGCCGGTCCTCATCGAGCGCGCCCGGGAGCATGCGCAGCTCGTGAACCTCGACGTCGATTTCAGGGATGGCGACGCCGAGAATTTGCCCTACGGCGACGGTGAATTCGACGTGGTCCTCAGCCAGTTCGGCCACATGTTCGCGCCGCGTCCCGACGTCGCCATCGCCGAGATGCTGCGCGTGCTGAAGCCCGGCGGCACCATTGCCTTCTCAACCTGGCCGCCGCATCTCTATGTCGGGCGGATGTTCGCGCTGGTGGCGCGCCATGTGCCGCCGCCCGAGGGGGTGGCCTCGCCGGTGCTGTGGGGCGATCCCAAGATCATCACCGACCGCCTCGCGGGCAAGGTGAAGGCTCTCTCCTTCGAGATGGACATGATGACGCCGTCCGCGCTCAGCCCGCAGCACTTCCGCCGCACCATGGAATCCACCATCGGGCCCCTGATCAGGCTCGTCGTCCAATACAAGGACGAACCGGACAAGCTGCGCAGCTACCGCGCCGAGTTCGACGCGCTGATCTCGGAGTATTTCGACCGCAGCAACAACGTGATGCGCCAGCAGTTCCTGATGACGAAGGCAAGGAAGGTGTGAGGATGCGATCGCGTCTGCTTTCCCTTCTTCCCTTGTGGGAGAAGGTGGCGCGCTTTGGAGCGCAATTGCGCTCCAAAGCGCGCCGGATGAGGGGTCGCTACAGCGAATTCAAATGCGAGAGGATTACTCGCGGAGAGAGACCCCTCACCCGCCTCGCTTCGCGAGCCAGACCGTTCACTCCTTCAGATCGTTCACCTGTCTCACCCAGGCCCGCACATCGGCGAGCACGCCGGGCAGCAGCGCCTTGACCTCCTGCACGGTCATGCCGGGCTTGATGCGGGGATCGTAGAGCAGGTTGAGGATGTACTGGTCGTAGACGTCGAAATAGCCCATCGAGACGTTGTCGTTGAACATGGTCCAGGGCACGCTTGCGGTGTCGTTGATCGGACCGAGCGACTGCAACACCTCCTCATAGGCGCAGTCGAGGAACGTGAAATCGCCGTTGTCGACGGTGAGGATGACGTCGGAGTGCTCGATCTCGTAATTGTCGTTCTTGCGGAAGCCGGACAGGCACTGCGGATCGAGCGAGGAGCGGATCTCGCGCGCCTTCTCAGCGCCGTAGAAGCTGGCGATGGTCCGGTAGAGGTCGCGGTCGCGCACGAGCTTGACGCGCACGTTCGCCGCCTCGCTGGTGTCGGTCATGGCGATGTCGAGATGCTGCACGCGGGCGCCGATGTCGTCCACGATCCTGGCAAGCTGCGCCTTGCGGTCGGCGCGGTCGCTCTCGGCGTAGACGCGCACCGGCCCGTCGAACTTGCGGATGCGGTCGACGCGGCCGGCGAGGTGGTATTCGGCGCCGAAGGCGGTCTTGAAAAAGCCCTCGACGATCTCGGCGTCGGTGAAGCTCTTCTTCTCGGCGCGCTGGCGCGAGGCGATCGCGGGCAGTTCGGCCGCGGCGGCGATGGTAGCGATGTCACCGACGAACGCGAGGGCTGCGAGCGCCACGAGGGCGATGCGAGTGACAGGCGAAGGCGGAACGGATGCGCTCATCGTTGCCCGACGCTGCCGTATTCGCAAGCCGGGCACAAGACCGCAAATTCACGCGCCCGCACGGTTCCCGCCGCGCAGCTCCGCCTAGTTGTTCAGCACCACCACGGTGGTGCCGACCGAGACGCGGCCATAGAGGTCGGTGACGTCGTCATTGGTCATGCGGAAGCAGCCGGAGGAGACGGCCTGGCCGATCGTCTCCGGCTCGTTCGACCCGTGGATGCGGTAAAGCGTCGAGCCCAGATACATGGCGCGCGCGCCGAGCGGGTTCTCGATGCCGCCCCTCATGTGCCGCGGCAGGTCCGGACGGCGCGCCAGCATCTGCGACGGCGGCGTCCAATCCGGCCACTCCTTCTTGGCGGTGATCCTGTGCACCCCGCCCCAGCGGAAGCCGTCGCGGCCAACGCCGATGCCATAGCGCAGCGCCTGGCCGTTCGGCAGCACCAGGTATAGCCGCCGCTCGGCGGTGTTCACCACGATCGTGCCGGGTGCGTAGGTCCCGGTATAGGTGACGGTGGTGCGGGGGATCGCGCTCACGCCGGTGCGGAAGAAGTTCGGGCCGCCGCCCATGATGTCGCGGGTGTCGAACCCTTCCGCGAACGCGCCGCTGACCCCGGTCGTCAGGAGTGCGATGGCTGCAATCGGCGCGGCAAAAATCCGGATCATGGTTTCCCCCAGAAAAAAACGATTCAACGAAAGCCACAGGCCATATTTGCGCCCGTTCCGCAAGCCACGGCCCCGTGAGCGGACCATCCTTAACGATTGGCGTTGCCAAATCGCAACCCGCGCCAATTTGCCGAAAAGCGTTAGCCAAGACGATGCGTCGTTGCGCGGGGCAGGGCCGCGATGCCCGCTATTGCTTTGACGAGGCGCGCGAACAATGATTGATCGGAATGGAACGCTTTGAAATTGCCGGCTGGAGCTGAATGATGAACGGTGCGGAAAGTCTGGTACGGACGCTGGTCAAGGGCGGGGTCGACATCTGCTTCACCAATCCCGGCACGTCCGAGATGCACTTTGTCGCGGCGCTGGACCGTGTGCCGGGCATGCGCTGCGTGCTCGGCCTGTTCGAAGGCGTGGTGACGGGAGCCGCCGACGGCTATTTCCGCATGAAGGGCACGCCGGCCTCGACACTGCTTCATCTCGGCCCCGGCCTCGCCAACGGCCTTGCCAACCTGCACAACGCCAAGAAGGCGAATTCCGGCATCGTCAATATCGTCGGCCAGCATGCCACCTACCATATCGGCTACAACGCACCGCTGACCTCCGACATCGAGGGCCTGGCCCGGCCGATGTCGTCCTGGGTTCGCACCTCGCCGGACTCCAAATCGGTTGCCGCCGACGGTGCCGCGGCCATTGCTGCCGCCAGAAGCGCGCCGCCGCAGATCGCGACGCTGATCCTGCCCGCCGATACCGCCTGGAACGAGGCCGACGGCATCGCCGAGGTACCGGCCGAGAAGCAGCGGGCGAGCTACTCGCCGCAGGCGGTCGAGCACGCCGCGAGGATCCTGCACGGCGATGGCGAGGGCACGCTGCTGCTGATGACCGGCAGCGCGCTGAGCGAGCACGGACTGGCACTGGCCCAGCGCATCGCCGGCAGGACCGGTTGCTCCGTGATGGGCCCGACCTTCCGTCCCAAGATGGCGCGCGGCCGCGGCCGGTTCTCGATCGATCGAATCCATTACGTGATCGAGCAGGCGCTGCCGATGCTGGCGAAGTTCCGTCACATCGTGCTGGTCGAGGCCGACGATCCCGTGGCCTTCTTCGCCTATCCGAACAAGCCGAGCATGCTCAAGCCCGAGGGCTGCGACGTCCATCGCATGACCTCCTGGGGCGAGAACTCGGTCGCGGCGCTGGAGGCGCTTGCCGGCGCGCTGCATGCAAGCGCCAAGGATGTCAGGCCGCAGGCGCTGCAGGAACTGGTTAAGCCGACCGGCGCGCTGAACTTCGCCTCGATCGCGCAGGCGATCGCCTGCGCAATTCCGGAGAATGCGATCCTGGTCGATGAATCCCTGACCACTGGCCGCGGCTTCTTCCCGCCGACGGCGGCCGCTGCTCCGCATGATTGGCTCCAGAACATGGGCGGCTCGATCGGCTTCTCGACGCCGCTGTCGATCGGAGCCGCGATCGCCTGTCCGGACCGCAAGGTGATCTGCATGGTCGGCGACGGCAGCGCGATGTACACGATCCAGTCGTTGTGGACGCAGGCTCGCGAGAATCTGAACATCGTGACCATCGTGTTCGCCAACCGCATCTATCAGATCCTGCGCGGCGAGTTCGACAATGTCGGCGCCGGCGAGCCCGGCCAGCGTGCGAACGACATGCTCAGGCTCGACCGGCCGACCCTGGATTTCGTGGCGATGGCGAAGGGCATGGGCGTGCCCGGCCGCGCCGTGACCAACGCCGACGAGTTCAACAAGGCGCTGGCCGAAGCCGTCGCCGAGCCGGGGCCTCGGCTGATCGAAGTGCAGATGTAGGGTGCACGCGAAAGGGGGCGCCTGGAGCGCGATACGTCGCGCTCCAGTTCTTAGGTTGAGCATGATCTCGTTCGGAAAACCGGTGTCCACCTTTCCGGATCATGCTCTGGTCGAGGGGCACGATGCAGACCGAGCTGAACAAGGTGGTGGCGGCGCTCCGAGACTTCTACGCGCAAGAGACGTTTCTGTTCGAGAAGGATGTCGGTGAGCGCACCATCACGCACCGCTTCGCCGTCTATCTCGAGCGGCAGTTCCCGGGTTGGGCGATCGACTGCAACTACGACCGGCTCGGCGAGCGCACGCTGCACCTGCCGCACGGTACGATCATCTCGACCGACGACCATCTCGGCAAGTCGATCTATCCCGACGTCGTCGTGCATCAGCGCGAGATCCCGAACAATCTGCTCGCCGTCGAGGTGCGCAAGGCGAGTAATCACACGTCCCTGGAGCACGACCAGCACAAGCTGAAGGCGATGACCGATCCGGATGTCTGGTTCGCCTACGGGATCGGCGTGCTGCTGGTGCTTGCAAAGCGCAACGTGACGATGTCGGAGGTCTATGTCGGCGGCGTCATCGATCGGCCACTCTCGCTCTGGCTCGCCGCGCGGTTGGAGGGGGTCGGCCTCGGCGGCGGCCATTGAGGCGGCAAAAGGCCGCCCGGGCAGGGCGGCCTTCGCGATATCCGGAGCTTACGAAACGGCGAGCTCAGTGCAGCGGCTTCCCCTGACCCAGCGCATAGGCCACGAGATCCTTCAGCGCGAACCCGGGTCCCGTTACCGGCGTCCATTGTGGGTCGAGCGACAGGAGCGAAGAATTGTCGCCGAACATCATGCCGAGGAAGACTTCGGCCACGATGCGTCCGCCGACCGGCCCGAGCTGCGGCGTGTTGATCGTATCCGGGCCGCCCGTGGCGGGAATCGTCACGGCAGTCTGGTTCTGCCGCGCCTCGGCGAGGATGTAGGTCCAGAGCGGGCAGTTGCCCTTGAACGCGCCGTTCGCGATGGTCGCGATCTTGATCTGCGGATCACCCTCCTCGGGCTTGTCGACCGCCTTGCCGATGATGATCTGCTCGTCCGCGAGCGGCGTCAGGTGCATGGCTCTGGCGACCGCTTGGCCCGACGGCAGGCCAAGCCGCCAGCCGCGGTCGAGATTGCGTAGCGCAAGGGATGCCGGCGGATCGGAGGCGATTTCCGGCGGAAGCGTGCCCAGCGGGTCGACCAGCGCGGTGTCGATGCGATAGGCGAACTGAAGCCGCTTCTTGTTGTCGGCATTGGTGGCGTCGTCCTCGACGCCATAGGCGCGCTTGTCGATGTCGATGAAGCGGCCCCAGTCGATGGCGCGTCCAGGGCCCATCGTGCGGAAGCCGGTCAGCGCGTTCTTGTCGGGGTCTTCGGGATCTGGAAAAATCAGCAACAGCATTGTGTCGGCGTCGTTCAGCCGATAGCCGGGACGGATCATCGAGTGTCCGAGCCGGTAGGCCGCGACGGAAAATTCGACCGGCATGAACGGCCAGGTCTTCCAGTGGTAATACCTGATCTTGCCACGGTCGTAGTGGCCGGTGGTCTTGAGGTCGTTCAGCACGCTGGCGTGGACGATCCGCGGCAGGAAATCGTTCAGCACGACGTATTGATAGTGGAAGCGGACGCGCTGCTGCACCTCCTCGAAGGAGAGGGCGGAATTATCGTCGACCATCCGGTTGTGAAAGCGCAGGAACAGGCATTGCAATTGCGACACGATGCTGTTCTCGTCATTGCGGGGATCGCCGATCAGCGCGCGGCCCTTGAAGCGCGGCAGATCGCTGGCGTTGGATACGCCGGAGCCCGTCAAGGCCTCGCCCAGCAGGAACTTGCCGCTGTTGTCGTACATGTAGGGCTGGTCGCCCGGACCGCGCCCGTAGAGATTGTCCAGATCCAGCGCCGGCGTGCGGAAATCGACGAGCCCGTCCGGGTCCTGTTGCTTGGTCAACGAGCTCACCGGATCGAAGGTGATATCGTGGTCGATGAATTGGCCGAAATAGGTGTAGAGCGCGGGAATCCCGCTCTCTTCCGCATCGGGGCCGTCCTTGGGCGGGTCGAAGTCGGCCACCATCTCGTCCGCGAGCGCCGACAGATTAGCGAAACTGTCGGCATCAGTGGCGCCGAATTTCGCTGGCGTGAGGTTGCCGAACATGCGGCCGAAGCGGCCTTGCGAAAGCGGAGAACGCGTCACGTTCAAACCGCGCGGAATAATGCTGTGGCGGCTGCTCATGAAAAACCTCCCTGAAAATTCACACGAAAAGCGAATAGAGCTAAAGTTGTTCACGAAAGGATATGCAGGTTAGGCTAGATCAAGCGCTGCGAGGCGACAAGCTGCTCGACGGCTACGTGCGCGATCCTGTTGCTGGTTTGGGAGGGAGCGTCGTGAACAAGCTGCGGCCGCGCTTTGCAAATTTTTCCCGGCGCGCTCGCGAATAACATTCTCGTCATCGCGCGGCGCGACACCGGTTGCGCGGCCTCGCGCGCAGTCTGCACGTCGTCGTCGGTCGCCTGTACAATGTCAGCTTCGTCGACCTATCGGCCCCGATCGTGCGCACGAAAGAGATGTGGCGGCGTGGGAAGGCTCGCGCGCGCACGCCGCCGCATCATCAGTAGGAGTCGCGCTGCTGCGCGAACGCGTAGCGCGGATTGATGCCGCAATAGGACGACGTGCCGGATGCCGTGGCCAGACACTGCTGATAGCTCGCGAACTGGCAATTGCCGGGATAGCCCCAGCTGCGCCCTTGCAGACAATATCTGTCGCTTGCGGCATGTGCCGGTGCCGAGAATGTCGCGGCAAGCAGCGCAGCGAATGAGGCGAGGGTCAGGATGGTGCGACGCATTTCAATCTCCTTCGAATGCGGGGTGAGAACCATGTCGGCCGGACCTTTGCGCTTCCAGCGCTCGTCCGCATGGTCTTGCCTGCTTTGGTGCCCCGCGGCGCGGGAGCGCGTTTCGGGTGTGACGCATCATGACGCAGGCAGCTATCGGTTATGTGATCTCGGCCACAGTTCGCGCGCGGGTTCCCGCCTATCCTCGCCGACTTGCACGCGTTGATCCGGCGGGATTACGCTTGCTCATCAGGACTAACGCTTGCGTCATTCGGATCAGGCATCTTGGAGGCTCCGATGCAAAAATCATATTTGCTCGCTGCGACGGCAGTGCTCGCGCTCATTCTGCAGACACCGGTGGCGCTGGCCCAGAGCACACCCGCCGAGAGCACACCGGCCGAGAGCACACCGGCCCAAAGCACACCGGCCCAAAGCACACCGGCCGAAAGCACACCGGCCGCGACCGGCACTGCACCGGCGGCTGCGACCACGGCGCCGGCCGCCACCTCCACGCCGGCCGCAACCACGCCGCCGAGCGCAACCACCGACACCTCGACTCCGTCGACCAGCTCGAAGAAGAGCGCCGCGAAGAAGCCGGCGAAGAAGAAGATGACGCGGCAGCAGGAGATCGATCATTCCATCGACACCGGCACTGTTCCCGCGCGCTATCGCAGCTCCGTACCCAAGCAATACCAGCAATACATTCCGTTCGATAAGCGGTGACGCATGTTCGCGGCGGCGCGACGCGAGTTGCGCCGCAGTGATCATCTGAGATGGGCGCGATCAGAGCGCGGCCTTGGAGACCTTTGTCAGGCGCAGATCTGATCTACCTTGCGGCGGCCTGCGGTCGCGGTGCTAGAGTAGGCCAAAGCCTTGGGGATGGGGCCTTGGGGACGGTCATGAGTGATGATGGGAAGGATGCCGGCCTTGTGGCGATGATCAGCAGCATTCTTGGAGGAGGCAAGCGCGCCGACGCCGTAGAACCGCCTCCGCTCGCTGATGTCCCGCCAACTGCGCCGACGAACGGACTGGAAGCGATTGCCGCGCAAATCGCGGACGTGGCGCCGCTGAAGCGCGAGGATGCCTCCAATGGCGCGGTCGCGTCCGCGCAACTGATCGAGCCGGCTCAAGTCGTGCCGCAACCGGGCGGCAAGCGACGGCTGCCTGCGGAAGTGATTGCCGATCTCGTGCTCGGCGAGTTGCGCAAGATCGTTGATTTTCCGGCGTCCGGCGTCTCTGTCACGGTCTATGGCTACCGGAATTGGAACGCCATGATCACGTTCGCGCCGTTCTCGACCACGTTCCGGGACGCGACCCGGTTCCGCCAGGCGTTGCCCGATATCGTTTTCAAGCTGCGCCGATACGTCGACCTCGAGCTTTAGTTTCGCTACAATCGCCGACAGCTATCGATGAGGTCCAAGGATTGAGCGTCGCCTTTACCAAAGAAGAGAGTGCCGAAACCGCGTCCGAGACGTTGTTGCCGGACCGTCCGATTTCGCCTCATCCCAACCTGGTGACGCAATCAGGATTGCAGGCGCTGGAGCTGCAGCTTCGGCAAGCGCGCGAAGCCTATGACGCCGCGCAGCAGGTCGAAGACGTCAATGAAAAGCGCCGCCAGTCGGCGGGCCCCTTGCGCGACGTTCGCTACTTCGTCGAAAGGCTTCGCACGGCCCAGCTCGTCCCCGATTCGTCGTCGACCGATACGGTCGCCTTTGGAAGCACGGTGACCTTCAGCCGCGCCGATGGCCGCGTCCAGACGTATCGCATCGTCGGCGAGGACGAAGCGGATCCGAAAGCCGGGTCGATCTCGTTCGTATCTCCGGTCGCAAAATCCCTGATCGGGAAAGCCGTCGGAGACGTCGCAGGTTCCGGCAATCAGGAGATCGAGATTCTGTCGATCGCGTAGCGATGCGGTTGCGATGGTGATATTTAGCGCCTTGAACACGAATTGCAGGACATTGATGCGAGTGTCGGGACGCTAGACGCGAGAGCCCTCGGCTCCACGAACGCAAAGGTATGAGATTTCCGCTGGTAGGATCAAAGCTGACAGAGCTTTGGATCCGGGGGACGGCGCCTGTTGACCCGGAGCCGACGTTGGAACATCGGAAGATTTCCGGTTTGCCCCAAATAGATGGGGTAATCGGCCGATCCAGCTTGTGGATAGCTGAAGATTTTAGGTGCTGCGCTTCAGGCTGATGGTGAAACGAGGTCCGTGGTGACGGCCTCAAGCATCAGAAGGAGAAGCGCAGCATGGACCATTTTGCCGGACTGGACGTATCGGTCAAGGAGACGAGTGTCTGTATTTTGGATGACACGGGCAAGATCTTGAAGGAAGTGAAGGTGGCGAGCGAGCCTCAAGCACTTCTGAAGGTTCTGGGGAATCCCGCCTACCGCTTCAAGCGGATCGGACTGGAAGCCGGACCGTTATCGCAATGGCTATTCAGCGCTCTCGCCGAAGCCGGATTACCAGTGATCTGTGTGGAGACGCGGCACATGCAGGCGGTGTTGAAGGCGCAGATCAACAAGACCGATCGCAATGACGCGCGCGGCATCGCTCAGATGATGCGGGTGGGAGTGTACCGCCCGGTGCATGTAAAGACGCTACGCAGCCAGAAACTGCGTATGCTGCTGACCCATCGTAAGCTATTGCAGTCGAAGGCCATCGCCATCGAGAACGATCTGCGCGGGACTTTGCGTAACTTCGGCCTCAAGGTGGGCATGGTCGGAACGGTGAGGTTCGAGGCCCGCATCCAGGAGCTTGTCGAGACTATTCCCGACCTGGTGGTGCTGGTGGAACCGATGCTCGTTGTGCGGCGGGCGCTGCGCGAACAGATCGTCATCCTGCACCGCCGCTTGCTGGCAATCGTGCGAGACGACGAGGTGTGCCGGCGCCTGATGACGACCCCCGGTATCGGCCCGGTGGTGGCGCTGACCTATCGCGCGACTGTCGATGTGCCAGCCCGATTCCGAAAGTCCAAGTCAGTCGGGGCAGTATTTGGGCTGACGAGCTCCAGGTATCAATCAGGCGAGATCGATTGGAGCGGTAGGATATCGCGCTGTGGCGATGAGATGATGCGGACGATGCTCTACGAAGCAGCGCAGAGCATGTTGCATTCGAAGAAATGGTCATGGCTTAAAGCCTGGGCCATGCAGATCGCCAGGCGCCGTGGAATGAAGAGGGCGATCGTCGCCCTGGCCCGCCGGCTGGCCGTCATCATGCACCGCATATGGATTGATGGCACCGAGTTCCGGTGGACCCGGGAGCCGGCCACGGCAGCAGCATGAAAGCCGTTCAGGATCAAACCCGATAAGGAGAAAAATCGAGATCCACCCAGCAGTGGAAAGATGTCCCTCGCGGGACGATGGATGAGGTGAGTTCGCGAGTCCGCTTGAACCTGCCGTTCAAACTGACGACAAGGCCGCGGTATAGATTGTTCCACCTCATCCTCGAATCCCATGATGGAAGGGCCCTGGTGCCGATTCCGAAGAGAAGCGCGAGCCCGTGAGCGACATCGACA
>NZ_LSEF01000043.1:0-39544 GCF_001641695.1 Bradyrhizobium neotropicale
CGATTCCGTTGAAAAAGGCGGCTGTTGCGACGCAGAGGGATCAGTGATTCAGTCTGTCTAGGTGGCAGGACTGAAGATCATGATGGGACATCGGCAAGTCGAACAGGCTGCGTTGTTCTACGAATTCTCGCTCGAGAAGCATATTCCCGCCGACCATCTGCTGCGGTCGATCGATAGATTTGTCGACCTTGAACAGATTAGGAAGGACCTGGCGCCTTTCTATAGCAGTATTGGCCGACCTTCGATCGATCCCGAGCTGATGATCCGGATGCTCTTAGTCGGTTACTGCTTCGGGATCCGATCGGAGCGGCGGCTGTGCGATGAGGTCCACCTCAATTTGGCTTACCGGTGGTTCTGCCGGCTGGGTCTGGAAGGGGCGGTGCCGGACCATTCGACATTCTCCAAAAACAGGCATGGCCGCTTCCGGGAGAGCGATCTCTTCCGTCGCGTTTTCGAGAGCGTTTTACACCGCTGTATTGAGGAGCGGCTGGTCGGCGGTGAAGGATTTGCAGTCGATGCGAGCCTGATCAAGGCCGACGCCAATCGGCAGAAGGGAATCGAAGGCGACAAGGGACTTCCACCGGAGGCCGCCGGCCGAGCGATCAATGAGTATCTGGCTGTCCTCGATGATGCCGCTTTCGGCGCAGCGACCGAGGTCACGCCGAAGTTCGTGTCGCCTGCCGACCCGGCGGCGCGCTGGACGGGGGCGCACGGCGGCCAAGCCTTCTTCGCCTACTCGACGAACTACCTGGTCGACGTCGAGAACGCGATCATCGTCGATGTCGAGGCGACCACGGCCATCCGGCAGGCGGAGGTGTTGGCCGCCAAGCGCATGATTGAGCGCTCGCTGGAGCGGTTCGATCTCTATCCGAACCGGCTTCTCGGCGACAGCGGCTATGGCTCAGCCGAGATGCTCGGCTGGTTGGTTTACGAGCATGGCATCGAGCCACACGTTACAGTGTTCGACAAGTCGGCACGCACAGATGGGATCTTCTCGCGCGAAGACTTCACCTATGATCATGCAAGGGACGTCTACCGCTGTCCTGACGGCAAGATCCTCACCACGACCGGAGCGCTGGTGAACGATGGAGCCACGATGCTTTACCTCGCTATCAAGCGCGATTGCGATCGATGCGTATTGAAGTCCCAGTGCTGCCCCAAGCAGGCTTCACGGAGGGTGCCGCGCTCGATCTACGAGGGCGCTCGCGACATGGCGCGCCAGATCGCAAGATCGTGGGAGGGGCGCACTTCGCGTCGGCTCCGCAAAAAGATCGAGATGCTGTTCGCGCACCTCAAGCGCATTCTCAAGCTCGACCGTTTACGGTTACGAGGCCCAAACGGTGCGCGCGACGAGTTCACCCTCGCAGCCACCGCTCAGAACCTTCGCAAGCTGGCCAAGCTGATCCCGATGCAAACCCTCAAGCCCGCATAAGGGTCAGCAAAGCCGTTCGGCTACATCGGCGCGGGCGCCAATACATCGGATTACTGCCGCCTTTTTCAACGGAATCGGCCAATACCAGACATCTTGGCATTGCCGAGACGGCGCTAAGGATTGGCCTTAGAATGCCAGACTCGAGACGATCGCACGGTTCTTGCAGAATAGCCCATCAGAATCTGGTCGGAGTCCCCGTGTTGCTTGGCGCAACAGATGAGATCGTCCTAGGGTCAGGCACACTCACGAGCCGGTGCTTAGAACTGCCTCAACGGTCGTTTTGAGTGTGCCACTGGACGAGCATGCGACAAGCATAGATCTCGCAACGGGATCATGTGGAAAATCCTGCAAAATCATCCGATACAAACGCGACGCTTCCGTGAAGTCGCCTCTTTCAAAAGCGTCAGACGCGCTCCGCGTCATCACGCTCAACTTGGCGTCCTTTCCACGAACCGCAATCTCTGGGTCGTTGCTTCCATTGAGCCCCAACAACTCGTAAATCATGAACTCATGCTCGCGCCCCTTCACCCTGGTTTTTCGCAACGGCCTGACGACCAGATCGGGTCCTGCGGCTTCAACGACGCTGTCGCTGATGCAAATCGTTGTGCCGAATGTCTTGTTGGCCGCTTCGAGACGGGCGGCCACATTCACTCCGTCACCCATCACAGTGTAATTGAGACGCTCGCTGGAACCGACATTACCGACCAAAACGTTCGCGGAATGCAACCCAATTCGGATGCCGAATTTCGGTCGACCTTCCGCTTCCCATCGCTCATTGATGCGCTCCATCCGGCGCGCCGCTCTCAATGCGCCGGTGCAGCCTCGCAGAACGTGGTCAGGGCGCGGCACAGGCGCGCCCCAAAAAGCCATGACCCCATCGCCGATGAACTTGTCAACCGTCCCATGCTCCTGAGAGATCGCGCCCGAGACTTGCTCGAAATAGACGGACAACTGACTGAGCAAATCGTTAGGCGCCAACTGTTCCGCATGAGACGAGAAGTTTTCCAAATCAGAAAAGAAAACGGTCAAGTACCGTTGTTCCACGCCCAGGGTCAGAGGCGTTCTGGACTTGATCAACTCTCGCACAACGTCGAGCGGCACAAACGATGAGAACGATCGTAACGAATTGCGAAGCAGCGCTGCCGCCGATTGCAGATGTGCGATCTCTTTTATATTTGAGCCACGAATCGGGGAAGCCTCAAATGCAAGAGCTTCGACGGATTCCAATTCATGCGAGATGTCTTCGATCGGACGCGAGAGTCGCCTCGACAAGGCATAGATCAAGAGCAATTCGACGGCTATCAGTCCGATAATCACAAGCACCGACTTTCGATTCGCTTCCTTGAGATTGCCGATGAAGTCGTTCGTGGGCGTCAGTATTATAGTCTGCCACGGCTTCCCGAAACTGTCCGGAAATTTCACGAAGGATGCACTTACCTCGTCGCCATTTACCGGCGAGTTGAACAGGAAGTGACCCCGACCGGTCTCCCTTCGAATACGAGCTGCCGCGCGCACGTTCGGATCGCCAACATTGTCCAGTGTCGCAACCGTCAATTTGCCGTCAATCGGCTGGACGCTCTGCTCTCGCACAGCTGAAGCGATGATCCTGCCGTTGCTTTGGTCCGCGATCAGGCTCGTACTATGGGCGCTGGCGCGATGGTTCGCGAGGAAGCGAGAGAGAACGTCCATTGTGATGTTGACGGAGGCGGCGCCAATGAATTCATCATTGCGCAAAATTGGGTACCGGATAGAGAGGATGGGGTACCCTGTATCCGGATTGATACTCGGCTCTGTGACAGCGAGGTCGCGAGACGCCTTGGTCTGGGGATAGCCCTCTAAGACCCGGATATCCAACTTGCTTGGCACGCTGTAACCGCCGACAACATGCCCCCACGTATCAAAGAAGGTTCGGTGCCGTGCGCGGTTCTGACCAGCTGAGAAATCATCGATATAGCTTGAATGCCAGTTTGCGGTCGCGGGGATCTTGGGATCAGAGCGGCGCCGATCCTCGTCCATGCGCGTGACCACGCGATGATAACCGTCTTCGAAACTTACGTAGGCGGCGTCAATCTGTTCGGCCGAGGTCAACGCTCGGTACAGCAGG
Organism: Bradyrhizobium neotropicale; assembly: GCF_001641695.1. GTDB lineage: Bacteria > Pseudomonadota > Alphaproteobacteria > Rhizobiales > Xanthobacteraceae > Bradyrhizobium > Bradyrhizobium neotropicale. Next base: position 3,537 of record NZ_LSEF01000043.1, read on the forward strand.
TCGGCACTCGCCTCCGTCCGGAAATAATTCGGATCGGCCCCGGCCATCCCGGCGAGCAGACGGATAGTTTCTCCAACGGGATGAATGAGATTTTCGGCGCTCTCGGTGCTAACTTGACTTGTACTCGCCACCGCCTCATCGAGCGTGGAAACCATCGCCGCGGCGTTTCTCTGGTAGTTGTATACGAGAATGAAAATGAGGATTGGAATGCTGAGACAGACAAATAACACCAGCATGACGAGGCTCAGCCTCGGAGCACGGAGTGTGTGGGTCCGACCATCAGACATACGTCAACTCCAGCGGCCATCATCAGGTAGGCGCAACGTTGTCACTTTGATCTAAATCAACAGAGGACCGCTGTGGGTCATTCGCTGCGGACCTAAGGCGGCCTGCGGTGGCCCTATGGCCGCAAACCTCTGAAAGCAGACACAATCTGCGCGTCATCACGCATGCTCGACATCCTCGCAAACTGAGGAGTGCGATCATGCCCGAGGAAGACAACCTCTTCACCAAAGCTCGCCGGACACCCTGGAACAAGGGAAAGCTGATCGGAGCCAAACCTCCGCTGCGGCCTAACCAAGTCTGGTCTATCCGAACCCGGCTCCTGATCGAAAGACGAACCCGCACCTCGCCCTTTTCAACCTCGCGATCGACAGCAAGTTGCGTGGTTGCGACGTCGTCGCGTTGAGGGTCGAAGATGTTGCTCCCAATGGCTATGCGGTCGATCGTGCGACCGTCCAGCAGAAGAAGACCGGGAGACCGGTCAAGTTCGAGTTGACGGATCAAACCCGGCAAGCCGCTGATGACTTCTTGAAGGAAGCCGGCAAGAGGCCAGGTGAGTACTTGTTCCCTGGGCGCCGTAGGCGCGATCAGTCGATGACAACCCGCCAATACGCTCGCCTTCTTGCCAACTGGGTGACAAGCATCGGGCTTGACCCGAGCGTGTTTGGCACCCACTCCCTGCGCCGGACCAAGGCAACGCTGATCTACCGACGTACGGGAAATTTACGAGCCGTGCAGCTATTGCTCGGCCACACCAAAATCGAAAGTACGGTGCGCTATCTCGGCATCGAGGTGGACGACGCGCTCGCGATAGCTGAACAAGTTGATGTCTGAATCACCGGGGCAGAGCAGACATGCTCTGCCCATCGGTCATCAGCAGCTTCGGGCCAGTAGCGAACTTTCAGGCTGAGGCGTGTGCGCAACCGCTAATCTACTTCTTCGCTTGTTCAATCCTGGTGGTGCTGGCCGGACCGACAGCCATCGCTTGAAGAACCACCTCGCCGTCCCTTGCCATCGCGTAATGAGAGATTTTCGCTGGCTCGATCAAGAACGAGCCGGGCGGGTATGCCTTGAATTTACTTTCATCCCACTGGTCACCGTTCGCGTAATAAAATGTGCCGGACAAAACGACGGCCGTTCGTGTCTCACCGTGCCAATGCGGCATGATCTTGAAGCCAGCTGGGATTCTCACCCGTTCCGAAAACACTTCCGCTTTTTTCGGGTCGCCATATAGGACAGCGATCCCCACCGCCCCGTCGGGTCCCTTGAAATGAATGTCCTGAGGAAGTGTTGCGACAACTGCATCCTGGGCAAAAGCCGGCACCGACCCACTCAGCGTGAGAAACGCCGCAGTCGCAAGGCCAATCAATGAAGGTTCCGGCCTTGTGGAAATTGCGTACGTCATGTCTGAATTCTCCCTGGGCCTCGATCAGGCTATGGCTTCGCGTTAATGAGTCCGCACCGCGAGTTCGCGGCACAATTGCTCACGAGAACTCTCGGGCAAATAAATCTACCACCTCCGGTCGCATTGAGGCAAGCATGCGCCATCATCTGTCAGGACTGACTGGGTGAAGGTCACCACTTCGCCGCCGTGCATCCGGAATGCCCAGAGCGGACTGATGCTAGGACTTCAGCACCTGGAAATTCAGCTGGCCAGTCACTTGCTGGCGAACAATTTTGCGGGGGTGCCCGAGTCTACCATCAGCAAGATGAAACAGACCTGAGGGCTATTTATCTGCTCAGGGCGCTTGAGACATGCCCGGGTCAGGTGCGAAGTCTGCTCCCGGCCCTTCGCGACATATTGCGCTGGTGGCGGCTGATCCAGCCTTCGACCACATCGATCCAGTCAAAGGGGCCTCAATTCGCGCGCGATGGCGGAAAGAAGAATTTGGCCAGGCGGACTTCGACCCCGATGTTCTCCCTGAACCCGCCCTTCGCCTGGAAATCGTGAAACACGTCACCGGCTATGGTAAAATCCTGAGCGAGCGGGATTTGAAATTGGAAATGGCCCCTCAAGAAGTCATCTCGGCCGAGCGACATATCGGGCTGAGGTATCGTGAGCGGCAGTCCGGCGGGGACAAATCTGCCGTTTGTGGCTATCTGCTCGCCACCCCAGGACTTCTCTATGCCGACGGCGGCAAATAGGAACGTGCTCGGATTGTAACGCAGGAAGGCCTTGACGTCGTACGACGGCCGCTGCGTCAACGCATCGTATCTCAAGACTCCGGGGAGCGGGGCGCCAGGCGGATTGACCACCTCGAGAGGACTGTTGCCGTTGCCGTGGAACGACGCATTGGCGATCAGATCGAAAAACATCCCATTGAGACTTGGCGAAATCTTGCCAAGTCCCTCGGTGTAGCCGAACTGAGGGGTGTCGGTGAGCTGCCCCGGTGTCGAGACGTTAACGGCGCTCCTGTTGTCGTAGCTGCGCCCGAGCGGCAGCCAGAGAAAATTCGTGAGCCCGAACCAGCGCTGGACCTTCGCGTCGGAGATGAAGAAATAGGTCATGTGAAACACCGGGTCGACGAGTCCCCCAGCAACGCGGTTGTTGGTGCCCGGGATATTCACATCCGTCAGTGTCGCAAATGGCAGGTCTGCCTCGATCACGAAGGGATGATCCGCGAGCTCGCCAAAATACGTCACGCGCGTAAACTCTACCCAGGTATTGGCGTGCGAGTTCGGCAGCGCGTGTCCGGTGGGATCGACGAAGGTATCGGCATGCGCAAAGCTTCCGTATTGGAACGCAATGAAGGTCCCGATCGGAAGCGATCCGCCCTGGTAGTCTCCCGCGTATGTTCTTGGGTTGTTGTCGGAGGCGGCGATCGCAGGTGTACCGCCGCCGATGATGCTGCCGAGCAGCGCAGCGACTCCAGTTGACAAGATACTCCACCAGGATTTCACAGCCATCTGCTCCCTCCTCGTATGGCCGAGGCCGGACTGGATCTTCCCCCACAAATTGCAAGAACCCCACGAGAGGGTACTCCTGATGGAGAGGAATGCTGTGATCGCTTGGCAACAGTGCGAATAAAAAGCTGAAGAGGCGAACGCGCTGCAGCGACGCTTACCAGTCGTATCGATCTCACCCCTTCGGAGGCGCGAGGAGCGAACCAAAACCCTGCAGTCTTCGCCTGCTTGCCTTGAGCCGAAGTTTCTCCGGAAAATCACGTCAGTTCTCTCAGCAGCTTTCGCGCTTCGTCCAGCAACGCCCGCATCTGCCTCCGCTCGGCGATCGCCTCCGTCGTGAACAGCCCATGCTTCCGCGCATTCCGATTTCCCCTTGGCGCACCGCATCCCTCGGCGCCGCCGTGCATGCGGCAGCGCGTCTTGTCCTGCACGGCCGGTGCGCGGCAGGCGAGGCCGCTGCGGGTCCTCGCGCCGCAGCGCGGGCTTGCCAGCATTGGGCCCGTGTTGGGGGCGTGGCCGCCGCTCATGCAGCGGCGCCTTGCTGGACCTCGGTTTGTTCGTGCTCCCGTTTGCTGGCGTCACGCGCGGAAAGCATCGCTGCGTCCGCTGGGTCCGGCTCACCTACGATCACCCTCGCATGCTGCGTCACGTTCCCCACGATCGCCTTTCCGCCGTCCTGCACCGACAGGTTCTGCACGGTGATCGCCCGCTCGCCGTTGTTGCGATAGCGGCTCAGCGCCTCGACCTGGGCCGGAAAGACGCGCATGAGCCGGCCGAGCGCGCGGGCGGCGCTGTCCTGGCGCGGGATGTCGTCGGCGCAGGCGAGACGATAGGCGCATCGCATCGCCGTCACGTGCACGGACACCATCTGCGCCGCCAGCATGGCCTCGATGGAATCCTTTGGGCCGATGCTCTTCATCATCGAGATCATGAAGGCGAGATTGGCCTTGTCGGGGTTTTGGCCGATCGTGCTGGCCCTCACCAGTTGCTTCAGGATGCCCTGCAGCGCGTCGCGGTCGACGGCGCCGAGCGCGTCGGCCAGCAGCCGTTCGCCGGCTTCCTGATCCGGATGGTCGATCGAAATTTTTCGGCGGGAGAGTTTTATCTTCGGGGTTGCGGCGATCGCGGTGCGATCGTTTGCCGTGACCGCGGCTGTCATGGTGGCGTTCGGAGATGTTGACATGTCAGTGTTTCCTTTGGCCGTGCAGGCGACGGCATGCACGCGCGCATGGCCGTCGCGCGCACCGGCGCGTTGTTGGCTTCGGAGATCGATGAGGGGGGCGTGCGCGCAATCATGTCGAAGCGCCCGTGGCCGGGACGGGCAGGGGCGCTTCACGGCTTGCAGCAATGATACAATCGTGCGCCTGTTTTGCCCGACGTGTCAAACGGGTTTACGAGGCGCGCGGCTTCGCACAGGCAGCCACCCGCTACTTTGCATGGGGTTGTTTTTCAGGTTTTGCTTGGAGCCCTGGCCTCCCGGCCTGTCCGTCACTTACCGCGCGGCGGAATTGATACCTGTCGCGGCATGTGCAAACGCGATTGCGGAAAGCCTCGCGCGCGATAATCATGTCCCCGAATGCGTCGCATCAACACGCACAAGTGGCGCCGACGTCCGGGGAGAGAACGACATGCAACGAACGGGTCGCCTGCTGGCTGTCATCGCCGCATTATGCATTCCCGCGCTACCGACCGAGGCCCACGCGCAAAAGTACCCGGCGCGTCCGGTCAAGGTCATGGTCGGGTTCAGCGCGGGCGGTCCGGTCGACGTGGTGGCGCGCATCGTCGGCGACCGGCTCGGCAACAAGCTCGGACAGCCCTTCGTGGTCGAGAACCGGGCAGGGGCCAACGGCATGATCGCCGCCGAGGTGGTGGCGCACGCCGATCCCGACGGACAGACGATCCTCGTCTGCAACTCATCGACGATCACGCTCAATCCGACGCTGTTCAAGGATATTCGCTATGAGCCGCAGCGAGACTTCGCGCCGCTCACCACCGTCGTCTCGGCGCCGCTCGTGCTGGTGGTCAACCCCGAGAACCCGAAGACCGCCAACATCAGGACCGTGGCCGATCTCGTTGCCGCGGCGAAGGCGGCGCCTGGCGAGCTCGCTTACGGCTCGGGCGGCAACGGCAACCTCGCGCATCTCGCGATGGAGCTCTTGAGCCAGCGCGCCGGCATCAAGATGATCCACGTGCCCTATCGTGGCGGTTCGGCGTCCGAGGTGGCCATCCTCGCGCAGGAGGTGCTGGCGGTGTTCGATCCGCTCTCCGCCGTGCCGCTGGTCAAGGCCGGAAAGCTGCGCGCGCTCGCGGTATCCTCGGCTGAGCGGTTGCCGTCGCTGCCGGACGTGCCGACCGTCGCGGAAGCGGGCTATCCGGATTTTGACATCAGCTTCTGGGTCGGATTCTTCCTGCCGAAGGCGACGCCTGCGCCGATCATCGAGACGCTGCATCGGGAGATCGTCGCGGCCGCCAGCGATCCGGTGTTGCAGGAGCGTCTGGGGACGCAAGGCGTCGTGTCCGTGCTGAGCCCGGCCGACTATGCAGCGAAGATCGCGAAAGAGACCAGGGAGCTTGCCGAGGTCGTTGCGGCGGCGAACATCAAGTCAGAGTAGGGGGCTTGTGCATGATGGAGCGGCAGGCTCCGCTGTACCTCTCCCGCAAGCGGGAGAGGCATAGGCCGCCTTCGGCGGCTGTTCCTCTAAGAGACGCCGAGGCGAAGCCTCGGCTCTGGCGTAGCGCCGGGTGAGGGTTCTTTCCGCTTGGGATTGTCCCGTTGCGGAGACACCCTCTCCACAGCCCTCTCCCGCAAGCGGGAGAGGAAGCGCACCTGTTTCGGTCACAGCCACAGGATCTGCTTGCGATAGCCGAGATCGTTGAGCAGCGGTGCCGCCGGTCCCTGGTGGAACACGGCGCCGCGCTCCAGCGCGAAGACGCGGTCGGCGAGCGCCAGCACGAGGTCGAGATTGTGTTCGACGATCACGATCGACATGTGCCGGCGGAGCTGGTCGAACACCTTGAACAGCTCCAGCGTGACGGCCGGCGCAAGGCCCTCGAAGGGCTCGTCGAGCAGCAGCAGGCGGACATTGCCCGACATCGCACGGGCGACCGCAACCATCTGCTGCTCGCCGCCGGAGAGATAGTCGGCCGCGACGTTCGTGCGCTCCTTCAGGCGCGGAAAATAGTGCAGGATCTGCTCCTCGTCCCAGACCACGCCGCCGCGGCCGTCGGTCTTGCGCGCAAGGCGGCCGAGCGCGAGGTTTTCGCGCACGGTCATGCCGGCGAACAGGCCGCGTCCCTGCGGCACATAGCCGATGCCGCGGCGCGCGATGTCGGGCGCGGGGAGGCTTGCGATGTCGTCGCCGCGATAGCTGATGCTGCCGCTTGCCGCCGGCACGAGGCCGGCGATGGTCTTCAGCAGCGTCGACTTGCCGGCGCCGTTGCGCCCCAGCAGCGCGACGATCTCGCCTTCGCGCACGTCGAGCGCGGCGTCGCTGAGGATGTGGCTCTTGCCGTAGAAGGTGTTGACGCGATCGAGGCGCAGCACGGTGGCGCGCTCGCCCACGGTCTCGCCGCTGCGCTGATGCTCGACGGCGGGGATGCCCTTGCCGGTGTAGATCTCCTGCACGCGCAGATCGGCCCGCACCGCCTTGGGGCAGTCCGACATCAGCACCTCACCCTGATTCATCACGGTGACGATTTGTGAGAAGCCGAGCACGCGGTCGATGTCGTGCTCGACGATCAGCACGGGAATGTTGGCGGCGATGTTCTTGACAAGGTTGGACACCCGCTCACGCTCGGCCGCGGCAAGGCCCGCAAGCGGCTCGTCGAGCAGCAGCACCTGCGGCTTGGAGCCGAGCGCGATGCCGAGATCGACCAGCCGCTGTCCGCCATAGGAGAGCTCGCCGCCCTCGATGGCCTCGATGCCTTCGAGGCCGAGGAATTTGATCAGCGCGGCGGTCTCGGCGTGGATCTCTTCATACGCGTCGATGTCGTTCCAGATGTTGAAGCGCATCGTCCGCCGCGCCTGTAGCGACAGGCGCAGATTTTCGTAGATGGTCAGGCCGCGAAACAGGTTGGTGATCTGGAACGAGCGCGCCAGTCCCTGATGGCAGATCAAATTCGCCGGCACGCCGGCGATGTCGCGGCCGTTGAGGCGGATGGTGCCTTGATCGGGCGCGTAGAGGCCGGAGACCAGGTTGAACAGCGTGGTCTTGCCGGCTCCGTTCGGTCCGATCAGCGCGTGGATCTCGCCGGCGGCGACATTGATGCTCGCATTCTCGACCGCGCGGATGCCGCCGAACTTCTTGGAGACGGCGCCGACCTCGAGCACAGTGCCTCTTGGCGCCTCCGGCCGCAAAAAGTCGGGCAGCGGCAGGCCGTCATAGATCCTGCGCCGGCTCATCGCGGCGGACTCTTCCGCGGCGGGACGGAAGCGGCGCATGATCAGCGAACCGATCCCGATGAGGCCGCCGGGCGAATACATCACGAAGGCCACGAAGGTGAGGCCGAACCAGAACAGCCAGTCCGACGTCCAGATCGAGAACAGCTCGCGGAACAGGATGAAGAACAGCGCGCCGAGCGCAGGTCCCAGCAGACTGCGCATGCCGCCGATGACGACCATCGCCAGAAGCTCGCCGGCAAACGGCACCGAGACGGCTTCGGCCGAGACGAGATAGTTCAGGAACGCGATCAGCGCGCCGGCAAGGCCTGTGATGACGGCAGAGATCACGAACACCGCGAGCTTGTACCGCTCGATCGGATAGCCCTGAAAGCTCGCGCGCAACTGGTTCTCGCGGATCGCCACCAGCACATGCCCAAACGGCGAGCGCACGAGGCGCATGAGGACATAGAGCGCGACGAGCCCGATCATAGCGACCACCGCATAATAGTTGAGCGCGCCGTCGAGGCTCATGGGGCCGATATCGCCGCGCTTCAGCCCGCCGAGGCCGTCCTCGCCGCCGGTCAGGCTCGTCCAGCGGAAGGCGGTGGTGTAGACGAGCGCGGCCAGCGCGAGCGTCAGGAGCGAGAAGTACACGCCGCGCCGGCGCAGGATCAGCATGCCGATCGCGCTCGACGCGATCGCGACGACGACCATCGAGAACAGCAGCGGCAGCCAGATCTCGCCGGGGAAGAAGCGCAGCTGGATCAGGCCGGCGGCGTAGGCGCCGATGCCGAACCAGGCGCTGTGGCCGAACGAGACGAGGCCGGTATAGCCGATGCAGAGGTTGAGCCCCATGGTCGCGATCGCCAGTCCGACGATCCAGGTGCCGGTGTTCACCGATAGGCCGAATGCTCTGAGCACGAACGGCAGCGCAATGACCGCCGCAGTCGCGATCAGCAGCGGCCTCAGTCGGTCGATGGTCGAGGCACGGGTCATTCGAACTTCTCGATGCGTTCGCCGAGCAGGCCGCGCGGGCGGACCAGCAGCACCAGGAACATCAGGATGTAGATCGAGGCCTCACCGGCTGCCGGCTCGAAATGAATGGCGATGCCGCGCACGACGCCGACGAGGAGAGCGGCGATGACGACGCCCCAGAAGCTGCCGAGGCCGCCGATCACGACGACGACGAAGGCGACCGTCATGATGTCCGCGCCCATCGCCGGATGGACGGTCGTGATCGGCGCGAAGAAGGCGCCGCCGAGTGCGGCCATGCCGACGCCGAGCATGACGATCGCGGTCATGTAGGGCTGCAGGCGGATGCCGAGCGCGGCGACCATGTCCGGCCGCTGGATGCCGGCGCGCACCACGCGTCCGAACGAGGTCTTGTGCAGCAACAGCCAGACCGCGACCAGCACGATGGCGACCACCGCGAGGATCAGCAGGCGGTAGCGCGAGAACAGGAAGTCGCCGAGGATCACCGAGCCGCGGAAGCTTTGCGGGATCTCGGTCGACACCGGTGCGGCGCCCCATATCATGCGAATCGCCTGCTCCGCGACCATCGCAAGGCCAAAGGTCACGAGCAGGCTGAGGATCGGGTCGGCCGTGTAGAAGCGGCGCAGGATGAAGCGCTCAAAGAGGATGCCGAGCACGGCGACCGCGAGCGGCGAGATCACCACGGAGGCGCCGAAGCCGAGATGCTTCACCAGCTCGACGAAGACATAGGCGCCGAGCGCGTAGAAGGCGCCATGCGCGAGATTGACGATGCCGCCGACGGAAAAGATCAGCGACAGCCCGAGCGCGATGAGAAGGTAATAGCCTCCGAGCACGAGACCATTCACCACCTGTTCCAGCAAGAACTCGAACTGCATGTTGCGTCCATCGCTGTGGCAAAACGGCGCCGGCGTTCGTGCCGGCGCCGCTGACCGCCAATCGGCTTTGCCGCGCGCGTGCGCGTCAGGCCTTCATCTCGCAGGGGTTCTGTTCCCTGGTCGGATAGATCGATTCCAGCGGATCGTTTGCGGCCGGCACCGCTTCGCCCAGCACCAGCATGTCCCACTGGTCCTTCATCTGGTCCTTCGGCTTCACGGTGAACGGATAGGCCTCTTGCACCATCTGGTGATCCCAGGAGCGGAAATAGGCCTTGCGCGCCTTCATGATGTCGAACTGCGTCTGCTTCTCGAAATAGGCGATCAGCTCGTCGCTCGCGGTCGACTTGGTGGTGTTGATCGCCTCTGCCAGCAGCTTGAGCGTCACATATTCGATCCAGGCGTGGTTCTCCGGCGGCTTGCCGTATTTCTTGGTGAAGGCCGCGACGAAGGCCTGCGACGCCGGATTGATCAGCGTGTGATACCACACCGTCGGCCAGGTGCCGCCGAGATTGCCGGCGCCGGCCGCCCAGGCATCGCCGGTGTTGAGGTTGAAGCCGACCAGCGGATAGGGCAGGCCGAACTCGGCATATTGCTTGACGAGATTGGTGACCTGGTTGCCGGCGAGGTTGCAGCAGACCACGTCGGGCTTGGCCTGCCGCACTTTCAGGAGATACGGGCTGAAATCGGTGACGTCGATCGCGATCAGCTCGTCGCCGATCAGGTTGGCGTCGTGCGAACCGAAGAACCCTTTCGCTGCCTTCAACAGGTCGTGGCCGAAGATGTAGTCGGCCGTCAGCGTGAAGAACTTCTTGCCCCTCACCATGCCCTTCTGCGACAGCGCGGTGCCGACCGCGTTGACCATCACGGTGTTCGGGATATCGCAGTGGAAGGAGTACTTGTTGCAGTTCTTGCCGCGCAGCGCATCCGAGCGCGCGCCGGTCGATAAGAACACCTTCTTGTTGCGCTCGGCGACCTGCATGATGGTGAGCGAGGAGGCCGAGGAGATCTCGCCGAGCAGCACCACCGCGCCGTCCTGCTCCAGCATGCGCTGCGCCTTGGTGGCGGCGGTTGCGGGATTGATCGAGTCTTCCGAGAGCAGGTCGATCTGCTTGCCGAGAACGCCGCCGGACTGGTTGACCTCTTCCGCCGCGAGCCTCACGCCGAGCTGCGCGTAGCTGCCGATCACGCCGAGAAAGCCGGTCAGCGGCGTCAGATGCCCGATCCGGATCTTCTCGGCCTGGGCCTTCACGATCGATGGAAACCCAAGTGCGGACGCGCCTACGAAGGCTGCGCTCGCCTTTAACAACGTCCGTCGGCGGTAGCGGATCATGTCTGTCTCCTCCCGGGTGCATCGCGTGCCTCCCTTCAACATCGGATATCCGATATTGTGAGAGACGTTTTTCTAATGCTGGAGGATAATCCCGAACGAGGTTGCCGGTGTCAACCGGCAAAATCGCCGCTTGCGCGCCTCAGACCTTTTGCGTGAGCGCCTTGTGCGCCGCGCCTTTGGCGCCGAATTCGGCCGACAGGCGGCCCGCCGCGGCCTGGACGACCTGCGCGCTTGCGTGCAGCGCCTGGTTGGAGAGCCGCCAGATCGGCCCGGAAATGCCGAGCGCGCCGATCACCTGCCCGGTGAAATCGGTCACGGGGACGGCGACGCAGCGTACTTCCGGGTTGAACTCGCCATCGTCGAAGGCGACCCCGGTGCGCTGCACCTCGGCAATCTCGCGCATCAGTACGCCCGCATCGGTGATCGATTTTGGCGTCGACGGCTTCAGTTCCGCGTGATCGAGGAACCGCTTGAGCTGCTCGGGCCTGAGCGAAGCCAGGATGATCTTGCCGAGCGCGGTACAATGGGCCGGCCGCACCACGCCGACGCGGTCGGTCAGTTGAAACGCGCCGGGGCCGCTGGTGCGGGCGATGACGATCACGGCATCGCCCATGCGCACGGCAAAATGGCTGCTTTCGCTGGTCTGGCGCGACAGTTCCTCCAGCACGGGCGTTGCGACATTGACCATCTCGATCTCGTCGAGTGCGCTGGCAGCGAGCGCGAACAGCGGCCGGCCGATGCGATAGCGCTTGTTGTCCTTCTCCTGGCGGAGGTAGCCGAGCGAGACCAGCGTCTTCGCAAGATGGAAAGTCGTCGAGTTGTGCAGGCCGACGAGCTTGCTCAATTCCGCAAGTCCAATTCCTTCGCGATGACGCGCCACCTCTTCGAGGATCGAGAAGGCGCGGCCGAGCGACTGAACGCCGCCGCCGCGTTGCTTCTCCTCGGCTTCGTCGTCGCCATTGGCCTGGGGTGCGGGGACCAGTTTGGCGACCGCGGCCTTGCGCGGGCTCGCCGCTTTCTCGCTGGTGCTGGCCTTGGTACGCGATCTCAAGGAACGGTCCCCCTCTGGCAATCCGTCGTGACTCGATGCCCGACACTAGCACGCAACCACGCAAGCGTCGGAGCCGAGCCCGCGTTTCCTCTGGAAGAAGACTATCACAATATAAATTGACGTACAGCATTATGAGAAATAGGGTGCCCGCGGCCCAGTGATGACCGGCCGCGTTCCCCGCATCGGTACATAAGAAGTCGTCGGGCCGAAGGGAGACGGGTTGATGTCGCGAAACATGCTCAATGGCGCCCAGGTCATTGTCGACTATCTGATCCAGGAGAAAGTGCCGCAGGTGTTCGGCCTCTGCGGCCACGGCAACATCCAGTTCATCGACGCGCTGTATGAGCGGTCCTCCGAGATCAAGACGATCTCCGTGCATCATGAGAGCGTCGCCGGCTTCATGGCCGACGTCTACTACCGCGTCTCGGGCAAGCCGACGGCGACCTTCACGTCCTGCGGCCCGGGCTCGGCCAATTTGCCGATCTCGCTTGCCAACGCTTTTCTCGACTCCGTGCCGTTCATGGCGATCACCGGCAATGTGCCGACCAGCCAGTTCAACCGCGGCGCGTTCCAGGAGATGTATCGGCACCATCAGGCCGACTTTCCCTCCACGGTGCGCTCGATCTGCAAGAAGGTGTTTCAGCCGACGCGCGGCGAAATGGTGCCGCTCGCGGTGCGGCAGGCCTGGAAGACCATGATCACCGGACGTCCCGGCCCCGTGGTGGTCGACGTGCCCTTCGACGTCTTCATGGAATCGGCCGCCGAAGAAGCGCCGAAGGCGATCGAGTGGAACGCGAACATCTCGAGTCGCTGCGGTGCCGACCCTGATGGCGTCGAGAAAGCGGTCGACATGCTGCTCTCGGCGGAGCGGCCGGTGATGCTGGTCGGGCAGGGCGTGCGCTATGGCGGCGCGGCTGATGAGCTGCGCAAGCTCGCCGAGCGGCTTCAGATTCCGGTCGCTGCCTCTGCCAGCGGTCTCGGCGCGCTCGATGTCAACCATCCGCTGGCGCTCGGCCTCGTGGCGCGCGCAGGGCACTATCAGGCCAATCACGCCACACGCCAGGCCGACGTGTTGCTCGCGCTCGGCGTTCGCTTCGATGACCGCACCTCGAGCTCGTGGATTCCCGGCTACTCCTTCACGATCCCGCCGACCAGGCTGATCCATGTCGACATCGATCCCGAGGAGATCGGCCGCAACTATCCCGTCGCGCTCGGGCTGATGGCTGACGTGCGCACCTTCCTGCGGCAGGTGCATGCCGAGCTCGATCGCCGCGACAACCTCTTCAGGAAGTCCGATGCGCGCAAGAAATGGCTGGCGCAGATCGATGGATATCGCAAGGAATGGGACAAGTTCGTTGCGCCCGGCTTCTCCGACGACACCACGCCGATCAACCCGCAGCGTGCGGCCGCCGAGATCGACAAGGCGCTGCCGGAGAATGCGATTCTCGTGTCCGACATCGGCGTGCACCACAACTGGTTGCTCGGGTTCTGCAAGCCGAAGCGGCCGGATTCACTGATCGGCTCGATGGGGTTTGGCCCGATGGGCTTTGGCGTCGCCGGTGTGATGGGCGCAAAATTTGCTGCGCCCGATCGTCCCTGCGTGTCGGTGTGCGGTGACGGCGCCTTCTTCATGCACGCCAACGTACTGGGCACTGCGGTCGAGTACAATCTGCCCGTGGTCTGGGTGGTCTGGAACAATTACGCCTACGCGTCGATCCGCGGGCTTCAGCGCGGCTATCTCGGTGGGCGCGAGCTCGCGACAGACTTCAAGCATCCCGAGACGGGCGAGCGCTACAATCCCGATTTTGCGGCGATGGCGCGCTCCTGCGGCGTCGAAGGCGTGCGGGTCGATCGCGCCGGCGACATTGGCGAAGCGATCCGCAAGGGCATCGCCGCCAACAAGCCGTACCTGATCGACGTCGACATCGCCGCCGACGTCAATCCGGCCGGAGCAGGCGTCTGGGAGCTGCCGGGCCTTGGCCAGAGCAAGGCCGGTATAGGCAAGCGTTTCCAGCCGGGCTGACCGCGCAGTCCGATAATCACCAATCAAGAAGATATCGAGGAGACAGTTATGACGCTCGCAGGCAAGAAGGTCGTCGTGGTCGGCGGCTCCTCAGGCATCGGCCTTGCCACGGCGGAGCTTGCCAAGACGCAAGGTGCGGAGGTCGTCATCGCCTCGCGCAGCGCCGCAAAGCTTGATCGGGTCGCCGAGCGGCTGAAGGTGACGGCGATCCCGGCTGATGTCACCAGCGACGAGAGCGTCGCCGAGCTGTTCCGCCGCACCGGTCCCGTCGACCACGTCGTGCTGACGGCAGCGCAGCTTCGCACCGGGCCGTTCAAGACGGTCGCGATGGACGACGTGCGCACCACGATGGAGGGCAAGTTCTGGGGTGCCTGGCGCGTGGCGCGCGAGGCCGTGATCCGGCCGGGCGGCTCGCTCACTCTGGTCACCGGCTTCCTCAGCGTCCGGCCGCGGCCGAACTCGGCGATCATCAGTGCCGCGAATGGCGCGCTGGAGTCACTCGCGCGGGCACTGGCCCTCGAGCTTGCGCCGGTGCGCGTCAACGCGGTTTCACCCGGCGTGATCGACACGCCGATCCGCGCCGCGATGCCGGAAGAAGCGCGGCGCGAGATGCTGGCCAAGACCGCCGCGGCGCTTCCAGTCGGACGGGTCGGCATGGCCGAAGATATCGCCCAGCAGATCGCAGGCTTTATGACCAACGGCTTCGCTACCGGCTCGATCGTTTACATCGACGGCGGCGCGCTGGTGAATTGAGACGCGAAAGGAGCACGATCATGGCCGAGGAAAGCAACGGCGCCTTCATCCGCAACATCGCCGAAGTGCCGTGGCGCGAATTCGCGAACCATTTCGGCGGCGCGCTGTCAAAACCTCTGGTGATGCCGGAGACCGCTGGCTCGCGCCGGATCGACTATCGCATCTCGATGTACCAGCCGATGGCCTATGTGGCGCGGCATCATCACAAGGTGCAGGAGCAGGTCTATCACGTGCTCGAAGGCGAGGGGCTGATGGAGATCGCGGGCAAAAATCACGTCGTGCGCAAGCATGACGTGGTCTTCCTGCCGCCCGGCGTCGAGCATGCGATCGCGAATTCCGGCCTGACCGATCTCGTGTTCCTGGTGGTCACCTCGCCGGTGACCGACGACGAGAAGCCGCTCTGAGCGGCATACCGCACCGCGTGTGGCGGTTGCGGCGAGCTAACTGGAGCCGCCGCCGACCAGCTGCGCCAGCCGGGCGAGCAGCGGACGCTGACTTTCGTTGATTTTCTCGCCTGCCTCTTCAAGCGCGAAGAATTCGGCGCGGTCGACCTCGGGAAAGTCTTGCCGTTTGCCGCTGCGCGGCGGCCATTCGATCTGGAACGTGTTGCTGCGAATGTTGCGCGTATCGATGTCGATCTCGGCAGCAAAGGCCGTGACGACCTTGCCGCCGCGTTGCCTGATCTGGCCCAGTGCGATCAGCGGCATCATCAGCTCCAGTCCAAGCTCCTCGGCAAACTCCCGTCGCGCGGTGGCCTCGGCGTCCTCTCCGTCCGCAAATTCGCCTTTTGGGATCGACCAGGCGCCGCGATCCTTGTTGCGCCAGAACGGCCCGCCGGGATGAACGAGAAGGACCTCGATGTCGGGCCGCATCCGATAGGCGATGATTCCGGCGCTCTTCGATGGCATCGCAGGCTCCGTGTTCGATCGGCAAGTATGGCCGGGAACAAGTATGGCCGGGAAAACGTGTTCCGGGCAATCCACCGCGGCAAGGGCGGCTACGCGCGGAGCCGCAAATTCTCGGGATCCGCTCGATAAAGCGGCTTCCTGTTCTGCGTATCAGCTCGAGGATCGCTCGCGCGATGCGACGCGAATGGCGCGCGTCTTCGCGCCCTTGGAGGCACGCGCCGCGATCATGCTGCGCGCCCTGCCGTGGGCCGAGGTATTCCTCTTGAGCAGGGACGCGAACCGCTTGCGCGCACGACTCGCCGTCAGCCGTGCTGCCACCTGCGCGGCTTCGGCCTTGCGGATGATGGTGATGATCGCGGGTGTCAGGTTCACGGAAACCCAGGCGAGGTCCTTTGCCTTGGACAGGCTGCCAACGCCTTCGCACGGTGCCTCGCGCGGCAGGTCGATCCGGATCGCAAGCGCCTCGGAGCGCTCGGTCCAATCCTCGGCCTTGGTGCCGGTGATGATCCGGACATAGTCGCGTGTCTCGCGCGGCAGCTCGCTCTCCTTGGCGAGCCACTTCTGGATGCGGCCCGGACCCGCATTGTAGGCGGCCGCTGCGAGGCCAAGATTGCCGAAATCGTCACGAAGCTTGCGCAGAAACTTTGCCGACGCGGGCAAGGCCTTCATGGGATCGAAGGGATCGTCCAGCCCGACCTCGGCAGCCGTCTCCGGCATGAACTGCGCGACGCCCTTTGCGCCCGCCCGGCTGACCTCGTTCGCGTTGAAGCGGCTCTCCTGCCAGATCAGGCGCGCGAAGAACGGCACCGGAATGCCGCTGCTTTCGGCGGCTTGCCTGAGCGCGTGGCAGAATTGATCCATTGGTGATGGCGGAGCCTGCTCCACCGGCTCGGCTTGCGGGGCCGGCTCAATCACCGGCTCATGTGCCGCGCGCGCATTCGCGAGCTCGATGGCTTGCACGCTCGCGAGGAAGAGATCGATGACCGGAACAAGTGGAGAAGTCTGGTCGTTCTGGCGAACGGTGGGCGCGAACGTCGATGTCTGCCGGGATGCCGACGGATCGAGGTCGCACATCAGAACGAGAAACGCGGCGCAAGCCGCGATGACAAATCGCATTGCTGATGCAACCTCGAACTGTGAGATGATACGGCCAGCGATGCGCCGGCGATAAGGACTTCTTAACCGGCCGATTGCGGCAAAGCTGCGATCTCTGCGGTTCCTTCGGTGTTACTACGGTGTTCCCGAAGTGCTATTACGTGTTCCCGAAACGGATCTGTTCCGTGGATTTGCGGAATGAATTGAGATGGATCGGAGATGGATGTTCGCCGCTGATTGCGCTCTGGCTGACCCATCCCGCGGTCGCGGGAAGTCCCGAGGCAACAGCGGTGAACGACGCTGTGCGTCCGAAGCAGCGCAGACAAGCTCAAAGCATCGGTAGCGAGACTTCAGTGCCTCTCGATCACGCTGAAAGCAGGGCCGCATCGCTTCCGGCAAAGCGATCGCAAGCGCGCATGCCCGTCCTCGCTGAAGCAGCAGGCAGCGAGGCGCGTGTCGAATCGAGGCCGGCTAGTCCTTCGGAAAATCCTTGCGCATCGCGATCTCGGCGGCGTCGCCCGGCGACAGCACGGTCTGGTCGAAGGCTGATTGCGGCCTCGTCATGATGTCGTAGAGCGAGATGCCCTTGATCGGCTTCGCCATGAGCTCGCGGACGCATTCGGCGAGCGTGCCGTTGTAGACGAGATAGGGCGGACCTCTGTCCTTCTGCCTCTGTCCCTTCAGCGACGGCCACTTCTTCAGTTCGGCCGGTGCGTCATAGGCGATCGGCGAGCCTTCTCTAAACATGCGCTTGGCCCCAGGCGGCGTGAACAGCCGTAAATCCTAGGGCCAGCGGGTAAACGCTTGTTAAAGAATTAGTTCAAATCAGCTGGCAATGAAGGCGAGCAGGGTGCCGTTGGCCTTGGCCGGCGGAACGCAGATCGCGGCCCCGCTGCGCACGCCGGCCGAATCCAGCGCCTTCTCGGTCGCGGCGAGATCGCCGCTCACGAGCACCAGCGCTGCGCCGCCGCGCTCGGAGACGCCTGCGAGCGCTACGCCCGGATAGCGCTTGCCGAGCTGATCCAGCGTCAGATAGACGAAATCGCCACGATCTCCGCCGGAGGGCACGGCGACCGCGCCGTCGGCTTCCGCCTTCGGCTCGCGATCGATCAGATGCGACAGGTGCGCCGCTTCCTTCGCCGGCTCGGGCGTTGCGATCAGCACCTGCTTGATGCGCTTGGCCGCATTGGCGTGCGTCATTAGTTCGGGGACCCACACGGTCTCGCGGGTCTTGTGCTGGCAGGCGAAGATGCGCACGCCGCCGGGTGCTTCCTCGGTCGGCCACATGAAGGTGCGGAACTTTGCCGCTGAGACCGTGCCGTTCGGCAGCGTGACCGGCCGTTCGAAATCGGTCGGACCAATCGGCGTGAGGCCGCGTGCGCGGATCTCCTCCGCGCCGGCGGCGGAATCGACTGCGGTGAAGGCGATGCGCTCGATGCCTTCGCCGCGCTTGTCGAGGAAGGCGCGCGCGGGCGCATTGTGTTCGGTCGCAGCGAGCACGCCGAGCAGCTCCATATAGTCGGGGTCGAACATGATGGTGTAGTTGCCCGTTCCCATATGCGCGCTGTGGGTGCCGCGCGGCGACACGGTGAAGCCGAGCCGCCTGTAGTTGTCGGCGGCAGCGTCGAGGTCCTTCACCATGACTACGGCGTGATCTATACCGATGACGTTCTTGAGGGCCACTGCGATTTTCCCCGGCATGTCGAATTGGCTGACGGACCGCACGAGCGGCCGTAGCATCTATCTACGCTGGATGGACGCGCGAGTCATTTTGAAATCGCCGGCGGATGCGCAATTTCCTTCCGCAAAACGTCGCGTCGACGCGTTGCAATGGACGGCGTCAACGATCCTGCGCGTCGATATAGGCAGCGAGAATCGCGCGCTCCTCACTGGTCATCTCCGTGATGTTGCCCGGCGGCATCGCATTGGACCATGCCGCCACGCGGCCGATCAGGCGGATGTTGCGCTGGATGTGCTCGCTGCCGTCGAGCAGGATACCCTTCGGCGCGGTCGCGATGCCGGCCCAGACCGGCTCGGCCGCGTGGCACATGCTGCAGCGGGACATCACGATATCCTCGACATTGGCGAGCGTCGGCTGCGCCGAAAGTGCGCCATTCTTGACTTCGGGCGGGCCGGCCGCGGAGAGGAGGCCGATCGCGATGACGCCGACCGCCGTCACGCCCCACACCCACCACGGCGATTTGCGCCCGGAATGCCGCGCGTTGAAGAAGTGGCGGATCACCGGCCCGAGCGCCAGCACGATCGCGACGATGATCCAGTTGAAGCGGGTGGCGTAGAGCAGGGGATAGTGGTTGCTGATCATCAGCACCACGACCGGCAGCGTCAGATAGTTGTTGTGGACCGAGCGCTCCTTGCTGGCCTTGCCGAGCTTCGGATCGGGCGCCTGGCCCGCGATCAGGCTGGCTACGATTTTTTTCTGGTTCGGGATGATCACTGCGAAGACGTTGGCGACCATGATGGTGCCGATGATGGCCCCGATCTGGTTGAAGGCGCCGCGGCCGCTCAGGACGTGCGTGAAGGCGTAGGTCAGCCCGACCAGGAACAGATAGCCGCCGATGGCAAAACCGAGCTCGCGCTGCGCAAGTCCGGTGCGGCAGGCGATCTCATAGAGCGCCCACGCCAGGGCGAGGCTGCAGAAGCTGAACAGCCCGGCCTCGGCCGGCGTCAGATCGAGGATCGACTTGTCGACCAGGAACAGGTCTGCATCGAGATAATAGACCACCACCATCAGCGCGAAGCCGGAGAGCCAGGTGGTGTAGGCTTCCCATTTGAACCAGGTGAGTTCCTCCGGCATCTGCTGTGGGGCCACCAGATATTTCATGATCCGGTAGAAACCGCCGCCATGGACCTGCCACGCCTCGCCCTGCACGCCATCCGGCAGCTCAGCCCTTGGCCCCAGGCTGAGATCGAGATGGATGAAGTAGAAGGAGCTGCCGATCCAGGCGATCGCGGCCACCACGTGCAGCCAGCGCAAGAGCAGGCTCGCCCATTCCGATATGATGGATCCCCACATGATCACCCCGATAGTTGCGGCATCGATGCCGCAGCTTTGATGACCGCGACAGGCGGCCGCGCCCTTACAATGTGTCGCACCGATCAGCGGCATTTTCCAGTACGATGGGCGTACGCTGTTGCACATCGTGCGGGCATGAGCTGACGTAAGACGTGGCAGTCATAGACTTGGCAGTCATAGACTTGGCGGTCATAGACTTGGCAGTCATAGAATTGGCAGCAACCAGCCGGGAGGAAGGCGACGTGAAGAAGGTCTGGTCCGCCGCTGTGTCCGCGGGGTTGCTTGTCGCCGCGACTGGTGGGCAAGCCGAGCCGGTGCTGCAAGGCAAGGAGGCCTATGGCAATTGGCAATCGGACAAGCCCGGCACAGTCAGGCTGATCCGTCCGCAGGATCTTGCGAGGCCCGGCGCCACGCCGTCGGCTGCGCGTTTTCCGCACGTGGTGACGCGTTCGCCGGAAGCGTTCCCAAAGGTGCCGTCCGGCTTCAAGATCGAGCTGTTTGCTGACGGGCTGCGCGGACCGCGCATCATTCGCGTGGCGCCGAACGGCGATGTCTTCGTTGCGGAGACGCGGGCCGGGACCGTCCGCGTGCTGCGCGCCGGCGAGGGCGGTGGCAAGGTTGCAACCAACGAGGTTTTTGCCGGCGGGCTGAAGCATCCGTTCGGCATCGCTTTCTTTCCCAATGGCGACAATCCGCAATGGGTCTATGTCGCCAACACCGACGGCGTGGTCCGCTTTCCCTACCAGGCCGGCGATCTCAAGGCGCGTGGCAAGCCCGAGATCATCGTGGCGAGCCTGCCGCATGATGGCGGCCATTCCACCCGCGACATCGTGTTCACGCCGGACAACAAGCGCATGCTGGTGTCGGTCGGATCGCTCAGCAATGTCGCAGAAGGCATGGGCACTCCGCCAGGCGGAATGGCGGCCTGGTCGCGCACGCAGCCGCTGGGCGCGGCCTGGGCGAGCGAGACCGAGCGCGCCGCCGTGCTTGCCTTCAATCCGGATGGCAAGGAGCGGAAGATCTACGCCACCGGCATCCGCAACTGCGTTGGCCTGGCGATCCAGCCGCAGACCGGACTGCCCTGGTGCTCGACCAACGAGCGCGATGGCCTCGGCGACGATCTCGCGCCCGACTACGTGACGAGCGTGAAGGAAGGCGCCTTCTACGGCTGGCCGTGGTTCTATATCGGCGGCAACGAGGACCCGCGCCACGCCGGCGCGCGGCCCGACCTCAAGGACAAGGTGACGGTCCCCGACGTGCTGGTGCAGCCGCACTCGGCTTCCCTCGGCATGACCTTCTACCAGGGCACGCAGTTTCCATCGGAGTATCAGGGCGACGCCTTCGCCGCCGAGCACGGCTCCTGGAACAGATCGAAGCGCACCGGCTACAAGGTGATCCGCATCAGGATGAAGGACGGCAAGCCGACGGGTGAGTACGAGGATTTCGTCACCGGCTTCGTCGTCGATGATCGCGAAGTGTGGGGGCGACCGGTTGGAGTCGCGGTGGCGAAGGATGGCGCGCTGCTGATCTCGGAAGACGGCAACGGCACGATCTGGCGGGTGACACACTAGCGACCGAAGTCGCGCTAAGCGAGCGCTTTTCGCCTCTCCCCGCCTGCGGGCAGAGGCAAAGGCCGCCTTTGGCAGGCGTCTCTAAGACCGTCGAAGCGAAGCTTCGGCTATTCCGCCTCGCGAGATGCGACCCGGGTGACGGGCTCTCCGCAAGTCCAACTGTCACCGCCATTGTGGAGGCGGCTCCTCGCCCCGCTCTCCCCGTAAGAACGGGGAGAGGGAGAAGACTCACCCCCTTCTCACACTCGCTCCGCCATCCACCGGCAGCGTTACGCCGGTGATGAAGTTCGCCTCATCCGACGCCAGGAACAGCGCGGCATTGGCGACGTCCCATCCTGTTCCCATCTTCTTGCCCAGTGGCACCTTGCTGTCGCGCTCGGCTTCGACCTCGGCGCGGGGCCTGTGCCATTCGCGGGCGCGGGTATCGACTGCCATCGGCGTGTTCATCAGACCCGGCAGGATGACGTTGGCGCGGATGCCGTATTCGGCGTTCTGATAGGCGAGCTGTTCGGTGAAGGCGATCATCGCCGACTTCGTCGCCTTGTAGGCGACGTAAGGATAGCTCGTGATCGCGGCCATCGAGGAGATGTTGATGACCGCGCCGCTTCTCTGCGCGCGCATGATCGGGATCACCTCCTTTGCCGCCAGAATGCAGCTCTTCAAATTGATGGCGACGACGCGGTCGAATGCCTCCTCGGTCAACTGAAGCAGTTCGGCATCGCCCCCGGAAAGGCTCACGCCGACATTGTTGTGCAGCACGTCGATCCGGCCCCAGCGCGCCTGCGCGTCGGCCACCATCGCCTTGATGTCGGCTGACTTGGTGACGTCGGCCTTGAAGGCCGCGGCGATGCCCTGCGTCGCAGCGATCATCGCGACGGTCTCCTGGGCCGACTCGAGATGATGATCGACACACAGCACTCTGGCGCCCTCACGCGCGAAGGTGAGGGCGGTGGCACGGCCATTGCCCATGCCTTCGCCGGGACTCTGTCCAGCCCCAACGACGATGGCGACCTTGTCCCTCAAGCGCATGACGTTTTCTCCCTGCTTTTTCATCACGATAGCACGGGCAGATCGCGGCAGAAGAGCGATCGTCTCACGTGATGGTCGCGCCGGATGCACGCCCTCCCGCCCGACATGCATGGCTCATTCGTCGCGATGAAAGTGCGCATGCGCCCAACGGCTTGCCGTTGCGCAGGACCGCCTTTACATAACTTCACACGGCCGCATTTGTTGCGGGGACGTTTTCGCGCTACGCTCTGCATCGGGGCTTCCCAACCACCAGTGGCTCGCCGATGAATCTGCTTGATCCGCAAGGGCCCGTTGCTGCTGCGAACAGCACCATTCTGGTCGATTCCGTTTTCATCATGCTGACGATCGTGGTGCCGACCATCATCGCGATCCTGGGATTCGCCTTCTGGTTTCGTGCATCCAATCCGAGCGCGCACTACCAGCCCGGCTTCGTCTATTCCGGCCGGATCGAAATGGTGGTGTGGGCGATCCCCGCGCTGACCGTCATCCTGCTCGGCGGCGTCGCCTGGATCGGCTCGCATCAGCTCGATCCCGCAGCACCGGTGCCGGGGACCGGCAACCCGGTGCGGATCCAGGCCGTCTCGCTCGACTGGAAATGGCTGTTCATCTATCCGGATCAGCGTATCGCCACCGTCAACACGCTGACGGTGCCCGCCGGCGCCGAGCTGAATTTCCAGCTCACATCGTCGAGCGTGATGAACGTGTTCTTCATCCCACAGCTCGGCAGCATGATCTACACCATGAACGGCATGGTGACGCGGCTCAACCTGCGCGCCGACAATGAGGGCAAGCTTCAGGGGCTGTCGGCTCATTTCTCCGGCGACGGTTTCCCCGACATGATGTTCGACGTCAACGTGGTCTCGCCGCTCGCCTTTCCTGACTGGGTGGAGAGCACGGCGAAGACCGATTCCGTGCTGAACGAAGCCAGCTACAATAAGCTGGTGCAGCAGGGCATCGAGCGGGGCAGGCCGACCTACCGGCTCGAGGATCCCCGGCTCTTCGACCTCATCGCGACCCAGCACATCCCGCCCGGGCCCGGTCCGCAAGTCGCATCCGGGGCGGGCCGGCCGCACAGTGGAGGCCATGATGCTCGGTAAGCTCGATTGGTCGGCGATCCCGTTCGACCAGCCGATTCCTCTCGTCGCAGGCGCGATGGTGCTGGTCGCGATCCTGGGCGTGCTGGCCTGGGTCGTGGTGAAAGGGCATCTGCCCTATCTCTGGCACGAATGGATCACCAGTGTCGACCACAAGCGGATCGGCGTGATGTACGTGCTGCTCGCGTCCGTCATGTTTCTGCGCGGCGGCAGCGACGCCATCATGATGCGGATCCAGCAGTCGGTCGCCTATCAGTCGCAGGGCTATCTGCCGCCGGAGCACTACAACCAGATCTTTTCTGCCCACGGCACCATCATGATCTTCTTCGTGGCGATGCCGTTCGTGATCGGGCTGATGAACCTTGTCGTGCCGCTCCAGCTCGGCGTGCGCGATGTCGCGTTTCCGACGCTCAATTCGGTCGGTTTCTGGTTGACCGCGACCGGCGCGCTGCTGGTGAACATCTCGCTCGTGGTCGGCGAATTCGCGCGCACCGGGTGGCTCGCCTTTCCGCCGCTGTCGGGCCTGACCTATTCGCCGGGCGTCGGCGTCGACTACTACGCCTGGTCGCTGCAGATCTCCGGTGTCGGCACGCTGGTGGCCGGCATCAATCTCGTGACCACCGTGCTGAAGCTGCGCACCAAAGGGATGAACTACCTGCGCATGCCGATGTTCTGCTGGACGACGCTGGCTTCGAACCTGCTCATCGTGGCGGCATTCCCGATCCTCACCGCGACGCTGGCGATGCTCCTGCTCGACCGCTATCTCGGCTTTCACTTCTTCACGAATGAGGCCGGCGGCAACGTCATGATGTTCATGAACCTGATCTGGGCATGGGGACATCCGGAGGTCTACATCCTCGTGCTGCCGGCATTCGGCATCTTTTCCGAGGTGGTGTCGACCTTCTCCGGCAAGCCGCTGTTCGGCTACCGCTCGATGGTGCTCGCCACCATGGCGATCTGCGTCATCTCCTTCATGGTCTGGCTGCATCACTTCTTCACGATGGGCGCAGGTCCCGACGTCAACGCCATCTTCGGCATCGCCAGCATGATCATCGCCGTGCCGACAGGGGTGAAGATCTACAACTGGCTGTTCACCATGTATGGCGGCCGTATCCGCTTCACGACGCCGATGCTGTGGTCGGTCGGCTTCATGGTGACGTTCATCACCGGCGGCCTCACCGGAGTCCTGGTCGCGGTGCCGCCGGCCGACTTCCTCCTGCACAACAGCTTGTTCCTGGTGGCGCACTTCCACCACGTCATCATCGGTGGCGTGCTTTTTGGTGCCTTCGCCGGTTTCACCTACTGGTTTCCGAAGGCGTTCGGCTTCCGCCTCGAGGAGGCCTGGGGCAAAGCGGCCTTCTGGTTCACCTTCATCGGCTTCTACGTCACCTTCCTTCCGCTCTATACGGCGGGCCTGCTGGGCATGACCCGGCGCTTGCAGCATTACGACGTCGCGGCATGGCGGCCGTGGATGCACGTAGCCGCGATCGGCATGGGACTCCTTTGCGTTGCGGTGGTCTGCCAGATCACGCAGCTTGTCGTCAGTATCCGCAACCGCGAGGCCTTGCGCGACCGCACCGGCGATCCCTGGGACGGCCGCTCGCTGGAATGGGCGACCTCGTCGCCGCCGCCGGTGTTCAACTTCGCCTTCCATCCCGATGTGCGCGGCGAGGACGCCTACTGGGCGATGAAGCAGCACGCCAAGGAGCAGCAACTCGAGCATCATCCCGAACCCGAATACGAAGACATCGAGATGCCCCGGAACTCGCCGACCGGATTCGTCTGCGCGTTCTTCGCCAGTGTCATGGGCTTTGCGCTGATCTGGCACATCTGGTGGATGGTGATCCTCGGCGTGCTAGGCGCGTTCGCGACCTTCGTCGTGTTCGCCTGGCGCGACCATGACGAATACGTCATACCGGCGGCCGAGGTCGCGCGCATCGATCGCGTCAATGTCGAGGAGCGTCGCAGCCTCGTCAGCATGGCGGGGGGTGTCTGATGACGATGACCGCGACCATCGGGCATGCGCATGCCGACCCTCATCACATCGGGATCGTTGTCGAGCATCCCGGGCCTGCGTCAAAACGGATCGTGACGGCCTACGGCTTCTGGGTCTTCCTGCTCTCCGACATCGTGATGTTCTCCTGCTTCTTCGCGGCCTATGCGGTGCTGGTCGGCCAGACCGCCGATGGCCCGAAAGGCTCGGAGATATTCGAGCACAGGAACGTCGCGATCGAGACGGTCCTCCTGCTGCTGTCGAGCTTCACCTGCGGCATGGCGAGCATCGCCGCCGACGTGCGCAACCGGTTCTGGTTCTATCTGGGAATGGCCGTAACCTGCGTGCTGGGGCTTGCATTCCTCACGATCGAATTCCGTGAGTTCGCCAATCTGGTCTCCCGCGGCTACGGACCGTCGCGCAGCGCGTTCCTGACCGCGTTCTTCTCGCTGGTCGGATGCCACGGCCTTCATGTCTCCGCCGGCGTGCTGTGGCTTCTCACCATGATGGCCCAGGTCTTCGCCAAGGGCTTTCGCGCCGACATTCTGCGCCGCATGATGTGCTTCGCGCTGTTCTGGCACGCGCTCGACATCATCTGGGTCGCGGTCTTTTCCGTCGTCTACCTGCTTGGGAGTGCGGTATGAGCGATCAGGCGCATGTGCCGACCGGGCACGACCTCGCACCGGGCGAGGAAGAACAACACAGTGTCGGCGAGCGAATCCTCGGCTATGTCGTCGGCCTCGTTCTGGCGCTGCTGCTGACGGCGACGTCGTTCTTCATCGCCGGCACGGATCTGGTCTGGCAGCCTTCCATTCCGGTCGCGCTGATCGTGCTCGCGATCGCGCAGATGGGCGTGCATCTCGTGTTCTTCCTCCACATCACCACGGGCCCCGACAACACCAACAACGTGCTCGCGCTCGCCTTCGGCTTGCTCATCGTCTTCCTGGTTGTTGGGGGAACAGTCTGGATCATGTCGCATCTCAACCAGAATATGCCGCCGATGGACCAGTTCATTCGGATGCACAGCTGAAAACAGCCGCAGCGATTGGGGAATGTCATCTCTCTTGCCGTAAGACATGGCGGAGGACCGGACCGGCTCGCCAACTCAGCAAGTGCCTTCGATATTTCGGGACTCGCGGACCCGCGCGCTGGAGGCGCCGCATGAAGCGCCGTTGAGGCGCAATGTTCCCGCAATCCGCTCACCTTAGCGCTCATGGGCTGAGACTGCCGAATCGATCGGCGGTACGGATGGAGTTTCATGTCTGATACTTTTCTCTTCTTCAGGACGCTCGCGTCCAACCCATTGATGGTCGGTGCCATCGCCCCCTCGGGGCCGGTGCTCGCAGATCTCATCACGAGCGGGGTCGATCCGTCGGATGGGCCCGTCCTTGAACTCGGCCCCGGCACAGGGGTCTTTACCGAGGCCTTGCTTGCGCGCGGAGTCCGTCAATCCGACTTGACGCTCGTCGAGTCCGGCTCGGATTTTGCCAGCGTGCTGCGAATGCGCTTCCCCGAAGCCCGCGTCCTCCGGATGGATGCGGCGCGGCTCGGTGTCTGCCGCCTCTTTGGCAGTGCACCTCTGGGCAGCGCGATCAGCGGACTGCCGTTGCTGAATATGTCGCCGAGAAAGGTCACCGCCATCCTGACCGGCGTGTTTTCCCTTCTGCGTAAGGGTGGCGCATTTTACCAGTTCACCTATGGCGTTCGCTGTCCCGTGTCGCGCCGGTTGCTCGACCGCCTCGGTCTCAAGGCGAGCCTTCATGGCAGGGTCCTGCGGAATTTTCCGCCTGCCCGAGTCTACAAGCTTGTCCGGCGCAAGCCCCTGACTTTGCGCGCGGTCGGAAGATGATCGACCTGTCCGATTTGCCGGGCCTGGTCTCCGATCTGGCTGGTTGGGGACTGTTCGGCTTGACGATGTGCGCGGCAGTGGAAAAGCTTCTCCCGATCGTGCCTTCCTACGGCATGCTGATCGTGCTTGGCATGTTCGTCGTTCCGAATTTCGCCGCCTTGCCCTGGGCCGTCGCGGCGACCACAGCCGGGTCAACTCTCGGCTCGCTGATTTGGTATGCGGTGGGGCGGTGGTTCGGCCCGCAGCGCGCTGAGGCACTCGTGCAGAATGCAGGATGCTATCTGAGCCTTCGGGTCGAAAAATACCGCCAAATAGCGGGCTCATATCACCGTAATCAGTTCTGGATTTCCGTTATCGCCCAGATCATTCCCCTGGTCCGCGTCTACATGGCTTTTCCTGCCGGGGTAGTGGCCATTCCACTGATGCGCTTTGCTATGGCGACGTTCGTCGGGGCTCTTGCCTGGAACGCCCCTTTTCTGGCGTTGGGCTACGGTTTGCGCGAAAGTCACGTCGATCCATCGACTGCGGCCTCCACCGCCATTATTGGCATCGTCGTTGTCGAGGTCGTGTTCGCCCTGGCATTCCGGCTCATCCGCAGTCGGGCTTGAGTTCGGCGTTCAAGCGCGGGGATCAGTCCCGGTGCGTCTTCCCATAAAGAAGAGCCGCTTGTGATGAACAAGCGGCCCAAGGCCCGCGTCAGCTTCGCTGCATAGGCAAGACATAGGAAGGTGACCAGCATTGTGGAGACGATCGCAGCGGCGATGGCCATGAAGGAGGCAAGGCTCATTTGAGGACTTTCTGGTCGTGGCCGTCATTCCGAGGATGGTGGCGATCGCGCTCGCGCGCAGGATCGTCGAGATCGCGAACGGCAAACGGTGAAGGATGGCCGTATCTTCGTCGAACGGGTCAATGAGCCATTTCTGACGGTTGGCGGCAGTGGCGGGCAATTCCGCGCCTGGATCGAGCGCGCCGTCGCTCTCGGTCGGCTGCGGTGGCACGAGAGCGGCACTTGCCTGAAAATCACCGAGGGGGCGGCGCTGTTTGCATGATCCACGATTAGTGACCGCGAAAGCACACCTACATAGATTTCGCAGAAACGCACGGCCCGCAAGTTACCTTGTTCGGGATCCAAGCTAAATCCAGAGACACTTTCGTTTTAGAAGGCCCTGCGATGACCCTGCATGTGATCGTAAATGAGGCAAAGGAGGATCAGACTGGCGCGCCCAACGCGAAGGCTGTGATCGCCGTCGTTGGACTGGCAATTGAGGCCAGAATAGCGGGGATGGCAGCGATAATCGCTGATGGTGACCGGACCGCGTCTAGTTTGCGTGAGGCCATCCGAAAAGGTGCGCGCGGGATTATAAGCTTTGGCGTATGCGGCGGGCTGGATCCGAAGCTCCGCCCGGGTAAGGTTGTCATCGCTTCGTCGGTGTTTGCCGGGAAAGATGAAGCTTATCCAAGTGACCTCCCTTGGGCCCAGGAGCTCCTTCGGATGATCCCGGGCGCCGGCTACTCTCCGATTGCTGGAGTGGCTACCCCGATGACAAGTTTTGAGGAGAGACGGGACTTCCATGCCACCACCGGGGCCGTCGCAGCTGATATGGAGTCGCAAATCGTGGCCCGAATTGCTGCCGAATTCAGAATTCCCTTTGCCGCTTGTCGCGTTGTTCTAAACCCTGCCCATCGGATACTTCCGAGAGCGGCGCTCATAAAGATCGGACCCGCAGGTAAGCCTAGACTGCGCAAGATTGGAGGTTCAGTTGTAAGCGACCCTCGGCAACTTCCCAGACTCAGCCGATTGGCCGTTGACGCTGTCATTGCGGTGAGGGCATTGCGCAGGGCGAAACAACGGCTTGGAACTCACCTCGGTTTCCCGCACCCTCACGGCCGCTTGCCGCATCGACTGCTGCACTTCAAGCAATAACACCAGTCCGATCCCGCCGTCAGCGCTGCTGCCCGCACGGCGCGACGCCGGCCAGACAAGTGCGAATCCGAGCTGCCAAAAGGATAACTGGCCCGAGCCCCCGTGCGATCAGCGTTATTTCGATGGCGATTCCGAGCAGCTACGTCGGCAGCGCGCTCACGAGTCGGGCTGCGAGTCGAACTTTGTCATAGGTTTCGAATCCGCACGTGAGCGCAGGAAGGCCTTGCTCACCGCTAGGGCCGGCGCAGCCAAAAAGGCGGTCAAGGCGGCCCACGAAAGGATGCGCCGCGGCGCGGCCGCATAACGCTCAGACAGATCCGCCGCCGATCCAAAGCAACCTCTGCGTTTTATGAAGCGCCAAGCGAGCGGGTTCCACTGGCTCCAGACCTGCTCGGCCTGCGCGGCCAACAGGCCGGAGACGATCTCCGGTGGAGGTCCAAAAACCTCAGGTAGCTTGTTCGATAAATCGTCGTCCTTCAGCACGTCCCATTTTGAATATCCGCCCATCACAGGAGACGAGAGGGCGAACACCACTCGACCAATCCGCGCCTCCCTTGAAGCAAACGAACACATCGGGCAAGGTTCAACGGTCGAATACAAGGTGCAATCTTGCAGACGCTTTCGTTTGAGGACCTTTTGTGCCGCGGAAAGTGCCACGAGCTCCGCGTGGCGCGTCATGTCACTCTCCGATGAAACACGATTTGTCGCCTCGGCAATGACCTGTCCTCGATAAACAATCAGGGCGCCGAACGGCAGCTCTCCTTTCTTCGCTCCAAGTCGAGCGACTTCTAGGCATCGCTCCATCAGTTGCAAATCTTGAAGGTGAGCTTCCGGCCTGTTCATGAGCGTCAGCTGCTCCATCCGAGTCGACGAGCAGTCCCCCTTGGTTGCTGCGTTCCTGGGCCCGACCGAGCCTGGCTCCTCCCCGGCGCGTCGTGGTCGCGGCCAGGGCGATCTCCACTTCAATCCAGACGGGAGGTTAGGCGAAGCAACCCCTCCCGCACTATGCGATTTCGGCTAAACGGCGCGCCACGTTCATCGGATAGCTATCGTGCGAGGCGGCTGTGCCGGACGCCATTTAGTTCGTGCGGTGCGGCGGCTTCTTCTTTCGATGCTGTGTCGGCTGCGTTGCCTTTGGAGGCTGCGGAGGTTGCGGCCAGTAGGCACAAGGCGCACAGCTACAGGCACAGCCACAGCCTCTGGCCAGCCTTGGTTTTTGGAAGAGCGGTGGTGGTCCAGCATTTTCCTTGTCGAAGACATGGAACGTCGCCAAACTAACGTCGGAGATTTCCTCCTCACCAAGAAAGAGTTCGTGCTTCTGCGAGGGCGGTGACGTATTCGCCGACGCTTCGCTGGTTGAGGCGCACGCACCGCTTGCCATCGAGAGAGACATGCCGGCAAACCCTATGGCGGGTAAGGCTTTGCTCCGACGCTTGCTTATGGAAGAGGGCTTCGGCATGGTACATTATCCCACTTGCTTGGGCATACTGAACTAAACTGGCGTGATGAAATCCGACCGAGCTGGTCCAAGTAAAGACCAATGATGGCGGTGGAAGCAATGCCGACCCCGGCGGCGGTCAAGCCTTTGGCCAAGCGAAAGCCGACTTCAGCGTCGATAGATGACGGCCTTGATCCGATCTAGCTAAGTAGCCCCGCCCCGACCGAGTGTCCGGTGAACGCGCTAAACCAAGCAGGAATTCGCCTTGAGGAGCAGTGAGTCCACGCCCTGAGTAGGTCGATGGTCGGCAATCGCATGTGACGCTATCGCTTGGTGCGCTGAAGCTTCCACGTCGTCATGGCCGGGCGTAGCCGTCCGAAGGACGGTGTCGCTTCCGCTCACCCATGTGCCATCCACGCTTCCCCCGCGGCAAGAACGTGGATGTCCGGGACAAGCCCGGGCATGACGAGCGCCTGTGAGTTCGCACATGCAATGACTCGCAGCTAGCGCGCGAAAGCAAAAGAGCCGCTTGCGATGAGCAAGCGGCCCAAGTCTAGGGAGGAAACGCCCAAGCAAAGACAATCGGCAGGAAGCCGAATTGCTGCCAAGGAAGCGCCAGCACCAGGTGCTACCGCACTCTTATGAGATGCAACAACTCCCGATAGAGTTCAATTCCGGATCAATACTGTCTCCGGCTACCGCTCACACCTGCGTGAAGCGAGGCTCTCACTTCGGCCGGCGGCAATTATAGGCCTTGCGGAAGCCTGCGGCCTGCGCGTCGTCCTCCGAGCAGAACCAGCGGTCCGGCTTGGTCGTGGCCGGATAGCTCGGGCAGCCCCGCAGGTGGTAGATGCCGATATTGCCGGTGACGCGGGCGCGCACCGCGAGCTTGCCCTTGATGCTGCAACTCGGCGGCATCGTCAGATCCTCCGGGAACAGCACCGCGCGAATCTCCTTGTCGCGATCGGCGCGGCAGGCGGCGCCCAGCAGCGGCCCGTCCTTCTTGCCGGCGCGGAAATCTTGCGGTGCAACAAAGCAGCCCTTCCAGATGCCGGCCGAGGCCGCCTTGGCGTCCGCCGCCGCGGGCTTGACGTTGGCCTTGATCGGCTCGCGCGCGATGGCAAAGCCGAGCTTGACCAATTGCTCGTTCAACGAGACCTTGTCGCCTTCCGCCGTGCAGATCGCGCGGTGCCGCTTGCCGAAATGCTTCTCCGGCCCGACGTCGTCACAGCGAACGGTCCGGCCGCCGATCAGCTTCGTCAGCTGGTCGCGGGCCTCCAGGCCGCAGGTCCAGGGATCGGCGTGATCGTCGATGCAGACCTGGTCCAGTTCGGGCGCGTCCACGCCATCGAGCCGATAGGTGGTATCTCCGAGCTGGATGGAGTTGGCATCCCGCGCAATCGCGGCGGCGGTCAGCGCGAAGCCTGATCCAGAGGTGGCCAGAAAGCCGGACAGAGCGAGAAACATGAAAAGCGCGAAAGTGCGGGCGGCGGCAAAGGAATTTTGGAAGGACATACGGTCTCGCTATCGATTGCTTTTGTTCCTCGTTCCTACCATCCGGACATGGCAACACCAATGGTCTGCGCTGTGCGAAGTGCGACATTCCTGCGCCGTGACTTTACTCGCCGGCCAGCCTGCCCCTATCGTTTGGCCCTGCAGACAAGCTGCGAACGGCCGAATCGCCCGAGAAGCGGCGAGGGCGGGAGGACAATGTTGCGATGAAAGACCCCGTGGACGTCCTGATCATCGGCGCCGGCGCTTCGGGCGCTGCCGTTGCGTGGTCGCTGGCCGAGACCAAGATGCACATTCTCTGCCTGGAGCAGGGCGGCTGGATGAATCCCGCGGAATATCCGAGCACGGGTCGGGACTGGGAAGCCAAATTCTATGGCGAGTGGTCGACCAGTCCGAACGTCCGCGGCCGTCCCGAGGACTATCCCATCAACGACGACAATTCGCCGATCAAGGTCGTCAACTACAACGCGGTCGGTGGCTCGACCGTGATGTACACCGCGCATTGGCCGCGGCTTCATCCGAGCGACTTTCGCGTCAAGACGCTCGACGGCGTCGCCGAGGACTGGCCGATCGACTACGACATGCTGGTGCCGTTCTTCGAGGAGAACGACCGGATCATGGGCACATCCGGAATGTCAGGCGATCCGCTGTCGCCGCTGACGCATCCGCCGATGCCGCCGCAGCCGCTCGGGCTGTCCGGACCGCTGATCGGCACGGCCATGAACAAGCTCGGCTGGCACTGGTGGCCGTCGGATACGACGGTTGCGACGATGGACTATGAGGGCCGCGCGCGCTGCATCAATCTCGGCCATTGCACGCCAGCCTGCGCGCAAGGGGCGAAATCCTCGACCGACATCACCTACTGGCCGCAGGCGATCCGCGCCGGGGTCGAGTTGCGCACCCATTGCCGGGTGCGCGAGATCACCACCGACGAGAACGGCATGGCCACGGGCGTGGTCTACTACGACAAGGACGGCATCGAGCAGTTTCAGCCGGCACATGTCGTCATCATCGCCTGCAACGGTGTCGGCACGCCGCGGCTCTTGCTGAACTCGGCATCCAGCCGCTTCCCGAACGGCCTTGCCAATTCATCAGGCCTCGTCGGCAAGAACCTGATGTTCCACCCTTACGCGCAGATCTATGGCTTCGTGAAGGAGCCGACCGACAGCAACCGCGCGCCGCCGACCTGCCTGTGGAGCAAGGAGTTCTACGACACCGATCTGTCGCGCGGCTTCGTTCGTGGCTACGGCATCCAGTTTGGTCGCGGCGCCGGGCCGGTGTTCGAGGCGGTCGCGAGCGAGCAGAAGGGAATCTTGCCGTGGGGGGCGGATCATCACCGTGTGTTCCGCAAGCTCAACGGCCACCGCATTGCGGTCTCGGCGATCTGCGAGGATCTCCCTGAGGAGCACAACCGCGTCACGCTCGATCCGGTGCTGAAGGACAGTAGCGGCATTCCCGCAGCGAAGATCGACTACACGATCAGCGAGAACAGCCGCAAGATGATGGACCATGCGCTCGCGCGCGGCCGCGAGATTCTGGAAACCGCAGGGGCGACCGACATCTGCATCAATGATCCTATCCCCTGGGGCGGCTGGCATTTGCTCGGCACCGCGCGGATGGGCACCGATCCCGAGCGCTCCGTGGTCAACGAATGGGGCCGCTCGCACGACGTGAAAAACCTCTTCATCGTCGACGGCAGCGTCTTCGTCACTTCGGGCGGGGTCAACCCGACCTCGACCATCCAGGCCATCGCGCTCTACGTCGCCGACCAGATGAAGCAGCGCCTCACCAATCTGTTCGACTAATCATGATGTGGATCGAAGCGAGCCGCGACTTCGCTGCACCTCTCCCGCTTGCGGGAGAGGCGGAGGCCGCCTTCGGCGGCCGTCGTTTTACGAAACGCCAAGGCGAAGCCTTGGCTACGGCGAAGCGCCGGGTGAGGGCTCTCTCCTCTGGGGGAGTCTCTTTGTGGAGGCACCCTCTCCCCGACCCTCCCCCGCAAGCGGGGGAGGGAGCGCATTTTCATCGTTGCGTGAGCGCCAGAAGAGGACCCCATGCCTGATCAACTCGCTCTTACGCCGCGGCAACGCGATGATCTCCGCACCATCGCTGCGATGATCATTCCCGCCAGCGACGAGTACAAGGTGCCTGGCGCGGACGATCCGGCGATCCAGGCCGACATGCTGGCGACGCTCGGCCGTGACACGGTACTGGTGCGCCAGGCGCTGGATCATCTGGCGCGGCTCGCCGGCCAGCCGCTCAGCGAACTCGATGTGGCGAAGCGCGATGCGGTCGCGCAGGAGTTTCGCAGTTCCGGCGGAGCTGCCGCTGCAACGCTCGTCCGCGTCGTGCTGCAATGCTACTACCGCGACGACCGTGTGCTGCGTTCGCTTGGGCTGGAGCTGCGCGCGCCATTCCCGAAGGGGCACGTGCTCCCGGATGGCGACTGGTCGCTGCTCGATCCGGTCAAGGCAAGAGCTGGAAGCCTGCGAAGGGCACCCTAGCAGCCCAGCCTTGGAGCCTGCCTTGGAGCCCGCCTTGGCAGCCCAGCCTCGCGCCCCGAGCGGGCCACTTGCGCTGGAGGCAACAGGCCACCATTTGTGTGAGCCTCAAGGACTCTCGCCATGCTGGATTTTACCTCAGATATCGCCGATGACAGCGCGTCATCGCGAACGACAGCGGCTGCCCCGGACAATGACCGGGCCCTGCTGGACGCCTATTCCAATGCCGTGATCGACGTGACCGACCGCGTCGGCCCTGCCGTCGTGCGCGTCGAGACCGGGCCGAAAGTGCCGAACGGCCGCGAGCGCGGCGGGCTCGGCTCGGGCATCGTGATCTCCCCGGACGGTCTGGTCCTCACCAACAGCCACGTGGTCGGCTCCGCCAAGGAGATCCGGCTGCGCGATGTCGAGGGCCATGTCGGCGACGCCCGAGTGCTCGGCGTCGACCCCGACACCGACCTTGCGCTGCTGCGTGCCAATGGCGTGCGCGACTTGCCTTACGCCGCGCTCGGCAACTCCAAGACGTTGCGGCGTGGCCAGCTCGTGATCGCCATCGGCAATCCGCTCGGCTTCGAGTCGACCGTGACCGCGGGAGTGGTCTCGGCGCTCGGGCGCTCGATCCGTTCGGTCAGCGGACGCACCATCGAGGACGTCATCCAGACCGATGCCGCGCTCAATCCCGGCAATTCCGGCGGGCCGCTGGTGTCGTCGAATGCCGAGGTGATCGGCATCAACACCGCCATCATCAACGGCGCACAAGGCATCTGTTTCGCGGTCGCCAGCAACACCGCGCAATTCGTGCTCTCGGAGATCATCCGCCACGGCTATGTCCGCCGCGCCTTTATCGGCGTTGCCGGGCAGACCGCGCCGATCCCGCGGCGGCACGCGGTGCTGGCCGGCGTCGAGAACAAGATGGGCGCGCTCTTGATGCAGATCGAGCCGGACGGCCCGGCCGGGAAGGCTGGCCTGCTGCCGGGCGACGTCGTCATCAGGCTCGACGGCGTCGAGATCAACGGCGTCGACGATCTGATCCGCGTGCTCGACCGCGACCGGATCGGCCGGCGTCTCGCCATGGACGTGCTGCGGCTCGGCCGCCTGCGGGCGATCGACATCGATCCGGTCGAGCGCAAGCCGGCGCGCTGAAACTTTGGTTGGCTAGGTGTAAGCCGAGGACGCCTTCACCTCTCCCCGCTGGGGAGAGGTGAAGCGGCGGCATCGCGCTATAGCCTGTCTCTCCCCAGACGGGGTATGACAGGGACATGCCTCGCTCCCGGAACTCGGCCGCATGATGCCGACGCATGAGACCTACGACGTCATTGTCATCGGCGCCGGTGCGGGCGGCATGACGGCGGCGGCGGTCGCCGCTGCCGAGGGCCTTCGGGTGCTCGTGATCGAGAAGACCGCCTTCGTCGGCGGGACCACAGCCTGGTCCGGCGGCATGGTCTGGATTCCCGCCAATCCCAAGATA
>NZ_LSEF01000043.1:39561-54741 GCF_001641695.1 Bradyrhizobium neotropicale
CCCGCCAATGCCGGCTTGCGCGCCGCCTTCCTCGCGCGGGGGCCGGAGGCCGTCGCCTATCTCGAGGCGAACACCGAGGTGCGGCTCCAGCCGGTGAGGACGTATCCGGATTACTATCCGGAACGGCTGGGTGCCACGGCCGGTGGGCGTGTGCTGGAGCCGGTCGCCTTCGAGGGGACGCGGCTCGGCGCAAGCTTCGGCCGGCCGCGGCCGCCGCTGCCGGAGTTCACGCTGTTCGGCGGGATGATGGTCAACCGCCTCGACATCCCGCATCTGCGCCGGGTCGGCAAATCGCTGCATTCGACCTTGCGCGCGGCGCGGCTCATCTCTGACTACGCCTGGCAGCGGCTGCGCTCGCCGCGCGGCACGACGCTGCACCTCGGCAATGCGCTCGCCGCGCGGCTCTATGCCTCGTTGCTGGCGCGGCAGGTCGAAATCATCTTCAGCGCGGATGTCGAGGACTTGTCAGTGCAGGGCGAGCGCGTCGCCGGCGTGGTCATCCGCCACGGCTCCCGCGACCGCTCCATCGCCGCACGCCGGGGCGTAGTGCTCGCGACCGGCGGCTTCTCGCATGATGCGACCTTGCGCAAGCGCTTCTTCCCGGCAGCAGCGGGACATGTCTCGGCGACCAACACTGCCGGTACCGGCGACGGGCTTCGCCTCGCGAGCGCAAGTGGCGCCGCGCTCAATACGGAGGCGACGAGCCCGGCCTATTGGGTGCCGGCCTCGCTGTTCCGCCGCGCCGACGGCTGCCGCGGCGTCTTTCCGCACACGGTGACCGATCGCGCCAAGCCGGGCGTGATCGCCGTGAATGCGGCCGGCCGGCGTTTCGTCAACGAGGCGCTGTCCTACCACGAATTCGTGC
Organism: Bradyrhizobium neotropicale; assembly: GCF_001641695.1. Taxonomy (GTDB): domain Bacteria; phylum Pseudomonadota; class Alphaproteobacteria; order Rhizobiales; family Xanthobacteraceae; genus Bradyrhizobium; species Bradyrhizobium neotropicale. The sequence continues at coordinate 40,427 of NZ_LSEF01000043.1, forward strand.
TCGCCATGCTGCGCGATGGCAACGGTGAACCTGATCGTCCGTTCTATCTCATCTGCGACCGCAAGTTTCTCTGGAGCTACGGCCTCGGCCGCATCAAGCCGTTCACGCGCTATGTGCGTCGCTATGTGGCGAGCGGCGAATTGATCACGGCCGCGGACATCGAAGGGCTCGCAGTGAAGATCGGCATCAAGCGGGCCGCGCTCGCGGCGACGATCGCGAACTACAACGCTGATGCAAAAGAGGGCCGCGATCCCGAATTCGGTCGCGGCAGCACCATCTATCAGCGTCATCTCGGAGATGCCGCTCACAAGCCCAACCCCTGCGTTGCGCCGATCGTCCGTGCCCCGTTCTTCGCGATGCGGATCTATCCCGCCGATCTCGGCACGGCGATCGGCATGAAGGTCGATGCGCAACCCGCGTGCTGCGCGAGGACGGCACGCCGATCGCCGGTCTCTATGCCTGCGGCAACGACATGGGCTCGATCATGAATGGCAACTATCCAGGCCCGGGGATCACGCTCGGCCCGGCGCTCACGTTCGGCTACATCGCGGGGCGGCATCTTGCGGAGGGTGGTGTGACGCGCGAGACGGCGAAAGAGCAGGCGTGACGCGCGCCGCTCGCTTCACCTCGCCCCGCTTGCGGGGAGAGGTCGGATCGCATCGATAGATGCGATCCGGGTGAGGGGACTCTCCGCGAGTGCAACTGTCACCGTCCCCGCGGAGACTCCCCCTCACCCCAACCCTCTCCCCGCAAGCGGGGAGAGGGACATCACTCCGCCGCAGCGGCAAAGCGGCTGTTTTCCAGCTCCGCCTCCAGCCGCGCCTTCTCGGCGGCCGCCTGCTTGATGTTGGCTTCCTTGACATGGCCGAAGCCGCGGATCGTTTCCGGCACCCGGGCCATCCGCGCCAGCAGCGGGATCTGCGCCGCCTTCAGCCCGGCGATCCGCTGATCGATCATCGCCAGATAGTCCTCGATCAGCTTGCGCTCGGTCCGGCGCTCCTCGGTGCGGCCAAACGGATCGAATGCGGTGCTGCGCAGGAACTTCAGCTTCGCCAGCATGCGGAAGGCGTGGATCATCCAGCCGCCGAATTCCTGCTTTTGCAGGCGACCCGTCGCCTTGTCGCGCTTTGCGAAGATCGGCGGGGCCAGGTGGAACTTCAGCGTGAAATCGCCGTCAAACTTCTCCGCGACCTTCTTGGCGAAGCTGCCGTCGGTATAGAGCCGCGCGACCTCGTATTCGTCCTTGTAGGCCATCAGCTTGAACAGGTTCCTGGCCACGGCCTCGGTCAGCTCGGTAGAGGCTGGCAAGGCAGCGGTTTCCGCCTTGCGCACCTTCGTGACGGCCGCGAGGTAGCGATCGGCGTAGGTCTGGTTTTGATAGGCGGTCAAAAACCCTGCACGGTTTGCGATGACATCGTCGAGCGACTTCGTCGGTGCGGATGTCCGGCTCTTGAACTGGAGCACGCTGCGCACCCGTGACATGTCGTGGGCGGCGAGGCGTCCCCAGGTGAAGGCGAGCTTGTTCATCTCGATCGCAGCGCCGTTGATCTCGATGGCGCGGAGCAACGCCTCCAGCGACAGCGGGATCGCGCCCTTCTGGAAGGCGAAGCCGAGCATGAAGGGATTGGTGGCGATCGAGTCGCCCATCAGCGCGGCGGCAATGCCGGTGGCGTCGACGATGTCGAGATTCTTGTCGCCGATCGCGTCGCGCAGCACGGTCTGCATCGCGCCCATCTCGAAATCGAGATCGGGGTTTTGCACGAAGCTCGCGGTCGGCTGCAGATCGGCGTTGATATAGGCTTTCGTCACGCCGCGCTCGGCGCGGCTCAGCGCGGTCGGTCCTGCCGAGACGATCATGTCGCAGCCGAGGATGACGTCGGCGCCGCCTGTGGTGATGCGGACCGCCGAAATGTCTTCTGGCTTCGGCGCGATGCGCACATGGCTCATCACGGCGCCGTTCTTCTGCGACAGGCCGGTGAAGTCGAGCGCCGAGCAGCCGCGCCCGTCGACGTGGGCGGCCATGCCGAGCAGCGCGCCGATGGTGATGACGCCGGTGCCGCCGATGCCGGTGACGAGGATGTTGTAGGGGCCATCCAGCTCTCGCGCCGGCGGCAGGGGCAGGTCGGCGAACAATTGCCCGGAATCGACGGCCGAGGTCTTGATGCGCTTGAGCGTGCCGCCATGCACGGTGACGAAGCTCGGGCAGAAACCTTCGACGCAGGAATAGTCCTTGTTGCAATTGGACTGGTCGATCTGGCGCTTGCGGCCGAACTCCGTCTCTAGCGGCTGCACCGAGACGCAGTTCGAGGCCTGCGAGCAATCGCCGCAGCCCTCGCAGACGAGCTCGTTGATGAAGGCGCGCTTCTGCGGATCGGGATAGAGCCCGCGCTTGCGGCGGCGGCGCTTCTCCGCAGCGCAGGTCTGGTCGTAGATGATGGCGGTGAGGCCCTTGATGTTGCGCAACTCACGCTGCACGGCATCGAGCTCGCGGCGATGATGAATCGTCGCGCCTTGCGGGAAGTAGTTGCCTTGCGGGTACTTGCTCGGATCGTCGGAAACGATCGCAAGCCGCTTGACGCCCTCGGCCCAGACCTGGTGCGCGATCTGCGCGACGTTGAAGCTGCCCTCGGCCGGCTGGCCGCCGGTCATTGCGACAGCGTCGTTGTAGAGGATCTTGTAGGTGATGCTGATGCCGGCGGCAGAAGCGGCACGAAGAGCAAGAAGCCCGGAATGCGTGTAGGTGCCGTCGCCGAGGTTCTGGAAGATGTGCTGCTCGCTGGTGAAGGGCGCTTGCCCGATCCAGTTCACGCCTTCCGCGCCCATATGCGAGATCAGATCGGTGCGGCGGCTCGGCATGCTCAAGGCCATGCCGTGGCAGCCGATGCCGGCCATGGCGCGGCTGCCCTCGGGCACCTTGGTCGATGAGTTGTGCGGGCAGCCCGAGCAGAAGAACGGCGTGCGCGCCAGCTTGATCGGCGTGCTGGTGGTGACGGGATTCTCGAACGCCTCGAGCCGCGCCAGCCGCTGTTCCAGCATCGGGCTGTGATGACCGAGCCGGCGCAAGCGCGCCACGAGTGCGGAGGCGACAATGGTTGGCGTCAGTTCGCCCTCGCTCGGCAGCAGCGGCGCGCCGCGTTCGTCGCGCTTGCCGGTCACGGTCGGGCGCCTTGAGGCATCCACATTGTAGAGGATGCGCATGAGCTGGTCTTCGATGAAGCCGCGCTTCTCCTCGACGACGAGCACGTCCTGAAGGCCTTCGGCAAAGCGCCACGCGCCGCTCTCCTCCAGCGGCCAGGTCATCGCGACCTTGTAGATGCGAAGGCCGAGATCCTGCGCGTCCTTGTCGCTGATGCCGAGATCGGCGAGTGCCTGGCGCAGATCGAGATAGGCCTTGCCGGTGGCGAGGATGCCGAGCCGCGCGGGCTTTGAATCCAGCACGATACGGTCGAGCTGGTTGGCGCGGGCAAAGGCCTGCACCGCGGCCATCTTCGGGCCGAACAGGCGCTTCTCAGCTTCCAGCGGCGGATCGGGCCAGCGGATGTTGAGTCCATCAGGCGGCATCTCGAAATCGTCCGGGAGCTTGATCTGGATGCGGGCGGGATCGCTGTAGATCGACGCCGAGCTCTCCACGGTCTCGCCGATCGCCTTGAAGCCGACCCAGCAGCCCGAGAAGCGCGACAGCGCAAAACCGTAGAGGCCGAGATCGAGATAATCCTGCAGCGTCGACGGGTTGATCACGGGGATCAGCGCTGCCGCGAACACCTGCTCGCTCTGATGCGCGAGCGTGGAGGATTGGCAGCCGTGATCGTCACCGGCGAGCGCCAGCACGCCGCCATGGCGCGAGGTGCCGGCCGAGTTCGCATGTTTCAGCGCATCGACCGAGCGGTCGACGCCGGGGCCCTTGCCGTACCAGATGCCGAACACGCCATCGACCTTGGCGCCGGGGAACAGGCCGACCTGCTGACTACCCCACACCGCGGTCGCGGCGAGGTCCTCGTTCAGGCCAGGCACGAAGGCGATGTCGTGCTGTTGGAGAAAGGACTTTGCGCGCCACAGCGCGTGGTCGTACATGCCGAGCGGGGAACCGCGATATCCCGAGATGAACCCGCCGGTGTTGAGCCCCTGAAGCCGGTCGCGTTCGCGCTGCAACATGGGCAATCGAACCAGGGCCTGCGTGCCGGACAGGTAAATCCGCTTCGATTCGAGCCGGTATTTATCCTCCAGCTCGACCTGCAACAGCGTCATGTCGGTAGTCCTTATGTCGGGTCCGGCGTGGGATTTGCGCTGCGGGAGGGATTGCGGTTGCGCGACGCGAATTGTGACAGTCAAGAGCATGCGCCGGCGAAGTCAATATCGCTGGCCGCATCCGTGGCTCTCCTGCTCGTCATGGCTTGCTGTGGAGGGCACCATGACTGCGAACGCGTCCGACACCGAGATATCGGAGACCTCCGACGCCCTGATCGGGCGGTGGCGCCAGCCGCGCCAGATCCTCCAAGCGCCGGCCTGCGACGCACACGCCTCCAACGGAGGCGTGGAACCGATCCTGTCAGGGCCGCTGCCGCGCACCAGCCCGTGCCAGATCCAGATGGTCAACCGCTACGGCGCCGAGGCGCCGCGCGATTGATCCGGTCGAGCGCAAGGCGGTGCCGAGCGCCCGATCCGGAACGTGTACGGGAGTTTTTCCGGGCTAGTGTCTCCTCACGTGTGCGGCGACGACAGGAACGTCGCGGCCGCCGCGCCCGTCAGCCCAGGATCAGTAACGAGCGTGCCGCCGTGGAAATCGCTCCAGGCATGGAAATCCGCCGCGGCGTACTGACCCAGCAGGGTTATGGCGGAGCTGTGAGTGCCGTCGCTCACGGTGAGCACCCCACCGCTGTTGTCCGGGTTGGCGGCATAGCCGAGCGTCGTGCTGGGGCCGAACGCGATATTGGCGAGGTCGATGCCGACTTTCACCGCGAGATTCGCGATAGGCGTCGTCATGGCAGTGAAATCTGGCTCTCCTCTCGCGCTGCCATCAGAGATGACCGCGCCATTATTGTTCTTCTGGACGACGGCCAGCGAATCCACGTTGTGCACGTTGTAATCGGCCCTGACAGCATAGCTGAACACAAGCTTGGTCGGATCGCCCAGCGCCGCGGTCGCGGCCGCGTCATAGGTGGCTGTCCCGCCGTCGTTGAGTGTCAGGGTCGGCGTGCCGCCTGTCACGGTCACGGCCCGGCTCATGGTGAAGGTGATTGTGATGACATCGCCGGGCTGTTCGGTCACGCCTGAAGGAGAGCCCGTGACCGAAGTTACGGTTGTTGCCGCCGTCAAGACCCCAATGTTGGGAAAGTTTGTGATGGCCCCGGAGAAATCGGCCGCTGCACCCGACTGATCCACAATGGCCGCGCCGTTCGCAACCTCTCTCACGATCCCAAGGCTCGTCGTGGTGAGATCGGACGCCGAAACCGTGTATTTGAACACCAGTTTGGTCGGGTCACCCAGCGCTGCGGTCGCGGTGGCATCATAGGTGGCTGTGCCGCCGTCGTTGAGCGCCAGCGTCGGTGTGCCACCAGTGATCGTCACGGGGCGGTTCATGGTCAGCGTGAATGTCACCGTGGAGCCGGAAAATAGGATCTGCGTCGCCGGCGAGGCAATCACGGACGTCACCGCAGTCGCCGGCGTCACAATCGCAAGGCCAGGGAAATTCGTGAAGGCCGCCGAGAAATCCGGCCCGTGCCACGCCGCGTCGACAATGATGGCACCGTTCTGGTCGCCGCGCACAAAGGTCAGGTCGTTCGCAGAGAAGTCCGATGCCCCGACGGTGTATTTGAACACCAGCCTGGTGGGATCGTTCAGCGCCGCGGTCGCAGCCGCGTCGTAGATGGCCTTCCCGCCGTTGTTCAGCGTGAACGTCGGCGTGCCGCCAGAGACCGTCACGGCCCCGCTCATGGTCATCGTGAACACGATGGTGTCGCCGGCTTGCTCGATCCCGCTCGAGGGTGATGCAACGACGGACTTCACCGTCACCTGCGCAGCCGCGTCGATCTGAATGCCGGGGAAACCCGTCCCCGTCGCCGAGAAGTCGGAGGCCGAACCCGTCGAATCCAGGATCGCAGCGCCGTTCTGACTGCCGAATGCGACGTACAGGGGGTTCATGCTGCTCACCGACCCATCCGACGCCGCGACCGTGTAGCTGAAGACCAGCTTGGTAGGATCGCCGAGCGCCGCTGTCGCTGCTGCGTCATAGACCGCCGTCCCGTTGTTGCTCAGCTGCAGCGTCGGCGTTCCCCCGGAGACCGACACGGCGCGGTTCATGCTGATGGTGAATGTCAAGACATCGCCGACATGCTCGACACCGTCAGTGGGTGATGCGACCACGGAAACGACCGACGCACCCGACTGAATCTGAATGCCCGGGAAACTGGTGAAGGCGGCCGTGAAGTCCGGCCCGTGTCCGGTCGCATCAACGATGACGGCACCGTTCTGGTCGCCACGCACAATGGCGAGAGCGTTCGTCGGCGAATCCGACGCCGCAACCGTGTAGCTGAGGACCATTTTGGTGGGATCGCCCAGCGCCGCAGTCGCGGCCGCGTCATAGACCGCCGTTCCGCCGTTGTTGAGCGTGAAAGTCGGCGTGCCGCCCGACACAGTCACGCCCTGGTTGAACACCAGCGTCAGCGTGATGGTCTGGCCGATTGACTCGGTGCCGCTCGAAGGTGAGGCAAGGACGGATGTGACGGCAGTCGGCCGGACCGACAGGCCCGGAATGCTTGCAGAGAGTCCGCTATAGTCCGGGGCGTTGCCGGCGAGGTCCGTGATGGACGCGCCGTTCAGATTGTGGTCCACGACCGCAACCGCATCGACCGGCGTGTCCGAAGCGCTGACTGTGTAGGTGAACGCGAGCTTGGTCGGATCGCCGAGAGCTGCGGTCGCAGTCGCGTCATAGCGTGCGATACCCCCGTCATTCAAGGTCAGGGTCGGCGTGCCGCCCGAAACCTTCATAGCTTCGCTGAACGAGAGAACGAGCGTGATGGTCTGGCCGAGATGCTCGGTGCCGGCGATCGGCGATGCGCCGACTGACACAACCGGCGGCGTGGTGTCGAGCGTCGCGGTGAATATCGGTGATGTTCCTGTTCCCTGGCTGCTCGTCGCCTGCGCGGTCAGAGGGTTGGCGCCCTGCGTCAGCGTCACGCCGGCCAGGCTCCAATGGCCATCGGCACTCGCCATCGTCGTGCCGACCAGCGTCGCCCCATCATAGACCGATATCGTCTGCCCGGCATCTGCGACGTCGATCGTGCCGTTGACCGCGACCGTGGAAACGTTGGTCAAGCCATCGGTCGTGCTCGCGCCGGTGTCCGGGGAAATCCCCGTGATCGCCAAGGTCGGTGGCACGGGAACAAAACCGGTCCCGCTGATCTCGAACACCGTGCCGTTGGCGCCTGAGATACCCATCGTGGTTCCGTACAGATTGCCGTTTGCATCGGCGATCAGGCCGCCTGTCGGATAGGCGCTGTTGTTCGTCCTGAAGCTAAGCAAAGTCGTGACGTTGCTGCTATAGCCGTTGGCGGTCTTGGCGATCTCGAAGATCGCGCCGTCAAATGACCCGCCGCCGTCAGACGTTGTTCCGTACAGGTTGCCGTTCGCATCCATGATCAGGCCGCCATAGGGGTAGACACCGCCTTGGCTGTCGAAGCTCGCCAGCGTCGTAGGAGCACTTGCGTAGCCATTGGCGCTCTTGGCAATCTCGAACACGGTGCCATATTGATTAGCCCCGCCTCTGTTGGTCGTGCCGAACAGATTGCCGTTCGCATCCATGATCAGGCTGCCGCGCGGCTGCGCGCCGTTACTGCGGCCATTGAAGCTGACCAGCGTCGTAGGAGTGCTGGCATAGCCATTGGCGGTCTTGGCGATCTCGAACACCGTGCCGCTGGCAGAGGCCCCGCCGCTAGACGTCGTCCCGAACAGATTGCCATTGGCATCGGCAATCAGGCTGCCGGACGGATTTCCGCCGTTACTGTAGTTGAAGTTGATCAACGTGGTGGGGGCGCTGGCGTAGCCGTTTGCCGTTTTGGCGATCTCGAATACTGTGCCGGCATTATTTGGCCCGCCGCTAGACGTCGTCCCGAAAAGGTTGCCATTGGCATCCGCAATCAGACCGCCATTCGGGCTGGCATTGGCCGAGGTGAAGCTGACCAGGGTCGTTGGCGCATTCGCGTAGCCACTGTCGGTCTTGGCAATCTCAAACACCGTACCTTGGCCAGCTGCTCCACCGCTCACGGTCGTGCCGAACAAGTTGCCATTGGCGTCGGCCAGAAGGCTACCGCTCGGGTAGGCGCCGTTGCTGGACGTAAAGCTGACGAGGACGGTGGGCGCGCTGGCATAGCCGTTAGCAGTCTTGGGGATCTCGAACACGGTCCCATAGCCATACGCCCCGCCGCGTAGGGTCGTGCCGAACAGATTGCCATTGCTATCAAAGATCAGGTTCCCGAACTCTGGAGCGCTGCCGTTGGTCCCGTTGAACATCACAAGAGTCGTCAGAGTCGCAGTCATCGTCTTCTCCTCCCCAGCGAACTGCGCTGGACACGTGGCATCGGCGCCGCGGCGGATCAGCTCCGCTGCAGCTTGCGAAATGATTGAACGCTGACGGTGATCGCCCTCTTGAACCCGCGCGAGCCCGGCCGTCCGATAGTTATGTTACTGTTAACGTAATTATGTTAAGTGCCAGCGACAGTGACATGAAGGAACCAAAGTGAACTGGCCCTTGTCGCTCCTCCCTTGAGCAGCTGCCTGTCGCAAAGCCGTCGCACAGTGAATGAGCAACCCCGCGCTCGTCTCGTAACATTCTGACAGAGCTGCAAATTTCTTCCGACGCGCGGCCCCACCGCAATTGTACACAATGGCACGGCCCTTGCAGAACTCTCTGGCAAAGGGAGTTCTCGCGGGGGCATGTGTCATGTTGAACTCAACCAAACCGACATCGGGTGTCATCAGCGCCGAGCCCGAGCCGATCAAGCTCGACTGGTCGACCACTGCGCTTCTCATCATCGACATGCAGCGCGATTTCCTCGAGCCCGGCGGCTTTGGCGAGACGCTTGGTAACGACGTCAGCCAGCTCGCGCGCGCGGTGAAGCCGGTCGCTGCAGTGCTCCAGGCGGCGCGCGAGAGCGGCATGCTGGTGATCCACACCCGCGAAGGGCACTTGCCTGATCTCTCCGATGCACCGCCCGCAAAGATCGAGCGCGGCGCGCCGTCCTTGCGCATCGGCGATCCCGGCCCGATGGGCCGCATCCTGATCCGTGGCGAGGCCGGCCACGACATCATCCCCGAACTTTATCCGCTCGACAGCGAGGTCGTGATCGACAAGCCCGGCAAGGGGGCGTTCTACGCCACCGAGCTCAGTGATGTCCTGGAGAAATATGGCATCGAGACTCTGCTGGTGTGCGGCGTCACGACGGAGGTGTGCGTCAACACCACCGTGCGCGAAGCCAATGACCGCGGCTATCGCTGCCTCGTCATCTCGGACGGCTGCGCATCCTACTTCCCCGAGTTTCACGAGATGGGCCTGAAAATGATCAAGGCCCAGGGCGGCATCTTCGGCTGGGTCACGGACTCGGCCGCAGTGCTGCAGGCGTTGAAGGCTTCGGGCGTGTCATCTTAGCTTACTGCGGAATAACCAGTCGAACTCCTCAGGATGAGGATTGAGAGCTGAGCAACTACCCGCCCTTGACCGCCCCCGCCGTGAGTCCGGCAACGATCTGCCGCTGGGCGAGCACCGTGAGCAGCAGCACCGGGAAGGTGACGATCAGCGCGGCGGCTGCGAGCGGTCCCCAGCTCAATTGATCGAACGAGATCATGTTGTAGACGGCAACGGGCAGGGTGCGTGTCTCGCGTCCGGCCAGCACGATGCCGAAGACGAAATTGTTCCAGGAGAAGATGACGGCCAGGATGAAGGCGACCGCGATTCCCGGCCGGGCGATCGGCAAGGCGACGTGGCGGAAGACCTGCCAGCGCGTGGCGCCGTCGATCAACGCTGCTTCTTCCAGCTCCAGCGGCGTCGTCTCGAAATAGCCGATCATGATCCAGATCACGATCGGCACGGTCACCACGAGGTGGATGATGATCTGCGGCACCAGCGTGCCGAGCAGTCCCAGCCACTGAAACAGCAGAAAGAGCGGGATCAGGTAGGACAGGCCCGGCGTGATGCGGGCGATCAGGATCACGATCGCGGATTTGTGCGCGGCCATTCGCGCGATGCCGTAGCCGGCGGGAACGCCGACGAGCAGCGCGAGCGCCGTCGCGCTGCCGGTCACGACGAGGCTGTTGATGAAATAGGTCAGGAAGCGGTTGGAGGCGAGCACGTCGGCATAGTTCTTCCAGGCGAAATGCTCGGGGATGAACACCGGCGGGTAGGCGGCGTTGTCGACCTCGAACTTGAGCGAGAGCGAGAGCATCCACAGGAAGAACAGGATCGCCGGCGACACGATCACGAACACCGCGAACCACAGGCCGATCCTGCCAATGATCTGACGTGGGTTCATGCGCCGCTCGCGATCTCGGTCCACAGCATGCGCTGGCGCGCGTAAAGCATCACGGCAGCGAGTGCGACGATGAGGAGGAAGAACACCACCGCGATCGCCGAGCCATAACCGAGGTCGTAATAGGTGAAGGCGACGCTGTAGAGGTAGATGTTGATCGTCTCCGACGCGGAGCCCGGCCCGCCTTGCGTGATCGCGAAGATGATGTCGAAACTCTTCACCGCATCGATCATGCGGATCATGCCCGCGATGAACAGAAACGGCATGATCAGCGGCAGAGTGATGAAGCGGAACACCTGCCAGAAACTGGCGCCGTCGATCTGTGCGCTCTCATAGGGCTCGGTCGGGATCGCGGCGAGGCCGCCGAGCACGATCAGCATCACGAGCGGCGTCCATTGCCAGGTCTCGACCAGCACCAGCGAGGGGATCACGGTCGCGGGGTGAAATACCCAGAGCTGCGGCGGAATGCCGACCAGCGACAACAGGTAGTTGAGCACGCCGAGCTGCGGATGGAACATCATGGTCCAGACCAGCGCGATCGCAACGGGTGTCGCCATCATCGGCATGATGAAGACGCCGCGCAAAAAACCGCGCCCGGCGAATTTCTGGTGAAACACCACGGCCGCAAGCGTGCCGAGCACGAGCGGCAGCAGCACCGAGAGCACGGTGTAGACCAGCGTATGTCCCACCGCCTCGAGGAAGCGGGGATCGCTCGTTAGCCGCAGATAATTGGAAAGCCCGACGAAGGTGGTCGGCGAACCAACCTTCCACTCGTTCAGGCTCATCCAGATGGTGAAGACCCACGGGAAGATGATGATGGCGAGCACGACGACCAGCGCCGGCACCACGAACGGCCAGTAGGACGGCGGCCGCAACTCCTTCTCCGGCGCGGCATCTGATCGAGCCGCCGCCGGAGTCGATTGTGTCAATGCACTCACGCCTTTTCGCTGCGCTCCAGGATCGGCCGGAATTGCTCGTGCGCCTTCTTCAACTCGGTCGCAGGATCGGCGCCCGACAAAGTCGAGGTCAGCGCCGCGCCGACGAGATCGCGGAATTCGGCGACCGGGATCACCACGGGCAGGCCCAGCTTGCTGATCTTGGCGGAATCGATCACCGACTGCAGCCACTCCTTGGGCATCTTCACGCCCTTCTGGATCTCGGGATCGTTCAGGATGGAGTTGCGGAACGGCACGCCGCCGCCGGCCTGCAACAACCTTGCGCCCTGTTGCTTCGAAACCATCCATTGGCACAGCAGATAGGCGGCTTCCTTGTTCTTGCTGGCGGCCGCAATGCCGATGCCGTCGCCATAGGTGGCCGAATACTGACCCTTCGGTCCGGCGGGTACGACTGTGTAGCCGACCTTGCCGACCACGCGCGAGGCGGCCGGATCCTCCAGTGGCGGCGCCCAGCCGACGCCATCGATCCACATCGCCGAGCGTCCTTGCGTGAACGAGGCCATCGACTCCATCCAGTTGAAGCCGGCAACGCCGGGTGGAGCGACCTTCGTCAGCAGCGTCTGGTAGAGTTTGGTTGCCTCGATCGCCTCCGGGCCATCGGTCAGGATGTTGCCCTTGGCGTCGAGGAATTCACCGCCATAGTTGAGGAAGAAGTTGGTCCACAACGTCATGTTGGCGTTGCGCAAGCCGCGACCCACGAAGCCGTAGGTCCCTTCCTTGGGATCGGTCAGCTTCTCGGCGGCCGCGACCATCTCGTCGAGGGTCTTGGGCACCGCGACGCCCTTCTTCTGGAACAGCTCCTTGTTGTAGTAGAGGATGAAATAGTCGACAGACCACGGCAGGGACAGCATCTGGCCCTTGTCGTTCTTGGCATATTGCAGGCCGGCGGCCGAGAAATCGCTCTCGACGAGATCGGCCGCGGTCAGCGTCGGATCCTTCATGTAGGGCGTCATGTCGGCGAGCCAGCCGGCCTTCTCGAACTGCCGCTTCTGCACGTGGTAGCTGAGATGCACGACGTCGAAACTCGGCCGGCCGGAGGTGAGCTCGATCACGACCTTCTGCCGCTGCTGCTGCTCCGGGATCTGTTCGGATTCGACCTGGATGCCGGTGAGGTCGGTGAATTCCTTGACGTATTTTTGCAGATTGTCGCCGCGCGGACCCTTGGCGAGGATCACCTCGAGCTTGGTCCCGGCGTATTTCTTCCAGTTGACCTCGGCGCGCGCCGGAAGTCCGGTGAGGCTGAGCGCGCCTGCCGCGGCGGTGCCCTTCAAGAGCGTGCGGCGCGAGATGTTGTGGTTGGCCACTTTGGTCCCTCCCTCTGATTCATTGTCATCTTTGGGAGGGATACTAGCGACCGTGCCACGCCTGCCTAGTGGTTCATCACAGTGGTTTTGACTCTTTGGCGGCAACTGGATAGGCGCGACCGAGTTTGGCGCGGGCTTTGTCGGTTGTGAACATCCATTTGATGCGGTCTCGCGCCTTGTTTCGCTGCCGTTGCCATGCTGCGATTTCTTTTCGAAGCCTTTTGGGATCGTCGATGCGACGGCCGAGACACTGGCGCTGCAGCACGCTGATCTCGCACTCGACCATATTGAGCCAGCTGGCGTGTTTCGGGGTGTAGTGGAACTCGAGGCGGCGCAGGATGCGACGGGCCTCGGCAGGCGCAAATGCCTGATATAGCGCGCCGGCCGTATGAATCGACAGATTGTCCTGCACCACACGGATGCAGGCGGCATTGGGATAGTGGACGTCGACGAGTTCGCGCATGCAGTGCGCGTAGTCGACCGCGGCGCGGTGGTCTGTAACCTTGACATTGCGCCAGCCGCGATGCGGATCGAAGGTGACGAAGAGATTGACGGTACCGTTGCGGCGATATTCGTAATCGTAGCGCTCGCGCTGTCCCGGTTGGGCAGGGATCGGCTGGCGTACCTCGCCGATCAGCTGGACTGGGGTCTCGTCGAAGCAAACCAGGGGCCGCTCGGGATCCGGCGCCTCGGCGTAGAGATCGAGCACATCCTCCATCCGGGCGACGTATTCGCCGTCGACATGAGGAATGCACCACATATCCCGGCGCCACGGCTTGAGGTCGTTGTCGGCCAGCCGGCGGCGCACGGTCTCGCCCGACAGGCTGGCGTGATCGGTGAGCTTGACCATCGCGTCGGCCAGCAATGTCAGCGTCCAGCGTTTGCGGCCGGCGGGCGGCTTGGCGCATGCCGTCGCCACCAGCAGGGCCTCTTCCTTGCCTGTCAGCTTGCGTTCCGCGCCCGGACGCGGCTCCTCACTCAAGGCCCGCTCCAGATTGCCTTCTACGAAACGGCGTTTGGTCCGGCCGACGGTGGAAAGGCTGACCCGGACGGTTCGGGCAATCTCCGCGTCGCAGCTGCCTGAATCGGCCGCCAGCACAATCTGAGCCCGTTTGAGTTTGCGGGCGGAATGCGTGCCGCCGCCGAGCATTGCCGTCAGTTCGTCCCGCTCGGCTTGGCTCAATTCGACCCGATAACGTACATTCATGCTTCGCCTCCTTGTCGGAGGCCGGGACGAATCCAGCTATGAGTCAAAAATCAGGCGCGCACTTCACCGAGAAGCAGGGACACTATCTCGCTTTCATCCATACCTACTCGTACATGTTCGGACAGCCGCCCGCCGAGGCCGACATCCAGCGGCATTTCCGCGTCAGCCCGCCGTCAGTCCACCAGATGATCCTCACCCTCGAACGCAACGGGTTCATTCGTCGCCAGCCCGGCGTCGCTCGAAGCATCGAGATCCTCTTGCCACCCGAAAAGTTGCCTATCCTCGGATGGCTCGGTATCAAAACGTCAAAATCACTGTGATGAACCACTAG
>NZ_LSEF01000044.1 GCF_001641695.1 Bradyrhizobium neotropicale
CCGATTCCGTTGAAAAAGGCGGCAGTAATCCGATGTATTGGCGCCCGCGCCGATGTAGCCGAACGGCTTTGCTGACCCTTATGCGGGCTTGAGGGTTTGCATCGGGATCAGCTTGGCCAGCTTGCGAAGGTTCTGAGCGGTGGCTGCGAGGGTGAACTCGTCGCGCGCACCGTTTGGGCCTCGTAACCGTAAACGGTCGAGCTTGAGAATGCGCTTGAGGTGCGCGAACAGCATCTCGATCTTTTTGCGGAGCCGACGCGAAGTGCGCCCCTCCCACGATCTTGCGATCTGGCGCGCCATGTCGCGAGCGCCCTCGTAGATCGAGCGCGGCACCCTCCGTGAAGCCTGCTTGGGGCAGCACTGGGACTTCAATACGCATCGATCGCAATCGCGCTTGATAGCGAGGTAAAGCATCGTGGCTCCATCGTTCACCAGCGCTCCGGTCGTGGTGAGGATCTTGCCGTCAGGACAGCGGTAGACGTCCCTTGCATGATCATAGGTGAAGTCTTCGCGCGAGAAGATCCCATCTGTGCGTGCCGACTTGTCGAACACTGTAACGTGTGGCTCGATGCCATGCTCGTAAACCAACCAGCCGAGCATCTCGGCTGAGCCATAGCCGCTGTCGCCGAGAAGCCGGTTCGGATAGAGATCGAACCGCTCCAGCGAGCGCTCAATCATGCGCTTGGCGGCCAACACCTCCGCCTGCCGGATGGCCGTGGTCGCCTCGACATCGACGATGATCGCGTTCTCGACGTCGACCAGGTAGTTCGTCGAGTAGGCGAAGAAGGCTTGGCCGCCGTGCGCCCCCGTCCAGCGCGCCGCCGGGTCGGCAGGCGACACGAACTTCGGCGTGACCTCGGTCGCTGCGCCGAAAGCGGCATCATCGAGGACAGCCAGATACTCATTGATCGCTCGGCCGGCGGCCTCCGGTGGAAGTCCCTTGTCGCCTTCGATTCCCTTCTGCCGATTGGCGTCGGCCTTGATCAGGCTCGCATCGACTGCAAATCCTTCACCGCCGACCAGCCGCTCCTCAATACAGCGGTGTAAAACGCTCTCGAAAACGCGACGGAAGAGATCGCTCTCCCGGAAGCGGCCATGCCTGTTTTTGGAGAATGTCGAATGGTCCGGCACCGCCCCTTCCAGACCCAGCCGGCAGAACCACCGGTAAGCCAAATTGAGGTGGACCTCATCGCACAGCCGCCGCTCCGATCGGATCCCGAAGCAGTAACCGACTAAGAGCATCCGGATCATCAGCTCGGGATCGATCGAAGGTCGGCCAATACTGCTATAGAAAGGCGCCAGGTCCTTCCTAATCTGTTCAAGGTCGACAAATCTATCGATCGACCGCAGCAGATGGTCGGCGGGAATATGCTTCTCGAGCGAGAATTCGTAGAACAACGCAGCCTGTTCGACTTGCCGATGTCCCATCATGATCTTCAGTCCTGCCACCTAGACAGACTGAATCACTGATCCCTCTGCGTCGCAACAGCCGCCTTTTTCAACGGAATCGGCCCTCAGCTGACCTCGACCGCCCCCGCAGCAATGCTCTGCTTTCAGGGCTGGAGGCCGACCAACGCTGCAACCGATCCCGGCTTCCGATTGTGACCCAACTGAGACATTGGCGGTATTGGGCCAGCGACTCGCTTGCGGTTGAAGATCAGTGTTCTGTCAGCCCTACCCGTCGGAGAATGTCGCTATAGCGGGCGCGATCCGCCGCGTGAACCAATGTGACGCGCTCCACCCCTGGCGTTAACCATACGGCGGTTTCTCGTACCTGACGGCGGACGCTTAATGCTCGTTTAACACTCTCGCACAAAAGATAACGATCAGCGCGGAGATCAATACGCAGAGAGAATACCGGCAGGAATTCATCCTCTAGGGTGATTGCTTGAGAACACCTCTCATCATCGCGCTGGCCGCGACCTTGGTCGGCTGTAGTCGTCAACCACCGCGCCAAGCGGCCATAGAATCGTGCACTGACAAACATGGCTTCGCCTGCTCCAATAGGACGGCTGCCGATCAGCCGATTAAACTCGCGTCATCCAAAGCCAATAGCCGAACAAAATCGGCCAAGTTTACAATTGCGGCAGCCTCCGAAAAGCAGCCGGCTCATCGTGGCCGTGACAGGGGGCCGGCACATCTCGCTACCAAGAAGGCGAAACCTACTGTCAC
>NZ_LSEF01000045.1 GCF_001641695.1 Bradyrhizobium neotropicale
CCGATTCCGTTGAAAAAGGCGGCAGTAATCCGATGTATTGGCGCCCGCGCCGATGTAGCCGAACGGCTTTGCTGACCCTTATGCGGGCTTGAGGGTTTGCATCGGGATCAGCTTGGCCAGCTTGCGAAGGTTCTGAGCGGTGGCTGCGAGGGTGAACTCGTCGCGCGCACCGTTTGGGCCTCGTAACCGTAAACGGTCGAGCTTGAGAATGCGCTTGAGGTGCGCGAACAGCATCTCGATCTTTTTGCGGAGCCGACGCGAAGTGCGCCCCTCCCACGATCTTGCGATCTGGCGCGCCATGTCGCGAGCGCCCTCGTAGATCGAGCGCGGCACCCTCCGTGAAGCCTGCTTGGGGCAGCACTGGGACTTCAATACGCATCGATCGCAATCGCGCTTGATAGCGAGGTAAAGCATCGTGGCTCCATCGTTCACCAGCGCTCCGGTCGTGGTGAGGATCTTGCCGTCAGGACAGCGGTAGACGTCCCTTGCATGATCATAGGTGAAGTCTTCGCGCGAGAAGATCCCATCTGTGCGTGCCGACTTGTCGAACACTGTAACGTGTGGCTCGATGCCATGCTCGTAAACCAACCAGCCGAGCATCTCGGCTGAGCCATAGCCGCTGTCGCCGAGAAGCCGGTTCGGATAGAGATCGAACCGCTCCAGCGAGCGCTCAATCATGCGCTTGGCGGCCAACACCTCCGCCTGCCGGATGGCCGTGGTCGCCTCGACATCGACGATGATCGCGTTCTCGACGTCGACCAGGTAGTTCGTCGAGTAGGCGAAGAAGGCTTGGCCGCCGTGCGCCCCCGTCCAGCGCGCCGCCGGGTCGGCAGGCGACACGAACTTCGGCGTGACCTCGGTCGCTGCGCCGAAAGCGGCATCATCGAGGACAGCCAGATACTCATTGATCGCTCGGCCGGCGGCCTCCGGTGGAAGTCCCTTGTCGCCTTCGATTCCCTTCTGCCGATTGGCGTCGGCCTTGATCAGGCTCGCATCGACTGCAAATCCTTCACCGCCGACCAGCCGCTCCTCAATACAGCGGTGTAAAACGCTCTCGAAAACGCGACGGAAGAGATCGCTCTCCCGGAAGCGGCCATGCCTGTTTTTGGAGAATGTCGAATGGTCCGGCACCGCCCCTTCCAGACCCAGCCGGCAGAACCACCGGTAAGCCAAATTGAGGTGGACCTCATCGCACAGCCGCCGCTCCGATCGGATCCCGAAGCAGTAACCGACTAAGAGCATCCGGATCATCAGCTCGGGATCGATCGAAGGTCGGCCAATACTGCTATAGAAAGGCGCCAGGTCCTTCCTAATCTGTTCAAGGTCGACAAATCTATCGATCGACCGCAGCAGATGGTCGGCGGGAATATGCTTCTCGAGCGAGAATTCGTAGAACAACGCAGCCTGTTCGACTTGCCGATGTCCCATCATGATCTTCAGTCCTGCCACCTAGACAGACTGAATCACTGATCCCTCTGCGTCGCAACAGCCGCCTTTTTCAACGGAATCGGCCCATCATCGAAGTGGCGGCACGTCTCGTTGAGGTCCGGATAGTGGGCATTGCGGACTCGATTTGCTCAAGTTGATGAGCGGACCTGCCGCCAGAGGCGTCGGTGCCGAACAGTCGAAGCCTCGCGCCTAGTCCTTCGCGGCCGGTACGGGCGTCGCGTTCGTCGATTGGTGTGAGTTACCCTCTTCCATCGACCCAAGACGTCATCCGCTTGAGCTCGCACATTCGCGTAGCAAGGTCGTGATCTTCGTATCGAGATCTCGGGCGACGGCCAGGGCTTCGGCGCTGCCATAATGCAGCAGATAGCTCTCCATTTTGTCATAAGAGATGTGCACGCCATCGGGACGCTCATCAATCAGCACTGTGACTGGAGCATAGGAGCCAGCATCGGGCACGTGCTTGACCATTTCTTTCATGATGAGCGGATTGCCGACCACAAGCCGTATGATCATGGGTGTCCTGGATCCAGTTTCGCGACGCAGAATGTCGCCCAGGTCGAATTCCGCGAAGAGCATGAGGTTCGTTCGGCCGAGGCCGCGCTGTACAACGCGCTCCAGATCCGGGAAGGAATCTGTCGCCCTCGTCTCTTTGAAAAAGTTGACCATGTCAGGCTGCCCGATCGCGGACTTGATGCCGGTCACAATAGCCTCGAACGGTTTGGCGCTCGTGAGGCTGAAACGTTCCACCTCGACTTTAGCGATTGTCATTTTGTTCTCCGTAACAAGTCTCATCGATGGGTGCGTCCGATGACGTCGGAACGTGCCGGGCTCATGCGGCCGCGGACTGTGCTTGCAGGAAGGTCCGGACGTGGCTGACGAATATCTCGTGGTGCTGAAACAGGGCGCCGTGCCCTGAATCGGGATAGAGGACCAGCTGGGCGTTACTGAGTTCCTTGAACATTGCGTAGGCGTTGCTCGCCGGCAGCATGGTGTCGTGGCTGCCGCTGACCACAAGAGCGGGCTGACGGATGGCGCGCAGAATGGCGTGCTCGGGATCAGGTGTGGCGCACCAGGTGATCAGAGCCTTGGCCTGCGGATCGGTGACCGCTTTGCCGTTGTCGGTGTCTCGATCGTCCTTGCGCAACTTCGTCCGCTTTAGGAAGGCCAAGCCGGAAGACTGGCTGGCGGACGACTTCGTGAAGAACAGCGGCAGACGGGGGTCCGGCGCATCGGTTTGGGAAAACGCCTGCTGCAGAACCGCCAGCAGGTGTTCTTCTCCACCTTTCGGCGCGGTGCCCACAAGGATGAGCTTGCGGACCAGCCGTCCGTGGTCGGCGGCAATCTGCTGGGCGACGCAGCCGCCGAGAGAAAAGCCCAGCAGGTCGACCTCAGGAAGGCCCAGCAGATTGATGAAGGCGACTGCATCTCTCGCCATTGTTTCGATATTATCAGGCGTTTGGCCGGTTGAGCGACCGACCCCGGCGTTGTCGAATGCGATGACGGGGCGGTCGGCGGCGAGAGCGTTGACGACGGCGGGATCCCACGCATCGATGTTGCCCGAGAAGTGCTGCAGGAGAACCAGCGGCGTTCCGGTAGCGGGGCCGAGCAGGCGATAGGCGAAGCGGATTCCGTTGCCTTCGACGTAACGGGTCAGCGCGGTTTCGAGCGTGGCGACGTGCTGGCGCACGATGTCGAGTTGAGTCATGTCATCCTCCGGATGCTTGAAATATTTGAATTGGGAGACCGGTGTGGCGCAGCGATGCTTTGAGCGACGCTCCCGGCGCGAAAACGCCGGGAGCGGTACTGTCACTTTGCGAGTGTGGCCTTCTCAATCACCTCGGCGACTTCCTTGGCATGAACGACGAGCGAAGCATGACTGCCGGCGACGTCCGTTATCTGGGCCTTCATCCTGTCGGCGAAAAACTTCTGGGCCTCGGGTGCGATCACTCTGTCCTTGGTGGTGATCACGTAGAACGTCGGCTTGTCCCGCCAGGCGGTCGTATCGACCGGAGCCTCGAACGCCTTGTCGCTCAACGGCAGCTGATGGTTCGCAAGGGATTCGGCAATCTTCAGGGGAAGGTCAGCCGCGACCGCCGAAGGAAATACCTTGGGATCAATGTAGAGGTTGCCCTTGTCGTCAGGATGGATCGCCGCGGCGCCTTCGGTAGCCGGACCGCTCTTGGCGAGGGTCGCCAGAGATTGGCCCACGTCAGGCGCGAAAGCGGAGACGTAGACCAGCGCCGACACCTTGGGATCGTTACCGGCTTCCGTGATGACCACGCCACCCCAGGAATGGCCGACGAGAACGGTTTTGCCGTCCTGCTTCGCGAGCGCCTGTTTGGTGGCATCGACGTCGGCGGCAAGCGAGGTGAGCGGATTTTCGACAAGCGTGACGTTGTAGCCCTTCTTCGTGAGAATATCGGCAACGGGCTGCCAGCTCGTCTGATCCACGAAAGCGCCGTGCACGAGCACGATGTTGTGGGCCGCTCCCTTGGGCAATTCGGCGGAACGGACGGAGCCGATCAATGTCGTTCCGGCCAGAAGTACGGTGGCGGCTAGTGAGAGGAGGATATTCAGCATTGATTGTTCCTGTTGGCATGTCGGACGAAGACAGTCCGAGGGAATGGACAGGCGTTTCCAGCTAGGTCGCGGTTCTTCCATCTGCCATCGGCGAAATGGTTGCCGCTCGTAACGTCGGCCCGCCGCGACATGACCTATTCCGCGGACCTTCCGGACGATAGAGATCAATCGTCCAGATGTTGTGTCTGATCGTCCACCGGTCTAATCTTGGCGGCATGGACATTCTCGCCCAAGTGCTCGATCGCATTCGTCTCGGCGGGACGCTGCTCTTTCACTTCGAGCTCGGCCATCCCTGGCATCTTGAGTTGCCGGCGCGCCCCTACGCTCTATTTCACTATCTCAGCCAGGGCTCGGCGACCCTTGCGCTCGGACAGGGACAGGAAATCCAGATGACTGAGGGCGACTTTGTCGTCATCACGCGCGGAGAGCCCCATGTGTTTTATTCGGATCGCCGGGCCAAGCCTTTGCGGATTATGGATATCGATCGGTCGTCGCCACGTCTTGGCGTCGTTCGTCACGGCCGCCGTGCAAAGCCGCTCTCGACCATGATCTGCGGCAATTTCACAGTGTCACGGCCGCTGTTTGGCAGCGTGCTGGAGTTACTTCCGCCCGTGCTCTTGCTGAAGCCGACAGCGGACCGTGGTTGGCTTGAAGCAATCCTGCGCCGCATGGTCAGCGAGTCCGCGCACGAGCGTCCTGGCCAGCGCGTCGCGCTTTCACGACTGACAGAAGTGCTCTTTGTCGAGGTGCTCCGAAGCTGGATTGCGTCTCTCAGTCCCGGACAAGGCGGCTGGCTCGGGGCCATCTCTGACCCACATATCGGACCGGCGCTCAAGCTCATTCACGAAAATCCGGAGCTTCCCTGGACCCTGAGCGATCTTGGCCAGCGCGTTGGGCTCGGCCGCTCGGTATTCTCGGCGCGCTTTACCAAGCTCGTCGGCCAGTCCATGCACCGCTATGTGATCGAACGCCGAATGGCGGAAGCGGCGTTCCTGCTGGAAACCAGCGATGAGCCCATCGCACGTATCGCCAGCAGGGTTGGTTACGAGACAGCGGCGGCGTTTTCGAAGTTATTCCATCGACATCACGGCGTATCGCCCGGCCGGTACCGAATATCCCGTCGCCCTGACAGCGGCGAAAGGCAAGGCGACTTTCAGAAAGCAGCGGTCGCCGATTAGGTTTGAAGCGGCCAACTATGGCAGGTCCGCTTACGGCCTCTTCTGTGACATCCAGCGATGTCCGCTATTGCGCCGCTATTGGCAGAGAAGCGGACATCGACGCGCCGGAGCCGGGCACTCCGATCCAAGTAGGATGCGGTCTTGCCTATTCGTCGTCTTCGTCCTCGTCGTCATCCTCGTCTTCGTCGTCCTCTTCCTCGTCGGGGTCTTCTTCCACCTGCACGAGCGTGGCCAGCGGCAATGTCTCGCGGAACAGATCGCCTTCCATGCCCATCCAGAGGCAGAGCACTTCGTCCTCCTTGATCTCCGCAACGGTCAGCGGCTGGCCGCCGGATTTCAGCATCACGACATCGCCGGCTTTCAATTCCATGGATTGTCCTTTCGAGTTGAACCGGACGCGAGGTTAGCAATTTGTCATGACACCCGGAAAACGGGCGAGCGGCAGCGCCATCACATGAGACATGTGGGACTGCCTGCATGGTTCGAGACGCCCGCTGTGCGGGGTCCTCACCATGAGGTTATTGCCGCAAAACGCAAAACCTCATCCTGAGGGCCCGCCAAAGGCGGGCGTCTCGAAGGGTGGGCCGCAGGTGAACCGACTACTAAGGCCTTCCATCGCAGCCACCGCGAGGATGTCATCATCCTCCTGTTTTGCCCGACGTGTCAAAGCCGTTTCGTAAAATCCGCAGCCCTTGAATTTGCAGCAGCCACCTACTGTGCATGGGGTTGTTTTCGCTATTTTGTCTTCGCCCCGGCTACGCCGGGTCCGGCAACAGCTCGCTCAGCGAGCGGATGATGCGGTCGGGCTTGACGGTCGAGCCTTCCGGCAGGCCGTCGCCGTGCACGTCCATCCAGATCCCGTAGATGCCGAGGCGCTGCGGCGTCACGACTTCCCATTCCAGGTTGTCGCCGATCATCCAAGTATCCTTGGCGGTGACGCCGAGCGCGTCCATTGCGTGCAGATAGGCGCGCTCCTCGGGCTTGCCGAAACCGTGCTCGCCCTCGATCTGGATGTGATGGAAACGGTGCGCCAGCTCGAAGCGTTCGACCTTGGCGCGCTGCATGTCGGCGGCGCCGTTGGTCACCAGCGCGAGCTTGATGTCGAGTGCCTTCAGCCGGTCGATGGCCTCATGCGCGCCGGGGAAGACGAACATCTCCTCCTCGCGATAGGCGGTGAAACGGTCGGCAATGCGAATTGCAAGATCGTCGGGCAGGGCGCGGTGACCGGCGGCCGCCAGCGCGGCAAAGCCGCCCTTGACCGTCAGATGTCGGGCCTCGGCGAGCTTGAGCCGCCAGGCGGCTTCCGCATTGGCCCAGAAGTTTCGCGCGAAGGACAAGACGGCGGCCGCGACCTCATGCGGCGGCAGCGGCGCAAGCTCCGCGGCGAACTCGGCGGCGATCGTGTTCCAGGCGATCTCGGGCCGGCCATAGGCCGACAGGATGGTGTCATCCATGTCGATCAGCATGGCGCGGGGCAGCGGCTTCATCGCGGTCATGGCCACTTCACCTCCGGCGGCAGCGACGATAGGATCGAATCCACGTTGCCGCCGGTCTTGAGCCCGAAGATGGTGCCGCGGTCGTAGAGCAGATTGAACTCGACATAGCGCCCGCGGCGGATCAGCTGCTCCTCGCGATCTGCAGCGGTCCAGCTCGTCGCGAAATTGCGCCGCACGATGTCAGGATAGATTTTCAGGAAGGCGCGACCGACGTCCTGGGTGAAGGCGAGGTCGGCGTCCCAGTCGCCGCTGTCGTGCCAGTCGTAGAAGATGCCGCCGATGCCGCGCGCTTCCTTCCGGTGCGGCAGATAGAAATACTCGTCGCACCACTTCTTGTACTTGTCGTAGTCGGCGACGCCGTTCGGTCCGCTGCAGGCGTCCTTCATCGCGGCGTGGAAGGCGATCGTGTCCGCATCGGCCTGCGTGCGCCGGCGGTCGAGCACGGGCGTGAGGTCGGCGCCGCCGCCGAACCAGGCCTTGGTGGTGACGACGAAGCGCGTGTTCATGTGCACCGCCGGCACGTGCGGATTGCGCATGTGCGCGATCAGGGAGATGCCGGAGGCCCAGAAGCGCGGATCCTCGGCCGCGCCCGGGATCTGCGCGCGGAATTCGGGGGCGAACTCGCCGTGGACGGTCGAGCAGTGCACGCCGACCTTCTCGAACAGACGGCCGTACATCATCGACATCATGCCGCCGCCGCCGGGCGCGCCGCTGTGGTCGGTGCGCTGCCACGGCGTGCGTTCGAAGCGGCCGGCGTTGCCGGGATAGAGCGCCTCGGGCGCATCGTCTTCCAATCGCTCGAAGCTTTCGCAGATGTCGTCGCGCAAGCGTTCGAACCAGTTGCGCGCGCGGGCCTTGCGATCCTCAATCGAGTTCGGGTCAATCGCGGATGTCATGTCGTCAGCCTTGCGGACCGTAATAGGTGCAGCTCTCGTTGCAGCTGTCACGGTGAATGCTGACGCGGGTCAGCCCCTCGATGTGCTGGAGGCGCTCCCAGACGAAGCGCGAGAGGTTTTCCAGCGTCGGCACGCCAATCGCCTCGATCTTGTTGAGGAACTTGTGGTCCAGCGTCAGCCGCACGTCCTCGATCGCGCGCTGGACGAGGCCGAGATCGACCACCATGCCGGTCACCGGATCGGGCGTGCCGCGCAGGGTCACCTCGGCACGGAAGGAGTGGCCGTGGATTTCTTCGCTTGCCGCACCGAAGGTCGTTCCCGACAGCGAATGCGCTGCCTCGAAGCGGAAGGATTTCGTCAATTCCCACATCTGTTCGCAGACCAATCCTATCTGATGCCGAGTGACTTGTGCGTCTGTACGCTGAGGCGCCATTGCGGATGACGTAGGCAATAGTCGATGGCGCGTGCCGTGTTCTCGGCGACCTCGGGCCCGTCCATCGGCTGCAGCGAGAAGCGCTCGAAGGCGAGGCCTTCGAAGGCTTCCGGCGCTGCGAGCGGCTGGGGATAGACCAGCTTCAATTCGTGACCCTGCCGCAGCACCAGCTCGCTGCCGCCCTTGGGGCTGACGCAGATCCAGTCGAGCCCCTCGGGCGGTGCGATCGTGCCGTTGGTCTCCACGCCGATCTCGAAGCCGCGGGCATGGAGCGCCTCGATCAGGGCGTCATCCAGCTGCAGCAGCGGCTCGCCTCCGGTCAGCACCACGTAGCGGTTGTGGCCTGTGCCAGTCCACTGCGCGGCGATGGTGTCGGCGAGTTCCGCTGATGTCGCGTAGCGTCCGCCGAGCGTGCCGTCGGTGCCGACGAAATCCGTGTCGCAGAATTTACACACGGCGTCCGCGCGATCGGCCTCGCGGCCGCTCCAGAGGTTGCAGCCGGCAAAGCGGCAGAACACGGAGGCGCGTCCGGCATGGGCGCCTTCGCCTTGCAGGGTCAGGAAGATCTCCTTGACCGCGTAACTCAACTTAACTCTCCTCAAAATATCAAACCTGCGGGTTCCGCACCTGCCGCAGCGCTTCGCCTGCGGCCATCGCCGCGGTCATCGCCACATTGAGCGACCGCAGCCCGGGCGTGATCGGGATCACCAGCCGCGCATCCGCGGCCTCGACCACTGCGTCGGTGACGCCGGCGCTCTCGCGCCCGAATAGCAGGATGTCCGACGTCTGGTAACGGAAATCGAGATAGTTCGTGGCGCCCTTGGTGGTGAAGAGCAAGAGGCGGTAGCCATGTGCCGCGCGCCAGGCCGCGAATTTCGACCAGGAGTCGTGCCGGGTCACGCTGACCTGATCCAGATAGTCCATTCCCGCCCGGCGGAACAAGCGGTCCGAGACCGGAAAACCGGCGGGCTCGATGATGTGGGCCGCTATCCCCAGGCAGGCGCAGAGCCTGAGAATCGTACCCGTGTTCTGGGCGATGTCGGGTTGGAAAAGCGCTATCTGCATGGGGTCCAGCGGGTCGGTTGCGGGCCGGAAATGTCTCAATAAAACATCGCTCGCCCGGGAATTCGTGCATTGCACGCTTCCGCGCCGATAGCGGGCTTGCGCTCGCCCGGCAAGGGTGCCAATAGAACGATTCTGGACTGCTGTTTCACCCGTTTCGGCGTGGGCAAGCAATGTTCTGCCGCCGCGGGGGGCCGCGGGCGCCGGCAGCCTGTTCTGGGGACCTTTGGGCGCCCCCTGGAGCGGTTCCACCGGTCGCATAAGAAGAAAGGGTTGGAATCGTGACGACAGCGTCTTCGGCGGACCATCCGACACGCCGTGATTTCTTATTCGTTGCAACGGGGGCATTCGCAGCGGTAGGGGGCGCGGCAGCGCTTTGGCCGTTCATTTCCCAGATGAATCCGGACGCCTCGACGATCGCCGCCGGCGCGCCGATCGAGGTCGATCTCAGCCCGATCGCCGAGGGCCAGGACATCAAGGTGTTCTGGCGCGGCAAGCCGATCTACATCAGCCACCGCACCAAGAAGCAGATTGAGGAAGCGCGCGCCGTACCCGTGGCGAGCCTGCCCGATCCGCAGAGCGACGAGGCCCGGGTCAAGGCCGGCCACGACCAGTGGCTGGTCGTGATCGGCATCTGCACTCATCTCGGCTGTATCCCGATCGCCCATGAGGGCAATTACGACGGCTTCTTCTGCCCGTGCCACGGTTCGCAGTACGACTCGTCCGGCCGTATCCGCCAGGGGCCTGCGCCCGCCAACCTTGCGGTGCCGCCCTACCAGTTCGTCTCCGACACCAAAATTCAGATCGGCTGAGCCTCGGGCCTTCGTCCGAAGCTTCGTGCCGTCACGTCGTTTTATTTCCTCAGGATCGCATCATGAGCGGACCATCCGACTACCAGCCGAGCAATCCGGCACTGCAGTGGATCGAGCGGCGCCTGCCGATCTTTGGTCTCATGCACTCGTCCTTCGTCGCCTATCCCACCCCGCGTAACCTGAACTACTGGTGGACCTTCGGCGCCATCCTCTCCTTCATGCTCGGGATGCAGATCCTGACCGGCGTGATCCTGGCGATGCACTATACGCCGTACGCCGATCTCGCCTTCAAGTCGGTCGAGCTGATCGTGCGTGACGTCAACTACGGCTGGCTGCTGCGCAACATGCATGCAGTCGGCGCGTCGATGTTCTTCTTCGCCGTCTACGTCCACATGTTCCGCGGCCTCTATTACGGGTCGTACAAGGAGCCGCGCGAAGTGCTGTGGATCCTTGGCGTCATCATCTACCTCCTGATGATGGCGACCGGCTTCATGGGCTACGTGCTGCCGTGGGGGCAGATGAGCTTCTGGGGCGCCACCGTCATCACCAACCTGTTCTCCGCCATTCCCTATGTCGGCGAGAGCATCGTGACGCTGCTGTGGGGCGGCTATTCGGTCGGCAATCCGACACTGAACCGCTTCTTCTCGCTGCACTACCTCTTGCCGTTCGTGATCGCGGGCGTCGTCGTGCTCCACGTCTGGGCACTGCACGTCGCCGGTCAGAACAATCCTGACGGCGTCGAGCCGAAGTCGGAAAAGGACACGGTGCCGTTCACGCCGCATGCGACCATCAAGGACCTGTTCGGCGTGTCCTGCTTCCTGCTCCTCTACGCCTGGTTCATCTTCTACATGCCGAACTATCTCGGCGACGCCGACAACTACATCCCGGCGAACCCGGGCGTGACGCCACCGCACATCGTGCCGGAATGGTACTACCTGCCGTTCTACGCGATCCTGCGCTCGATCCCGAACAAGCTCGCGGGCGTCATCGCGATGTTCTCGGCGATCCTCATCCTGTGCTTCCTGCCCTGGCTCGACAGCGCCAGGACCAGGTCCTCGAAGTACCGTCCGCTCGCCAAGCAGTTCTTCTGGATCTTCGTCGTGGTCTGCGTGCTGCTCGGCTATCTCGGCGCGCAGCCGCCGGAAGGCATCTATGTGATCGCCGGCCGGGTCCTGACGGTCTGCTACTTCGCCTACTTCCTGATCGTGCTGCCGCTGCTTTCGCGCATCGAGACGCCGCGGCCGGTTCCGAACTCGATCTCGGAGTCGGTGCTGGCCAGTGGCGGCAAGGTCGCGGCCTCCGTCGCGGTCGCGCTCGTCGCCGCCGGCGCGCTGTTCCTCGGCACCTTGCAGGACGCCCGCGCCAACGAAGGCAGCGACAAGCCGCCGGGCAACAAGTGGTCGTTCTCCGGCCCGTTCGGCACGTTCGACCGCGGCGCGCTGCAGCGCGGGTTGAAGGTCTACAAGGAGGTCTGCGCCAACTGCCACGGCCTGTCCTTCGTCGCCTTCCGCAACCTCGCGGAAGCCGGCGGTCCAGGCTACTCGGTCGCCCAGGCGGCGGCGTTTGCCTCGGAGTACAAGATCAAGGACGGTCCGAACGATGCCGGCGACATGTTCGAGCGCCCCGGTCGTCCCGCCGACTACTTCCCCTCGCCATTCCCGAACGAGCAGGCAGCCCGTGTGGCGAACGGGGGTGCGGCGCCGCCGGACCTGTCGCTGATCACCAAGGCGCGCTCCTATGAGCGCGGCTTCCCCTGGTTCATCTTCGACTTCTTCACCCAGTACCAGGAGCAGGGTCCGGACTACGTCGCGGCGGTGCTTCAGGGCTTCGAGGAGAAGGTGCCGGAGGGTGTGACCATCCCGGAGGGTTCCTACTACAACAAGTACTTCCCGGGCCACGCCATCAAGATGCCGAAGCCGCTCAGCGACGGCCAGGTGACCTATGACGACGGTTCGCCGACCACGGTCGCGCAGTACGCCAAGGACGTCACCACCTTCCTGATGTGGACCGCCGAGCCGCACATGGAAGCGCGCAAGCGCCTCGGCCTCCAGGTGTTCGTGTTCCTGGTCCTCTTCGCGGGCCTGATGTACTTCACCAAGAAGAAGGTCTGGGCCGACTCGCACTGAGCGGCGGAGACGAGAAACGAAAAGGCCCCCGCGAGGGGGCTTTTTTTGTTGGATTCAGTTCACCGTCATTCCGGGGCGATGCGTCAGCATCGAGCCCGGAATCCATTCGTCCGCCAGCGCTGCGGCCCGATGGATTCTCCGATGCGCAATTGCGCATCATAGCTCGCGCGATCGCGCGCCCCGGAATGACGGGAGTGTGGATTGCGTCGCGCCCGCCCACCAGCCAAAATACCGCCAACCGCCCCCAGAACATCGTCGGAGGACAACATGGGAACCGTCATCACCTTCAAGCGCCCGGACGGCAAGGACGCATCGGGCTATCTCGCCAACGCGGCGCGCGGCAATGCGCCGGGCGTGGTCGTGATCCAGGAGTGGTGGGGGCTGTCGGACCAGATCAAGGGCCTGTGCGACCGGTTCGCGCTGGCCGGCTTCGACGCGCTGGCGCCCGATCTCTACAAGGGCAAGGTCGTGCCGTATCACGACACGGAGAGCGCCAACAAGGAGATGAACTCGCTCGACTTCATGGACGCCACCACGCAGACCGTGCGCGGCGCCACGCAATATCTGTCGCGCAACGGCGCCAAGGTCGGCCTGACCGGCTTCTGCCTCGGCGGCGCGGTGACCATCATCGGTGCCACCAAGATCCCGGAGCTTGCGGCCGGCGTCGTGTTCTACGGCATTCCGCCGGAGCAGGCGGCCAAGCCCGCCGACGTCAAGATCCCGCTCCAGGCCCACTTCGCCAACAAGGACGATTGGTGCACGCCGCAGGTGGTGGATGCCTTCGAAAAGGGCATGAAGGCCGCCGGCAAGTCGATCGAGCTGTTCCGCTATGACGCCGAGCACGCCTTCGTCAACGAGCAGCGCCAGGCCGTGCACGACCGTGAAGCCGCCGAGCTCGCCTGGGGTCGCGCCACGGAGTTTTTCCGCAAGCATCTGGGGTGAGCGCAGCTGCGATCGGACCAGGAACCGGGAGGGCATGTCGATCTCGTCTTTCACGCACCGCGTGCGCGGCCCTGCTCGTTCGGTCGATGGCCGCTGCCGGCGGGGCCCTTGTGCTGACGACGGCTCAGGCGCCGGCAGAGCAAGCGTTTGTGACGCTAGACGGCGATCTCAAGAAAGAGGCCTGGTGGGCCGTCGCCGATTTTCACCCGTTCACGACCGAGGTTCGCGGCATACCCGCGAACCAGATTCGAAAGAGTTGGTGCAAGGCCACTGAATTTCGCAAGGACCTGATCCCGAAGGAACTGCTGTTCGAGGGCAGTGCCGATGTGATGAAGGCGGCCGGGATGTCGTTTGCGATCGAAGGCCGTTTCGACGGCACGGCCACGCTGCAAGTTGCCGTGGTCGGCGTCTTTCAGGAATGCGCCGGTCCAAAAGGCAGGTTCTTCCTGATCCTCGATCAACCCGCCGGCGGGACGCCCAGGATCCGCTTTGTCGATGCCGTGCGGACAAACCGTCAGTTCGGCGCGCTTCAGAAAGGGCAGGGCGGCAGCATCGTCGCCTGGGAGTGCATGGAATGTGACGGGAGTTCTGTCCTGAAATGGGATCGGAAGAAGCGCAAATTCG
This sequence comes from Bradyrhizobium neotropicale, assembly GCF_001641695.1. Lineage (GTDB taxonomy): Bacteria > Pseudomonadota > Alphaproteobacteria > Rhizobiales > Xanthobacteraceae > Bradyrhizobium > Bradyrhizobium neotropicale. The sequence goes on from NZ_LSEF01000045.1 coordinate 13,599, forward strand.
GCTGGGTGCCTCAGCCCGAAGAACAGTAGCAACGGGCGGCTTTTGGGCGCTTCAGTCCGAAATGGTCCGGCCCTCCGGCCCTTGACGCCGCTCCCGCACCATGATGTTAGTTCCCCCATGAGCATCGCCGTCCGCCCATCCCGTCGTTGGTGGCGCACCTCCTAAGAGGTGGCCGGTGCGATTTCTTTTCCCAAAATCGTCGAAGGTCGCCAACGCAGTGCGGCGGCCTGATCGTTTGTCCTGTGTGGCGTTCCCCCGGCAAGTCTCGTAAGAGGAGCCCAAGAGGATCACATGAACAGGACAGTCTTTGCCCTCCCGGCCAGAAGCGAATACGCGACCCGTGCCGGTCTCGCGGTCACGCGCGTGGCGGAGCAGTTCACCGGCGGCGCGAGCAAGCTCGACGATCTCATCAACCTGCTCGACCGCCGCCGTGGCGTCGTGCTGTCCTCGGGCACGACCGTGCCGGGCCGCTACGAGAGCTTTGACCTCGGCTTCTCCGACCCGCCGCTCAAGCTCGAGACGGTCGGCTTCAACTTCACGCTGGAGGCGCTGAATGCGCGCGGGCAGGTGCTGATCGCCTTCCTCGGCGACGTCCTGCGCGAACCCTGCGTGGTGATCTCCGAGAAAAGCGCTTCGCGCCTGTCCGGCCACATCATCCGCGGCGATGCGCCGGTCGAGGAAGACCAGCGCACGCGGCGTGCCAGCGTGATGTCGCTGGTGCGGGATCTCATCGCTGCCTTCTCCGCCAATGAAGATGGCCTGCTCGGCCTGTTCGGCGCCTTCGCCTACGACCTGGTCTTCCAGATCGAGGACCTCGTGCAGAAGCGCGCGCGCGAGCAGGACCAGCGCGACATCGTGCTCTATATTCCGGATCGCCTGCTCGCCTATGACCGCGCCACCGGCCGCGGCGTCGTCCTGACCTATGATTTCGCGTGGAAGGGCAAGTCCACCGAAGGCCTGCCGCGCAAGACGGCCGAGAGCCCCTACCTGAAGACGCCGCGCCAGGGCTTCGCCGATCATGCGCCCGGCGAATATCAGGCGACGGTCGAGACCGCGCGCGCGGCCTTTGCGCGCGGCGATCTGTTCGAGGCGGTGCCGGGACAGCTCTTCGCCGAGCCCTGCGAGCGTTCGCCGGCCGAAGTCTTCCAGCGCCTCTGCGTCATCAACCCGTCGCCCTACGGCGCGCTGATGAATCTCGGCGACGGCGAATTCCTGGTGTCGGCCTCGCCGGAAATGTTCGTGCGCTCCGACGGGCGCCGCGTCGAGACCTGCCCGATCTCGGGCACGATCGCGCGCGGCATCGATGCGATCGGCGACGCCGAGCAGATCCGCCAGCTCCTGAACTCGGAAAAGGACGAGTTCGAGCTCAACATGTGCACCGACGTCGACCGCAACGACAAGGCGCGCGTCTGCGTCCCCGGCACGATCAAGGTGTTGGCGCGCCGCCAGATCGAGACCTATTCAAAGCTGTTCCACACCGTCGATCATGTCGAGGGCATGCTGCGCCCCGGCTTCGATGCGCTGGATGCGTTCCTCACCCACGCCTGGGCCGTGACAGTGACCGGCGCGCCAAAGCTCTGGGCCATGCAGTTCGTCGAGGATCACGAGCGCTCGCCGCGGCGCTGGTATGCCGGCGCGATCGGCGCGGTGAATTTCGACGGCAGCATCAACACCGGCCTCACCATCCGCACCATCCGCATGAAGGATGGCCTCGCCGAGGTGCGCGTCGGCGCCACCTGCCTGTTCGACTCCGATCCGGCCGCGGAGGATCGCGAATGCCAGGTCAAGGCGGCGGCGCTGTTCCAGGCGCTGCGCGGTGATCCGCCAAAGCCGCTGTCGAGCTTCGCGCCCGACGCGACCGGCTCGGGCAAGCAGGTTCTGCTGATCGACCATGACGACAGTTTCGTGCACATGCTCGCCGACTATTTCCGCCAGGTCGGCGCCAGCGTCACCGTCGTGCGCTATGTGCACGCGCTCGACATGCTCAAGCAGAAGAAATGGGATCTGCTGGTGCTGTCGCCGGGACCGGGACGGCCCGAGGATTTCGGGATCAAGAAGACGATCGACGCGGCGCTGGAGAAGAAGCTGCCGGTGTTCGGCGTCTGCCTCGGCGTGCAGGCGATTGGCGAATATTTTGGCGGGGAGCTCGGGCAACTGGCGCATCCCGCCCATGGCCGGCCCTCGCGGGTGCAGGTGCGCGGCGGCAGGTTGATGCGCAATCTGCCGAACGAGATCGTCATCGGCCGCTATCATTCGCTCTTTGTCGAGCGCGACAGCATGCCGGACGTCCTGAACGTGACCGCGAGCACCGAGGACGGCGTCGCCATGGCGCTGGAGCACAAGACGCTGCCGGTCGCCGGCGTGCAATTCCACCCGGAATCGCTGATGTCGCTGGGCGGCGAGGTGGGCTTGCGCATCGTCGAGAACGCATTCCGGCTGGATGCGGGGACGAATTGAGTGCCGTCATTGCGAGGAGCGGAGCAACGAGGCAATCCAGCCTGTCTCAGCGGGGAAGGTCTGGATTGCTTCGCTTCGCTCGCAATGACAGAATAAAGCCTAAAGCGAGACATCAATGACTTTTGACCACGATCTGAAGGCCAGCGTCCGCACGATCCCCGACTATCCCAAGCCCGGGATCATGTTCCGCGACATCACCACGCTGCTCGCCGACGCGCGCGCCTTCCGCCGCGCAGTCGACCAGCTCGTGCACCCCTGGGCCGGCAACAAGATCGACAAGGTCGCCGGCATGGAGGCGCGCGGCTTCATCCTCGGCGGCGCGGTAGCGCACCAGCTTTCCGCCGGCTTCGTGCCGATCCGGAAAAAAGGCAAGCTGCCGCACACCACCGTGCGCATCGCCTATTCGCTGGAGTACGGCATCGACGAGATGGAGATGCATGTCGATGCGGTCGCGCCCGGCGAGCGCGTGATCCTGGTCGACGATCTCATTGCCACCGGCGGCACCGCAGAGGGCGCGGTGAAGCTGCTGCGGCAGATCGGCGCCAATGTGATCGCCGCCTGCTTCATCATCGACCTGCCCGAGCTCGGCGGCGCCGCCAAGCTGCGCGCCATGGACGTCCCGGTCCGCACCCTGATGACGTTCGAGGGGCACTAAGCGACCTCGGTTCGGTTGGCTAGTATTGCCCGGGTAAAATAATCCTAGGACTGCTGCAGGATCAGGCTGAGCTCGAGCTCGCGGAAGGCGAGGTAGTTCCGCCGGATCCACTGGTGCAGCTCGGTCGATGTGTCCTTCTCCTGGCGCAAATAGCCGGTGAAGGAGAAGTTCAGCCGGTCGATATAGGTCTTCAGGAAGCCGGGCAGGGCGGGCAGGCGGAACAGCCGGCCGCCTTCCATCGCAGGCGGCAGCTCGCCGCGCACGACGTATTCGTTGTCCACCGTGATCAGGTTTATCCGCGGGATCTGTCCGCGCAGCATGTCGTGCGCGCGGGCCGAGACGCGGTCGGTGTCGGCGACGAACAGGATCATGGGCGCGACGTGCCGGCGCGCGGCCTCCTTCAACAGGCCGATCTCGTCGGTCATCTTGAAGAACTCGTCGAAGGCGTGGAAGCCGAGGTCGATCACCTTGGCGAGGCCGTCATCGACGATGACGCGGTCCATGAGCTGCATCTTGCCGTAGGTGTCGACCACGTCGGCGGTCTCGGTGACCCGCGGCAGATAGTCGAGCAGCGACGGTTCCTTCAGATTGACGTCGAAGGCCGCGACGTCGCCGTTCTTGAGCAGCAGGAATTCGGTCAGCAGACGTGCCAACAGCGTCTTGCCGACCTGCGGGCGGGGCGAGCAGATGATGTAGACGGGCGTGGCGGACATCGACAGCTATATCAGGCTAGACTGGCGCCCAATCCAGCCGCATCCGCAGCTCGCCCGCAACTATTTTTCGCTGCTGCGGGCCGCGGGCTTGGAGCCGACGATGTCGGTCAGCCGGATGCGGTCGAACTCGCTCCAGACGTTCGCCAGCCAGTGCCGGACATAGCCGCGCAGCACGAAGGAATAGTTCGCGGCCTCGTCGTTCATCCCCTTGTTGGCGACGAATTTCAGGAACGGAACGGACGAAACTTCGACCTGCTCATAGGCCATTTCGTTGAGCTTGGGGATGGTCAGCTCGGTCGCGTCCTTGATGCGGTGGAAGTAGGAATTGTAGGTCGACTGGTCCCACTGGAAGAACTGGGTGTCGTTGATGAAGTTCTTGACCAGGAAATATTTTGCGCCGGTCATGAAGCCCGCGGTCTCGGCGATCTCGTCCAGCGAGGCGATCGAGGGGCCGAGGATGTGGAACACGGCGAAGGTGATCTGGCCGGCCTTGGCGGCGTCCAGGAAGCCGATGTCGCGCAGCGAGGCCAGTGCCGGCGAGAGCAGGCCGGCGCGGACGTCGATCACAGTCACCGACGGGCTCGCCGCATTGAGCGTGTCGAAGATCTTCATCTGGTCGGCCGTCGTCATCATGTCGACGATCTCGGTAATCTCCGGGTGGAAGCGCTTCAGCGTTCCGCGCGGCGACTCCGTGTCGAACGCGCGCGTCGGCACGTTGTTGGCGGAAAAATAATCGAGCAAGGTGCGCGATACCGTGGTCTTGCCGACCCCGCCCTTGTCCGCGCCCACCACAACCACTGCCGGCTTTGCCATTGCTGTCCCCTAACGCGCGCCCGCCGATCGCTGGTTGCGATCGGCCGGGTCCCAAATCGACTTTCCAAAGTCTGCTGTTGGGCGCGAACATGGCAGAAACAAGGGAGAATTCAATTCCTTGCCGCTCCAATGCGGCAATTCCCGGGGGTTTTTCCCAATTGCCATGAAACCCGCGACGCTCCCGCAGCAAGTCACGCGCTCAATGACGGCCCCAGGGACCCATAGGAGTCCCCGCCGGATTGCCGAGCACGGTTCCGGAGGGGCTCCGCGCGGGGCCGGCACGATCGGCCGGCTGGCCGGGTTCGTTCCATGGGCCTGTGGGGACGGGCGGCGGGGTGCCCTGCTGGTCGGCTTGGGTCTCGGGGTCTTGGGTCTCGGGGTTTTGGGCCTCGGGCTCTTCGGCCTCGCCGGCGGGCGTCGGCAGCGGGCCGGGATCATGGCCGCCGGCAAACTTGACCAGGGCGTCGACCCGGGACTTGACCGAGGGGTGGGTCGCGAACAGGTCGGCAAACCCCTCGCGGGGATTGTCGACGCAGAGCTCCATCACGGCCGAGGTCGCGCCCGGCAATTCGCCGCGGCCCTCGATCTTGCGCAGCGCCGAGATCATGGCGTCGGGATTTTTCGTCAGCTCCACCGAGCCGGCGTCGGCAAGAAATTCGCGCGAGCGCGACAGTGCGAGCTTGACCACCTGCGACATCAGCCATGCCACCACGATCAGCACCACCGCGATGATGATGACGATCACCGCGCCGCCGCCGGAGCTCTTGCTGTCGCTGCTCGAGGAGGATGAGCGCGACGAGGAGGACGACGAGCCCGACGACCACGAGCCGCCCGAGCCGGAACTCCAGTTGAAGCTCGTGAACAGGCGGAAGAACAACTCGCCGAAGAAGCCGACCACGCCGGCGATGATGACGGCGACGACCATGAGCTGCACGTCGCCGTTCTTGATGTGGGTCAGCTCGTGCCCCAGCACGGCCTCGATCTCCCGATCGTCCAGCGCTTTCAAGAGGCCCGTGGTGACGGTGACCGCATATTGCCGCGGGTTGAGGCCGGTCGCGAATGCGTTCAATGCCGGGCTCTCCATGATCTTCAGCTTCGGCATGGTAATGCCGCGCGAGATGCAGAGATTTTCGAGGAGATTGTAGAGCCGCGGTTCCTCCTGCCGGGTGACGTCGTGGCCGCCAGTCACCGCATCGATCATCGACTGGTGGAAGAAATAGGCGATCACGATCCAGACGACCACCGCGATGGTTGCGACGGGCGAGGCGACGATCAGATCGTGGAAGGCGCGGCTCAGATAGTAGGCGACGGTTTCGTTACTGTTGATGACGACTTCAGCGACCAGCGCGCCGGCATAGACCAGCACGTAGACCAGCATGAACAGGCCGGCGAGCAGCACCATCGAACGAAACTTGTTCGAGGCGATATGCGTGTAGAGACCATACGCGGCCATGGCTGTTTCCGTTAGCTCCTGTCATTCCAGGGTACGCGAACGACGCGAACCCGGAACCTGGAGCTTAGTGTCTCGGTCGTCATTCCGGGTTCGCGTCTTCGACGCGCCCACATTGCGCACTTGCGCAATGTGGAATGATGAAGGTGAGAAAACTCCAGTCGCGCGCGCCAATCAGAACTTCACCTGCGGCGTCGCCTCGACCTCGGTGCGGCTCGCGCCGAGATCGAAGAAATCCTTGCGCGTGAAGCCGAACATGCCGGCGAACAGCGCGGCGGGCATCTGCTGGATGCCGGTGTTGTATTCCTGGACCGCATTGTTGAAGAAGCGGCGGCTCGCCGCGATCTTGTTCTCGAGGTCGGAGAGCTCGCTGGCGAGCTGCTGGAAATTGGCATTGGCCTTGAGGTCGGGATAGGCCTCCGACAGCGCGATCAGCCGGCCGAGCGCGCCGGAGAGCTGGTTCTCGGCCGCGGAGACTTGCGCCGAGCCCTGCGCCGACATCGCCGAGTTGCGCGCCTTGATGACGTCGTCGAGCGTACCGCGCTCATGCGCGGCGTAGCCCTTCACCGTCTCGACCAGATTCGGGATCAAATCGTGGCGCTGCTTGAGCTGCACGTCGATGTCGGCAAAGGCCTGGCTGACGCGCTGGCTCAGCGCCACCAGCCGGTTGTAGGCGCCGAAGGCGAACAGCACGAGGACGACGATAACGCCGAGAACGATCCAGCCGGTCGACATGGAGAACTCCTGAAGGGGATTAAAGGCGGGCAGGGTAAACCAAAATGGCGCCGGACGGCAGGCCGGCGCGCAAGGGAGGCAAAGGGAGGTAAGACTTGGTCGGATGTGGACCCATCCGAGTTCAAGGCAAAAGCGCCGAACGGGGTTAACTTTCGGACATGACGGCGTCGCCCCAGCGCCAGCGCCGGGCGTCCGCATAGGCGGCCTTGTCGCGCCGCGAGACCTTTGTCAGTGCGACACCGCCCTCGGTGCAGAGCTTTGCCGTGATCTCGGCCTTGCCGACATCAGGCGGCGCCAGTATGCGCGAGGCGCGCGCCACGGGCGGTGTGCGGGTCAGGGCGACGTAGATGAACCGCTCGTCCTCGAACGGCACCTCGGCGCCCTTGATCTGCCGGTGCGCCTGGGAGCGCGGCAGACGCTGGGAGAAATGGCACCAGTCGGGCGCTGTCAGTGGACACGGCTTGTCGTGCGGGCAGGGGGCCGCGACAGAGCCGCCGGCCGCGATCAGCTGCTGGCGCAACGCGAGGATGCGCGCATAGCCCGCCGGCGTGCCGGGCTCGATCACGATCAGCGCATGGCGCGCTTTCGCCCACATCGCCTCGGTGAGCGCGCGCTGGTCGCTCTCACCGAGCTCGCCCACGATGTAGCTCGCAATCACGATGTCGGCGGATGAGACCTCGGCGAGGTTGGTGCCGGCATCGCCGGGCAGATAGCGGCAATCCGCCAGTCGTACGCTGTCGCGGGCGAGCTCGAGCGCGAGCCGGCTCAGCGTCGCGTTGGCATCGAGCAGGGTGAAGGCTTGCAGTGATGGAAAGGCCTCCGCGGCGGCCCAGCTCGCGGTGCCCGGGCCTGCGCCAACGTCGAGCAGGGTTTCCGGAGCCAAGTCCGGCGCGATCTCGGTCAGCGCGTTCAGGCTCGCCGCAACCGCGGCATAGGTGGCCGGCATCCGCGCCAGGGCATAGGCGAGCGCATCCGCTTCGGACTTGATCGTGCCCGAGCCGCCGCCGGCGCGATAGGTGCTGGAGATCTGCGACGACCTCCGCGCCGCATCGGTGCGGGAAAAGCCCTGGAGCTTGCCGTCGAGCGCGGCCTTGAGTTCGGGGGGAAGCGTCGGTGAAATCATCTTCCATCGTCACGCCCCGCGCAGGCGGGGCATCCAGTACTCCGAGAGAGCGGACGTCGATCGAGGAGCCGCGGCGTACTGGATCATCCGCCCTCGCGGATGATGACGTCAATCCGTGTGGCGCGAGATTCTCAGGCGCGCAATTGCGCACCATAGTTCTCGCGGAGCCTGTCATCGGGCCGCGCTTCGCGCGGGCCCGGAATGACCGTCAAAATCCTCACGCCACGTTCTGGTCGAGGATCTCCACCGCCTCTTGCAGGCTCACAGACACGAGCTGCGAGACGCCGCGCTCGGCCATGGTGACGCCGAACAGCCGGTTCATCCGCGCCATCGTGATCGGATTGTGCGTGATGATGATGAAGCGCGTGTCGGTCGAGCCGGTCATCTCGTGCAGGAGGTTGCAGTAGCGCTCGACGTTGTGGTCGTCGAGCGGTGCGTCGACTTCGTCCAGCACGCAGATCGGCGAGGGGTTGGTGAGGAACACGGCGAAGATCAGCGCCATGGCGGTCAGCGCCTGCTCGCCGCCCGAGAGCAGCGACAGCGTCTGCGGCTTCTTGCCCGGCGGCTTTGCGATGATCTCGAGGCCGGCCTCCAGCGGGTCGTCGCTCTCGATCAGGTGCAGCGCCGCCTCGCCGCCGCCGAACAGCTCGACGAAGAGGCGCTTGAAGTGGTTGTTGACGACCTCGAACGAGGTCAGGAGCCGCTCGCGCGCTTCCTTGTTGAGGCTCTGGATGCCCTGGCGGAGACGTTTGATGGCTTCGACGAGGTCGTCGCGCTCGGTGACGAGGCCGGTGTGCTGGCCCTCGACTTCGCGCAGCTCTTCCTCGGCGCGCAGGTTGACCGCACCCAGGCGCTCGCGGTCGCGGCGCATCTTTTCGAGATCCTCCTCGATCTCGTGCAGCGGCGGCAGTTCGGCGCCGGGCTCGATCTCGGCAAGGCCCGCGACCGCCTGCGGCTCGACCTCGAGCATGTCGCGGATTTCGCGCTCGATGTCCTCGAGCCGGCGCCGCGCGCCTTCCATGCGCTCCTCGGCGCGCGCGGTCGCCTCACGCGAGCTCGACAGCGCCTCGAGCGTCAATTTCGCGACACGATCGGTCTCCGCCATCGCGGTTTCCGCAGTGGCGAGCGCGTCGGCGGCGATGCGACGATCACTCTCGGCGTATTCGATTTCGGTGATCAGCGCGCTGCGCTTCTCGGCGAACACGGCCGGCGCGTTTTCGAGATCGCTGCGCTCGATCGAGACCTCGGTGATGCGGGCCTGGATGGTGTCGATGTGGGAGGCCGCGCCCTCCTTGCGGTTCTGCCACTCGGTGCGCTCGGCGAGGATCGCCTGCACGCGGCGGTCGGCGAGCTCGGCTTCGCGCGCCAGCGCCTGCGCCTCGGCGCGGACCTGGGCCGCCATGCGGCGATGGCCTTCGATGTCGCTGCGGACCGCGGCGAGCTGGGTCTCGGTGTCCTCGCTCGACGGCAGCTCGGTGATCGCGGCAGCGGCATATTCATGCGCAGCCTCGGCCTCGGCGCGGTCGGCGGCGAGACGGCTGTGTGCTTCCGACAGCGTCGCCTTGCGCGCGGCGTGACGGCTGATCTCGCGCTCGGCCGTGGCATGGCGCTCGCGTGCGGCGTTCAGCTCGCGCTGCGCGGCGCGCCAGGCTTCGCGCGAAGCACCTTCGGTGCTGGCGGCCATCTGCAGTTCGGCCTCGGCATTTTCCAGCGCCTGACGTTTGATCTGGGCGTCGATGCGGGCCTGCTCGAGCTCGTTCTCGATGTCGACGAGACGCGCGCGCTCGGCGAGACGCCGCGCGGCCCCGGTCGGCGCGTGAGCTGCTGCGACAAAGCCGTCCCAGCGCCAGACGTCGCCTTCGGGCGAGACCAGCCGCTGGCCGGTCTTGAGCTGCGAGACCAGCTCGGCGCCGCGCTCGCGCGGCACCACGCCGATCTGCGCCAGACGGCGCGCCAGCTCGGCCGGCGCCTGCACGTGGTCGGCGAGCGGAACGACGCCGTCGGGCAGCGCCGGATCGCCTTCGGTGACGCCGGCATTGGTCCAGCGCATCGGCGCCGACGGATCGACCGGCGCATCGAGATCGTCGCCGAGCGCGGCGCCGATCGCCTTTTCAAAGCCCTTGTCGACGGTGATGCCGTCGATGATCGGCGGCCACAGATTCTTGGTCTCGCCGTTGACGATCTTGGAGATCGTGCGCGCCTCGGTCTCAAGCCGTTGCACGCGCTTGTCGGCCTCATTCAGCGGCGAGCGCGAGGATTCCAGCGTCTGGCGCGCCGCGACGTGTGAAGCTTCGCTCGCCTGCGCCGCGGCTTCGGAAGCCGCAAGCGTCTGTTCCGCGTTCTCGACCGCCGCGGTCAGCTCGTCGAGATCGCCGAACCCGCCGGTCTCCGCCGCGAGCTTCTGCTCTTCCGCCGCGACATTCGCGATCTCCTGGTCGAGCCGGGCGAGCTTGTCGCGGTGCGTGCGGACATTGGCCTCGAGCTGGTTGCGCTTGGCGGTGAGGTCGGCGAGCGAGGTGGTGAGCTCGGAGAAGCGCTGCTCGACTTCGGCGAGCGTCGCCTCGGCTTCGGAGACGCGCTCGTCGACGCCGGAGCGCTTCTCGACCCGCGATTTGATCTCTTCCTTCAGCTCGGCGTCTTCGGCGTCGAGCCGCTGCAGCGCGACGTCGGCGTCCATGGTCTGCTGCTGGGCACGGGAGATGTCGCCTTCGAATTGCGCGAGGCGCCGCTCGAGCTCGGCGACGCGCTCCTTGGCCCGCTCTTCCTCGCGGTCGAGCAGTTCGCGGGCATTGGTCAGCCGCTGCAGCCCGGCTGCGGCGCGCGCTTCCGCGTCGCGCAGCGCCGGCATCTCGGCTGCGCGGATCGCCTGGATGCGGGCGGCTTCCGCCTGGTGCTGGGTGCGCTCCGCCATCTCGCGGACCGCGAGATCATGGGTATGGCCGGAATCGTTGACCTCGGCATGGGCGCCGATCCAGCGCAGATGGAACAGCGTGGCCTCGGACTTGCGGACCTTCGCGGCGACCTCGCGATAGCGCACGGCCTGGCGGGCCTGCTTCTTCAGGCCTTCCATCTGGCCGGAGAGCTGGCCGATCACGTCCTCGACGCGGGTGAGGTTGGTTTCGGCCGCCTTCAGCCGCAGCTCGGCCTCGTGGCGGCGGGCGTGCAGGCCGGCGACGCCGGCGGCGTCTTCCAGCACGCGGCGGCGCTGCTCGGGCTTGGCCTGGATGATCTCGCCGATCTTGCCCTGGTGGACGAGGGCGGGCGAGCGCGCGCCGGTGGCGGCGTCTGCAAACAGGATCTGCACGTCGCGGGCGCGCACGTCGCGGCCGTTGATGCGATAGACCGAACCCGCCTCGCGCTCGATGCGGCGGGAGATTTCCAGAAGCTGGCTGTCGTTCATCGCCGCCGGTGCGGTGCGATCGGCATTGTCGATCGTCATCGTCACTTCGGCGTGGTTGCGCGCCGGGCGGTTGCCGGAGCCTGCGAAGATCACCGCGTCCATGTCGGCGGCGCGCAGCGATTTGTGCGAGGTCTCGCCCATCGCCCAGCGCAGCGCTTCGACGAGGTTCGACTTGCCGCAGCCGTTGGGTCCGACCACGCCGGTCAGGCCGGCCTCGATCACGAAGTCGGTGGGCTCAACGAAGGACTTGAAACCATGAAGGCGCAGGCGGGTGATCTTCATAAACACGCATCTCTGTTGACAGGGTGCGAATCTCCCTGCCGGGACAATACCATAGAAGGCAATGTCGCTGTCTGAACGAGTCGCTCAAGGCGGCTCATGCGGCTGGACAATGGCCGTGCCGCGTCGCGAGGGCAACCTGCGAAACCCGCTTTTCCCAAGGGATTTGTGACGGGAATGATACGGCTAGCGGCGCGCGAATCAGGCTTCGCGCGCGCGAATCAGCTTTCAAATCAGCTCTTGAGCAGCGAGTTGATCTTCTTCGCGAATTCCTCGAACGAGGCTTCGCCCTTGATCTTCTCACCGTTGATGAAGAACGTCGGCGTGGAATCGACCTTCAGCACATCGCTCGCATACTTCTGGTCGGCGGCGATCTTGTCGAGCAACGCCTGGTCCTTCAGGCAGGCCTCGACCTGCTGCTGGGTGAGGCCAGCCTGCTTGCCGATCCGGGCCAAAGTCTCCGTGGTGTTCTTCATCACCCAGTCGCTCTGCTGGCGGAACAGCATGTCGGTCACCGCGAAATATTTCGACGCGTCGCCGTTGGCGATGCAGCGCGACAGCATCGAGCCGGCGGCGGCTTTGATGTCGAGCGGGAACTCGCGGAAGATGTAACGAACCTTGCCGGTGTCGATGTATTCCTTCTTGATCTTCGGAAACACCTGCTCGTTGAAGGCGGCGCAGTGCGGGCAGGTCATCGAGGCGAATTCGGTGATGGTGACGGCGGCGTCCGCCGGGCCCAGCGCCATGTCGGGCAGCGACACTGGCTTGGCCACATCGGCGGCGGTCTGCGCCATTGCTTCAGGGATCATGGCCTCGGAGATGAACCGCAGCGGCGAGAGCCCGGCGAGCGCGGCAAGCCCGGTCAGCGACAGCATCGTGGTGAAGGCGCGGCGGGTGATGATCAAGGTCGGCTCCCGGATTGGCGTGGTCTCGCCCGAGGTTCCTTATCTCAGGCGGCCTGTCGCTAGCTTGAAACGTCGTTTGAGGCAATGGCGAGCCGCAAGGACGGGTCCAGATTGCACGCGCAATAAGGCTCAATTTCGCTTGATTGCGGCCCCCAGGCGCGCCAGCGCTGTCTTCAATTGTTCATCTTCGATGTCGGCGAGGCTTTCCGCCACCTTGGCCACGGCTTTCGGGTCCGGCGGGCCGGGCCGCACCGGGCGCCGGGCCCGCGACAGGGGAGCCTGGCGGAAGGCGAGCTTGCCGACCGCGCTCCAGCCGAAGAAGCGGTTGACCCGTTCCAGGATGACGTCGGCGGAGTGTTGGATTTCCAGCGCCATCGGTCCCTCGACCCGCAGCACCAGCGTCGCCGGCTCCTGCGGCTGGCCCTCAACGGGCCGCGGCCATTGCATCTTGAGCGGCTCGGCATGGGCCGCGATCTCCGGCCCGGCAATCTGCGCCCAGCGCGTCACCAGCTCGCGCGCGGCAAAGCCCTGCTTGGCATAGGCCTCGGCAAAGACGTCGTTGAGGAGGATCGAGAGCGGCTTTGCGCTGATGGGGCCGGGCTTGGACATGGGGGCCTTATAGCACTCCGGAGCGCACGCCACAGGCTTCGCGAAGAAAGACGTGGATGCCCGCGACAAGCGCGGGCATGACGTGGAGAGATCGGCGCGGGCCGGTTACAGTGACAGCATGAGCCCCAAAGTTGCCCTGAAGGCGAAGTCGGAACCGGTTGAACCGAAACGTTTGGCGCGCCCGCTGGCGCTGCTCGCCTGGTACGACCGCCACCGCCGCAGGCTCCCTTGGCGCGCGGCGCCCGGCGAGACGGCGGATCCCTATCGCGTCTGGCTGTCGGAGATCATGCTGCAGCAGACCACGGTGAAGGCCGTCGGGCCCTATTTCGAAAAATTCGTCGTGCGCTGGCCGGACGTCACGGCGCTCGGGCGGGCTTCGCTCGACGACGTGCTGCGGATGTGGGCGGGGCTCGGCTATTATTCGCGCGCACGCAATCTCTACGCCTGCGCGGTCGCGGTGGCGCGCGAGCATGGCGGCGTGTTTCCCGACACCGAGGACGGCCTGCGCGCGCTGCCGGGGATCGGGCCCTACACGGCGGCCGCGATTGCCGCGATCGCCTTCGATCGCCGCACCATGCCGGTCGACGGCAATATCGAGCGGGTGGTGTCGCGGCTCTTTGCAGTTGAAGAAGAGCTCCCGCAGGCAAAGCCAAAGATCCAGCAATTGGCGGCGATGTTGCTCGCCGACTCCCGCGCCGGCGACGAGAAGTCTCGCGCCGGCGACAGCGCGCAGGCGCTGATGGATCTCGGCGCTTCGATCTGCACGCCGAAGAAGCCGGCCTGCTCGTTATGTCCGTTCACCGACGACTGCGTGGCGCGCACGCAAGGCACGCAGGACACATTCCCGCGCAAGGCGCCGAAGAAAAGCGGGACGCTGCGGCAGGGCGCCGCCTTCGTCGTCACGCGCGGTGACGAGCTCCTCGTTCGCACCCGGCCGGAGAAGGGATTGCTCGGCGGGATGACCGAGGTGCCGGGTTCGGATTGGCGCGCCGGCCAGGACGACAAGCTGGCGAAATTGCAGGCGCCGGCGCTGAAGGGGCTTTCGCGCTGGCAGCGCAAGCTGGGCGTCGTCACCCACGTCTTCACGCATTTTCCGCTGGAGCTCGTGGTCTACACCGCCCGGGTCGAGGCCGGCACGCGCGCGCCAGACGGCATGCGCTGGGTGCCGGTCGCCACCCTCGCCGACGAAGCGCTGCCCAACGTCATGCGCAAGGTGATCGCGCACGCATTGGACGGCTAGCTATCCTGCTGACACCAGGCTGTCAGCAGGCCTGCGTTACCAGCGAGCGGCACCGGAGGCTTCGCATGGTCAAGACCGCGCTCGATAATTTTCCCAGACCGCCCTGCGCCAACCTGTTGGGTTGGCGTCTGCTCGATGCTCGTCCGCAAGACGGCTGGATCAGGCTTGCCTTCGAGGGCAGACCTGAGTTCTGCAATCCTGCCGGCTTCATCCAGGGCGGCATGCTCTCGGCCATGCTCGACGACACCATGGGCCCGGCGGTGCTCGTGATGAGCGAGGGCCGGCTGTACACCACCACCATCAGCATGACCGTGAACTTCCTCAGCCCGGCCAAGCCCGGGACGATCATCGGCGAGGCGACGGTGACGCAGCTCGGCAAGACCATCGCCTTCGTCGAGGCCAAGCTGATGGCCGAGGACGGCACCGTGCTCGCGACGGCAACCGCAAGCGAGCGGCTGCTCGAGGCGGCGAGGGTGGTGCTGTAGGTCTCGCCACACACTCCATTTTCCTTTGAGGTGGGCCTGCCGCGCAGCGGCGAGACGAATGACCGAGCAGCAATTCAGAGAGCACGAAGTGCGGCTCGCGCGCTATCGGCTCTTGGAGCGAGAAGTTACTGATCCGCTGGCGCTTGGTCGCGAGTATCGGTCGGTCGCGGGCCTTGCGGACTGGAGATCCTGGCACGCCATCGTGCTTCAAAGGTGTCAAAGTCCCTCAGTGCCAGCGCTTGTGCATCCAATGGATTGCCGGGTTTGCTAGGCGCTATGACCGCGCCTGCAGCGTCTCCGCGAGATTCGGTTTCGGGGGACTCTGAAGGCCATTCCAGCAATGATTTCGAAAGCATGGGCTTGCCCACGTACCAGCATTTTCGTCCGTCGATGAGACGATAGGACCACCACTCCCCTTGCGGATTTTGCGGCATTGCAGCGCGGCATTGTTGCTTGGCATGCACGCTCGTCATTTCGAGCAACGAGAGCGCAGCAGTGCAAATGATCAAAGCAAACGATGGAAGCGGTTTGCTCATGGGCGCGCTCAACTGCCGTGTTGCTGCAATCGACTTACAGCAACGATCAAGGCGGGGCGTTCGAGAACTTCCACCAACTTCTCAAGGATATGCGCATTATCCTTGGGCCAGGGCTGAAGGTATTCTTCCAATATGAGTTGCGCTTCGCTTATCGCTTGCAGGGCCAATTGCTGATCAGTCATCGCTGCTTACTCATCAATCAAATGTGGCGAAGAGATTAGAAGAAAGTAATCAAGTCAGCTTTTAGGAATATCCCCGCTGTTGTCTTTCACTTTTTGTTTCAAGTTCGGGGCCGCGGTGGCACGCTGCCTCGATCAGTGTGTGCAGACAGCCAAGCGCAGGCCGCCGCCTCGATCTTCCTTATCCTGGCCAAGCATCACGATCTTGAGCACGTCATCCGGCAATAGCCGTTGCAGCGCTTTCGCGTCATCCCGTGGTGCGCGCATCCGGCGTCAGTGCCTCTCCAGAAGCCTCAGACACCCGCGCGCTTCGCGTCTGCGCTGACGATCGGCGGCTTGGCGTTCAGCGCCTCGACCTGGAAGCCGGCAACGCGCTTGTAGTTCGCGGCGATGTCCTCCAGCTCCTGCTGCGACAGCACATCAGTGACGATGCCGTAGCCCTCCGGCGCGCGCTCCTCGACGAGCTGCATCACCTGCTCGGGGCCGTTCTTGCGGTTGAGCAGGACGAGGTCGGTGGTCGCCGGCCGGCGCTCGGCTTCATAGGCAAGCAGCGCAGCCTGCGTCGGCCCATGCGCCAAAATCTCGCGGGTGATGACGCGGGCATCGAGGATCGCCTGCGAGGCGCCGTTCGATCCGATCGGATACATCGGATGGGCGGCATCGCCCATCAGCGTGACGCGGCCAAATGTCCATTGCGACACCGGATCGCGATCGACCAGCGGATATTCGTAGGCGTGCGGGCAGTTTCGGATCAGGCCGGGCACGTCGAGCCAGTCGAACTGCCAGCTCTCGAACCAGGGCAAGAACTCTTCCAGTCGCGCGGTGCGGTTATAGTCCTCGCGCCGCCACTGATAGGTCGGCGGCATGTGGCGCTCGGCGACCCAGTTGATCTGATGGTTGCCGGACGCGTCCGGCTGCTTGGTGATGGGGTAGCAGACGAATTTCAGGATCTCATGGCCCGCCATGATCATGGTGCGGCCGGTGAGGAAGGCCTTGGCCGGTGTCACGCCGCGCCAGAGGATGCGGCCGTTCCAGATCGGCGGTCCTTCCTGCGGGTAGAGCTTTTCTCGCACGGCGGAATGGATGCCGTCGGCGGCGATCAGGATCGCGCCTTCGTAAGTGCCTGCGGCCTTGCCGGTCGCCTTGTCGATGAAGTCGGCACGCACGCCAGCGGCGGTCTCGCTCCAGCCGGTCAGATGATGGCTGGTGAGGATGTTGTCGCGGCCGAGCCGTTCGATCGCGGTGTCGAGCAGGAGTTGCTGCAGGATGCCGCGATGGATCGAGAATTGCGGCCATCTGTAGCCGGCCTCCAATCCGCGCGGCTCGCTCCAGATCGGCTTGCCGTGCTTGGAGAAGTAGGCGAGCTCGCGGGTGCGCACGCCGCTGGCATCGAGCTTGTCCATCAGTCCGAGCTCGATCAGCTCGCGCACGGCATGCGGCAGCACGTTGATGCCGACGCCGAGCGGGCGCAGCTCGGCCACGCTCTCGAACACTTTTGCGGGAACGCCGATCTGGTGCAGGCTGAGCGCAAGCGTCAGCCCGCCGATGCCGCCACCGGCGATGAGTACGGTCATGACAAAATCCCTCCGATTGGCGGCGTCTTCGCACGGTGAGGCGGCCGTGGGCAACTGCGAAGAGAGCCCTATGGACGGCGCTGCATGCGGCCGTTAACGTCCGGCTTTCCCCCACGAGGTCCGACATGTTCAAGCTCTACTACGCCCCCGGCACCTGCGCGCTCGCCACCTATATCGCCCTGGAAGAGGCCGGGGCCGACTACACGGCCGAACGGCTGAACTTCAAGGCCAACCAGCAGAACAGCCCGGACTATCTCGCGATCAACCCGAAGGCCCGCGTGCCGGCGCTGGTGACCGATCGCGGCGTGCTGACCGAGACGCCGGCGATGCTCGCCTACATCGCGCAAACCTTTCCCAAGGCCAGGCTCGCGCCGCTCGACGATCCCTTTGCGTTCGCGCAGGCGCAGTCGTTCAATTCCTATCTCTGCTCCACCGTGCACGTGGCGCATGCCCACAAGATGCGCGGCGCGCGCTGGGCGACGGAAGAGAGCTCGTTCGTCGACATGAAGCAGATGATCCCGAAGACCATGGGCGCCTGCTTCTCGCTGATCGAGCAGAAGATGTTCAAAGGGCCGTGGGTGATGGGCGAGCAGTACACGATCTGCGATCCCTATCTCCACACGCTGTCGCTCTGGCTCGAAGGCGACAGCGTCGACATCAACGCGACGCCGAAGGTCGCGGATCATTTCAAGCGCATGTCCGACCGCCCCGCGGTACGCAAGGTGATGGACGCGCAGAAGGCGTGAAGTGCTGGATCGTAGGGTGGGTTAGCTTTGGTGTCTCAGGAGGTTGTCCATCTGGTCTGAACCGAGGAAGCTGAGGTTGCGAAGCTTCAACGTTTCCACGGAGAGACCAGATGAACGTCCACAAGAATGCGCCTTTGACGCCCACAGGTCGAGAGGCGATGGTGCGAGGCGTGGTCGAGGACGGACTGAGCCAGGCTGCCGCGGCTGACCAGTTCAACACGACACCGAAAACGGTAGCCAAATGGGTCGAGCGGTTCCGCGCAGCAGGTGTCGAGGGATTGCGTGATCGTTCCTCCAGACCCCTTTCATCGCCAAGCCAAACCCCGCGGGCCACGTGCGAGGCCGTCGAGGCGTTGCGCCGGCAGCGCCACACCGGCAAGCAGATCGCAGCCGAGGTTGGGCTGTCACGGGCCACCGTCAGCCGCATACTCCGCCGCCTGGGATTAAGCCGGACACGCGATCTGGAGCCGGCCGAGCCGGTGCGCCGCTACGAGCGCGAGCAGCCCGGCGAGCTGATCCATATCGACATCAAGAAGCTCGGCAGGTTCGTCAGACCCGGCCACCGCATCACGCACGATCGTCAGAAGGGTGAAAGCCGCGGCGCCGGCCACGAGTTCGTCCACGTGGCGATCGACGATGCATCGCGCCTGGCCTTCTCCCAGATCCGGCGTGATCAGAAAAAGGAAAGTGCCATCGCCTTCCTCAGGGAAGCCGTCGCTTACTACCGCAGCCTCGGTATGAAGGTCACCGGCATCATGACCGACAATGGCTCTTGCTACCGTGCCAAGGCCTTCGCCAGAGCGTGCGGGAAGCTCGGCCTCAGGCACATCTTCACCAGACCATATCGGCCCCAAACAAACGGCAAGGCCGAACGCTTCATCCAGACAGCGCTGCGCGAGTGGGCTTACGCTCGCTCCTACGACACCTCAGACCAGCGCGCCAAAAACCTGCCAATCTGGCTTCAGCACTACAACTGGCATCGCCCACACGGTAGTTTGCAAGCCAAACCACCCATCAGCCGCCTCCGTCTCCCGGAGGACGACCTGTTGAGATTCCACAG
>NZ_LSEF01000046.1:0-2747 GCF_001641695.1 Bradyrhizobium neotropicale
CTGTGGAATCTCAACAGGTCGTCCTCCGGGAGACGGAGGCGGCTGATGGGTGGTTTGGCTTGCAAACTACCGTGTGGGCGATGCCAGTTGTAGTGCTGAAGCCAGATTGGCAGGTTTTTGGCGCGCTGGTCTGAGGTGTCGTAGGAGCGAGCGTAAGCCCACTCGCGCAGCGCTGTCTGGATGAAGCGTTCGGCCTTGCCGTTTGTTTGGGGCCGATATGGTCTGGTGAAGATGTGCCTGAGGCCGAGCTTCCCGCACGCTCTGGCGAAGGCCTTGGCACGGTAGCAAGAGCCATTGTCGGTCATGATGCCGGTGACCTTCATACCGAGGCTGCGGTAGTAAGCGACGGCTTCCCTGAGGAAGGCGATGGCACTTTCCTTTTTCTGATCACGCCGGATCTGGGAGAAGGCCAGGCGCGATGCATCGTCGATCGCCACGTGGACGAACTCGTGGCCGGCGCCGCGGCTTTCACCCTTCTGACGATCGTGCGTGATGCGGTGGCCGGGTCTGACGAACCTGCCGAGCTTCTTGATGTCGATATGGATCAGCTCGCCGGGCTGCTCGCGCTCGTAGCGGCGCACCGGCTCGGCCGGCTCCAGATCGCGTGTCCGGCTTAATCCCAGGCGGCGGAGTATGCGGCTGACGGTGGCCCGTGACAGCCCAACCTCGGCTGCGATCTGCTTGCCGGTGTGGCGCTGCCGGCGCAACGCCTCGACGGCCTCGCACGTGGCCCGCGGGGTTTGGCTTGGCGATGAAAGGGGTCTGGAGGAACGATCACGCAATCCCTCGACACCTGCTGCGCGGAACCGCTCGACCCATTTGGCTACCGTTTTCGGTGTCGTGTTGAACTGGTCAGCCGCGGCAGCCTGGCTCAGTCCGTCCTCGACCACGCCTCGCACCATCGCCTCTCGACCTGTGGGCGTCAAAGGCGCATTCTTGTGGACGTTCATCTGGTCTCTCCGTGGAAACGTTGAAGCTTCGCAACCTCAGCTTCCTCGGTTCAGACCAGATGGACAACCTCCTGAGACACCAAAGCTAACCCACCCTACGACCTGAAACAAAAATGGCCGGGATCGCTCCCGGCCATTTTGCATTTGTGCGCTTCGCCTCAGCGCGGCGGTGCGGTGCCGGGCGGGGGCGGCGGCAGCGAGGCCTGACCGCCGTTGAGCAGCGGCGTGATGCGGCGGATGGTGACGCGCCGGTTGATCCGGCTCGGTCCGTCCGTCTGCTCCTTCAGATACTGCCTGCCGTAGCCTTGCGACGTCAGGTTCTCTGCCGGCACATTGAACTGCTGGGTCAGCAGTTCGGCCGCGGACTGCGCACGGCGGTCCGACAATGACAGATTGTCGACGTCGTTGCCGACCGCGTCGGTGTGTCCCTCGATCAGGAACACCTCGCGCGGGTTGCGCTGGATCGCACGGTTGAGACCGTCGGCGATCACTTGCAGCCTCGCCGCCTGGTCCGGCGGGATGGTCCACGATCCTGTCTCGAAGTTGATCGTGTTGATGTCGATGCTCGGCATCTGCATGCGAACATTGGGGCTGTAGCGGATCTCGTCGAGCGAGTAGCGCCGATCGATCCGTTGTACCGGCGGCGCCTCCATGGTCTCGTAGATCACGTCCGGCGAGGCATCCGCGGAGTCGACGATGTAGCGATCGTAGGGAATGTTCACGACCGGCGGCGGCACGTCGACATAGAAGCCGCCGACCGCCCGCGGATCGCGGTAGCTGTTGTCGATGATGATGATCTCGCGCCCGCCGGGGTCCCTGCGGATTCGCCGCAGCAACTGACCGTCGGCTCCGACCACGGTGATCACCTCGCTGCCGTCGGGACGGATCACGACGGTGCGGGTTTCGCCGCCGACAACGTCGGTGCGGATGTCGCGAGCGCCATAGCGGAAGCGATAGAGGTCGTTGCCGCGAACGTACTCCTGCCCGCTCGGGTCGCGGATGATGATGCGGTCCGGCTCGGTATAGATGGTGCGGCCGCCTTCGACGACCTCCTGCCGCTGATTGCGGTAGTCGGCGATGGTGGCGCCGATGACGGCGCCGGCCACGACGCCCGCACCGATCGCGAGCGGCGTCAGGTCACGCTGCTGCGGACGCGGCGGAGGCGGCAACGGTGCTGCGACCGCCGGTGCGGCCTGGAAGGCCGGTGCGACCGTCGGCGGAGCGTATTGCGCCTTGTCGGGCGGTGGCGCCGCGGCTGTCGTGCCGGGTACGACAGTCCGCGCCGCGGCGCCGACGGGAGGCGTGGGTCGGATCGGGGCGGCCGTCTGTGGCTGCGCCGGCGGAGCTCCGGCAGCGGGCGCGCCCGCAGGCGGCGCGCCACCTTGACGTCCGGGCGCCGGCGTCACGGTGCCGGGGGCCGGCGTCGCGGTCGGAGCTGGCGTTGCGCCGGGTGCGGGCGTCGCTGCCGGGCCCGTCCGTCCGGCCGGCGGCGTGGTCGCTCCGCCAGGAGCGGGTGTAGCGGTCGGAGCGGGCGTCGGGCTCGGCGTGGCCCGAGTCGTCGGCGCCGCTGGAGCAGGCGTGGCCGTCGGCGCTGGCGCTGCTGTGGGCGTCGGGGTCGGCGTCGGCGTGGCCCGAGTCGTCGGCGCCGCTGGAGCAGGCGTAGCTGTCGGCGCTGGCGCTGCTGTGGGCGTTGGCGACGGGATGACCCGTCCCTGCGGAGGCGTCGCGGTCGGTACAGGTGTCGGTGTGGGTGTGGCCGTCGGGGCAGGCGCGGCCGGACGCGCCGTCGGCGCGGCG
>NZ_LSEF01000046.1:2775-155947 GCF_001641695.1 Bradyrhizobium neotropicale
TGGGGTCGCGGTGGGCGCCGGCGCGGGACGCACCTGAGGCGCCGCTGCGGGCGGCGGGGCTGTGGGCGTCGGAGCCGGACGTGCCGCGGGCGGTGCCGGAGGCGGCGGCGGGGTCGGTGCGTGCTGCTGCGGAGCCGCAGCCGGAGGCGGCGACGGCTGCTTCGGAGCAGCAGGCGGTGCCGGCGGCGGCGGAGGAGGTGCCTGGTGCGTCGGGGGCGGCGGCGGAGGTGGTGTCGGGCGCGTCGGCGCAGCAGCCGGCGGCGGCGTTGGAGCATGGGGCGGAGCCGCAGCGGGAGGCGGTGCGGTCGGACGCGTGGGAGCTGCAGGCGGCGGTGTCGGCGCCGGCGGGTGCACAGCGGGCGGCGCGCCCTTCGGCTGCTCCTTCGGAGGCTGCTTCGGTTTTCCGTCAGGGCCCGTTTCTTGTTGTGTCTGGGCCTGCGCGAGCACGAGCGGCGGCGCGCTTTGCGCATGCGACGCGGAGCTTGCGAATTGCATCGCGGTCAGAGCCGTCGTGGCAAGCAGCACGAAGCGAAGATTGGTCATGTCGTGAAATTCCCCGGAAGGTTCTTTGACGAAGAAAGTTGGATGATGAACAGCTACGCGTTGGGCCGCATTGTGGCGGGCGAAGACGTGGCGGCCCGATTTATTTCTGCATGCAAATCATGTCACACGAACAACGTTCATTGCGCATTCAGAAGCAGGTTGCAATCGCCTCATATGTGGTCGTTCGCCTCATGTTTGATCCTGCGGCGAACTGCATCCGTCGCGGGATTCGGTGTAAGTGGTCCATTCGGTCCACGCTGTGGAACCTCTTCTGGAATGCGAGGCGGCAATTCATCCGGACGCGGCGGTGCGTCGGGCTCATGCACGGGCGGCGCGATGTCGGGCTGCGGCGTGCCCGGCGGAATTTCCGGCGGCGGCTCGGAGGGAGTCCCCGGTGTCGCAGGCGGAATCTCGGGCGGTTCGATCGGCATCAGCACCTTCACGTTCGGTTGTCCAGAGGACCACAACGACGATGCTGCGTAGATGTTCCTCGCCGCGTGGTGTCAAGAACCGCTCATTCCGGCGCGTGACAGACGGCCTCGATGTTGTGGCCGTCGGGATCGAGCACGAAGGCGCCGTAGTAATTCGCATGATAATGCGCGCGAATGCCGGGCGCTCCATTGTCGCGGCCGCCGGCCGCCAGCGCCGCCACGTAGAAGGCATCGACCGTCGCGCGGTCCTTGGCCAGGATCGCGACATGCACCGGCTTGTTCAGCGCGCCTTCGCCGCCGATCCAGAAATCCGGCTTGCCGTCGGCGCCGAAGCCGGCGGCCGGATCGTGGCCGGTCTGCTCCTGCGTGACCTCCATGATCAGGCCGTAACCGAGCGGCGCCAGCGCCTCGGTGTAGAACGCTTTCGCACGCTCATAGTCGGAGACCGGGAAGCCCAGGTGATCGATCATCGCAACCTCCGTTGTTGGTCGACGTCAGCGTGACAGGAACGTGTTGCTCCGTGTCTTGCGCGCGATCGCAAAACCGCGCGCGACCATGTCAGCAATACAATCCTCGCGCCATTCGTTTTGTGACAGATGCTCGATGACGACCGCGCGCGGCCACAATGAGGGCGGCGCATCCCTGAAGAAGCCGATCAGCACGCGGTCCTCGAAACCCTCGACGTCGATCTTCAGCGCGTCGACCTTGGTGACGCCGGCCTCGTCGAGAATGCGCGTCAGCCGCAACGACGGGACCTTGATCGCATCGGCGCCGGCCGTGCCGGTGACGACGTGAGTGGCGCCGAGATTGCCGCCGCCGGTCTCGATCATCAGCTCGCCGTCGCTGTCGCCCGCGGCCGCCTGCACCAGGCGAACCTGCGTCGCTCTCGAGGCGGCGTGGTTGAACGAGAGCCGTGCAAAGGTCATTGGATGCGGCTCGATCGCGACCACCTTGCCCTCAGGCCCGACCTGGCGCGACATCACCAGCGCGAAGGTGCCGACATTGGCGCCGACATCGATGAACACGCCGCCGGCCGGCGTGTGCTGGCGCAGGAAATCGAGTTCGTCGAGATTGTAGTCGGGATTGAACAGCGCGCCGCGCTCGGTCGCGCTGCCCTGATGATAGAAGCGGAACGAGGCGCCCTGATAAGTCACGTCGACCGGGCCGCCGCGCATCAAATTGACCAGCCGCGACAGCCACGGGCGGAATGCACCGCGCTTCAGCCCCGATTGCTGGGCGAGGCGAATGATCGCGGCCTGCGCCGCGTTCGGCGCAAACGCGCCGAACGGCGCGAGCGAAGGGTCGTTGTCGGGCGTCAAGCAGGTAGTCCTCGTTGCAAGCGGCGCATGCATAGCCGGTTTTGCCGGCGACTCCAACGGTGAGGTGTCGGGAATGCAGCCCGGATGTCACGCTGCTTTCTTCGCGGCCTCCTCGCGCTGGCGCACGAAGCGGCTGAGCAGCTTGCGCCGGCCCTTGCGCGGGATCAGGTTGACGTCGCTTACGAGCTTGGCGCCGCCCTTGCGGCGCTCCAGCACGATCTTGCGGCTGTGGAAGGCCTCCAGCTCGACGCGATGCGCGACGCTGACGATGGTCGCCTTCGGCAGCTCGTCCGTGATCATCTTCATCATCCTGTCCTGGCTCTTCTCGTCGAGCGCCGAGGTTGCCTCGTCCAGCACGACGATGTCGGGGCTGTGCAGCAGAAGCCGCGCGAAAGCGAGGCGCTGCTTCTCGCCGCCCGACAGCGTCTGGTCCCACGGACCCTCCTCCTTGATCTTTTCCTTGAGATGATCCAGGCCGACCTTGTGCAGGGCCTCACCGATCTCGTCGATGCTCCAGTCGTCCGCGGCGCCGGGATAGGCGACGGCGCGGCGCAGGGACCCGGACGGCACGTAGGGCCGCTGCGGCAGCATGAACAGCCGCCGATCGGGATGGAGGTTGACGCTGCCGCCGCCCCAGGGCCACAGGCCTGCGATGGCGCGCACCAGCGTGCTCTTGCCGGTACCGGATTCGCCGGCGACCAGGACGCGCTCGCCGGCCTCGATCATCACCTCGGTCTCGCCCACGACGGCGGTGCCGTCGTCGAGCGTGACGGAGAGGTCGTTGAGCTCCAGCATGGCTTCGTTGCCGGTTTCGCCGCGCTTGATGCGGCCGAAACCGTCGCCCTGCTCGGCACGCTCCAGGCCATCGAGCGACATCATCAGCGAGGCGATGCGGCGTGCGCAGGCATTCCAGTCGGCGAGCCGCGGATAGTTGTCGACCAGCCAGCCGAACGCGCTCTGCACGATGGTGAAGGCGGAAGCCGCCTGCATCACCTGGCCCAGCGTCATGCTGCCGTCGAGGAATTTGGGCGCGCAGAGCAGCAGCGGCACGACCGGCGCAACGAGGCTGGAGCCCTGCGACACCAGCGTGGTGCGCATGTGCTGGCCTGCGAGCCGCGCCCATTGCCGCAGCACGCTGGAAAAGTTGCGGTCGATGCCGTCGCGCTCCTCGTCCTCGCCGCCGAGCAGCGCGATACTCTCGCCGTTCTCGCGCACGCGCGTCAGCGTGTAGCGGAAATCCGCCTCGGCCTGGTTCTTGTCCTCGGAGATCTGCACGAAGCGCCGTCCGATCACCATGATCGAGCTCGAGGCGATCGCGGCATAGAGGATGGCGGCGATCACGAGAAAGCCGGGAATGGTGATCGAGGAGCCGCCGAGCGAGACGTTGAGCGCGCCGCCGATGGTCCAGAGCACGACGATGAAGGTCACGGCCGACAGCAGCGCCGACGTCACGCCGGCGAGAAAATCGACCGGCGAGTCCGTGGCAATGCGCAGGTCCTCGGCGATCCGGTATTCGGGATTCTTGTGGTCGCCGTCGACGAGGTTGAGCTGATAGTAGCGGCCGTTGGCGAGCCAGCGCGTCAGCACGCTACTCGTGAGCCAGGCGCGCCAGCGCCGCTGGATGCCCATGCGCGCGAACACCTGCGCCACGCCGAGCACGATGCTGCCGATCGCCAGCGGGAAGAACAACGCGGTGAGATGGAAGACGGCGGGCGCATCGCGCTTTTCGATCGCATCGAAGATCGCGCGATTCCAGACATTGATGCCGTATTGGAAGCCGACGGTCAGGACGATCAGCGCGCCGAGGCAGATCGAGAACGGCCAGGCCAGCCGGTCGCCATTGCGTCCCCAGAAGCCTCGTGCGCTGATCCAGAAGCGGGTGAGCAGATAATCCTTGCGTGCCTGCTCGGCTTCCTCAGGCGATAGTTCCGGGTCGGGCTCGAGCAATTCCGGCGGCGGAGCCGTCTCCTCGCCGCTCTCCCCGGTGATCTCGACATTAGGCGCTTTTTCGCCTCGTTCGCGCTTTGCGGCCGGCTTCTGCATGGCCGGACAACGCGAGAAAAATCAGGCGGTTCCCGCTGGTTCCTGGCAACGGCTTACTCGGCTGCCCCATCGCGCACCCGCCGCAGCCGTGCAGCCCGGTGCAGCACGCGGGACAATTCCTCGATCGAATAGGGCTTTTGCACGAGGTCGAAGCCGGCGACGCCGTCCTGGGACAGCGCCTGGCTGTAGCCCGTTGTCAGCACGACCGGCACGCCGATGCTGCGGTCGCGGATCGCCTGGGTGAGATCGAGCCCGGTCATGCCGGGCATCACCACGTCCGAGAACACGACATCGAAACGATCGGCATCGACGATCAGCTCGGCGAGCGCGTCGGTGGCGTTGTCAATCAGCGTGACGCTGTAGCCGAGCTCGGTGAGGCCGTCGGCGGCGAAATTGGCGAGCTCGATATTGTCCTCGACCACCAGTACCGCGATGCCGCTGCCGGTCAGGGCCGGCGCGGTGTTGGGCGCCAGCCGCTGCGGCAGCAGGTCCTGCGGCACACGCGGCAAATAGAGCGAGAAGGTGCTGCCCCGGCCGACCTCGCTCTCGACGGTCACCTCGCCGCCGGATTGCCTCGCGAAGCCGAACACCTGCGACAGGCCGAGGCCGGTGCCGTGGCCGACCTGCTTGGTGGTGAAGAACGGCTCGAAGATGTGCCCGATCTGGGCTGCGGGAATACCGACGCCGGTGTCGCTGACCGCGATGCTGATGATGCCGTGGCAGCCGGTCTGATGCGCCACGGCGTTCGGAACGCTCGTCGCCGGCTGCACGGTGAAGGCGATCTTGCCCTTGCCCTTCATGGCATCGCGGGCATTGGTCGCCATGTTGATCAGCGCCGTCTCGAACTGGCCGGCATCGGTATTGACGAGGCAGGGTTCCGCCGGCAACCGCATCGTGATCTCGATGGCGGGTCCGAGCAGCGTGGCGAGCATGTCGTGCAACGATTGCATCCGCGCGCCGACATCGAACACTTCCGGCTTCAGGTTCTGGCGCCGCGCGAAGGCCAGGAGCTGCGAGGTCAGCTTGGCGGCGCGCGCGACTGCGTCCGCGATCGCGGTGATGTAGCGCTGGCGCCGCTCCTCGGGCAATTGCGGCCGGTTCAACAGGTCGACGGAGGCGCGGATCACGGTGAGCAGGTTGTTGAAGTCGTGCGCGACGCCGCCGGTGAGCTGTCCGAGCGCCTCCAGGCGCTGGCTGTGCTTGAGCGCCTCCTCGGCCTCGCGCCGCTTTGCGGCTTCGGCCTGCAGATGCTGGGTGCGTCGGAACGCCAGCGCGAGCAGCAGGAACAGCAGCGCGGTCGCGGGCACACCGAACACCAGATGCTGGCCCATGGTGGCGAACCAGCGCGCGCGGATCGCCGAGGTTTCGAGCCCCGCGCTGACATAGATCGGATATTCGGCGACGCGCCGGTAGCCGATGCGGCGCTCGATGCCGTCCGATGGCCAGGCAATGGTGATGAGGCCGTGCTCGGGATTGGCCGCGATCTTCTGGCCGACCGGTCCGCCGGTGTCGAGCCGGACGTCGTGATCGAGCCGCGGAAAATGCGCAAGCACGACGCCGTCGCTGCGGCCCATCGCGAAGAAGCTGCCGGGCTCTGTGCCGATCCGGGCGTAGAAGCTCTCGAAATATTCCGGCAGCACGGACGCCTGGATCACGCCGATGAAATGGCCGTCATCGGAATCGCGGCGGCGGCTCATCCCGAAGAAGCGCGCTCCCTGATAGGGCGTGCGCGGCGTCAGCGGTGTGCCGATGAAGGTGCCGATGCTCTGGTCGACATGGGCGTAGAAGTAGTCCCGGTCGGCGAAGGTCAGCTGCGGCGGCGGCGAGGCGAGGCTGTTGACCAGCGAGCGTCCGTCCGCGTCGAAGATCCATGCCGATTTGAGCTGCGGCAGCGAATCGGTCAGCCGCTTCAGGCGGCGGTGCAGCACCGGTTCTCGCGACCGGATGACGTCGTCGGGAAGACCGCGCACAACTTCATTGAGCTCGGCGAGGCTGCGGTCGATGGTCTCGAACACCTTGAGCGCGTGCTCATGCGCGACGTCGAGCGTGCGCTCGATCTCGCGGTCGGCAATGTCTCTGGTTGAGGTGTAGGAGATCGTGGAGGCGATCGCGAACAGCGCAATGGGCAGCGCCAGGGATGCTGCCATCATCCACTGCAATAGCCTCAACGAGTTGCGTTGCGCTCCCTGCACAGTCGCTCCGGTCCCTCGACCACAGAGCTTACTTGAATTTCCCGCAAGGAAGGAAGCGGCTTGTAGCTGGAACCTTTGGTTGCAATCCAAGGGTTCGCTCGCGACGCGGGTTGCGGCCAATTCTATTCAAACTGGTGCCGATCGCGGCATGCCCCGGCCGTCGCGGCCGGGGATGGAAGCAGGTAGGAGGTTTAGATCTGCCGCTCGACCATCTTGAGCTTCAGCTCGGCGATGGCTTCCGCCGGGTTGAGGCCCTTCGGGCAGGCCTTGGCGCAGTTCATGATGGTGTGGCAGCGGTAGAGCCGGAACGGATCCTCGAGATTGTCGAGCCGCTCGCCGGTCGCCTCGTCGCGGGAGTCGGAGACCCAGCGGTTGGCCTGCAGCAGCGCGGCGGGGCCGAGGTAGCGGTCGCTGTTCCACCAGTAGCTCGGGCACGAGGTCGAGCAGCAGGCGCAGAGGATGCACTCGTAGAGGCCGTCGAGCTTCTCGCGGTCCTCGTGGCTCTGGCGCCATTCCTTCTGCGGCGTCGGCGAGGTCGTCTTCAGCCACGGCTCGATGGACGCATACTGCGCGTAGAAATTGGTGAGGTCGGGGACGAGGTCCTTCACCACCGGCTGGTGCGGCAGCGGGTTGATCTTCACCGCGCCGTCCTTCACGTCATGCATCGAGCGGGTGCAGGCCAGCGTGTTCTGGCCGTCGATGTTCATGGCGCAGGAGCCGCAGACGCCTTCGCGGCAGGAGCGGCGGAAGGTCAGCGACGGGTCGATGTGGTTCTTGATCCAGATCAGCCCGTCCAGCACCATCGGACCGCAGTCGTTGGTATCGACGTAATAGGTGTCGACGCTCGGATTCTTGCCGTCGTCCGGATTCCAGCGATAGACGCGGAATTCGCGCAGCTCGGTCGCGCCCGCGGGCTTCGGCCAGGTCTTGCCGCCGGTGATCTTCGAGTTCTTCGGAAGTGCGAATTCAACCATTTCGATAGGGCCTTCGCTGTTCGATCAATACACGCGCGCCTTCGGCGGGATGTACTGCACGTCGTTGGTCATGGTGTAGTTGTGAACCGGACGGTACTCGATCTTGACCTTGCCGGCGTCGTCCAGCCAGGCCAGCGTGTGCTTCATCCAGTTCTTGTCGTCGCGCTCGGAATAGTCCTCGCGGGCATGCGCGCCGCGGCTCTCGGTGCGGTTGGCGGCCGAGTTCATCGTCACCACCGCCTGCGAGATCAGATTGTCGAACTCGAGCGTCTCGACCAGGTCGGAATTCCATACCAGCGAGCGGTCGGAGACGGCGATGTCGGTGATGCCGCTGTGGACCTTCTGGATCAGGTTCTGGCCTTCGCTCAAAACTTCGCCGGTGCGGAACACGGCGCAGTTGTTCTGCATCACGTGCTGCATGCCCTCGCGCAGCTTCGCGGTCGGCGTGCCGCCGGAGGCGTAGCGGTAATGGTCGAGGCGGCCGAGCGCCATCTCGGACGAGTTCGCCGGCAGCTCCGGCTGCTTGGCATTGGCCGTGAGCTTCTCGGCGAGGCGCAGCGCGGCCGCGCGGCCGAACACGACGAGGTCGATCAGCGAGTTGGAGCCGAGGCGGTTGGCGCCGTGCACGGAGACGCAGGCGGCTTCGCCGATCGCCATAAGGCCCGGGATCACCGCGTTGTCGTCGCCGTCCTTCTTGGTCAGCACCTCGCCGTGATAGTTCGTTGGGATGCCGCCCATGTTGTAGTGCACGGTCGGCACGATCGGGATCGGCTCGCGCGTCACGTCGACATTGGCGAAGATCTTCGCGGATTCGGAGATGCCCGGCAGCCGCTCGGCCAGCACCGCGGGATCGAGGTGGTCGAGATGCAGGAAGATGTGGTCCTTCTTCTTGCCGACCCCGCGGCCTTCGCGGATCTCGATGGTCATCGCGCGCGAGACGACGTCGCGCGAGGCGAGGTCCTTGGCGGACGGCGCGTAGCGCTCCATGAAGCGCTCGCCTTCGGAGTTGACGAGATAGCCGCCTTCGCCGCGCGCGCCTTCGGTGACGAGACAGCCCGANGAGCCGTAGATGCCGGTCGGGTGGAACTGGACGAACTCCATGTCCTGCATCGGCAGGCCGGCGCGCAGCACCATGCCGCCGCCATCACCGGTGCAGGTGTGCGCCGAGGTGCAGGAGGCGTAGGCGCGGCCGTAGCCGCCGGTCGCGAGAATCGTGGTCTGGGCACGGAAGCGGTGCAGCGTGCCGTCGTCGAGCTTGAGCGCGATGACGCCGCGGCAGGCGCCCTGGTCGTCCATGATCAGGTCGATGGCGAAGAATTCGATGAAGAACTCGGCCGCGTGGCGCAGCGACTGGCCGTACATCGTGTGCAGCATCGCATGGCCGGTGCGGTCGGCGGCGGCGCAGGTGCGCTGCGCCTGGGCCTTGCCGAACTCGGTGGTCATGCCGCCGAACGGGCGCTGATAGATCTTGCCGTCCTCGGTGCGCGAGAACGGCACGCCCCAATGCTCGAGCTCGTAGACCGCCTCGGGTGCGTTGCGCACCATGTATTCGATCGCGTCCTGGTCACCGAGCCAGTCCGACCCCTTCACGGTGTCGTACATGTGCCAGCGCCAGTCGTCCTTGTGCATGTTGCCGAGCGAGGCCGAGATGCCGCCTTGCGCCGCGACCGTGTGCGAGCGGGTCGGAAACACCTTGGTGATGCAGGCCGTGCGCAGGCCCGCTTCGCTGCAGCCGACCACGGCGCGCAAGCCGGCACCGCCGGCGCCGACCACGACGACGTCATAGGTGTGGTCTTCGATGGGGTAGGCTTTGCCGTTGGTGGCGGGAGCGGCGTTGCCCTTGCCATTCGTCGCTGCGGCCATGGGTTACACTCCGGAGGAAAGCTTCAGGATCGCGTAGATCGAGGCGAGCGCCACGGCGATCGAGAAGAAATTGTTGAGCATCATCGAAACGAGCTTCACCTTCTCGTTATGGACGTAGTCGTTGATCACCTCCTGCATGCCGATCTTCATGTGCCAGGCGCTGGCGATGATGAAGAGCAGCATGATCACAGCGATCGGCAGCGAGCCGAGGATCTGCGCGGCGCCGGCCTGGTTGCGGCCGAGCAGCATCATGATGATCACCAGCACCGGGATCATCAGCAGCGTCATCGCAACGGCGGTGAGGCGCTGGCGCCAGAAATCGGACGTGCCCGAATGCGCGGCGCCGAGATTGCGGACGCGGCCGAGCGGGGTGCGCATGCTGCGCTTCGGCGTATCGGTCGT
Organism: Bradyrhizobium neotropicale; assembly: GCF_001641695.1. Classification (GTDB taxonomy): domain Bacteria; phylum Pseudomonadota; class Alphaproteobacteria; order Rhizobiales; family Xanthobacteraceae; genus Bradyrhizobium; species Bradyrhizobium neotropicale. Next base: position 12,543 of record NZ_LSEF01000046.1, read on the forward strand.
GCTCATCGTCCACCTCCGATCGCGTAGGCGATGATCCAGATCAGCACCGTCAGCACGATGCCGCCGATCAGCGCGCCCCAGGTCAGCGCTTCGCGCTCATTGGCCTTGAAGCCAAAGCCGAGGTCCCACACGAAATGCCGGATGCCGCTGAGCATATGATGCATCAGCGCCCAGGTGTAGCCGAACACGATCAGGCGGCCGATGATGCTGCCGGTGAAGGCCTGCACGTTGGCATAGGCCGCGGGACCGGAGGCCGCCGCGATCAGCCACCAGGCCAGCAGCAGGGTTCCAACATAAAGAGCAATGCCGGTGGCGCGATGGACGATGGACAGCGCCATCGTCAGCGTCCAGCGGTAGGTTTGCAGGTGTGGTGAAAGCGGTCGTTCGATCCGTGCGGTCATGGGCTTTGATGTTTTATGGCGGCCCAGCAAGGGCGCGCGGGGATCGCGAAAGGTCGGCCCTATTTACGGAGTCGAATCTATCCACGCAATCACCAAATCGCCATAAACCGAACCTGGGTTCAGCTCTACAACGACGAGAAGCAAGGCCATTCAGAGGCTTGGTATACCAGAGCGCCTTGGGTTCGTCTAAGAATAGAACCGAGAATCAGTTCTTCTGAGGCTTCCTCGATCAGCATTGAAAACACTATTGGAACGCCTCTAACTCACCTGCCGTCAGAGGTCGTCTCGCATGCCGACGCGCAGGGCGGACTTCGGCTGGCGTGCCCCGGCGCCCGCGATGCCGGCCATTCGGATCACCCTCGGTCGTTGCCAATGGATATGCGCAGCCCGCAACACACCCCGCCGCAACGCTTAATCGCCGACGGAGTTGCTCGGCCCATCATCCTCGGAAAGGGCGTGACGAAACTGCTTGGGCTCCGCCGAATCGAATGGGTGGCCCTTGCGCCAGCGTTCGACCAGGAAATCCACGAAAGCCCGGATCTTTGCCGATCCGCGGCGGGACGGCTGATAGAGCGCATGAAGCGGCGCGGGCGCCGGTTCGTACTCCCCGAGGATCCGACACAGCCGCCCCTCGGCCAACTCCGCACCCACCTGCCATGACGGCACGCGGACGATGCCTGCGCCGTTCCCCGCGGCCATGATCAGCGCGTCGAGGCTATTGACCCAGAGCCGGCCGGAAATCCGTACGCTGGATGCGGTCTTCGTGTCGCGACCGAATCGCCAGATGGCAACGCCCGGCGTGTCGGAAAACACGAGGCAGTCATGCCCGACGAGATCCGATGGCGTATGCGGCGTGCCCCGGCGCGCCAGATAGTCCGGCGAGACGCAGTGGATCATCTGCACCTCGCCGAGCTTTCGCGTGACGAGCTGCGAATCCGGCAGGCGTCCGACCCGCAGCGCCAGATGCACATCCTCCTCGACCAGCTCGACGCGGCGATCGACCAACAACAGCTCGACCGAGAGCGATGGATAGCGGCGCAGGAAATCGCCCAGGAGCGGTGAGATCAGCAGGCGCCCCATCAATGTCGGGGCGCTGACGCGCAGCCGTCCCGACGGCTCTCCGCGTGTCCCCGCCAGCGCCTCCTCGATCTCCCTGATGTCGCCGAGGATCGATCGGGCGCGCTCATAGAGGATCCGTCCCTCTTCCGTGAGTGCCACCTGCCGCGTCGTTCGCACCAGGAGGCGCGTGCCGAAATGTTGCTCCAGCGCGGTGATCTGCCGGCTCACCGACGTCAACGAGCTCGGCAACGACCTCGCCGCGGCGGACAGGCTGCCGGCGTCCACCACCTGGACGAAGGTCGCCATGGCCTGGAGCTGGTCCATGTCCATCCTTCCGCATTTCGCAAACTAGCTCTCCCAGCTTCGCGCATGGTCGCGGAATGTGAAAGGGTCTATGCAGGGCGCGACCACCGGGAACCAAGGTTTGGACGTGCCATGGCGGGACTTGATATTGCGGAAATCGTCGAGTTGGCGCTGCTGCTGATCGCAGTCGGTGCGCTCTCCGGCTTTCTCGCTGGTGTATTCGGCATCGGTGGCGGCGCCATCCTGGTGCCGGTGTTCTACGAATGCTTCCGCATCGCCGGCGTGCCGCTGGAGGTGCGGATGCCGCTCTGCGTCGGCACTTCGCTTGCCGTAATCATCCCGACCTCGATCCGCTCGTTCCAGGCGCATTACAAACGCGGTGCGGTCGACATGACGATCCTGCGCGTGTGGTGGCTGCCGATCGTGATCGGCGTCGTCGCCGGCAGCGTGGTCGCGCGCTACGCGCCGGAACGGCTGTTCAAGGTCGTCTTCGTCTGCGTCGCCTACTCAGCGTCGGCGCGTCTCATCTTCGCGCGCGAGGGCTGGAAGCTCGGCGACGACCTGCCGAAGGGGCCGTTGATGCGCGCCTACGGCTTCTGCGTCGGCATTTTGTCGACGCTGATGGGCATCGGCGGCGGCCTGTTCTCGAATTTGCTGATGACCTTCTACGGCCGTCCGATCCATCAGGCGGTCGCGACCTCGTCGGCACTTGCCGTGCTCATCTCGATCCCCGGCGCGCTCGGCTACATCTATGCCGGCTGGCCGGCGGCGGCGGCCTATCCCAGCGTTTCGGCTCTGCAGGTGCCGTTCGCACTCGGCTACGTCTCGCTGATCGGCGCCGTGCTGGTGACGCCGATGAGCCTCGTCACAGCGCCGCTGGGCGTGAGGGCCGCGCATGCGATGTCGAAGCGGACGCTGGAGGTGGCGTTCGGCTGCTACCTCTTCATCGTCGGCAGCCGGTTCGTGCTGAGCCTGACAGGCGGCCACTAATTGATGGAGCGATCCTTCAATCTCACTTCGCTGCGGCCCCACACTCGGAGATCGCCTTGCGCATCCAGAAGATCGGCCTCGGCCAATGCCTGAACGCGAGCTGCAAACACTTCATAATCGATAGGAGTGCCTAGCTCTTCGACTTTCTCAACCGCGCAGTAGAGAACGGAGCAATTGCGCCCCTACTTCTTCGTGTAAATATCCTTGTACGTATCCCGCAAGATGTTCTTCTGCACCTTGCCCATGGTGTTGCGCGGCAGTTCGTCGACGACGAAGACGCGCTTGGGCATCTTGAATTTGGCCAGCCGGCCGTCGAGTGCCTTCAGCACCGAGGCCTCGCTCACATCGGCGTCCTTGTTGCAGACCAGGACGGCGGTGACGCCCTCGCCGAAATCCGCGTGCGGCACGCCGATCACGGCGGACTCGATCACGCCGGGCATGGCGTCGATCTCGGTCTCGATCTCCTTCGGGTAGACGTTGAAGCCGCCGGAGATCACGAGATCCTTGCCGCGGCCGAGGATGTGGACGTAGCCCTTGGCGTCGATCTTGCCCAGATCGCCCGTGATGAAGAAGCCGTCGGGCCGGAATTCGGACTTGGTCTTCTCCGGCATGCGCCAATAGCCCTTGAACACGTTCGGGCCCTTCACCTCGATCATGCCGATCTCCTCGTGCGCCAGCTCCTTGCCGGTCTCGGGGTCGGTCACGCGCACGGAGACACCGGGAAGGGGGAAGCCGACCGCGCCGGGCACGCGCTCGCCGTCATAGGGGTTCGACGTGTTCATGTTGGTCTCGGTCATGCCGTAGCGCTCGAGCACCGCATGGCCCGTGCGCGCCGACCATTCGCGATGGGTTTCGGCGAGCAGCGGCGCCGAGCCCGAGATGAACAGCCGCATGTGCCTGGTCGTCTCGCGCGACAGCGCGGGATTCTGCAGCAGGCGGGTGTAGAAGGTCGGCACGCCCATCAGCACCGTGGCGCGCGCCATCAGCTTGATGATGAGATCGGGGTCGAGCTTCGGCAGGAAGATCATCGACGCCCGCGCGAACAGCGTCACGTTGGTCGCCACGAACAGGCCGTGGGTGTGATAGATCGGCAGCGCGTGGATCAAGACGTCCTTGTCGGTGAAGCGCCAGTACCCGACGAGGCTCAGCGAGTTCGACGCCAGATTATCGTGCGTGAGCATCGCGCCCTTGGAGCGGCCGGTGGTGCCGGACGTGTAGAGGATCGCGGCGAGGTCGTCGCCCGCGCGCCTGACGGTCGCAAATTCGCTGCCTTCCTTGTCGGCGGCCTCGGTCAGCGAGCCCTTGCCGTCCGGTCCGAGCGTCTCGACTTTCGCCTTCACCTTGGCGGCGATCGGCGCGAGCCCCTCGGCCTTGGAGGGATCGCAGACTACGAGCGACGGCTCGGCATCGCCGATGAAGTAGTCGAGCTCGTTCAGCGTGTAGGCGGTGTTGAGCGGCAAATAGACTGCGCCGGCCCGCACGGTTGCGAGATACAGCACGATGTTGGCGACGGACTTCTCCACCTGCACCGCGACGCGGTCGCCGGGCTTCACGCCGCGCGCGACCAGCACGTTCGCCATTTGCCCCGCGCGCGCGATCAGATCGCCATAGCTGATGCGAGCCCCGTCATGCGTCTCGATCGCAAGGCGCGCAGGGCTGTCGAGGTCGTCGAACAGGCGGGAAAACAGGTTGGCGTTGGCTGCTTGGTTCATGCAAGATTTCCTCGACCGCAAGGCTTGTAAAGGCTTGTAAAACAAGGCCGGTCAAAACCGAGGGCTGGATTAGCAAAAACCGCCCCAATGAAGCAACGGAGACAGTTTGCATGACAAAAAACGGGAAACGCGTGGCCTGGGTTACCGGCGGTGGCAGCGGGATCGGGGAAGCCGGCGCCGAGGCGCTCGCGGCCGACGGCTGGACGGTGGTGGTCTCCGGCCGGCGCAAGGAGGCCCTGGATATCGTGGTTGCGAAGATCACCAGGGACGGTGGCGTGGCGGAGGCCCTGGCGCTGGACGTATCCGTTGCCGCCGACGCCCAGAGGACGGCCGATCAAATCGTCGCGAAGCACGGCCGTATCGACCTGCTCGTGAACAATGCCGGCATCAACGTCCCCAAGCGGAGCTGGCAGGACATGGAACTGGAGGGCTGGGACAAGCTCGTCCAGGTCAATCTCAACGGCGTGCTCTATTGCATGCGCGCGGTGTTGCCGACGATGCGCAAGCAGAAGGACGGCTCGATCATCAACGTCTCGTCCTGGGCCGGCCGCCACGTCTCGAAGATGCCGGGCCCGGCCTACACCACCACCAAGCACGCGGTGCTGGCGCTGACCCATTCCTTCAACATGGACGAATGCGTCAACGGCCTGCGCGCCTGCTGCCTGATGCCGGGCGAGGTCGCGACCCCGATCCTGAAGCTGCGCCCGGTGGTGCCGAGCGAAGAGGAGCAGGCCAGGATGCTGCAGTCCGAAGACCTCGGCCGAACCATCGCCTTCATCGCATCGATGCCGCCGCGCGTGTGCATCAACGAGCTGCTGATCAGCCCGACCCACAATCGCGGGTTCATTCAGACGCCGCTGAGCAGGGATTGATCCCAGTCCTGTAGGGTGGGCAAAGCGAAGCGTGCCCACCACGCGCCTCCAATCGCCGAGAGATGGTGGGCCGGTCTCCACTCTGAGCAGGGATTGAAGGGCGCGGCTCGAGCCATATTCTCTCCTCGTCGTCCCGGGGCGCGACGAAGTCGCGAGCCCGGGACCCATAACCGCAGGGAGAAGTTGTGGCGCGAGACTGGTAACCACGCGTCTTCGCCAAACTATTTTCTGTGGTTATGGGTCCCGGATCGGCGCTCCGCTTCGCTGCGCTTGTCCGGGACGACGGTGGAGAGTGGCGCGCTCACGCGGCCCCACGAAATCTCCCGCGCAAAGTTTCACGCATCACAAAGAATTTTTATCCGAAACCGCCGCGCAAACACTCCCGTAGTTCGGTCCAACGACGGCGCTGCTACCTCATCTCGAACGGTCGCAGTCCGTTGTTGCCCAACGCCGGCGACTGCCGGTCACAATCCAATCGGGAGACTCTCCATGTCGAAGCGTATTGCCTATCTCGCTGCCGCCGCTTTCAGCGCACTGGCCATCACCGCGACCGTCGTCGCACCCGTCCGCGCCGAGGAGAAGACCGTCATGGTCGGCGGCGCGGCGATGTTCCCCTCCAAGAACATCATCCAGAACGCCGTCAACTCGAAGGACCACACCACGCTGGTGGCGGCGGTGAAGGCGGCCGGTCTCGTTCAGACGCTGGAAGGCAAGGGCCCATTCACGGTGTTCGCGCCGACCAACGCCGCCTTCGGCAAGCTGCCGGCCGGCACCGTCGACACCCTGGTCAAGCCTGAGAACAAGGCAACCCTGACCAAGATCCTCACCTACCATGTCGTGCCCGGCAAGCTCGAAGCCTCAGAACTCATCGACGGCAAGAAGCTCAAGACCGCCGAGGGCGAGGAACTCACGGTCAAGAAGATGGACGGCAAGACCTGGATCGTCGACGCCAAGGGCGGCACCTCGATGGTGACGATCACCAACGTCAACCAGTCGAATGGCGTCATCCATGTGGTCGACACCGTGCTGATGCCGGCGACGTAACACCGCGCAGCCCTGTTTCATTCCCCAGACAGGATGCGACGAAACGGCGAGCCGGGGACACCCGGCTCGCTTTATTGTGACCGCGATACCCCGCAGGCATGGATTCGATAGCGGACGGGGCGTAACGAAAGCGGAATGACCGGCGTATATCTACTGACACACGACGCCCAGGACGGAACCATCATGTCGAGCCTCACCGTAACCGACGCGCAGGTCAGGACCACCCCGGCCAAGGCAATTCAGCCGGCCTGGGTCCGGGTCATGCACTGGATCAATGCGCTGGCCATGATCCTGATGATCATGTCGGGCTGGCAGATCTACAACGCCTCGCCGCTGTTCAACTTCAGCTTCTCCCGCGACATCACGCTCGGCGGCTGGCTCGGCGGCGCGTTGCTCTGGCACTTCGCCGCGATGTGGCTCCTGATGATCAACGGGTTCGCCTACCTCATCACCGGTCTTGCCACTGGCCGCTTCCGCAAGAAGCTGCTGCCGATCACGCCGGCGGGCGTGATCCACGACGTCAGGGCGGCTCTGACCTTCAAGCTCGGCCATGACGATCTCACCGTCTACAATTACGTCCAGCGCCTGCTCTATGCCGGCATCATCGTGGCCGGCATCCTCATCGTGCTGTCCGGCCTGTCGATCTGGAAGCCGGTGCAGCTCTACTATCTGGTGATGCTGTTCGGCGACTATCCGACCGCGCGCTACGTCCATTTCTTCTGCATGGCCGCGATCTGCGCCTTCCTCGTGATCCACGTCGCGCTGGCGCTGCTCGTGCCGAAGAGCCTGCGCGCCATGATCATCGGTCGCTGAGAGGGAGAAGATTTATGGCCAAGCGTTCGTTCCTGATCCCCGGCGTCGACAAGCGGCTGCTGATCAAGGACTCCATCAAGGCGATGCCGGACTTCACCCGCCGCCGCTTCATCGCGGGCGGCGCCAGCCTCGGCGCGCTGACGCTGCTCACCGGCTGCGACGTCATCGACTCGTCCTCGGCCGAAACCATGCTGGCGAAGGTCTCGAAATTCAACGACGCCGTGCAGGCCTGGATGTTCAATCCCGACGCGCTGGCGCCGACCTTCCCGGAAAGCGCGATCACCAAGCCGTTCCCGTTCAACGCCTATTACGATCTCGACGATGCGCCCGATGTCGACGGCGCGGACTGGAAGCTCGAGGTGCGCGGCCTCGTCGACAACAAGAAGTCGTGGACGCTGGACGAGCTCTATCAACTGCCGCAGGTGACCCAGATCACCCGGCATATCTGCGTCGAGGGCTGGAGCGCGATCGGAAGCTGGACCGGCACGCCCCTGCGCGACTTCCTCAAGCTGATCGGCGCCGACACCCGCGCGAAGTACGTCTGGTTCCAGTGCGCCGACAAGGACGGTTACAACTCGCCGCTCGACATGCGCAGCGCGCTGCATCCGCAGACCCAGATGACGTTCAAATACGCGAACGAGATTTTGCCGCGCGCCTACGGCTTCCCGATGAAGATCCGCGTGCCGACAAAGCTCGGCTTCAAGAACCCGAAATACGTCGTGTCGATGGAAGTCACCAACGAGTACAAGGGCGGCTACTGGGAAGACCAGGGGTATAATTCATTCAGCGGGAGCTGATGCCGCAAATTGTAGGGTGGGTTAGCCCCGCGGCTGCGCGAAGCGCAGTCCGCTGGCGTAACCCACCAAGGTCTGTCCCAGCGGAAACTAAAGAGGTGGGTTACGCTGACGCTAACCCACCCTACGGCGCCGGATGCCTCGGCCCCACCTTCCGCTGGCAGAGCGCCGCCATTGCGCCGAGCGCGAGCAGCGCGGCCGACACGTTCAATGCATAGGACAAGCTGCCCAGCGCATCCGTGATGGCGCCGACGAAGATCGGCCCCAGTGTCTGGCCGACGCCGAATGAAATCGTCATTGCGGCGATCGCGGTCGGCCACGTCTCATGCGGATAGTTGTAGCGCACGAAGGCGGTGGTCGAGCCGACGACCGCGAAGAACGCGACACCGAACACGACCGCCGAGGTTGCCAGCCACGCGGTCGAATGCCCCAGCATCGGCAGCGCTGCGCCGAGCGCGTTGGTGCCGAGGATGATGGCGGTTGCAAGTCCGCCGCGATCCAGCGCGAGCACGCCGCGCCAGACCCAGGGTGTGGCAAAGGCGCTGATGCCGATCAGGCCCCAGAACGCGGCCTGCGCGGCGGCGGCGCCGCCGGCATCGCGCACATAGGCGATCATGAAGGTCATGTAGGCGATGTAGCCTGCGCCGAACAGGAAATAGCTGGCGAGATAGATCAGCACGGGAAGGATCGCGAAGGCGGCGTGGCTGCCTTCCGTGAAACGCGCGCGGCTCTCGATCCGGATCAGGAACAGCGGAATCGTCATCGCCGCGGAGAGCAGCGTCAGCGCCCACCACACGATCCACCACGAACCCGGCCCGAAATGCTGCAAGGCGAACGGCGCAATCAGGCCGGAGGCGAGGATGCCGACGCCGGGGCCGGCATAGAACAGGCTGAGTAGGAAATTCGCCCGCTCGGGATGCGATTGCGCGATGGTCGCGGCCAGCGCCCCGCCGGCGACGAAGCCGGCCGCTGCGCCGAGGCCCAGCACCAGCCGCGCCAGGCTCAGCGCGATGAAATTGCCGGTCAGCGCGCACAGCGCGAGCGCGGCGACGCAGGCCACGGTTCCACCCCGGATCGCCATCGACCAGCCGACCCGCCGGATCAGCCGGGAGGCCATCAGCGCGCCCACGAGGTAGCCGACGGCGTTAATGGTGTTCATGAAGCCGGCCGCCGAATAGGACCAGTTCAGGCTGTCGCGCATATCCGGCAGCACCAGCGCATAGGCAAAGCGGCCGATGCCGAGCCCGACCGTCGCCGCCAGCGACAGTGTCAGGATCAGCCGCGCGGGATGCGCGTCGGGTTGGGGGCGCTCTGGGGCGTGCAAAGGGTACTCCGGCAGGCCGGGAGTGTGGCAGGCCCCGCCCGCCTTGCACAGCCGTGCCGCGGCAATGGTGTCTTGCCAAGCGCGCAACGCCGCTCTAGCACTCCGGCCGAACCGTCATTCCGGGGCGCGCCTTTTGGCGCGAGCCCGGAATCCATTTTCCCGCTGGCGCCGTGGCCCGATGGATTCCGGGCTCGCTCGCTTTGCTCGCGCCCCGGAATGACGCCCCAGGATTGAGAGGAACGACCAATGGCGACCCACAAATTGCTGCTGCTCCCCGGTGACGGTATCGGCCCGGAGGTGATGGGCGAGGTGAAGCGGCTGATCGACTGGCTCAATTCGGCAGGGATTGCCAAATTCGAGACCGACACCGGGCTCGTTGGCGGCGCCGCCTATGACGCGCACAAGGTGTCGATCTCTGAAGGCGACATGGCCAAGGCCAAGGACGCCGACGCCGTGATCTTCGGCGCGGTCGGTGGCCCGAAGTGGGATGCCGTGCCCTATGAGGTGCGCCCGGAAGCTGGCCTCTTGCGCCTGCGCAAGGATCTCAGCCTGTTCGCCAACCTCCGTCCCGCCGTGTGCTATCCGGCGCTGGCCGATGCGTCGAGCCTGAAGCGCGAGGCGGTCGAGGGTCTCGACATCGTCATTGTGCGCGAGCTCACCGGCGGCGTCTATTTCGGCGAGCCCAAGACCATCACCGATCTCGGCAACGGCCAGAAGCGCGCCATCGATACCCAGGTCTACGATACCTATGAGATCGAGCGCATCGCCCGCGTCGCCTTCGAGCTTGCCAAGAAGCGCAAGAACAAGGTGACGTCGATGGAGAAGCGCAACGTCATGAAGTCGGGCGTGCTCTGGAACGAGGTGGTGACGCAGGTCCACAAGCGCGAATATGCCGACGTCACGCTCGAGCATCAGCTCGCCGATTCCGGTGGCATGATGCTGGTGAAGTGGCCGAAGCAGTTCGACGTCATCGTCACCGACAATCTGTTCGGCGACATGCTGTCCGACATCGCGGCGATGCTGACCGGTTCGCTCGGCATGCTGCCCTCGGCCTCGCTCGGCGAGGTCGATGTGAAGAGCAAGAAGTGCAAGGCGCTGTATGAGCCCGTGCACGGCTCGGCGCCCGACATCGCCGGCAAGGGCCTCGCCAATCCGATCGCGATGATCTCCTCGTTCGGCATGGCGCTGCGCTACTCCTTCGACATGGGCGCGCTCGCCGACAAGCTCGACCAGGCGATCGCCGCCGTGCTCGCAAGCGGCCTGCGCACCGCCGACATCAAGTCGGAAGGCACGACGGCCGCCTCGACCACGCAGATGGGCGAAGCGATCTTGAAGGAATTGCAGAAGCTGCACGCGTAAGGACGCGCACCGCAATCGTAGGGTGGGCAAAGCGAAGCGTGCCCACCACTTCCATCGGTGTTGCGGACAGATGGTGGGCACGGCGCTTTCGCGCCTTTGCCCACCCTACGGCGGCCTTAAAAAACAAATGGCCGGGCGTGAGCCCGGCCATTTCGATTCCGTAAGTCGTGTCCGCTTCAGTACAGCGGAAAATTCCGCGGATAGCCGCCGACATCGGCCGGCGTCGAGAGCGGCTGGCGATCGATCGGGCGGTTGTTGTTCTCGCGCGCGAAGGTCGGATAGCCGATAGCCGGCGGGAAGGCGTAATCGCTGAACTTGCGGTCGCCCGGATTGACCTCGGTGCCGCCGTCGAGCCAGGAGCGCTTGCTCACATAGATGCGGGTGCGCGGGCCTTGCTGATAGACCACATTGGGACCGCTCGGGCCTTCATAGCGCTGCCTCTTGGTCTCGGCCGAAGCCGGCGTCGCAACGCCCATGGCAATCACGGCGCCCGCCGCCAGCCAGATCGCCAGTTTGTTCGCGGCCAATTTGTTCGCGCCGGTGAATTTCGAGCTCATCACGTCCCCTTCAGGCGGCAGGCCGCCAATCAATTTCGCCCCATACTAGCCCGCCAGGGCCGGCCGGAACTAGGTCTATTGGGTCACACCAGCACGGAATAATCGTGCGCGCAGGCAAAAGTTGCATGAAAACCAGCGACTTGAGCTTGATGCCGGTCAAAGCGTCCCGCGCAATTGCGCGTTCTCGGCACCGAGCAGCCAGTCCGGCGATCCGGCGGGGCCGCATGGACGGCGCTGAAGCTCGGCATGGGCGAACAATTCCGCCAACTTCGGCTCGTTGCCCGCGGTCAAAAGCGTCAGCCGGTTCAGCGTGCAGGCGATCGCGGCGCGCTGGGCGGGCAGGGTGTCGCCCTGGCAGGAGAAGCCGGAAATCTGCAGCGCCGGGTCGTCGTTGGGCTTGAGGTAGCCGAGGCATGACAGCGTCCCCTTCGCCGCCCCGCCGGGCCGGAATAACGCGACAGGGCCGAATTTCGTATCGATCAGCCCGGCCTCCTCGAGCGGCCCGGTCGCGCCCATCAGGCTGGCCAGGATGGCCACCGCCGGCTGAGCCGGGCCGAATTCGCCGCCAGGACGGTAGACATCGAGCTCGGCGACCGCCTTGTCCGCCTCGCCGGTCCAGCGCATCACGTCCCTGCGGCCGCCGCCGGGGTGCCGGAAGATGGTATAAGAGGCTGATTTTTCTAACGAATCGTGTCGGCTAAGGGCGAAAGCCGGGTGCGAGCGGTCGGCGATGCTCCAGCCGGGCTTCGGCGTGGGCTCATCGTCGCGCAGGTCCGGCAGCTGGCCGAGGGCCGTAAGGCCGAGGATGGCAAGCAGCGCCAGAGTCCCCACATAGGCGAACAGGCGCGCCAGCGTGCCGACGACCTCGTCGGCGAAGCCGGCGAGCGCCAAATGGATACTGGTCCTGGTGGGGAATGTGGCCGTTCTGGCCTCGAGCGAGTGCATCCACTGCCTTCAGGCATGGTCCAACGTTGTCTTGAGGCCGGTTCTCGCATAGAAGCGCTGCTCTTCCTGCTTAAGCCTGATCTCGCAGGAGGGCCTTTTTCATCGGAGAGTGAACGATGGGTTACAAAGTCGCAGTCGTCGGAGCGACCGGCAATGTCGGACGGGAAATGCTCAACATTCTGGATGAGCGCAAATTCCCCGCGGACGAGGTCGTGGCGCTGGCGTCGCGCCGCAGCGTCGGCGTCGAGGTCTCCTATGGCGACCGGACCCTGAAGGTCAAAGCGCTCGAGCACTACGACTTCTCCGACATCGACATCTGCCTGATGTCGGCGGGCGGTTCGGTGTCGAAGGAATGGTCGCCGAAGATCGGCGCCGCCGGCGCCGTCGTGATCGACAATTCCTCGGCCTGGCGCATGGACCCGGACGTGCCGTTGATCGTGCCCGAAGTGAACGCGGACGCGACCAAGGACTTTGCCAAGAAGAACATCATCGCCAACCCGAACTGCTCGACCGCGCAGCTCGTGGTCGCGCTGAAGCCGCTGCACGACAAGGCGACCATCAAGCGCGTCGTGGTCTCGACCTATCAATCGGTGTCGGGCGCCGGCAAGGACGCGATGGACGAGTTGTTCTCGCAGACCAAGGCCGTCTACACCAATGACGAGCTGATCGCGAAGAAATTCCCCAAGCGCATCGCCTTCAACGTCATCCCCCACATCGACGTCTTCATGGAGGACGGCTACACCAAGGAAGAGTGGAAGATGATGGCGGAGACCAAGAAGATCCTTGATCCCAAGATCAAGCTCTCCGCGACCTGCGTGCGCGTGCCGGTGTTCGTCGGTCACTCCGAGGCCGTCAACATCGAGTTCGAGAATCCGATCACCGCCGACGAAGCGCGCGAGATCCTGCGCAAAGCGCCCGGCTGTCTCGTCATCGACAAGCAGGAGCCCGGCGGCTACGCCACGCCGTATGAAGCGGCCGGCGAGGACGCCACCTACATCAGCCGCATCCGCGAGGATGCGACGGTGGAGAATGGTCTCGTGCTGTGGTGCGTGTCCGACAATCTTCGCAAGGGCGCCGCGCTCAACGCGATCCAGATCGCCGAGGTCCTGATCAACCGCAAGCTGATCAGCGCGAAGAAGAAGGCGGCTTAAGAGCTGCGTAGGGTGGGTTAGCCCCGCGGCTGCGCGAAAGCGCAGTCCGCGCGGCGTAACCCACCTCTTTGATTTCCGTGGAGACAGAAGCGGTGGGTTACGCCTTCGGCTAACCCACCCTACAAATTCATGCCGCGTCCCTGACGCTCCTGAATTCCTTCGCCACCTTGTCCAGCACGAACAGTGATCCCTCCGCGACGCCGAAATAGGCGCCGTGGAGCTGGGTGTGGCCGCTGTCCACGGCCTTGCGCACGAACGGGAAGGTCATGAGGTTTTCGAGGCTGCGGAACACCGCGGCCTTTTCGATGCGCTCGACGAACTGCGCCATCGTCTCGTGCTCGCGCTGCTCGACCACCTCGCCCGGCTTGATGAACATCTGCATCCATTTGCCGATGAAATCGCCGGGCGTGAGCGGCTCGATCTTGTCGACGAAGGCGCGGATGCCGCCGCATTGCGCGTGCCCGAGCACCACGATGTGCTTCACACGCAGCACGGTCACCGCGTACTCCAGCGCCGCCGAGACGCCATGCGCGTTCTCATCGGGCTGATACGTCGGCACCAGATTGGCGATGTTGCGGACCACGAAGAGCTCCCCCGGGCCGACATCGAAGATCACTTCGGGCGAGACGCGGGAATCGCAGCAGCCGATCACCATCACTTCGGGCGACTGTCCCTTCACCGATAGCTCGCGGTAGCGGTTCTGCTCGGCCGGCAGGCGCTCGGTTGCAAAGGCCTTGTAGCCGTCCAGCAAGTGCTGAGGGAATGTGATCATGGCCTATGCCTAATCATATACCGCAGGGACGAACAAGCCTTTCGAATAGGCAGGCCAAGTGCTATCGGCTTCGGTAAAGGCCTGCTCGAGGAAACCGGAAGGAACGCCCGCATGACCCGCCCGCGCCGCAGCCATCTGTTCATGCCCGGCTCCAACCCCCGCGCGCTTGAAAAGGCGCGCAATCTGTCCGCCGACGGCCTGATCCTCGACCTCGAGGATTCCGTCGCTCCCGACGCCAAGGCGGTAGCGCGCGACCAGATTGCCGCTGCGATCGCGGCCAAGGGGTTCGGCAGGCGCGAGATCTTGATCCGGACCAACGGCCTCGACACGCCCTGGTGGGCCGACGACGTCGCGATGGCGGCCAAGGCGTCGTCGGACGGTATCCTGGTTCCAAAGGTCTCTACCGTCGAAGACCTCGACACCATCGGCCGGCGCCTCGCCGAGCTTGGCGCGGCGCCGACGGTCAGGGTGTGGGCCATGATCGAGACGGCGCGCGCGGTGCTGCATGCCGAGGAACTGTCCGCTGCCGGGCGCGATCCGCAGACGCGGCTGTCGGGCTTCGTGTTCGGACCGAACGACATCTCGCGGGAGACGCGGATCCGGATGCTGCCCGGCCGCGCCGCGATGATCCCGATGATCACCCATTGCATCCTGGCGACGCGTGCGCATGGCCTCGAAATTCTCGACGGCCCCTATAGCGACATCAACAATTCGGATGGTTTTGCGACCGAGTGCGCGCAGGGCCGCGATCTCGGCTTCGACGGCAAGACGCTGATCCATCCGTCGCAGATCGAGGCCTGCAACGCGATCTTCACGCCGCCCGAGGAGGAAGTCGCACGCGCCCGGAAAATCATCGCGGCGTTCGAATTGCCGGAGAACGTCTCGCGCGGCGCGATCCGGCTCGATGGTACGATGGTGGAGCGCCTGCACGCCGACATGGCGCGGCGCACGATCGCAATCGCGGATGCGATCGCGGCGATGAGCAAGGGCTAGGGCACGGATACGAGAAAGCGATATCCGCTTTCCCACGCCAAGCGGAGATGTTCTGCTTGCCGAGAGCATTGCCGCTCTTGACCCTCCGCTGACCTCACCGAGATATCTGCTGCGCAGCCCTCCAAGAACTCGCGCGTCCTCCCGAGTTCGACGCGCGCCCTGATGCCGGTATCCGCCTGTTGTAGGAGTGCGGAGCAAAAAGCAGGTGCGGCGCCCCCCGCAACAGGCGCGCCACGTCCGTCGTTCTGCTATAATGTAACCATGACGATCGGGATTTCCGGACCCGAACGGAAGGCACCAGGGCGAAGCGCCGTGGTGGGATTCATCATCGCGGCCATCATCGCCGCGATCGGCCTGATCCTGCTCGCTCTCGTCGGCGACTTCCTGGTCGACTGGATGTGGTTCTCGTCGATCGGCTACACGCAGGTCTTCTGGACCACAATCGGCGCGAAAGCCGCCGTCTTCCTCGTCGTTTTCGCGGCGACCGCCGCCATCTTGTGGGCGAACGCGCGCCTTGCACTAGGCCTTGCCGGGCGCCGAAGCCGGTTGCCCGCGGCCTTCGACCCGCCGCTCGCGGCCGCCGCGGCGCAGCCCGATCCGCTTGAATTCCTGCGCGAGCGGCTGCCGTGGCGCAGTATGATCGCCGCCAGTAGCGGCCTCGTCGCTCTGCTTGTCGCCTGGGGAGAAGTCGGCAACTGGAGCACTCTTCTGCGCTTCATCTATCAGGTGCCCTACGGCACCAACGATCCCTTGTACGACAAGGATATCGGATTCTACCTGTTTTCCCTGCCGGCCTTTGTGGCCATCAAGAATTGGGCATTGCTGACGCTCGTCATGAGCGCACTGTTCGCCGGGTCTATCTACTGGGTGCACGGCGACATCGAGGACCGGGTGCAGAAAATATCGCCAGCGGCGATCTCGCACGGTTCGGCGCTTCTCGGCCTTTTCTTTGGCGTGAAGGCGTGGTCCTACAGTCTCGACCGCTATCTCCTGCTGTACGGCGACAACGGCGTGGTGGTCGGCGCAGGCTTCACAGACGTCAATGTGGAACTGCCGGTGCTGTGGTTGCTGATCGCACTTTCGATCGTCGCCGCTTTGGCGGCATGCGCGAACCTGTGGGTGCGTACCTACCGCCTCCCCACCGCCGCGATTGTGCTGCTGTTCGGCGGCGCACTCCTGCTATCGGGCATCATCCCCGCAGTGTTTCAGCGCTTCTATGTCGGGCCGAACGAGCTGGACTGGGAGCGGCCCTACATGGAGCGCAACATTGCGCTGACCCGGGAAGCCTACAATCTCAATCGGATCGTGCCGAAGCCGTTCCCTGCGGAACAGAACCTGACCTTCAGGACACTCGAGGCCAACAAAGCCACCATTGAAAATATAAGGCTGTGGGATTGGCAACCATTGGCCGACACCTACGCGCAACTGCAGGAGATTCGCACCTACTACAAACTGCGCGACCTCGATGTCGATCGCTACTGGTTTGGCGACACCTATCAAAGCGTGATGATTTCAGGCCGCGAGTTGAATTCCGCGCTGCTGCCACCGAACGCGCAGACCTGGGTCAACCGCCACATCCTGTTCACCCACGGCAATGGTGCGGTGATGAGTCCGGTCACCCAGAAGAGCGGTGAAGGCCTTCCGCTTCTCTATCTGCACGACATTCCTCCGGTCGCGCACGGAGGTCCCGCCATTCGCGAGCCGCGCATCTATTACGGGCAGCAGACCGAGGACTACGTCATCGTCAAGGGAACCGTTCCGGAATTCGACTATCCCAGGGGAAAGGACAATGTCTACGCATCCTATGATGGCTCCGGCGGCGTGCCGCTGTCGGGCATGGTGCGGAGACTGATCTTCGCCCACCATTTCAACGATGTGAACCTGCTGCTGTCAGACTACATCGGTGACGACAGCCGCATCATGATCCGGCGCAACATTCAGAAGCGGGTCGGCACGATCGCCCCGTTCCTCCCTCTCGATCGCGATCCCTATCTGGTCGTCAGCGAGGGCCGGATGTTCTGGATGCAGGACGCCTACACGACCAGCGAATACTTTCCTTACGCACAGCCTGCGCCCGGCTACAACCTCAACTATATCCGCAATTCGGTGAAGGTCGTGATCGACGCCTACAACGGCACCGTCGATTTTTACCTGATGGACCCGGCCGACCCGGTTGCCGCGACCTATCAGCGAATCTTCCCGGACCTGTTCAAGCCGTTCGCGGCCATGCCGTCCGATCTTCAGAAGCACATCCGTTATCCCGAAGATCTCTTCCTGATTCAGGCGCGACTTTTCCAGACCTACCACATGGAAGCTGCCGATGTTTTCTATAACCGGGAGGACCTCTGGCAGTTTCCGCGTCAACCGGCCGGTGATGGCGTCTCTTCAATGGACGGCATCACCACCATGGCCCCCTACTACATCATCATGCGGCTGCCCGGAGAGGCGCAAGCCGAGTTCTTCATCATGATCCCGATGGTGCCGAGCCGTCGCGACAACATGATCGCTTGGCTTGCCGCACGCTGCGACGAGCCCGGCTATGGCAAGCTGATCGTGTACGAATTTCCCAAGGAGAAGCTGGTCTACGGGCCTTTCCAGATCGAGGCGCGAATTCATCAGAACACGGAGATCTCCCAGCAGATATCGCTGTGGAACCAGATGGGGTCGCGGGTGATCCGGGGAAATCTGCTCGTGATTCCGATCGAGAATTCGATTCTCTACGTGTCGCCGCTGTATTTGCGGGCTGAGCAAGGACATTTGCCGGAGCTCAAGCGGGTGATTGCCGCCTATGGTGAGCATGTCGTCATGAAGGAAACGCTTGCCGAGGCTCTGTCGGCACTCTTCGTGGACAGCGGCCCCTCCGCGGCAGCGTCGGGTGTAACCGCGGAAACACCCACCGAAGGCTCCGCGGCAGCGCGCGCGCAGGAGGCGCTCACGCACTACAACCAGGCCACGGAGCGGTTGAAATCCGGTGATTGGGCAGGCTTCGGCAAAGAGATCGATGCGATGCGCGGTATTTTGGAAGATATCCGCCGGCAATCGGGTAGCCGCTGAGGTGCCCGAGAAACGCAATTTTTCTGACCTGCCGGTGTGACTGCTGACTACGATCGGAATCGTCGCCGCGATGGGAACGGCCAGGCGCGCACCGTATCAGCTAGTCGCGGTACCGGCAGAACTCGTCCCCGTTCTCGTATTCGACGCAGATCTTCACGCGAGCACGCGGCCGGACTTCATAGTAATAACGGCCTTCGCTCCGGTCCGCAGAGCCATATCGGCGGCCGCGATCCATGTCATCATCGTCGCGCTGCCAGCTTCGGCCGGTGGTCTGACGATCTTCATCCTGGTCCATCATGCGTCCCATCTGGCGCTGACGCATGCGATCCATGTCCATGCGGTCCTCGCCGCGCTGCCGCGTCGTCCAGTCGCGATTGATCCGCGTGTCTTCGGCGCTGCGGCGGTCTCGAATGCAGCGCCGCCAGCGAGGTGATAAATGTCGCGCCGCGTCAGTGTGGCGTGCGCTCGAGCGACTCCAGCGTCGAGGCGTTGCCGCAATAGCCGTGGTAGTTCTCCGCCGCGGTGCCATCGGCGAGATCGCGGTCGCATTGCGCCTTTTGGCTGCACAGCGCGCACACCCGCTCCATGTCGCGCAGCAACAGCGGCTGTGCGCGGCCGAGTTGCTCCACGCTGATGCCGAGTTGGTCCAGCATTTTCGGCAGCTCGTCGGCGGCATGCTTGCCGTGGCGGACCAGCTCCTCCAGATCGTCAGGTGAAATCCTGAGGTCGCCTGCAATCCGGTTGAAGTCGGAGCGATCGAGCTGCCGCATCTCGTTCAGCTCGCGGCGATGCTTCAGCCAGCCGGCAAAGGACTCGATGAGGTCCTGGACGATGGGATATGGCCTGCTTGCGGTGCTCATGCGAGCCTCCATTCGAGTCGTGAGATTGAAGCCGAATAGAGCAGACCTGCAGGAAAATGCGTTGCGCTGGATCAAATTGGAATCTCATGTCCCGGACGCGGTGCGGCGCGCTTGGCGATGCGGAGCATCGTCCAATGCGTTGCGCCGCAGAGCCAGGACCCATGGTGCCGCATTGCTGGGCCCCGGCTCAGCGACGCATCATTTCATGCTGCGTCGCGTCCGGGGCATGAGAGCAACTTAGCGAAACCGCTCCACGGCCCACGCATACAGGCTGCCTGGAATCGGTGACTGGCCGCCGCGGCCTTTGGGCGAGATGTGCAGGCCGATGATATCGGGGTTGGTAACGAGGCCGAGATAGCTCGACGGCTCGAAGAAGAGTCTTGGCTCGGCATGCACGGCGTAGAACGACTGCTTCGGCAGGGCGCAGCGGAGCTCGCCGGTGCGGCGGGCGAGCGCGGTGAGTGCTGCCGGGCCGAAGATCGCGACGCGGATGTCGGCGAGGCGGTTCGAGCCGCCGCGCAAGCGGCGCATCGCAAACGTGATGCGATGGCGCAGCGAGAGCCAGTCGGGCGTCAGCTCCTCCTGCTCCATCAGCTCTTCGAAGGCGCGGACGATGCCATGCTCCGCCGGCAGGTAGATCACGGAGTTGCCGAGCTGCCGCGGCCGCTCCCAGGCGAAGTAGGGCCTCACCGGATCGATCTCGACGGGCTTCAGCAGCAGTACGTCGGCGTCGAGCCAGAGGCCCAGGCTCTTGGCCATCAGCTTCATCCGGAAGAAGTCGCTGAACTGCAGCGTGGTCCAGTCGCGCCAGCTGCCATCAGGCTGCGGCGGCCGCAGCCGTTCCGAGAAGGCATACGGCAGGATCGCTTCGGCATCGGCGTTGCCGACACCTGAGGGCAGGCCAGGAATGGGATCGAAGCTGTAGACCGTAACCTTGTGGCCGGCAGCAAGCTGCGAGCGCAGACAGGTCTGGCGCAGCGCATCCATCGGGCCGTGCCAGAAGGTGACGATTTCGGGCAGCATCAGGGGAAGCTTAGAGCATGATCCGGAAAAGTGTGCAGCGGTTTTCCGAGAAGATCATGCTCAAAAAAATGGAGGATAACGAGGGCAAAGAAAAAGCCCCGGCGCTGGCAGCACCGGGGCTCGAACTGAAAAGCTGATCTCAGGCCCAGGCACGCTCGCGCTTGAGCTTGTCCTCGTAGGTGTCGATCGAGGCCTTCTTCTCCATCGTGAGACCGATGTCGTCGAGACCGTTGATCAGGCAGTGCTTGCGGAATGGGTCGATCTCGAACTTCACCTTGCCGCCGTCGGGACCGCGGATCTCCTGGTTCGGCAGGTCGATCGTCAGCGTCGCATTGGCGCCGCGCTCGGCGTCGTCGAACAGCTTGTCGAGGTCTTCCTGGGAGACGCGGATCGGCAGAATGCCGTTCTTGAAGCAGTTATTGTAGAAGATGTCGCCGAACGAGGTCGAGATCACGCAGCGGATGCCGAAGTCGAGCAGCGCCCAGGGCGCGTGCTCGCGGCTCGANGCCGCAGCCGAAATTGTCGCCGGCGACCAGCACCTTGGCGTTGCGATAGGCCGGCTGGTTGAGCACGAAATCCGGGTTCTCGCTGCCGTCGTCCTGGTAGCGCTGCTCGGAGAAAAGCCCCTCGCCAAGGCCCGTGCGCTTGATGGTCTTCAGGTACTGCTTCGGAATGATCATGTCGGTGTCGACATTGATGATCTTCAGCGGCGCCGCGACGCCTTCCAGCGTGGTGAACTTGTCCATGGTTGCACTTTCCCGGGTCGGTCAGGGGAACAGGTATTTATCCCGATCAGGGCGGAAATCCTAGGCCGAATTCGGCAGATCTGCCTTACCTCTCCCGCTTGCGGGAGAGGTCGGCGCGGAGCGCCGGGTGAGGGCTCTCTCCTCCCAGGGGTTCTTGATGGCTGAGGCACCCTCTCCCCAGCCCTCCCCCCGCAAGCGGGGTAGGGAGCGCACCGCCGCTGCGGCGACACTATCAATCTGCTTGGGCCTCAATCGCCGCCATATCGTCGTCCGAGAGGCCGAAATGGTGGCCGATTTCGTGGATCAGGACGTGGCGGACGATATGGCCGATCGTCTCGTCATGCTCGGCCCAATAGTCCAGGATCGGACGGCGGTAGAGCCAGACCATGTTGGGCAGCCGCGCCACGTCGCCAAAACTCTGCTGGGGCAGGCCGACGCCCTGGAACAGGCCGAGCAGGTCGAACTCGCTCTCGCACTCCATCTCGTCCAGGACCTCGTCGGTCGGGAAGTCGTCGACCCGGATGATCACGCCTTCGCAGAGCTTGCGAAAGTGCGCCGGCAGATGCTCGAAAATGTCATGCGCCATCGTCTCCATCTCGGCCAGCGAGGGCGCTTTCAGGTCGGTCCACATGCTCTCTCCTTAGCGCGGGTTCCCTGATGATGCATCCCGCTTTATAGGATGGGACGAAGAGTTGACGTTGCCTGCGAAAACGGAGAGCGTACGTCGCACCAAGGGGATATTTCAGGTGGGTGTACGATGCGGGCGGGAACAGCGGTACTGGTTCTACTTTGCATGGGGTTGTTTTCGCAATTTTGCGCCGGCGCGGAGGCCCAGACGGCTGGTCCCGAAATCCGCTTGGCCCAGGCGGCGCCCGACGCCCCGCCGCCGCGCAAGCGGCCGCCGACCCGGCTGCGCGTGCAGCCTTACTATTATGGCGACGAGAACCGGGTCTATCCGCGCTACAATCCCGGTCCCGACGCGGTCCGCGAATGCAACGCGACCTATGTCCAGGAATTCCGGCCGAGCGGCACGGTGATCGTGCCGCGTATGAGCTGCTACTGGCGTCGCGGCTGACGCCTGGCGCGCCGCTCAATCCGGCTGGCGCGCCATTGACCATCTCCTGCATTCGCTCGATCAGAAGATGCGCGCGTCACTGACGGCCGGTCTTGGCGCCGCCTGAAAAGTTCTGCCGGCATTCGGAACCTGCCGCGTGTTCTTCGCATTCATGTCCGGGGCGCGTTCATTCATACGCGATTCAGGCTGTGGACCCTAACGTCGTCTGCGTGCCGTAACGTCTGGTCAGCGCGCGCACCGCAGGAACGATGTCAGGAGATCACTGGAAATGCAGTCCATGAAAGTTTTCGGCCTCGCAGCCGTCGGAGCGATGTTCGTTCTCGCCGCGCCGGTCGAACGCGCGCAGGCCGTGTCGCTGATCAATCCGGGCGCCGCACAGTCGGTGCAGGATGTTGCCAAGCCCACGACCGAAGTGCACTGGCATCACGGACATGGCTGGCATCCTCGTCATCACTGGTGGCACCGCTGGCATCGTCACCATCACCATCATCGCCACTGGCGATAGCCTTTGAGGCG
This sequence comes from Bradyrhizobium neotropicale, assembly GCF_001641695.1. Classification (GTDB taxonomy): domain Bacteria; phylum Pseudomonadota; class Alphaproteobacteria; order Rhizobiales; family Xanthobacteraceae; genus Bradyrhizobium; species Bradyrhizobium neotropicale. Next base: position 34,906 of record NZ_LSEF01000046.1, read on the forward strand.
CGGACAGGCCCGGATTTCCGGGCCTGTTTTTGCTTGCAGACGGCCTTGCGATGCCCGCATGCTGAGAGCGGAGGTCGCCATGATGAAGTGGATCGGACTGGCCGTTGCTGTTGCGATGACTGCCGGATCGCCGAGCGAGTCCGTCGCTCAGCCTGTGGCGAAGCCGGCGGCCTCGGCGGGGACAGCGATTTTCGGTGCAACGCGGCACGCGCAACACCATGATGTAGCGCGCCGCTATGTGCCATATGAACCACGTTACTACGCGCGGCCTGTGTACTATCGGCCCTATCCTTACTCGGTGCCCTTTCCCTTCGTGTTCGGCTTTGGGCCGTGGTGGTGATGTCGCCGCGCTAGATGGCGGGCGTAAAACCCTTGACCAGCAGAACGGTCGCCTGCGCGCCTGCCGTGCGATCGCGTGAGATATCGAGATAGTCGGGCGCGTTCGAGAAGGCGAGAAAAGCGGCCTCGTCGGGAAACGACATCATCACCAGCTTGTCGAACGGCCATGCGCCTTCAAGTACGCGCGGCTGTTCATCGGCTGCGAGGAGACGTCCATTGAATTTCCTGAACACGTCGAAGAACCGCGCCTGATAGCGGTCATAGGCCGCGCGGTCCGTCATCTTCAGTTGTGCGATCGCGTAAACGGTCATCTCTAGTGAACTCCATTGTCTCGCGGCTGTCTCGCGGCGCTGCGTTGCAGGCGCGATGCACCGAGCGCCGTTCATTCATGACGCATTCACGTCGCTGTCCCTAATTTAATCTCGGGAGCGACCGCAATTGAACAGCAATGACGCCGCGAACAGGCGTCGCTGGCCGGATTCAGGAAGAATTCCATGTTGAGGACTTCGGGTCTTCGAGCAAGCCCGATGCGCTTGCTCGGGCTTGCAGCCGTTGCAACGTTGATGATGTCGACGGGGACCGCGCGTCGCGCCGAAGCGCTGACCCTGATCAATCCGGCGAGCTCACCGGCAGCGAAGGCTGCGACCGACGACCTCGTCACCCAGGTGCGCCACGGCGGCGGTGGTGGACATGGTGGAGGTTTTCATGGCGGTGGCGGTTTCCGTGGTGGCGGCGGACATTTCGGTGGCTTCCGCGGTGGTGGATTTCGTGCCGGTCATGTCGGTGGCTTCCGCGCCGCGCCGGCCTTTCACGGCGGCGGCATTCGCTACGGCGGCTTTCACCGCTACGGCGGATATCACCGCCATTGGGGCTATCGTCCCTATTACGGCTATCGCCACTTCCACCGGCGCTACTATTACGGCGGCTATTATCCCTATTACCACTATCCGCGCCGCTGCCGGATCATCTGGACCTATTACGGCCCGCGCCGCATCTGCCGCTGGCACCATTGGCACCGCTGGCACCATCCGTACCGCTATTGGTGATGTGAGAGCGACCGAACTCTAACCGTTTGCGTCATGGCCGGGCTTCGTCCCGGCCATCCACGTCTTTGCCTCGGGCTCCGAAGTGCGTGGATGCCCGGGACAAGCCCGGGCATGACGGAGAACGTGGCTCAGAGCCAATCCTTCAGCTTCCACGACGCCGGCTTCCAGCGCGTCAGGGTCTCGAGCTTCCACTGCCGCAACATCGCCGGCGGCCAGCGGCTGAGCTTTGACGTCTCCTCGGCCTCAGGCTTGGCGACGATACGCAATGGCGCCGCGCGCCGCCGGTTCTGGCGTGTCGCCTCGCTGATCAGATCGACATATTCAGGCTTGTTGGCCATGGCGCGCGTCCTCGCGAAAGTGCCGCGAGGACGCAATGTGGGCGATGCCGATTAACGGCGGTTTGCCGCGTTCGCTACAATTGCAGGAAGCGGCTTACCGCCAGTCCCTGACGTCGACGAAGTGGCCCGCGATCGCCGCGGCCGCTGCCATCGCCGGCGAGACGAGGTGGGTGCGGCCCTTGAAGCCCTGGCGGCCTTCGAAGTTGCGGTTCGAGGTCGAGGCGCAGCGCTCCTCCGGCTTCAGCTTGTCCGGGTTCATGGCGAGGCACATCGAGCAGCCCGGCTCGCGCCATTCGAAGCCGGCCTTGATGAAGATCTTGTCGAGACCTTCGGCTTCGGCCTGCTCCTTCACGATGCCGGAGCCCGGTACGACCATGGCGTTGACGTGGCCGGAGACCTGCTTGCCTTCCGCGATCTTCGCGGCGGCGCGCAGGTCTTCGATGCGGCCGTTAGTGCAGGAGCCGATGAAGACGCGATCGAGCTTGATGTCGGTGATCTTCGTGCCTGCGGTCAGGCCCATGTACTTCAGCGCGCGGTGCTTGGAGATGCGCTTGGCCTCGTCCGCGATCTTGTCGGGGTCGGGCACGAAGCCGGTCACCGAGATGACGTCCTCGGGGCTTGTGCCCCAGGTCACGATCGGCGGCAGCTTTGCGGCGTCCAGCCGCAGCTCATGGTCGAAATGCGCGCCCTCGTCGGAGCGCAGCTTCTCCCAGTAGCGCATCGCTTCATCCCAGGCTGCGCCCTTCGGAGCCTTCGGGCGATCGCGCAGGAAGTCGTAGGCCTTCTGGTCCGGCGCAACGAGGCCGGCGCGAGCGCCGCCTTCGATCGACATGTTGCAGACCGTCATGCGGCCTTCCATCGACAGCGCCCGGATCGCATCGCCGGCATATTCCAGCACGTAGCCGGTGCCGCCCGCGGTGCCGATCTCGCCGATGATCGCGAGAATGATGTCCTTACCCGTCACGCCCTCCGGCAATTTGCCGTCGACGGTGACGCGCATGTTCTTCGCCTTCTTCTGGATCAGCGTCTGCGTCGCCAGCACGTGCTCGACCTCGCTCGTGCCGATGCCGTGCGCGAGCGCGCCGAACGCGCCATGCGTCGAGGTGTGGCTGTCACCGCAGACGATGGTGGTGCCGGGCAGCGTAAAGCCCTGCTCCGGGCCGATGACGTGGACGATGCCCTGGCGCTTGTCGAACTCGTTGTAATATTCGATGCCGAATTCCTTGGCGTTCTCCGCCAGCGCCTTGATCTGCTCGATGCTTTCAGGGTCGGGATTCGGCTTGCTGCGGTCGGTGGTCGGCACGTTGTGGTCGACGACGGCGAGCGTCTTCTCTGGCGCATGGACCTTGCGCCCGGTCGCGCGCAGGCCTTCGAACGCCTGCGGCGAGGTCACCTCGTGCACCAGGTGGCGGTCGATATAGAGCAGGCAGGTGCCATCGTCGGCTTCGTGCACCAGATGGTCGTTCCAGATCTTGTCGTACAATGTGGTCGGCTTGGACATGAGCGTCAGCTCCGGGAATGTTGTGTAGCGGATGTGCGCGGGTGGCGCGCGGGGCAACAAAAACGTCTTCAGCGCAGCGATTAAGCTGCGCGGCTAAGCTCTGACGTTGCCGAGGTCGCAAAGCGTCCGAAGAACCGGCCAGGCAGCCGCGAGCGATCGTCGATGACGATGCGCTTGACGGGGGCGAGGCTGGTCGGATCTGGAAACATTCCAAGAATATATAGCAGGCCGAATTGGAATCGCGAGTGGTTTCAATGCGCGGTCAGGACATGACCCTCACCCTGAGGAGCGCGCTCTTGGCGCGCGTCTCGAAGGGCGAGGCCACCGGCCGGGCCTTCATCCTTCGAGACGCGCGTTCCGCGCTCCTCAGGATGAGGTTCGACATCTGTGTCGGCGGCACGAGCGCAACAAAAAAGCGCGGAGCCGAGCCCCGCGCTTTTCGAAACTTGCCTGGTGGCGAAGATTACTCGCCGACGGCAGTCGCGCGGTCCTGCTTCTCGACGATGCGGGCGGACTTGCCGCGGAGGTTGCGGAGGTAATAGAGCTTGGCGCGACGCACCTTGCCGCGACGCACCACCTTGATCGAATCGATCATCGGGGAGAGCAGCGGGAACACGCGCTCGACACCCTCGCCGTACGAAATCTTGCGCACGGTGAAGCTCTCGTTGAGGCCGCCACCGGACCGCGCGATGCAAACGCCCTCATAGGCCTGCACGCGGGTGCGCTCGCCTTCGACGACCTTCACGTTGACGATCACAGTGTCGCCGGGCGCGAACTCCGGGATGTCCTTGCCAGCGGAGAGCTTGTCGAATTGCTCTTTTTCGAGCTGCTTGATCAGGTTCATGGGTAAATCTCCATCGGCGCGCCCAGCCGCAGGACGGGGGCTGCGCAAAATTCGTCTATCCAGCCATTGCGGATTTGGCCGCTCCTATAAGGCAAGCCGAAGCGTTTGTCACCCGTCTGTCTTGTTTTTTGGCGTTTTTTGGCGACTGGCCCGATTCGGGACTTTGCCCGGGACCTGGGCCCACAAATCCGGCCGCCGGGCCGCCGTCAGGGCCTCGGATTCCGCCCTTCGCCAGGCAGCGACCTTGGCATGGTCGCCGGAGATCAGGACCTGCGGTATCGGAACCCCCTCGAAGAGCTGCGGACGGGTGTATTGAGGGTATTCCAGGAGGCCCTCGGAAAAGCTTTCCTCGGCTCCGGAGGCCTCCTTGCCCATGACCCCCGGCAGCAGCCGGACGCAGGCGTCAATCAGCGCCAGGGCTGCGATTTCCCCGCCGGAGAGCACGTAGTCGCCGATCGAGACCTCCTCCAGGCCCCGTCCGTCGATCACCCGCTGGTCGACCCCCTCGAACCGCCCGCAGACGATCAGGGGACCAGGACCTTGGGCGAGCTCGGCGACGCGGACCTGGGTCAATGGCCGACCGCGGGGGCTCATCAAGAGACGGGGCCGCTCCGGACCGACCTCCGCGGCATCGATGGCGGCCGCCAGAATGTCAGCCCGCAGCACCATGCCCGGGCCGCCGCCGGCCGGCGTGTCGTCGACGCTGCGGTGGCGGTCGGTTGCCGAGGCGCGGATGTCCCGCGCCTCGAGCTCCCAGAGCCCGGACCCGAGCGCGCGGCCAGCCAGGCTCACCCCGAGCGGCCCCGGAAACATCTCGGGAAACAGGGTGAGGACGGTTGCTCGCCAGATCGGGGCTTGGGTGGTCATGCCGCTGGTTAGGGCATCGCACGTCTCAGGTCGAGGGCCTGCTAGGCGCCTCTCTGCGAGAAACTCCGGCGAACGCAGTTATTTCTTGCGGCCATATTCGACGAGTTCGCTCGTGCTGCTGTTGACCAAGTGGTTATTGGCCCGGGACACGAAGCTGCGCTTGACCCAGTGATCGATCGCCGGGGCATACCAAGTCTGCGCCGTGATCTCGCCCTTGTTGGACGGATCGTTGGTCGATTGCCTGGAGACGACCGTTTCGATCTTGAACGTGTCGAACGTGCCGGCCTTGGTGGTGATGGTTTCCTGACCGGTGACTTTTGAATTGACGGAGCGTCTGAAGATGCTGCCGTTTTGCGAGTTGACGTCGTCTGCGGTGACACTCCAGGCAGAGCCAACCTTCAGCGGTGTGCGAATTCCGGAGCCGTCAATCGGCTGATATTTCCAAGGGCCCGTGCTCTTCAGATTCCATGACCGGTCATAGACATTAAGCCGATCGCCGTTCCCGCCTCCGGTAGCGAGTTGGATGCGAATCTCGCCGGAAGTTACGTCGGTGACGACAAACCGGCGGACTGTAGACGTTCCGCCGATTTCGTCCCTCACGTCGTACGCCCAGAAGTCGCCCGGCATCGGCTCTTCCATTGAAATGATCGGCTTTGCTTCGCCCGGTTTTGCAGGAGCAGGCGGCGCGCCGCCCTCGGCGGCCCGTGCCCAGGGAACGCTCGCGAGCAAGCAAATCGTTGCCACGGCGGCGCAACGAGACATCGGTATCTCCAGCGACAGTGATCGGAACGCCTGGGCCGACGACTAGCGGCGGCCATATTCGATCAGCTCGACCGATCCCTTGTCGCTGACCCTGCCCTCCGATTTGCTGACCCAGGTACGCTTCACCCAATGATCGACGGTCGGCGCGTACCAGGTCTGCTGGCTGCTCTGAAACTTCTTGGTCGGATCATTGGCGTTTTGCATGTCGATCGAGGTTTCAATCTTGTACGTCTCGAACGTGCCGGCGCGCGTCGTAATGCTTTCCTTGGCAGTGACCTTCGATGTGACCGAGCGCTTCAGGCTGGCGCCGCTACCGCTGTTGAAGTCAGTCGATCTGACGGACCAGGACTTGCCGACCTCAAGCGGGGTCTTGATGCCCGTGCCGTCGTTTGGGGTAAATTTCCATGTGCCGGTGTTGATGGAATTCCAGGAATGATCGAACGTCTGGAAGCCGATACCCGGTTTTCCGAGAAAGGTCAGGCGGATACCGATTTCAGCGGGAGATACATCGGTGATGGTTTGGGTGACGGTCGATTTCAGCTCGCCGGTGATCTCATCGCGAACCTCGTAGGTCCAGCGATCGCCTGTCCGCGGCTCTTGCTGCTCGGGGGTCTCCGTGGATGCGTCAGCAGGCGGCTGGCTCGCCGGCGTCTGCGCCGCTACCACGCTCGCGCACGCAAGCAGGCCGATCGTTGCCAGAAGACAGCGCCGCAACATTTGTATCTCCGGATGTTCAGGAATCGTCGAGAGGAGGGGTGCAACCCGAGCGTGAACGAGCCCGGAACCAAACGCAAATCTCGATTTTGTGAGGACAATCGGCGGTCCGTCGTCGTCGTCATGTCATGACGGCGACGGCTCGTCCTCGATCTCCTGCGGCAGCGCGATCACGACGCGTCCACCCGCGACGTTGACCTCCGGCACCACCGCGTTGGAGAACGGCAGCAGCAGCGTCGTACCTGTCGGCGGGGCGATCTCGATGATGTCGCCGGCGCCAAAATTATGGACTGCGACGACACGGCCGAGCGCGTCGCCGGTCGTGGTGACGGCGGCGAGCCCGATCAAATCGGTGTGGTAATATTCGTCCTCGTCGGTCGCGGGCAGTTTTTCGCGCGCGACGTAGAGTTCGATGCCGTTGAGCCGCTCGGCTTCATCGCGGGTCGTGACGCCCTTGAACGTCGCGACCAGATGATCCTTGGCTTCACGGGCCTGCGCGACCTCGAACTGGCGCTTGCCGTCCTGGGTGACGAGCGGACCATAGCGCCGCACGGCAAAGGGATCTTCGGTGAAGGTCCACAGTTTGACCGCGCCGCGCACACCATGCGCGGCGCCGATCCGCGCGACGCAAACGAGCTGAGACATCAGGTGGCCTCACCCTTCGAGACGCACGCTTCGTTTGCACCGTTCGCGACGGCCTCGCTTACGCTCGGCCTGCTCGGGTGTGCGTGCTGATCAGGATGAGGAGATAGACCCTCATGCTGAGGAGCGTGGCACAAGCCGCGCGTCTCGAAGCATGAAGGCCCGGCCATCGAAGCGGCTTACGCCTTCGCGGCGGCTTCGGCCTGCGCCTTGCGCTCCTTGCGCGGCACGGCCTTCTGCGGGTTGCTGCGTGCTTCGCGCTTCTTGACGCCGGCGGCGTCGAGGAAACGCATCACGCGGTCCGACGGCTGGGCGCCCTTGGCGAGCCAGGCCTTCACCTTGTCCATGTCGAGCTTGAGGCGGGTCTCGTTGTCCTTCGGCAGCAGCGGGTTGAAATAGCCGAGACGCTCGATGAAACGGCCATCGCGCGGGAAGCGCGAGTCGGCGACGACGACGTGATAGACCGGGCGCTTCTTGGTGCCTGCGCGAGCGAGGCGGATAACGACTGACATCTAGTTCTCCTTCAAAGTACGTTTTGTTCGGTTGATTGGTATTCCGCGTTGCGCGGGACGCTTGCGATCCCCCGCGACGAATTCCTCATTTCTTCTTGCCCGGAAATCCGCCGAGGCCCGGCAGCATCGGCTTGCCGCTCAGCCCGGTCAGACCAGGAACGTTCGGCAGACCGGTGCGAAGACCAGCCGGCAAATCCTTCGGCAGGTTGGGCAGACCCTGTCCGCCGCCGCTCTGCATCTTTTCCTGCAGCGCCTTCATCTCTTCCGGCGAGGGCATCTTCATGCCGCCGCCAAAGCCCATCGCCTGCGCGATGCCGGCGAGCGGGCCGCGCTTGCCCGAGCCCATGGCCTTCATCACGTCGGCCATGTTCCGGTGCATCTTCAAGAGCTTGTTGACGTGCTCGACGCTCTGTCCGGAACCTGCGGCGATACGTTTCTTGCGGCTGGCCTTGAGCAGGTCGGGGTGCCGGCGCTCGTCGCGCGTCATGGAATCGATGATCGCGACCTGGCGCTTCAGGATCCTGTCGTCGATCCCTGCGGCCGCGATCTGGTTCTTCATCTTGGAGATGCCGGGCATCATGCCCATGAGGCCGCTGATGCCGCCCATGTTCGCCATCTGCAACAGCTGCTCGCGCATGTCGTTGAGGTCGAACTGCCCCTTGCGCATGCGCTCGGCAGTGCGCGCGGCCTTTTCGGCGTCGATGTTGGCGGCAGCCCGTTCGACCAGCGACACCACGTCGCCCATGCCGAGGATACGGCCGGCGATACGGTCGGGATGGAAATCCTCCAGCGCGTCGGTCTTTTCCCCGGTGCCGATCAGCTTGATCGGCTTGCCGGTGACGGCGCGCATCGACAGCGCGGCGCCGCCGCGGCCGTCGCCGTCGACGCGGGTCAGCACGATGCCGGTCAGTCCCACGCGCTGATCGAACGAGCGGGCGAGGTTGACGGCGTCCTGGCCGGTGAGGCTATCCGCGACCAGCAGCACTTCATGCGGGTTGGCGGCGGCTTTGATCGCGGCCGCCTCCGCCATCATCTCTTCGTCGAGCGTGGTGCGGCCGGCGGTGTCGAGCAGCACGATGTCGTAGCCGCCGAGCTTGCCGGCCTCCAGCGCGCGCTTCGCAATCTGCGGCGGCTGCTGGCCGGCAACGATCGGCAGGGTCGGAATGTCGAGATCGCGGCCGAGCACGGCAAGCTGCTCCATCGCCGCCGGGCGATAGACGTCGAGCGAGGCCATCAGCACCTTGCGCTTGTCACGCTGGACGAGGCGGCGGGCGAGCTTTGCGGTGGTGGTGGTTTTGCCGGAGCCTTGCAGGCCGACCATCATGATCGGCACCGGCGGCACCGAATTCACGTCGATGGTCTGCCCTTCCGCGCCGAGCGTGTTGATGAGCTCGTCATGGACGATCTTGACCACCATCTGGCCGGGCGTCACCGACTTCACGACGGTGACGCCGATCGCCTGCTCGCGCACGCGTTCGGTGAAGCTGCGCACCACTTCGAGCGCAACGTCGGCTTCGAGCAGCGCGCGGCGCACCTCGCGCATCGCGGCGTCGACGTCCTTTTCGGTCAGCGCACCGCGCCCCGTCAGACGATCGAGGATGCCGCCAAGCCTTTCCGACAGATTGTCGAACAATACCGTTGTCCTGTTCTTGCCCTCACCCTGAGGAGCAGGCAAAGCCTGCGTCTCGAAGGGTGCCGTCGTGGCCCCATCCTTCGAGACGCCGCTTCGCGGCTCCTCAGGATGAGGGTCGTCCAAACACCTTTACGCCCGAGGGCGCACAGCGCTGTCGGGCGTTGACCTCTGGCCTCTAGGACCAGTCGGCGGGTCGAAAAGAAAGCCTTTCCGAGAAAGTGGCGGGGTTAAACGCCGCTCACGCCCAAAAGTCAAGGAAAGTTAGGCTGCCGGTGCGCATTTTGTAGGGCAAGCCATTGAAAATATAAGACTTCCGGCGATGGGTTCCTTTTTCTGCGGGCCCGCCCATATAGCCGGTGATGAACTCCCTCCGCTATCATCCCTGAAGCCGCCGTGCCGATCACCCGTCGCCGCCTGTTTGGACTGCTGGCCGGGGCGGGCGCGCTGGTCGGTGTCCCCCTTTGGATGTCCCGCATGAAAACCTACGACGGACCCGTCTCGGACCATTTCGACGGCCTGCACTTCTTTGATCCCGACGGTGTACCGCCGAAATCGCTGGGTGAAGTGTTCCGCTGGCAGTTCGGCGGCGGGCGGAAGCGCGAGACCTGGCCGGACTGGGTGCCGAGCCCTCACGCCGATACCCCGCCCGCGCGCGTCGACGGCGACAAGGTGCGGCTCTCCTTCGTTGGCCATGCAAGCTGGCTGATCCAGACCGCCGGCCTCAACATTCTCGTGGACCCCGTCTGGTCGATGCGGGTCTCGCCTGTCGGCTTTGCCGGACCGAAGCGGCATAACGATCCCGGCATCGCCTTCGACAAGCTGCCGAAGATCGACGTCGTGCTGGTCTCGCACGGCCACTACGATCATCTGGACATCGCGACGCTGTCGCGGCTCGCCAAGAATTTCGCCCCGCGCGTGGTCACGCCGCTCGGCAATGACCTGACGATGCGCGGTGCCGATCCCACGATCAAGGTGGAGGCCTTCGACTGGCATGACCGCGTCGAGCTCCGCGGCGGCCTCGCCGTGACGCTGGTGCCGACCCGGCACTGGTCGGCGCGCGGCATGTTCGACCGCAACAAGGCGCTGTGGGCGAGTTTTGTGCTGGAGACGCCGGCGGGGAAGATCTACGTCGTCTGCGATTCCGGCTATGGCGAGGGCAAACACTTTCGCCGCGTCGCCCAAGCGCACGGGCCGCTACGTCTGGCGATCCTCCCCATCGGCGCCTACGAGCCGCGTTGGTTCATGCGCGACCAGCACATGAACCCGGAGGACGCGGTGAAGGCATTGCTCGATTGCGGCGCGCAGGCCGCGCTCGGGCATCATCATGGGACGTTCCAGCTCACCGATGAAGCGATCGACGCGCCCGCGAAGGCGCTGGTCGAGGCGCTCGATGCGGCAAAGATTCCGCAGGAGCGGTTCGTGGCGATGCAGCCGGGGCAGGTGGTGGAGATTTAGGTCGATCCACGCAAAAACTCGTCGTCCCGGCCTTCGCCGGGACGACACCTTTATTGTTGCAGCAGAGTGCCTCTTACAGCGCAGCCCTGCTTTACTGTGCCGGCCTGATCGACCAGCTCACATTCACCGTCACCGACAGTGTTTCCTCGCCGGGCGCAACGGCGGCTGACGCTGCGGCCATCGGCGCTGTCGCCATCCGGCCCTTGAACAGCGGCACTGGGCCGCCGCCTTCGGAGACGCTGAGCGGCGCACCCAAGGCGACGCCGGCGGCCTTGGCGTAGATCTCGGCCTTGCGGCGGGCATCGGCCACGGCCTGCTCGCGGGCGCCGTCGAGCAGCTTCGAGGCCTGCGTCACCTCGAAGGAGATGTTGCCGATGTCATTGGCGCCGGCGCTGACCAGCGTGTCGATGATGCCTGCGGCCTTGGTCACGTCGCGAATCTTCACCGTGACGCGGTTGCTGGCGCGGAAGCTGACTACGGGCGAGGCGCCGCTGGAGCGGTTCGGCGCATATTGCGGCTGCAGCGACAGCCGCGAGGTCTGATAGTCCTTCTCGTCGATGCCGGCGCCCTTCAGCGCCAGCAGCACCTTGCCCATCGCGGCGTTGTTGGCGTCGGAAGCCTCCTTCGCCGTCTTGGCGTCGTTGGCGACGCCGGCGTCGAGCTGCGCGAGGTCAGGGGCCGCAGACACCGTGGCTTCGCCGCTGACCGAGATCGCGGCTGGAAAATCGTCGGCGCGCGCCGGCGCGGCGAGCAGCATGGTGGCAAGGGCGGTGGCAAGGACGGAGGTCAGCGCGGCGGGCTTTTTCATTGGTCTCACTTCAAGGGTACGTAGACATTGATCACGAGCTTGTCCTCGGCCGTCTTCAGGGGATCGGTGAGGTACTCCTCGATGAAGGTGTCCTTGGCTTCCAGCTTCTTGTCGTCGAGGTGATTGGTGATCGCCTCATAGGTGTTGTCCATGTTGTCGTAGGAACCGCGATGGACAAACTTGAGCGCCTTGCCCTCCGGCGATTTGCCCATGCTCATGTCCTTGGGCAGGTTCTTGAGATCCTGATCGACCGGGATCTCGGCGAGGAAGGTGAAGCCGGTATCATCCGTCGAGGTGTAGACGATCATCGGATTGCCCGCGGGCTTGATGCCCTGCTTGTCAAGCAGCGCGGTCACCGCCTTGAAGGCATCGATCAGGGTGTCGAAGGCCGAATCCCAATTGGCAGTACCCTTGACCATCACGACCTTCTTCGCCTCGAGCGTGGTCTCCTGGCCGAAAGGATCGGCGGTCTGCACCGGGGCCGGGGAGGCGGACGCGGCCGGCGGCGCTGCCGTCGGACTGGGCGAGGGTGAGGCGCTGGCCGCCGGGGCCGGCGAAGGCGTTGCCGCAGGGGCGGGCGAGGCGCTTGCAGCCGGGGCGGGCGAAGCCGATGGCGCCGGGGAAGGACTGGCCGATGCGGCCGGTGCCGGGCTTGGGGTTTGTGCCGAGGCGGCAGACAGGCCAAACGACATGGCGGCTGCCGGGATCAGCGCGACCAGAGCGAGACGACAAAAACGATTCATTACCATTCTCCCCAAGAGCTTATCCGCCAAGGTCTTGACCTGCCAAGGCCTTGCGCCCTCAAGGCCTCAAACTTGGCTTTGCGCCATGCCGCGCGTCCCGGTTTGCGCGAATGCCGCCGTTCTAACACGCGAGCGCCGAATTCGTCCCATGACAGATGCGTCATGGCAGATACGTCTTGGCCCTCCGCAGCAAATCACTGGTCAAGCCGCCAAGGATCGCCATATAAGGCGGGCGAAAATCGGGAATTTTCATGAGCGCGCTGGCCAACCACGCATTTGCCAAGATGAATGGCATCGGCAACGAGATCGTCGTTGTCGACATGCGCGATGCCGCGTCCCCGGTCACGCCGGCCGACGCCCGCGCGGTGGCGTCGGCGCAGGGCGGCGTGCCCTACGACCAGCTCATGGTGCTGCAGAAGCCGCGCCTGGACGGCACCGAAGCCTTCATCAGCATCTACAACAATGACGGCTCGGAAGCCGGCGCCTGCGGCAACGGCATGCGCTGCGTGGTGCGCCGGATCTTCGAGAAGACCGGGCAGACCGCGGCGACGTTCGAGACCCGCGCAGGCCTGCTCAATTGCTGGCAGGGCCCGGCGCCCGATCTCTATACCGTCGACATGGGCGCGCCCAAGTTCGGCTGGCAGGACATTCCGCTCGCGGAAGAGTTTCGCGACACCCGCTACATCGAATTGCAGATCGGGCCGATCGACAATCCGATCCTGCATTCGCCCTCCGTGGTGAGCATGGGCAATCCGCACGCGATCTTCTGGGTCGACGACGTCAATGCCTATGATCTCGAGCGCTTTGGTCCGCTGCTGGAAAATCATCCGATCTTCCCCGAGCGCGCCAACATCACGCTCGCCGATATCGTCGATCGCGATCACATCACGATCCGCACCTGGGAACGCGGCGCCGGCCTCACCAAGGCTTGCGGTTCGGGGGCCTGCGCGACCGCGGTCGCGGCGGCGCGCCTGAAGCGCGCCAACCGCATCGTCGAGATCACGCTGCCCGGCGGCAAGCTCGGCATCGAATGGCGCGAGCGCGACGACCACGTGCTGATGACGGGCACGGCGACCTTCGAATATGAGGGCACCTTCAATCCGGCGCTGTTCGCGCCGGTCGGGTAATGGCTGTCGACGTCGTCACCTTCGGCTGCCGCCTCAATGCGTTCGAGGCTGAGGTGATCCGCCGCGAGGCCGAAGGCGCGGGCCTTTTCGATACCATCGTCATCAACAGCTGCGCGGTCACCAACGAGGCCGTGGCGCAGGCGAGGCAGTCGATCCGCAGATTGAAGCGCGAGCGGCCCGAGGCGCGCATCGTCGTCACCGGCTGCGCGGCGCAGACGCAAAGCGATATGTTTGCCGGTATGGCGGAGGTCGATCGCGTCGTCGGCAATGACGACAAGATGCGCGCGTCCGCCTGGCGCGAGGCGCGCGACGCGTTCGACATCGGCGCGAGTGAGAAGATCGCCGTCAGCGACATCATGGCGGTCAAGGAGATGGCGCCGCATCTGATCGACGGCTTTGCCGCCGGTCTGCCGCGCGTGTTCGTGCAGGTGCAGAACGGCTGCGACCATCGCTGCACCTTCTGCATCATTCCCTATGGTCGCGGCAATTCACGCTCGGTGCCGATGGGCGCCGTGGTCGACCAGGTGCGGGCGCTTGCTCAGCGTGGTCATGCCGAGATCGTGCTCACCGGCGTCGATCTCACGAGCTATGGCGCCGATCTGCCGGGCGCGCCGAAGCTCGGGATGCTGACGAAGCAGATTTTACGGCACGTGCCGGAGCTGAAGCGGCTGCGGATCTCCTCGATCGATTCGATCGAGGCGGATAGCGATCTGCTCGACGCCATCGCCGACGACGCACGGCTGATGCCGCATCTGCATCTGTCGCTGCAGTCCGGCGACGACATGATTTTGAAGCGCATGAAGCGGCGTCATTCGCGCGAACATGCGATCGCGTTCTGCGAGCACGTGCGCCGCCTGCGGCCGGACATCGCGTTCGGCGCCGACATCATCGCGGGCTTCCCGACCGAGACGGAGGAGATGTTCTCGCGCTCGCTCGATCTCGTCGACGAATGTGGCCTCACCTTCCTGCACGTCTTCCCCTATTCCCCGCGCCCCGGCACGCCTGCCGCGCGCATGCCGCAGGTCACGGGTGCCGTGATCAAGGAGCGTGCGAAGCGGCTCCGTGCGGCTGGTGAGGAGGCGTTGCGACGGCGGCTCCAGACCGAGATCGGCGCGACGCGCGAGGTGCTGGTCGAGAGCGAGGGCCAGGGCCGCACGGAGCATTATCTGCCGGTGGCGATTGCGGGCGGGCGCGTGGGGAGTGTGGTGCCGCTAAGGATTCGTGGCAGTGATGGCGAGCGGCTCACGGTCTAGCTGCCGAAGCGCTGGCTTTACCCCAAGGTCGTCCTGGCGAAAGCCAGGACGACACCGAAGATGTGGGCGCAGCCTGCCTAAATGCGCGCCCTACAACGCCCTTACCTGCCAGAACCGCAGCGTCCGGAGTGCATTCTCGGGTGTCATGCGGGCGTAGTGGCCCCTTGCTTTGGCGAGATCCGCTGGCTTCATCGCGCCGGTGGCGTAACGGCTCCCCAGCACGGCGGCGGTCGTTTCCCAACTGAGCTGCGCCGCGCGGCACGGCACCAGCAGGCCGTCGTCGCGCAGGCTTTGCATCAGCGGGCGGATGACCTCGATGGTGGAGCCGGCCAGCACCGCCAGTGCCGCCACGGTCTCCTCATACCGTCGCTGCGTGGCGAAGCCGAGCAGCGTCGCTTCGCTGAGTTGGCCGGTCGCCTTGAGACCCGCGATGGCGCGTTTGGCGCCTTCGAAGTCGCGAATGCTCGACATCTCGCGCTCGACGCCGACACTGACGGCTGCAATCGCGCTCTGGATCTCCTCGAACAGATGCGGCGGCGCGCGCGACAATAATCGTGTGCGAACGGTATCCGTCGCCGAGCGCAGCAATTGCCGGCGCAGCTCCGACGGCAAATCGACGCGCACGCCGACGCTCACGGCCAGGTCCGGATCGGACTCGGCCTGTCCGACGATGACGGCAAATCCGCCTCCCGAGACGCGTGCACCGGGGTTGGCGGCGAGCTTGCGGCTGACGCTCGGATAGCGGCGCGCCAGCAGCGCGTCGGTGACGATCTCCTTCAGCCACCAGCGGCCGGCGACCGCGAGCAGATGCGGCTCGCCCTTGGTCGCGGCGATCTTCACCAGCTCGCCATCGTCGAGGCGTGCCGATTCCTGCAGCACGGGACCGGCAATGCGGATCTCGTCATTGTTGGCGAGGCGGCGGATGACGGAGGGCGGCGCCTGCGCGATCGGCGCGAGCTGCGCGCTGATCTCGGCGAGCGCGACGCGCGCGCCCATGTCGGCGATCGCGCGCAGCTCGATGGTGCCGATCAGGCGTTCGAGCACGTCGTCGAACAGCGCGATCTGTTCGTCGTTGAAGCTGCCGGCGGAGGACAGGAACAGGTCGGTGACGCGCCGGGCGGTTTCCAGCCCCTTTTCCGCCGAGCCGAAGCGAATCGCGGATTCGACCTCGTTGATGATCGATAGCTGGGCCTTTGGCATCACGCGCTGCTCGTCCTGAGCGGGATTACGGAAGCTTGTTCTAAGCAACCGCTAGCATTAGCGGCGAGCGCTGAACGTTTCGTAAACCATGCGCGGTACTGTCATGACATCACACCACGAAGGAGGTGGGCTCCCTCTCCCGCTTGCGGGAGAGGTGAATGACAGCGGCACCTACTCCCCATTCCACCCGCAGGCGCTGAGCCGCTCGTGCATATGGGCCGGCGCCGGGGCCACCACGCGGACCGGCTCCTTGTTCCGGGAGATCGGCACGACGATCTCGCGGGAATGCAGATGCAGGCGCGGCTCGCCGAAGCGCGGGCCGTTGCCGTAAATGTTATCACCGACGATCGGCCAGCCAGTCGCCGCCGAATGCACGCGCAATTGATGGGTGCGCCCGGTGACGGGTTCCATGGCGAGCCAGGTAATACCCGCGCCCCGGCCCATCACCTTCCAATTGGTCACCGCCGTTTGCCCGTCCGGGTCCGGCTTCTGCCACCAGCCGCGCTCGGCATTGAGCCGGCCGAGCGGCATGTCGATCGTGCCTTCGTCCTCGGCAGGACCGCCCTCGACCACGGTCCAGTAGGTCTTGCCGATCTTGCCATGCTTGAACAGCAGGCCCAGCGAGGCCGTCGCCTTGCGATGGCGGCCGAGCACGAGACAACCGGAGGTATCCTTGTCGAGCCGGTGGGCGAGCACCGGCGGCCGCGGCAGTCCGAACCGAAGCGCATCGAACGAGGCTTCCAGGTTCGCCCCGCCCTTGGGGCCGCGATGCACCGGCAGGCCCGCCGGCTTGTCGATGACCAGCATCAGCCCGTCGCGATGGAGCACGCGCGCCAGGATTTCGTCGGCGGTCAGTTCGGGAACATCGAGCAAGGACAAGGACTTTCGGTCAAGACTTTCGTTTACGGGCCGGAACGGCTAACACGCCACCATGAACGATACCACCGATACCCCCAAGCTGAGCTGGTGGCGCCGCCTGTCCAATGGGCTCAAGCGCACGTCGTCCTCGCTCGGGACCGCGGTCGCCGATCTCGTCACCAAGCGCAAGCTCGACCGCGCCATGCTCGACGACATCGAGGACGTGCTGCTGCGCGCCGACCTCGGCACCGAGGTCGCGGTCAGGATCGCCGATGCCGTCGGCACCGGGCGCTACGACAAGGCGATCTCGGCCGACGAGGTGAAGGACGTCGTCGCGACCGAGGTCGAGAAGGTGTTGTCGCCGGTCGCGAAGGCGCTCGAGATCGATGCGGACAAGAAGCCGTTCGTCATCCTCGTGGTCGGCGTCAACGGCTCCGGCAAGACCACGACCATCGGCAAACTCTCGGCCAAGTTCGCATCCGAAGGCCGCAAGGTGATGCTGGCCGCCGGCGACACGTTTCGCGCAGCGGCGATCGAGCAGCTCAAGGTCTGGGGCGAGCGCACCAGGACGCCCGTCATCGCGGGCGCGCAAGGCTCGGATTCGGCAAGCCTCGCCTTCAACGCGCTCACCGCGGCGAAGGAGCAGAACATCGACGTGCTCCTGATCGACACCGCAGGGCGCCTGCAGAACAAGGCCGAGCTGATGAACGAGCTCGAAAAGGTCGTGCGCGTGATCCGCAAAGTCGATGCGACGGCGCCGCATGCGGTGCTGCTGGTGCTGGATGCGACCGTCGGCCAGAACGCGCTGTCGCAGGTCGAGGCGTTCCATCGCACCGCAGGGGTCACCGGCCTCGTGATGACGAAGCTCGACGGCACGGCGCGCGGCGGCATCCTGGTCGCGCTCGCCGAGAAGTTCAAACTGCCGGTGCATTTCATCGGCGTCGGCGAAGGCGTCGACGATCTCGCGCCGTTCACCGCGCGCGATTTCGCCCGCGCGATCGCCGGAATCGAATAGCGTCGTCCTTCGAGACGCGCGCCGCTGGCGCGCTCCTCAGGACGAGGTCGTGCCACAGGTGAGGTCCTCATCCCGAGCAGACCGCGAAGCGGTCGTCTCGAAGGATGAGAGAGATGGAAGAGAGTATGGACAAGACCCAGCCGCATCCACTGTTCAAGCTTACGACCGAGCTCGGTCCGCTGCTCGTCTTCTTCTTCGTGAACGCGAAGTTCAACCTCTTCGCGGCGACCGGTGCCTTCATGGTCGCGATCGTGGCGGCGATGATCGCGTCCTATGTAGTGACACGCCATATACCGATCATGGCCATCGTGACCGGCGTCATCGTGCTGGTGTTCGGCACGCTGACCTTGGTGCTGCACGACGAGACCTTCATCAAGGTCAAGCCGACCATCATCTACGGCCTGTTCGCTGCGATCCTCGGCGGCGGCCTTCTGTTCGGCCGTTCCTTCATCGCCATCATGTTCGACCAGATGTTCAACCTGACGCCGCAGGGCTGGCGCATCCTCACTTTGCGCTGGGCGCTGTTCTTCGCCGGCATGGCGGTCTTGAACGAGATCGTCTGGCGCACGCAGAGCACGGATTTCTGGGTGAACTTCAAGGTGTTCGGCGTCACGCCGCTGACCATGATCTTCGCCATCGCGCAGATGCCGCTGACCAAGCGCTATCACCTCGACCCGGTGTCGCTGGAGGCGAGCGAGGCCGAGGCGGGGGATGTGAGGAAGGGCTGACGACCCTTTCAGCTCGTCATTGCGAGCGAAGCGAAGCAATCCACACTGCCGCCGCGGTGACAGTCTGGATTGCTTCGTCGCTTCGCTCCTCGCAATGACGACAGCAACTACTTCAGCGCCCTCTCCAACTGCGGCAGCAGCACCGTCCGGAAATTCTCCGGCGTGATCGGGCCGACCAGCTTGTAGACGATGGTGCCTTCGCGCCCGACGACGAACGTCTCCGGCACGCCATAGACGCCCCACTCGATCGAGGCGCGGCCGTTGGCATCCAGGCCGACGCGGCCGAAGGGATTGCCGTAACGGCCGAGGAAGCGCCGCGCATTGTCGGGTGCGTCCTTGTAGTTGATGCCGACGATCTGGAAGCGCTTGTCCTTGGCGAGCTCGGTCAAGAGCGGCGCCTCGTCGTGGCACGGGACGCACCAGGAGGCCCAGACGTTGACGAGACTGACCTTGCCCTTGAACGCGGCCGGGTCGAGTCCCGGCACCTGCACGCCGCCCTCCTGCAGTCCGTCGAGCGGCGGCAGCGTGGTTTGCGGGGCCGGATGCCCGATCAGCGCGGACGGAATCCGCGAGGGATCGCCACTGCCGAGCCGGAACCAGAACAGCAGCGCCAGTGCGAGGAAGACGAGCAGCGGCAGCACCATCAGGAGGGTGCGGCGCGGCCTTGCGGCGGAGGTCGATGAATCGCTCATGGCCTGTCCGTGGCGCTGCGCCCCGAGCGGCGCGTGATGCCGCTGCGATCAAGCTCGCGCAGGCGCAGGGTCTGGTTGCGATAGTCGATCATGACCCAGCCGATCAGGATCGCGACCACAGCGGCAGCAGTGGCATAGGACGTCACGATGAACGACGCGTAAGGGCCAAGCGACATTTTAGGCAGCCCCAGCTTCTTTTGACGCGCTTTCTTCACGCGAACCGGTGCCCACTTCGCTCGAAAACGCTACGCGGCTCGCCTGCATCATCTGCAGGGAGCGGACGCGGCGGCGCAGGATCTCGTTGCGCATCGCGGCCAAGTGCAATGTGACGAACAGCAGCGTGAACGCGATTGCCATCACCAGCAGCGGGATCAGGAACGACTTGTCGAGCGTCGAGCCGCCCATGCGCATCACCGAGGCCGGCTGATGCAGCGTGTTCCACCAGTCGACCGAGAACTTGATGATGGGAAGATTGATCGCGCCGACCAGCGTCAGCACGGCGGCGGCGCGCGCCGCACGCGAGGGGTCCTCGACGGCGCGCCACAGCGCCATAAGGCCGAGATACATCAGGAACAGGATCAGCACCGAGGTCAGCCGCGCGTCCCACTCCCAATAGGTGCCCCACATCGGCCGGCCCCACAGCGATCCCGTGACCAGCGCGAGGAAGGTGAAGGCGGCGCCGATCGGCGCGGCCGATTTCGCTGCGACGTCGGCGAGCGGATGCCGCCACACCAGCGTGCCGAGCGAAGCCACGCTCATCACGCCCCACACGAACATCGAGAGCCAGGCATTGGGCACATGGATGAACATGATCTTCACGGTCGCGCCCTGCTGATAGTCGTCGGGCGCAAACGCGGATTGATAGAGGCCGATCGTGAGCAGGATGATGGTTGCGGCCGCAAGCCACGGCAGCACGCGCGCTGTCAGCGCGAGGAACCGCGTCGGGTTGGCGAGATCGATCAGCGTCATGGTGTCCTGATAATCACCGGGGACCGCTCAGGCAATGAGCACGAAAGGGCGCAGCGAAAGTTGATCGGGGTCAAGATCAGTCGAGCCCATGTCTGAGGCTCATGGCCGCCGCGAAAGGGCCGACCACGAGGCTGACCAGCGACAGAGCGCAGAGGATCGAGAACGGCGCGCCGAACGACAATGGTCCGGTGATCGCCGCCTGCGAGGCCGCGACCCCGAAGATCAGCACCGGAATCGACAGTGGGAGCACCAGAACCGCCATCAGGAGGCCGCCCCGATGCAGGGTCACCGCCAGCGCGGCGCCGATCATGCCGGTGAAGGTCAGCGCCGGCGTGCCGGCCAGCAGCGTCAGCGCCACGGCGCCGGTTGCGACCATGTCGAGGTTGAGCAGCAGCCCGAGCACGGGGGTTGCGACAATCAGCGGCAGGCCCGCCGCCAGCCAATGCGCCAGCGCTTTGGCGGCGCAGGCGAGTTCCAGCGGCGTCCGGCTCATCGTGATCAGGTCGAGCGAGCCGTCCTCATGGTCGGCCATGAACAGCCGGTCCAGCGTGAGCAGGCTCGCCAGCAGCGCGCCCAGCCACAGGATGGCCGGCCCGAGCCGCGACAGCAGCGCCAGATCCGGCCCCACCGCGAACGGCATGAGCACCACCACGGTCAGGAAGAACAGCACCCCAATCAGCGCCCCGCCGCCAACGCGGAGCGCGATCCGGATGTCCCGTCGAATGAGAGCGGCAAGGGCCGTCATGGGATGCCTCCGATCGAGGAGGAGCAATGCATGACCACCTCGCGCCCCAGGCACACTGCGCTCCCACCCTCCCTGCGGGAGAGGGTGGGGCAGGGGGGTAGCCCCGGGGAGGATGCTTGTGGGGCGCGGGCCGCCAGCAACGGAGTCCCCTCGTCCCGAGTGCTTGAACCGAGAGAGCTTACCGTGTGGCACCCCCCTCCCTGACCCGCCCCCGCCTTCGCTAAAGCTTCGGCGGACAAGGGGGCGAGAACGAAGAGGGCGGAGCCCTGCCGCTCAGAAAGCTGAGGGTCCGTGAATCTCACGCCGCACCCCCGATCCGAAGCTCCCGCGCATCGATGCCGAGCGGGGCGTGGGTGGCGGCGATGATCAGGCCGCCGCGGGTGAGATGATCGCGCATCAGGCCGGCGAACATGTCCTGGCCGGCCGCATCGAGCGCCGTAGTCGGCTCGTCCAGCAGCCAGACAGGGCGGCGGACGGTCAGCAGCCGGGCCAGCGAGAGCCGGCGGCGCTGGCCGGCCGACAGGAACGCCGCAGGCAGATCGGTGGCGTGGTCGAGCCCGACGGTCGTGAGGCTGCCCTCCGCGTCAAAACGCTCCCCGCCGAGAAAATCGGCCCAAAATGCCAGGTTTTCCACCACGCTCAGCGCCGGCTTCAGAGCGTCGCGATGGCCGAGATAGTGGCATTGCTCGGGGAGCGTGAGCTCGGAATCCCCTCCTGCCAGCGCAATCGTGCCCCCAGCCGGAACGAGCAGGCCGGCGATCAGCCGCAGCAGCGATGTCTTGCCCGACCCGTTGCGGCCGACCACCGCCACGGCCTCGCCGGACCTCGCCTCGAAATCGAGCCCGGCGAACACCTCGCGGCCACCCCGCACGCAGACGAGCCCGCGTCCGGAGAGCTGCATCTCGCCGCTTGTCGAAGCTCTCAACAGAGCCCCCAGAAGGGCCCGAGAGAAAACCCTAAGAAAATCTTGGGGTAGCGCATCAGAATTTTTGGCTCGCGAATTGCTGCGGTACGATTGTGGCTGTGGCGGCGCGGTTAGAAAGCTTCTATAAGCCCGGAACTACTTGATGCAGCAACTCAACCTGCCCCTGCAAGCGACCCAGCCGGATTCGCTGACGGTGTTAAAGTACCCTCGCCGGGTATAACTAACAATTGGGATTTCCTACATGACCTCGCTCGACAGCTTCAAATGCAAAAAGACCCTCAAGGTCGGCGCCAAGACCTATGTCTATTACAGCCTGCCCACGGCCGAGAAGAATGGTCTGAAGGGAATTTCCAAACTTCCCTATTCGATGAAGGTCCTGCTCGAGAACCTGCTGCGCAACGAGGACGGCCGCTCGGTCAAGAAGGAGGACATCGTCGCGGTGTCCAAGTGGCTGCGCAAGAAGTCGCTTGAGCATGAGATCGCGTTCCGCCCGGCCCGCGTATTGATGCAGGACTTTACCGGCGTGCCGGCGGTGGTCGACCTCGCCGCGATGCGTAACGCGATGCAGAAGCTCGGCGGCGATGCCGAGAAGATCAACCCGCTGGTGCCGGTCGATCTCGTCATCGACCACTCCGTGATCGTGAACTTCTTCGGCGACAACAAGGCCTTCGCCAAGAACGTCACCGAGGAATACAAGCAGAACCAGGAGCGCTACGAGTTCCTGAAGTGGGGCCAGAAGGCGTTCTCGAACTTCTCCGTCGTGCCGCCCGGCACCGGCATCTGCCACCAGGTCAATCTCGAATACCTTGCCCAGACCGTCTGGACCAAGAAGGAGAAGATGACGGTCGGCAAGAAGACCGGCACCTTCGAGGTCGCCTATCCCGACTCGCTGGTCGGCACCGATTCCCACACCACCATGGTCAACGGTCTTGCCGTGCTCGGCTGGGGCGTCGGCGGCATCGAGGCGGAAGCCTGCATGCTCGGCCAGCCGCTGTCGATGCTGCTGCCGAACGTGGTCGGCTTCAAGCTGAAGGGCTCGCTGAAGGAAGGCGTCACCGCGACCGATCTCGTGCTGACGGTCACGCAGATGCTGCGCAAGCTTGGCGTCGTCGGCAAGTTCGTCGAGTTCTTCGGCCCCGGCCTCGATAACCTCTCGGTCGCCGATAAGGCCACGATCGGCAACATGGCGCCCGAATACGGAGCGACCTGCGGCTTCTTCCCGGTCGACGCCGCCGCGATCGATTACCTCAAGACCTCCGGCCGCGCCCCGGCGCGCGTCGCGCTGGTGCAGGCCTATGCCAAGGCGCAGGGCCTGTTCCGCACCGCCAAGTCGCCGGACCCGGTGTTCACGGAGACCCTGACGCTCGACCTCGGCGATGTCGTGCCGTCGATGGCAGGTCCCAAGCGTCCCGAAGGCCGCGTCGCGCTGCCCTCCGTGTCGGAAGGCTTCTCGCTGGCGATGGCCAACGAGTACAAGAAGGGCGATGATGCCGAGAAGCGCTACGCAGTCGAGGGCAAGAACTTCGAGCTCGGCCATGGCGACGTCGTGATCGCGGCGATCACCTCCTGCACCAACACCTCCAACCCGAGCGTGCTGATCGGCGCCGGCCTGCTGGCGCGCAACGCAGCCAAGAAAGGCCTGAAGGCGAAGCCGTGGGTGAAGACCTCGCTCGCCCCGGGCAGCCAGGTCGTCGCCGAATATCTCGCCAATTCGGGTCTGCAGGCCGATCTCGACAAGGTCGGCTTCAACCTGGTCGGCTTCGGCTGCACCACCTGCATCGGCAATTCCGGCCCGCTGCCTGAAGAGATCTCGAAGTCGATCAACGACAACGGCATCGTTGCGGCCGCCGTGCTCTCCGGCAACCGCAACTTCGAAGGCCGCGTCTCGCCGGACGTGCAGGCGAACTATCTCGCCTCGCCGCCGCTCGTCGTCGCCCATGCGCTTGCGGGCAGCGTGACCAAGAACCTCGCCACCGAGCCGCTCGGCGAAGGCAAGGACGGCAAGCCGGTGTACCTGAAGGACATCTGGCCGACGGCGAAGGAGATCAACGCCTTCATGAAGAAGTTCGTGACCGCGTCGATCTTCAAGAAGAAGTATGCCGACGTGTTCAAGGGCGACACCAACTGGCGCAAGATCAAGACGGTCGAAAGCGAGACCTATCGCTGGAACATGAGCTCGACCTATGTGCAGAACCCGCCCTATTTCGAAGGCATGAAGAAGGAGCCGGAGCCGGTCACCGACATCGTCGAGGCGCGCATCCTCGCCATGTTCGGCGACAAGATCACCACCGACCACATCTCGCCGGCCGGCTCGATCAAGCTCACCTCGCCCGCGGGCAAGTATCTCAGCGAGCACCAGGTGCGTCCGGCCGATTTCAATCAGTACGGCACGCGCCGCGGCAACCATGAAGTGATGATGCGCGGCACCTTCGCCAACATCCGCATCAAGAACTTCATGCTCAAGGGTGCCGACGGCAACATTCCCGAAGGCGGTCTGACCAAGCACTGGCCCGACGGCGAGCAGATGTCGATCTACGACGCCGCGATGAAGTACCAGCAGGAGAACGTGCCGCTGGTCGTGTTCGCCGGCGCCGAATACGGCAACGGCTCCTCGCGCGACTGGGCTGCGAAGGGCACGCGCCTGCTCGGCGTCCGCGCCGTGGTCTGCCAGAGCTTCGAGCGCATCCACCGCTCCAACCTGGTCGGCATGGGCGTCCTGCCGCTCACCTTCGAGGAAGGCACCTCCTGGCAGTCGCTTGGCCTGAAGGGCGACGAGAAGGTCACGCTGCGCGGCCTCGTCGGCGACCTCAAGCCGCGTCAGAAGCTGACCGCCGAGATCGTTTCCGGCGACGGCTCGCTCCAGCGCGTCCAGCTGCTCTGCCGGATCGATACGCTGGACGAGCTCGACTACTACCGGAACGGCGGCATCCTGCACTACGTGCTGCGCAAGCTCGCGGCATAAGCGCGGATTTGTGAACGGTGGCTCACTGCGAAGTGAGTAGAAGCTTAAACGAAGGCGGCCTATCAAAAGGCCGCCTTCGCGCGTTTGCGGCACGCTTCAGATGGGCCCGCCCGGCGGAAAACTCCGCCGTGGTGGACGAATGTGCCGCGCCCCGTAAGATTACGGTGACCATCAAGCGATACGATTTTTCCCCCACGAGCTAGGATGTGCGACGTTCGACATGACTGGAATGATGGCTACTAATCAAATTTCACGCTGGTCTGGTGCATTCTGGTCGGGAGCACTCAGCGTCTGTGCCATCATCGCCATCATTCGTCCCGCCCACGCCGATCCCCGCGCCGTGGTCGAACTCTTCACCTCGCAGGGCTGCTCGTCCTGTCCGCCCGCCGACGCAATCATCGGCGAACTCTCCAAGGATCCCTCGATCATCGCGCTGAGCATGCCGATCGACTATTGGGATTATCTCGGCTGGAAGGACACGCTGGCGGATTCGCGCTTCTCCGCACGGCAGCGCGCTTATTCGCGCATGCGCGGCGACCGTGAGGTCTATACGCCGCAGGTCGTGGTCAACGGCTCGGCGCATGTCATCGGCAGCGATCTCGCCGGTATCGAAAGTGCGATCGGAAATACCACCAAGAATGAATCCGTCATGAGCGTGCCGGTAACGATGTCGCTGGCGGGCAAGCAGATCAACGTGTCGGTGGCGGCGAGCAAGGAGCCGGCGGTCTCGCACGGCGAGGTCTGGATCTGCTCGATCTCGAAGTCGGTGCCGATCGCGATCGGCCGCGGCGAGAATCGTGGGCAGCAGATCACCTACCACAACGTGGTCCGCAACGTGCTCAAGGTTGGCGACTGGAACGGCCGTCCGGAAAGCTGGACGGTGCCGATCGAGAACCTGACTCGCGACGGCGTCGACGGCGCGGTGGTCTACGTCCAGGACGGCAATCGCGAAAAGCCCGGTCCGATGCTGGGCGCGGCGTACACGTCGCTGCATTGAAGCGCGTAAATAGTTTCCGAAGATCTTCCCTTCGTCATTCCGGGGCGCGCCTCTTGGCGCGAGCCCGGAATCCATTTCTCATCTTGGAAAATTGGATCGATGGATTCCGGGCTCGCGCTTCGCGCGCCCCGGAATGACAGCGGGCACACATCCCGACCCGATACAAACAAAAAAGGACCAACTCGCGTTGGCCCTCCTTGTCGCGCGTACAGACCCGATCCTGACGACCCCGGGGGGCTGGGGGCTGAGGAATCCGGAACCGAAAGGACCGGGCCAACGCACATGAGTCTTTTCGCAATGCAGGGCGGCAGTCGCTAGGCGGAAAAGAGGCGAGACTATGATTCCTGCTAACGATCCCGTGACGGTTTGTCGCTGAGAAGTTCTACCATAGCATGTGCCCTGATTCGCCCACGATCTGGCGGGATTGGCCGGGAACCTCTTGCGGTGAGCAGCAGTTGGCGCAATCATGCAACTGTCATGATCCGCGGGTTCCCGCGACGGTTTCGCGGACGCGATCATGTTGTGCGACAGGAGGCGCCCATGAATCTGTCGGAGGATGCCGATCCGAGCGAGCAGCGCGCAGTGGCGCGTGTCGCCGCTGCGAATTCCCAAGGCAACCGGGTGACGTTCAACCGGCTGGAACTGCATCGCATCCTCAATCTCTACGGCCGCATGGTCGCCGACGGCGAATGGCGCGACTATGCCATCGACTTCCTCAAGGACCGGGCGGTGTTCTCGGTCTATCGCCGCGCCTCTGAAGTGCCGATCTATCGCATCGAGAAAGATCCGCGGCTGGCGCGCAAGCAGGGCATGTACAGTGTAATCTCGGCCACCGGCCTGATCCTGCGCCGCGGCCACGAGCTCGAGCGCGTGCTGCTGGTGATCGACCGCAAGCTGGCGGTGGTTTAGCTGCCGTAGGGTGGGCAAAGGCGCAACGCGCCGTGCCCTCCGCGACCGCTGCGGCAATGATGGGCACGCTTCGCTTTGCCCACCCTACGAGGTCCTACTTGGTCGGTACCGTGCTGCCGCCCTCGCCGAGGTCGCGCTGCATCATCACGGTGTCCAGCCACCGGCCGAACTTCAGCCCGACATTGGGATGCGTGCCGATCATCTTGAAGCCGCCCCTGGTGTGGACCCCAATCGAGCCGGCGTTGGCGGAATCGCCGATCACGGCGATCATCTGGCGGAAGCCGCGCGCTTCGCATTCGGTGATCAGCCGCTCCAGCAGCAACAGGCCGATGCCGCGGCGGTGGAACGACGGATCGAGATAGATCGAGTTCTCGACCGTGAAGCGATAGGCCGGCCGCGGCCGGTAGGCGCCGGCATAGGCATAGCCGGCCACGCGTCCGTCGAGCATGGCGACGAAGTAGGGATAGCCCCCATCAATCAGCGCGCGATAGCGCCGCGTCATCTCGGCAAGGTCGGGCGGTTCCAGCTCGAACGTCGCCGTGCCCTCGCGGACGGCCTGCTGGTAGATGGCGGTGATGGCGGAAAGGTCGGCCTCGGTGGTGGGCCTGATCTCAGGTGCGGACATGAGGGTAGATTAAAGCGTTCCCGGAACCGCTGAAAGGGGCAATGCCGCCTTCACGTACTCCGTCATTGCGAGGAGCCCTTGCGACGAAGCAATCCAGAGCCCCTCCGCGGGCGCATTTCTGAATTGCTTCGCTGCGCTCGCAACGACGGTGTTTGGGGATGCAGTCAGCCCAAATAAAAACCCCGGCCTTTCGGCCGGGGTTCGTGTCGTTCGCTCGGGTTTACCGCTTAGTCGCGCTGGCCGAGCAGCTGCAGCAGCAGCGTGAACAGGTTGATGAAGTTCAGGTACAGCGACAGCGCACCGGTGATCGCCGCACGCTCTGCGATGTCACCGCCCGCCGACGCGTAGCCGTAGATGTAGTCGTTCTTCAGCCGCTGCGTATCCCAGGCGGTGAGGCCCGCGAACACAAGCACGCCGACCACCGACACGATGAACTGCAGCGCCGTGCTGGCCAGGAACAGGTTCACTAGGCTCGCGATGATGATGCCGATCAGGCCCATGAACAGGAA
Source organism: Bradyrhizobium neotropicale (assembly GCF_001641695.1). Lineage (GTDB taxonomy): Bacteria > Pseudomonadota > Alphaproteobacteria > Rhizobiales > Xanthobacteraceae > Bradyrhizobium > Bradyrhizobium neotropicale. Next base: position 62,624 of record NZ_LSEF01000046.1, read on the forward strand.
CGAGCCCATCCCGGTCAGGTCACGACGCGTGGTGTAGCCGTAGAGGCTCAGCGCACCGAAAGTCGCCGCGGTGATGAAGAACACCCGCACGATCGAGGTGTGCGTGAACACCAGGAAGATCGAGGACAGCGAGATGCCCATCAGCGCCGAGAACACCCAGAACAGGATCTGGGCAGTCGAGGGGGCGAGGCGGTTGATGCCGGCCGAAATGACGAACACCATGGCGAGGGGCGCCAGCATGAACAGCCATTTCAGCGGGCTCACGAACATCGCGTAGCCGAACGGCGTCAGGAACAGCTTGCCGACGCGGACGGCTTCCGGCGTCGGAACGTCCGTCACGGCAGCCATGTAGACGCCGAGCGCGGCGAGGCCGGTGATGGCGAGGCCAATGCTCATGTAATTGTAGATGCGCAGCATGTAGGCGCGCAGACCGGCGTCGACCGCAGCGGCGTCAACACGCCCGGCGGCCCTGCCGAAAGGAGAAGCGTAGTTACGGTCTAGGTCCGACATGGTCGAATTCCCGTTGGTTGTCCGGTCCGGCACGAGGGTCTCCATGCCGCCGGTTCGTCAAATTCTATCTCGGATACCGCTGTCTGCCGACATTAAATTTGGCTAACAATCGGGGCTCCGAACCCATTGGATATGTGGGAAACTAACACATTCGCTGCAACCGTCCACGCGCGGCCGAATGTCGCCCTGGCCTCACAATCCTGACGAGCGGGCGTGGTTAATTGCAGGAATCGTGCGATTTGGATACCGCACGACCACCCGCTACATTTTGTCACAAATTCCGCAGCACCGTGGCGGGCTTCTTGTTCAACGCCAGCAGCGTGCCGGCGAGCCCCAGCCCGACCGTGACGACCAGGGCGGCCGCGACCACGCCGGCCGCGCTGCCGGCCTGCCAGACGAAGCTCAACGTCATCAGCCGCGTCACGATCATCCAGGCCGCGATGCTGCCGGCGAACACGCCGAACACCGCGGTGGCGAGCCCGATCAGGAGGTATTCCAGCGCATAGGCGCCGAGCAGCCGCAGCCGTGTCGCACCCAGTGTCTTCAGGATGACCGCATCGTAGACCCGGTGACGATGGCCGGCGGCGAGCGCGCCGCCCAGGACGAGGATCGCCGAGATCAGCGTCACGGCGCTGGCGCCGCGGATCGCCAGCGCGAGATTGGTCACGACGGAACCGACCGTCTCCATCACCTCGCGCACGCGCACACTCGTCACCATCGGATAGGCGTCCGCAACCTGCTTGATGATCTGGCCATCGCCTTTCGCATCGCCACCCGCTTCCGTCAGGGTCGCGATATGGGTGTGCGGCGCACCCTTGAAGGCGTTCGGCGAGAATACCAGGACGAAATTGATGCCGAGCCCCTGCCAGTCGATGCTGCGCAGATTGCCGATCCTGGCCGGGATGTCGCGGCCGAGCACGTTGACCACGACCTCATCGCCGATCTTCAAGGAGAGTCCGTCGGCGATCTTCTTCTCCATCGAGACCAGCGGGGGGCCGGAATAGTCGGCGCCCCACCACTCGCCCTCGACCACCTTGGAGCCCTTCGGCAGTTCCCCGGTATAGGTCAGGCCGCGGTCGCTTTGCAGCACCCATTCGGAATCGGTCGTGGGCTTGAGGTCCTCGGCGCGGACGCCGCGCGCCGCGACGATGCGCCCGCGCAGCATCGGCACGTCCTCGACCCTCGCGCCCGGCACGATCTGGTGGAGATAATCGTCGAACTGCGCGGCCTGCGTGCTCGGAATATCGATGAAGTAGAACGACGGCGCCCGGTCCGGCAGCGCGGCCAGGAACTGCCGGCGCAGATTGCCGTCGATCTGGGTGATGGTGACGAGCACGGCGAGGCCGAGCCCGAGCGACAGCACGACGGAGGGCGTCAGTGCGCCCGGCCGGTGGATGTTGGCGATGGCAAGCCGCAGCATCGGTAGCCGCGTGCGCGGCAGCCGCCGCGCGATCGCCATCAGCAACGCGGCGATACCGCGCAGCAGCGCAAACACGACGACGGAGGAGAGCACGAACACCGCGGCGATGCGCTTGTCGAAGGACAGGCCGATCACGACCGCGACGAGCAGGGCGATCACCGCGCCCATGAAGGCGAGATAGCGCCAGCGCGGCCGGTGCCATTCGGCGCTGATGGTGTCGCGGAACAGCGCTGCGACCGGCACGTCATGCACGCGCCCAAGCGGCCACAGGCCGAAGGCGAGCGCGGTCAGCAGGCCATAGACGAAGGACAGCGCCAGCTCGTCGGCGTGCACGGCCGGCACCACCGGCAGCGGCAGCAGTTTCCCGAACAGGCCGACGATGGCGAAAGGCATCGCGGCGCCCAGCGCCAGCCCGATCACCGAGCCGATCCCGGCGAGCAGGATCACCTGCGCGAAATAGATGCCGAACACGTCGCGGCCGGTGGCGCCGATGGCCTTGAAGGCCGCGATCACCTCGAGCTTGCGATCGATATGGCTCTTCACGGCATTGGCGACGCCGACGCCGCCGACCAGCAGCGCGGCAAGGCCGACCAGAGTGAGGAACTGCGTGAACCGGTTGATGTTGCGCTCGAGCTGCGGCGAGGCATTGGAGCGGCTGCGAATCTCCCAGCCGGCCTGCGGCGCGGCGTTGCGCGCGTCGTCGATGAAGGCCTCGGTGGCGCGATCGCTGTTGGCCGCGTCCGGCAGCTTCACCCGATAGACCCAGCGCACCAGGCTGCCGGGCTGGATCAGGCCGGTGGCGCGCAGGGCCGCCTCGCTGATCAGGAAGCGCGGGCCGAAGCCGATACCACCGGCAAGCTTGTCGGGCTCGGCCTCGACCGTGCTGCGGATCTGGAAGGTCGCCGCGCCAATGGTGACGCGGTCGCCGGTCTTGAGGGAGAGCCGCGCCAGCAGCGTCGGATCGGCGGCCGCGCCATACGCGCCGTCGCGCTCCGCAAGCAGATCGGACAGCGGCATCGGTGGCGCCAGCGTCAACTGGCCGAGCATGGGATAGGTGTCGTCGACCGCCTTCATCTCGACCAGTGCGAGCTTGCCCTCTGCCGAGCGCGCCATGCCGCGCAGCGTGGCCGCGACGGAGACGGTGCCGCGCGAGCGCAGGAACGCGACCTCCTCGGGTTTCGCCTCGCGCTGGAACAGCACGAAGGAGACGTCGCCGCCGAGCAGCGTGCGGCCCTCGCGCGCAAGACCGTCGCTGAGACTCGCCGAGACCGAGCCGACGCCGGCGATCGCCATCACGCCGAGCGCGATGCAGGCGATGAAGACGTAGAAGCCACGCAGGCCTCCGCGCAATTCGCGCAACGCGTAGCGCAGCGACAGCGCGGCACCATTGGGGCGCGCGAAACGTTCGGCTGCGGCGCTCATGCTGGCGAATGCTGCGTGTCGATGCGCCCGGAGCGCAGGCGGATCACGCGATCGCAGCGATGCGCGAGCGAGGAATCGTGCGTGACCAGCACCAGCGTCATGCCGCGCTCGGCATGCTTGGTGAAGAGCAGATCGACGATCTGCTTTCCGGTCGCATCGTCGAGATTGCCGGTCGGCTCGTCGGCGACGAGGATCGCGGGATCGGGCGCCAGTGCGCGGGCGAGCGCGACACGCTGCTGCTCGCCGCCGGAGAGCTGCGACGGATAGTGATGCAGGCGGTCGCCGAGCCCGACTGACCGCAGCTCCTGCGCCGCGCGTGTCGCAGCGTCGGGATTACCCGCGAGTTCGAGCGGGACGGCAACGTTCTCCAGCGCCGTCATGGTCGGGATCAGATGAAAGGATTGGAAGACGATGCCGACCTCACGTCCGCGGAAGCGGGCGAGCGCGTCCTCGTCGAGGGCATTGAAAGGCGTGCCGCCCACCACCACCTCTCCGCTATCAGGACGCTCCAACCCCGCCATGACCATCAGCAGCGTGGATTTGCCCGAGCCTGACGGGCCGATCAGGCCGATCGTCTCGCCCGAGGCGACGCGCAGGCTGATATCCTTGAGGATGTGAACGCGTGCCGCGCCCGTGCCCAATGAGAGATTGACGTTGGAGATGGCGATGGTGTCCGGCGCGGTGCCGGCGAGCGAAGAGGATTCGATGCGACTGTCCATGGTCCGGTCATATGGCAACTCCGCTCGCTCGGTCGAGAGGCGTTGCGGATTCTTCATGCACATAGCCGTGTTGATGGTCGCTTTGATGACGGTGGCAACCAGCGCCGCCGCGGGCGCGGCCAAGCCGATCAGGCTCGTCGTCCTCGGCGATTCCTTGAGCGCCGGGCTCGGCCTGCCGGGCCAGGAGGCGTTCCCGGCAAGGCTCCAAAAAGCCTTGCAAGACAAAGGTGTAGGCGTCGACATGACCAATGCCGGGGTGTCCGGCGACACCTCCTCCGGGGGGCGTGACCGGCTCGACTGGTCGGTGCCAGAGGGAACCGAGGGCGTCATCATCGAGCTCGGCGCCAACGATGCGCTGCGCGGCATCGAGCCTGACCTGACGCGGGCGGCGCTGAGCGACATCGTTGCGCGGCTGAAGGCGCGCAAGATCGCGGTGATGCTCTGCGGAATGCTGGCGCCGCCGAACTACGGCCCCGACTATGCCGCGCGCTTCAATTCGATTTATCCGGATCTGGCGAAGAAATTCGACGTGCCGCTCTATCCGTTCTTCCTCGAAGGCGTTGCGGCCGACGCCAAGCTCAACCAGGCCGACGGCATCCATCCGACCGCGGCCGGCGTCGACATCATCGTCAAGAATATGATGCCCACCGTGGAGGCATTCCTTGGCACGATAAGCGAGCAACGCCGTTGAAATGCAGGCAGCGCTAACCCTAATTCCCAGGGTTTTCCCGGGGTGGCACGCGTCGAGCTTCGCAGAGTCACACAACTGCGATAGGAATCAGGTTACCGGTGATTCGTCACCGGCTCTAATTCGGATATGGTCCTGCTCAGGGACTGTACCCAAGCATCGGGAGATGAACGATGCCGCGTTTGTTCACGGGCCTGGAAATCCCGGCCGAGGTCGGCCACACGCTTTCCAATTTGCGGGGTGGCCTTCCTGGCGCCCGCTGGATCGATCCCGAAAATTATCACGTCACGTTGCGTTTCATCGGCGATATCGACGGCGCCTCCGCCAACGAGATCGCCTCGATGCTGTTTCGGGTCAACCGCAAACCGTTCGAGGTGAAGGTGCAGGGGCTGACGAGCTTCGGCGGCCGCAAGCCGCGCGCGGTCGTCGCCGCCATCGAGCCGAGCAGGCCGCTGATCGAGCTGCAGGCCGAGCTCGAGCGGATGATGCAGCGGATCGGTCTCGATCCCGAGGGCCGTAAATTCATTCCGCATGTCACGCTGGCGCGGCTGCACGACGCTTCGAGCCAGGACGTCGCCGACTATCTCTCGGTGCGCGGCTACTTCCCGAGCAAGATCTTCACCGCAGACCGCTTCGTGCTGTTCTCCTCGCGCGCTTCGACCGGCGGCGGCCCGTACGTGGTCGAGGATTCCTACGACCTTTGCGCGTGATCTCTTCCCTCTCCCCGCAAGGACGTGGAGAGGGAGAAAAAGCGCATACCTCTCGCACCAATTCTCGGCTTGCAATTTGCCGCCGTCTCTGGCGGTAAAGAGCCATGCTCTCCACTCCAAATTCATCGTTCCGCGCAGAATACCAGGCCGAGATCGCGTCCGGCGCGATCGAGCCGGATGCGGCGCAGGCCGAGGTTGCCGAGGCCTATGCGGCGCTGGACCAGCGGCTTGCGAACTACAAGCCTCAGCGCAAGCAGGGCCTGCTCGGCCGTCTGTTCAGAAACGGCGACAAGGACGAGGCGCCGCACGGCCTCTACGTCCATGGCGAGGTCGGCCGCGGCAAGACCATGCTGATGGACCTGTTCTTCCAGCACTCATCGGTCGAGCTCAAGCGGCGCGCGCATTTCCACGAGTTCATGGCAGACGTGCATGAGCACATCTACGACTATCGCCAGAGTATTGCGCGCGGTGAGATCGCCGATGGCGACGTCATCGCGCTGACCGCGAATGCGATCTTCGAGGAGAGCTGGCTGCTCTGCTTCGACGAATTCCACGTCACCGACATCGCGGACGCGATGATCCTCGGCCGCCTGTTCGCAAAGCTGTTCGAGCTCGGCACGGTGGTAGTCGCGACCTCCAACGTCGCGCCCGACGATCTCTACAAGGGCGGCTTGAACCGCGCGCTATTCCTGCCCTTCATCGCGCAGATCACCGATCACATGGACGTGCTGCGGCTGGATGCACGCACCGACTTCAGGCTGGAAAAGCTCCAGGGCGTGCCGATGTGGCTGACGCCGGCGGATGGCGACGCGGACGCGGCGCTCAATCGCGCCTGGACCAAGATGACCGGCGGCGCCAAATGCAAATCGCGCGACATCTCGATCAAGGGCCGCATCCTGCACGTGCCGTGCTCGGCACACGGCGTGGCGCGGTTCTCGTTCGCCGATCTCTGCGAGAAGCCGCTCGGCGCGTCCGACTATCTTCGGCTCGCGCACGACTATCACACCATCCTGGTCGACCATATTCCAGTAATGGACTTCGCCCAGCGCAACGCCGCCAAGCGCTTCATCACGCTGATCGACACGCTCTATGACAATGCCGTGAAGCTGATGGCTTCGGCCGAAGCCAATCCGGTCTCGCTGTATCTGGCGAGCGAAGGCAACGAGGCCAACGAGTTCAAGCGGACCTCCTCGCGCCTGATCGAAATGAGCTCGGAATCCTATTTGGCGCTGCCTCACGGCCGCAAGGATTCCACCGCCAGCGGCTCCACCAAGGGGCTGGTGGAGACTTAAGTCCTATTTGCCAGCGCTGTCATTCCGGGGCGTCGCGACGGGACCGCGCAAAGCGCGGCCCGGGAGCGATGAGCCCGGAATCCATTCATCAGCGCGCTCTGTTGTCCGATGGATTCCGGGCTTTGCGCCGACGCGTGCCCCGGATGACGGGGCTGCGTGCCCCAGGCATCGGCAAGCCCGACAATTGAGCATCCGGCGACTTGAACGGGGGAGGCGAAAGGGATAACCACCCGTCTCAGTTTTCCCCTCCTCCTTCGGATGTCTAAAGGACAGGTTCACATGGCGCGCGACAAGATTGCTTTGATTGGCTCCGGCCAGATCGGCGGAACGTTGGCTCATCTCATCGGCCTGAAAGAGCTGGGCGACGTGGTGATGTTCGACATTGCCGAGGGCGTGCCGCAGGGCAAGGCGCTCGACATCGCGCAGTCCTCGCCGGTCGACGGCTTCGACGCGCACTACACCGGCGCCAACTCCTATGAGGCGCTCGACAACGCCAAGGTCTGCATCGTCACCGCCGGTGTGCCGCGCAAGCCTGGCATGAGCCGCGACGATCTTCTCTCCATCAACCTCAAGGTCATGGAGCAGGTCGGCGCCGGCATCAAGAAGTACGCTCCCGACGCCTTCGTCATCTGCATCACCAACCCGCTCGACGCGATGGTGTGGGCGTTGCAGAAGGCCTCGGGCCTGCCGCACAAGAAAGTCGTCGGTATGGCCGGCGTGCTGGATTCGGCGCGCTTCCGCTACTTCCTGGCCGATGAGTTCAACGTCTCGGTCGAGGACGTCACCGCCTTCGTGCTCGGCGGCCACGGCGACACCATGGTGCCGCTGGTGAAGTACTCCACCGTCGCCGGCATTCCGCTGCCCGACCTCGTCAAGATGGGCTGGACCTCGCAGACGCGCCTCGACGAGATCGTCGACCGCACCCGCAACGGCGGCGCCGAGATCGTCAACCTGCTCAAGACCGGCTCGGCCTTCTACGCTCCGGCCGCCTCGGCGATCGCGATGGCCGAGAGCTATCTGCGCGACAAGAAGCGCGTGCTGCCCTCCGCCGCCTACCTCAACGGCGAATACGGCGTGAAGGACATGTATGTCGGTGTGCCCGTCGTCATCGGCTCCAAGGGCGTCGAGCGCGTCGTCGAGATCGAGCTCGCCGGCAAGGACCGCGAAGCCTTCGACAAGTCGGTCGGCGCGGTGCAGGGTCTGGTCGATGCCTGCAAGAAGATCGCACCCGATCTTCTCGGCCGCTAAGGCAACAATCCCCGCCGAAGATCGAAAAACCGGTCTTCGGCGGTTTCATTTCCGGAGCCCGGCTGGGCGGGATCCGGGCAAGTCAGTGATTTCGCAGTCCAGAGATCACGAACGTATTGAAGAATCCGGGTTGCAGTTCCTGTGGTATATGGTATGCCAGCCACAAGACTGAGGTGGGCCCATGGGGTCACCGCCCGCGGGTTCAGGGAGCGACGATATGAATATCCATGAGTACCAGGCCAAAGCGCTGCTGAACGAGTTCGGCGTGCCGATCTCCAAGGGCGTTCCTGTCCTGAAGGCCGCCGACGCCGAGGGCGCGGCCAAGGCCCTGCCGGGTCCGGTGTGGGTGGTGAAGAGCCAGATCCATGCCGGCGGCCGCGGCAAGGGCAAGTTCAAGGAAGCCTCAGCCGGCGACAAGGGCGGCGTCCGCATCGCCAAGTCGGCCGCCGAGGTTGCCGAGTACGCCAAGCAGATGCTGGGCGCCACGCTCGTGACCGTGCAGACCGGCCCCGCCGGCAAGCAGGTCAACCGCCTCTACATCGAGGACGGCTCCGACATCGACAAGGAATTCTACCTCTCGATCCTGGTCGACCGCGAGACCTCGCGCGTTTCGTTCGTGGTGTCGACCGAGGGCGGCGTCAACATCGAGGACGTCGCGCACAACACACCCGAGAAGATTGTCACCTTCTCGGTCGATCCGGCGACCGGCATCATGGGCCACCATGGCCGCACGGTTGCGAAAGCGCTGAACCTGTCCGGCGATCTCGCCAAGCAGGCCGAAAAGCTCACCGGGCAGCTCTACGCGGCCTTCGTCGCCAAGGACATGTCGATGCTGGAGATCAACCCGTTGGTCGTGACCAAGCAGGGCCAGCTCCGCGTGCTCGACGCCAAGGTGTCGTTCGACGACAACGCGCTGTTCCGTCATCCCGAGGTGCTCGCGCTGCGCGACGAGACCGAGGAGGATGCCAAGGAAATCGAGGCTTCCAAGTACGACCTCAACTACGTCGCGCTCGATGGCAACATCGGCTGCATGGTCAACGGCGCGGGTCTTGCCATGGCGACCATGGACATCATCAAGCTCTACGGCATGGCGCCGGCGAACTTCCTCGACGTCGGCGGCAGCGCCAGCGTTGAAAAGGTCGCGGCCGCGTTCAAGATCATCACCGCCGACCCGAACGTGAAGGGCATCCTCGTCAACATCTTCGGTGGTATCATGAAGTGCGACGTGATCGCCGAGGGCGTCACGGCTGCGGTGCGGCAGGTCGGTCTCACCGTGCCGCTGGTGGTTCGCCTCGAAGGCACCAACGTCGAGCTCGGCAAGAAGATCATCCGTGAATCCGGCCTGAACGTGGTGCCGGCCGACAATCTCGATGACGCCGCGCAGAAGATCGTGAAGGCCGTCAAGGGAGGCTAAGGCCATGACCCAAGACCATCTCGCCGCATCATCCCCGTTGCCGGAGCACGCGCGCCTTGCCGCGTTCGCCGGCGAATGGAATGGCGAGGAGATGGTCTTCCCGTCGCGCTGGACCGCCGGCGGGCCGGCGACCTCACGCACAGTGGCGCGCATGGATCTCAACGGCTTCTACCTGATCCAGGACAGCGTCCAGATACGCGACGGCAAGCAGATCTTCGCCACCCACGGCATCTTCACCTACGATCGCGACGACCGGACCTACAAATTGTTCTGGTACGACTCGCTCGGCTACACGCCGCCCTCGCCCGCCTCCGGCGGGTGGGTCGGCAAGACCCTGACGCTGGTGCGTGGCTCGCTGCGCGGCAATGCGCGCCACGTCTACGAGATCATCGACGACAATTCCTACTCGTTGAAGATCCAGTTCTCGCCGGACGCGGAAGGTTGGGCCGACGTGCTCACCGGTGTCTATCGCCGCATCCACTGACCTCTCACTCTGTTAGTTTCGCGAAAGCAGACCTCATGTCCATCCTGATTGACAAGAACACCAAGGTCATCTGCCAGGGCTTCACCGGCAAGAACGGCACCTTCCACTCTGAAGCCGCGATGGCCTACGGCACCAAGATGGTCGGCGGCACTTCGCCGGGCAAAGGCGGCTCGACGCATCTGGGCCTGCCGGTGTTCGACACCGTGCGCGAGGCGCGCCAGAAGACCGGCGCGGATGCGTCCGTGATCTACGTGCCGCCGCCGGGCGCGGCGGATGCGATCTGCGAGGCCATCGACGCCGAGGTCCCGCTGATCGTCTGCATCACCGAGGGTATTCCGGTGATCGACATGGTCCGCGTGAAGCGCTCGCTGGCCGGCTCCAAGTCGCGCTTGATCGGACCGAACTGCCCGGGCGTCATGACCGCCGGCGAGTGCAAGATCGGCATCATGCCGGCCAACATCTTCAAGACCGGCAGCGTCGGCATCGTCTCCCGCTCCGGCACGCTGACCTATGAAGCCGTGTTCCAGACCTCCCAGGAAGGCCTCGGCCAGACCACCGCAGTCGGCATCGGCGGCGACCCGGTCAAGGGCACCGAGTTCATCGACGTGCTGGAGATGCTGCTCGCCGACCCCAAGACTGAATCGATCATCATGATCGGCGAGATCGGCGGTTCCGCCGAGGAGGACGCCGCTCAGTTCATCAAGGACGAGGCCAAGCGCGGCCGCAAGAAGCCGATGGTCGGCTTCATCGCCGGCGTGACCGCACCTCCCGGCCGCCGCATGGGCCATGCCGGTGCGATCATCTCCGGCGGCAAGGGCGACGCCAATTCCAAGACCGAAGCGATGAAATCGGCCGGAATCACCGTCTCTCCGTCGCCGGCCCGCCTCGGACATACGCTTGCCGAAAAATTGAAAGGCTAATTCAGTTCTTCGTACTTTTCCGGGCGAAGTTTCGCAGCAAATAGGGTAAATGGTGCCTGTCGCGTCGAGCCTCTGCCGGGGAGCTCGACGCCAGCGCCGTTTGTTATGCGCGAACCGAAATCGCCAGGAACTCAAGTATGTCTCGCCAGGACGCGAACGCAGCCTTTGCCCTCTCTTCTTTTTTGCAGGGCACCAACGCCACCTACATCGACGAAATCTACGCTCGTTATGAGAAGGATCCGTCCTCGGTCGACGCCGAGTGGCAGGAGTTCTTCAAGAGCCTGAAGGACCAGCCCGACGACGTCCGCAGGAACGCCGAGGGTCCGTCCTGGGAGCGCGCCAACTGGCCGCTGACGCCGCAGGACGACCTGACCTCGGCGCTCGACGGCAACTGGGCGGAAGTCGAGAAGGCGATCGGCGGCAAGATTGCCGCCAAGGCTCAAGCCAAGGGCGCCGACCTCACCTCCGCCGACGTGCTTCAGGCGACGCGCGACTCCGTTCGCGCCCTGATGCTGATCCGCTCCTACCGCATGCGCGGCCACTTCCACGCCAAGCTCGATCCGCTCGGCATCGAGGCGCCGAAGAATCGCGAGGAGCTCGACCCGCGCACCTACGGCTTCAGCGAAGCCGATTTCGACCGCAAGATCTTCCTCGATCACGTGCTCGGCCTCGAATACGGCACGCTGCGCGAGATCACCGCGATCTGCGAGCGCACCTACTGCCAGACGCTCGGCGTCGAGTTCATGCATATCAGCAATGCCGCGCAAAAGGCCTGGATCCAGGAGCGCATCGAGGGACCGGACAAGGAGATTTCGTTCACTCCCGAAGGGCGCCGCGCCATCCTGACGAAGTTGGTCGAAGCCGAAGGCTTCGAGAAGTTCTGCGACACCAAGTTCACCGGCACCAAGCGCTTCGGCCTCGACGGCGGCGAGTCGCTGATCCCCGCGCTCGAGCAGATCATCAAGCGCGGCGGCAATCTCGGCGTGAAGGAGATCGTGCTGGGCATGCCGCATCGCGGCCGTCTCAACGTGCTGACCCAGGTGATGGCCAAGGCGCACCGCGCGCTGTTCCACGAGTTCAAGGGCGGCTCGGCCAATCCCGACGCGGTCGAAGGCTCCGGCGACGTCAAGTACCATCTCGGCGCGTCCTCGGACCGCGAGTTCGACGGCAACCGCATCCATCTGTCGCTGACCGCGAACCCCTCGCATCTCGAGATCGTCGACCCCGTCGTGCTCGGCAAGGTCCGCGCCAAGCAGGACCAGCACGGCGATCCGCCGGACATGCGCATCTCGGTGATGCCGCTGTTGATGCATGGCGACGCCGCATTCGCCGGCCAGGGCGTGGTCGCGGAATGCTTCGGCCTGTCGGACCTGAAGGGCTACCGCACCGGCGGCTCCGTGCACTTCATCGTCAACAACCAGATCGGCTTCACCACCTATCCGCGTTACTCGCGCTCCTCGCCCTATCCGTCGGATGTGGCGAAGATGATCGACGCGCCGATCTTCCACGTGAACGGCGACGATCCCGAAGCCGTGGTGTTCGCGGCCAAGGTCGCGACCGAGTTCCGGCAGAAATTCCATAAGCCTGTCGTCATCGACATGTGGTGCTATCGCCGCTACGGCCACAATGAGGGCGACGAGCCGGCCTTCACGCAGCCGGTGATGTACAAGCGGATCGCGGCCCATCCCTCGACGCTCACGCTCTACTCCAAGCGCCTGATCGCCGAAGGCGTGGTGACGGAGGGTGAGGTCGACAAGCTCAAGGCCGACTGGCGCGCGCGGCTGGACGCCGAGTTCGAGGCCGGCACCTCCTACAAGCCGAACAAGGCCGACTGGCTCGACGGCAAGTGGTCCGGCTTCAAGATCGCCGACCAGGAAGAGGATGCGCGGCGCGGCGTCACCGGCGTCGATACCGCCGTGCTGAAGGACATCGGCCGCAAGATCACCAAGGTGCCGGACGGTTTTCGCGTTCACCGCACCATCCAGCGCTTCCTCGACAACCGCTCGAAGGCGATCGACGGCGGCAACGGCATCGACTGGGCGACCGGCGAGGCCCTGGCGTTCTGCTCGCTGCTGCTCGAAAACCACCATGTGCGTCTCTCCGGACAGGACTCCGAGCGCGGCACCTTCTCGCAGCGCCATTCGGTCCTGATCGACCAGGAGGACGAGAGCCGCTACACGCCGTTCAACCATCTCGGCACCGAGCAGGGCCATTACGAGGTCATCAACTCGCTGTTGTCCGAAGAGGCGGTGCTCGGCTTCGAGTACGGCTATTCGCTCGCCGAGCCGAACACGCTGACCCTCTGGGAAGCGCAGTTCGGCGACTTCGCCAACGGCGCGCAGGTCGTGTTCGACCAGTTCATCTCCTCGGGCGAGCGCAAATGGCTGCGCATGTCCGGCCTCGTCTGCCTCCTGCCGCACGGCTATGAGGGCCAGGGACCGGAGCACTCCTCGGCGCGTCTCGAGCGTTATTTGCAGATGTGCGCCGAAGACAACATGCAGGTGGTCTATCCGACAACGCCGGCGAACTACTTCCACGTGCTGCGGCGCCAGCTCCACCGCGAGATCCGCAAGCCGCTGATCCTGATGACGCCGAAGTCGCTGCTGCGCCACAAGCGTGCGGTGTCGCGGCTCGAGGAGCTCGCCAAGGGAACGACGTTCCACCGCATCCTCTATGATGACGCCCAGATGCTGCCGGACGAGCCGATCAAGCTCGTTCCGGACGAGAAAATCCGCCGCATCGTGCTCTGCTCCGGCAAGGTCTATTACGACCTTTACGAGGAGCGCGAGAAGCGTGGCATCGACGACATCTATCTGATGCGCGTCGAGCAGCTCTACCCGGTGCCGCTGAAGGCGCTGGTCATCGAGCTGTCGCGCTTCAAGAAGGCGGAAGTGATCTGGTGCCAGGAAGAGCCGCGCAACATGGGTGCATGGCACTTCATCGAGCCTTATCTGGAATGGGTGCTGAACCAGGTGAACGGCGTGAGCCGGCGTCCGCGCTATGTCGGGCGTGCCGCTTCCGCCGCGACCGCCACTGGCCTGATGTCGAAGCACCAGGCGCAGCTGAAGGCGTTCCTGGACGAAGCATTGAGCTGAACTTTTTGAACCGAGTCATGCCCCGCGCAAGCGGGGCATCCAGTACGTCGTGACTGCGAACGTCCCGGCTCGCTGGATGGCCTGCTTTTCGCCGGCCGATGACGCCTGAAAATTCTCGACCGCATTGGCGATCTCCTTAAGGAAAAGACCATGACTGAAATTCGTGTGCCGACGCTCGGCGAATCCGTCACCGAGGCCACCATCGGCCGCTGGTTCAAGAAGGCCGGCGATCCCGTCGCCGTCGACGAGCCCTTGGTGGAGCTCGAGACCGACAAGGTCACCATCGAAGTCCCCGCGCCCTCCGCCGGCACGCTGAGCGAGATCATCGCCGCTGATGGTGCAACGGTTGCCGTCGGCGCGCTGCTCGGACAGATCACCGACGGTGCTGGCGCCGCGAAGTCGGCCGCCGCGCCCGCCAAGCCCGCGGCTGCCCCGGCTGCCGCCGCAGCGGCTCCTGCTGCCCCGGCCGCGCCCAAGGCGCCGCCGGCCGATGCCCCGCTCGCCCCGTCAGTGCGCAAGCTCTCCGCAGAGACCGGCATCGATGCCTCGACCGTTCCGGGCTCGGGCAAGGACGGCCGCGTCACCAAGGGGGACATGCTCGCTGCGATCGAGCGTGCGGCTTCCGCGCCGACCCCGGTCAACCAGCCGGCTGCCGCCGTTCAGGTGCGCGCACCGTCGCCGGCCGATGACGCCGCGCGCGAAGAACGCGTCAAGATGACCCGCCTGCGCCAGACCATCGCGCGCCGTCTGAAGGACGTGCAGAACACCGCCGCGATGCTCACGACCTTCAACGAGGTCGACATGACCAACGTCATGGCGCTGCGTGCCCACTACAAGGATGCGTTCGAGAAGAAGCACGGCGCCAAGCTCGGCTTCATGGGCTTCTTCACCAAGGCCGTCGTGCAGGCGCTGAAGGACATTCCGGCTGTCAACGCCGAGATCGACGGCACCGACCTGATCTACAAGAACTACTACCACATCGGCGTCGCCGTCGGCACCGACAAGGGTCTCGTCGTGCCCGTCGTGCGCGACTGCGACCACAAGTCGATCTCCGACATCGAGAAGGGCATCGCCGATTTCGGTCGTCGCGCGCGTGACGGCCAGCTCAAGATCGACGAGATGCAGGGCGGCACCTTCACCATCACCAATGGCGGCATCTACGGCTCGCTGATGTCGACGCCGATCCTGAACGCGCCGCAGTCCGGCATCCTCGGCATGCACAAGATCCAGGAGCGGCCGATGGTCGTCGGCGGCAAGATCGAGGTCCGCCCGATGATGTATCTGGCGCTGTCCTACGATCACCGCGTGATCGACGGCAAGGAAGCCGTCACCTTCCTGGTCCGCGTCAAGGAGAGCCTGGAAGATCCGGCGCGCCTGGTGCTGGACCTCTGATCGCTGATGTCTTGAAAGCGCCGTCGCCTGCACAGGCGACGGCGTATGTACATGGAGGCGAACGTGACGGATAAGGTTGCGATCATCACCGGCGGCAGCCGCGGCATCGGGCGGGCGACCGCGATCGCCGCGGCCGCGCGCGGCTTTCGCGTCGTCATCGGCTATGCCAGCAACAAGCAGGCTGCCGACGAGGTGGTCGCCGAGATCGAGGCCCGCAACGGCAAGGCCATCGCGGTGAAATGCGATGTCGCCGAGGAAAGCGATATCCTCGAACTGTTCAAGGCGGCGGACAAGTTCGGCACGTTGGGTGCGCTCGTCAACAATGGCGGCATCGTCGGCAAGAGCGGCGTGCGCGTCGACGAGATGTCGGCCGAGCGCATCCAGCGTGTGATGGCCGTCAACGTCACCGGCTCCATCCTCTGCGCGCGCGAGGCGGTGAAGCGGATGTCGACCAAGCATGGCGGCAAGGGCGGCGTCATCGTCAATCTGTCGTCGGTCGCCGCCAAGCTCGGCGCGCCCAACACCTATGTCGACTATGCCGCCTCCAAGGGTGCGATCGATTCCTTCACCATCGGCCTCGGCTATGAGGTCGCGGGCGAAGGCATCCGCGTCGCGGGCGTCCGCCCCGGCCTGATCGACACCGACATCCACGCCTCCGGCGGCGAGCCCGATCGCGCCCATCGTCTGGCCCATCTGGTGCCGATGAAGCGCGTCGGCACCGCCGAGGAAATCGCCAACGCCATCGTCTGGCTGATGTCGGACGATGCCTCCTACGTCACTAGCGCAATTCTCGACGTGTCCGGCGGACGCTGACACGTCTCCTCACGCTTAACCTACGGGACTTCCTCTCATGGCTACCTACGATCTCGTCGTCATCGGCACCGGACCGGGCGGTTATGTCTGCGCGGTGCGCGCAAGCCAGCTCGGCATGAAAGTCGCCGTGGTGGAAAAGAACCCAACCCTCGGCGGCACCTGCCTCAACGTCGGCTGCATGCCCTCCAAGGCGCTGCTGCACGCTTCCGAAATGTTCGAGGAGGCCGGGCATTCCTTCGCCAAGATGGGCGTGTCGGTCTCGGCGCCGAAGCTCGATCTGCCGTCGATGATGAACTTCAAGCAGCAGGGCATCGACGGCAACGTCAAGGGCGTCGAGTTCCTGATGAAGAAGAACAAGATCGATGTCTTGAAGGGCACCGGCAAGATCCTCGGCACCGGCAAGGTCGAAGTATCCGCCGACGGCAAGTCGCAGGTGGTTGAGACGAAGAACATCGTGATTGCCACCGGCTCGGACATCGCCCGGCTGAAGGGCATCGAGATCGACGAGAAGCGCATCGTGTCGTCGACCGGCGCGCTGTCGCTGGAGAAGGTGCCAGGCAGGCTGCTCGTCATCGGCGCCGGCGTGATCGGGCTCGAGCTCGGCTCGGTGTGGCGCAGGCTCGGGTCCGAAGTCATGGTCGTGGAATTCCTCGATCGCATCCTGCCCGGCATGGACGGCGAGATCGCGAAGCAATTCCAGCGCCTCCTGGAAAAGCAGGGATTTGCATTCAAGCTCGGCTCGAAGGTCACCGGCGTCGAGGTAAACAGCAAGGCGCTGCTGGCGAAGATCGAACCGGCTGCGGGTGGCGCGGCCGAGACCATCGAGGCCGATGTCGTTCTCGTCTGCATCGGCCGCACGCCCTACACCGATGGGCTCGGCCTGAAGGAAGCCGGCGTCGCGCTCGACAATCGCGGCCGCGTGCAGATCGATCCGCACTTCGCCACCAGCCTCAGGGGCGTCTATGCCATCGGCGACGTCGTCGCAGGCCCGATGCTCGCGCACAAGGCCGAGGATGAAGGCGTTGCGGTTGCAGAGATCATCGCGGGCCAGGCCGGCCACGTGAATTACGACGTTATCCCAGGCGTCGTGTATACCACGCCGGAAGTGTCGGCCGTCGGCAAGACCGAAGAGGAATTGAAGCAGGCGGGCGTGGCTTACACCGTCGGAAAGTTTCCCTTTACCGCCAACGGCCGCTCCAAGGTCAACCAGACCACCGACGGCTTCGTGAAGATTCTCGCAGATGCGAAGACCGATCGTGTGCTTGGTGTGCACATTATCGGCCGCGAAGCCGGCGAAATGATCCATGAAGCGGCCGTTCTCATGGAGTTCGGCGGCAGCGCGGAAGACCTCGCCCGCACCTGCCACGCGCATCCGACTCGCTCGGAAGCCATCAAGGAGGCCGCGCTTGCAGTCGGCAAGCGGGCCATCCATATGTAGGCGACGCCCCGAGCCGAATCGGGCGGGACAACACATGCTGCGCCGCCTACTTCAACCGGTCTGGGTCCTGCTGGCGATCATCTTCCTGATCGAAGCCTGGCTGTGGGACCACCTTGAGCCGATCGTCGCGCGGGTTGTCGCAGCGATCCCGCTTGCGCGATTCAAGCAATGGCTGACGGAGCGCGTCGATGCGCTGTCGCCGGCCATGACGCTGATTGTGTTTGCTGTGCCGGTCGTCCCGCTGTTTCCGCTCAAGCTTGTCGGGCTGTGGCTGCTCACGCACGAATATTGGTTCAGCGCGGCTTTCACGATCCTGTTCGCGAAGATGCTCGGCGTCGGCGTCACCGCCTTCGTCTTCGACGTGACGCGCGACAAGCTTCTCGAGATGCAATGGTTCGAGCGGCTCTATGAGCTCGTCCTGAAGCTGCGCGCCAAGGCTTCCGAGCTCGTCGACCCGATCAAGCGGCGCATCAAGGAGCTCATCACCGGCAACGGCGAAGGCTGGTCCTCGCGCACGCTCCGCCTGATCCAGCGTTTCCGCAAGAGCGTGCACGAAGCGCGCTGAGCGCCGGGACGACGGTGGAGTTGGGAGCGACCGCACCTACCCGTGCAAATGCAACAGATGCGGCCACCACAGGCCGAGTGCGGTCATGACGAGGCCGGCGAGGGTGAGGATGCCGCCGACATAGGCGAGTGCGAACATGCCGGTGATGATGGTGGCCGACGCCAGCACGATGCCGATCTGGAAGGCTGCGGACGCAAGCTCGAAGTGGTGATATTTCGCAGACGCTTCGTCGCGCTCGTGCTCGGCGTGCTTGGCCTTCTCGGCGAGTTGCTCGGTGCCTTCGCCGGTCTCGGGCTCGGAGCGGTAGCGCGCCGCGGTCTTCTGCCAATCATCGATCTGCTTCTGCACCGCCGCCTTGGTGGCGTCATCGGCCGAAGACCCCAGCGTGAGCTTGCCCTGCTCGGCCGCGGTCTGCACCACGGTCCGGCGGATGCTCTTGGCCTGGAAGAAGGCCCAGAGGTTGGCCGACTCCACGTTCTTGCTGATGGCTTCGGTCTGCGCCCCCTTGCCGAGCGTTTCCGAGATAGCAAGGAACAGGGCCAGCACCGCGATCAGAAGCGCGATCTTGCGGTTCTCGCCGGACGCATGCTCCGCGTGCTCGGCATGCTCCATGCTTTCATGTGCGCTCATATTTCTCTCCTGCTGTCGGTCGCTACGATTTGACCGAACCGCGAGAACTGCGCAAGGGGCATGCGCGTTATGACAGCCTCGTGTCAGCTTTCATCGCCGCGGATGCGCGCTGGCATAGACCTCGAGCAGGCGCTCGGAATCGATGCCGGTATAGACCTGCGTGGTCGAGAGCGAGGAATGGCCGAGCAATTCCTGGATCGCGCGCAAATCGCCGCCGCGTGACAGAAGATGCGTGGCGAAGGAATGCCGGAGCGCGTGCGGCGTCGCGCTGTCCGGCAGACCGAGCGCGCCGCGCAGCCGCTCCATCGCGAGCTGGATGATGCGCGGACTCAAGGGACCGCCGCGCGCGCCGACGAAGATCGGGCCCTCCGGCGGCAGGGAATGCGGGCACATCGCGACATATTCGTCGATCAGCGCCAGCACGTTCTGCAGCACCGGCACCATGCGGGTCTTGTTGCCCTTGCCGGTGACGACCAGCACGTCGCCTTCAGCCGGCCGCGGCACCTCGCGGCGTTTCAGGCCGAGCGCTTCGGAGATGCGCAGGCCCGAGCCGTAGAGCAGCGCCATCACCGCTGCGTCGCGCACCAAAATCCAGGTCTCGCGCTCCTCGCCGGCGCGCTCGTCGGCGTCGGTGAGGCGCTTTGCGGACGCCATCGGCAGCGGCTTTGGCAGGCTCTTGGCCACCTTCGGCGCACGGATCGCCGACAGCGCCCCGACCTTGCCCTTGCCTTCGCGCTCGAGGAAGCGGCCGAAGGAGCGCAGGCCCGCCAGCGCCCGCATCAAGCTGCGGCCGGATACGTCGTCGGCGCGGCGCATCGCCATGAAGGCGCGGACGTCAGTTGCTTCGAGCGCGGCGAAGCGATCAAGCGTGACGCGCTCGCCCCAATGGCTGCAGAGGAAATCCAGGCACTGCCGCAAGTCGCGTGCATAGGCCTCCAGCGTCTTCGGCGACAGCCGCCGCTCGGCGCCGAGATGCGACAGCCAGCGCGCCATCTCCTGCGCGATCGACGCATCGGCGCTGGCAAGCTCGATTCTCGGGGCGGCGGCTTTGCTCATAAGGCCTGGATTTGGCTCTGGACGCGATGATTCCGCACAGTATATCGCATCACACCCGTTTATCGTTCGCTAAGGCCGCCCGGCGGCGCTAGCCTGACGGCCCAGAGTTCCGATTCTTTCGCCCAAGATCTCCGCCTAAGCCCGTTCATCAAGCCCGTTCATCAAGCTCGTTCATGGATCATTCGCCGCGCAACAGCACCGTCTCCGCCAGCGCGACCCGCATGGTCGACGTGCTGGTGCCGGTCGCGCTCGACCAGACCTATTCCTACAAGGTGCCGCGCGGCATGGAGCTGAAGGCGGGCGATCTCGTCGGCGTGCCGCTCGGCCCGCGCGAGGTGCTGGCGGTGGTCTGGGCGGAAAATGCCAATCCCGATCCGCGCCTGCACAACCGCCTGAAGGATGTCAGCGAGAAGCTCGATCTCCCGCCGCTGAAGGGCGAGCTGCGCTCGGTGGTCGACTGGGTCGCCAACTACACGCTGAGCCCGCGCGGCATGGTGCTGCGGATGTGCCTGCGCATGGGCGAAAACCTCGGCCCCGAGCGGGTGCGTGCCGGCGTGCGCCTGGTCGGCGATCCCCCCAAGCGGCTGACGCCGGCACGGCGCCGCGTGATCGAAGTGCTGTCGGACCGGCTGCTGCATGGCAAGTCGGAGGCCGCCAAGGAAGCCGGCGTATCGTCCGGCGTGATCGACGGTCTGGTCGACGAGGGCACGCTCACGGTCGAGCCGCTGCCGCCGCCTCCACCGCCGCCGGCGCCCGATCCCGCCTATGGCCGGCCGGATTTCTCGCCGCTGCAGCGTGCCGCAGTGGATGCGATGCGCGCGCTTGCAGCCAACGGCACCTTCCACGTCGCCCTGCTCGACGGCGTCACCGGCTCGGGTAAGACCGAGGTCTATTTCGAGGCCGTTGCGGAGGCCATCCGGCGCGGCAAGCAATGCCTGATCCTGATGCCGGAGATCGCGCTCACCGGCCAGTTCCTCGACCGTTTCGCGCAGCGCTTTGGCGTGCGCCCGCTGGAATGGCATTCCGAGCTGACGCCACGCACCCGCGCGCGCAACTGGGCGGCGATCTCCGAAGGCAGTGCGCCGGTCGTCGTCGGCGCGCGCTCGGCGCTGTTCCTCCCCTATGCCGATCTCGGGCTCATCGTGGTCGATGAAGAGCACGACCAGGCCTACAAGCAGGATGACGGCGTGCACTATCACGCCCGCGACATGGCGGTGGTGCGCGCGCATATCGCAAAGATTCCGATCGTGCTGGCGTCTGCGACGCCCTCGGTCGAATCAGAGGTCAATGCGCGCAAGGCCCGCTATCAGCGCATCGCGCTGCCCTCGCGCTTCGGCGGCCAGCACATGCCGCATATCGAGGCGATCGATCTGCGCCGCGAACCGCCCGCGCGCGGCCGCTTCATCTCGCCGCGGCTCGCCGGCGAGATCAAAACCGCGATCGAACGGCGCGAGCAGGCGCTGTTGTTCCTCAATCGCCGCGGCTACGCGCCGCTGACACTGTGCCGCGCCTGCGGCCACCGCTTCGCCTGCACGATCTGCGATGCCTGGCTGGTCGATCACCGCTTCCGCCAGCGGCTGGTCTGCCATCACTGCGGCTTCTCGATGCCGCGCCCGCATCTCTGTCCGAATTGCTCAGCGGAGGAAGCGCTGGTCGCGGTCGGGCCCGGCGTCGAGCGGTTGCAGGAGGAGGCGGGCGCGCTGTTCCCGGAGGCGCGAACCATGGTGCTGTCGAGCGATCTCATCACCTCGATCGAGACGATGCGGTCCGAGCTTGCAGAGATCGCGGAAGGCCGCGTCGATATCATCATCGGCACGCAGCTCGTCGCCAAGGGCCACAATTTCCCGCGGCTCAATCTGGTCGGCGTGGTCGACGCGGATCTCGGCCTCAGCAATGGCGATCCGCGCGCGGCCGAACGCACCTGGCAATTGCTCAACCAGGTGATCGGCCGCGCCGGGCGCGAGCAGGGCCGCGGTGTCGGGTACTTGCAGACGCACCAGCCCGATCATCCCGTGATGAAGGCGCTGATCGCCTGCGACCGCGAGGCCTTCTACGACAGCGAGATCGAGCTGCGCGAGCGCACGCTCTATCCACCGTTCGGGCGGCTCGCGAGCCTGATCATTTCCGCGGGCGACCGCCCGAGCGCCGAAGGCTTTGGACGCAGGCTGGTTGCGCTCGCCCCGCGCGACGAGCGCGTGGTGGTGCTGGGACCGGCGGAGGCCCCGCTCGCCGTGATCAAGGGTCGCTACCGCTTCCGCATTCTGGTGAAATCGGCGCGTGGCTTCGACCTGTCGGACTATTTGCGCAACTGGCTCGCCGTCAGCCCGAAGCCGAATGGCAATCTGAAGCTCGAGGTCGACGTCGACCCGCAGAGCTTTTTGTAGAGCTGCTACCCCATCCTCAACCGTCATTCCGGGCTCGCGACGGAGCCTGTCATCGGGCCGCGCTTCGCGCGGACCCGTTGGTCGCGCCCCGGAATGACGGAACACGACAAGAAAAGCCCGCCGTCCCCCAAGACGGCGGGCTTGTTTCACGCGCGCATCAGGTCGCTCACGTCCTGGCGGACATTACCTGGTGCTGCGCTTGTGATGAGAGGCGCTGGATGCGCGCCGTTAGGAGACGACTTCCGCGGTGACGCGGCCGACGCCGGCACCGGTGAGGCCGATGGCGCGGGCTGCGCCGGTAGAGAGGTCGAGGACACGGCCGCGAACGAACGGGCCACGGTCATTGATGGTCACGACCACGCTGCGGCCGCCATGGGTCACGCGCACTTTGGTGCCGAACGGCAGCGAACGGTGCGCCGCGGTCATTGCGTTCTGGTTGAAGCGCTGGCCCGACGCGGTCCGGCTGCCGGACTCGTTGCCGTAGAACGAAGCCATGCCGGAGAAGCTGTGCCCGGTGCCGGACGTCGGGTTCATCGACGCGTTGGCATTGCGCCAGTCCGAATTGCCTTCGTTCTGGGCGTGGTGGCGGTGATGGTGGTGATGCCTGGATTTGGCGGATGCCTCGGTGGCAGTTCCACCGACGAGAAGAGTTGCGGCGACAAAAGCGATCGCCGTGTTCGGCCGAGTTACATACCCCAGCGTCTTGAATGACAGCATTTAGTGGTCCCTACGCTAGTATTGCCACATATGTGGCCAGTGGAGCCCCCATCAGTTTGTGAGCGATTTGGCGTTTCGTTGCGCAATGCGGCGTGAATTGGGCAGTAGTTCCGGTATGCGCCCGACTGAAACATCTTGTTACTCGAACCGGTATTCGAGGAATGTTTCGCAATCTTCGGCTTTAACGATTTGTTAGCCAAATAAATACTTACGAATACTGTAAAACGAAGTCATTACTTGGCAAGTTTAGAATTGGGTAAGTATTCGGCGAGTGAAGCGCGGAGTTCCGAAGTCACGGCTCAGCGAGCCGTGTTCATGGCCGGTATGCGCTGAGGGCAGGAACCAAAGTGACGCCTGGCGCGACATGACCCCTGTCAATTCCGCAACGCGGCAGGTCGGTATCGCGGCATCGTGACGTGCGACGAACTGGCGACAGAACGCGGTGCCTTTAATTTGGCGTCATGTTGCACCTGCGCGCCTGCCATGCTAGCAAAGCCGCGATTTTAACGATCCCGGCACTTCCTGTGTCGGTCGAAAATCGAAGTCCCGCTTGAATTCCAAGGGCTTGGATCGCTAGGCGCCGCTTCCGTGGCGACGGTTTTTCCCTTGCGAGTTTGACAGCTAAAAGAGCGCGTCTGTGGCTGCAGAAGATACGTCCGTTTCAGGTGTGTCCGGCCGTTATGCAACGGCCTTGTTTGAACTGGCCCGCGACCAGAAGGTGGTCGATGAGGTCAAAGCCGATCTCGACAGGTTCGAGGCCTTGCTGAATGAGAGCGCCGATCTGAAGCGCCTAGTCCGCAGCCCGGTCTTCGCCGCCGACGCCCAGTCCAGGGCGCTGTCGGCCGTGCTGGACAAGGCCGGCATCGCCGGCATCTCCGCCAATTTCCTCAAAGTGCTGACCGCCAACCGCCGCCTGTTCGCGGTGGCCGAGGTCATTCGCGCCTATCGCGCTCTCGTCGCCAAGTTCAAGGGCGAGGCGACGGCCGACGTCACGGTGGCGGAAGCACTCTCGGACAAGAATCTCGACGCCCTCAAGGTCGCCCTGAAGTCGGTGACCGGCAAGGACGTCGCGCTGAACGTGAAAGTCGACCCATCTATCATCGGCGGCCTCGTGGTCAAGCTGGGCAGCCGCATGGTTGATGGTTCGCTTCGCACCAAACTCAATTCGATCAAGCACGCGATGAAAGAGGCAGGCTGATGGACATCCGCGCCGCGGAAATTTCCGCGATCCTCAAGGACCAGATCAAAAATTTCGGCCAGGAAGCTGAAGTCTCCGAAGTCGGGCAGGTGCTGTCCGTCGGCGACGGTATCGCCCGCGTCTACGGTCTGGACAACGTCCAGGCCGGTGAAATGGTCGAATTCGAGAACGGCACCCGCGGCATGGCGCTGAACCTCGAAACCGACAACGTCGGTATCGTTATTTTCGGCGCCGACCGCGAGATCAAGGAAGGCCAGACCGTCAAGCGCACCCGCGCCATCGTGGACGCGCCGGTCGGCAAGGGCCTGCTCGGCCGCGTCGTCGACGCGCTCGGCAACCCGATCGACGGCAAGGGCCCGATCCAGGCCGACAAGCGCATGCGCGTCGACGTCAAGGCGCCCGGCATCATTCCGCGCAAGTCGGTGAGCGAGCCGATGGCGACCGGCCTCAAGGCGATCGACGCCCTGATCCCGATCGGCCGCGGCCAGCGCGAGCTGATCATCGGCGACCGCCAGACCGGCAAGACCGCGATCGCGCTCGACACCATCCTGAACCAGAAGCCGCTCAACGCGCAGCCGGACGAGAACATCAAGCTGTATTGCGTCTACGTCGCGATCGGCCAGAAGCGTTCGACCGTCGCCCAGTTCGTGAAGGTGCTGGAGGAGCAGGGCGCGCTCGAATACTCGATCGTCGTCGCCGCGACGGCTTCGGATCCGGCGCCGATGCAGTACATCGCCCCGTTCACCGGCTGCACCATGGGCGAGTATTTCCGCGACAACGGCATGCACGCGGTCATCATCTATGACGACTTGTCCAAGCAAGCCGTCGCCTACCGCCAGATGTCGCTGCTGCTGCGCCGCCCGCCGGGCCGCGAAGCCTATCCGGGCGACGTGTTCTATCTCCACTCCCGCCTGCTCGAGCGCGCTGCGAAGCTCAACAAGGATCAGGGTTCGGGCTCGCTGACCGCGCTGCCGGTCATCGAAACCCAGGCCAACGACGTGTCGGCCTACATTCCGACCAACGTCATCTCGATCACCGACGGCCAGATCTTCCTGGAGACCGACCTGTTCTTCCAGGGCATCCGTCCGGCCGTGAACGTCGGTCTGTCGGTGTCGCGCGTCGGCTCCTCGGCGCAGACCAAGGCCACCAAGAAGGTCGCCGGCAAGATCAAGGGCGAGCTCGCGCAGTACCGCGAAATGGCGGCCTTCGCGCAGTTCGGCTCCGACCTCGACGCCTCGACCCAGCGTCTGCTCAACCGCGGCTCGCGCCTGACCGAGCTGCTGAAGCAGCCGCAGTTTGCGCCGCTGAAGATGGAAGAGCAGGTCTGCGTGATCTGGGCCGGTACCAACGGCTATCTCGATCCGCTCCCGCTCAACAAGGTGCGTGCGTTCGAGGACGGTCTTCTGTCGCTCCTGCGGGGCAAGAACGTTGAGATCCTCAACGCCATCCGCGACAGCCGCGATCTCTCCGACGACACCGCTGCCAAGCTGAAGTCGGTGGTCGAGGGCTTCGCGAAGTCCTTCGCCTGATGCTGCATGGCCGGTTCTCCGGCCATGTCCGCTGGCGAGCGGCAACACAATAACAGGTATGCCCGGCACCCGGCCGGGCATTGCTCTAGGGATAGGCTAGCGGTTCGACCTCAGTCGGGCTGCCGGGGTGAACGAAGAATGGCGTCACTTAAAGACATGCGGGTCCGCATCGCCTCCACCAAGGCGACGCAAAAGATCACCAAGGCGATGCAGATGGTTGCGGCCTCGAAGCTGCGCCGCGCGCAGACCGCCGCCGAGGCTGCTCGTCCCTATGCCGACAAGATGAGCGCGGTGATCGGCAATATTGCCAGCGCGGCCGCGGGCTCGCCGGGCGCTCCGGCACTGCTGGCCGGCACCGGCAGGGACCAGGTTCATCTGCTGCTGGTCTGCACCGGCGAGCGCGGCCTCTCCGGCGCCTTCAACTCCTCGATCGTTCGTCTGGCGCGCGAGCGTGCGCTGGCGCTGATGAACGAAGGCAAGGAAGTCAAATTCTTCTGCGTCGGCCGCAAGGGCTATGAGCAGCTCCGCCGCCTGTTCGAGAAGCAGATCGTCGAGCACCTGGACCTTCGCTCTGTCCGCCAGCTCGGTTTCGTCAACGCCGAGGATATCGCAAAGAAGGTGCTGGCGCGGTTCGATGCCGGCGAGTTCGACGTCTGCACGCTGTTCTACTCGCAATTCAAGTCGGTGATCGCGCAGATCCCGAGCGCCCAGCAGATCATTCCGCTGGTGGTTGAGGAGGGCGCGGCTACGAGCACCACCTCTTATGAATACGAGCCGGAGGAGGACGAGATCCTCACGCGCCTGTTGCCGCGCAATCTCGCGGTGCAGATCTTCCGCGCCCTGCTCGAGAACAACGCCTCGTTCTACGGCGCGCAGATGTCGGCGATGGACAACGCCACGCGCAACGCAGGCGAAATGATCCGCAAGCAGACGCTGGTCTACAACCGCACGCGTCAGGCCCAGATCACTAAGGAACTCATCGAAATCATCTCCGGCGCAGAAGCAGTCTGACCGGAAGCGAAATTCGGATCGAAGGAGACAGTAAATGGCTACAGCAGCCAACCAGATCGGTCGCGTTACTCAGGTCATGGGCGCCGTCGTCGACGTGCAGTTCGAAGGCCACCTGCCGGCCATTCTCAACTCGCTGGAGACCAAGAACGGCAACAACCGCCTGGTGCTCGAAGTCGCGCAGCACCTCGGCGAGTCGACCGTCCGTACGATCGCGATGGACGCCACCGAAGGTCTGGTGCGCGGCCAGGAAGTGACCGACACCGGTCAACCGATCTCGGTTCCCGTGGGTGACGGCACGCTGGGCCGCATCATGAACGTCATCGGCGAGCCGATCGACGAAGCCGGTCCGATCAAGTCCGAAGGCCTGCGCGCCATCCACCAGGAAGCGCCGACCTACACCGACCAGTCGACCGAAGCCGAAATTCTCGTCACCGGCATCAAGGTCGTGGATCTTCTTGCTCCATACGCGAAGGGTGGCAAGATCGGCCTGTTCGGCGGCGCCGGCGTCGGCAAGACCGTGCTGATTCAGGAGCTGATCAACAACGTCGCCAAGGCGCACGGCGGTTACTCCGTGTTCGCCGGCGTCGGCGAGCGTACCCGCGAGGGCAACGACCTCTATCACGAGTTCATCGAGTCCAAGGTCAACGCCGATCCGCACAATCCGGATCCGAGCGTGAAGTCGAAGTGCGCGCTGGTGTTCGGCCAGATGAACGAGCCGCCGGGCGCCCGCGCCCGCGTCGGCCTCACCGGTCTCACCGTCGCCGAGCACTTCCGCGACCAGGGCCAGGACGTGCTGTTCTTCGTCGACAACATCTTCCGCTTCACCCAGGCCGGCTCGGAAGTGTCGGCGCTGCTCGGCCGTATTCCTTCGGCGGTGGGTTATCAGCCGACGCTCGCCACCGACATGGGCGCGCTGCAGGAGCGTATCACCACCACGCAGAAGGGGTCGATCACCTCGGTGCAGGCCATCTACGTTCCGGCCGACGACTTGACCGACCCGGCGCCGGCGACCTCGTTCGCGCACTTGGACGCGACCACCGTGCTGTCGCGTGCGATCTCGGAAAAGGGCATCTACCCCGCGGTGGATCCGCTCGACTCGACCTCGCGCATGCTCTCGCCGCTCGTCGTCGGTCAGGAGCACTATGACACCGCGCGCATGGTCCAGCAGGTGCTGCAGCGCTACAAGTCGCTGCAGGACATCATCGCCATTCTCGGCATGGACGAGCTTTCGGAAGAGGACAAGCTGACGGTGGCCCGCGCCCGCAAGATCGAGCGCTTCCTGTCGCAGCCGTTCCACGTCGCCGAAATCTTCACCGGCTCGCCCGGCAAGTTCGTCGACCTCGCGGACACCATCAAGGGCTTCCGCGGCCTCTGCGAAGGCAAGTATGACCACCTGCCGGAAGCCGCCTTCTACATGGTCGGCACCATCGAAGAGGCAGTCGAGAAGGGCAAGAAGCTGGCGGCCGAGGCCGCCTGAGCTGGCGAACAGCGAAGCGGGAGTAGTGAGTAGCTGCTCCCTGTTTTCGCCACTCGCCATTCGCTACCCACCATTCGCAGGTTCTCCATGGCCACCTTCCACTTCGATCTCGTCTCCCCCGAAAGGCTCGCATTCTCCGGCGAAGTCGACCAGGTCGACATTCCCGGCTGGGAAGGTGATTTCGGCGTGCTTGCCGGGCATGCTCCTGTGGTGGCAGCGGTACGCCCTGGCATCCTGACCATCTTCAGCGGCGGCCAGAAGCAGAAGGTGATTGTGCTCGGGGGTCTCGCCGAAGTCTCCGACGATCGCCTGACGGTTCTCGCCGACGTCGCCACCTCGATCGAGGAAATTGATCGGGCGCAGTTTGCCGATACCATCGAGCAGATGCAGGAAAAGCTGTCCGAGAAGGAAGGCGGCGAGCTCGATCTCGCGATCGCGCGGCTCGACCACTACAAGAGCATCCAGCACGAGCTCAATACGACGGCGATGCACTAAGCCCCGGGGCATCGCTCCGGGGCTCGAACTGAAATTCCTGAATAGGTTCAGCGCTCGTCACTACCGTGGCGGGCGCTGAAACTTTGTTGCACCGCGCCGCCGATAACGGCATTCTGCGCTCGCGAATTTTGTTCCGGGGCTGGTGCAGATGAAACGCAAGATCGCAGCGATTTTCGCGGCCGATATTGCCGGGTATTCAAGGCTGGTCGCGGAAGACGAGGAAGAGACGCTGCGGCGTCTGGCGTCCTATCGCGAGGTCGTCGACGATTTCATTGCGAAAGCAGGCGGGCGCATCTTCAACACGGCGGGCGATGCCGTGCTCGCCGAATTTCCGAGCGCAGTGGACGCGGTGCGCTGCGCGATCGACATCCAGGAGTCCTTGCGGACCCGCAACATGGCCTATCCGCCGAGCCGGCAGATGTCGTTCCGGATCGGCATCACCATCGGCGACGTGGTCGAGCGCGACGGCGACCTTCTGGGCGACGGCGTCAACATCGCGGCGCGGCTGGAGGGGCTTGCCGAGGTCGGCGGCATCTGCGTCTCCCGCGCCGTGCACGAGCAGGTCGCCAACAAGCTCTCGGTGCAGTTCGCCGATATCGGCGCGCAGGAGGTCAAGAACATCCCGACGCCCGTGCACGCCTACATGGTGGCGATGCGGCGCGAGGACGGGACCTACACCACGCCGCAGGTGAAGAAGGTGGCCAAGCCCGCATCCGCACCGAACTGGATGTGGCCGCTGGTGGTCGGCGTCGTCTCCATCGTCGCGATTGGCGTCGGCGGCTTCCTCTATCTCACCAAGCTCGAGACCACCAAGGCGCCGTCGGCCATTGCTGCGTCCACGCCGAGCCCGGTGCCGAGTGCGGCAGCAGCGGCAGTCCCAAGCCCGACGCCCGCGATAGCCGCAAAGGCACCGATGCCGGCACCAAGCGCCGTGGCCGCGGCCACGCCGGCGCCGGTGTCCGTCCCGTCGCCGCCAGCCGCCTCAGGCGGCAAGCTCCCGGCGGACACGGTGCCCTTCGTCGGCGAGCGCGTGCGTGCCTATCTCTCCAATGAGTATTCCGCCGCCGGCGACTACAAGGCTTTCGCCCTGAACATCGGCGGATTCGCCGGCTACGGCCTCAACCAGCCGAACGAGGAAGCCGCGCGCAACATGGCGCTCGACCAGTGTCAGAAGCGGGCCGACTCGGCGCAATCGCCGCGCCGCTGCGAGCTCTATGCCGTCGGCAATACGGTCGTCTACACGCATGGCAAGCCGCCGATGCCGCCGCAGCCGTGGGTTCGCCATGACGCCATGACCGAGCGCGCGTTCGCCTCGAAGGACTTTCCGATCGTGCGCGATCCGGCAAAAGTCCGGCTCGAGAACATGTATGTGCCGGCCGCGAAATCCCGCTCGATCGCGCTCGGCCCGGGCGGTCAGTACTTCATGGTGCTGGGCACGTCGTCCGTCGACGAGTCGGCGCGGCGTGCGCTGGAATCCTGCGGCGCGATCGCCGGCGTCGCCTGCATGATCGTAGCGGTCGACGACAATTTCGTCGTGCCGCTCCCGACCGTGCTCAGGATCACCGGATTCTTCCACGCCGCCTCGAATCCCTCGATCGTGGCCGATGCGCGCGACGAGGTCGTGCGCAAGCTCGGCGACGGCATGGGCTGGAATGCAGTCGCCGTTGGCACCGCAGGCCGGCCCGGTCTCGGCCTGAAGGCCGCGGACGAGCAGACCGCGGTCAATTCAGCGTTGGCCGATTGCGCCAAGCACGACAGCGATTGCCACGTCATCGCGATCGGGCCATTCACGGTCGGACCTACGAACTAGGCTGAGTTGGAAGAAATCGACCCGCGTCAGAGTAGGTGCGCTCCTTCGCCCCGCTTGCGGGGAGAGGGTTGGGGTGAGGGGCGTCTCCACAGGGGCGGTGAGAGTCGGACTCGCGGAGAGTCCCCCTCGCCCGGAATTCAAGCTGCGCTTGAATTCCGACCTCTCCCCGCAAGCGGGGCGAGGTGAAGTGCACCGCCTTCCAAAGGCGGCTCATCAGCACTCAACGCGCGAACGGTGCGAACTGCTCCGCCACCGCGCGATACACCTCGCGGCGGAACGGCACGACGAGATCGGCGACGCGATCGAGGTTTTCCCACCGCCATGCATCGAATTCGGCGGGCTGGTCGTTGCGCGGCGTCAGCGGGTCGATCTCGTCCTCGCGGCCGGTGAAGCGCAGAGCGAACCATTTCTGGCGCTGGCCGCGGAATTTCGCCAGTCGATGCGTCTGTGGCCCGTCATAGGGCGGGAATTCGTAGGTGAACCAATCGGTCTCGCCGAGATACTCGGCGCTGGTGACGCTGGTCTCTTCCCAGAGCTCGCGCATCGCCGCATCGCGCAGGTTCTCGCCCTCGTCGACGCCGCCCTGCGGCATCTGCCAGTCAAGGCCGGGCAGGATGATCTCGGGTCCGTCGCCCTTGAAACGATGGCCGATCAGCACGCGGCCGTCGGCGTTGAAGAGGGCGATCCCGACATTGGGGCGGTAGGGCTTTTGATTGGTCACCGATGTGTTTCCGCCGTCATTCCGGGTTCGTGCTTCGCACGTCCCGGAATGACGATGCAAATCACTCATCCGCCAGCGCGGAAAATTCCTTCACCACGCGCTCGTAGACCGGGCGCTTAAACGGAATGATCAGCCCGGTGAGATTCTTCATCGGTTCCCAGCGCCAGGTCACGAACTCGGCCTTGTGGCCGCCGCCGCCGGGATGTTCGACGTCGATCTCGCTGTCCTTGCCGGTGAAGCGCACCGCATACCATTTCTGGCGCTGGCCGCGATAGCGGCCTTTCCAGGCGCGGCCGGCGACCGTGCGCGGAATGTCATAGATCAGCCAGTCCGGGACCTCACCGATCCGCTCCACCGAGCGCACGCTGGTCTCCTCATAGAGCTCGCGCTTGGCGGCTTCCCACGTGTCCTCGCCGGGATCGACACCGCCCTGCGGCATCTGCCAGACATGGGCCTCGTCGACATGCTCGATGCCGCCGGCTCGGCGGCCGATGAAAACCAGCCCCGTCTTGTTGATCAACATCACGCCGACGCAGGTTCGGTAGGGCAGATCCTCGTAACGCGCCATTCCGCCAAACCTCTCATTTCCTGCCGGCAGGCACGTCGGCCCCTTGAGACCCGTGCCGAACCAATTCGTTGATTTAGCTGGATTTTGATTTCAGCATCGCGGTTGTCAATGGCACCAATAGGATGCCCCGGTCCCCCAGCGTCTTGATCCAGGTCCCGATTCGCTCGATCGAGACCGGAAGCGCGGAGGCGGTGCCGACGGCGACGCCGCGTTCGCGCGCGACCGATTCGAGCTTGTTCAGGGCACGGTCGATCTCGGTTGGCGTCGGCACCGCGTCGAGCGCGATGTCGCCTTTACCGAACGGCATCGACTGGCCGGCCGCGACCTGGGGTGCGATGCTGCGCGGCGAGGAGCCGTCGTCGAAGAAGCCGAGCCCGCGCCTGGCCGCCTCGCGGATGACCGGCTGCATCGCTGCGTCAGTCGCAACGAAGCGTGCGCCCATGAAATTGGTGATGCCGGCATAGCCCTGCATCCGGCTCAGATGCCAGTACAGACGGTCGAGGTTTTGGTCCTGGCTGAGGGACGTCAGCAGCGTCTGCGGCCCCGGATCATTGTCGGGGAAGTCGTAGGGTTCCATCGGGATCTGCAGGAAGATCTCGTGGCGCTGGGCGCGGGCGCGCTCGGCGAGCTTGCCGGGATCGGCACCATAGGGCGTGAAGGCCAGCGTCACTGCCGGCGGCAGCTTCATGATCGCATCGGTGGTCTTGGCCGCGCCGACGCCGAGGCCGCCGATCACGATCGCGACCACCGGCATCTTGGCGGCCTTGGCGCGGTCGGCGTCCGCCGCATAGACGTTGAACGGCCTCGCCCCGTCCGCGACCACGGGAATCATGCCGTAGCGCGACTTCTCCAGGAGCTTCTGGTCGATCCCGGCCATGATGGGCGGCGGAGCGGACGCGGCGTCTTTGTCGCCGGCGTCGTCGCCACTGCCGATCACCACGTCGCGGCGTGCGCCGGTGGAGCCGTCGATCATGGTGACGGTCTTCTGCTCGCCCGGCGCGGCCTGTTTCGGCGCTTCCTTGGTCTCGTGCCCGTAGCTGGATGCGGCCGGCGCGGCCGGCTTGTCCTCGGTCGCCTTCGGCTCGCGGATCGCGATCCGCACCATCGGCTCGCCGCCGAGCTGATCCTTGTTGAAGATGGCAAAGCCGGCAAAGCTGACCAGGAACAGGCCAAGCATGACTGCCAGCGCCTGCATGGCGGTGAACGGCAGCCGCAGCCGGCGTTTCCGGTGCGGCGTATCCTGTCCGAGCGGGGCGCTCAGATCATCGGCCGTTTCAGTCATGCGCGATCCCGAATCACTCGGGCCGACGATACCACGCCACGGTCAAGCGGCGGCAGGCCGGGATAGGCCGGGGGCGCGGTGTCCAAGCTCCGAACAAAAAGGGCGGCTCCAGGAGCCGCCCTTTCCGACAGATATCGTGGTGCGATCAGTTCGCCGCCTTGGGCTTGTCGGCCGCGGCCTTGTCGCTGCCCGGGGCAGGCGCTGCGGAGGCGCTGTTCTTGATGCCGTGGAGGAGGTCGTCGGCCATCTTGAGCGCCTTGTCGTCCTTGGCGTCCGGCGGGACGTAGGACTGCGAGCCGGTCTTCTCGTCGCCGTCGTTCTTCAGGTGGCCGCGCAGCGAGGCCTCGCCCTTGGTGTCGGTGCGCGACTTCAGCTCGTCCGGTACGTCCTGCAGCACCTCGATGTCGGGCACGATGCCCTTGGCCTGGATCGACTTGCCCGACGGCGTGTAATAGCGCGCCGTGGTCAGCCGCAGTGCGCCATTGCCCGAGCCGAGCGGGATGATGGTCTGCACCGAGCCCTTGCCGAAGGAGCGCGTGCCGACGATGGTCGCGCGCTTGTGGTCTTGCAGCGCGCCGGCGACGATTTCCGACGCCGAGGCCGAGCCGCCGTTGATCAGCACGATCACCGGCTTGCCCTTGGTCAGATCGCCCGCATGGGCGGTGCGGCGCTGGGTCTCCTCGGCATTGCGGCCGCGGGTCGACACGATCTCGCCCTTCTCGAGGAACGAGTCGGAAACGGTGACCGCTTCTTCCAGGAGGCCGCCCGGATTGTTGCGCAGGTCGATGATGAAGCCCTTCAGCTTGTCGCCGATCTGGTTGGAGAGGTTCGCAACCTCCTTCTTGAGGCCTTCGGTGGTCTGCTCGTTGAAGGTGGTGATGCGGATATAGGCGATGTCGTCGGCCTCGACGCGCGCACGCACCGAACGGACGCGGATGTTGTCGCGCACCAACGTGACGTCGATCGGATTGTCCTGGCCCTTGCGGATGATCTTGAGCTTGATCTTGGTGTTGACCGGGCCGCGCATCTTCTCGACCGCCTGGTTCAGGGTCAGGCCCTGCACCGCCTCGTCGTCGAGATTGGTGATGATGTCGTTGGCCATGATGCCGGCGCGCGAGGCCGGGGTGTCGTCGATCGGCGAGACCACCTTGATCAGGCCGTCTTCCATGGTGACCTCGATGCCGAGGCCGCCGAACTCACCGCGGGTCTGCACCTGCATGTCGCGGAAGCTCTTGGCGTCCATGTAGCTCGAATGCGGATCAAGGCCGGTGAGCATGCCGCTGATGGCGGATTCGATCAGCTTGGTGTCGTCGGGCTTCTCGACATAGTCGGAGCGCACGCGCTCGAAGACGTCGCCGAACAAATTGAGCTGGCGATAGGTGTCCGCGGTCGCCGCCCGTGCGCTCGAGCCCATGAACACCGCGCGCGGCTGGGTCACGAACAGCGTCAGCGCCGCACCGGTGGCCGCGCTGAGGAGGATAACTGAAGTCTTGCGCATCATCCGCGAACCTTCTCGCCTTCATTTGCGGCCCACCATGGGCCTGGATCGATTGGAGTCCCGTCCTTGCGGAACTCGACATACAGCACAGGTTGACTCGCGTTAGTGGCGAGAATGGAGGCGACTTGGGATGTCGACCCCATGGTCGCGACCGGTTCCCCCGTGAGCACAAACTGTCCAATGTTGACCGAAATGCGCTCCATCCCGGCGATCAGGACATGATACCCGCCACCGGCATTGAGGATCAAGAGTTGTCCATAGCTGCGAAACGGGCCGGCATAGACCACCCAGCCGTCGCACGGCGTTGTGATCTGGGATCCGGGCCGGGTTGCCAAGGAAATGCCTTTTTGCACGCCGCCGACGCCGTCGGAACCGCCAAAGTCCCTGATCTTGTTACCGTTAACCGGAAAAGGCAGCAGGCCCTTGGCTGAGGCGAAGGCGATTGCCGGGCTGGTCCGGGACCGGTCCTTGAAAACCGCCGGGCCGGGCTTGGCGTTGGCTGCGGCCTGGCTCGCAGCCGCAGCCTGCTTTGCGGCCTCAGCGGCCTTGGCGGCGCTTTGCAGGTCCTGCTCCATCTTCGCGATCAGGCCCTGGAGATCGCCCACTTGCCTGGACAGCGTGATGGCGCGCGTCTTCTCGGCATCGAGGTCCTTTTCCCGCGAGGCCTGTTGGCGCTGACGTTCGTCGACCAGAGCGGTGAGCCGGGTCTGGTCGTTGCGGACCTTGTCACGGTCGGCGGCGAGCTGATCGCGCTCGGTGGCGATGTTCCTGCGCAAGGCCACGAGCTCGCCGAGCTCCACCGCGATTCTTTCGGCGCGGCCGCGCAGTTCCGGCACCACCGCGCCGAGCAGCATGGCGGTGCGCAGGGATTGCAGCGCGTCCTCGGGGCGCACCAGAAGCGCCGGCGGCGTGCGCCGGCCGGCGCGCTGGAGCGCAGCCAGGACTTCAACGATGTCGGCGCGGCGCGAATCAAGCGAGGTGCGCATCTCCTGCTCGCGGCCGTTCAGGTTTTGCAGCCGTGCCTCGGCCTCGTCGATCTTGGTCTCGACTGTGCGCACATTGGCGGCGGTGTCGATCAATTGCTGATTG
Organism: Bradyrhizobium neotropicale; assembly: GCF_001641695.1. GTDB lineage: Bacteria > Pseudomonadota > Alphaproteobacteria > Rhizobiales > Xanthobacteraceae > Bradyrhizobium > Bradyrhizobium neotropicale. The sequence goes on from NZ_LSEF01000046.1 coordinate 98,219, forward strand.
AGCTGGGTGCGATCCTGGCCGAGCGTGGTGATCTCGGCCTTGAGCTTGGCCTGCGCCTCCTCGGCACTCTTCTGCTGCGCGCGGGCGGCTTCCAGCTCCTGCTCGCGTTGCTTGATCGCTTCGGACGAGAGCGCTGCGGCCTGCGGGGCCGGCGTCGCCGTCTGGGCTTGCGCGAGGCTTGCGCCGGCGAAGCCCGCGATCAGCAACACAGTGAGGCTCGGCGCGCGCTGCATCAGTCGAAGAATCGTTTCGTCAGGGCGCGGATCACGCGCGATGGTAGGGATGGCCGGCCAGAATGGTTGCGGCCCGATAAAGCTGTTCCAGAATCATGATGCGGACCATTTGATGCGGCCAGGTCGCCGAGCCGAACGCGATCGCGAGCTTGGCCTTACGGCGCAATTCGGGCGAAAGTCCGTCCGCCCCTCCGATCACGAAGATAGTATGACCGGCGCCCTCGTCGCGCCAGCGCCCGAGATGCCGTGCGAATACGGTGGAGTCGAGATTCTGGCCGCGCTCGTCCAGTGCCACCAGGATCGACTTGTCCGGAATGTGCGCAGCGATCGCGGCGGCCTCTTCGGCCATGCGCGTCGCGGCATCGCGTGCGCGGCTTTCGGAAATTTCATGGACGGTGAGCTCGCGGAAACCAAGCTTGCGGCCGACCTCGTCGAACCGCGCGAAATAGCGGTCGGCAAGCTCCCGTTCGGGGCCCTGCTTCAGCCGGCCCACCGCAATGACAGCAACACGCATGACGTCTTCTGGAAGTCGCGTTTTCAAGACCGCGCGCATCTCGCGCGCGCACGACGCTAGCATGCGCGTCAGCCGATTCGAAATCGGCTCTTAAGTCTCTAGATCGCCTTCGCCGCCCCAGGGCCCTGCGTGTACAATCTCTCGAGATTGTAGAACTCACGGACCTCGGGTCGGAACACGTGCACGATCACATCGCCGGAATCGATCAGCACCCAGTCGCAATTGGGCAAGCCCTCGACATGGATGTTCCTGATGCCGTTTTCCTTGAGACCCTTCGTGACGTTGTCCGCGATCGCGCCAACGTGCCGATTGACCCGGCCGGTGGTGACGATCATGTAGTCGGAGTATGCGGATTTGCCGCGAAGGTCGATGGTGACCGTCTCTTCCGCCTTCATATCCTCGAGGCGGGAGAGGATCAGGCTCAGCGTCTTGTCGGCGTTGGGTTGCGCCTTCAAGGCCGCAGCTTTGGTCGATGTTTTACGCGTCGGTTTCGCTACCTTGGGTAAAACAGACTTGGACAATACAGACGTGGCCAGGGACCATTCCTTTCACTGTATCGCGAACACCGAATCCGGTGTTCACCGGTTACACTACATCATGTGGGGTTAAGGGTTTCAATATGCCAGAGAGCCCCCAGCCCCACACTCCGTCTCTCAACTGTGTCTCACTTCGTACCTTTCCAGCTTCCGTCCGGGTTCCGCAGGCCGGTTGAGGAGAGGTTCAGTTTCAACCCTGTCAGGAAGACCCAGGCCGGCGCCCGCCGATCCGCGAGCAATGCGGCCTCCGACTCGGGCACGCGGTAGCGCGCAAGCGCCTTGGCGGCGGGGGAGGCGAGGGCGCGAAAGCTCTGCGGCGGGCGATCGATGACTGCCATCGGCACCTGGGCGGCAATGCGCCGCCAGTCCTGCCAACGATGGAATTGAGCGAGGTTGTCGGCGCCCATAATCCAGACAAAGCGCAAGCCGGTGAGGCGGCGGCGCAACGTGTTGATCGTGTCGATAGTGTAGCGCGTGCGGATGACGGATTCGAGACAGCTCACCTCGATGCGCGGATCGTTCGCGACGTCGCGCGCGGCCTGCATGCGTGCGCCGAGCTCATGCAGTGTGCCGTTCTCCTTCAGCGGATTGCCCGGCGTCACCAGCCACCAGACGCGATCGAGCTGCAGGCGCGTCAGCGCGAACCTGCTGATCGCGCGATGGGCCTCATGCGGCGGATTGAACGAGCCGCCGAGCAGGCCGATGCGCATGCCCTCCGTGTAGGGTGGGATCGCTTGCGCCACGAAACCCGGCACGACGAATTTGTTGCTCAATGCCCGCGCCTCGCGACGTTACGGCCGCGTCTGCCCGGTGCCGTGGACCAGATATTTGAAGCTCGTCAACTGCTCGGCGCCGACCGGACCGCGGGCGTGAAAGCGGCCGGTGGCGATGCCGATCTCGGCACCGAAGCCGAACTCGCCGCCATCGGCGAACTGTGTCGAGGCGTTGTGCAGCACGATCGCGGAATCGACCTCGCTCAGGAATTTCTTCGCGGTGGCCTCATCCTGGCTCACGATCGCATCGGTGTGATGCGAGCCGTGGTTCTGGATGTGCGTGATCGCGCCGTCGACGCCGTCGACCACTTTCGCCGCGATGATCGCGTCGAGATATTCGGTGTCCCAATCGTCCTCGCTCGCAGGCTTTACGCGCGCGTCAGTCTTTTGCACGGCATCGTCGCCGCGCACCTCGCAGCCGGCGTCGATCAGCATCTCGACCAGCGGCTTCAGGCTATTTGCAGCGCCGGCGCGATCGACCAGCAACGTCTCGGCCGCGCCGCAGACGCCGGTGCGGCGCATCTTGGCGTTGAGCACGATCGATTTCGCCATGGCTAGATCGGCGCTGGCATCGACATAGACGTGGTTGACACCTTCGAGATGCGCGAACACCGGCACGCGCGCTTCGGCCTCGACGCGCGCGACGAGGCTTTTTCCCCCGCGCGGCACGATCACGTCGACCGCGCCGTTCAATCCGGACAGCATCATGCCCACCGCGGCGCGGTCGCGCGTCGGCACCAGCGTGATCGCGGCTTCCGGCAGGCCGGCTTCGCGCAGGCCCTGCACCATGCATTGGTGGATCGCGCGGCAGGAGCGGAAGCTGTCGGAGCCGCCGCGCAGGATCACGGCATTGCCGGACTTGAGGCACAGTACGCCGGCATCCGCCGCGACGTTGGGCCGGCTCTCGAAGATCACGCCGACGACGCCGAGCGGCACGCGCACGCGCTCGATGGTCATGCCGTTCGGCCGCTGCCAGCTCTCGGTGACGACGCCGACCGGATCGGTGATGCCGCGCACGATGGCGATGCCCTCGGCCATGCCATCGACTCGCGCCTGCGTCAGCGTCAGGCGGTCGATGAACGAGGAGGTCACGTTGCCGGAGGCGCGGGCCTCCGCGACGTCCTCGGCATTGGCGGCGAGGATGGCGGCCGCGTTGTTGCGGATCGCCCGCTCCATGGCTTCCAGCGCCCGGTTCTTCTGCTCCGGCGGCGCCAGCGCCAGCACGCGCGCCGCGGCGCGGGCCTTGGCGGCGAGATCGGACATCAGCGCTTGGAGATCAGCATTGCCGTCGAGGGCTTTGAGGGGGGCGGCCATGGGTTCAACCTTCTGCTAAGGGCGTGTCCTAGCACGGAAATCCCGCGGCTGCGAAGGGTGGGAAGGGTATGGCTGGGCTTCAGTTGGCGTGTTCGGGGCTCGGCCACTGGCCCAGCCCCGACGTCATCGCCGGGCTTGACCCGGCCATCCACGGCTTGTCCCACGGTACAAAGAACGTGGATGCCCGGGACAAGCCCGGGCATGACGGCGCGGATGCTTTCCGAGCGCTACCCGCCCACCACCAAGTCGTCCCGGTGGATCATCTCGGAACGGCCGCTGATGCCGAGGATGGTCATTACGTCCGGTGACGAGCGGCCCTTGATCCGTTCGGCATCCTCGGCGTCGTAGGCGATCAGGCCGCGGCCGACTTCGCTGGTGTCGGGGCCGCGCACGATCACGGCGTCGCCGCGGGCGAACTGGCCCTCGACCTTGATCACGCCGGCCGGCAGCAGACTAGCGCCGGCGCGCAGCGCCGCAACCGCGCCGGCGTCGATCGTGATCGTGCCCTTCGGCTCCAGCGAACCCGCGATCCAGCGCTTGCGCGAGGTGATGGGATTGGCGGGCGTCAGGAACCAGGTGCAGCGGCCGCCATCGGCGATCGCCTGCAGGGGGTGCTCGATCTTGCCCGAGGCGATCAGCATATGCGTGCCGCCGGTGGTGGCGATCTTTGCCGCCTCGACCTTGGTGCGCATGCCGCCGCGCGACAGTTCGGACTCGGCGTCGCCCGCCACCGCCTCGATCTCCGAGGAGATGCTCTCGACCACCGGAATCAGCTTTGCGTTCGGATTGTGCTTCGGCGGAGCGTCGTAGAGGCCGTCGATGTCGGAGAGCAGCACCAGCAGGTCGGCGCTCGCCATGGTGGCGACGCGCGCGGCGAGGCGATCATTGTCGCCGTAGCGGATCTCGTTGGTGGCGACCGTGTCGTTCTCGTTGATCACGGGAATGGCTCGCCACTCCAGCAGCTTGCCGATGGTCGAGCGCGCATTGAGATAGCGGCGGCGCTCCTCGGTATCCTGCAGCGTCACCAGAATCTGGCCGGCGCCGATGCCGTGAGCGCCGAGCACCTCCGACCAGATCCGCGCCAGTTCGATCTGGCCGACGGCGGCGGCGGCCTGGCTTTCTTCCAGCTTCAGCGGGCCGCGCGGCAGTTTCAGCCGGCTGCGGCCGAGCGCGATCGAGCCCGAGGAGACGACGAGGACATCGCGTCCCTCGCGATGCAGCTTGGCCATGTCGGCGGCGAGCGCGGCGAGCCAGGACGCGCGCAGCTCGCCCTTGTCGGAATCGACCAGCAGCGCGGAGCCGACCTTGACGACGATGCGGCGGAATTGACTGAGTTGCGGGCTGGCCATGGCGCGTGCGACGAATTGCTCTGCATTGGGAGACGGCGGAGCGAAAGCGGCGCCGATGAGGCTGCTTTTGCAGCAGGACGATGGCCGGCGCAAGGCGGCCGGCATGGTAAACGGCACCAACGTCGGCCTTGTCCGGGCCGCCCGGCAGGCTCTAATGCCGCCAACCAGAATGGGCTCAGAAGGGGAAACGAATGGATCGCCGCAAGTTCATGGCCGGATGTCTCGGACTGCCGCTGCTGACGCAGGCAGGTGGGGCGGAAGCCCAGGCCGGGCTGACCAAGATCATCTTTCCGTTTGCGGCGGGCGCAGGCGGCGACACGCTGTGCCGGCTGGTGGCGCAGGAAATCGCGCCGGTGCTGCAGCGGACCATCGTGGTCGAGAACCGCACCGGCGGCGACGGCCTGATCGGCATCAAGGCGGTGAAGGGCGCGAGCGCCGACGGCAGCATGGTGCTGGTGACGACGGGCCCCACCATGTACTTGCTGCCGATGGTGGAGACGACGCCGAGCTTCGACACCGCGAAGGATTTCATGCCGGTGTCGCTGCTGGCGCGGTTCGAATTCGCGCTCGTGATCGGCCCGGCGATCGCGGTCAAGGATTTCAAGGAATTCGTCGCGTGGCTGAAGGCGCATCCGGACAAGGCGACGTTCGGCGTGCCGAGCAACGGCACCATCCCGCATTTCATGGGCTCCAAGCTCGAGAAGGAGCTCGGCATTTCCTTGAGCCGCGTGCCCTATCGCGGCAGCGCGCCGATCCTCAACGATCTCATCGGCGGCCACATGCCGTTCGGCATCACGACGCTGGCCGATGCGCTGCCGCAGCATCGCGCCAAGGGCGTGACGATCATCGCCGTCTCGAGCGCGGAGCGTTCGCCGTTTGCGCCTGACGTTCCGACACTGAAGGAGAGCGGCATCGATCTCGTCGCGGATGGCTGGTACGGCATGTGGCTTCCCGCCGGCAGCCCGCCGGAGTTCGCAAGCAAGCTCAGCGCAGCCGCCGGTGCCGCGCTCGCCAAGCCCGAGGTGAAGGAGCGGCTCACCGCGATCGGCCTGATCCCGGTCGGCAGCACTGCGGACGGGCTATCCAAGGAGCTCGTCGCGAACACGGCGTTCTGGCAGCCGATCGTCAAGGCGACGGGGTACAAGATCGAGAATTGAGGCGGCGGGCCCTGCACTCTTCCGTCATCCTGACTGCTTGTGAGATTATTTCTCGTCATTACGGGGCGCGACGAAGTCGCGAGCCCGGAATCCATCGGGCCGCAGCGGCGGCCGTGCAATGGATTCCGGGCTCGCGCTGACGCGCGCCCCGGAATGACGTGGGGAGAGCGGAGCCTGCTATCAGCGCATCACATGAGGAGCCGCTTAAGCACCTCCTCACCATGAGGGGCCTATGGCTTCGCGCGCTGAGCGATTCCGTCCTGGATTGCCGCCAGCTCTTTCTCGTCCCAGATGCCGATCAAAATGCCGCCCTTCACCTGGAGCTGGTTGTCGGCATAGGCCGCGATCTTCTCACGGGGTGTGGTGATGTGATCGTTGGGGTGCAGCGCCCAGTCGAACAGCTCCGCCTGAAGCCGCGCAATGATGCCGGCGCATTCGGGATCATCGCCGCGATCGACGAATTCCTGCGGGTCGGTTTCGAGGTCATAGAGCATCGGGCGGAAGCCGGAGGCGTGGATATATTTCCAGCGGCCGTCGAACACCATGAACAGGCGGCAGCGCTCAATCGGCTGGTTCAATTTCAGCCGGACATCCTGCATGGCATAGTCGTATTCGGAGAACGCCACCTTGCGCCAGTCCGACGGCGTTGGACCGCGCAGCAGCGGCAACAGCGAACGGCCCTCGAGAATGTGCGCCGGCACCTTGCCGCCGAAATAATCGACGAAGGTCGGCGCGAGATCGATGCCCTCGACCAGCGTATCGCTGCGCGTGCCGCGCGTGGCGTCGGCTTCCTTGGAGGGATCGATGACGATCAGCGGGATTTTTGCCGACTGCTCGTGGAACAGGTCCTTCTCGCCCATCCAGTGATCGCCGAGATAGTCGCCATGATCGGAGGTGAACACGATCATGGTCGTATCGAGGAGGCCGCGTTCCTCCAGGAATTGCATCAGCACGCCCATCTGGTCGTCGATCTGGGTGATCAGGCCCATATAGGTCGGGATCACCTTCTCGCGGGTGTCGTCGCGCGCCATGTTGCGGGAGTAGCGCATGTCCATGTAGGCGCCGAACACCGGATGCGCGTTCTGCCGCTCGCGCTCGGAGCGGATCACCGGAATCATGTCCGCCGTCTTGTACATGCTGGCGTAGGGTTCGGGCGCGATATAGGGCCAGTGCGGCTTGATGTAGGACAGATGCAGGCACCACGGCCGGCCGTCGGTCTCGGCCTCGCTGATGAAGTCCATCGCGCGCCGCGTCATGTAGGGCGTCTCGGAGTGCTCGTCCGGCACGCGCGCGGCCTTGTCGGCGTGCACCAGCAGCCAGCCGTTCTGCAGACTGCCATCTTCCGCCGCGCCTGAATTCGCCCAATGCTCCCAGGGATTGGTGGCTTCGAATCCCTGCTTGCGGAGATACTCATCGTATTTCGGGCGCGGCCGCCCGGTCGGATGCAGGCCGTCGTCGCGCTCATAAGGTTCAAAACCGCACTCGGCGACGTGCACGCCGATGATCGATTCCGGCGGGATGCCGAGCATCTTCATGCCTTCGAGATCGGGCGCCATGTGGGTCTTGCCGACCAGCACGTTGCGCACGCCGATCTTCTTCAGGTGATCTCCGAGCGTGGGCTCTCCGACACGCAGCGGCCAGCCGTTCCAGTGCGAGCCGTGCGAGCGCATGTAGCGCCCCGTGTAGAACGACATCCGCGACGGGCCGCAGATCGGCGACTGCACATAGGCGTTGGTGAAGAGCACGCCGCGCTTCGCCATGGCGTCGATGTTGGGCGTCTTGAGCGTCGGATGGCCGGTGCAGCCGAGATAGTCGTAGCGAAGCTGGTCGCACATGATCCAGAGAACGTTCTTCGCGCGCGCCATGCCCTGCCCCTGCTTCTTCTTGATTGCCGGATGCTGCGCTATCGCGCCAGCGAAGACAAGCGGGCCGGACTCAACGCTCGACGTCGACCGACCACGGCTCTGCTTCGGCGGCGCTCTTGGCCTTGCTCGACACCGGGCTTTCGCCAATCACGTCGGCAAGTGCGCGCAGCGCTTCCTTGACGCCCTGGCCGGTCGCGCCCGCGAGCAGCAGCGGCGTCTTCTTGGCGGCGCGCTTCAAGCGGTCCTTCTGCTTCTTCAACTCGTCCGGCTCGACCGCGTCGATCTTGTTCAGCGCGACGATCTCGATCTTGTCGGTGAGCTGTCCGCCATAGGCATCGAGCTCCTTGCGTACAGTCTTGTACGCCTTGCCGGCATGCTCGCAGGTTGCATCGACGAGATGCAGCAGCACGCGGCAGCGCTCGACATGGCCGAGGAAGCGATCGCCGAGACCTGCGCCTTCGTGCGCGCCCTCGATGAGACCTGGAATGTCGGCCAGCACGAATTCGCGGCCATCGGCATTCACGACGCCGAGCTGCGGATGCAACGTGGTGAAGGGATAGTCGGCGATCTTCGGCCGGGCGGCGCTGACCGCGGCCAGGAAGGTCGACTTGCCGGCATTGGGCAGGCCGACGAGGCCGGCATCCGCGATCAGCTTCAGCCGCAGCCAGATCCAGCGCTCCTCGCCGGGCTGGCCGGGATTGGCGTTGCGCGGCGCGCGGTTGGTCGAGGACTTGAAATGCGCGTTGCCGAAGCCGCCATTGCCGCCCTCGGCCAGCACGAATTTTTCGCCGACCTTGGTGAAGTCGTGAATGAGCGTCTCGCGGTCCTCGTCGAAGATCTGCGTGCCCACAGGGACCTTCAGCACGATCGCCTTGCCGTTGGCGCCGTGGCGGTCCGAACCCATGCCGTTCTCGCCCTTCTGGGCCTTGAAATGCTGCTGGTAGCGGTAGTCGATCAGCGTGTTGAGCCCGTCGGCGACCTCGATGATGACATTGCCGCCGCGGCCGCCATTGCCGCCGGAGGGGCCACCGAACTCGATGAACTTCTCGCGGCGGAACGCCACGCAGCCGTTCCCGCCGTCACCGGAGCGGATATAGACCTTTGCTTCGTCGAGGAATTTCATGGGTCATAGGTAGGCCAGCCGGGCACGCCCGGCAACCCGAACTTGCCCGTGAATCGGCCGAATTTCGGCGATTTTCGCCCGTTGCTTAACCTGTCGGCCGGCGGCGGATCAGGAATTTCTGCGTGCCCTCCAGCACCAGCTCCCTGCGCTGGTTGAATACGGTGCTTGTGAGGGTGACCACGCCGGTCGAGCGTCCCGGCGTCAACTCGGTGACCTCGAGCGCGGGATAGATGGTGTCGTCGGCGAACACGGGTTTGAGGAACCGGCTCGACTGTTCGAGGAAGCCGACCAGGGACTCCTCGACCATGAACGGGAAGAGGCCCGCGCCCGGCGCGGTGTGGATCAGCGTCTGAAACCCGTGCGCAAGCAGATGCGGCATGCCGCGGGCGCGGCAATATTCGACATCGTAATGCACCGGATGGGTGTCGCCGCTCGCGGTCTGGAACGCCGCGAACACCGCCGAGGTCTGGGTCCGGCTCGGCAGCACGAAGCGCTCGCCGACCACGAAATCTTCAAACCAGCGTTGCTGGGAGATCATGCGGTGCTGGGCCGGATCGAACTCGGTCATGTCTTTGGCTCTTTGTCGGTGAACACCTATCGCTACCGCGATGCGAAGGGTGCGACAATCCGTTCAATTCGCTCGCCGTGGGCTTGTCCGGCGCGCCTGCGCCATTAAAACGGCTGCAAGCGACTCTAGTCGCCGGTTCCCGACGCTCTCTCCGCTCGTCATTGCGAGCGCAGCGAAGCAATCCAGTCTGTCTCCGCGGAAACGGACTGGATTGCTTCGTCGCAAGAGCTCCTCGCAATGACGGGTTTTCCACGAACGACAGCAATGTCCCTCTTCAAGAATCTCTCCGCTTATGACGACCGCTCCGCGCGCCTCGCCGGCATCGCGCTGATGGTGCTGTCGATCTTCATGTTCTCGTTCGGCGACGCCATGGGCAAGTTCCTGGTCGGGACTTATTCGGTGGGGCAGCTCCTGTTTCTGCGTGCCTGTGCGGCGCTGGTTCTGCTGACGCCGCTGATCTGGCGGCAGCGCCGTGGTTTCCTGAACCTGGAGCGGCCATGGCTGCAGCTCTTTCGCGTCACGCTGTCGACGCTGGAGGTGGCGGCCTTCTTCCTCGCGACCGTCTATCTGCCGCTCGCCGACGTCATCACCTACTATCTCGCCGGCCCCATCTTCGTCACCGCGATGTCGGCGCTGTTCCTGGGTGAGAAGGTGGGCTGGCGGCGCTGGACGGCGATCTTGATCGGCTTCTGCGGTGTCTTGATCGCGCTGCGCCCCTCGGCACAGACGATCAGCATGCCGGCGCTGATCGCGCTCGGCGGCAGCCTGTCGTTCGCGACGTTGATGCTGATCACGCGCAGCCTGCGCAAAACGCCCGACATCGTGATGGCGTCATCGCAGTTTGTCGGAACGTTCCTGCTTGGCGCAGTGCTGTCGGCATTTCACTGGGTGCCGCCGACCAAGGGCAGCCTCGTGATTTTCGCGCTGGCGGGATGCGTTTCGGTGACGGCGCTGTTCTGCGTCAACCGCTCGCTCAAGCTCGCGCCGGCCAGCGTCGTCGTGCCCTATCAATATTCGATGATCGTCTGGGCCGTGATCTTCGGCTTCGTCGTGTTCGGCGACGTGCCGCAGATCGCCACCATCGTCGGCGCCGCCATCATCATCGGCGCTGGCCTCTACATCTATTTGCGCGAACGCGATCTCGGCCGGCAGGACGAGCAGGTGAATCCGCCGGTTTGATGCTTATCCTCCCCTGGAGGGCAGGGGAATCGCATGTGGGCTTGTGGCGCGAACGCGCTCGGGCCTTCATGGTTCGAGACGCGCCGTAAGGCGGCGCTCCTCACCATGAGGGTCTGGGATCTCGCCGCGAAATGAGACCTCATCCTGAGAGCCCGCCTACAGCGGGCGTCTCGACGGATGGGCCGCAACGCGGCTGCCTACCAAGCTCTCTTTCATATGCGACGCCCCTACCCTCCAGGGGAGGGTGGTCGGCAGCCCCCTACCTCACCCTTCTCGCACTGCTCCAGCTCTTCAGCGACGACCACACCCCGCGGGTCAGGCGGAAGCAGTCGACGGGGGTGGAGGAGCCGAGCGACAGGAAGCGGTGAAGCTGAACGCCGCTCCACTGGAAGCCGCACTTCTCCAGCACGTTGCGCGAGGTCGGATTGGTGACGCGGGCACCGGCATAGAGGTGGTCGTCGTCGAACTCCTCGAAGAAGAAGTCGATCGCGCCGCGCGCCGCTTCGGTGCCAAAGCCCTTGCCCCAGTGCTCGACGCCGAGCCAGTAGCCGAGTTCGGCATTGTCGGGGGTGGAGCAGTCGATGCCGACCATGCCGACCGGTGTGGTGTCGTGCTCGATCAGGAACACGGTCTCACTGCCGAGCTCGGCGGTGGCGCGGACGAATTCGACGGCGTCATCAGCCGAATAGGGGTGCGGCAGGCGGCGGGTGTTCTCCGCGATGCGGCGATCGTTGGCGAGTTGGGCGATGGCCCTGACGTCGGCAAGCGTCGGGCGGCGCAGTGTCAGCCGCTCGGTGGCGACGACGCTCGGTCTCGCCTCTCGCAAGGTCGCACTCGAAAAATCCTGCAACATCTTCGGCTCCGTCAAAGTCACTAAGTCAACGAAAAGGGGAGGCCGGTTTCCCGCCTCCCCTGGAGCCTATTTCTGGACTCCGCCGGTTTGGTCAGGACCCGGCGGACTCCAAATTTGATCCACCGTCTATTCAGCCGCCTCTGCGATCGGGAGTACCGATACGAAGGTGCGGCCGTTGGCTTTAGCCTGGAACGCAACGCGACCTTCCACCTTGGCGAACAGAGTGTGGTCCGTGCCCATGCCGACATTAAGGCCGGGATGCCAGGTGGTGCCGCGCTGACGCGCAATGATGTTGCCGGGAATCACGCGCTCCCCGCCGAACACCTTGATGCCAAGGCGCTTGCCCTTCGAATCGCGTCCGTTACGCGATGAACCGCCTGCTTTTTTATGAGCCATAGCTCGTCTCCGAAATCCTGCATATTTCTAGATCAATTCCTTGACGGAATCATTTCACAATTTCTCACGCATCAATTCGTGAATTGGCGTGATCAACTTTGCTTATTCGGCGGCTTCCTTCGCCACCTTTTCCTTCTTCGGACGCGGGCCCTTGGTAGGCTTGGCGTTGTCCGTCAGGATCTCGGTGACGCGGAGCACCGTGATCTCGTCGCGGTAGCCACGCTTGCGGCGCGAATTCTTGCGGCGGCGCTTCTTGAAGGCGATCACCTTCGGGCCGCGCTTGTGGTCAAGCACCTCGGCCGCAACGGATGCACCGGCAACCGTCGGGACGCCCAGGACCGGCGTGTCGCCGCCGACCACCAGAACTTCATTCAACTGCACGATCGTGCCGACTTCGCCGGCGATCTTGCCAACTTCCAAGACATCATCCGGAACGACACGGTACTGCTTGCCGCCGGTTTTGATGACTGCGAACATCGTTTTTTTCCTTCGTGTTCAATCCCGGCCTCGGGACGCGGAGGCGTCCGGGTCGGCTTTTTGTCAGTCGCTATGGGTTTACGATTTTTGCGCGGCTGGGGTATCCCATTGAAAAACCACGCAAAAGCAAGCGGCGCGAGAACTCCCGCGCCGGATGGCCGGACTTATAGCCGCTTAAGGCCCCGAGTCAAGGAAAACCCGGGCGAAAATGGCCCGAATCTGAAGGATTTGGCCGGCTTTTCATGGCCCCGACCTGCTTAGGGAAAAATGGCCGCGGCTGCAACCAACGAGTTCCCCCACCGTTGTCCCCGGCATTTCCAAGCGGGCAAGGGCTCCCGATGGCAACAGACGAATTGGTCAAGACCACGGGCATCGCCAACCACGGCGCGGGCCGCCTGCCGTCGGTGGATGTCGACAGCTTCAACATCGAGATGAAGGACGACGACGGCTTTCTCGGCGATCGCGCCAGCAAGGGCGCGTTTCGCGAGATCCTCGACCGCTGGCGCAAGCCGCTGCGCAAGACCGGCGAGGACCCGTTCGGCAAGGAGCCGTCGGAGAGCATCAGCAAGAAGACGCTGGATGCGATGCTGGTCGGCGACGACACCGAAGCCTCCGCCGTGGTGCATAGCGCGATCGAGGACTTTGCCCAGGAGCTCGCCTATGTCACGCGCCGCTTCCTCAAGTCGAAGGCCTGGGCCAAGACCGAGCGGATCGTGGTCGGCGGCGGCTTTCGCGATTCCCGGCTCGGGGAGCTCGCGATCGCGCGCGCCGAGATCATCCTGAAATCCGATGGGTTCAAGATCGACATGCTGCCGATCGGCCACCATCCGGACGAGGCGGGCCTGCTCGGCGCGCTGCATCTGGCGCCATCCTGGATTTTCGAGGGTTACGACGGCATTCTCGCCGTCGATATCGGCGGCACCAATATCCGCTGCGGCGTGGTCGAAACCTCCTGGAAGAAGGCGAAGGATCTCTCGAAAGCCTCGGTCTGGAAGGCCGAGCTGTGGCGTCATGCCGATGATGAGCCGACCCGCGAAGGCGCGGTGAAACGGCTGACCAAGATGCTGAAGGGATTGATCGAAGAAGCCGACAATGAGGACCTCAAGCTCGCGCCGTTCATCGGCATCGCCTGTCCCGGCGTGATCAAGGAGGACGGCTCCATCGAAAAGGGCGCGCAGAACCTGCCGGGCAATTGGGAGAGCAGCAAATTCAACCTGCCGGCGAGCCTGATCGAAGGCATCCCGCAAGTCGGCGAGCACGACACCGCGATCCTGATGCACAATGACGGCGTGGTTCAGGGGCTCTCCGAGGTGCCGTTCATGCAGGATGTCGAGCGCTGGGGCGTGCTCACCATCGGCACCGGGCTCGGCAATGCGCGCTTCACCAACCGTCGCAAGGAGAGCGGCAACGGAAAAGACAAGGACCGGGATTCTACGGAGAACGGCAAGAAAAAGAGCAAGAACGACAAGGAGTAACCTTGACTGGTTAGGTTAAGGACCGGATTGCGTTGCGGCGCACCGGCCGCACGTTAGGGTCGAATCGTCGCTTCACCTGGCCGGCGAAGCCGCCCTTCCCGGCTAGCATTTCAATGAGCGATACGGGACCGCCAGTGTTTACCGCGTCTGGCGGTCCCACCCCATTTCGGGGTCAGTTCCAGCCTATCCGCTGAAAGAATGTCGCGATCTCGCTCGCCGCATGGTCGGGATTCTCGCGATGCGGGAAATGTCCGACATCCCCGAACATCGCGAGATCGAAATCGCCAAAAGTCTCGCCCAGCCGATCGGTCCAGGCATAGGGAAACAGCGGATCGTGCTCGGCCCAGCGGATGCAGGTCGGCACGGCGATCGGCGGAAGCTGTGGCGTCTCGCCCTGCATCGTCTTGATTCGGGCCGCATGCGCGGCGCGATAATACGCAAAGCCGCCGGCGAGATTGCCGTCCTTGACGAAGTTGTCGGCGAAATCGTCGAGCACGTCATCGAAGGCGTCCTTGCGGTGAGCCCAGCCTTTGAGGAAGTGACTGACGTAGAGACGGCAGCTTTCGCGGTTCGCGCCGACGAGCCGCGGTGCCATCTCCATCTGGTGGAAGGACTGATACCAGATGTGGTTGAGCCGGTCGGGCGCCGCCATACGCGGCCCGATGCCGGGATAGACGAAATCGAAGAAGAACAGCCCGGCGAGCCGCTCGGGTGCGTGCCGAGCCAAGGGCTGCATCACCGCGCCGCCGACGTCATGGCCGACCACGCCGAATCGCGCGATGCCAAGCCCGTCCATCAGCGCCAGCATGTCCGCCGCATGGCCATCGGCACCGTACGGCCCGTCCGGCTTGTCGCTGTCGCCAAAGCCGCGCAGATCGGGCGCGATCAGCGTGAATCGGTCCGCAAGCCGCGCCATCACCGGCTCCCAGGTCAGCCAGAATTCCGGCCAGCCATGCAGCAAAAGCAGTGGTTTGCCCTGTCCGGTGCGCGCCAGGTGGAGACTGGCGCCATTGGCCTTGATCGTCAGATGCTCCATGGCGGTTCCCTTGGGATGAAGGAGAGATGAAGGAGAGAGGAGCAAAGAGGCGGCGGATTTTCGCCTTTCGCGCCTTGTCTGGCCCGCCATCCTCGCCTATTACACGCCCCGACCACAGGGGTTCCTGCCCCTCATCGGCACCCAAGGAGAGGTGGCAGAGTGGTTGAATGCACCGCACTCGAAATGCGGCATAGGTGCAAGCCTATCGGGGGTTCGAATCCCTCCCTCTCCGCCAGACCCGAATAACTATCTGGTCTCATTGCGATATTAGAAAGAGCTATCGGCAGCTTCTCCGACTGGGACAGAGCCCTGGTACAGAAAGCACGTCGATATGCCGCAGTCCCATGTCGTGAAACGCGGGTCTCAGTTCTATTTCCGGATCGCAGTCCCGCTCTCTCTGACTAAATTGGTCGGCAAGCGAGAGATCAAAGCTTCCCTTCGAACTTCCGACGTAATGTCAGCGAAGATGCGTGGGCGTGTTCTGAGCAACAGGCTCGAAGCGCTTTTTAGGAAGCTGGGCTCGATGGCGGATGTATCGAACGATGTAATCGTGAACAGGGCAAAGGATTACTTTAAAGTCCAACTCAACAAGTCTCTTGAACTCGCCCTGCTGCTTCCAACCGATCCGCTAATCGACATCGATTTCGAAATTTCCGGCGCGGAGCAGCTCGCGGCCGAAATGCGGGAAGCACTGAAGAAGCAGCATTTCTCACACAGTGTTCAGTCAGATGCCCGCGCGTTACTGAACCCAACCAATCCGGATGCGGATACAAAGCCGTCTGATGCGTTCCAGTTTGCCTGTAACGCCGTTCTTCGGGCCAAAATCGAGAGCGCACGAATATTGGCAGCCCAACTAGGCGGCGAATACCACGAGACAGCTCCCAAGGACCCATGGTTCGCGGGCCTCGCTGCAACTGATTTGCCTCCAATCCCTGGGGACGAGGCGAAGGCCGGGTCCACAGGCTCCACTTTTGGAATGGTTGCAAAGCAGTTCTTTGACTTCAAAAGTAAGAACGACTGGGCCCCGAAGACCGCAGCTGACGTCAAGCGGGTCATCGCGCTGGCCACTGAACTCGTTGGCGCAGACAAGCCTATGACTTCATTGGGTATCGACGATGTAAAATGTGTCCGAGACGCCCTGGCCTCGGTACCTTCGAATTACATGAAGGTGACAGCCAACAGCGGCTTGAGCATCAAAGAGGCCGTGGAAGCTAACGTTGCGGGCGCTTCACTCTCCGTGAAGACCCAAGATAAGTATTTCACGATGTTCAAACAGATTTTGATCTTTGCTTGTAACGAGGGATATCTCGACAAGGTCCCAGGTGCGAACGTGAAGGTGGCTGGGGTCAAGAAACTCATTCCAGGTGAACAGCGTGATCCTTATTCGCCTGAGCAGTTGGTCAAGATTTTCAGCTCTCCCGTCTATACCGGCCATAAATCAGAAGAGTGCCGTCACAAACCTGGGCAGCTCCTTGTTCGCGATGGGTACTTCTGGGTGCCGTTGATTGGGCTTTTCTCCGGAATGCGGCTTGGCGAAATCCTTCAGCTCCTAAAGACCGATGTTAAGCTCGAGAACGACGTATGGTTCTTTGATATTACCAAGGGCGAAGGCAAATCGCTAAAAACGGCATCAAGCAAACGCAGGGTGCCCATTCATCGCACGCTCATCGACATAGGGCTCCTCGACTATGTACAGTCGGGCCAACAAGCAGGTCGAATTTTCCCGGAGATAAAAAAGGGAGCCGATGGCTATCACTCTCACCATTTCAGCAAGTGGTGGGGACGTTTTGCCGGACACGTTGGTTTCAAATCATCCAGGACTGCATTTCATAGCTTCAGACACAATTTTCTAGACGCGCTTCGCGCGGCAGAAACGCCCGAGTACATCAATAAGGCTCTCGCGGGTCATTCTGATAAAAGCGTTCACAGTCAATATGGCGGCGGAGCCATGCTCAGCCAGCTGAAGTCCGCAGTGGACAAAGTATCGTACGCCGCTGTTGATCTGTCGTCGTTGATCTGACGTTGATCGACGTTGCCGGTATAGGAGAGAGTCCGCCTTCCATATGGGTCATTGCGCAAGCAGTTAATTGCGCGAAAGTGTGACACCTGTGACAGGAGGGTGGGTTCGTGAATGAACTAGACAATGATCTGCGGGCAATGGCCCAACAAGCAAGGAGGTCGTCCGACGCCTCTCCCTTGATGTCCATTCGTGAGTTTGCCCAAGTATTCAATGTTTCCGTCCGGACTATTCGTCGGTTGCACGCTAAAAATCTCGGACCAGCTCGCTTCAAACGTGGGCGGTGTCTGGTGTATCTAAAAGTAGAGGTTGCAGCGTGGGTTGCCGCTCGGAATGGAGCTGGGCACCCAAAATGAAGACAATCAATCTTCTCGCACGGTGTCGGGCTGCGACAAACAACGGAAATGCCGCCGACCTGCTGTATCGCATCTTCTACTGGATGCCCAAGGCCAGAATCTCACACCGGGGACATACATGGATTGCTAACTCCGCCGCTCAATGGTGCGAGCAGACCAGCCTCACGTACGACCAGTATCGCAGAGCAGTTGCGTTGCTGAGAAATCTTGGCTTTGTCGAAACAGAGCAACATCTGTTTGGTCGTAAGAACGTCACCCACGTAAGGATAACCGCCCGCGGGGAAGAAATTCGCATGGGCGCATGCCTCGGGTCGAGCCAACTTGCACCAGTCGATTCTGGCAATGCCGCAGAACCCGAGCTGAGCAGTGATGCGCAACTCCTAATACAGGGAGATTCTTACTTGGAGAGTCTTCAAGGAGAAACAACAGTTGCGTTCGCAAGTGCTCACGCCAATTTCGGGGATGAAGAAAAGGTGGGTAGGGGAAAGCAAATAAACATTCTAAAGGAATCAAAGTCTAAAAACAGCTGCCCCGAGTTATCTTATCAAGGGTCCGCGACTAATGCGGGTGTAGTGACCGAAAGCAATAAGAAGTCCGATACTCCGGAGCGGCTTTCGAAAATATGGGATCTGATGGTCGCAAACGTTTCCGGCCCAGACCTCCCACAATGGACCAACAAACGAATGAAGCAACTCGTGGAATTCCGTGACCTCTGCCCGCCCGGAAAAGCAGATACGATATTGAGGACGTGCGTTGCGCGGTGGGACGAGTTTACCTATCACGCGAAACTTTTTTATGCCGCTTGGTCTATACCTGCCCGGCCTACCGTAGGGTTTCTGACGAAGTGGATCGATGCTGCCACCGATTTTGCGTCGAAGAATGCCTCAGAGGAGCAGAACTCCTGTGCTTTGAAGCACGAAACAAAAACAATGCAGATTAACGTTGCGCCCGTGCAAGCAGCCGCCCCCAAAGTGGACCATGCGGCGCAATTCTATGCGGACCATAAAAAAGCAACCAAGCAGGAAGTCCAAGCAATTCTCGACGAAGATTGCTAAGGGGGCACTAAACCCGCTGCGGTAGCTTTGGCACTGTTGAGTGAAATTAATTTCACGTCTGATATCCGGATGGATGCGAGCTGGACGAAGGCAAGCTAGTTGGCTGCAAGCTTGTCGTAGCGTGTCGCGACCTGACGACATTGCTTGATCCGATTGAAGAACCGCTCGACCCTGTTTGCGGTCGCTGTAGAGATAGGGGCTGAAGCAGATCGGGCCGGCCCGCCTTCAGCGAACGAAGCGGTTGTAGCAGGTCGTGTAAGGACCAAACGCCTCCGGTAGATCGCGCCAAGCTGCTCCGGATCGTAGACCCAGAAGATGCCATTCGTATCGCATATTTGCCCCTCGATCAGGAGCTTGAATCACGGCTCGGAGCTTGGCTCAACTTGGCCGACGAAGGGGTGGGTCTGTCGCTATGCGCTCGAAAGCGGACCTATTATTCATGACCCGACTCGGAAGTGGATTGGGCATCGCAGCAGTTGGAAGGTTGCGGGGGCAGCCTTTTGCTATTCCCAGATCAGGACGTTGGGAAGCGAGCTGTCGACTCGCCGCAGCAACGTATAGCCGATGCCCGCGAGCCCGCGGAACAGTCCGAGATTGAACTGCCGCTTGCCAATACTCCAGCGATAATCGCCGCTTGCTGCCGCGTCCTCCATGACAGCCGCCATGCACCGCGATGCATGTTCACGCAAATCGCCCTGGCCAAGCGCGTCGGCCGCCTCGCAGAAGAATTCGATGCTGCCGAGCGTTCCACAACACAGCGTATCCACGTGGCCGGGCCAGCCGCGTTCCACCCCGGCGAGCGCATTGCGCACGTCAGTAGTCAACAGTTTGGCATCCAACTGGCCGCGCTTTGCGCTGGCGGCGCGGGCGAGCCCGATGCCGGGAGCGCCGCGACACCACTGGTGCGGCCAGGCCGCGCCCTCGTCACCGCGGAATTCCGGCCAGTTGTTGCGTTGAGCGTCGTAGCTTGCATTTTCAAATGCGATACATTGCGACGCTGCGTTCGCGAATTCGTCGCGCCCGGTCGCTGCCGCCAACGACGTCAGCGCATAGGCGAAGCCCGCAGCGCCATGCGCCATGCCGTTGAGCGCTCTCTTGCCTCTTCCGAGCCCGAGCCAGCTTCCGCCACTGTCTCCGACACGAGATTGCGCGAGAAGGTGATCGCCGCACTTGGTCGCGCGGGCGAGCACGTCGGCAGATGGACTGTCGCGATAAAGCCGCAACAGGCCAAGGATGCCCCCGGCGCTCCCGCCAATCACGTCGAGCTGTTGGTCCGCCGCAATCAGGTCATCACTGAACAACTTCGCCGCCACATGCGCGTCCGCGAGCAGATCATCGTCTCGCAGACACTTCGCCATAACCGCGAACGCATAGACGATCGAGCCCAGCCCGGTGGCGCCGCCCGTGCCCAAAGAGCGCGCCATGCGCGCCGCATTGTTGCCCTTGAGGTTCTTGCGCACATGCGCGACCGCCGCCAGCGACAGCTCCTTGGAAGATTTGCTTCGCGTTGTTGTGGCATGGGCGGCAAGAAAGAGCGCGATCCCGCTGACGCCGTTGTAATGCGCAGCACCAAGGGGCGCGAGCTGGGCAACCTCGGAGTCTCCCAGGCAGTCGAGCCCGATCCACGCTGCGGCTGGCCCCTTGCGGATGGCATAGCGCGCGAGGTCTGCGGCGATCTTATCGGCTTCCGCAAGGAAGGTCTCATTTCCCGGCGCAATCGCCGCGCCGGTGCGTAAAGCACGGCTTCCTCTTTGAGCCGTTGCGGCCGCGCCATCGGACCGCAAAACCGAGGCGGTATTCTGCCGGATGACCTCAACCTGCCAGGCGATGTCCGGCGTATCGAAGCTACCGAAACGAGCGCGCGCGCGACCGAGGCCCGGCGTCGTTTCGGTCAGAACCGAGATGCCGTTTGCATCGCAAATCTCATTGCCATCGCTCTGCGACACGAAATGGGGGACATTTAGCGCCACGAGCGCCGCGCGTTCGGAGCGTTGCAACGGCCACAGCGGATCGGAGCGTCCGTCCCAATCCGCCAGCCTGGCCAGGAAGTCCGCCTGCGCGGACCAGGTGACGCCGTCGTCTAGGCTGTGGTGATTCTTAAGCCGTTGCAGCAACATGTAGTAGAAACGGGTGGGACGAAGGACCTTGCGGACTGCAAGCCCTGCAAAGCCGTCGAGCAGCCCGCCCTGCTGTGCGTCCCGGCTTTGCGACAAGAACTTGGCGTAGTCCTCGAAGCCGTCAATGAAGTCGTCGATATGGTCGCCGAACTTTGCGTAGCGGCCATCGACATGGGGCAGGTTCGGAATGGTCTCGCCGACCTGCGTTGTCTTCGCGGGTCGCATGGTGTCGGAATTGATGTTACTCCAAGCAAGTTGCGTGCGAGACGTCCAATCCGAGTTCATTCCGCCTATCGCGAAGACCTTGTTGTCAGGCGACCGCCCATAGGCGGGTAACAAGCCGACTGTCATGACCGAGTTGTCGACTCTTTCCATGGCAGCCCGGAAGGCCTGCGCCTCGATTTCATCGGCTTTGTGCTCTGCGGCGGTTGCCTGCAGGATCATTTCCAGGTCGATCGGCACCGGATGCTCGCCCGCAGCGATCATGTTCTCCTGGTGCATGTCGCTGCCAGCGAAGCAATGGAAGAGCGCGAGCCAGGCGCCCGCTCGCCGAAAAAATCGCTGGCAGCCTTTGTCGTCGGTGCAACCAGAATGATCGATGAACTGGGTCCAACCGTAGCCGTCGCGCGCGATCGCCTGCACCGGCTTCAGTTCGACCGGAGCGCCGCCGCGGTTCAGCCGCTGGACCAGTGTATGCCAAGCGGCATCGAGGCGCAGGTCCTTCGGCTTGTAGACGACGCGAGACCCCTCTTCGAAGCGCACGATCAGGACCGAATGGCCGCTATTGTGTGGGTCGGAGAGATCGCCCTCGATCTGGACGACCTGGCTACCGGCGCCGGAGTGGAGGATATCGCGACGGATCGTCGCCAGATCGAAATCGAGGCGCATGATGAATTCACGCGATGTATCGATCCACTGCCGAGTGATCGAGGCAATTAATCGCAACAGTACCGGCTTGTCTTCGAACAGGCGCCGCAAACCGCCGCCCTTCATCTCGGCAATAAACCTATCGTACTGCGATTTGCGTCCGTCTCGTTGCGTCTCCCTCGCACCGGCCGGCGTTACGCTCGCTTTCCGCGCCTTGACGAAACGCTCGTAAATTGCCGGAGCGGAAAGGCTACATACTTCCTTGAGAAGCAAATGGCGCAGACAGCTGCGAGCGGAGTCGCTCAGATTCTTGAAGGCGCGGCCGTCAATGCCCGTCCAAAGCAGCGACTCGGCTTGTTCAACCACCGGCGCAAATAGATGTTCGAACGCATAGCTCTCGGCTCGGTCGGGTGCCGCAATCACATCGCGGTCCTTGCTCGGGCTTTGCAATGCCGCCTCGATCCAGATTGCGTCGCCGATCCACGCCGGCGCAGAAGCGGAAGCTCGGCGACGAACGGTCGCGAACTTCGCCAGCACCTGACCGATCGACAATCGATCTCTGTCGAGCCGTCTTGCAAACAGCGACCAATCGCCACTGGCAGACGAACGACACCAAGCGGCCAGCCGCCGGGCAGCCAGATCGGCATCGCGTTTCTGCCCCGGCAATGCTTCGAAATCGTTGGACAGCAGCTCGTCGATGGTGGCTGCCTGTACGGTCAGGCGCTCAAAAAAAGCGTCCATACAATGCGTCCGATCGAGTTTCTGCATCAGTCGCAACAAGCTGTGGTCATTCGATGATCAGGAATACCCAGGTCATGTCCGGTCAGCGCCGGTCGTTCAAGCCGACCACCAGCTACCACGTCACCATACGAAGTAACAATCAGCCCTTCGACTTGCTGGGCGGCTATGGCAAGAGATCGGCGGAAAGCTCGCGACCGAGCGAGGCGGCGGGCAGGCCGTTCTGTTCCCGCTTGGTGACAAGTATCGCGGGGAGTAGGCCGACGTGGCGGGTGGCGCCGATGGCGAGCCCGATGTGCTCCAAGAGGTTTAACGGTTTATCCGGCTTTACATGACCAGATCGTCATGATGTAATTGCATCTGAGGGTTGCCGCCGTCGTTAAGACACCCGGTGCTGACGACACGCTCATATCCGGTAGAAGTGGTGGCCCCGCCAACCGGCGACAGCATGGAGTTATGGACATGGACAACTCGGCTGACGACTTCGACCAAGCGGAAGATATCCTCACCTACACAGATTCCGATGAGGCACTGGAGGCCGCAGCGGGTACGGGGTATTGCACAGGTTATCCCCATCCCAGCACAACTTCCTTCGTCATTTCTCGGGAGTGACGAAGCGATGAATGATCTCATCGTTAAGCATCGTGTCTACGTAGACGCTTCGGTTTCGAAAATATTCTCCCTGCTGACCTCTGGCGAAGGTTGGAGTCGGTGGTTTACCCAACATGCTCATGTCGAGCCGAAAGTCGGCGGCGCGATCCGGTTCGAGTGGCATAACATGGGCCCCGACCAAGTAACAATCAAGGATCAGGGGCATGTCACGGAGGTCGTGAAAGACCAGAAATTTGCATTCACCTGGGAGGTGGGGAAGCATCCGACGACGGTCACGCTAAGCTTCGAGCCGAGAAGCAACGGATGCGTGATCGATGTTCAGGTAACCGGTTACAAATTTGAGCGGGACGACGTCGAGGTTGCGCTTAACGTGGCAGCGAGCTGGGGTGAGACAATGACGCTGTTCAAATTCTATGTTGAGCGTGGGCTAGTCTACGGCTTCGTTCCTCCCGCCTGAATGCGACGTGGCCCAAACTGTTTCGATCTCTCCTCCAGACTTATTCTTTTAACGCGGGGTGACCCAATTGGTCCACTCGATAGCGCCGAAGGTGCTGGAGTTTTTGCATCAGACTCCTTCCGGCGACGCGCGCGTCATGGCCCTCCTCGTGAACCTGCCGATATTATTCTATCCGAGATCACAACGCGTGAGGTACCCGCGGCGGCCTTTATACCCGGCAGCCGTTCGCCAAAGGCGACCAGCCGGTTCAGTAGGCAACCAAAGTTAAGCCCAAAGCGCTCGGCATGATCGTCCTCGCTGCCTCTGTCCGGCCGTGCTGACGAGCCGTTCGAATAGCATGCTGTTTTGCTGCACTGCAAGGATCGGCTTCTGCCCCTTCTGCGACATCGGGCAATATCCGCTATTCCGCCGCTGTTGAGGGTTGAGCGGACATCAGTCGGTTAGTCGCTTAATGAGTACACGCCCTTAGTCTTAGTGAGAATAAGAGACAGGTCTGATCCCAAAAAGACAAGTTACGAGACAAGACCAGCAGCAAACGCCGAGTGGCTTCTGAACCGGGTCGATCTGAAATAGCTGTTGAAGCATAATGCCATATGGAGACTTTAGATCTAAAGTTCGCGAATGGGATTTGTGTACAAGTACGGCTGATTCCGGTCTTCGAGACAAGCGTCGATCGAAGTACAAGATGCTGTGCGCAGAAAAATTTTTGACGAGGCGGCGACGTTTTCGCCAATAAACCTGGTTAAAAGAACTCTGGCGATACCGGCTCTGCAGATGTCCCCGGCGAGAGTATATCGGCTATCTCCGTAAGCAGATTGCGTGCTTTGCTGCGATCAATCTTGTTGAGCGCAATTCGAACGCTATCCATTTCAAATTCCCTGGGGCGAAGCGAGGCCGCTTCCCCACGAAGCTCGCGGGCTGCTGTATCTCGAATTTCTGCTTTTACCGCGGCCTGGTTCAGCTTCGAGGCGACTTCGACCTTGAGCCAAGTGACCAACTGCAAGTCCTCTTTGCACAAGACGAGCGTTACCAACGCGAGCATCGCTTTGCCAAGGGTGCCCCAGCCCGTCTCATGACGCCCCGCTTTGAAGGCCCACTGCATCAACAGATCTCGAGTACTTTTTAGAACAACGCCGCTCTCTCGCTCCGCCGCATCGAGGGCGACCTCAAAAAGCAATTCTGTGATGGAGAAATTTTCAACAAATCGCGTTGCTTCAATCTCTTCGGGTATCCACGAAACAACTGAGATCAACCAACTTGCGTTCTTATCGAGGTCAGCTCTCGTATTATCGTTGCAGGCTGGTGTCCTGGCGATAGCGATGAGCAGTTTGGTGATGTGCGCAATCCAGTGAAGGACGTCGAAAGTGAAATGTGATTTTTTCTCGATGGAGAGTAAGAGCAGTGTCTTTTCCGTGCGATACAGTTCAGCGGACCAAAGCTGAATATTTCTTATTACATCTTTTGCGATCTCATCGTCCTTTTTGGCTGTGATGACCGCATTGCTCAACCCCGTGAGTCGATCCGCAAGCGTTTGCGTCTTTGTAAGGGAGTAATAGGGTGCAAGGAACGTGCTGTGAACACTCGTGAGGGGCGTATCGGGAATACTCAGGAACGTTTGAGCGACAAATTCTACTGACTCGCGCAGGTGCTTCGCAGCAAATCTTATGTCATGGGCTTGCGTCCGTACTAGATCGAAAGTCAGCTGAGCTAGCTGCTCCATGCCGGTGAGCGTGAGAGGGCGGTAATCGGATTCGACCACGCCCGCGATCGAGAAGGCTGAAATTTTATCGACTAAGGAAGTTATGTCATTTGGTCGCCCGACAGCCAAAAATCTGCGTGCTGACGCGCCTGTAAGCCGGATGCCTTCCATAACGACATCTGGCAAATTTCGTGGGAGGGCACCTTCGACTGCGCCGGTTAAGTAACCCGCGGCAAGAAGGGAATGCTCTTTTGTAGTTGTGAAACGCTCCGAATAGTCGATCGTCATGTAGGTTTGAACCAGAGTTGCGATCGTGGTGAAAACTTGCCGTATTGCGTCTTCGTCGCCGCGCGTGGTCGAAACGTGCGCGAGCCGCCTTAGGTGCTCAAGGGTTTCGTTTATGAAGCCGTCCGACGCATAGGAAGCATCAAAGATCGGATTTGATGCGAGGAAGGTCCTTCCTTTCGCATCTACATAGCAGGCGTTGATAAGGACAACGACTTCTAGGGCGCGGCTGGAAACCTCATAATCACCTTGCTCCGCGTATCGGCGCGCAAACGAGGTGGCGTGCGCAACGGCGCGTCGAGCTTCGCTTGTCCACAAGGGGTTGGCTTTGAAAAAAGCAACGCGCGACAAATCATATTTGGGACGATCCTCACCCGGCTCGTCGCCCCTTGCGCGCAGGTTAAGCAGCGGCGCCAAGCGTTCCGACCGCCGCGCCCAGCTGCGTAGGTCATTCTGCGCGCCGATCGCAATGAACCGAAGCTGGACAATCGGATTGATCAAATCGAGGGCTCGGCGGTAGCCATAAAGAAATAGAACCAAAATCAGCAATGTGGACCAGATCGCCCCAGCCACTGCGATAGCTGACCAGCTGGCATCAGGGATAAGGGATAGGCCGGACACGCCGATAGCCAGCACGAACGTTGCTGCAAAAGCTCCCAAGAGCCGGAAATCAGCGCTAAGCTTTCGGAAAAATCCGTGCGGCATACGTGCAAAATTTAGCTGAACCGCGATCATCACGACGGAAAATCCGATAGCCGTTGCGCCAATCAAGGCTCCGCCCGTCGTTGCTAAGAGATTGCGCAGAAGAGGAAAGCGTTCCGAATTGAAATAGCTTTCCAGTGCTGGTTGGAGAGCTTGGGAAAAGAAGAAGCTGGCAAGAATAGAAGCGATCAGAGCTGCAACAATTGCCGCGCTTCCCCATCTTGCTAAACGGTACCTCACCCCGTAGTGGATCATGATCAGGCGCCGGTCAGCCAGCGCAAGGTACTTTCGCGCCACCTTCACACCTCGTTTCAAGCGTAGGGCAGCCGCTCTCCTGGCCACGCGAAGCCCGCGAATGGTTATCTTGCTGGTTTGGAAAAATAGGTCCCGCTTCCAAATTGTTGACAGATACCATCTCAAGGTAAGTCTCTTTCTGCTCAAGCGGCACCTTGCCACTATTCAAGTTTGGTAGGAACTTATCAACGCCGCCAAGCTGTGCCCTAGGCTCGGGAGGGCAGAAAGTGCCACTCACTCAATGTGCTTGTTACGACAGACCTCAGGCTGGCTGATTAACGTCTCGAACAGCAACAGCTGATTGCTGTCTTTCAAAACATATTTCTTTACCTGGTTAGCAATAGGATCATCATCGCCAGTGGGTTCGACGTTCCCAGCTCCCCCTTAAACTCGAGAGGAGAGCGCATGAACGGATCAAATATTCTCAACGATGCTAGAGAGGGGTTAGCTGACAAAATCCTCGGTTACCGCGAACCAAAGCCAGCGTCACTAAAAATCTCCCCGTGGCTCGCAATGAGCCTTTTGCAGAAGGCCATTCGCCGTGGTGAACTCCAACTAGCTCAAAAGGCCGCGGCGACGCTCTTGCTGATTGCTCCAGATCGTCTTTGGCGGCGATGTGGTGCAGCCGCTTTCGAAGAGATCGGGGTAGCTGATTTACAAGTAGTCTCTCTGGTGACGGCGGCTCTCGCGGGGAAGCGATACAGAGCGACGATTGGCGGGGAATGGAAGGTCGCAAGCTTCATCGTTGATCGGATGGCCAAGGCACCCAAGTGCCGTGCGGCCGATGATCTGCTACTCACTGCGGACAGCCATCCGCTCTTTCGTAGAGCGCGTATTGACCTTGCCGCCAAGACAATAGCCGAACTAATTCGCATAGCTACAGGCGACGCTGCGTTGCCTGTACGTGCGCTTGCTGCCTGGTATGCAATAGGTACTCACCCAAGGCAAACAAAGCAGCTCAGCGCACGCCCTGGGGAGCCAGCCGCCTTGTTCGACGGGCTGTGTGAAGCCGGCCTTCCTCACACCGTCGTTGAAATTGCCCGGGAGGGATTTCGGAAGATCGGATTGCCCCTCTGTCCGTTCGTCGCACTGCTCTGCCCCCTAGCCATCAACCAAGCATCAGTTGTGCAGGATGACGACCTGCCACTGGAAATAATGGTCGGGGAGACCCCCGGGTGGTCGCGTGACGTTTACACGCGCGAGGGGCGGAACGCCCTAGAGGCCTTTTTGCAATCCGATTGCGAAACCGCCCGCTGGGTCCGGGATCACATCAGACCGGGGCAAATGGTCAACTTCCTTGGAACGGTGGTCTTCCGTGTGGAAGGTGGCCTTGTTCGGCGGCGGTCAAGATGGCCAACCGGCGATGAACTAAGGAGACGGGTCGATTTCGAGTGCCACGGGCCTGGTTGCCCCAACGCGACAGAAATCCTGCGGCTGATGCGTAACGATATCGGCCTCCTGAATAAGGAGCGCGCCAATGTCGGATGATCTAACTCGTGATAACCTTCACTTATCGAGACCCACAATGGTCGATGAAGGGACCCGGTTCGCCGCTGGTGAAATTAATTTCACAAGCGCCTCCTCGCTCACCGTTGCCGACTACGTTCGTGAGAGTCTCGCCGAAAACACGCGGACCGCTTATCTAAGCGACCTTGAGCATTTTGAGCGCTGGGGCGGTCAGATTCCGGCAACTCCGGAAATGATTGCCGCATATCTCGCCGCACATGCTGCCGTCCACACCGTCGCCACGCTCAATCGACGTCTCGCCGCTCTAGCCAAAGTCCACCGCTCTCACGGCTTTAGTAACCCAACCTCCGTGGAAGTCGTCAAAGCGACGCTACGGGGCTTAAAACGGATCAAAGGTACGGCGCAGCGCCAAGCGGTCCCTTTGGTCAAGGATGACCTATTTATAGTGCTCGAAGCCATGGGATCGCGGCTCAAAGATTTGCGGGATCGAGCGTTGCTCTTGGTCGGTTTTGCTGGCGGCTTTCGGCGATCGGAGCTGGTCGGGCTAAATTGCGAGGACTTGGTACTTGTACGTCATGGCCTCGAAATCGCCCTTCGCCGTTCGAAAACAGATCAAAACGGCGCGGGTCGGAAAGTCGGTGTCCCGCACGGTCGGGGCCGGTGGTGTCCCGTAGTTGCGCTCGAACAATGGCGAGTGGCCTCCGGGGTTACCGAAGGGGCAATTTTCAGACCAGTAGACCGTCATGACCGGGTCGGACAGCAACGGCTGTCGGCGGAGGCCGTATGCTTGGTTGTTCGCGAGCGGGTTCAGGCTGCCGGTATTGAACCTAAGGACTACTCGGGCCACAGTCTCCGGGCTGGGCTGGCAACGAGCGCAGCGCAGGCGGGAGTGTCCCCTTGGAAAATTCGCCAACAGACCGGCCATGCCTCCGACGCCATGCTCGGTCGTTATATCCGGGACGGCGAGCTGTTCATTGGCAATGCAGCGGGCGCACTGCTGTGACCCGCGGGGCGGTAACGCCTGCCAGGCTGTGCCAATAACATAGGACTTGCGCCGCCTGGCTCCCGATCTGCTACACAGATACGCAAAGCCTATTTTTGAGTCGGTCGGGGGCGTTGTGGCGGTCAGGAAATCGGAAATTTATAGCCGTATCTGGCAGGGGTGCGATGTGCTGCGCGGTGGCATGGATGCCTCGCAGTACAAGGATTACGTACTCTCGATCCTGTTCATCAAATACGTTTCGGACAAGTATGCTGGCCAGCCCTATGGCGCTATCAAAGTTCCCAAAGGATCGAGCTTTGCCGATATGGTCGCCCTCAAGGGCAGGACCGACATCGGCGATCAGATCAACAAAAAGATCATTGCGCCCCTCGTCAACGCCAATAGGCTCGGTGGCTTTCCGGACTTCGATGACAGCGGCAAGTTGGGCTCCGGCAAGCAAAAACAGGACACGCTGACAAACCTCATCGCGGTCTTCGAGGACCCCGCGCTGGATTTCACGCGCAATCGAGCCGATGGCGATGACATTCTCGGCGACGCCTATGAATACCTCATGCGTCACTTCGCCACCGAGAGCGGCAAGTCCAAGGGGCAGTTCTACACCCCCGCCGAGGTGAGTCGCGTGATGGCGCAGATCATCGGCATTCGGAACGCAGCCACCACGGCGCAGACCACGGTCTATGATCCCACCTGCGGTTCGGGCTCGCTGCTCATCAAGATCGCAGATGAGGCTGGCATGAAGGTCACGCTCTATGGCCAAGAGAAGGATGGCAGCACCGCTGGCCTGGCCCAGATGAACTTGATCCTGCACGACTACGCGGGCGCGGTGATCCATCCCGGCCAAAGCACATTGGCCGCCCCATTCTTTCGCGAGGGCGAGGCAATCAAGACCTTCGACTTCGTGGTTGCCAATCCTCCCTTCAGCGACAAACGCTGGAGCCAGGGGATGGACCCGAACGAGCTAAAGCCGGGCCTCGTCATTAGCGAAGAGAGCACGGACACCGTCAACTTTCACCGCTTTGACGGCTTCGGCGTACCGCCACCCAAGCAGGGCGACTACGCGTACCTGCTCCATATTATCAAGTCGCTGAGGGCGAACGGCAAGGCGGCGTGCATCCTGCCGCACGGTGTTCTGTTCCGGGGCAACGCGGAAGCCGAGATAAGGAAGAACCTTGTTCAGCGCGGGCTCATCAGGGCGATTATCGGCCTCCCTGCCAACCTGTTTTATGGCACCAGTATCCCGGCTTGCATCATCCTCATCGACAAGGAGAATGCGGGCGCGCGGCGCGGCATCTTCATGATCGATGCCAGCCGTGGCTTCATGAAAGACGGGCCGAAGAACCGGCTTCGCGAGATGGATATCCACCGCATCGTCGACGTGTTCCGGCGCGGAGCGGACGTAGCGAAATATGCCCGCATGGTCGGTCGTGACGAGATCGAGAAGAACGATTTCAACCTCAACCTTACGCGCTATATCGACAGCCAGCCACCGGAAGATCGTCACGACATCCAGGGACATCTGAAAGGTGGTATCCCGGAGCGCGACGTCGGGGCGTTGGATTCCTACTGGGTCGTTTGTCCGGCGCTGAAGAGCGCCCTCTTTAAGACCAATCGGCCCGGCTATCTCGACCTAGCTGTGAAGCCCGACACCATTCGTACGGCGATCCACGATCATCCTGAATTCCGCGCGTTCACTGACGGCCTGTCGCAGCATTTTGCGGTTTGGCGCGAACGGGAGACGACGGGACTCAAGGCGTTGGGCATCGGCTTCCATCCTAAGGCGCTGATCGTGGATCTCGCCGAGAGGTTGCTGATGCACTATCAGGCCCGCCCCCTGATCAACGCCTATGACGTCTATCAGCACCTCATGGATTACTGGGCTGAGACTATGCAGGACGACTCCTATCTGATCGCCGAAGACGGCTGGAAGGCGGAAACCTATCGCGTCATTGAAACGAAGAAAGGCAAGGACGGGAAGGAGAAGGTGGCTGATAAGGGGTGGGCCTGCGACCTCGTACCGAAGTCGTTGATCGTTGCGCGATACTTTGCCGAGGAAGCAGATGAGATCGCGCACCTCGAGGCTGAGATGGAACGCGCGGCTTCCGAACTTGCCGCGCTGGAAGAGGAGCACGGCCACGACGAAGGGCTGCTCTCCGAGCTGGTCGAGGATGGTGAGGTCAAGGCGAGCGTCGCGGGCGTCAAGGCGCGGTTGAAGGAGATCAAGGGCGATAAATCAGCGGCGGACGAAGCCAATGCCCTTAATGCCTGGCTTGCTCTGGCCGAGCGAGAGAAAGAGCTGAAGCGGCAGATCAGGCAAGCCGAAGACGCGCTCGATGACAAGGCTCTGGCGAAATATCCGAAGCTCAGCGAGGCCGAGGTGAAGGCGCTAGTCGTGGACGACAAATGGATGGCGCGCTTGGAGGAGCGCATCGGCGGCGAAACGACCCAGGTCGCGCAGCGGCTGACGCGGCGCGTGAAGGAGCTGGCCGACCGTTATGGCGCGACGCTCGCAGTCCTTGTGGATCGGGTCGCAGAACTGGAGAAAGCGGTGGCGGAGCATCTTGCCAAGATGGGACACGCATGAGTGACCTACAGCTAGGTTGCAAACGAACCGACGTCGGAGTGATCCCCGATGCGTGGGAAAGTACCCTTCTCGGTAACGTAGTGTCCCTCCGCCGTGGTCACGATTTGACGGAGCGACAACGGCGTCAGGGGCCATTTCCGATAATGGGTTCTGCTGGCCAAAACGGTTATCATGACACGGCAATTGCGAAGGGGCCGGGAGTAGTAATTGGTAGAAGCGGAGCGTCTTATGGACAGGCGCACTTTTGCTGGGACGACTACTGGCCTCACAACACGGCGCTGTACGTAACCGATTTCCAAGGCAATGATCCGAAGTATGTATTCTACTTTCTGAAGGGTTTTGACTTTCGTAGTCACAATTCTGGTGGTGCGCAGCAATCACTAAATCGGAACTTCATTGCGCCGCTACCGGTCAGTCTTCCCCCGCTCCCTGAGCAACAGGCGATCGCCAAGGTGCTGGACGATGCGGATGCGCTGATCGACGCGCTGGAGGCCGTGATCGCTAAGAAGCGCGACGTCAAGCTGGGTGCGGTACAGGAGTGGATGAGTGGTCAGCGCCGCCTGCCGGGATTTCGGGGAGAGTGGGTCAGACATTCCCTGCGACAGCTCGGCAGTTTTGCCAAGGGCGCCGGGGTCAAGAAGGATCAGGCGAACAGCGGTGATTTGCCATGCGTGCGCTATGGCGAGCTCTACACCCACCACAGTGACGTGATCCGAGGCTTCAATTCGCATATCTCGCGAGAGGTGGCGGCCATCGCCTTTCCACTGCGTTGCGGTGACGTCCTTTTTGCTGGATCGGGAGAAACAAGGGAAGAGATTGGCAAGTGCGCAGCGTTCGTCGATGACGTCGAAGCTTACGCTGGCGGCGATATTGTCGTCCTGCGTCCTTCGATCGCTGACCCGACTTTCCTTGGTTATCTTCTGAATACGCCACCCGTTCAAAGCCAAAAAGCCAGCAAGGGCCAAGGTGATGCAGTGGTCCATATCAGCGCGGCAGCGCTTGCGGCCGTTGAAGTGGACTTGCCTCCGACCACCCACGAGCAACGCGCGATAACGGCCGTGCTGTTAGATATGGACGCCGAGATCGCTGCGCTTGAGGGCAAGCTCGCCAAAGCACGCGCCGTGAAAAAAGGCATGATGCAGGTGCTGCTGACCGGAGAGGCTCGCCTCGTATGAAAGCCTATTATCGCGTCATGCTCGGGAAGAAGAGCGCCTTTGCCGCTGAATGCTTCGCCGGGGGCTTCATCGGTGCGGATTTCGACATCGCGCAGGACCTATCGAAGCAGCTCCCTGAGGAGTGGCGGGCGTTCAACAAGCAGTTCGTCCCCGTGTATCTCGCCGGCCACCCCGGCAAATCGAAGGTGACGGCAGGACTTGCCTGCGGCGCGCTCTGGACCATCGCCAAAGGCATCAACGCCGGCGATATCGTGCTCTGCCCGGATGGGCAAGGCTCCTATCGCGTCGGCGAGGTGTTGGGCGGCTACTATTACTCCGCTGGCAGCACGTTGCCACATCGCCGCAAGGTGAGGTGGCTCGATATCCTGATCGCACGCGCTGCGATGAGCGAAACTCTGCGAAATTCAACCGGCTCCATCGGCACTGTCAGCAACGTGTCGGTGCATCGCCCGGAAATCGAGACGTTTCTCAATACCACGCAACAGCCACTCGCCATTATCAGCGCCGACCCGACGATCGAGGACCCGGCCGCGTTTGCGATGGAGCAACACCTTGAGGCGTTCCTTGTCCTCAACTGGGATCAAACCGAGTTTGCCAAGACCCTCTCCATTTTCGAGGAAGATGGCGAGAAGGTTGGCCAGCAATACGAGACCGACGCCGGTCCGATCGATATCCTCGCCATCAGCAAGGACAAGAAGCGCCTGCTGGTGGTGGAGCTGAAACGCGGGCGCGCGTCCGATGTCGTTGTTGGCCAGGTGCTCCGGTACATGGGCTATGTGAAGGAAGAGATCGCCGAACCCGATCAGATCGTCGAGGGCGCTATTATCGCCCTCGACGATGACAAGAAACTACGCTGGGCGCTTGCCGCAGTACCGAACGTCTCGTTCTATCGCTACGAAATTCGCTTCAAGCTGGTGAAGGCATGATAGGCGAGCCGGAACGTGCGACTCAGGACCGCGTCATCGCGCTGTTCACCAAGCGTCTCCGCTGGCGCTACCTCGGGGACTGGTCAGAGCGCGCCAACTCAAATATCGAAGATGGGCTTCTCGTCACGAACCTGAAGGCACGTGGTTACAGCGAGGCACAGATCGCTGCCGCACTTGAGCGGCTGCGCCGAGAAGCCAACAACCACAGCCGCAGCCTCTATCAGAACAACAAAGCCGTTCATGAGGTGTTGCGCTACGGGGTCTCAGCCAAGACGGAGCCGGGCAAACCCTCAGAGACGATCCGCCTGATCGACTGGGAAGCGCCTGATCATAACGATTTCGCCATTGCTGAAGAGGTGACGCTCCTCGGTGGATCTACGCGACGTCCGGACATTGTGCTCTACATCAACGGGATCGCCATCGGCGTGCTGGAGTTGAAGAACAGCCGCGTCTCGATCGGCAACGGCATTCGACAAAGCATCTCGAACCAATCGCCGGAGTTCAACGCCTGGTTTTATTCCACTGTGCAGCTCGTTTTCGCTGGCAACGATAGCCAGGGTTTGCGCTACGGTACCGTTGGCACGCCCGAGAAGCTCTTCCTTGCATGGAAGGAGGACGACCTCGATGACAGTGATCTGAAGCTCGATAAATATCTCCTGAAGATGTGCGACAAGCGTCGCTGTTTGGAGTTGATCCGAGATTTCGTTCTCTTCGACGGCGGCAAAAAGAAGCTGCCCCGTGTCCACCAATATTTCGGGATCAAAGCCGCGCAGGACCGTATCAGCCGCCGCGAGGGTGGGATCATCTGGCACACACAAGGCTCGGGCAAAAGCATCGTCATGGTGTTGCTTGCGCGCTGGATATTAGAAACGAATCCGCATGCGCGCGTGATTATCGTCACCGACCGTGACGAGCTGGATGGGCAGATCGAGAGCAACTTCGCGGCGACCGGTCAGGAGATGCACCGGACAACCAGCGGCGCAGACTTGATGAGCCTGCTCTCCGGCGCGCCGACGCCTCGCCTCATCTGCTCGTTGGTGCAGAAGTTCGGGCGCAAGGACGTCGGGAACTTCGATCGCTTCATCCGTGATTTGGAAGCCAATCCGGCGCGCACCGTAGGCGAGCTCTTTGTCTTTGTAGACGAGTGCCATCGCACGCAGAGCGGCAAACTTAATCGCATCATGAAGGCCATGATGCCGAGCGCCGTATTTATTGGGTTCACCGGCACGCCTCTGTTGAAGCAGGACAGGCAGACCAGCCTTGAGGTCTTCGGCAGCTACATCCACACATACAAGTACAGCGAAGCGGTGGAAGACGGAGTTGTGCTGGACCTCGTCTATGAGGCGCGCGACGTCGATCAGGTGCTTGGCGCGCAGGACAAAATTGATCAGTGGTTTGACGCGAAAACAAAGGGCCTCAACGACTGGCAGAAGGACGAGCTGCGGAAGCAGTGGGGCACCATGCAACGAGTGCTAAGTTCACGCTCACGCATGGATCGCATCGTTAGCGACATCGTCTTTGATTTTGGCGTGAAACCTCGGCTGAGCAATGCGCGCGGGACAGCAATGCTGGTCGCACGTAATATCTTCGAGGCGTGCAAGTTCTACGCGTTGTTCCAGAAGACGGTGTTCAAGGGGCACTGTGCCGTCATTACCTCATACAATCCCCAGGCGGCTGATATAACACTGGAAGATACCGGCGCGGCCAGCGAGACCGACAAGCAGCTCATCTATAATCTGTATCAGGAGATACTGAAGGACATTCCCAGCCAGCCGGGAATGACCAAAACGGAGGTTTACGAGGAACAGGCGAAACAGCTCTTTAAGAAAGAGCCCGCGACGATGAAGCTCCTTATCGTCGTCGATAAGCTCTTGACCGGATTCGACGCCCCGAGCTGCACCTATCTCTATATTGATAAATCGATGCAGGATCACGGCCTCTTCCAGGCGATCTGCCGGACGAACCGACTCGATGGCGAGGACAAGCAGTTCGGCTACATCGTTGACTACATGGACCTGTTCCAGAAGGTCCAAGGCGCGATCAACGTCTACTCATCCGAGCTTGATCACAGCGCGGGCGGGGTCGACCCGGAGGTTATTCTCCAGAATCGACTGACAAAGGGTCGGAAACGGTTGGACGAGGCGCTTGAGTCGATTCAGTTGCTCTGTGAGCCGGTACCGCCACCACGCAATGACGATGCATTCCGGCGCTACTTTTGCGGCAACACCGAGATCGCGGCCGATCTTTCCGATCGCGCGGCGTCGCGTGCCGCTTTCTACAAGGCCTGTGCCGCCCTCGTGCGCGCGTTCGCGAACATCGCCGACGATCTCGATATGGCTGGCTATACCGCCTCTGAGGTGGACCAGATCAAGCGGCTGATCTCCGATTATGTGAAGCTGCGTGACATGATTAGGAACGCAAGTGGCGAGACGTTGGATCTGAAGTCTTACGAAGCCGATATGCGGCACCTGATCGACACCTATATCGAGGCCAAAGAGCCCCGAAAAATTTCGCCATTCGACGACATGCCGCTGCTCGAAATTATTGCCACCTTGGGAATCGAGAGCGCGATCAATACGCTCCCAGGTAGCCTGAAGGGAAACAAGGACGCTGTCGCAGAGACCATCGAAAACAACGTGCGGGCCAAGATAATCAAGGAGAGCCTGACCGATCCCGCCTTTTACGACAAGATGTCCAAGCTGCTGGACGAGATTATCGTTGCGCGGAAAGCAAAGGCCGTAGCCTACGAGGACTACCTAAAACAGATCGCTAAGCTCGTGAGCACGGTCAGCGCCGGCCAAGAGGGGGAGCGACCCGCCGCGATCCAAACCGAAGGGCAACGAGCCCTCTACAACAATCTCGCCAGGGATGCTGACTTGGCGATGCGTCTGGATACCAAGATCAAGCAGGTGCGTCCGGCAGATTGGCGGGGCGTTCATGCCCGCGAACAGGAGATCAAGGCGGCGATCTACGAGATCGTGAAAGACGAGGTCGAGACCGAACGTCTCTTCGCCATTATCTACCATCAGAAAGAGTATTGATGGAGATCGTACTGGACCTAGGCGATGTGAGTGTCGATGTCGTCCGCAAGGACATCAAGAACTTGCATCTAAGCGTTCACCCGCCCACAGGCCGGGTGCGTATTGCTGCGCCGTCTCGCGCGAGCCTCGATACAATCCGAGCCTTCGCGGTTGCCCATGTCGCCTGGATCAAGCGCAATCAGCGCAAGATCAAGATGCAGAAACGCGAGGCACCGCGTGAGTATGTCGATCGAGAGAGTCATTTCGTCTGGGGCGAGCGTGTTATGCTTTATGTTGTCGAGCGAGATGGCCCGCCCTCTGTCGTCCGACGACATCGCACGCTGATCCTTCAGATGCGCCCAGGGGCGACGGCAGCAGACAAGCAACGTGTAGTGGAGAGCTGGTATCGTGACGAGGTGCGCCGTGCAGCGCAGACGGTTCGGGCCAAATGGGAAAAGTATTTGGGGGTCGCTGCTCGACAGACCTTCGTACAACGCATGAAAACAAAATGGGGAAGCTGCAACCCTCTCACCAGCAATGTCCGATTGAATACCGATCTCGCCAAGAAGCCGCCCCAATGCCTCGAATACGTCGTGTTGCATGAGTTAGCCCATCTCCGCGAGCGAACCCATTCTCCGGAGTTCTACGCCCTGCTCGATCACGGCATGCCGCAGTGGCGCGAGGTGAGAAGGATGCTTAACGACTTGCCGCTCACGGCAGATGCGTAGTTTGCAATTAATTTCACAGGCTAAAGCAAAATCCAAAACGTAGCCACGTGCGGCAAAGGCCTAATCAACAGCCCCTGGCACTAGTATCCAATCCATCAGCCTACTTGATTTTAAGGCAGTCAGGACGAAATCGCTCTCGCACAGGCGTCATTTTGGACCATCCATCAAGTTGTCAGCAAGCCATTCCCCCGTGGCGCAGCTCAATCGAAAATCGATGATGAATTCTGAGTCTGTACCGAATTGACGATGGGAATGAAGCCGTTCGGCGGGAAAAATTGGTGGAAATTTTTGGCGACTCTCGCGCTATCCATTTTTCTTTCTGGCTAGGACGGGAGACCTAGTTGACTTAGCCACGGTTCGTCCGCTTGGACGTTTTGTTTTTGCGAGCGATTGCTCCCGCCCCCGACGCAATGCAACATCCAAGAGCGCACTTATCCATACAAGGTCAGAGTCGGAGAGGGATGAAAGCTTGGAAGAAATCTCGCCGAAAGCTCCTCGGTTCATCGAGCCCGCCGGCAGGTGACTGGTGAATAGCTCGGCCGGATCGACCTGAACCGCTTGTGCAAGTCGCTCGATTGTTGGGAAACGAGCACCCGTCGCGCCCGCCTCAATCTTAGAAATCATATCCACGCTTAGCCCTGCCGCCTCAGCAAGGTCTTCCTGGGTCATTCCCCGTCGCCTGCGATGTCCCGCAAGAAGCTCTCCAAATCGTTTCCGCAGGTCGGCCATAGTCCCTCCGCCCCAGATGTTTAGGGGCGAAGCAAAAAAGTGGCAGGGAATACACTTACGGATAGAGACGAAAAGAGTAATCTACTTGCCAGAACTCGTAATTACATTACGATTCAATCGGTGTAACCGTACACACGGCTGGTTAAGTGGCATCGATCCTGTTGGCATGCCCCGCTTGCAAAAAGCGGGTTTCATCGTCTGCTCATTCTTGCCCGAACTGCGGGCAGCCCCTCTCGGACCAATGGGAGGAAGAAGGGCGTCGCAAGGCCGAGCACAAGAAGATTGGGTGTGCTGCAGCGGTTCTGGTCGTATTCGGCGGGATCGCATTGCTCGTCCTTGCAGGCCCGAAGATGACCCCGGAAGATCGAAGGGCTCTTGAATGCAATACAAAGGGCGCGTCAGGCGCAGCCATCTGGTCTCGCACTCTCATAACGGAGAAGCTGAGATCACCATCGACGGCTAGTTTTCCGGGGGACGAAGTTTCGGCTTGGAAGGGAGGCTGCGTTTTTGTGGTGGTTGGAAGTGTAGATTCTCAAAATGGCTTTGGGGCCGTTGTTCGGACCAGTTATACGGCCGAAATCACCTATTCGCCTGAGGCTGACGCTTGGCGGCTAACCGATGTCAAATTTCAGGGCCGGTGACCATCAAATGCCGTGACAACCTGTCCTGGTACAGTCGATTGGTACAGAAACTTATGAAAAGGTCTCCTTCGGGGAAAGTCTGCACAGGCAACCCTCTGATATCATTATGGGCAGGATTTCGGGGTTCTTCTCCCTCCCTCTCCGCCATCATGTGTCTGATCTTCCGCTCCGCTTAAGACCCTCGCCCGGTTCGCTGAGCGAGAACGGCCCGCGCCGTCGAGACAAACGCCTGTGCAGCCGGTGACAGTGTTCGTCCTTGCCGCTGCAGCAGCGACACCGGGCGGGTGATGGCCGGGCGCACCAGAGGCCTTGCGATCAGCGTCGGAAACTGTTCGGCCGGCAGCATCGTCGCGGGAAGGATGGCAAGGCCCAGTCCCTGCGCCGTCATGGCGAGCGCCGTATTGATCAGCGTCACTTCATAGGTTGGGGTGAGGCGCTTGCCCTGTGGGCCCAGCGCCTGATCGATCTGCATGCGGATTCGCGTCTCGCGTCGCATCGCGATCGTCGGCCGCTCCGCCAGCTCGTCCCATGTCAGCGAACGCCGCGCGGCGAAGTCGGCGGTGCGCCGGCCGATCGCGCTCAGTCGCCCGCGGGTCAGCGTCTCGACCGTCATCTCCGCGATCTCGCCTTCGACGCTGCCGATCGCGAACTCCGCGTCGGTTGCGATCATGCGCGGAACGAGATCGTCGGCTGCGACGTCGCGCATGTCGATCTCGATGTCGGGATGGGCCGCGCGGAAGCGCGCGAGCACGGCCGGCAGCAGCGCCGATGCGGCGCCGGCTGACGCGACAAAGGCGACGCGGCCGGCGCGCGCCTGTGCGAGGTCGCGCATGCGCCGCGACAGGCCCAGCGCGTCGCTCAGCATGCGTTCGGCGGACTGAAAGGCGTCGTCGGCCGCCAGCGTCGGCTGCACCGAGCGTGTGGAGCGATCGAACAGCTTTACGCCGAGCTGGCTTTCGAGCTGCTGGATCAACAGGCTCGCCGCCGATTGCGTGATCCCGAGCTCGCGCGCAGCCCGCGTGATGCTGCGCGTGCGATAGACGCCGGTGAAGGCCCGTAGCTGCCGCAAGGTGACATTCATAGGCAAAGCTCATGAATTGATGAGTTCTTTCCGTCTTATCTCATAAGCGATCCTGCAATAAAATGCATGCTGCGCAAGCGGCGAAGTCCGCGGCCATGCAAGGGGATGGAGACGATGAGGACGCAGGTATTGGTCGTGGGCGCCGGGCCCGTGGGATTGACCGCGGCCATGGATCTGGCTTCGCGCGGGATCGACGTCGTCGTCGCGGAGATCCGCCACGCCGGCGATCCGCCCAACGTCAAATGCAATCACGTGTCGGCGCGCTCGATGGAAATCTTCCGCCGGCTCGGCGTGGCCGCAAAGCTGCGCGCGGCAGGGTTGCCCGCGGACTTCCCGAACGATTGCTCCTACCGGACCACTGCGACCGGCATCGAGCTCTGCCGCATCGACATTCCTTCCCGCGCACGCCGCTACGGCGCAACCGGCGGCCCCGACACCTGGTGGCCGACGCCCGAGCCGCCGCACCGGATCAACCAGATCTATCTCGAGCCGATCCTGTTCAGCCATGCGGCGGCCCAGCCGCGCATCACCATTCTGGCGCGCACCGAAATCGTGGCGATCGAACAGGGCGACGACGACGTGGTCGCGCTGGCCCGCGATCTCGACAGCGGCAGCACGCTCCGCATCGAAGCCAGCTTTGTCATCGGCTGTGACGGCAGCCGTTCGCTGGTTCGCAAATCGATCGGGGCCAGCCTGTCCGGGACGCCGGTGATCCAGCGCGTGCAATCGACCTATATCGAAGCCCCAGCGCTCAAGGAGCTGATGGGGGCGCACAAGCCGGCCTGGATGGTGCTCTCGCTCAACCCGCGCCGCTCGGGCACGACGGTTGCAATCGACGGTCACGACCGCTGGCTGATCCACAATCATCTGAAGCCCGACGAGCCGGAGTTCGACTCGGTCGATCGCGACTGGTCCATCCGCGCCATCCTCGGTGTCGATGAGCGCTTCGAATACCGCGTTCTCAGCAAGGAGGATTGGGTCGGGCGTCGGCTGGTGGCCGATCGCTTCCGTGATCGCAGGGTCTTCATCTGCGGCGACGCCGCGCATTTGTGGATGCCTTATGCGGGGTACGGCATGAATGCGGGCATCGCCGATGCCGTCGATCTCTGCTGGCAATTGGCGGCGCATTTGAACGGGTGGGCGCCGGCTTCGATCCTCGATGCTTACCAGGCGGAGCGCCAGCCCATCACCGAGCAGGTGTCGCGCTTTGCGATGGACCATGCGATGGCGATGATGGCGCAGCGCGGCGGCGTCTCGGCGGAGATCGAGGACGACACGCCGCGCGGCCACGCGGCGCGCGTAGCGCTTGCGAAAGCGGCCTACGATCTCAACGTGCAGCAATATTGCTGCGCCGGCCTCAACTTCGGCTACTACTACGATGCCTCGCCGATCATTGCCTATGACGGCGAAACCCCGCCGGCTTACGCGATGGGGAGTTTTACGCCCTCCACCGTGCCCGGCGCGCGTGCGCCGCATCTGTTCCTGCGCGACGGACGATCGCTCTACGATGCATTCGGAGTGGGTTACACGTTGCTGCGGTTCGACCCGGCGATCGACGTGACGCGGCTGCTGTCTGCCGCGAAAGAGCGCGGCGTGCCGCTCGCGCTGGTCGACGTCGCGCCGGACGAGGCGAATGGCGCCTATGCCGAAAAGCTCGTGCTCGCGCGGCCCGATCAGCACATCGCCTGGCGCGGGCAGGCCGCGCCCGAGAATCCGCAAGTCCTGCTGACGCGCATCACTGGCGCTGCGGCATAAAGGGCGTCAAGCTGCCGGCCTGACGGCCGTTGGTGACAAATATAAAAACGCATCGAGGAGGGGAACGTGTTTCACGTTGCAAGGCGCTGCATTCTGGTGCTGCTGTCGGGCGCGGTTTTCGCCGTGCTGCCGCTGGAGGCCGGTGAAGCCGCCTATCCGGAGCAATTGATCAAGATCGTTGTGACCTTCCCGCCCGGCGGCAGTGCCGATACCGTCATCCGTGCGCTCGAACCGGTCGTCACCGCCGAGCTCAAGCAGAGCCTCGCGATCGAGAACCGCGCCGGAGCAGGGGGCAACATCGGCTTGGCCGCGGTCGCGTAGGCAAGGCCCGACGGCTACACGCTCGGCGTCGCGCCGGCGGGCGCGCTGACGGTCAATCCGCATCTCAATCCGGCAATGCCGTTCGATCCCAAGGATCTCGCGCCGATCACGTTGCTTGCGGAGATTCCCTTCGTGCTCGTCGCGTCCGCGGACATCCCTGCGCACACCGCGGCCGAGACGATCGCGCTCGCCAAGGCCAAGCCGGGCGCGCTGTCGATCGGCCATGGCGGCAATTCGACGGCGATGCATCTGACGGCCGCGCTGTTCACGCAGAAGGCGGGGATCAGCATGGAGCTGGTGCCGTATCGCGGCACCGCACCGGCAACGGTCGACGTCCTTGCAGGGCATGTCCCCTTCGCGGTGCTGGACATCCCTGCATCGAGGCAACTCATCCTCGAGGGCAGGCTCAACGCGATCGGCGTTTCCTCGGCGCGCCGCCTTGCATCCTTGCCCGACGTGCCGACTCTCGCCGAGAGCGGCATCACGGGCTTCGAATCCGTAGGCTGGTTCGGGCTCGTTGCTCCGGCCGCCACGCCGGCCGACATCGTCACAAGGCTCAACGAAGCCTTCGTGAAGGCCCTGAAAGAACCGTCGGTGGTCGAGAAGATCCGGACCCTCGGCGTGGAGCCCGCCCCGACTTCGCCCGAGCAGTTCGGCCGCTTCATTCAGAGCGAAAGCACAAAATGGGAAAAGCTCATCAACGAAGCGGGCATCAAGGCGAACTAGACGCGTGGCCTCATAAAACCGCGCCGCAGTCGGACTTGATAGCGGCGCTATAACGGACCTCGCCGCAGGCCGAGGTGGCGCCAAGACCGGACACGCAAACCACCCCCGCGCTGATCTGGAAGCACATTGGCGTAGGCATGGGGGCTACATTCCGCGGACCGAGTCCGCGGAAGCACGCATCGCTCTACCGCGCTGGCGCGCGCATGGACGCCGGCTGGCCTGGCAACTTCAGCCTGGGCCCTGCCTCGGTCAGCTTGCCGCCAGCGAGGTCAAATACCTGCAGGTCCTGGTCGATATAGTTGGCCACATACAGGTAGTCGCTGTTCGGGCTGTAGACGACGCCCTCCGGCAGGCCACCGAGCGGCGCACGCGCAGTTACCGTCAGCTTGCCGCCGGCGCCGATCGACATCAGAACGAGTTCGCCACCTTTGGTCTTGAACCAGTCGCTGTCCTTGGCCGAGGTGCCGAGCAGCAGCGGGGTGGCCGCGGTCTTCCCATCGGGCGCGATGGCGAAGCCTTCCGGTCCGATACCAGGGGTCATCACGTCGACCACGTGGGGATGGGGGCCCGTCGCTTCGATAATCACCGCGGCATCGGCGTTGTTCTTCTGTGCGCCGGTGTTGGATGCGATGACGTATTTGCCGTCTGGCGTGATGTCGATGTTGTAGGGATTGAATGCCGATGGAATGTCCATCGACTTGTCGTAGGTCACGTTTTGTCCATCGATCGCCAACACGCCGATCTTGTTCACGAGGTTGAGGCAGACGAAGGCGCGTTTGCCGTCGGGTGCGATGACAACGGCAGCAGCCTGCTGTTCCACCGGTACCTCGCCGATCGCCTTGACCGTCGAACCCTGGATCGAGACAACAGAGACACTCTTGCCGTCTCGGTTGGCAATCAATGCGAGGTCGCCCTTCCTTGAGATCGATAGACCGGACGGCTGGCGCCCGACGGTCACCGTGTCGATCAACTTCGGCGGATCCGCCGTGAGGTCAATCACGTACAGTTTGTCATCCGGGACCGTTTTCCAGGAGCTCCCCTCCTGGACGTGAACCACGGAATTGGCGACCAGGCCCAGCTTGCCGTCTGGTGTGATCTGGAGGTTCGTGGGCGGGCCCAGCAGAGAGTTCGCCAGTGGCAGGCTGGCGCGAATCCTGGGTTTGGCCGGGCTGGAGACGTCTACAACCAGCACGGCATCGTTACCCGGAGCCCCATTCATCTGGCCCTCGGGACCATAGGTGATCTTGCTGTCGAGGCCGATCAGGATGTCGTTGGTTCCAGCGATCGCCGCGCCGCTGCCGACGAGGCCGACCAGGCACGTGGCGCAAAAAGCACTGCGTAATTTCATGATGTGTTTTCTCCCCACCTGGCCCAATTCTGGATGAGCCTGCTTCTCAACCGTATCTCAGCCTTTACGGCTTGCAACTATTACTGCGCCGCCGCGGCGGGGACTTTCGTTAGAGCCCCGCGCCGTTCGCCTTCAACGCCCGCCGCATCACATCCCACATCCGCGGATCGCTCATTTGCGCCACGTTGAACCGCAGGAAGCTCGTCGCCGTCTGCGCCACGCTGAAGACGTTGCCCGGCGCCAGCACCACATCCTCCTCGAGGGCCGCGCGCGCGAGCTGCGTCGCGTCCCGTCCGTCAACGAGGCGGCACCAGAGGAAGATGCCGCCGCGCGGCATCAGCCACGGCTCGATGCCCAAAGCCTGAAGTTTCCGCGCCACGTCGCGCCTTGCGCGCGCGAGCTTTTGCCTGAGCTCGTCCATGTGCTTGCGGTAGCCACCGCCGGCCAGCACTCTTGCGATGATCTCGGTGGCGACCGGGCTCGGGCCGCCGAAGCTGGTCGCGACCTGGAGGTCGACGAGATGCTCGATCCAGTCGGCACGCGCAGCGATGTAGCCGCAGCGCACCGAGGCCGAGAGCGTCTTGGAGAAACTGCCGATACGGATCACGCGGGCGAGCCCGTCGAGCGCGGCGAGGCGCGGCGATCGCTCCGGCTCGAAGTCGCCAAAGATGTCGTCCTCGATGATGGTGAGGTCATGCGCTGCGGCCGCGCTCAAAAGCCGGTGCGCGGTCGGCAGCGAGAGCGTCGCACCGGTCGGGTTGTGCAGCGCTGAATTGGTGATGT
This sequence comes from Bradyrhizobium neotropicale, assembly GCF_001641695.1. Lineage (GTDB taxonomy): Bacteria > Pseudomonadota > Alphaproteobacteria > Rhizobiales > Xanthobacteraceae > Bradyrhizobium > Bradyrhizobium neotropicale. The sequence continues at coordinate 142,550 of NZ_LSEF01000046.1, forward strand.
AGAGGCGCGGCCGCTCGGCGGCGAGGATTTGTTCGAAGCGCGCGACGTCCGGGCCCGATTGCGTATAGGGCACACTGATGATCTTCACCTGGTGCGCCCTGAGCAGCGCGCGAAAATTGAAGTAGCAGGGATCGTCGACCAGCACCGTGTCCCCGGGACGCAACAGGAAGCGGCAGACGAGATCGGTCGCCTGCGTGCCCGAGCCCGTGAGCATGAGCTGGTCGATCGATGCCGCGATCGCGTCGTCGGCAAGACGCGTCAGCAACAGCCGGCGCAGCGTCAGCGCGCCGCGCGTGCCGCCATAGTCGGTCAGAAGGCTCGCTTCAGTGCGCGCGAGGGCGCGCACGGCGCGGCGCAACGCCGCATCCGGCATCCAGTCCGGCGGCAGCCAGCCGCAGCCGGGCTTCAGCACGGTGGCATCCGTATCGAGCGATTGCCGCGAGACCCAGAACGGATCGACCGCCCGGTCGCGGCGCGGTTCGTCCTCGCTAAGCGCAAGCGGTGGCATGACGGTCGGTGAGACATAGAAGCCCGAGCCGCGGCGGGCGCGGATCTGGCCCTCGGCCGCGAGGCGGTCATAGGCGTCGACCACGGTGGACGGCGAAACGCCCATGCTGGTTGCAAGGCTGCGGATCGAGGGCAGGCGGTCGCCGGCGGCGAGCGCGCGGCCTGCGATCTTCGCGCGGATCGCGCCCATCACCTCGGTCGTCCGCGTCCCGCTCCGGCCGCTCTTTCGTGTCTCGGCGTCCAAAGTGTATGGCCTTCCATACCGATACAGTTTTGCTGGATTGTACTGGATTGTCGCTGGCCCCGCCACCTGCGAACGCCGAGAATGGCCTGACGGAAATGCGAGGCGACATGCAATCTGCGGGCGGCTGGGGCAACGGACTTTTGGGCGTCATCATCTTCAGCGGCTCGCTGCCGGCGACGCGCGTCGCAGTCGGCGGCTTCTCCGCGCTGTTCTTGACCTCGGCGCGCGCGGTGATCGCCGCGCTGCTGGGGGCGGCCCTGCTCGGCCTGCTCAATCAGTCGCGGCCGGAGCGCAAGGATCTCATCTCGCTGGCGATCGTTTCGATTGGCGTGGTGGTCGGCTTTCCGCTGCTGACGGCGCTCGCGCTCCGGCACATTACCTCGGCGCATTCGATCGTGTTCATTGGCTTGCTCCCACTGTCGACCGCGATCTTCGGCGTGCTCCGCGGCGGCGAACGCCCGCAGCCGCTGTTCTGGCTGTTCGCGATCCTCGGCAGCGCCACGGTGGCCGGCTTTGCCCTGTCGACCGACGGCTCGGCCTCGCTCACCGGCGATCTCCTGATGGTCGCGGCGATCGTGCTGTGCGGGCTCGGCTATGCCGAGGGCGCCGCGCTGTCGCGCAGGCTCGGCGGCTGGCAGGTGATCTCCTGGGCGCTGCTGCTGGCTCTGCCGCTGATGGTGCCGGTCATGGTCCTGACCTTGCCGCCGACATGGACGGGCATCGGCACGCCGGCCTGGATCGGGCTCGCCTACGTCTCCGTCTTCAGCATGTTCGTCGGATTCGTGTTCTGGTATCGCGGGCTCGCGATCGGCGGCATCGCGCGCGTCGGTCAGCTTCAACAGGTCCAGCCGTTCCTCGGCCTCGCGCTCGCCGGCCTGCTCCTGCACGAGCCCGTCGCATGGAGCATGATCGCAGCGACCGCGCTCGTCGTCGTCTGCGTCGCCGGCGCGCGGCGGTATGCGTGAGGGAGCCGCGCCTCAGTCCCGCCCCATCACCGTCCGCGTCAGCGCGCTCCGTGCGAACTTCTTCAGTGGCATCGGCTTGCCGAACAGAAAGCCCTGCTCGTGGTCGAAGCCGAGCTCGGTCGCGGTCATGAGATCGGCGCGGCTCTCGACGCCCTCGGCCACACTGCGCGCGCCGTAGCCTTTGGCGAGCTCGACGATGTGACGGCACACCGTCCGCTTCAGGCGATCATTGCCGCTGCCGGTGACGAACTGCCGGTCGGTCTTCAGCTCGACAAAGGGAATTCTGTCCAGGCCCATCAGCGCCGGCCAGTTGGCGCCGAGATTGTCGATCGACAGGCCGATGTTATGGAGGCCCACCTCGCGCGCGACCTCGACGAGAACATCGAGGTCACGGATCGCCTCCACGCTGTCGATCTCGATGGTCAGCCCGCCGAAGGCGGGATGGTTAGGCACGCGCCGGCACAGATCACGGACGGCCTGCGGCTCCGTCAGATATGAGGCGGGAAGGTTGATCGACAGATCGACCGTGCTCTGCCGCTCCATCAGATAGTGCCAGTCGTGCATGGCGCGCTCGATCACGAACTCCGACAGCGCGCGAAAATGCGGATCGTGTGCGTCAGGGATGAAATAGGCCGGCGGCACCACGCCCCAGGTCGGATGCCGCATCCGCACCAGCGCCTCGGCGCCGCAGCGGACCAGCGTGCGCGCGTTGATCTTGGGCTGATACCAGAGCTCGAGCCAGCCCGCGTGCAAGGCCTCGCCGACATGCACGGCCGGGCTCGGCGCCGGCTCCTCCGGCAACAGCATCGCGACACGCTCGCGCAGCGTCTCGGCGCCGAACGGCGTCGTCAGCGACGGCAGCATCGCAAGGCCATACTCGTCGCCGACCTGCTGCACCGCCTTCAGGACGATCGACTCGCGGGCGCCGACGGCCAGTACCTTGCCGCCAAACGCCTCGCGCACCAGCGTCTCCAGGACCTTTGCCGGCTCGATGCCGTCGGCGGCAACGCCGAGCAGGATCAGGTCGGGCAATTCGCTGGCGAGCACTGCCTGCAGCTCGTCCGCGCTGGCGCATTCGCTGGTGACGAAGCCGAGATCCTCGAGCACCTCGCAGAGGAAGGCGCGCAGATGGCGCTTGCCCTCGGCCACGCAGGCGCGCGGCGTCACTTTCCGCCGACCGAAGGTTACAGGCCTCCGTTCGGCGACTTCCACTAGCCCGTCGTCCATCTCACGCCACTCCCGTTCCGTGACGGAGTGTTAGCGGCGCGGCCGGTTTCAAATATGGAGAGCTTCATCTTGATCACTGAATTATCCGGGTAACGTTAAAGCCGCCATCACGTGTAAAATTGTACGCATTTTCGTTGAGAAGTTTTTACGGTTGGAGGAGCGCGGCGGCGCGATGCGCGGCAATCCAACGACAATTTGGTCGGGATGTCGCGCGAGCGTGCGTGCAGCCGGTGTCCTGTAATCGGACGGCGCCGTCTGCGGTTCGCCCAATTCAATAACGCCGGTATCACTTGCCGGTGGCCTTGTCGTGTTGGGCCATGCCGGCCGCATTGTAGTCATATGCCGGATAGAACTCGGTGCGATAAGGAGCGGCTGCAGCGGCGACGCCGTCGATCCTTCGATGGCTCGACTTGCGGTGCATCCGCGCCACAAGTCTCGCCCCTCCCGCGACATTCGCTTCGCCAATGCGCGGGGATGATGGGACTAATGCGCTCGCACGCGTAAGGACCCGCAGCGTCAGCCCGTTCTGTACTCGCCCGAGATGTTCTTGCCGGTGTAGTCGGTCATCGCCGCCGTCGCGACCACCGAGATCACCGCGCAGAGTGCGATATAGACCGCGATCGCGGTGGCCGACTCGAAGGTGCCGAACAGCCATGCCGCAATCAGCGGCGCCGGGCCGCCGGCGATCACCGAGGCAAGCTGATAACCGAGCGAGGCGCCGCTGTAGCGCAGCCGGCCGGTGAAGCTCTCCGCGATCAGCGCGGCCTGCGGGCCATACATCATGTCATGCGGGATCAGCGACAGGATGATGGCGAGGAAGATCACCGGATGCGAGCCGGTGTCGAGCATGCGGAAGTAGATGAAGCCGAACACGCCGCACACGACCGCGCCGGTGATGTACATGTTCTTGCGCCCGATGCGGTCGGACAGATGGCCGAAGACGGGGATCGAGACGAAGGACAGCACGGAGGCCGCGAGCACCGCGGTGAGCAGGAAGTCGCGCGACACGTTCAGCGTCTTGATGCCGTAAGCGAAGACGAACGCGGTGAAGATGTAGAACGGCGCCTGCTCGGCCATGCGGGCAAACGCCGAGAGCAGGATCTCTTTCGGATGCTCCTTGATCACCTGGAGCATCGGCGTACGCTCGACCTTCCGCTCGGCGACCAGCTTCGAGAACACCGGCGTCTCCAGGATGCCGAGCCGGATGTAGAGGCCGACGCCGACCAGGATGAGGCTCAGCGCAAACGGAATGCGCCAGCCCCAGGACAGGAACTGCTCGCCGGACATCTGGCTGAAGGCGAGCACGGCGAGATTGGCCAGGAACAGTCCGCAGGGCACACCGAATTGCGGCCATGAGGCAATCAGCCCGCGCGAATGATCGTTGCGCGCCCATTCCATCGACATCAGCACCGAGCCGCCCCATTCGCCGCCGACGCCGACACCTTGAATGAAGCGCAGCACGGTCAGGAGCACCGCACCCCAGATGCCGATGCTCGCATAGGTCGGGACCAGCGCCACCGCAAAGGTCGCGATGCCCATCAGGAGCAGCGTGGCGATCAGCGTCGATTTGCGGCCGATGCGGTCGCCATAGTGACCGAAGATCGCGGCACCCACCGGGCGCGCGACGAAGCCGACCGCATAGATCGCGAAAGCCTCCAGCGTGCCGACCCAGGGGTCGGAATTCGGGAAGAACAGCTTTGCGAAGACGAGGCCGGTGACGGTCGAATAAAGGAAGAAATCGTACCACTCGATCGCCGTGCCGATGGTGGAGGCGATTACGGCGCGGCGCAATTGAATCTGGTGCTCGCTGTCTGGCAGCGAGATCGGGTTGACGTGTGACAGGGACATGACGGGAGCCCTTTCCTGGAGCGCCGCCCCCCTACTGTGCATGGGGTTGTTTTGACGAAAAAACTTCCGAACCGGCAAGACGGTTCCACGAGGGGTCGCCGCGGCCCCCGGGCAGGCCCTGTCCCGGCAAATGTGAAGCACCTCACATGCGAATTGCTGCACCTGCGCTATTAATCCGAGCAGCCGGTGGTGGGCTGTGGAGGATCGCAGCAATGACAACGCGGCGAATGATGTACTGGTGGTTCTGGTTCGTGCTGTCAGGGCGATTTACCGATCGCTTCCTGAGCCTGCCGCGCGCCCAGCAGTAGCGCTTCGAGCCACTATTATTTGCTCTAGGTCTGTCCGATCAATTTGCGGAACACCGCCGCGCCATCCTGCACCACATCACGTCCCTTCCACGCCAGATAGCTCAGTTTGCCCCCGAGTGAATCGTGGCTGCGCAGGCGGCGCGAGCCGAGAATGTGGCCGACATTGGCCGGGAAGCGGCTCACCTCTGCCGCCACCAGTTCCGCGATCGCATTCATCAACTGCTGCAGGCGGATGCCCCATTCCGACTGCTCGATCCCGTCGATCCGGACCTTGAGCGCGTATTCCAGGTCGTAGATTTCCGCGAGCAGGTCGCGCGCGACCAGCACGCGGTTGTGCCTGAGCGCGATCCGCAGCGCGAGGCGCTTGTCGTCGAGCCGGTCGAGCACCATGTGGACCGCGCAGGCATAGGGGGTGGCGGCGACATCAGTGGCGCTCTTGCTCGTGGCGCCCTTGGTGGCGAGGCGCACCAGCTCCCACGACGTCTTCAGGCGCCTTGCCACCAGCGCCAGCGCAAAGGGCAGCGCGTTGGCGTGAGATTTCCTGAAGGCGTCGAGCTGCGCGGTGATCTTTGCGACCTGGCCGTCGTCGAATTTCGCGATCTTTTCGGGCAGCTTCTCGTTGAATTTCGGCAGCGCGTCGCCAGCACGCAGCACGTGCAGCATCTTGCGCACGTCGTCGAAGGCGGTGCGCGAGGCCGTGTATTGCGCGAGCTTGCTCCGTGCGAGCTCGGTCCCGTCCGCGGAGGCGAGGGTGTTCTCGAGGACCTTGACCACCTTGGTCTGGAAGGTCGCCGCGATCTTCAGCGTCTCCTTCGGATTGTTGGCGGCCACCTGATCGTTGATCGCCTTGGTGTAGTCGCGCGCCATGGTCGGCAGCAGGTCGCGGCAGATCCACTCCCAGATCGGGGTGAGCGTGTTGCGCGAGATCCGTCCCGCATTGGCGTGCTCGGGCGCGCCGTCCATCAGCAAGAGTTCGAGCGGCGCGAAGAAGTAGCGTGACGGATTGGTGGCGCGCGCCTGGTTCGATCCGTCCTTGCGGAACTCGGCACGTAAGCGCGCCAGGATGTCGGCCGAGCCCGGCATGTCGATGCCGCAGAGCTCTAACCGCTCGAGCTCGCTGAGCAGACAGCTGCGCGACAGCGGCGTCAGCCTCTGCAAGAACTCCCACAGCCGATCGATCTCGTTCATGGCACGCAATCTTCCGCAGCGTTTCCCGCAGGCCGTACCGGCCCCATGCGTGGAGGCATTTGCGCGCTCTCAACCGTGCCTAAGAGAGCAAGTCGCCGTTAATTTATCCGTAAAGTCCGGGGAAGGCGACGGTGCGATGGAACCGATCGTTAAAGCAGCATGATCCGCACTGCTCAGAAAGTAGGCAGATTCGTCAACCCCAGCATGGTCCGGATTGCTCGATCGCAAGCACAAATTGTGCCCGCGCCGACGTTTCAGCACAAAACTGACAAAATTACCGTAGTCTTACGGAGCAAAAAGTTAACCACAGACCCCCCCGGGTTCCGTTAAACGATTCGCATGGGGCATCAGCATGATACGGCCGCTGATTCGCGGCCGTCGGAATGGTACGAAACCAGCGCTTCTCCGCATGAAGAGCTCGATCCCGTCCGGCTGAACGCCGCCCGCGCCAAGGCGGCCGACGAGATGGCCGCCGCGATTGCCCGCGAACTCAACGGCCCCCTGACCGCACTCCTGCTCTACATGGGCGAGATCAAGCATCACAGTGATCAGCTCTCGCCGGCCTCCGGCGACCGTGCCTATTTGCAGCGGGTAGTGGAGAATGCGCTGGCGCAGACCGAGCGGGTCTGCAGCCTGGTCAAGCAGCTTGCCGGTCCGCAGAAGAGCGGTCTGCCGGTGCAAGCCGCGCCCGAAGACGTCGAGTTGAAGGCGGGCCGCCCGTCGCAGGCGTCACGCGCTGCGGGACCCGCGTTCTCCGGCGTGTCGAGCCAGAAGCGGCTGACCAAGCGCGAGCGCGAGGTGCTGCGGCTGATCAGCGAAGGCTATTCGAACAAGCAGGGGGCGTTGCGGATGCAGATCAGCCCGCGCACGTTCGAGAGCCACCGGGCCGAGGCGATGCGCAAGCTCGGTGCGCGCAACACCGCGGATCTCGTCCGCGCCGCGCTGCTGCATTCGATCGATTGAGGCTGTTGTCGGCGCCGCCGGGTGGCGGCGCGGCGGAGGGGGCGGCTGGTCGCGCTCAGAGATAATCTTCGGCGAAAGGACGCAGGCGCAGGCCGGGCCGCAGCGGTTTCGGCTCTTCCTTCGGCGCGCCTTGGATGATGGTGATGGTCCACCGCGGAGGCACGCTCGACTCCTGCTCCAGCACCGAACGCACGAAACCCGTCACCGTGGACTCGCCCGATTTCACCGTCGCCATCCGGCCGTTGAACTGAGCGATGCGGAAGCGACGGACCTCCTTCTGGTCCGCGGTCTCATAGGTGAACATGGAAACCCTCCTGGTTTCCGGCGACTATCGCGACCTATGATTAGCCATGTGTGAAAATCCAAAACCGTAGAAGTACGGCGGATTTGCACGTCGGAGTGGCTAGCCCTGCGGCTCCTGCATCAGCGCGGTTGTGTAGGCCAGGTCCATCTGCGCGAGGAGATCGGCGAATTCATCGTCGTCGACCGTTGCCGCGCTGCGCTCCAGCCGCAGCGCCAGCGCCGCGAGGCGGAGATAGCCGAACGACCTTGCCGAGCTCTTCAGCGAATGCGCCTCGCGCTCGATCTTGGCGCGGTGCTCTCCGAGCGCGAGCGTGCCGAATAGCTTCAGCCGCGCGGAGGTCTCGCTCCAGAACACGGCGCGCACTTCGCAGGCACCGTCTTCGCCGATCTCGCGCACGAGCACATCGAAGGCGCTCGGCTCGCGCGCCAGCTCGGCATCGCACCCGTCCGGCGCCGGCGCGATGCGGTCCGTGTGCGGCGCGCAAGTCGTGGCCGCCGAAGACGGTCCGCGTGCGGTGGTCTCAAACATTGCTCAGTCTCGGTTTCCGTTGGGTGCATCGCGGCCCGAAAGCGCGAGGAATGCCCCCGTCTACCGCATTTCGATTTCGGTTCCGGTAGCGAGACCGTCAGTGTTTGCCCTCCGCCGTAAGCGGTCGGTTTACCACGTGCCGTCGCGGCCCGGTGGGACCCGCACAGCGTCACAGCCCGAGCAGCCTGTCGTACTGGGCTTTCACCGTGGCGTAGCACTCGCATGCGGTCTGGCGCAGGCCGTCCAGATTGTTGATCTGGATGTGACCGCGGCTGTAGTGGATAAAATTGGCCTGCTGCAAGGTGTTGGCGACCAGAGACACGCTGTTGCGCCGCGCGCCGATCATCTGCGCCATCGCCTCCTGCGTCAGCAGCAGCCTGTAGTCGCCGGACAGATCATGAGTCTGCAACAGGCATCGCGACAGCCGCGACTCCACGGGATGGGCGGCGTTGCAGCCCGCGGTTTGCTGGACCTGGGCGTAGACGGCCAGCCCATGGCGCGCGAGCCGGGTCCGCAGGCCGGCGCTCTGGTCGGCGGCGGCGCGCAGCCGGTCGATATCCAGCATCGACGCGGTGCCGGGCACCAGTACCACCGCGGTACCCAGCGCATTGGAGTCGCCGAGTGCCGAGAACGCGCCAAGCACGCTGTCGCGCCCGATCATGGCGACCTGCACGTGCTCGCCCTTGGCCAGCTTCACGACCAGCGAGATGACGCCGCGATGCGGAAAGTAGGCGCGCCTGAGCATTTCGCCGGTCTCGACCAGCACCGCCTCATGCGGCAGATCGACCGTGCGCAAGTGTGCTCGGATCAGTTCGTAATCATCTGCCGACAACGCGGACAGGAAACCGTTGGACGGGCGCACCATCGTTTCCAAGCTGCTTCTCGTCTCGTCAGCGGATAAATCCGCGATAGCGAATTCGTCCCCATGCACGCGTAAGTTCCATCATGTGCCCGTCGGGATATATTGGCAATTGGTACATTTGGTACATGGTACCCGGTCGGCGAGGCATGGATGCAGGTCGAAGCGCGACAGCCTCATTGCCGGACCTTCAACAGATGCGGCCTCCGCCATGCGGGGAAGTGGACATGCTTCAGCGCCACGCCCACCTCGCCCAAGACAGTCTCTCTGACCATTTTGGATGGGGCCGCAACAGGTCTAGGTCTGCCGCGTCGAGCGCTTACGCGCTCGAGAACGATGGCTTCGATCTGATGATCATCGACAGCTTCATGCCGCGCATGCGCGGGTTCGATTCGATCCGCTATTCCAGAGCGTGCACCCGCCATTTCGTTGATCGCCATGTCCGGCGACGCGTTTGCAAATCTCAATTCACCCGCGTCCGACGACTTCCTGGGGATGGCGCTGGAGCTCGCCGCGCTGCCTGCGCGATCCGTTCGCGCCGGCGGCGCTCGTTACCGCCATCGACGAATGCCTGTCGGAGTATCGCGACGCGATCTCGGCGTGCCTCGGTTAGCGCCGCGTCGCTCGCAGCGAGCCTGCGGTAAGACCCCGTTTACCCTGCGTGCCGATCGTTCACGTCTCGCCGACGCTGCCCGGCGCATCGTGCGCGGAGGGCGACCAATGCCGGTGCCGTGCATTGGCTCGCGCGCGCCACGCACGTTGCCCTCGATGTTTGAGGCTTTTTCAGCCGGCTCGCGCTGCCATTAGCGGTGCGTTTACCCAAGGCTTCATCGTGACGAGAGCACGCAGCCGGCTTTGCAGAGATACGGTAGCGCAGGCGAGCAAACGCCAAACTTGTCTTCAATATCCGTATTAGCACGGAGGATGAAATTAACGGGACCGTGAAATGGGATGTCTAACGATTTAGACGAGGGCGTCCGTCGATTTTCAGGGTTGATTCAACCTCGCCAACGACACTCTCCGCTTGGCAAAGATGCCGGTCTCGAACGCCTCCTGGCCGACGGGATCAAGGGCCGAAAGCCGGCCGCGCAGTCCAGGTTAGTAAGGCGTACCTCATGGATGATCTGTTGCGGGAGTTTTTGACGGAGACCAGCGAGAGCCTGGACACCGTCGACAATCAATTGGTGAAGTTCGAGCAGGAGCCGAACAACGCCAAGATCCTGGATAACATCTTCCGCCTGGTCCACACCATCAAGGGCACGTGCGGCTTTTTGGGATTGCCGCGTCTGGAAGCGCTGGCGCATGCCGGCGAGACCTTGATGGGCAAATTCCGCGACGGCATGCCGGTGACGGGGCAGGCGGTGACGGTGATCCTGTCCTCGATCGACCGCATCAAGGAGATTCTGGCCGGGCTCGAGGCCACCGAAGCCGAGCCCGAAGGGACCGACCGTGACCTGATCGACAAGCTGGAAGCGATGGTCGAGCAGGGCATGGCGGCGATGTCCGGCTCGGCGCAGCCGATGCCGGCCGCAGGTGCCGCGCCCGTCACTGAAGCGCCGCCGCTCGCGCCGGACGCCCCCGCCGCCGCGCCGGCAAAGGAGATGGCCACGGGCTCGCTGGTCGACCAGACGCTGGAGCGCCCCTTGCGCCCGGGCGAGGTGTCGCTCGACGAGCTCGAGCGCGCCTTCCGCGAGACCGCGATCGAAGTGCCGGCGCCGGTGGCCAAGGCCGAGATCAAGGCCGAGCCGGCGCCGGCCGCTCCGGCGCCTGCCGCCAAGGAAACGGCCAAGGAGAGCGCAAAGCCCGCCGCCAAGGCCGCGCCCAAGAAGTCGATGGCCGACGAGACCGCCGCCGAGGGCGACCGCGTCGCCAACCAGTCGATCCGCGTCAACGTGGATACGCTGGAGCATCTGATGACCATGGTCTCCGAGCTGGTCTTGACCCGCAACCAGCTGTTGGAGATCTCCCGCCGCAACGAGGACACCGAGTTCAAGGTGCCGTTGCAGCGCCTCTCCAACGTCACCGCCGAGCTGCAGGAGGGCGTCATGAAGACGCGCATGCAGCCGATCGGCAACGCCTGGCAGAAGCTGCCCCGCATCGTGCGCGACCTGTCGAGCGAACTCGGCAAGCAGATCGAGCTGGAGATGCACGGCGCCGACACCGAGCTCGACCGCCAGGTGCTCGACCTGATCAAGGACCCGCTCACCCACATGGTGCGCAACTCCGCCGATCATGGCCTGGAGACCCCGGCCGAGCGCCTCGCCAGCGGCAAGGGCGAGCAGGGCACCATTCGCCTGTCCGCCTATCACGAGGGCGGCCACATCATCATCTGCATCGCCGACAACGGAAGAGGCCTCAACACCGAGAAGATCAAGGCCAAGGCGCTCTCCAGCGGTCTCGTCACCGAGGCCGAGCTCGAGAAGATGAGCGAAGCCCAGATCCACAAGTTCATCTTCGCGCCGGGCTTCTCGACCGCGGCCGCCATCACCTCGGTGTCGGGGCGCGGCGTCGGCATGGACGTGGTGCGCACCAATATCGACCAGATCGGCGGCACCATCGACATCAAGTCGGTCGCCGGCGAAGGCTCGTCCGTCACCATCAAGATCCCGCTGACCTTGGCGATCGTCTCGGCGCTGATCGTGGAGGCCGCCGGCGACCGCTTTGCCATTCCCCAGCTCTCGGTCGTCGAGCTGGTGCGGGCCCGCGCCAACTCCGAGCACCGCATCGAGCGCATCAAGGACACCGCGGTGCTGCGCCTGCGCAACAAGCTGCTGCCGCTGATCCATCTGAAGAAGCTCTTGAAGATCGACGACGGCGCCGCCAGCGATCCCGAGAACGGCTTCATCGTGGTGACGCAGGTCGGCAGCCAGACCTTCGGCATCGTCGTCGACGGCGTGTTCCACACCGAAGAGATCGTGGTCAAGCCGATGTCGACCAAGCTGCGCCACATCGACATGTTCTCGGGCAACACGATCCTGGGCGATGGCGCGGTCATCATGATCATCGACCCCAACGGCATTGCGAAAGCGCTCGGCGCCTCCGGCTCCTCGGCCCATGACATGGCCGATGAAGCCTCCGGCCATCACATCGGAAGCGGCGAGCAGACCACCTCGCTCCTGGTGTTCCGCGCCGGCTCCAGCCAGCCCAAGGCGGTCCCGCTCGGCCTCGTCACCCGCCTGGAAGAGCTGCCCGCCGACAAGATCGAGTTCAGTAACGGCCGCTACATGGTGCAGTACCGCGAGCAGCTGATGCCGCTGGTCGCCATGGAGAGCGTCACCATCGCGAGCCAGGGCGCGCAGCCGATCCTGGTGTTTGCCGACGACGGCCGCTCCATGGGCCTCGTCGTCGACGAGATCATCGACATCGTCGAGGAACGGCTCAACATCGAGGTCGGCGGCTCCTCGGCCGGCATCCTGGGCTCGGCCGTGATCAAGGGCCAGGCCACCGAGGTGATCGACGTCGGCCACTTCCTGCCGATGGCGTTCGCCGACTGGTTCACCCGCAAGGAGATGAAGCCGTCGATGCACGCGCAGTCGGTGCTCCTGGTCGACGACTCCGCCTTCTTCCGCAACATGCTGGCCCCCGTCCTCAAGGCGGCCGGCTACCGGGTCCGCACCGCGGGAGGCGCGCAGGAGGCGCTCGCCACGCTCCGCGCGGGCCAGAACTTCGACGTGGTGCTGACCGACATCGAGATGCCCGACATGAACGGGTTCGAGTTCGCCGAGGCGCTGCGCTCGGACAACAATCTCGGTGCGATCCCGATCATCGGCCTGTCGGCGCTGGTCTCGCCGGCGGCGATCGAGCGCGGCCGGCAGGCCGGCTTCCACGACTATGTTGCCAAGTTCGACCGTCCCGGCCTGATCGCGGCGCTGAAGGAACAGACCGCGGGCGCCGCCGGCGCCTCCGAGCTGAGCCGGGCGGCGGCCTAGAGCATGATCCGGCAAAGTGTGAAGCGGTTTTCCGACGAGATCATGCTCAAACAAAACGCGGGCGGGAAGGAGATACGTCAATGAGCACCAAGACCCAGACCACCGAAGGCGCCATGGTCGAATACGTCACCGCGATGATCGGCGGCCAGCTGTTCGGCCTGCCGATCTCCCGCGTCCAGGACGTGTTCATGCCCGAACGCGTCACCCGCGTGCCGCTGGCCTCCCGCGAGATCGCCGGCGTGCTCAATCTGCGCGGCCGCATCGTCACCGTGGTCGACATGCGCGCCCGGCTCGGCCTGCCCAAGGCCGAGGACGGCAAGGTGCCGATGGCGGTCGGCGTCGACCTCCGCGGGGAATCCTATGGCCTGCTGATCGACCAGATCGGCGAGGTGCTGCGCCTGCCCGAGGACGGCAAAGAGGAAAATCCCGTCAACCTCGATCCCCGCATGGCCAAGCTCGCCGGCGGCGTCCACCGCCTCGACGGACAGCTCATGGTCGTCCTCGACGTCGATCGCGTCCTCGAGCTCG
>NZ_LSEF01000047.1:0-110260 GCF_001641695.1 Bradyrhizobium neotropicale
TAGCTTTGGTGTCTCAGGAGGTTGTCCATCTGGTCTGAACCGAGGAAGCTGAGGTTGCGAAGCTTCAACGTTTCCACGGAGAGACCAGATGAACGTCCACAAGAATGCGCCTTTGACGCCCACAGGTCGAGAGGCGATGGTGCGAGGCGTGGTCGAGGACGGACTGAGCCAGGCTGCCGCGGCTGACCAGTTCAACACGACACCGAAAACGGTAGCCAAATGGGTCGAGCGGTTCCGCGCAGCAGGTGTCGAGGGATTGCGTGATCGTTCCTCCAGACCCCTTTCATCGCCAAGCCAAACCCCGCGGGCCACGTGCGAGGCCGTCGAGGCGTTGCGCCGGCAGCGCCACACCGGCAAGCAGATCGCAGCCGAGGTTGGGCTGTCACGGGCCACCGTCAGCCGCATACTCCGCCGCCTGGGATTAAGCCGGACACGCGATCTGGAGCCGGCCGAGCCGGTGCGCCGCTACGAGCGCGAGCAGCCCGGCGAGCTGATCCATATCGACATCAAGAAGCTCGGCAGGTTCGTCAGACCCGGCCACCGCATCACGCACGATCGTCAGAAGGGTGAAAGCCGCGGCGCCGGCCACGAGTTCGTCCACGTGGCGATCGACGATGCATCGCGCCTGGCCTTCTCCCAGATCCGGCGTGATCAGAAAAAGGAAAGTGCCATCGCCTTCCTCAGGGAAGCCGTCGCTTACTACCGCAGCCTCGGTATGAAGGTCACCGGCATCATGACCGACAATGGCTCTTGCTACCGTGCCAAGGCCTTCGCCAGAGCGTGCGGGAAGCTCGGCCTCAGGCACATCTTCACCAGACCATATCGGCCCCAAACAAACGGCAAGGCCGAACGCTTCATCCAGACAGCGCTGCGCGAGTGGGCTTACGCTCGCTCCTACGACACCTCAGACCAGCGCGCCAAAAACCTGCCAATCTGGCTTCAGCACTACAACTGGCATCGCCCACACGGTAGTTTGCAAGCCAAACCACCCATCAGCCGCCTCCGTCTCCCGGAGGACGACCTGTTGAGATTCCACAGCTAGCCCGCCCGGCGGCATGCATGTTAAGCGGAGCACATGACCGATGCTCTCTCGATTGCCCGCGATCTCATCCGCTGCCCCTCGGTAACCCCGGCCGACGCCGGCGCGCTGGGAGTGCTCGAACAGGTCCTGACGGCGGCCGGCTTCACCTGCCACCGCGTGACCTTCAGCGAGCCCGGAACCGCCGACGTCGACAATCTCTACGCACGGATCGGCACTGAAGCGCCGCACATCACCGTCGCCGGCCACACCGACGTGGTGCCGCCCGGCGACGAAAGCGCCTGGAGCGTCGGCGCGTTCTCCGGCGAGGTGAAGGACGGTTTCCTGCACGGCCGCGGCGCGGTCGACATGAAGGGCGGTATCGCCTGCTCCGTCGCCGCTGTGCTGGAGCATCTCGCCGCGCAGGGCGGCAAGCCGCGCGCCGACGGAAAAGGTTCGATCTCGTTCCTGATCACCGGCGACGAGGAAGACGTCTCCATCAACGGCACGATCAAGCTTTTGAAGTGGGCAGCCGAGCGCGGCGAGACATTCGATCACTGCGTGCTCGGCGAACCCTCCAATGTCGAGGTGCTCGGCGACACCATCAAGGTCGGCCGCCGCGGCTCGCAATCCGGCACGCTTTACGTCGACGGAGTGCAGGGCCACGTCGCCTATCCGCATCGCGCAGCCAATCCGGTGCCGGATATCTCGCGGCTGATCGTTGCGATCTCCGACGAGCCGCTGGACCATGGCAGCGCGCAGTTCCAGGCTTCCAATCTCGAATTCACCTCGGTCGATGTTGGCAACAGCGCCTACAACGTCATCCCCGGCCAGGCCCGCGCAAAATTCAACATCCGCTACAACGACAACCACACGCAGGCGAGCCTGCGCGAGCTGGTCGAACAGCGCTTGGCAAGAGCCTGCGGCAACCGCATCCGCGCCCGCATCGTCTGGGAGCCATCGAACTCCAACGTGTTCGTGACCAAGCCCGGTCCGTTCACCGATCTCGCGGTTTCCGCGATCGAGGAGGTGACGGGCCGCAAGCCGGAGCTGTCGACCAGCGGCGGCACATCGGATGCGCGATTCATCTCGAGCTATTGCCCGGTCATCGAGTTCGGCCTGGTCGGCCAGACCATGCACCAGGTCGACGAGCGCGTGCCGGTGGTGGATCTGGAGCAGCTGACCAAGGTGTATCGCGGGATTCTTGCGCGGTATTTTGGATGACGCTCCTCCCTCTCCCTGTTCTTACGGGGAGAGGGTTGGGGTGAAGGGCTGCCTCCTCAAACACGGTACGAGTTGGACTCGTGGAGAGTCCCCCTCACCCGCCGCGCTCCGACGATGCTTCGCATCGCTCGAAGCGCGTCGGCCTCTCCCCGCAAGCGGGGAGAGGCGAAGGGTCAATAATCCACCCGCACCAGATACAGCCCCTCCGGCGGGGCGACGATGCCGCAGGCGGCGCGGTTGCGCGCGGCAAGCGCTGCGGAGAGATCGTCGGCGGTCCAGCGGCCTTCGCCAACCCAAACGAGCGAACCGACCATCGAACGCACCTGGCTGTGCAGGAAGGAGCGTGCGGAGGTGAGGATCGTCACCTCGCGGCCGTCGCGCAGCACGTCGAGCTGATCGAGCGTCTTCTCCGGTGATTTGGCCTGGCATTCGGTGTCGCGGAATGTCGTGAAATCGTGCTTGCCGATCAGGCGTTGCGCGGCCGCATGCATCGCAGCGGTGTCGAGCCTGCGCGGCACGCGCCAGGCGTGGCCGACGTCGAGCGCGAGATTGGCGCGGGTATTGACGATGCGGTAGCGGTAGTGGCGCTTGATGGCGGAGAAGCGCGCCTCGAAGGTTTCGCCGACGATCTCGGCATCGAGCACCGCCACCGGATCCGGGCGCAGATGCGCGTTGAGCCCATCGCGGAAGCGATCCGGCGCGAACTGCTTCTCGATATCGACATGCGCGACCTGGCCGAGCGCATGCACGCCGGCATCGGTGCGGCCGGCGCCGTGCACCCGCACATCCGCGCCGGTCATCGCCTTCACGGCTCTCTCGAGCGCGCCCTGCACCGAGGGCAGCGTCTCCTGCACCTGCCAGCCGCAGAACGGCGCGCCGTCATATTCGATGGTGAGCTTGTAGCGGGGCATCAGGCAAGCCGCATCGGCGGCTCGACCTTCACGCCGCGCAAGAAGTCTGCAGCCTGCATCCGCGCCTTGCCTTCGCGCTGCAGCTCGATGATGCGGATGGCGCCCTCGCCACAGGCGATGGTGAGCTGGTCGTCGAGGACGTCGCCGGGGGCGCCCGAGCCTTTCGCGAGTTCGCAGCGCAGGATCTTCACGCGTGCGTTCTCGCTCACGTCCGCAAGCTCGCTCCAGGCGCCGGGAAACGGCGACAGGCCGTGAATGTGGCGCAGCACCTCGCGTGCAGGCTTGCTCCAGTCGATCCGCGCCTCGGCCTTGTCGATCTTGGCGGCGTAGGTAACGCCGTCCTCGCTCTGCTTCTTGAGCTGGAGTCCGCCGCGTGCGAGCGCGGCCATGGCGCGCACCATCAGATCGGCGCCGAGCCGGGAAAGGCGATCGTGCAGGTCCACTGCGGTCATGTTGTCGGTGATCGCAAGACGCTCCGCCATCGCGACGTCACCAGTGTCGAGGCCGACGTCCATCTTCATCACCATCACGCCGCTCTCGGCATCGCCGGCCATGATCGCGCGGTTGATGGGCGCCGCACCGCGCCAGCGCGGCAGGAGCGAGGCATGCAGATTGTAGCAGCCGAGCCTTGGCGCATCGAGGATCGCCCGCGGCAGGATCATGCCATAGGCGACGACGACGGCGGCATCGGCGCCAAAGGCGCGGAATTCGTCGAGCGCTTCCTGCGTCTTCAACGTCTTCGGCGTCAGCACGGGCACGCCGAGCTTTCGCGCCGCCTCCTCGACCGGCGTCGACTGCAATTGCAGGCCGCGCCGCCCGCCCGGCTTCGGCGCGCGGGTGTAGACGGCCGCGATCTCGTGGCCATGCGCGACGAGCTCGAGCAGCGTCGGCACGGAGAAATCGGGCGTACCCATGAAGATCAGGCGAAGGGGCATGTGGCGGCGTTTCGGTGAGAGTTCCGGTTCTCCATGCCCGGGCTTGTCCCGGGCATCCACGTTCTTCGGCAAAGCAAGCAAGGCGTGGATGGCCGGGTCAAGCCCGGCCATGACGGCGTGAGAGGACCGAGCCTTACTCACTCCGCGCGCTTGGCGGCTTTCTCGAACTTCTTGAACACGCGGTCGCGCTTGAGCTTCGACAGATAGTCGACGAACAGCACGCCGTTGAGATGGTCGATCTCGTGCTGGATGCAGGTGGCGTAGAGGCCCTCGGCGTCCTCCTCATGCACCTTGCCGTCGAGATCGGTGAAGCGCACGCGCACCTTCGCAGGCCGCTCGACCTCCTCGTAATATTCGGGGATCGACAGGCAGCCTTCCTCGTAGACCGACAGCTCCTCGGACGAGGCGATGATCTCGGGATTGATGAAGACGCGCGGCTCGTGCTTGGTCTCGCCGTTCTCGTCGCGCTTGGCGAGGTCCATGGTGATCAGGCGCAGCGGCTGCGCGACCTGGATCGCCGCGAGGCCAATGCCGGGCGCGTCGTACATGGTCTCGAACATGTCGTCGGCAAGCTTGCGGATCTCCGGCGTGACCTTCTCGATCGGCTTGGAGACCAGACGCAACTGCTTGTCGGGCAGGATGATGATTTCTCTTAAGGCCATGGCGGCGATTTAAGCCCCGCGCGAGATGCGGTCAATGCAGCGGGGAACGCCGTTAACGTTCCGCTAACCATAAAACTTAGGGCTTCGTTAACCATAAAAATTAGGGAGGTATTAACCATAAGCGTTCCCTCTTCGTTCGCACGTCCCCGCGAATCGGCTAGAAGGGCTGGCATGAACGAGATCATTTTCATGGCTGGCGACTGGCCGGTGCGCACCATCGATGCGCTGATCGGCTTCGGCGTCCTGGTCCTCCTCCTGCTGGTGGTGATTGCCGTCGTGATCGCGCGGTCGGGGCGGCGCGGCGCGGAACTCGCGATGGCGCACGCGATCCGGGCCGACGAACTCGAGGAGCGCCTGAGCCAGGTCCTGCACGCTCAGAGCGAGGCGTCGGGCCGAGTCAATGCCATGACTCAGGCACTGGCCGGCCGCCAGGCCGAGATGGCGCGCGCGGTCAACGAGCGGCTGGATTCGGTGACCCACCGCGTCGGCCAGTCGATGGAGCACTCGACTCGCAACACCATGGAGAGCCTGCGCGCGCTGCACGAGCGGCTCGGCATCATCGACAACGCGCACAAGAACCTCACCGACCTCACCACGCAGGTGACGACCTTGCGCGACGTGCTCGCCAACAAGCAGTCGCGCGGCGCCTTCGGCCAGGCGCGGATGGAGGCGATCGTCCAGGACGGCTTGCCGAAGGGCTCCTACGAGTTCCAGTTCACGCTCTCGACGGGAAAACGGCCGGACTGCGTGGTGTTTCTGCCGGATCAGCGGCCGCTCTGCATCGACGCCAAATTTCCGCTGGAAGCGATGACCGCGCTGCACGACGCCCGCACCGACGAGGAGCGGCGGATTGCTTCGCAGCGGCTGCGCGGCGACGTGATGAAGCATGTCAGCGACATCGCCGAAAAATATCTCGTCACCGGCGAGACCCAGGAGATGGCGCTGATGTTCGTGCCGTCGGAATCGGTCTACGCCGAGATCCATGACGGCTTCGACGACGTGATCCAGAAGGCTTATCGGGCTCGTGTCGTACTCGTGTCGCCCTCGCTTCTGATGCTGGCGATCCAGGTGATGCAGCAGATCATGAAGGACGCGCGCATGCGCGATGCCGCCGACCAGATCCGCACCGAGGTGATCAAGCTCGGCGACGATCTCGGCCGCCTGCGCGACCGCGTGCTGAAACTGCAGAAGCATTTTTCCGACGTGAACGAGGACGTGCGCCAGGTCCTGATCTCCGCCGACAAGATCGAGAAGCGCGCGGGACGGATCGAAGAGCTCGATTTCAGCAAGACCGACACGCCGGAGGGGCCGCGGCTGGTGGCCAACACGCCCGAGCTGTTCCCGCGCAAGCTCCAGGCGGGGGAGTGATTCTCCTCTCATATCCGGTACGCTGTCGCCCCAATTTCGCTGTCGTCGCCCGGCTTGACCGGGCGAAGGCGGGGCATCCAGTACGCCGCGGCGGTCGTGATTGAGCCGAAGCGCTGGTGGGTACTGGATCGTCCGCCCCAGTGCGCAATTGCGCACAAGGCGGACGATGACACCGAGAGGGTGTTGAGAGCTTCCGCCTCACTGACTGCGTCGGGAGTCTTTTAGGCCAGAATCTGCTAACACCTCCCCATGACCGCACCCGACGCGACTTCCGGAACCGCCCCGGCAACCGCCGGCGCCGATGCCCCCGCCGCCTCCTGGCGCGACAGCCTTGCCGTGTACATGCAGCCGCGGGTGCTGATCGTGCTGTTTCTGGGCTTCTCCTCCGGTCTGCCGCTGGCGCTGTCGGGATCGACGCTGCTGGTGTGGATGCGGGAATCCGGCGTCGATCTCGGAACCATCGGGCTGTTCGCGCTGGTCGGGACGCCCTACACGCTGAAATTTTTGTGGGCGCCGCTGGTGGATGCGCTGCATGTGCCGCTGTTCACCCGCGCCTTCGGCCGCCGCCGCGGCTGGCTGTTGTTCTCGCAACTGCTGCTGATCGTCTCGATCGTGCTGCTGGCGCTGACCGATCCGGCGCGCTCGCCGTTCTACGTCGCGCTCGGCGCGCTGCTGGTCGCAACGACATCGTCGACGCAGGACATCGTGGTCGATGCCTTCCGCGTCGAGAGCCTGCCCGAGAGCGAGCAGGCCGCCGGCATGGCATCCTATGTCGCAGCCTACCGCATCGGCATGCTGGTCTCGACTGCCGGTGCGCTGTTCATCGTCTCCGGCTTCGAGGGCACCGGCATTCCGAAGTCGTCCGCCTGGATGTGGGGCTATGTGGTGATGGCGGCCATGGTGCTGATCGGCACGATCACGGCGCTGGCTGCGACCGAGCCTGAGCAATCAGTGCGGGCCGAAGCGGCGACGCAGACCGAGACGGCGTTCGCGCGCGTGCTGCACGCGGCGATCGGCGCCTTCTCGGAGTTCCTGTCGCGGAAAGATGCTCTCGCCGCGCTCGCCTTCGTGGTGCTGTTCAAGTTCACCGACGCGTTCTCCGGCACCATGACTGCGCCGTTCGTGATCGACCTCGGCTTTTCCCGCAACGATTACGCGGCGATCGTGAAGGGCGTGGGCCTTGCCGCAACACTGATCGGCGGCTTTGCCGGCGGTTTCGTCGCGCGGCGCTATTCTCTGGCGACGAGCTTGTGGATCGGCGGCATGGTGCAGGCGATTGCGAACCTGTCGTTCTCCTGGCTCGCGCTGGTCGGCACCAACCAGTGGGCGCTCGCATTCGCCATCACCTGCGAGAACTTCACCAGCGCCATCGGCACCGTGATCTTCGTCGCCTACCTCTCAGCGCTGTGCCAGAACCCGCTGCACACCGCCACACAATATGCGCTGCTCACCGCGCTCGCGGCGGTGGGACGCACCTATCTCTCGTCCGGCGCGGGATTCGTCGCTAAACTGACGGGCTGGCCGCTGTTCTTCATGATCTGCGTCGTGGTCGCAGTGCCCAGCCTGATCCTGCTCGCGTATTTGCAGAAGCGCAGGCATTTCGAGACGCTGGGCCCGGTGCGGGTTTAGACTCCGCGGCCGTAGGGTGGGCAATGGCGCAACGCGCCGTGCCCACCATCGCACCGAGAAGCCGAAGAAGCGGTGGGCACGCTTCGCTTTGCCCACCCCACGGCAGTTCGAACCTACTGCTTCTTGATCAAGCTCCACTTCGTGATCACGGCCTCGCTCATCTGGCCGGCATCGCTGGCGCAGGCGATTTCGTCGACCTTGACCGAGATCTCCTTGCCGACGAACGACTTCAACTGCGTCGCCTGCGCATCGCTGGAGGTGACGAGCTGGAAGGTCTCGGGTCCGGTCTCGAGATTGCACAGCCCGTTCGGCGGCGGCAGACGGCGCGGCTCGGAGGTGATCTGGTACATCGCAATCCGCTTGCCGGCATTCTTGACGTCGCGCACCTTCATCGCGTTCAGCTCGCCCGAGAGCACGTCGCCGGTGTTGATCGGCTTGCCGGGCTTCGACGGCGGCGGCGCCTCGTCGTCCTGCTGCGCCGAAATGGCCGGGGTGACCAGCATCATCATCGTCGCGGCCAAAGCCAAGCGTGTGGCGAATCGTTTCGTCATGTCGTCCGTTCCGTAAAGTCTGGATTGCTAGAACAGGGTCCGCTGCCGCATCGCGGCCGATAGCGTGCCTTCATCGAGATAATCAAGCTCGCCGCCAACCGGCACACCATGGGCCAGCCTGGTTACTTTTACGTTGGCGTCCTGCAAGAGGTCGGTGATGTAATGCGCGGTGGTCTGGCCGTCGACCGTCGCGTTCAGGGCAAGGATGATCTCGTGCACCTGCGCATCATGCGCACGCGCGACCAGCGCATCAATGGTGAGATCCTGCGGGCCGACGCCGTCCAGCGGCGACAATGTCGCGCCAAGCACATGATAGCGGCCCTGCGTCGCGTTGGCCCGCTCCAGTGCCCAGAGATCGGCGACGTCGGCAACGACGACGATGATGGAGGGATCGCGCCGCGGATCGGTGCAGACCGTGCAGGGATTTTGCGTATCGATGTTGCCGCAGGTCTTGCAGACCTGAACCTTGTCGAGCGCGACCTGCAAGGCGCCCGACAGCGGCATCATCAGCGCTTCGCGCTTCTTGATCAGATGCAGCGCCGCGCGCCGCGCCGAGCGCGGACCGAGGCCCGGCAGCCGCGCGAGAAGCTGAACCAGCCGCTCGATTTCAGGACCTGCAACCGCGCCCATGTTACTGGCCGAACAGCCCCGGCGGCAGGCCGAGCCCGCCGGTCAAGGACTGCATCTTTTCCTGCATCGCCGTTTCCGCCTTGCGGCGGGCATCGCTCAATGCGGTGACCAGGAGGTCCTCCAGCACCTCGCGCTCTTCCGGCTTCATCAGCGAGGGATCGATCCTGACGCCCTTCACGTCCATCTTCGCGGTCATGCGCACCGCAACCAAGCCGCCGCCGGAGATGCCCTCGACCTCGACATTGCCGAGTTCCTCCTGCATCGCCTGCATCTTGGATTGCAGCTGCGCCGCCTGCTTCATCATGCCGAGAAAATCAGCCATCGGTTTCGTCCTTGGAAAGCTGGCTCAGAGATCGTCGCTGTCGGAACCGTCGACCGGATCATCACTGCCATAGTCTGAGTTAATATTGGATTCCGGCGCCTCGGGGGCAAGCCTGCGGACCTCGACGACCTTTGCACCGGGAAAGCGCGACAGCACCTCCTGCACGCGCGGATCGGCCTCGGCGGTGCGCGCATGTTCCTGCTTGGCGGCCTGGTTCACCGACCGCAGCGTCGGCTGGCCCTGCTCGTTGGAGACGATCACGGTCCAGCGGCGGCCGGTCCAAAGCTCGAACTTGCGCGCAAGCTCGGTGATCGTGGTCTTGGACGCGTTGGGCTCGAGCGCGACCTCCAGCCGGCCCTCCTCGAAACGGACGAGGCGCATGTCGCCTTCCAGCGCCCCCTTGGTCATGAGATCGCGCTTCTGGCCGGCAAGCGCGACGAGCTGGGTGAAGCTCGTGATGCGCAGCGCAGGTGCGGCACCTTGCGGATCCGGCGTGGGCGCGGCCATCTGCGGCCGGGCTCCGCCGCCGAAAGATGACGGCGAGGAGGTCGGCATGCGGGCCGGCGCCGCGGAAGCAACCGGTGCAGAGGCAACCGGTGCGGCCGGCGCACTGCGCGCCGCACTTCCGCCGCCCGCGGCCTGTGAGCCGCCGCCGTTCTGCTCCAGCATTTTGATCGCTTCGTCCGGCGTCGGCAGGTCGGCGACATAGGCGATGCGCACCAGCACCATTTCGGCGGCAGCGGCGGGCCGCGTCGCGGCCTGCACCTCGGTGATGCCCTTGAGCAGCATCTGCCATATCCGCGACAGCACGCGCATCGAGATCTTCGATGCGAAATCGCGTGCCCTCAGCCGCTCGGTCTCGCCATAGGCGACGTTGTCGGCCGTCGCCGGCACGATCTTCACGCGGGTGACGAAGTTGACGAATTCGGCAAGATCCGAGAGCACGACGATCGGATCGGCGCCGACATCGTACTGGTCGCGGAACTCCTTGAACGCGGCCGCGATGTCACCACGCACCAGCGAATCGAAGAGGTCGATGACGCGGGTACGGTCGGCAAGCCCCAGCATCTGCCTGACGGCATCGGCCTTCACCTGGCCGGCCGCATGCGCGATCGCCTGGTCGAGCAGCGATAGCGAATCGCGCACGGAACCTTCCGCCGCGCGGGCGATGATGCCGAGCGCCTCCGGCTCGATCTCGACGCTCTCCTTCGCCGCGATATTGGCAAGGTGCTTCATCAGCACGTCGGCCTCGACCCGGCGCAAATCGAAGCGCTGGCAGCGCGACAGAACGGTCACCGGAACCTTGCGGATCTCGGTGGTCGCGAACACGAATTTGGCGTGCTCCGGCGGCTCCTCCAGCGTCTTCAGAAACGCGTTGAAGGCCGCCGTCGACAGCATGTGGACTTCGTCGATGATGTAGACCTTGTAGCGGGCGCTGGCCGGTGCGTAACGCACGCTGTCATTGATCTGGCGGACGTCGTCGACGCCGGTATGCGAGGCGGCGTCCATCTCCAGGACGTCCATGTGCCGGCTTTCCATGATCGCCTGGCAGTGCACGCCCAAGGTCGGCATGTGGATGGTCGGGCCCTTCACCGAGCCGTCCGGCATCTCGTAGTTGAGCGCTCGGGCGAGGATGCGCGCAGTGGTGGTCTTGCCGACACCGCGGACGCCGGTGAGGATCCAGGCCTGCGGGATGCGCCCGGTTTCGAACGCGTTGGAGACGGTGCGGACCACCGCCTCCTGGCCGATCAGGTCGTCGAAGCTGGAGGGACGGTATTTGCGCGCCAGCACCCGGTAGGGCGTGCCAGCCTGGCCGGCGCTGTCGGTATTAGGGGGGGCGCCAGCGTCGGTCATCGATCGATCCGCAATGAAATGTCTCTCGGCTGGCTTTTGCGGACAGGAGCGCGCGGGCGGCCATTGCCGCCAGCGCAATTCGCTCGAAAAAATAGGTAGGAGACTGACGAGCGACCCGATCCGGACCTCGTTAGGGCTGCTTCCTTCCGGACCTGACCCGGTTGGCGAGTGGCTCGTCCACCGCCAATCTCCCGATCCCTATTTGGGGCCAAAAGGACTGGAAAGCAAGCGGGTATCACCTGATAAGGGCTTGGACTTGCCCAGCATCCGGGCAATTTCCGATCTGCTCAGCCGACAGGCTGTGCTTTCGCTGCCGGTAGCGCCTTGATATGAACGATGCCGGAACTCCACCCAACTAGAAAAGCGATTGATCCCAATGGTTACACGTCGTGATGTTGCATCGATTGTCGGACTTGGTGCCGTCGGCGCGGCGGTGACCGCGGGCGCGCTGGTGTCGCCGGCTGTGGCCCAGACTGCGGCTGATCCCAATGAATCGACCTTTGCCCGCATCCGCCGCACCAAGAAGATGCGGATCGGCGCGGTCGGCGGCGGCGCGCCCTACTATATGAAGGATCTGGCGACCGGCCAGTGGAAGGGCTTTTACATCGACATCGCCAAAGCGCTCGCCGACGACATGGAGGCCGAGCTCGAGATCACCGAGACCACCTGGGGCAATTCGGTGCTCGATCTTCAGTCCAACAAGATCGACATCTTCTTCGGCCTCAACCCGACCCCGAAGCGCGCGCTGGTGGTCGACTTCTCGGTGCCGGTGTTCAACAACGCCTTCGGCATTCTCTGCAAGAAGGACTTCAAGCCGAAGACCTGGGCCGAGCTGAACTCGCCCGACATCAAGATCGCCGTCGACCAGGGCTCCTCGCACGACCAGGTCGTCAGCCGCCTGACGCCGAAGGCGCAGATCTCGCGGCTCAAGACTGCGGACGACGCCACCGCCGCGCTGCAGACCGGCCGTGTCGACGCGCAGTGCCTGATCACCATGCTGTCGCTGACCGTTCTGAAGAAGAACCCCTCGCTCGGCCAGTTCGTGCTGCCGACGCCGATCTTCGCCACCACCTCGAACGCCGGCTTCCGGCGCGAGAACGACAAGACCTGGCGCGACTACGTCAACACCTGGATCGATTTCAACAAGGGCCTCGGCTTCATCCGCAGCGCGATCCTGACCAACATGGAGCTGGTGGGCGTGACGGAGGCGGATATTCCGCCGGGCGTTTCGCTGTAAGGTGCGATGAGCGCCGCTGCCTCAACATCCTTGCTGCGCTCCCTCTGCCGCTTGCGGGAGGGGGTTGGGGTGAGGGGTGCCTCCGCAGAGAGGCTCCCAATGAGGAAAGAGCCCTCACCCGGCGATTCGCGCCGACCTCTCCCGCAAGCGGGCGAGGTGCAGCGAATGCGCGGCGCCAGTGTCCCAAGCTTTCGAGCGGTTGAGTAAAGTACGCATGTATCAGTGGGACTTCGGCATCCTCTGGAGCTATCGCTGGCTCTTCCTCAATGGGCTCGGCGTCACCGTCGGCTTCACCATCGTCATCGTCGTCTGCGGACTTCTGTTCGGCCTGCTTGGCGCCTTCGGCAGCCTGTCGCGCCTCAAAGGCGTGCGCCTGATCGCGCTCGCTTTCATCGAAGCGTTCCGCTGCACGCCGATCCTGGTGCAACTGATCTGGTTCTATTACGCGCTGCCGATCCTGGCCGGCGTCGAGATGACGCCGATCACGGCCTCGGCACTGGCGCTCTCGCTCTATGGCGGCTCGTTCTATTCGGAGATCATCCGCGGCGGCATCGTCTCGATCGACAGCGGCCAGTCGGAAGCCGGCGCCGCGCTCGGCATGACGCCGGGCCAGACCATGCGGCGCATCGTGCTGCCGCAGGCGATCAAGCGCATGATCCCGGCGCTGATGAACCAGTCGATCATCCAGTTCAAGAACACATCGCTGGTGTCCGTGCTGGCGGTGCCCGACCTCGTCTACCAGAGCCAGGTCGCCGCCCATGACAGCTACCGGCCGCTGGAGACCTATACGGCGGTCGCGGTCGCCTATGCGGCGATCCTGATTCCCCTGACCATCATCGTCCGGCGCGGCGAGAAGCGACTGGCAGTCAGCGAATGAGCGAGACGTCCAAAGATATTTGCAAGAATACTTGCAAGATCGAGATCCGCGGCTTGCGCAAGAGCTTTGGCAGCAACGAGGTCCTCAAAAGCATCAGCCTCGACGTCGCCAAGGGCGGCGTCGTGGCGCTGATCGGCCCGTCCGGCTCGGGCAAGTCGACGCTGCTCCGCTGCATCAATCTGCTGGTCGTGCCCGACGGCGGCAGCGTCCGCGTCGGCGACACCCACTTCCAGTTCGGCCAAGGCACCAAGGCACCGGACGTGAAGACACTGGCGAAATTCCGCGCCACCACCGGCATGGTGTTCCAGCACTTCAACCTGTTCCCGCACATGACGACACTCCAGAACGTGATGGAGGGACCGGTCACGGTGCGCCGCATGGCCAAGGCGGACGCCGAGAAGCTGGCGCGTGCGCAGCTCGCAAAAGTCGGGCTCGCGGAGAAGGCGGACCAATATCCGGCAACACTCTCCGGCGGACAGAAGCAGCGCGTTGCGATTGCGCGCGCGCTCGCCATGGAGCCGGACGTAATGCTGTTCGACGAGGCAACCTCCGCGCTCGATCCCGAGCTGGTCGGCGAGGTGCTGAACGTCATGCAGCGGTTGGCATCCGAGGGCATGACCATGGTGATCGTGACCCACGAAATCGCCTTCGCCCGCGAGGTTGCCGAGCGCGTCGTGTTCATGCGCGACGGCGTCGTGGTCGAGGAAGGTCCGTCGCGGCAGGTGATCGACACGCCGCGCGAGGCCGCGACACGCGCGTTCCTCAGCCATTTCCACCGCACCGGCGCGCTGCCGCCGGCCAACGCGACACCATGATGCCTGATATCAATCGCGTCTATCTCGTCACCGGCGCCGCCAGCGGCATCGGCCGCGCCACGGCAAAGTTGCTGGCGGCACCCGGCACAGGCCTCCTCCTGCACACGCGCTCGAACGCGGCCGGCCTCGATGCCACCGCCGCGGACACCGAAGCGCGGGGTGCGAATGTCGCAAAGTGCCTCGGCGACTTCGCCGAGGAGGCTGCGGCAACCGATGCCATCGCCGCCGCGCAATCCGCCTTCGGCCGGCTCGATGCGCTGATCCTGGTCGGCGGCCATGCCCGCCGCGGCAGCGCCATCGGCACGCCGCCGGACGAATTCCGCCGGGCGATGGACGAGTCCGCGCTGGCCTTCACGCGGCTGGTCGAAGCCGCGCTGCCGCTGCTGCGCGCCGGGAACGACGCGCGCATCATCGCGGTATCCTCGTTCGTGGCGCACGCGATCCGGCCCGACTTCGCGCCGTTCGCGGCGACCGCCGCGAGCCGCTCCGCACTGGAGGCTCTGGTGCGCCTCACCGCGGTCGAGCTCGCCAAGGACGGCATCACCGTCAATGCGGTTGCGCCCGGCCTCATCCTCAAGGACAGGCCGAGCGAGAGCAGGCTGTCGCCCGAGCAGATCGCCGCGACGGAAGCGCTGATCCCGATGCGTCGCCGCGGGCGGCCGGAGGAAGTGGCCGAAATCATCGCCTTCCTGGCTTCGCCAAAAGCATCCTACGTCACCGGCCAGGTCTGGCACGTCAATGGAGGCCTGACATGACCGAAGCGATCATCGAACGGATCAGGCTGTTCCTGATCGAGAGCCCGATCAAGATGGCGCGCCTGCAGGGCGTCGGCAACGTCAAGGGCACGGTCAAGCGCGTGCTGATCGAGCTGACCGCGAGCGACGGAATTGCCGGCTGGGGCGAAGCGGCGCCATGGGAAGTGTTCACTGGCACGCCCGAGGCGACATTTTCCGCGCTCGACATCTATTTGCGGCCGATCGTGCTGGGCAAGCCGGTCCGCCGCATCCGCGCGCTGATGGCGGAGCTCGACCGCGCGCTGGTCGGACATGCCGAGGCGAAAGTCGCGATCGAGATGGCGCTGCTCGACATCGTCGGCAAGTCGTCAGGGCTTTCGGTCGCCGATCTGCTCGGCGGCCGCGTGCGCGACACGATCCCCCTCTCCTTCTCGATCGCAGATCCGGATTTCGCCGCCGATCTCGAGCGCATGCGAAAGATGGTCCCGGACGGCAATGTCATCTACAAGGTCAAGACCGGCGTGAAGCCGCACCGCGAGGACCTTGATCATCTCGAGGCGATCCGGAAAGAATTCGGCGACCGCATCGATCTGCGTGTGGACTACAACCAGGCACTGGCGCCATTCGGCGCCATCAAAATTTTGCGCGATGTCGAGCAGTTCGCGCCGACCTTCATCGAGCAGCCGGTGCCGCGCAAATATCTCGACGTCATGGCGCAGCTCACCGCGGCGCTGGAAACGCCGGTGCTCGCCGACGAAAGCTGTTTCGATCGCCGCGACATGATGGAGGTGGTGCGCCGCGAGGCCGCCGATGCCGTCTCGATCAAGCTGATGAAGGCCGGCGGCCTGTTCGAGGCACAGGCGATCATGGCGGTCGCCGACATCGCGGGCCTGCCCGGCTATGGCGGCACGCTCTGGGAGGGCGGCATTGGGCTAGCCGCCGGGACGCAACTGATCGCGGCAACGCCCGGCATCTCGCTCGGCTGCGAATTCTACATGCCGCATCACGTGCTGACCGAGGATGTGCTCGAAGAACGTGTTGCAAACCGCGCCGGCCACGTCGTGGTGCCCGATGGCCCCGGCCTCGGCATCCGCGTCAGCGAAGCCTCGGTCCGCGCCAACGCGCGCGTGCTGGCGGAGGCGTAATTCCGTCATTCCGGGGCGCGCGCAGCGCGAGCCCGGAATCCATAACCACAGGATTGAGTTTGGCGAAGACTCAGGGGTTGCCAGCTCGCGCGGTAGCAATTCCCTGGGGTTATGGGTCCCCGCCTTCGCGGGGACGACGATCGAGTATGCGATACCCGCGGAGCACCCATCCTTCCCCTGACAAACTCGGTATCGTATGGTCGGAGCCAACAAGCCCGTCCCTGTCGGGCAGTCCGGAACCCCCTTCATGCCCGAACCCGCCTGGTCGCTGCACTCCCGCCTGAAAGAAGACACCATCGACATCGGCGACCTGCCGCTGTCGAAGGTACTCGTCATCAAGGACGCCAATTACCCCTGGCTGCTGCTGGTGCCACGGCGCCCCGACACAGTCGAGATCATCGACCTCGACGAGGTGCAGCAGGCGCAGCTGATGACGGAAATCTCCCGCGTCTCGCGCGCGCTGAAGGAGATCACCAAATGCGACAAGCTCAATGTCGCAGCGCTCGGCAACCTCGTGCCGCAGCTCCACGTCCACATCATCGCGCGCCGGACCGGCGATGCCGCCTGGCCGCGGCCGGTGTGGGGCGTGATGCCACCCTTGGCGCATGACGCCGCAGAGGTTCAGAATTTCATCAGCGCGCTTCGCCGCAAGATCTGGTTGGGTTGAAAGAACAACAAATGTCAGCATTCGACTCGTTTCCGCTGGGGCAACCGGCGTTCGTCACCAACGTCCTCGATCGCGCCGCGCATCTGCGCCGCGATGACGAAAAGCTGTTCGCGATGGAGCAGAAGCCGTCGTCGCGCGCCTACGTCATCTACCGCGACTCCCTGCTGGTGAAGCGCGACGGCGAGCGCGTGCGCGCGCTGCTGTCGATCGACGAGGCGCTGAACTGCGGTGCCAATCCCGGCACGATCTTCCTCGGCCTGCGCGACGGCGCGGCGGTGTTCGGCATGGGCCTGTCGCAGGCGGCGGCCGAGAAGCTGGTCGGCCGCGAGGACTATACCGTCACCGAGCTGCGCGGCATGGCGATGCAGGGCGCGATCCTCCCCGACGAGCTCTCGGCGGTCGCGATGGCGAAATCGATGGTGAGCTGGCATCAGCGCCATGGCTATTGCGCCAATTGCGGCACGCGCAGCGCGATGAAGGAAGGCGGCTGGAAGCGCGAGTGCCCTGCTTGCAAGGCGGAGCATTTCCCGCGCACCGATCCGGTCGTGATCATGCTGGTCGCCTCCGGCGACAAGTGCCTGCTCGGCCGCCAGAAGCAGTTTCCGCCGGGCATGTATTCCTGCCTCGCCGGCTTCGTGGAGGCGGCCGAGACCATCGAGGACGCCGTGCGCCGCGAAATTTTCGAGGAGTCCGGCATCCGCTGCACGGATGTCGAGTACTACATGACCCAGCCCTGGCCCTATCCGTCGTCGCTGATGATCGGCTGCAGCGCGCGGGCGCTGAACGAGGACATCGTCGTCGACCATACGGAGCTCGAGGACGCACGCTGGGTCACGCGCGACGAGGCAGCCCTGATGCTGACGCGGACCCATCCCGATGGGCTCGCCGGCCCGCATCCCTTTGCCATCGCGCATCATCTGCTCGGGCGCTGGTTGCGCGACAAGAGCGGTGCTTGAGCGGCGACGGCCTGTGGCTTCGACGGAGATCGCGCCGCGCATCCTCTGCATCGGCATTCCCGTGCGCGACCTCACCTTTCGCGTCGAGAGCGTGCCCGTGCGCGGCAGCAAGGCCAACGCCAGCCATCTCTCGGAAGTCTGCGGCGGCAACGCGCTCAATGCCGCGATCGCGATTGCGCGGCTAGGCGGCCGCGTCGCGTTCGCAGGCCCCATGGGCGATGCACGGGAGACGTCGAGCGGCTTCATTCTCGATAGGATGGCTCAGGACGGGATCGACACCAGACACATCGTGCGCATGCCGGGCCTGACGACGCCGGTCTCGGCCATCATGATCGAGCCCTCCGGAGAGCGGACGCTCACCATCTATCGCGACCCGGCGCTGTGGACCGTGAAGTTGCCCGACGCCGATGAACTGCTCGCCGACTGCCGGGCGGTCCTGGTCGAAAGCCGCTGCGCGGCGTTCTGCAGCGATCTCTGCGCCGAGGCGCGCCGGCGCGGCATTGCCGTCATCGTCGGCGTCGACCGCGCGATGGCGCTGACCGACGGCCTGCTCACGGTGGCCTCGCATCTCCTGTTCGCCAGCGAGCAGGTGCAGGAGACCGCAGGCGTTGCCGACGACGGGGAAGCACTGCGGACCTTGGCGCGGCTGACGCCGGCTTTCCTGGCCGCTACGCGCGGCCCGCGCGGCACGATCTGGCTGAACGAGGCAGGCGAACTGGAGGAGACGCCGGCCTTCCCGGTCGAGGCCGTGGACACGCTCGGCGCCGGTGATGCCTTCCATGGCGCCTTCACGCTTCGCCTCGCCGAGCGCGGCGGTGTGCTGGAGGCGCTGCGATTCGCCGCGGCGGCGGCGGCGCTGAAATGCACCCGCTTCGGTGGTGGCCAGGCCGCCCCGCAACGTATTGAAGTTGAAGAGCTTTTGCGTGAATGACGGGTACTTGGTTCCAGCCGGACCCGAGATTAGGGGCTTGCTAGAGAAAGATTTTCTCTATATCAGGAAAATCAGCCCCTGAAATGGAACAAAGTTCTTCAAATGACTGACCTCGCCGTCCAGATCCCTGAAACCAGCCGCCGCCTCGACGCCATCGATCGCAAGATCCTGATGGTGCTCCAGGAAGACGCCTCCCTGTCGGTTGCCGAGATCGGCGACCGGGTCGGACTGTCCTCCACCCCCTGCTGGAAGCGCATCCAGCGCCTGGAGGCCGACGGCGTGATCCTGAAACGCGTGGCTCTCGTCGATCAGAACAAGATCGGCCTCGGCATCTCCGTGTTCGTCTCGGTCGAGAGCTCCGATCACTCCGACGCCTGGCTGAAGAAGTTCGCCGAAGCCGTCAGCGCCATGCCCGAGGTGATGGAGTTCTACCGGATGGCCGGCGACGTCGACTACATGCTGCGCGTCGTCGTCGCCGACATGCAGAGCTATGACGTCTTCTACAAGAAGCTGATCAGCGCCGTGCCGCTGAAGAACGTCACCTCGCGCTTTGCGATGGAGAAGATCAAGTCGGTGACTGCGCTGCCGATTCCGGCGGTGGTGGCGACTTAGTCTAGGGCTCGCGCCTCACCACGCGGAAGAAGCCAGCCGTCTTTGATGCTGTCATCGTCCGCGAAGGCGGACGATCCAGTATCCCAGAGACAGCGATGGGATACGGAAAGGCCGCGGCGTACTGGATGCCCCGCCTGCGCGGGGCATGACGCAGTGTATGTGGTGACGCCGGCGCGCCTCAGATCTTCTGATTGTACTCACCGACCTCGGGATGCGTGCGCAGCACGCTGTCGACCATCTCGAACATGTCACGCATGCGCTGCTCGGAGACCGGGCTCTCGACGACGACCACGAGCTCGGGCTTGTTCGAGGAAGCGCGCACCAGACCCCAGCTTCCGTCCTCGACGGTGACGCGAACGCCGTTGACGGTGACGAGATCGCGGATCGACTGCCCGCCGATCTTCGCGCCCTTCGCCTGCAAGCCTTCAAAGTGCTTCACCACGGCGTCGATGACACCGTATTTGACCTCATCGGCGCAATGCGGCGACATCGTCGGCGACGACCACGTCTTCGGCAGCGCATCCTTCAGATCAGCCATCGACTTGCCGGGCGCGCGGTCGAGCATGTCGCAGATCGCGATCGCGGAGACGAGGCCGTCGTCATAACCGCGACCGAACGGCTTGTTGAAGAAGAAGTGGCCGGATTTCTCGAAGCCTGCGAGCGCACCCATCTCGTTGGTGCGGCGCTTCATGTAGGAATGGCCGGTCTTCCAATAGGCAGTCTTCGCGCCCTGCTTCTGCAGCACCGGATCGCTGATGAAGAGCCCGGTCGACTTCACGTCGACCACGAACTGCGCATCCTTGTGGATCGCCGACATGTCGCGCGCCAGCATCACGCCGACCTTGTCGGCAAAGATCTCCTCGCCGGTGTTGTCGACGACCCCGCAGCGGTCGCCGTCACCGTCGAAGCCGAGGCCGACATCGGCCTTGTGATGCAGCACCGCATCGCGGATCGCGTGCAGCATCTCGAGATCTTCCGGGTTCGGATTGTATTTCGGGAAGGTGTGGTCGAGCTCGGTGTCGAGCGGGATCACCTCGCAGCCGATCGCCTCCAGCACCTGTGGCGCGAAGGCGCCGGCTGTGCCGTTGCCGCAGGCCGCAACCACCTTGAGCCTGCGCTTCAGCTTCGGGCGGTTGGTGAGATCGGCGATGTAGCGCGCCGGATAGTTTTCGTGGAACTGGTAGGAGCCGCCGGCCCTGTTCTTGAACTCGGCGTTGAGCACGATCTGCTTCAGCCGCGTCATCTCGTCGGGACCGAAGGTCAGCGGACGGTTCGCGCCCATCTTGACGCCGGTCCAGCCATTGTCGTTGTGGGAAGCCGTGACCATGGCGACGCAGGGCACGTCGAGATCGAACTGCGCGAAATACGCCATCGGCGTCACCGCGAGCCCGATGTCGTGCACCTTGCACCCCGCCGCCATCAGGCCCGAGATCAGCGCATATTTGATCGAGGCCGAATAGCCGCGGAAATCATGGCCGGTGACGATCTCTTGGCTGCCCCCGAGCTCGGCGATCAACGCACCCAGCCCCATGCCGAGCGCCTGCACGCCCATCAGGTTGATTTCCTTGTTGAACAACCAGCGGGCGTCATACTCGCGGAAGCCCGTGGCCTTCACCATCGGCTCGGATTCGAAGGCATAGGTGTTGGGCAGCAGTGCGGGCTTCGGCTTGGGAAACATTGAGTCTATCTCGTGAAACAGAGCGAAAAATCACTGCAGCCTTAGCGAATGCCGGGCCGCAGCGAAAGGCGGGATGGGCAGCTTATGGCTTACAATTGCGGCAGTTTGGTAACGCGCGAAAACATTACCCGCAGCCGGCTGCGCCGCCCCGGACACGATTGGAGGCAGGAAGTCCAGAACGCCGATTGGACTTGTACGCCCGCGCTACGGCAGGCGTTCAAAGCCTTCTACTGCTCCAGCACCATCTGCCCGTTGGCGTATTCGAAACGCTTCAGGCGGGACAGGAAGGAGAGGCCGAGCAGGTTTTCCGACAGCGCCTCGTCCGGCAGCACCATGGCGTCGACGTCGCGCACGATGAGGCCGCCGACCTCTAACATGGCGATGCGGGTGCGGGCGGCCTTGATGGTGCCGTTGGCGGTAGAGACGGTCGCGTTGTAGTCGCCGCGCGAAGGCCGCAGACCGAAGCGGGCGGCCGAGGTCTCGTTCAGCGCGACGACGGAGGCGCCGGTGTCGATCATGAAGCCGATGCGCTGGCCATCGATCCGGCCTTCGGTCTGGAAATGGCCGCGGGCGTCGCGGGGGATGCTGAAGCCGCGATTGCCGGCCTGCGGCGTGGATGCGAGGGCGACCGTCGTGCGCGGCGCTGACGTCGCGGACGCGGAGCTCATCTTGTCCGCCATCTGCGCCATGAATGTGCCGAGGCCGATCATGATGGCCGCGAAGATCATTATGTTACGCATCACACCACTCGGGACCGAAAGTTCGATTTCACCACGCTACGCGCCGGCCCGCGAGCACGGGCGCCGCCGAAACGGTGCCATTTTGGCGAAAAGGATGAGCGATCGGTTAATGCGGCGCCTGAATTTCACGTGCCGCGCGGCTTCGCCCGCCGCGTCGGCAGCGCGCTTGCGGGATCGTCCGGCCAGGGATGGCGCGGGTAGCGACCGCGCAGGTCCGAGCGCACCGCGCTGTAGCTGCCGCGCCAGAAGCCGGGAAGATCGCGCGTCACCTGCACCGGACGCTGTGCCGGCGACAGCAATTCCAGCACCAGCGGTACCTTGCCGGCCGCGATCGACGGATGGGTGTTGAGGCCGAACAATTCCTGCAGACGCACCGCGATGGTCGGCCCCTGCTCGGCTTCATAATCGATCGCGAGCATGGAGCCGGTCGGCGCCTCGAAATGGGTCGGCGCCTCGCGATCGAGCCGCGCGCGCAGCTCCCAGGGCAGCAGCGCCATCAACGCATCGGAGAGATCGCCGGCGGAAACATCCCTCAAGGCGATCTTGTCGTAGAGCGCCGGCACCAGCCAGTCGTCGCGCCGCGCGATCAGCCCGTCGTCAGAGAGATCGGGCCAGCTCTCGCCTTCGGCCTTGCGCAAGAACATCACGCGGTCGCGCCATTGCTTGGCGGCCTTCGACCAGGGCAGCCGGTCGAGGCCGGCGGCGATCAGCCCGTCGGCGAAAACCCGCGCGGTCGCTTCCGACGGCGAGATCGCGAGCGGCGCTTCCGACAGCGTGATCGCATGCAAGGCGCGCTTGCGCCGCGCCCGCAGCGCCATCGCGCCGCGATCGAAGGAGATCTCGTCGGCCGTCTCGATATGCTCGGCGAAATGCCGCTCGAAGTCGTCCTGCGTGATCGGCGCGGCGAGCAGGATACGCCCGCTCGCCGCCGTCCCCGTCATTTCCCCGACGGCGATGTAGGGCGCGCGGGCGAGCGAAGTGGTTTGCTCGACCGCGGCGCCGCGGCCGTTGGCGAGCACGAAGCTGCCATTGCCACGGTTGCGCGCGACGCGGTCGGGGAAGGCATAGGCGAGCATCAGGCCGGTCGAGAGATCATCCTGCCCGGGCGCGGCCTTCTCTGCACCCGCCACCTGCGACGCCCAGCGTCGGGCCAGATCGCGGGCGCTCGAGGCGCGCGGCGAACGGTCACGGCGAAACTGATCGAGCCTGTGCTCGAGATCGACGCTGTCGCCGCCGAGCCCGCGCTCGGTGAGGATGGCGGCGATCTCGGCCGCCGCCTCGCCGGCGCCGGCGCGATGCGAATCCACGATCATGCGCGCGAGCCGAGGCGGCAGCGCCAGCGCGCGCAGGCTCTTGCCTTCCGCTGTGATGCGGCTATCGCCATCGAGCGCGTTGAGTTCGGCGAGCAGGCCCTTCGCTTCCTTCCAGGCCGGCTGCGGCGGCGGATCGAGAAACGACAGCGCCGCGGGATCGGCAACGCCCCATTGCGCAAGATCGAGCACCAGCGACGACAGGTCGGCGCTGAGGATTTCCGGCTGGGTGTAGGGCGCGAGCGAGGCCGTCTGCGGCTCATCCCAGAGCCGGTAGCAGACGCCGGGTTCGGTGCGGCCGGCGCGGCCGCGGCGCTGGTCCACCGCCGCGCGCGAGGCCCGCACGGTCTCGAGCCGGGTCAGGCCGATGTCGGGCTCGTAGCGCGGCACGCGGGCGAGGCCGGAATCGACGACGATGCGCACGCCTTCGATGGTGAGCGAGGTCTCCGCGATCGAGGTTGCCAGCACCACCTTGCGCGCCCCCTTGGGCGCCGGCGCAATCGCGCGGTCCTGCACAGCGGCATCGAGCGCACCGAACAGCGGCACGATCTCGGTGCTCGCATCCTGCACGCGCTCGGCGAGAAAATTCTGGGTGCGGCGGATTTCGGCCGCGCCCGGCAGGAACGCCAGCACCGAGCCGCTATCCGCGCGCAGGGCGGACGCGATCGCATCCGCCATCTGCCGCTCCACCGGCGCATCCGCCTTACGGCCGAGATAGCGCGTCTCGACGGGATAAGCGCGGCCCTCGCTCTCGACGACGGGCGCTTCCCCGAGGAGCTTTGCGACACGCGCGCCGTCGAGCGTCGCCGACATCACGAGAATGCGCAGATCCTCGCGCAGGCCGAGTTGCGCATCGCGCGCCAGTGCGAGGCCGAGATCGGCGTCGAGCGAGCGCTCGTGGAATTCGTCGAACAGGACGGCGGCCACGCCCGAGAGCTCGGGATCATCGAGGATCTGTCGGGTGAAGATGCCCTCGGTCACCACCTCGATGCGCGTTGCTCGCGAAATCTTCGAGCCGAATCGGACGCGATAACCGACGGTGTCGCCGGCGCGCTGGCCGAGCGATTTTGCCATGCGATCGGCGCTGGCGCGCGCAGCGATGCGCCGCGGCTCCAGCACGATGATCTTCTTGCCCGCGGCCCAGGGCGCATCCAGCAGCGCCAGCGGCACCCGCGTGGTCTTGCCGGCGCCCGGCGGGGCCACCAGCACGGCGGCGTTGTGCCGATCCAGCGTGCGCGACAGATCGTCGAGCACGGCGTCGATCGGGAGGGGCGTGTCGAAAGTGCGGGGCAAACGTCTCGGTCCGTCATCGTCCGCGCCTTGTGCGCCATCGCGCACTGGGCGGACGATCCAGTCAGCTCAGATCCCGGCCATTCCGAAGATCTCTTCGCACTGGATACCCCGCCTTCGCGGGGTATGACAACATAGTGTCGCTATCAGCCCTGCACCGGCGGCCGTCCGACGCTCTCATAGACGAAGCCGGCGGCGGCCATGTCCTCCGGGCGGAAGATGTTGCGGAGGTCGACGACGACGGGCTGCGCCAGGACGCTCTTCAGCCGGTCGAGGTCCAGGCCGCGGAACTGCACCCATTCGGTGACGACGACGAGCGCATCGGCACCTTGCGCGCAGGAATAAGCATCTTCGCAATAGGTGATGTTCGGCAGTTCCTGCTTGGCCTGCTCCATGCCGACGGGATCGAAGGCGCGCACCTTGGCGCCCATGTCGAGCAGACCCGTCACGAGCGGGATCGACGGCGCATCGCGCATGTCGTCGGTGTCGGGCTTGAAGGTCAGGCCGAGCACGGCGATGGTCTTGCCGCGCAGCGCACCACCGAGCGCGTGGCTTACCTTGCGCGCCATCGCGCGCTTGCGGTTCTCGTTCACCGCAAGCACCGATTCGACGATGCGCAAGCTCACGTCATAGTCCTGCGCGATCTTGATCAGCGCCTTGGTGTCCTTCGGGAAGCAGGAGCCACCGAAGCCCGGACCGGCATGCAGGAATTTGGTGCCGATGCGGTTGTCGAGGCCAATGCCGCGCGCGACCTCCTGCACGTTGGCGCCGACTTTTTCGGAAAGGTCGGCGATCTCGTTGATGAAGGTGATCTTGGTCGCGAGGAACGCATTCGCCGCGTATTTGATCATCTCCGCGGTGCGGCGCGCCGTGAACATCAGCGGCGCCTGGTTCAGCGACAGCGGACGATAGATATCGCCCATCACCTTGCGGCCACGCTCGTCGGAGGTGCCGACGACGACGCGATCGGGGAATTTGAAATCGCGGATCGCCGCGCCCTCGCGCAGGAATTCGGGGTTGGAAGCGACGACGACATCGGCTTCCGGGTTGGTCTCGCGGATGATGCGCTCGACCTCGTCGCCGGTGCCGACCGGAACGGTCGATTTCGTCACCACGACGGTGAAGCCGGAGAGCGACTGCGCGATCTCGCGGGCAGCGGCGTAGACGTAGGACAGATCGGCATGGCCGTCGCCGCGGCGCGAGGGCGTACCGACCGCGATGAAGACCGCGTCGGCTTCCGCCACCGGCTTGGACAGGTCGGTGGTGAAGCTCAGGCGCTTGGCCTTGACGTTGGCCGCGACCAGCTCGTCGAGCCCGGGTTCGTAGATCGGGATCTCGCCGCGGTGGAGCGCTGTGATCTTGCCCTGATCCTTATCGACGCAGGTGACGTCGTGGCCGAAATCCGCAAAGCAGGCCCCGGATACCAGTCCGACGTAACCCGTGCCGATCATCGCGATTCGC
Organism: Bradyrhizobium neotropicale; assembly: GCF_001641695.1. GTDB lineage: Bacteria > Pseudomonadota > Alphaproteobacteria > Rhizobiales > Xanthobacteraceae > Bradyrhizobium > Bradyrhizobium neotropicale. Next base: position 25,558 of record NZ_LSEF01000047.1, read on the forward strand.
ATAGAAGACCCTGTCTGCCTTGGTTAACGGAACCCCAACTCAAGGCGGTTTTAGCATTTTCCTGATGGGAGGGACCAGAGCCCGCGTTCGGAAGCCGGCACGCGATTTGTACCGGTAAAGAAGTCGGAAACCACCAGGCCCCACACTGCCCCGGGCCCGGACAGAACCGAACCCGCGTGCGCTTCGAAAAGGGACACCATGGCACGATCAGGCACAATGGACGCGAACGGAGGCTCCAAGCACCCGGCTACCCCGCGCGTCGACTGGGTCGACTACGCCAAGGGCATCTGCATCGTCATGGTGGTGATGATGCATTCCGTGCTGGGGGTCGAGCTCGCCGCCGGCGAGACCGGGTTCATGCATGTGCTGGTGGCCTTCGCAAAGCCGTTCCGGATGCCGGATTTCTTCCTGATTTCGGGCCTGTTCCTTCCACTGGTGATCGGCCGGGACTGGCGAATCTATCTCGACCGCAAGGTCGTGCATTTCGCTTATTTTTATGTCGTCTGGGTGACAATCCAGTTCGCCTTCAAGGCGCCGGCCTTCGCCGCGGAATCGAGCTGGCGCGACGTCGGCCTGCTCTATCTGGAATCCTTCATCGAGCCCTTTGGTACGCTCTGGTTCATCTATCTGCTGCCGATCTTCTTCGTCGTCACAAAACTGACACGGCGAATCCCGCCGCTCGCGATCTGGCTCGTTGCAGCCGCGCTGGAAACGGCGCGAATCGCGACCGGCTGGACCGTGATCGACGAGTTCTGCGCGCGCTTCGTGTATTTCTATTCGGGCTATCTGTTCGCCGATTACGTCTTCGCGCTGTCCGACCGCGCACGGAAGCATCCCGCGCTAGCGCTTGCCGCGCTCGCGGCATGGGCAATCATCAACGCCGGGCTCGTCGCGCTCGGCGCGAGCGAGTGGAAGATCGTGTCGCTCATGCTCGGTTTCGCCGGCGCGTGCGCCATCATCACGATCGGCACGCTGCTCGCACGCGCCCATTGGCTGAACTTCTTGCGCTTCTGCGGCGAGCATTCGATCGTGATCTATCTCGCCTTCTTCCTGCCGATGGCCGCGACCCGAACGCTGCTGCTCCGCACCGGCTTCATTCCCGACATCGGCACGGTGTCGCTGATCGTGACCGCCGCCGGCGTGGTCGGATCGTTTGTGATCTGGCAGGTCGCACTGCGGCTCAATGCCAAATTCCTGTTCGAGCGGCCGGAAGCCTTCTGGATCGCGCCGAAGAAGGCCAGGGCAATGTTGCAGGCAGCGGAGTAGCTGCTAGCGGTCGTCGCCCGGCTTTCCGTCTTCGCTTAAGCTTTGCCGGCCCAACACCGAAAAGCCCGGCGAAGCCTTGGCGTAGCCGGGACCGGGCGACCCAGTATTCCAGAGACAGCAGTTATCGACCGCAGGCCGCGGCGTACTGGATTCCCCGGTCAAGCCGGGGAATGACAGTGGGGATAGTGGCACTAGCAGCCCAAAAATCCCCCCTCCAAGGCTGTCAAAGGCTGCAAAAATTCATACATTGCGGCCATGCCCAAAACCTCCCCGAAGACGACCGCCAAAGCTGACACCAAGCCTGCTGCGCCCAACGCGGCCTCCGCGACCAAGCCCGCTGCTGACAAGTCTGCTGCCAAACCGGTCGCAGCCAAGGCAGCCGGAAAGGGCGACCATGTCTTCCTGGTCGACGGTTCCTCCTACATCTTCCGCGCCTATCACGCGCTGCCGCCGCTGAACCGCAAGTCCGACGGCTTGCAGGTCAATGCCGTGCTCGGCTTCTGCAACATGCTGTGGAAGCTCTTGCGCGACATGCCCGCGGACAATCGGCCGACCCATCTGGCGATCGTGTTCGACAAGTCGGAGGTCACCTTCCGCAATACCATCTACCCCGACTACAAGGCGCACCGGCCGCCGGCGCCCGACGATCTGATCCCGCAATTCGCGCTGATCCGCGAAGCGGTGCGCGCCTTCGACCTGCCCTGCCTGGAACAGGCTGGCTTCGAGGCCGACGACCTGATCGCCACCTACGTGCGCGAGGCCTGCGAGCGCGGCGCGGGCGCGACCATCGTGTCCTCGGACAAGGACCTGATGCAGCTCGTGACCGATGGCGTCACCATGTACGACACCATGAAGGATCGCCGCATCGGCATCCCCGAGGTGATCGAGAAGTTCGGCGTGCCGCCGGAGAAGGTGGTCGAGGTGCAGGCCCTCGCCGGCGACTCCACGGACAACGTGCCGGGCGTGCCCGGCATCGGCATCAAGACCGCCGCGCAATTGATCGTCGAATATGGCGACCTCGAGCAACTCTTGTTCCGCGCCGGCGAGATCAAGCAGCCCAAGCGCCGCGAGGCGCTGCTCGAGAACGCGGAGAAGGCGCGGATCTCGCGCCAGCTCGTGCTGCTCGACGACAAGGTGAAGCTGGACGTGCCGCTGGACGACCTCGCCGTCCACGAGCCCGACGCGCGCAAGCTGATCGCCTTCCTGAAGGCGATGGAGTTCTCCACGCTGACGCGCCGCGTCGCCGACTATTCGCAGATCGACCCTGCCAATGTCGACGCGGACGCGACCAACAGCAGCGGGGTCACCAAGGCCGAAGGCGCCGCCAAGACCAAATCGTCCGAGGCCTCCGGCGATCTCTTCGCTGCCCCTGCGCCAACGGCAAAGCCCGGCGACAAGGGCGACAAAGCCGCGAGCCTCAAGGGTGCGCCGATCTCGCTCGCCGCCGCGCGCGAGGAGGCGCTGAAGAAGCTTCCGGTCGACCGCAGCAAATACCAGACTATCAAGACCCGCGCCGAGCTCGACACCTTCGTCGCACGCATTCATGAGGTCGGCCACGTCGCGATCGAGACCAGGGCCGATACGATCGACCCGATGCAGGCGGATCTCTGCGGCATCGCGCTGGCGCTGGCGCCGAACGATGCCTGTTACGTGCCGCTGGCGCACAAGCAGTCCGGCGGCGGCGCGGGCCTGTTCGACGCCGGCCTCGCGCCCGATCAGGTCAAGCATGGCGACGCCATCGATGCGCTGCGGCCGGTATTGGAATCGACCGGAATCCTCAAGATCGGCTTCGACGTGAAATTCACCGCCGTTGCGCTGGCGCAGCACGGCATCACGCTGCGCAACTACGACGATGCGCAGCTGATCTCCTATGTGCTCGACGCCGGCCGTGGCTCACATGCGCTGGAATCGCTTGCCGAGCGCTGGTTCGGCCATGCGATGCTGAAGGAGAGCGAGCTGCTCGGCAGCGGCAAGAACAAGCTCACCTTCGACCAGGTTCCCATCGAGAAGGCTACACCACTGTCGGCCGAGACCGCCGACATGATCCTGCGGGTGTGGCGCGTCCTGAAGCCGCGTCTGACCGCCGAACACATGACCGCCGCTTACGAGACGCTGGAGCGGCCGCTGGTCTCGGTGCTCGCCCGCATGGAGCGGCGCGGCATCTCGATCGACCGCCAGGTGCTGTCGCGGCTGTCGGGCGAATTCGCCCAGACCGCGGCGCGGGTCGAGGCCGAGATCCAGGAGATCGCGGGCGAGCCCGTCAATGTCGGCAGCCCCAAGCAGATCGGCGACATTCTGTTCGGCAAGATGGGATTGCCCGGCGGCAGCAAGACCAAGACGGGCGCATGGTCGACCACCGCGCAGGTGCTCGATGATCTCGCCGAGCAGGGCTACGACTTCCCGAAGAAGATTCTGGAGTGGCGTCAGGTTTCCAAGCTGAAATCGACCTACACGGATGCACTGCCGACTTACGTCAACCCGCAGACCCATCGCGTGCACACGACCTACGCGCTGGCTGCGACAACGACGGGCCGCTTATCGTCGAACGAACCGAACCTGCAGAACATTCCGGTGCGCACCGAAGACGGCCGAAAGATCCGCCGCGCCTTCATCGCCACGCCCGGCCACAAGCTGGTGTCCGCCGACTATTCGCAGATCGAGCTCAGGCTGCTCGCCGAGATCGCCGACATCCCCGTCCTGAAGCAGGCGTTCCGCGACGGGCTCGACATTCACGCCATGACCGCGTCGGAAATGTTCGGCGTGCCGATCCAGGGCATGCCGAGCGAAATCCGTCGCCGCGCCAAGGCCATCAATTTCGGCATCATTTACGGCATCTCGGCGTTCGGCCTCGCCAACCAGCTCGGCATCGCCCGCGAGGAAGCGTCCGCCTACATCAAGAAATATTTCGAGCGCTTCCCCGGCATCCGCGCCTATATGGACGAGACCAAGGAGTTCTGCCGGCAGCATGGCTATGTCACCACGCTGTTCGGCCGCAAGTGCCACTATCCCGACATCAAGGCCTCGAACGCCTCGGTGCGCGCGTTCAACGAACGCGCCGCGATCAACGCACGGCTGCAGGGCACCGCCGCCGACATCATCCGCCGCGCCATGACGCGCGTCGAGGACGCGCTCGCCGCGAAGAAGCTGTCGGCGCAGATGCTGCTGCAGGTGCATGACGAATTGATCTTCGAGGTGCCCGACGCGGAGGTCGAGGCGACGCTGCCCGTCGTGCAGAACGTCATGCAGGACGCGCCGTTTCCCGCCGTGCTGCTCTCGGTGCCGCTGCATGTCGACGCACGCGCGGCGACGAACTGGGACGAGGCGCACTGATCTCTCTTCACCTCGCCCCGCTTGCGGGGAGAGGGAGAGCGCCGCCACGAGAGCCGAATTGTCCTCCGTGCAATTGCGCGATGGTCCGGCCCCGTCGCGCATACTAGAACCATGCGGTCTCCCGCACAGGTTCACCCATGCCCCACACCTCCGCTTTGCTCGGCTTTGCCCTCGTCTGCCTCGGTCTCGTGCTGACGCCGGGGCCGAACATGATCTATCTGATCTCGCGCTCGATCACGCAGGGACCTGCGGCGGGCATCGTCTCGCTCGGAGGCGTGGCGCTCGGCTTCGTGTTCTACATGCTGTGTGCGGCGTTCGGCATCACCGCGCTGCTGCTCGCCATTCCCTTTGCCTATGACGCGCTGCGCTTCGCCGGCGCCGGCTATTTGCTGTGGCTGGCCTGGCAGGCGGTGAAGCCGGGCGGCCGTTCGCCGTTCCAGGTAAAGAAGCTCGCCATCGACAGCCCGCGCAAATTGTTCGCGATGGGGTTCGTCACCAACCTGCTCAATCCGAAGATCGCAATGCTCTACCTGGCGCTGCTGCCGCAGTTCATCGATCCCACCGCCGGCAGCGTGCTGACGCAGTCGGTGGTGCTGGGCGCGATCCAGATCGCGATCAGCGTCAGCGTCAACGCCATGATCGCGCTCGCCGCAGGATCGATCGCGATGTTTCTGGCGAGCCGGCCGAGCTGGATGCTGGTGCAGCGTTGGCTGATGGGCACCGTGCTGGCGGGCCTCGCGGTGCGGATGGCGGTCGAGGCGCGACGCGTGTGATGGCCACCGTCCCATGGAGGGGTCCGAGACGAGCGAAGCTCGCTCGTGGGTCGCTTCGCATGCAGCGAAGCGAAATGCGAAGCGGGGTGGGGTGAAGGTCCCTCCCCGTCGAACAGTGCCCGAGTGGAGAGATCACCCCACCCCGCTCGCGCGACGCGCGATCGACCCTCCCCCTCCAGGGGAGGGTAAGAAGAAGCTCAATCCAGCTTCGCTTCCATCCCCCGCTTCACCGCCGGGCGCGCCATCAGTGCCTCGTACCAGCGCTTGACGTTGGGAAAGTCCGCCAGCTCCACCTTGTGGCGGGGATGGCGCCAGGCCCAGCCGAGGATGGCGAAATCGGCAACGGAGAGGTCGCCGGCGACGAAGTCATGGCCCTCGAGCCGGCGATCCAGCACGCCATAGAGCCGGCGTGTCTCCGCCATGAAGCGCTTCAGACCATAGGCGCGGTCCTGCTCGTTCTCGAGCGCGATGAAGTGGTGCACCTGGCCGGGCATCGGGCCGAAACCGCCCATCTGCCACATCAGCCATTCATAGACCGGGATGCGGCCGGCCAGCGATTTCGGCAGGAATTTTCCGGTCTTCTCACCGAGATAGAGCAGGATCGCACCGGACTCGAAGATGCTGACGGGCTTGCCGTCCGGCCCCTCGGGGTCGACGATCGCGGGGATCTTGTTGTTGGGGCTGAGCTTGAGGAACCCCGGCGCCATCTGCTCGCCCTTGGTGATGTTCACCGGGATCACCTTGTAGGGCAGCCCCATTTCCTCCAGCGCGACCGAGATTTTCCGGCCGTTCGGCGTGTTCCAGGTGTGGAGCTCGATAGTCATTCTCTGTTTCCTTCCCCAAGTAACTTGCCCAACAGATGGCCCTCACCTACTCCAGAAGGTTGCAGCCCCACAACCGGCGGTGCGGGAATGGCGGACCGGCCGCCGGCGCGGCCGATCTTTGTTGACGGGCCGCGCCCCCTCTGGAATGTCGCCGCGGCGGGGGATAAATTCCGCCTCCTCCAAAATGCTCCCGAGGGACCGACGTGTCGAAATCTGCCTCCCGCGCCCGCCTGTTCGAAATCATCCGCCGGCGCTCCTTCGGCCGCGGCGAGGTGACGCTCGCGTCGGGCCGCAAGAGCGATTTCTACTTCAACCTCAAGCCGACCATGCTCGACCCGGAAGGCGCGACCCTGCTCGCCGAGCTGACCTATGAAGCACTGAAGGACGATCAGCTCGATTTCATCGGAGGCCTCGAGATGGGCGCGGTGCCGCTTGCCGGCGCGCTGGCACAGATCTCCTGGATCAAGGGCCATCCGATCGCGGCCTTCTTCGTGCGCAAGAAGCCGAAGGAGCACGGCGCCAAGCTTGCGGTCGAAGGCCTCGCCAAGGGCGAGACGCTCGAGGGCAAGCGCGTCGTGATTGTCGAGGACGTCACCACCACCGGCGGCTCGGCGATGAAGGCGGTGGAATCCGTGCGCGAGGCCGGCGCCCAGGTGGTGCTGGTGCTCACCATGGTCGACCGCGAGGAAGGCGCCACCGATACGTTCGGCCAGGCCGGCCTGCCGTTCCGCTCGCTCTACAAGGCTTCGGAGTTCCTGAAGGCCTGACGCGACGAAACTCTCTGCGCTCGTCATGCCCGGGCGTGACCCGGAAGCAACTATCCGTCGGAAGCTGTGCCCGGCCTTAAAGAGGTCACCGCCTCGTCTTGAAACGGCCTCCGCGCAACTGCTCATTTACCATCGCGCATTATGGTGAATCAGGTGCTGCGACCTCGAAAAGGTCCCGGCCCGGTTCAGTAGCGTGGTGGAGTGAGCCTTGCGTACAGAGTTGTCCCAATCGCGGCGGCAGCGTCGCGCGATGTGTGTGGCCGCCCTCCTTGCGGTTCCCATGCTTGCGGCTCCGGCTCCGGTTTCGGCCGAGGGCCTGTTCGACTTCTTCTTCGGCGGACTGCAGCAGCAACGCCCGCAACAGTCGGGCTCCTACTCCGATCCCTTCACCGGCCAGCAGAATTCGCCCGTCCAGCAGCAGAACATGCCGCCGGCGCGGACGGCAGCGGCCGGCGGCTCAGGCCCGGCCTTCTGCGTGCGCACGTGCGACGGCAAATATTTTCCGCTGATGCGCGGCGTCGCCTCGCCCGCGCAGATGTGTCAAGCCTTCTGTCCCGCCACCGCGACAAAGGTCTATTTCGGCTCCAGCATCGACGGCGCCTATGCGCAGACCGGTGAGCGTTACGCCGACAGCGAGAACGCGTTCGCCTACCGCAAGGCGCTGCGATCCGACTGCACCTGCAACGGCCGTGAGCCGGTCGGCCTCGCCCCGGTCGATCTTGCGCTCGACTCTTCGCTGAAGGCCGGCGACGTGATCGCGACCACCGACGGCCTCGTCGCCTATACCGGCGTGCGCCTCGGCATCGACCAGACCGCCGAGTTCACGCCGGTCGCCTCCTTTCCCGGCCTCACCGCCCAGGTCCGCGCCCGTCTCGGTGAAATGAAGGTCGCCCCGGTCCGCGCCGAGACAGTGGCCGCGGATGCGCCCGCCACGGAGATCGTGCGCGAGACGCCGCCCGGCGTGACGGTGCCGAAGACGCAGGCGCAGAAGCCGGCGAAGCGCGCGGGGCTGGATTAGCCGCAACTGTAACCACGCCGTCATTGCGAGCGTAGCGAAGCAATCCAGAAACGCCGGCGCGGTGACAGTCTGGATTGCTTCGTCGTTTCGCTCCTCGCAATGACGGAGGATGTTGCGCTACCGCCCGATGATCACGCCGATCACGTTCGGCGCCGCCAGATATTTCTCCTCGATCGCGGCGCGTGCAGCGGCGCGGTTGTCCGGCGTCAGCAGGCCCCGCTTCTCGGCCAGGATCATCCAGCAGAAACCCCACCAGTCGGTCAGCATGCCCTGGTCGTCGACGAGGTCGTAGCCCTGCTCGGCCGCGAAGATGCGCGCATGCGCTTCATCGAGCGTGTCGAGGAACAGATGATCGTCGGCCGAGAACAGGTCATCGCTGACGTCGTCGATGGTGTAGCCCCAGATCGACTGGCAGACCGCGTTGAACTCGCGGTCGAACTGGTCGTCATCGACTGCGTAACGCCGCGCCGCCTGATGCAGCCGCGACAGCGACCGCGCGAAATCGGCAATCCGGGTAAGGGCGAATTGATCGAAGGCAATGGTGGACATGTAGTCCTCGCGAAGTCGGACAGACCCTAGATGTTGTGTCGGCAACGTGCCGAATCACAATGATATATCAAAGACTTGCTAAATTGTTCTTAATTTGTTCCAGCGCCCCCACGATGTCGTTACGGCGAACGCCGCGACGACGATGCGGGGACAATTAGTGCTTCGCCGTCACGCTCAATTCGCCGCCGACATCAACCTGTCCCCGCACGCGCTCGCGTAGAACTTGCCGCCGCATTGGCGCTTGATGGCGGCGCAGCGCACGGCGGGGGACGCATTTTGCGGAACAGTAAAGCCGCAGCGCGAGGCATCGGCACTGCGATTCGAATTGCCGGCGGCGAAGGCGGCGCTGGACGCGGTGATGCAGACGACGAGCAAGGCTGCGGCGGCGATTTCGATCAGCAATCTCATGGGCGCTTCCTCCACACTGATGGCTGAATTGGTCCGCAATCTAGCACCGAATTCGGAATTCTCCGTGGGCTTCCGGGTTCCCAAACCGGCCCATTCCTTGCATAAAATTACGCCAGCGCAGTGCACGGGACGCGCCGGCGGTGGTTCCGGCGCCGAGGCAGGACGCGTAAGCTCTGAGTTCAGTAGTCGACCAGGAAGTGACGGCTTTGCAAGATCCATCGTTCCAGCCCAATTTTCCCGCTCCCGGCCAGCCCATCGACGAGCTCGCGCTGACGGAGATCAAGGGCGCGATCCTGGCGAAGCTGCGCCTTGCCGTCGGCAAGGACGCGGGCATGGCGACCAGGCACGACTGGTACCAGGCCGCCGCGCTCGCGCTGCGCGACCGCATCGTGCATCGCTGGCTCACCGCCGAGAAGCACAGCTACGATGCGGGCCGCAAGCGCGTCTATTATCTCTCGCTCGAATTCCTGATCGGCCGCCTCTTCACCGACGCGCTGAACAATATGGGGCTGCTCAAGATATTCGAGGTCGCGCTCGGCGATCTCGGCGTGTCGCTGCCCGATTTGCGCAAATGCGAGCCGGATGCCGCGCTCGGCAATGGCGGCCTCGGCCGGCTCGCCGCCTGCTTCATGGAGAGCATGGCGACGCTGTCGATCCCCGCGATCGGCTACGGCATCCGCTACGATTACGGCCTGTTCCGCCAGATCATCAATCAGGGCTGGCAGCAGGAATATCCGGACGAGTGGCTGAGCTTCGGCAATCCCTGGGAATTGCAGCGGCCGGAGGTGATCTATCACGTCCATTTCGGCGGCGGCGTCGAGCATGTCGACGACAAGGGCCGCGACCGCGCGATCTGGCATCCGGCCGAAACGGTGCAGGCCATCGCCTATGACACGCCGATCGTCGGCTGGCGCGGCCAGCACGTCAATGCGCTGCGGCTGTGGTCGGCACGTTCGCCCGATCCGCTGAAGCTCGACGTCTTCAACTCCGGCGACTATGTCAGCGCGAGCTCGGAGCAGGCGCGCGCGGAGGCCATCTGCAAATTCCTCTATCCGAACGACGAGAGCCCCGCGGGCCGCGAGCTGCGGCTGCGCCAGGAATATTTCTTCGTCTCCGCCTCGCTGCAGGATCTCGTCAGGCGGCATCTCGCATCCGACGGACAATTGCGCAGCCTGTCGACGAAGGTCGCGGTCCAGCTCAACGATACCCATCCGAGCCTCGCCGTCACCGAGCTGATGCGGATCCTGGTCGACGACCACAATTTCCGCTGGGACGAAGCCTGGAAGATCACCGTCGCAACGCTGTCCTACACCAACCACACGCTGCTGCCCGAGGCGCTGGAGACCTGGCCGGTCGAGCTGTTCGAGCGACTGTTGCCGCGGCATCTCGAGATCATCTACCGCATCAACGTGCAGCATCTGGCGCTTGCGGAAGCGCGCTGCCCCGGCGACATCGATTTCCGTGCATCGGTCTCGCTGATCGACGAGAAGAGCGGCCGGCGCGTGCGCATGGGCCAGCTCGCCTTCGTCGGTTCGCACCGCATCAACGGCGTCTCCGCGATGCATTCGGACCTGATGCGCGAGACCGTGTTCCACGATCTCAACCATCTCTATCCCGGCCGCATCACCAACAAGACCAACGGCATCACCTTCCGCCGCTGGCTGATGCTGGCGAACCCGAAGCTGACCGACCTGTTGCGCGAGACCTGCGGCGAGGTCGTGCTTGACGATCCGACGCAGCTCAGCCTGATCGAGGCCCGCGCCAGCGACGTCGAATTCCAGCGCAAATTCCGCGCCGTCAAGCATCACAACAAGACGGCGCTGGCGCGCCTGATCGGCGAGCGGCTCGGCATCAAGGTCGATCCGAGCGCGCTGTTCGACGTGCAGATCAAGCGCATCCACGAATACAAGCGCCAGCTGCTCAACATCATCGAGACGGTCGCGCTGTACCAGTCGATCAAGGACGATCCGACCGGCAACTGGGTGCCGCGGGTCAAGATCTTCGCCGGCAAGGCGGCGGCGAGCTATCGCTACGCCAAACTGATCATCAAGCTGATCAACGACGTCGCCGACATCGTCAACAACGATCCCGCGATCGAGGGCAGACTGAAGGTCGCCTTCCTTCCGGACTACAATGTCAGCCTCGCCGAAGTGATCATTCCTGCGGCCGACCTGTCCGAACAGATCTCGACCGCCGGCATGGAGGCCTCCGGCACCGGCAACATGAAGCTGGCGCTGAACGGCGCCATCACCATCGGCACGCTCGACGGCGCCAATATCGAGATCCGCGACCATGTCGGGCCTGAGAATATCGCGATCTTCGGCATGGAGGCCGGCGACGTGATGATCCGCCGCAAGCAGGGGCTGGATGCCGCCGACGTGATCCGGCGGTCGCCAAAGCTGTTGCGCGCGATCAATTCGATCGCGACCGGCGAGTTCTCGCCCGGCGATCCCGGACGTTTCGAATCCATCGCGCACGCCTTGCGCCATCTCGACCATTACATGGTCAGCGCCGACTTCGATTCCTACTACGAGGCGCAGCGCGGCATCGACGCGCGCTGGCAGGTGGCGCCGGCGTGGACGCGTGCGAGTATCCTCAACGTCGCGCGCATGGCCTGGTTCTCCTCGGACCGCACCATCCGCGAATATGCCGAGGAGATCTGGAACGTGCCGGTGAATCCGACCACGCCCCTGCTGCCGGATCTGCGCGACGCGACCGGCTGATTTTTCACGGTGCGAAATCTGCAGTACCCGCGAGGTTATTGCATCCGTCGCGAAGGATGATGATATGATTGTCATCATCCCCAAGAGGCGCTGTCAGCGATGCTGACGCCGTGACCTCAAACAACGTCATTGCGAGCGCAGCGAAGCAATCCAGACTGCCTCCGTGGAAAGATTCTGGATTGCTTCGCTGCGCTCGCAATGACGATCGGGCAGGCATCGAGGAATGAAATGCACGCCAAACTCCCGCACCCCTTCGACGAAGCGACGCGCATCACTGCCGGCGACAGCAGCTGGCAGGGGCATACCAGCGACGACTACTGGGCCTTTGTCGGCCCCTTTGGCGGTGCGACCGCTGCGACCATTCTGCGCGCTCTGATCGATCATCCGGAGCGCGCCGGCGATCCCTTGGCCGTCACCGTCAATTACTGCGCGCCGATCGCGAAGGGGCCGTTCGATCTGGACGTGCGGCTGGTCAAGGCCAACCGCTCCAGCCAGCACTGGAGCGTCGAACTGTCGCAGGGCGGCGGCGAGGTCGCGACGCTTGCCACCGCGGTGTTCGCCGAGCGTAGGCAGTCCTGGTCGCACGAGGTCGCGAGACGCCCGGACGCAAAATCATTCGAAGAGACGCTGCCCTTTCCGAAGATCGCCGCGTCCTGGGCCAACCAGTACGAATTCCGCTTCGTCGAGGGCGAGATGCGGATCGGCCCGCCGCAGACGGAGCTTGCAAGCACCTATTCCAAGGTCTGGATCAGCGACCGCACGCCGCGCAAGCTCGACATGCTGTCGCTGATGTCGATGTCGGACGCCTTCTTCGGCCGCATCTTCCACGCGCGGCGCGAGCTGGTGCCGTTCGGCACGGTGTCGCTGACGACCTATTTCCATACCGATGCCGAGAGCCTAGCGGCCGAAGACATCACCCGCGTGCTCGCGACGGCGGATGCAAAGATATTTCATCGCAGCTACGGCGATCAGAACGGCGAGCTGTGGTCTCCGAGCGGCCGCCTGCTCGCGACCACGACGCAGATCGCGTATTTCAAGGCGTGAGCTCTCTCCTCTCCCTCTCTCCGTTCTTACGGGGAGAGGGTTGGGGTGAGGGGCCTGCTTCCACAATCACGGTCATAGACGGACTCGCGGAGAGCCCCCNACCCGCCGCGCTACGCGCGTCGGCCTCTCCCCGCACGCGGGGAGAGGCGATAGAGTCCCGCTCGCTCAAACAAAAAGGGCGGCCTCGCGGCCGCCCCTTTGCATTCAACTGAACGAAGTTACTCCGCCGCGAGCTTCACGTCCGGCGCGGCCGCACGCACCTCGGCGTCGACCTGGGCTTCGAACTTGGCAAAGTTCTTCTGGAACATGCCGACGAGGGCCCGGGCGGTCTTGTCGAACTCGTCCTTGTCCTTCCAGGTGTTGACCGGATTGAGGATCTCGCTCGGCACGCCCGGCAGCGCGGTGGGGACTGCGAAGCCGAAATACTTGTCGGTGCGGAATTCGACGTTGCGCAAGGACCCGTCGAGCGCCGCGGTGAGCAGCGCGCGCGTCACCTTGATCGGCATGCGCAAGCCGACGCCGTACTTGCCGCCGGTCCAGCCGGTGTTGACCAGCCAGCAGTCGACATTGTGCTGGGCGATCAGGTCGCGCAGCATGTTGCCGTAGACGGACGGGTCGAGCGGCAGGAAGGGTGAGCCGAAGCAGGTCGAGAATTCCGGCTGCGGCTCGTTGCCGAGACCGCGCTCGGTGCCGGCGACCTTGGCGGTGTAGCCGGAGAGGAAGTGATACATCGCCTGCGCCGGCGAGAGCTTTGCGATCGGCGGCAGCACGCCGAAGGCGTCGGCGGCGAGCATCACCACGTTCTTCGGCTGCGGCGCGCGGCCGGTGCGCGAAGCGTTCGGGATGAATTCGAGCGGATAGGCCGAGCGCGTGTTCTCGGTCTTTGAGCCGTCGTCGAAGTCCACCACACGGGTGTCTTCATCGAGCACGCAGTTCTCGAGCACCGCGCCGAAGCGCGTCGAGGCGGCATAGATCTGAGGCTCGGCTTCCTGCGACAGCTTGATGCACTTGGCGTAGCAGCCGCCCTCGAAATTGAAGACGCCGTTCGGGCCCCAGCCGTGCTCGTCGTCGCCGATCAGCGTGCGGTTGGGATCGGCCGACAGCGTGGTCTTGCCGGTGCCGGACAGGCCGAAAAAGATCGCGGCATCGCCATTGGCGCCGACATTGGCCGAGCAGTGCATCGGCATCACACCTCGCTCCGGGAGGTAATAGTTCAGCGTGGTGAAGACCGACTTCTTCATCTCGCCGGCATAGTAGGAGCCGCCGATCAGCACGATCTTGCGGGCGAAATCGATCGCGACGACGTTCTCCGAGCGCACGCCGTGACGCTTCGGATCGGCGCGGAAGCTCGGCATGTCGATGATGGTGAGCTCGGGCGTGAAGCTCGACAGCTCGACCGCCTCGGGACGGATCAGCAGCGTGCGGATGAACAGCGAGTGCCAGGCGAGCTCGGTGAACACGCGGGTCTTGATCCGGTAGGCCGGATCCGCCCCGCCATAGAGATCCTGCGCGAACAGCGTCTTGCCTTCGGCGTGCTTCAGGAAGTCCTGATAGAGCGCCTCGAACTGTTCTGCGGTGATCGACTGATTGCCGCCCCACCACATCTTCTTGTCGGTGGTGGCATCACGCACCGTGAACTTGTCTTTCGGGCTACGGCCCGTGAATTCGCCGGTGTCGGCGCACAGCGCACCGTCCGCAGACAGAACCGCCTCGCCCGCAGAAAGCGAATATTGATAAAGCTGCGGCGCGCCGAGGTTCCAGTGAACTTGTTTGAGCTTCTTTAAGCCGAATTTGTCGGCGCCGAAGGCACCGTTGCGCACGCCCGTCTCTTGCACGAAAGATCCTCCTAGAACCCGCGACATTCAGCGCGACCAAGCTTTGGCGCCATCGCGGTTACCGTGAATAATAGGCCATCCGGCCTCGGTTGGGCGACCTAATAATGATGAACGCTGGCGTTGCCAAGCCGATCCCGCAGGAATTGGTTTATTCAAGGACCGCGCCAAACGTCGCGCATGTCAGCTCTGTGCAGACGCCTCGAAAAATCGCAAATGGTCGCGCAACCAAACGCGTGATTCAGCGTTATCCCGGATTTTTGCGACGCACAATCACCGCGCGGTCTATTGCACCGCGCCTTCGCCGATGAGTGCGAACGGTGCCCAGATAGCGGGATAGGCATTGCGCGGTGACGATGCGTCGTCGAGATAGGCCAGCATCGCGCGTCGCAAGGCTTCAGCGCGCCCCATTCCGGGCTCGCTCTTGAGCAGATCGAAGGTCGAAATGGTCAAGCGGGTGGCAGCTTCGGAATCGACTGCCCAATGCGAGACCAGAAGCGCGCGGGCGCCGGCGTAGAAGAATGAGCGCGCCAATCCCGACAGCGCCTCGGCGCCCGGCTTGTCGCCGGCAATCGTGTTGCACGCCGACAGCACCACCCAATCCGCATTGAGCTTGAGCTGCGCGACTTCGCTCGCGGTGAGCAGACCGTCGTCGAGCTCGGAGGGCTGGTCGGGAATTGAGAGGGCGAGCGACGGCTCGCCCAGTCCCTTGACGTCGCCGGCGACGAGGCCATGGGTCGCGAAATAAATGATGCTGTATTGAGCAAGCGCTGCACGCTTGAGCGTTGTTTCGCTGGCGTCGCGACCGAGATGGATGTCGGCCGCGGCGGCGCCGACATCCTTCGCCACCGCGTTGAGCTCGTCCGCGGTGTCGGGCAGTTGCGGCAGCGCTTGCGAAAGCCGCGCGCGATCGACGCCCGCGCCGCGCCAAAAATCGGTATAGGCGCCAGCCGCCAGGCTGCGCGCAGCAATCTTCCCACTTGTCGCGCGCCGGTCGGCCGGCCCCGCCTCGGCAGGGTTGAACACGGGATCGCCAAAGCCGGTCATCGGCTTTGCGCCCTGATCCTTGCGCGCAAATGCGCGCAGCGATTTCAGGCTGACCACCGACGGCAGCACCGCCACTGCCTGACGCCGCAACAGCCAGGCGGCGTTGCGATAGCCCTCGATCTTGTCGGGAATGGCAGCCTGCGGCTTCTCCGTGACGAGCAGATGAAACGGCAATGCGGTCAGTGCGCCCGATGGCACCACCAAAAGGCTGCGCTTGTCCTTCGTCAGCGCCTCGACCGGGCCGAGCAGCGCGACATAGAGCTCGTTGGCGAGCGCCAGATCGAACAATCCGGACTTGCCCGATGCATCGCTCGCCTTGCCGACATCGAGCCCTTTGCGGAAGTCGGACAATTTCTGCGCCAGCGCGTCCGCGCCAAGCGGAATTTCCTTCCAGTCGACGCTCTCGCGCGTGATCGCGATGACATAGCTTCGCTTGTCGACGACCGAATAGATCACCATAGCCTCGTCGGCCGACAGCAGCGCCTGAATGTCCCTGGCCGCGAGCGGCAGCGGGTTGGAGAGCGAGGCGTAGTCGGGGAATTCGACGGCGAGCGTCTTCTGCAAGCCTGAACGCTCGCTCGCGATCGCCACGAGCCGCGCGCGGCTGCGCTGCTCGGCGGCGACGTCGCGCTGGGCGGACGGCTTCGACACCGCGGCAATGATGGCCTTGTCGAGCGTCTCGTCTTCAGTCGCGAGGTCCTGATCCCGGCGCACGAGTTCGGCAAGCCGGTCATTGCCGGCGGCAAGGCGCACCGCGAGCTTGTTCACGGCGGACGCGGCAGAGGATTGCGTCCCGCGCTGGATTGTGGCGAGCGCGTCGTCGAGGGCCTTGTCCGAAGGCAGCAGAGATTGCTGTCGCGCGGCGAACAGGACCGGCAGCACGACGCGCAGCTGCGCACGGTTGCCGGCGAGCGTCCTTTCCGCGAGCGGCAACGCGTCCGCGGTGCGTCCTGATGCCTGGAGGAAATAGGCGAGATTGCTGGTCGAGGTCGCAACATCAGGATGATCGGGCCCGAGCGCGCGCTCGCGGATCGCCAGCGCGCGGCGATAGAGCGGCTCGGCCTCGGTATAGTGCTGCTGGTGCTCATAGAGGCCGGCGAGATTATTGAGGGAGCGCGCGACATCGGGATGATCCGCCCCCAGCACTTTTTCGCGGATCGCAAGCGAGCGCTTGATGGGCGCTTCGGCGTCGGCGTCGCGGTTGAGATCGCGATCGAGCTGGCCGATGTTGTTCAGGATGGTGGCGACCGCCGGATGCTCGGGTCCAGCGACCTTCTGATAGATGGCAAGCGCCCGCTGGAACAAAGGTTCGGCGTCGGCATAGCGCTCCTGCTTGACATAGAGCGTGGCGAGATTGTTGAGGGCCTGGCCGACATCGGGATGCTCGCGCGACAACGCCTTTTCGCGAACGGCGAGCGCGCGTTTGAACAGCGGCTCGGCCTCGGCAAAGCGGCCCTGCCGCTGATAAAGCGCGGCGAGATTGGTCAGTTCGGCCGCGACAAGCGGAGTTTCGAGGCCAAGCGATTTTTCCATCAGCGCGATCGAGCGCTTGTAGATCGGCTCGGCCAGATCGTCGCGGCCCTGACCGGCATAGACCTGACCGAGGTTGTTCAGCGCGGCGGCGAGCTCGCGACCGTTATCGCTCTTCTCCAGACTTGCGACCATGGCCTGCGCCAGAGGAAGCGCTTCCGAGTATTTGCCGGCCTGATTGAGCTGGTTGATCCTGGCACTCTGCGCGGCGAGACCGCCGTTCTGCGCGAAGGCGGTCGTGGAAAGGAGTGCACCAGCCGCGAGCGTCAAGCCCGCCACCAGCGCCAATCGATTACGTCTTGCCATGAAGCACTCTCGCTGCCGACCCTGGCCTTCCGGGCCCGAGCATGGGTCGCAGCGATCCGCGCCGCCGTTCAAGCGCGAGCGCGACTATCCGCGCTCGACTATTTGGTATTACCCCGCGCCTCGCCCGCCAGCCTGACCAGCATCTTGCGCAGTTCGGTGCCGCTGGTGACCCGTTCGGGGAACTCGAGCCGCAACGCGGTCTGCTCGGCCTGCATGTCGAGCCCCTCGGGATCGCACCCCGTGCAGCGCCAGTCGCCCTCCGCGGCATCAAGCAGCTTCGTCGCATAGAGCTTCATGGTGTCGCGATGGTCGGCGTTCATGTGCTCGACCGCCCCCTCTTCCGCGGCCAATAGGTCCTCGGCACCGGTGAGGTCCGTGAGGAAATGCTCAGGCTTGAGGTCGACAATCCGGCCAAAGCCGGCGACCAGATGGGTTCCCGTGGGATGGATCCGGAAAAACGAGAAATCCTTAAAGGAAGCAAAGCCTTCCGCCGAGGGATGTGCATTGAGATACCGGCGCTGGAGCAATTCCTTCTCGGCATCGGCCTGTTCGGCGCGGCCGGACAGCATGATCCGGGCGCCTTCCAGGGGATCGCCGGGGGCGCGCTCGTCCAGCATCAGGGAGACCCTCGCATCGGTGAGGATGTTCCTGGTGTGAACGGCGAGGCGCGAGATCAGCAGGATGGGCGAGCCGTCGGGATGGCTCGCCAGATTGACCAGCGAGCAATAGGGATCGCCGCTGCCGACCATCAGGGTTGCCAGGGCGCCCTGGCGGGAACGCCGCAACAGCGATTTGGCGAGCTTTCCGGGGTCGAAATCGGGGGTCGGCTGCATTGGCTTTCTCGGCTCAGGTGGTTGCAAGGGGGGCCTTTTTTCGGGTAAACGGGGGTCCGGTTATGGGTCGAAACGCGGCGAATCTGCCGTGTTTCGTGGAACTTGGTCACACTTCAGCCTAGCTTGCATTGCTCGGTGACCTTGTCGAACCCCGAGTTCGGGACCCATGTATGCGGCGCATCACTGGATTGCTCGCCGTTTCAAGCCACGACCCAAAACGGAAAGCAGAAAGCAGAGGCTCATGCCCACAATCGCTTTGGTCGACGACGACCGCAACATTCTCACATCCGTCTCGATCGCGCTGGAAGCCGAAGGCTATCGCATCATGACTTACACCGACGGCGCCTCGGCGCTCGACGGTTTCCGCACGACCCAGCCCGATCTTGCCATCCTCGACATCAAGATGCCGCGCATGGACGGCATGGAGACGCTGCGTCGGCTGCGGCAGAAATCCGACCTGCCGGTGATCTTCCTCACCTCCAAGGATGAAGAGATCGACGAGCTGTTCGGCCTCAAGATGGGCGCCGACGATTTCATCCGCAAACCGTTCTCGCAACGGCTGCTGGTCGAGCGCGTCAAGGCGGTGCTGCGCCGCTCGGCGCCGAAGGATCCGACCGCCGTGCCGAAGGAGAACGACGCCAAGGCGCTCGATCGCGGCCTGTTGCGCATGGATCCCGAACGGCACACCTGCACCTGGAAGAACGAGCCGGTGACGCTGACGGTCACCGAATTCCTCATCCTCCAGGCGCTGGCGACCCGTCCCGGCGTGGTGAAGAGCCGCAACGCACTGATGGACGCCGCCTATGACGATCAGGTCTATGTCGACGACCGCACCATCGACAGCCACATCAAGCGGCTGCGCAAGAAGTTCAAGGTGGTCGACAACGAGTTCGAGATGATCGAGACGCTGTATGGCGTCGGCTACCGTTTCAAGGAAGCCTGAGGCGCACCGCGGCTTCACGAAAGCGAAAGGGGCCCGGTCGGTTCTGATTCCATCGGGACCGATGTGGCTTTAGGATGCGAAGGACCCATCGCACGAGCTGTCAAAACCGGGCGTAAGCATTGCTTGACCGAACGCAGCCTGATTCGAGCCTGACCACCGAGGACGCCGCCCGCGGCGTCCCGGATCATGCTGCCGGGGACACGCCGGCCGCGCAGGGCTGGCGGCCGCTGAGCTGGCTCAAGCGCGCCGGACAGTTCTTTTTTGCGCTCTCCTTCTCGAGCCTGACCCGCCGCATCGTATCACTCAATCTCGCCGGCCTCGTCGCGCTGGTCGCGAGCATCCTGTACCTGTCGCAATTCCGCGCCGGCCTGATCGACGCCCGCGCGCAGAGCCTGCTCGTACAGGCCGAGATCATTGCCGGCGCGATCGCGGCCTCCGCGACCGTGCAGACCAACGCGATCACCATCGATCCAGACCGGCTCCTCGACCTCAAGCCGGGCGAGACCTATGGCGGCTCGGACGAGTATTCGCCGCTGGATTTCCCGATCAATCCGGAGCGCGTGGCTCCGGTGCTGCGCACGCTGATCTCGCCGACCAAGACGCGCGCCCGCATCTACGATCCGAACGGCAGCCTGCTGCTCGACAGCCGCAACCTCGAGAACGTGTTGCGCTTCGAACTGCCGCCGCCCTCCGCGGAGAAGCCGAACATCGTCGAGCGCGGCATGACCGCGGTGCGCACCTGGCTGAACCGCGGCGACCTGCCGCTCTACCGCGAGCTCGGGCCCGAGAACGGCAACGGCTATTCGGAGGTCGCCGATGCGCTCCAGGGCCAGAAGCGCTCGATGGTGCGGGTCAATTCGCGCGGCGAGGTGATCGTCTCGGTCGCGGTCCCGGTGCTGCGCTCGCGCGCGATCCACGGCGCGCTGATGCTGTCGACGCAGGGCGACGACATCGACCAGATGGTGACCGCCGAACGCCTCGCGATCCTGAAGGTCGGCGGCGTCGCGGCTGCCGTCATGATCATGCTGTCGCTGCTGCTCGCGAGCACGATCGCAGGGCCCGTGCGCAGGCTCGCCGACAGCGCCGAACGGGTCCGCCGCCGCATCAAGACCCGCGTCGAGATTCCCGACTTCACCCGCCGCCGCGACGAGATCGGCCATCTCTCCGGCGCGCTGCGCGACATGACCAACGCGCTCTACAGCCGCATCGAGGCGATCGAGATGTTCGCCGCCGACGTCGCCCATGAGCTGAAGAACCCGCTGACCTCACTGCGCTCGGCGGTCGAGACGCTGCCGCTGGCGCGCAACGAGAACAGCCGCGCACGCCTGCTCGAGGTGATCGAGCACGACGTCAAGCGGCTGGACCGGCTGATCTCGGACATCTCGGACGCAAGCCGGCTCGATGCCGAGTTGCAGCGGCAGGATGCGATTCCGGTCGATCTCAGGCGCCTTTTGGGCACGCTGGTGTCGGTCGCCAATGAGACCAAGCTCGGCCACGACGTCGCCGTCGAGGCGCGCTTCGAAGGCCGCGGCCCGAGCGACAACTTCTCCGTCCCCGGCCATGATTCACGGCTGGGACAGGTGGTCGCCAACCTGCTCTCCAACGCGCAATCCTTCTCCGAGCGCGGCAGCAAGGTGCGCCTCACCTGCCGCCGCGTGCGCGCCGAGATCGAGATCGTGGTCGACGACGACGGCCCAGGCATCCGCGATGACGCGCTCGAGCGCATCTTCGAGCGCTTCTACACCGACCGGCCGCATCAGGGCTTCGGCCAGAACTCCGGCCTCGGACTTTCGATCTCCAAGCAGATCGTCGATGCACATGGCGGACGCATCTGGGCCGAGAACCGCGCAGGCCCGCCGGATGAGGACGGCACCCCAACCGTTGCCGGCGCGCACTTCGTGGTGAGGCTGCCGGCGCTATGAGCGATGGCGGCCAGAGCGTTCACGCCTCCGCGGTCAAAGTCGGACATCTGGCGGTGCTGATCCGCGGGCCTTCGGGCGCCGGCAAGTCGCGGCTTGCCTTCGATTTGATCCTGGCCGGGCGCGCAGGGGTGGTCGAAAAGGCGATTCTGGTCGGTGATGACCGTGTCCATCTGGCGACAGTCGGCGACGAAATTGAAGTCCGCCCGAGCAGCATGCTGGCCGGCCTGATCGAAATCCGCGGCCTCGGAATCCGTCAATGCGACTACGTGGAGCATGCGACTGTCGGCCTCGTGGTCGATCTGGACGCAAGCGACGCCGAACGCCTGCCGCCGCCCGAAGCGCTGAAAACACGCATTTTTGGTGTCGAAATACCGCGAATCCCGGTCGCCAGCGGCTATTCGCCGCTCCCTTTGGTTGTCGCGGCCTTGACCACTACCAAAAGTTCATCTTCGGTTAACCATTCAGGCGATTGTTTGAAGGGAAATGGTAACCATATGAACCCCACTATCGCGACCGAATAGACCGGCGCAGCTCCCCTCATCCATCCGTCTAGATTCAGGGAGATACGCAACATCCCCTCTTGCGCGAGGGCTCTGGATGGTCAAAGTGGCGCGTTCGTGCGGCGCACCAAGAGCGCCCGCGAGGAGTTTTCCGATGATTGGTCTAGTACTTGTGACCCACGGGCGCCTTGCCGATGAATTCAAGGCGGCGCTTGAACATGTCATGGGTCCGCAAAAGCAAATCGAAGCGATCACGATCGGCGCCGAGGATGATTCCGATCTCTGTCGAAGCGACATCATCGAGGCGGTTAACCGCGTCGATTCCGGCGACGGCGTTGCGATCCTCACCGACATGTTCGGCGGCACGCCGTCCAACCTTGCCATATCCTGCATGAGCCGGCCCAAGGTCGAAGTGCTCGCGGGCATCAACCTTCCGATGCTGGTGAAGCTCGCGAAGGTTCGCGAGGAACGTTCGCTGCCCGACGCGATCGCGATGGCGCAGGAAGCAGGTCGCAAATACGTCACCATCGCCAGCCGCGTGCTCGCCGGCAAATGAGCGACGACACGCCGCTCGGAAGCCAGGCCGGGACAGGCGTGCCCGCGGGTGCGATTTCCAAAGAGCTCCTGATCATCAACAAGCGCGGCCTGCACGCCCGCGCTTCCGCAAAATTCGTCCAGGCCGTCGAGCGCTTCGATGCGCAGGTGTGGGTGACGCGCGGCGGCGAGACCGTCGGCGGCACCTCGATCATGGGCCTGATGATGCTCGCTGCCGGCCCCGGCACCACCATCACGGTGGCAGCCGCCGGCACCGATGCCGAAGCCGCGCTCGCCGCGATCACCGAACTCGTCGAGAGCAAGTTCAACGAGGAAGGGACGTAAAGCCGTCTCTCGCCACGCACTCAGCTGTAGGGTGGAAGGCGCTTAGCGCCGTGCCCGCCATCTCTCGATGATCGCAATAGAAACGGTGGGCACGCTTCCGCCTTCGCTCGCCGAGCTACGGCGGACAAGTCGCTTCACCCACCCTACGGGACCTTCGGTCACTTCTCCGGCGGCGCGATGTAGACGTTCCAGGTCATCGCCGGGCCGGCCTTGCCGTGGGTGAAGCGCCGTGTCGTCATCACCATGCGCTCGGCATTCGGCGCGGTTTCCGACACCCATTTCTCGAACGCGGGCAGGCGGCCGTCGGTCGGATCGAACACGCCGATGAAGCCATATTTCTTGACGTCCTCGGGCGAGGTCAGCCCCGAGCTCCAGGCCTCGTTCGGCGTGAACGGGCTCGGATGATCCGGGCTGTAGAACGCCATCGGCTGGATCGTTTCCATGGTGCCGGCAACCACCGCCCAGCGCGAGCCGAAGCGGGTGCGCCAGGCCTGCGTCAGTTCGCGCGCAAGCTCAGAGCGCGCGCCATAGGTCGCCGTGTTGCCGGCATTGGCGGCCATCTCGCGCGCTTCGATCCACGGCGAGGCGGCGAGCGTCGTGACGCTGAGCACAAGCCAGATCGCGGCGATGTTGAACAACGTCGCGCTCGGCACGCGCAGCGTCGGGATGGCGACCAGCGCCAGCGGCACCAGGAAGAACAGCGAGATGCCCCAATCGGTCTTCAGGTAGATGCTGAAGACCAGCGCGCCGAGCGGCGGGCCGACCGCAACGACGATCTGGATGATCCAGACGTGCAGCGCCTGCGAACGGTTGACGCCGGGATTGGCGCCACGTGCCCAGGCGCGCGTGACGATGCGCAAGGGCGCGCGCAGCAGCAGCGTGAACCACGGCGGCACCAGCGCGAAGGCGAGCGCAGCGAGCGCGACCGGCAAGGCCAGCAGCGCGACATTGTGCACGACATAGCCGAGCACGAGCTCCCGCACGTAGTTCCCGTGTCCCTCGAGATTGTAGGTGTCCCCCGCATAGGTCAGCGGCACGAAATGCGCATCGGCAAGCCAGGCGATGTGCGGGATCATGGCGACGAGAAGCGTCGCGATCGCCACCCAGGGTGCCGGCGAGCGCAGGAATTTCAGCCGGTCGGGATGGATCAGCGCGGCGAGCCCGATGGCGCCGATCATGGTCAGCACCCAGTATTTGGTCATCAGCGCCAGCGCGCCCGCAAGCCCGAGCCAGATGCCGGACTGCCAGCTCCGCTTCTCGAACGCATTGAGATAGGCGAGCACGACGAGCGGCAGGGTGACGAGTTGCAGCAGGTCCGCGTTGTACTTGAAACCCTTGAAATTGAAGATCGGGTAGAGCGCGACCATCACCACGACCAGGAACGCGCGCCTCGCGTCCACCACCCGCAGCGCAATGAGCCAGCAGATCACCATGCCGACGCTGACGGTCGCCATCGCCAGCGCATAGGTCGCCCAGTCCGTCGCCGGAAACACCTTGAACCAGAGGCCGGCGATCCAGCCCGACAGCGGCGGGTGCTTGCCGTAGCCGAGCAGGAATTTCTGGCCCCATGCATAAGCTTCTGCGACGTCCATATGAACGTCCTGCGCGGCCTTGAGATTGATCAGGATGAAGGTCCAGAGCACCGCATGCAGGATGGCAAGCTGGATCACCAGCCACAGGCGGGCCTCCGGCCGGGTCGCGCAGGCAACCAGCCAGGCCTTGAAGCGGCCAAAGCTCACCCGGGTCTTCGCGCGCGGTCTGGCAGAGGGGATTGAGGTCGTCGACATGGGGCGTTGCGTAGCGCGTTTTTGGCCGCCATGGAATCAGCTTGGCGTGAAGAAACGCCCTGAAAATACAGCAATATGGTTGCCGCACGGGGATGTGAGTGGTATCCCGCGCCCATGACGACCGTCCCCATTTCCAACATCCGCAATTTCTCCATCGTCGCCCATATCGACCATGGCAAATCGACGCTGGCCGACCGCCTGATCCAGATGACCGGCGGCCTGTCCGACCGCGAAATGGCGGGCAAGGAGCAGGTGCTCGATTCCATGGATATCGAGCGCGAACGCGGCATCACCATCAAGGCGCAGACCGTGCGGCTCTCGTACCGCGCCAAGGACGGCAAGGATTACATCTTCAACCTGATGGACACGCCCGGCCATGTCGACTTCGCCTATGAGGTCTCGCGGTCGCTGGCGGCCTGCGAGGGTTCCCTGCTGGTGGTCGACGCCAGCCAGGGCGTCGAAGCGCAGACGCTCGCCAACGTCTACCAGGCGCTCGACAACAACCACGAGATCGTTCCGGTCCTGAACAAGGTCGACCTTCCGGCCGCCGAGCCTGAGAAGATCAAGCAGCAGATCGAGGACGTCATCGGCATCGATGCGTCGGACGCGGTGATGATCTCGGCCAAGACCGGCCTCGGCGTTCCCGATGTGCTGGAGGCCATCGTCACCCGCCTGCCGCCGCCGAAGGGCGATCGCGACGCGACGCTGAAGGCGCTGCTGGTCGACAGCTGGTACGACGTCTATCTCGGCGTCGTCGTTCTGATCCGTGTCGTCGACGGCGTCATGAAGAAGGGCAGCCGCGTCCGCATGATGGGCACCGGCGCGGCCTACGACGTCGAGCGCGTCGGTTTCTTCACGCCGAAGATGCAGCAGGTCGAGGAGCTCGGCCCCGGCGAGATCGGCTTCATCACCGCCGCGATCAAGGAAGTGGCCGACACCCGCGTCGGCGACACCATCACCGACGACAGGAAGCCGGTCGCGGACATGCTGCCCGGCTTCAAGCCGGCGATCCCGGTGGTGTTCTGCGGCCTGTTCCCGGTCGACGCCGACGACTTCGAAACGCTGCGCGCCGCGATGGGCAAGCTGCGCCTCAACGACGCCAGCTTCTCCTTCGAGATGGAAACCTCCGCTGCGCTGGGCTTCGGCTTCCGCTGCGGCTTCCTCGGGCTGTTGCACCTCGAGATCATCCAGGAGCGGCTGTCGCGCGAATTCGATCTCAACCTGATCGCGACCGCGCCGAGCGTCATCTACAAGATGAAGCTGACCGATGGCACCGAGATCGAGATCCACAATCCCGTCGACATGCCCGACGTGGTCAAGATCGCCGAGATCGACGAGCCCTGGATCGAGGCCACGATCCTCACGCCCGACGAATATCTCGGCAGCGTGCTGAAGCTGTGCCAGGACCGCCGCGGCTCGCAGAAGGAGCTCACCTACGTCGGCTCCCGTGCGATGGTGAAATACGATCTGCCGCTCAACGAGGTCGTGTTCGATTTCTACGACCGCCTGAAGTCGGTCTCCAAGGGCTACGCCTCGTTCGACTATCATCTCACCGACTACAAGCCGGCCGATCTCGTCAAGATGCAGATCCTGGTCAACGCCGAGCCGGTCGATGCGCTCTCCATGCTGGTGCATCGCACCCGCGCCGAAGGCCGCGGCCGCGCCATGGTCGAGAAGATGAAGGAGCTGATCCCGCCGCACATGTTCCAGATCCCGATCCAGGCGGCGATCGGCGGCAAGGTGATCGCCCGCGAGACCGTGCGCGCGCTGCGCAAGGACGTCACCGCGAAGTGCTACGGCGGCGACATCACGCGCAAGCGCAAGCTTCTGGAGAAGCAGAAGGAAGGCAAGAAGAAGATGCGGCAGTTCGGCAAGGTCGACATCCCGCAGGAAGCCTTCATTGCCGCGCTGAAGGTGGATAGCTGAGGCGATTTCGTCATTTCCGGGGCGCGCCACTTGGCGCGAGCCTGGAGTCCATTTCTCCGCCTTTCCATGCTGCACCATGGATTCCGGGCTCGCGCTTCGCGCGCCCCCGGAATGACGCGGCGCCACCTCCCGTGGACGGACAACAAAAATCTCGAAAACAACCCCATGCAAAGTAGCCGGCGGCTTGTCGGCACTGCTCTTTTTTTCGATTTTGCGAAATCCATTTGACACGTCGGGCAAAACACCGGCACGATGGCATCATCGCAGCCGGTGAGACCTTGCGACCTCCGACGGAAGCCTTGTTGCACTGAAGAAAGCCTTGCCGCGCCGAAGCCGGAAGCCCCCATAATTTCGTGGGCTTATCGAACCCGAACCGGAATCGACGACACTACCTCTGCAAGTCGCACGACTGCGCCTCAGCGCGGTCCAGAGGAAAGCCTGTCATGCGAAAGCGAAACTGGCGTCTGATCGTGGTCGGCGGAGTGCTGCTGGTTCTCGCCGTCCTGTTCTTCCTGTCCATGCGCGACATGACGCCCTGGTCCAACGATCCCGGCGCCCTGATGCGCACGGTCGGAGAAGTTTCCGGCGCTGTCGGCGGCATCAGCATTGTCATGATCGTGTTCGGCCTGATCGGCCGCAAGGCGCCGGCCGGTTAGGGCGCGTCGTCATAGATCAATCGGGACACGACTGATCGGAGTGCGTTTGACGTCTGCTTTGGTCTCGGCAGCGGCGCAAGAGCGGACCTCGCCCGAGGTCCGAGGCCGGGCCACAAGCGGACAATAAGCCGTCCGTCACTCAAGTTTTGCTAGACGGGGTAGCGCCAACGCAGAGCGCGGCGGATGACAACCAGCGCCAATACATTTGCTGGGAGGCCAAACCAAAGGATCGTCGGGACCGACAACGCGATGCATGCGTGGATCAGGTAAATAACCTGCCCGATGAGACCGGCAAGCAGCCCGACTCTGGTCCAGCCCAATAGTGTTCGCGGTATCCAATCATCGGACTCGCCGATTAGATATGCTGCGATCCACGCCGACAGGGATTCCATGCTCTATTGTAACACCGGGTGGACGATGCCTCCCGCGTCTAGTTTTTCCAGCCCAGCTTTTTGGCCTGTTCGAGGTCAGCCACCGCGCGGGCGATGTCCCCCTTCTGTTCGTAAAGATAGGCTCGCGCCGCGTAAGCGGTCTTGTCCTTTGGATCCAACTTGATCACTATATCGTAATCTGCAAGCGCGCTGTCGAACTCGTTCTTATCGAAGAAAAGACTGCCGCGTTTGCGGTAAGACGCAATGCTGCCGGGGCTCAGTCGAATAGCCGTGGCGTAATCCGCCAGGGCGGCACGCTCATTGTCGTGATCCCGATAGATGTCGGCCCTGGAATTGTAGTACTGATAGTTGCTCGGGTTCAGCCTGATGGCCGCGGTAAAATCCGCAAGGGCCTCTCCCCACACGCCCTTGCTCTCGTTGCAAGTGCCGCGGGTTGCAACCATCTCGGCGGACTGCGGCTCCAGCCTGATCGCCTGCTCCACATCCTCTATCCCGCGGCCGTGCTCGCCCTTCGAGCAATAAGCCAAAGCGCGCGCTGCGTAGGCGTAGGTGAACTTCGGATCCAACTGGATTGCCGCGTCAAAGTCGGCGATAGCGCGATCCAAACTCCAAAGTCGGAGGTAGCCTATACCGCGGTGGTGGTATGCATTTGCGTGCTGCGACGGATCGGAGGAATCGTTCAACACGATCGTGCAGGCCGCAACCTCGTCGCGCGCGGTTGCGTTCCGGTCCGCGCAAGCCCTGCGCTCGACATTGGTCGCGGCTGAAAATCCCAGTGTCGCGGCAGCAAAGCCGAGGACGACGGCTTATATCGCAACGGCGAGCGCTAACACGCGACCTGTCATCTAAGTATGCCCTTGTCTAGATGCCCTGCCTTTAACATCCCGTTGTTCGCGGGCGTTTAAGAATTCACTTCAATATTGATCAAGTCCGCTCCGGGGCCACAAACGGACTCATGCATCGCAGCGGGGACGCTCTATTCGATCACTAAGCGGGCACGCGCGAAGTGGATGCCTCGGTACTCGATGCCAGCCACGAACTTCCAACCCATTCCCATTGGGGTTGCTAGGAACATTACTTGTTTGAGACCATTGGCTGCATGGTCGCGGCGGGCGTTGCTGTCACCGCGGCTGTGATAGCTGGCCCGAACGTCTGGACCATCGGCCGTATCGTGCTCGGGGGCGCCCCGACCTGCGCCTCGAGAGACGGCGGCTGCTAATTCCAAACCCGAGAGGTCTTATGAAAACGCCGTTAGCAGCGATGGCGCTGCTATGCCTGTTTGTCAGCCCTGGCGCCCTGTGCGAGCGCTCCTTTTCCGGTTTGGCTTCCTACTACTCCAACGAAAGTGGCAGTCGCACGTCCTCCGGCGGGCGCTTCGACGATCGACTACCGACAGCGGCGCATCGCTGCCTGCCGTTTCGGCACCAAGTTGCGGGTGTCGCGCGGCGGCCAGTCGGTCGTGGTCACTGTCAATGATCGCGGCCCTTTCGTCCGTGGGCGCGTCCTCGACCTGGCGCTGGCGCCGGCACGCGAGCTTGGCCTGGTCGGACTTGGCATCGCGCACGTCGACGTAGAGGTCGTCGAGCAGGAAGAAGCTGCCAACTGAGGCGGCCTTACTCACTCTTAAATTCCGCGACCTTTCGATCTTGGCTCCATAGCTCTACGTCGTACCCGTCAGCCAAGGCTCGGGCGCGCTTCTTGGCTGCGGTTTCGTCCTCGCAAACCAGTTGGATGATAAGCTCGATATGCCCGTCGAGGTCCATGACATGTGCGCGGTACTCTTGCATCTGCTGACCCCCTTTCACAAACGAGAGGCCACCAACTGAGGCGGCCCTATTCTTCAGGAGGTTGCAGGCCCGGCGACGTCAGCCACTCGTCTATATTAGAAGCGGTTTCGAGCTGGCGCAGTTTGCTTTCTAGAAGATCACGTTGCGGTCCTGGCTGTGTGTTTTCCAGTTCCGCGATGATGCGGGCTCTCTCCGCATTCAGATTGTCGTCAAATGTGTGGGAGTGTGAGCGTCGTCCCATGGCACTCTCCTTTCCCTACGTGAATTGGGCGGGAGCGCAACCGGCGTTCTCATCACCGATCGACGCAACGGTGCCGTGTGCGGTGATGGAACCAGTATGCACCCGGAACGACGCCGGAACAAAGCTTAAGTGAAGGCTCTCAGGCAGGCCGCTTGCGGCCTCCCTCTTGGTCTCTTTGGGGAGCGCGATTGGACTCTCAAAGGGGGCCTTTCGGCCCCCTAATCGCAAACCGAAATCATTGTCCCCGCGCTTAGTCGCAGTCCTGCCCCACCTTTTGCTGGGATGGTGCTTGCTCGGCCTCACCGGCCGTCATTTTCTTTGACTGTTCAGTGGGGGCGGGACGGGTCTGCTCGACCGTGCCTGCCGTCCGATCCGGTGACTCCGAGGAGGGTGCGGGCTCGATCTTCTTTGCTTGCTCGGCACGGTGCTGCTGGTGCTCGCCGTCTTGTACTTCCTGTCCATGTGGGACATGACGCCGTGGTCCAATGATCCTGTCGCCCTGATGCGGACCGTCGGGCAGGCCTCGGGAGCTGTCGGCGCCATCAGCCTCGTCATGATCGTCTTTGGTCTGATCGGCAGGAACGCACCTGGAGGTGGATAAGAGATCAGGCGAGGTTCGTCGAGAAGATATCTTCGAGTTCGAGACGCATGGTATCGCGGCATTCGCATGCCGCCTCTGCGAGCCGCAATTGGTCGATCTCGATCTCGCCTCGCCGTTCGGATCTGATCGCTCCGGAAGCGCGCAGATTGCGCATCAGGAGCGTCACCGTCGGCCGTCGCACACCCAGTATTTGCGACAGCGCCTCCTGGGTGAGCGGGAGGACGTCATCGTCGATGCGATCGCGAAGCTGGAGCAGCCAGCGTGCCATGCGAGCTTGGACCGGATGCAGCGCATTGCAGGCCCCGCCGATTTGAAACTGTATCAGCATCGCCTTGAAGTGAATCTGGACTGCGTGGCGGATCGCGGGACTCCGGCCGAAAGCGGTGTGGAACCGCGATGCGGGGATCCGCGAGGCGGTGCCCGCGGCACGAACGATGGCGGTAACGGCTACAGGGGACGGCCCCAGCACGGATAGAGTGCCGACCGCTCCCTCGCGCCCGATCGCGGCGCTGGCGACCGTCTGCCCGTTCGCCATGTCGACCATCACCGAGATGGCGCCACTATGAGGGAAGAAGAGGTGTTCGGTCTGGTCACCCGCCTGCGACACGACCGAATCCCGCTCGAGCGCGACCGTCTCCAGCTCTGGCGCCAGCAGATCGAAGTCCGCCGCCGGTAATGCTGCCAGAAGTCGATTACCAATTCCGCTGGGAAGCGTCACTGTGGCCCGCCGCGCTCCATCCGACGCATCGCATTTCGAGCGGCATAGGGCGGCAGCCTCAAACTTTGTTTAAATCCGCCGACGCTACGCGCTCCGAAATCCAATTCAGCCGCGGAAGCTCTCAATCTCAAAAACAAATCTCCAAACGCGATCCGCGATCCGAATTCTCGTCTCGGGGATCATCGGGGACTTAGATTCAGGCGCACCGCGGCACAATTGCAAAATGCGTATGGGTAACATCATAGGGAGTTCCAATTTCCGGGACGTGGCAAACGCCGCGGCGATTTCGCAGTCTGCTGGGGGCCTGGCAGATTTGAGCCAGGTCAAGGTGGAACTTCAGGCTGGCCATATTCTAGATGCTTGCCGACGTGGCGATGTAAAGGTGTCGAGGAAGTGTGCCCGCGTCCTTGCGCTGGATTGCGACATTGCAAGTTGATCGCCCATGATGGAGCCGCGCAATCGCGTTGTTCAAGTCAGCCGCTTCGGTGATCCCGAGAGGCTGGAGGTGGTCGACGCTCCGCTGCCGACCGCCGGCCGGGGCGAGGTGCGGGTGCGGGTCCTCGCGTCGAGCCTCAACTACACCGAGGTGTTGATCAGGCGTCATCTATACCCGCAAACGATGCGCCTCCGGCCGCCGTTCGTCATGGGCTACGACGTGGTCGGGGAGATCGATCAGCTCGGCGAAGGCGTGCGCGACTTTCAGATTGGCGAGCGCGTGGCCGACAT
This sequence comes from Bradyrhizobium neotropicale, assembly GCF_001641695.1. Lineage (GTDB taxonomy): Bacteria > Pseudomonadota > Alphaproteobacteria > Rhizobiales > Xanthobacteraceae > Bradyrhizobium > Bradyrhizobium neotropicale. The sequence continues at coordinate 56,886 of NZ_LSEF01000047.1, forward strand.
GACGGTGGTCGGGTCAAACGCCGACTATCGCACGCTGCGGGCGAACGACGTGGCTCGTGTGCCGGTGGGCGTAGACGCCGCGGAGGCGGCCACGCTCATCTTGAGCTGGACGACCGCATATCAGCTTCTTTACCGCGCCGCCCGAGTCCAGCGAGGTCAGCGCGTGCTCGTGCACGGCGCCGCCGGCGCCGTCGGCCAGGCGTTGCTCGTGCTCGGGAGACTGGCCGGCCTCGAGCTGTGGGGCACCGCGCGCGGCGAGCACATGGCGCTCGTCCGAGAGCTAGGGGCAACGCCGATCGACTACGAGCATGAGGACTTCACACGGGTCCTGCCGGGAGGGTTCGACGTCATCGTCGACGGCGTTGGCGAAGACGGCTATCGCCGCTCATACGCGGCGCTCAAGCCAGGCGGTCTGCTCTGTGCCATCGGCTTCTCGGCGAGCGTGCAGGCACAGCGTCGCATGCTTCCCATCGTGATGGAGATCGCGCGCCTTTACTTGTGGAGATTGCTGTCCGGCAGCAAGCGGGCCCGCTTCTACTCCGTAAATGCAATGCGGGCGCGGCATCCCACCTGGTTCAAGGAGGACCTCGAGCGGCTGTTCGGGCTTTTGGCAAAAGGTGCCATCCGGCCGCGCATCGCCGAGCGGATCTCCTTCGACCAGGTCGCCGATGCTCACCGCCGCCTCGAGGCCGGCGGCCTCGAGGGCAAGCTCGTGTTGTGCCCGAATCTCTCGTCGCGACACAACCAGCGCGCCGCCTGACACCGCGCGCGCAAGCTACTGCGGGCGTCCAGAAGCTCCGTCAGTACGCACCAAAAAACTTCTCCGGCTCCTTTGATTTAAGTCAACTGAACCATACGGTGCGTGACCACTTTTCGGTCTGCTTTGGGGGCCTCTTATCCAGGGAGATCGCCGATGTTGAAGATCGTCGTGGCCGGTACAACCGCACTCTTCCTTACCGCATCCTCGATTGCCAACGCCCAAAACGCGCAAACCTCTGCTCCCGCGTCTCCGGAACGCTTGAATGCGACCGACCGGAACAATCTGACTGACATGAGGATTGATCTCGTGAAGGCCGCGCTGCAGTTGACACCCGACCAGGAAAAGCTTTGGCCGCCTGTAGAGAGCGCTATTCGTGCCAGGGCGGAGGATCGAAAGGCGCGTATTGCAAAGATTCAGGAAACGGTGGGTCGACGGGCCGACGAAAGCCGTGTCGAAGCGATGCGCAATCGTGACCCCATCGCCTTTTTGCAGCGACGGTCCGAAGCATTGGCTCAACGATCAGCCGATCTGGATAAGCTCGCCGAGGCGTGGCAGCCACTCTACAAAACGCTTGGTCAAGAACAGAGGCAGCGCTTGGCGGCCCTCGCGATCTTTGTACTGCACGATATGAGTGAGGCCGTAGATCGGCGTCGTGCGCTGTCCGAGGACGAGGACTGACGCAAGACAGTTCCGTTCCCAAGGCCCAAGGCCGGTTTGCCGCGTATGCACCGACCAGAGTGCGCGGGGTCACATCGGCTTTGGGTCGTTCTCGATGGATCCATAGGGAGTACGAGCTGGCTGTGCCCGCTTTGCTCCAAAACTTTCGTGTAGCCCGGATGGAGCGGAGCGCAATCCGGGATGATTGCATTCGCTGAAACCAGAGCCCCGGATTTCGCTGCGCTTCAACGATGCTGCAGCGATCCCGGCGCGTCTGTTGGCGCGAGCCCGGAATGACGGGGGCGCCACCTTGATCCTGCCCACCAAATAGACCACCATCGTGCTTCTTATCGCTCGCGACAGAATGGGCGAGGAAACGCGCGCATGGACGCAACTCCGGGGGTTAGCCTCGTCGAGCGGGCACGGGCACTTGCACCGCTGATTGCGGGCGAGGCGGATGAGATCGAGCGGACGCGGCGGCTGACGCCAGCCGTCGTTTCAGCGCTGATCGAGAACGGGCTTTATCGCGCGCTGCTGCCGCAGAGCCTCGGCGGCGCCGAGGCTGCGCCCGACGTTTTCATGCAGATGCTGGAGGAGATCGCGAAGGCGGATGCGTCGGCCGCGTGGTGTCTCGGCCAGTGCAGCGTCTGCGCGATGATCGCCGCTTCGCTCGACCACGACACCGCACATGAGATTTTCAATACGCCGCCCGGCATCCTCGCCTGGGGCGCGATCGCGCATGAGGCGCGCGCGGTCGAGGGCGGCTATCGCGCCACCGCGCGCTGGGATTTTGCCTCGGGCTCGCGCCAGGCGAACTGGCTGGGCGCCCACGTCCGCATCCTCAGCGGGGACGGCACGCCGCGCAGGCATGCCGACGGCTCGCCGGAGGTGCGCACCATCCTGTTTCCGGTTGCGAGCGCGACGCTCCACGACGTCTGGAACGCGATTGGGCTCGCCGGCACCGGGACTGATTCCTATGAAGTGCGTAACCTCTTCATCCCCGAGCGCTTCGCGACGTTTCGTGATGTGCCCCAGGCTTTGCGCGAGCCGGGGCCGATCTACAGGCTCGGCACCGGCTCGGCCTTCAGCCTCGGATTTGCCGCGGTCTCGCTCGGGGTGGCACGCGCCACCCTCGAGGCCGCCATTGCGCTGGCGCGCGGAAAGCATCAGTCGCTCGCCGCGAGCGCGATGCGCGACAATCAGGCCGTCCAGGGCCTGATCGGACGCACCGAAGGCGATCTTCGCGCGGCCCGCGCCTATCTCTACGCGACGGCGAACGCGATGTGGCGTGACCTCAGCGCGACCGGCGAGTTCAGCAATGCACACCGCACCGCGGTCCGGCTGGCCGCGACCTGGACCATCCATCAGTCGGCCAGGGTGGTCGACGCCGCCTATCACATGGCGGGCGCGACCGCCGTGTTCCGCAGCAATCCGTTCGAGCGACGATTTCGTGACATGCACGCGATCGCCCAGCAGATCCAGGCGCGCGACACGCATTACGAGGATGTCGGCAAGTTGATCCTGGCCGAGGGCCGTTGATCCGGGCGGATGAAACTGCGGCGCTTCGTCTCGCGATACGCGGAATGACCAACTTCTCCATGCGCATTACTGCATTGAGTCATGCAAAAGCATGGTAGCGGCTCCGTTGAATCACGGGGGCCGGGCCGCGTTTGTTGTTAAGCATTTTCTGAGACCTTTCCGCAAAACCAAGATCAAGATCTGGAATGCCGGGAATTTTCGATGCCCAAGATCAAGTCGATTGCCGCTCGCCTGATTCTCGCCATCGCGCTCACCGTTGCGGTTGCCTGCGCCATCCTCTCCGGCTTTTCGATTACCCAGCAGCGGGCGTTGACACGGCTCGCGCTCGATCAGCAGCTCAAGCTGCAATATGAAAGCGTGATCGCGGCGATCGACTATGAGGGGCGCGCCGCGCTGGCGGTCTCGTCCGCGATCGCGGCGCTGCCGCCGGTCGGCGACGCCATCGCCAAGGGCGACCGCGACAGCCTGCTCACGCTGCTCGGCGACGCCAACAAGGCGCTGAAGGCGCAGGGCATTCCGCTCATCACCTTCCAGCTTCCCCCGGCGATCTCCTTCTTCCGCGTCCACACCCCCAAGAGCTTTGGTGACGACGTCTCCGCCCGCCGCGCCACCGTGGTCGAGGCCCTCAAGACCGGTCGCCCGATCGTCGGCGTCGAGCCGGGCCGGGAAGCCCTCGGCATCTTCGGCATGACGCCGATCGTCCGCGACGGAAAAAACCTCGCCAATGTCGACGTCGGCGCCGCCTTCGGCAAGGAATTCGTCGACCGCGCCAAGAAGCGTTTCGGCATCGATCTCGCCGTCTACTCCGTCGACGGCCAGTCGCTGAACAAGCTGTCTTCGACTTTCGGCGACAACGCAATCGCCAGGCCGGACGAATTGAAGGCGGCGATCGACGGTCCGCCGCTGCTGCGGGAGGCCGAGCTCGACGGCCATCCTGTCGAGGTCTATGCCGGACCGATCAAGAACTATGCCGGTCAGCCGGTCGGCGTGCTCGAAATCATCAAGGACACGACCGAATATGAGGCCGCGTTCGCCACGGCGGAGCGCAATCTGATCCTCGGCACGGTCGCGATCCTTGCGGTCGCGATCCTGCTGGCGCTGCTGCTCGGACGCGGCCTGTCGCGGCCCCTCACAGCGATCACCGCGGTCATGAACCGGCTCTCGAGCGGCGACACCAGCGTCACCATTCCCGGCAGCGAGCGCCCGGATGAGCTCGGCACCATGGCCAAGGCGGTCGACGTGTTCCGCCGCAACATGCTCGAGGCGGGCACGCTGCGCGAGGCGCAAGAGGCTGCCAAGGCCAAGGCGGAGATCGAGAAGCAGGCGCTGCAGCGTCAGATGGCCGATCGCTTCGAAGCCGACGTCAAGGGCGTGGTCGCAGCGGTGGCCAAGGCGACCGAGGGGATGCAAAATGTCGCCGGCGAGATCACCACGAGCGTCAACGGCACCTCACAGCGCGCATCCGCCGCGGCAACGGCCTCCGAGGAAGCCTCGACCAGCGTCAGCGCCGTCGCTGCGGCGACCGAGGAACTGGCGTCGTCGGTCAGCGAGATCGGCCGTCAGGTCACCCATTCCAGCCAGGTCGCGAGCGGCGCGGTGGTCAAGGCCACCGAGACGACGGAGATGGTCACGAGCCTCGCCAGCGCCGCCGAGCGCATCGGCGACGTGCTGCGCCTGATCAGCGAGATCGCAAGCCAGACCAATCTGCTGGCGCTCAACGCCACGATCGAGGCGGCCCGCGCCGGCGAGGCCGGCCGCGGCTTTGCGGTCGTTGCGTCCGAAGTGAAAGAACTGGCCAGCCAGACCGCGAAGGCGACCGACGAGATCGCGAGCCAGGTCACGGCGATCCAGGCGGCGACCGGCAACTGCGTCACCGCCATCTCCGGCATCAGCGACACCATCCGCGAGATCAGTGGCATCGCCACCACCATCGCGGCGGCCGTCGAGGAGCAGGGCTCGGCGACACGGGAGATCGCCCGCAGCGTGCAGCAGGCCTCCGCCGGCACGACCGACGTCTCGGCCAATGTCGCCGGCGCCAGCCAGGCCGCAGATCAATCGCGTGCGCTCGCCGGCAATGTCATGGTCGCATCGGGTGAGCTCGGCCAGCACGCGTCGGCGCTGATGAAGAGCGTGGATACGTTTCTGGCGGGTCTGCGCGACGCCGCCTAGCGGCGCGCGTCGGCGCGCGAGAGTTATGCGGACGCTTCCAAGCTAAGGACGCCCGCCGCGGTACGCGATCTGGCGATCAAGTCGCACCACATTTGTGGGCTCGCCGGAATCGTTCGCCAATCTCGGCGCGCGACGACGCAGGAGGAAGGAAACACCGCAAAGCGTCCCCTTTCTCCACACGACACGGCAGATGAAGATTCCGGAATGACCGTCGAACGACAGCACAAATTCGTTGGCAAATATGTAGTACGGCGCGGAGATGCAGGCCCCCAAGGCGTTCATATCGCGCACCATGCATGGATGAGGCCCACGAATTTCATCAAATGACAGCAGCGCCGCCCGGTTGATCGGTATGCGCTTCATGGCACGACGTTCGATCATGACGAGACGCTCCAAATGAGAAGGCAACTTCCCATCGAACGACCGCAGCGATTGCGATCGCGCTTTACGGAGTCAGTTTCCCGGTCCCGCCGACGTCCAGAAAATGGCCGCGCTGCAACGTTGATCTGCGCGGTTTACGCTAACAAGCAGCATTATTGTCTTATTAAAATTGAATCAGAGTTGGTGGTTAATTCCGACGCTTGACCACACTTACTCGATCACCTCGTCGCTACTGGGATCGCTCACCGTCACTCCCGCCATCGGTTAGCGCGGAGCGCATGGCGTGGACCGCAATTCCCGCTACGACAGCCGTGATAAAGAGCCCGAAAAAGCCAATTACAATTGCAAGTGCGCGCGTCAACGTCCTGGAGGTGGACGTCCAGACGCTAGGCCACTAAGGCTGCGTCGTCGCCGTCGATCCCGCGCTGCGCTGCCAGCAAGCTGATGATCTCGGCGTTGGGCCGGGCCTTGCTGAACAGAAAACCCTGTCCCTCGTCACAGCCTTCGGCGCGGAGGCAGCTCAACTCGGCCTCGGTCTCGACGCCTTCGGCGGTGATGGTGACCCCCAGGCCCTTGCCGAGGCTGACGATCGAGCGGATGATCGCCTGCGCCTCGCGGTTGGCGCCGAGATCGCGCACGAAGGACTGGTCGACCTTGATCTTGTCGAAGGGGAAGCTGCGCAAATAGCTGAGGCTGGAATAGCCGGTGCCGAAATCATCCATCGAGATGCGCACGCCGAGCGCGCGCAGCGCATGCAGCGTCGCCAGCACCTGGGCACTCTTCTCGAGCAGCAGCGTCTCGGTGATCTCGAGCTCGAGCCGCCGCGGCGGCAGGCCAGACTGCTTCAGGGCGTCGGTCACGATCGAGAGCAGATTTCCGCTGCGGAACTGGAGCGGCGACAGATTGACGGCGACACGGACGTCGTCCGGCCAGGTCGCAGCATCCAGGCAGGCGCGGCGCAGCATCAATCCGCCAAGCGGATTGATCAGCCCGGTGTCCTCGGCGACCGGAATGAACTCGGCCGGCGAGACCATGCCACGCTCCGGATGCGGCCAGCGCACCAGCGCCTCGAAGCCGGTGATGCGTCCGCTCGAGAGATCGACCAGCGGCTGGTAATAGGGCCGCAGCACGTCGTTCTGGATCGCATCGCGCAGCTCGACCTCGATCTTGCGGCGGCTTTGCGCCCTGGCATCGAGCGCGGCCTCGAAGAACGCGAATGTGCCGCGGGCATCGGTCTTGGCACGCGACAGCGCCATGTCGGCGCTCTTGAGCAGCTTCTCCGAATCATCGCCGTCGCCGGGCGCCATCGTAATGCCGATGGAGGCGCCGATCACCACGGAATGACCGTCGAGCAGATAGGGATCGGCGATGGCCTCGAGGAGGCGCTTCGCCAGCATCACCGCGTCCTCGGGGCGCGTCAGCCCGCTCTGCACGATCGCGAACTCGTCCGAGTTCAGCCGTGCCAGCGCATCCTCCTCGCGCAGCGTCGAGCGCAGCCGCTTGGATACGCCGCGCAGCAGCTTGTCGCCGATCGCATGTCCCAGCGTGTCGTTGACCGCCTTGAAATTGTCGAGCCCCAGCATCAGCACCGCGACCTTCTCGGCGCTGCGGCGCGTGTGCAGCAGCATCTCGTCCATCTGCTGGCGCAGCAGGTTGCGGTTCGGAAGGCCGGTCAGCCCGTCATGCTGGGCCATGAAGGCGAGTCGCGCCTCTGCGCGCTTGCGCTCGGTGATGTCCATCAGCGCGAGCAGCACCGCGGGCCGCTCGGCATAGGTCAGCTCGCGCGAATAGATCGCAAGGTCGATCAGCGCGCCGTCGGCCTTGACGTGCTTCCAGGTGCGGGCGGCCTGCTCCTCGCTGGAGCGGTCGGCGGTCCAGGGCGGCTGGCTGTCGAACGCCTGCAAGGACCGGATCGTGAGCTTCTCGAACTCGGCGCGGCTGTAGCCGTAATGGGCGACCGCGGCATCGTTGACGCCGAGGATGCGCTCGTCGTCGCGTGCGCAGACGATCATGGGAACGGGATTGCCATCGAACAGCAGACGGAACGAGGCCTCGCGCCGCTTCAATTCGGTGATGTCGACGCGCAGGCCGACGACACCTCCGTCGTCGGTCAGCCGCTCCTCGATCAGGATGACGCGGCCATCGGCCAGCTTCTGCTCATGGCGTCCGCCCGGTTGATAGAGCTTCTGCAACCGCTCGGCGATCCACTCGTCCTCGTGGCCGATCGCCTCGGGATAGTCGCCGCGCGCGACGCCGATGCGCAGCGTATCTTCGAGGCGCGCGCCTTGTTCGAAGAGATCGGCGGTCTTGCTGTAGATCTCGGCGTATTTCCTGTTCCAGAGAACGTAGCGGCCTTCGGCATCGAGAAAGACGATGCCCTGCGGCAGGATGTCGATCGCCTGGCGCAGGCGCTCATGGGACTTGCGCGCGTCCGCGATCGCGGTCTCCGCGCGGCTGCGCATGAGTTCGTCGATCTCGACGGATGAGCTTTGCGGAGTTGGCGCAATCGCGCCGGTCGTGCGCGTGCGCCTGCCGGTCCAGGCCGACCGCTTTCGTTTTCTTGCTTTTCGAGACCCCAAACTCAACGTCACACGCCCCACTCGCGCCCAGCGACCGCAAGTCTTCAGGCAAGTGTCTGAAAAAACAGTAATGTTCGGCAGCCTCGGCAACGGTGCGCGTGCTCTTACGCTGACGAGGCGGCAGCTCTTTGCCCGTTTGCGAGGCTCGGCAGCCTCATCCAGCGCACGAAGCTGATCCCTTCGTCGCAATCGGAGAGCGAGATGACGCAAAAACACGCTCTTCACATGAACCAATTCCGAAGAGGCGCCCTCTTGTATGCAGAACGCGGCCGCTTCTCGCCCAACGCACGAATTTTTGTCAGCGCAGGACAGGGTTATCGCGACGTTAAAATGCGGTCCTGCGGACTGCGACTTTCGGCGAGGTGAGTTGGAAATGTGGATCGTGGTGTTGCGCGCAAGCTCGCGCTGGACCAGCGCGAACAGGGTCGCACTCATTCTTAACCCTGACGCAGTGTTCGGCTATAACAGCATCAGCATGAGTCCCCGCCGCATCACCCCTCTCCTGCTCCTGTTGGCTCTCCTGCACGCCGGCGCCGCGCTGGCCCAGGACAAGGGCAGCGTCGCTCCGAAGCCATTGCCGCCGCTCGCCAACCCCAACGATCCCAAGCTCGGCGCCAAGGAGCTGTTCGCGCGCAAACTCCTGCCCTCGACCGGCCCCGCGCATGTGATCGGCAACTACGCCAAGGGCTGCATCGGCGGCGCCGCGCAGATGCCGCTCAACGGCGACAATTGGCAGGTGATGCGGCTGTCGCGCAATCGCAACTGGGGCCATCCCGACATGATCGCACTGATCAAGCGACTCGCGGCCAGGGCGCACAGGGATGCCGGTTGGCCCGGCATCCTTGTCGGTGACATCGGCCAGCCGCGCGGCGGCCCTGCATTGTCAGGCCATGCCAGCCACCAGATCGGCCTCGATGCCGACATCTGGCTGACGCCGATGCCCGACCGCCGGCTCTCGCGCGAGGAGCGCGAGGAGATGTCGGCGGTGATGATGGTGCGCGAGGACCGGCTCGACATCGATCCGCGCGTGTTTACGCCCGGACATGTGCAGGTGCTGCGCGACGCAGCGCAGGAGCCCGCCGTGCAGCGCATCTTCGTCAATGCCGCGATCAAGAAGGCGCTGTGCCGCGAGGCCAAGGGCGACCGCTCCTGGCTGTCGAAGATCAGGCCCTGGTGGGGTCACGACTATCACTTCCACATCCGCATGCGCTGTCCGCCGGGCGCGACCGAATGCGAGGGACAGAAGCCACAGTCCGAGGACGAAGGCTGCAAGCCCGCCGACCTCGACTACTGGTTCAAGGACTCGGTGCTGCACCCGAAACCGCCACCGATCCCTCCCAAGCCAAAGCCGCCAATGACGCTGGCGCAGATGCCCGCCGCCTGCAAAGCCGTGCTGCGCGCGCCGGATGCGAAGCCGTAGCATACATCTGCACGCTGCCGCCAACCCACGGCTGTCGTCCCGGACAAGCATAAGCGCAGATCCAGGATGACGAACTAGAGAGTTGGTTCGCACCGCGCGAATGCGCTAGGATCGGCTTGCCGCTCCGCCGTAAGCCGGGCGGGCCTGTCGGGATGCGCCTCCCGCTGTTCAACAAGCCTGACCGCAAGCCCCGCGTCTTCCGCGCGGCCAACGATGAGACCTGACATGCGCGCCCTCACCATCCTCGCTGCGCTCTCGCTCGGTGCGACCTCCGCTCTGGCGGCCGAAGAACCGAGCGGCTGCGACAAGTTCAAATGGCCGATCGAGCGCGAGCGCGCCGCGCTCACCGCGCCGGACCGTGCGAAGCTGGTGTCAGGCAGCGAACAGGTGGCGCTGCCGTCGTCCGCCGTCACGCTGACGCTGGTCGCACCCGCGGACGCCAAGCTGCCGACGCCCCCGGAGCGTGCGCCGAAGGAGGGCACCTTTGCCGGCTTTGCGAGCTTCAAGACCGCGCCCAAGGCGGGGCTTTACACGGTCAGCCTCTCGGCCGGCGCCTGGGTCGACCTGGTGCAGGATGGGCATTTCCTCAAGCCCGTAGCGTTCAGCGGCGCGACCGATTGCGACGGCATCCGCAAAACCATGAAATACGAGCTTGCGGCGCAGCCCTTCGTGCTTCAGATCAGCGGGGCCAAGGACAATGCGGTCTCGATCGCGATCCTGCCGACGCAATAGGCCCGTTACGCTGTTGTTTGCGCATGATCTTTTCGGAAAACCGCCGCGCACTTTGCGCGCACGCGGCCCCTTCGGGTGCGGATCATGCGTTAGACAAACGGTCGCCTTTGCCCTAAAGCCTCGGCCTGCTATCTTCGCATATGCGATATCCCCGTCGGCCGTAAGCCGTTGCGGGGACCCGTGGAACAGCGCTTCCGCCCGTCGCAATGCATGACCCACCCAACGCTAGATCTGCGCGTGCGATTGCGCGCGATCTCGCACGGAGCGCACCCCATGTTTCGTATTGCCGGACTTTTCACCGCTTTCGTGATCCTCGCGGGCGCGAGCCTTTCGCCCGCCGCCGCCGAGGACAAGACCATCACCGTGTTCGCCGCCGCCTCGATGAAGAACGCGCTCGACGAGATCGACGCCGCCTACACCGCCAAGACCGGCATCAAGTTCAGTGTCAGCTATGCCGCGAGCTCGGTGCTCGCCAAGCAGATCGAGCAGGGCGCGCCGGCCGACGTGTTCGTTTCCGCCGACACCGACTGGATGGACTACGCCGTCAGCAAGAAGACCATCAACGAGCCGACCCGCGTCAACCTGCTCGGCAACAGCATCGTGCTGATCGCGCCGAAGGACTCAGAGATCAACAACGTCACGATCGCGCAGGGCTTCGACCTCGCAAAGCTCGCCGGCGATGGCAAAATCGCGACCGGCGACGTGAAGTCGGTGCCGGTCGGCAAATATGCCAAGGCCGCGCTGGAGAAGCTTGGCGCCTGGCAGGCCGCGGAGCCGAAATTCGCCATGGCCGAGAGCGTGCGCGCCGCGCTGACGCTGGTGGCGCGAGGCGAGGCCGTGCTCGGCATCGTCTATTCGACCGACGCCAAGGTCGAGCCCGGCGTCAAGATCGTCGGCACTTTCCCGGCGGACTCGCATCCCGCGATCATCTATCCGGTCGCGGCGACCACGACCGCGAAGCCGGAGACCAGCGACTATCTCGCCTTCCTGCGCTCGTCGGCGGCCAAGACCATTCTGGAGAAATACGGCTTCAAGTTCCTGGTCAGCCCGACAACCTGATGTTTGCGGCTTGATGTCCGAGATCACGCCTGCGGAATGGACGGCGATCCTGCTCTCGCTCAGGGTCGCCGTCATCGCGACGCTGGTGGCGACGCCGTTCGGCATTGCGCTGGCATGGCTGCTCGCCCGCCGCGACTTCTGGGGCAAATCGGTCATCGATGCGCTGGTGCACCTGCCGTTGGTGCTGCCGCCGGTGGTCACCGGCTATCTCCTGCTTCTCACCTTCGGCCGCCGCGGCCTCGTCGGCGGCTTTCTCGCCGATTATCTCGGCATCGTCTTCGCCTTCCGCTGGACCGGCGCGGCGCTTGCCTGCGGCGTGATGGCGTTTCCGCTTCTGGTGCGGCCGATGCGGCTGTCGATCGAGGCGATCGATCGCCGGCTCGAGCAGGCGGCCGAGACCCTGGGCGCCGCGCCCTGGAAGGTCTTCTTCACGGTGACGCTGCCGCTCGCGCTGCCCGGCGTGCTGGCCGGCATGGTGCTCGGCTTCGCCAAGGCGATCGGCGAGTTCGGCGCCACCATCACCTTCGTCTCCAACATTCCCGGCGAGACCCAGACGATTTCGTCGGCGATCTATTCGCTGATCCAGACGCCCGATGGCGACGCGGCCGCGGGCCGGCTCGTCATCATCTCGATCGTGCTCGCGCTCGGTGCGCTGATCGCCGCCGAATGGTTCGCCCGCCGCGCCACCGCGCGGCTGCATGGAAACTGACCATGCTGCGCGTCGACGTCGAAAAACGCCTTGGTGAGTTCTCGCTGCACGCATCCTTCACCAGCGAGGGACGCGTCACCGGCCTGTTCGGCGCTTCCGGCGCCGGCAAGAGCTCGCTCGTCAACATGATCGCCGGCCTCTTGCGTCCGGACCGCGGCACCATCGCGATCGACGGCGACGTCGTCGACGATACCGCGGCGGGCATCCATGTCCCGACCTATCGCCGTCGCATCGGCTATGTTTTCCAGGACGCGCGGCTGTTTCCGCATCTCGACGTCGCGCAGAACCTCGACTACGGCCGTCGCATGAACGGCCTTGCGCTCGATCCCGCGCAGCACAAGCGCATCGTCGACCTGCTCGACATCGGCGCCCTGCTCGATCGCCGCCCCGGAAAACTCTCCGGCGGCGAACGCCAGCGCGTTGCGCTCGGACGCGCGCTGCTGTCAAAGCCGCGCCTGCTGCTGCTCGATGAGCCGCTCGGCGCGCTGGACGAAGGCCGCAAGCTCGAGATCCTGCCCTACCTGGTGCGGCTGCGCGACGAGGCCAATGTGCCGATGGTCTATGTCAGCCACGACGTCGCCGAGCTGCGCCAGCTCGCGACGCAGATCGTGATGCTGAAGCAGGGTCGGGTGACCTCGTTCGGCGGGGTGAAGGTGTTGTCGTGAGGGCGGTGGCTGGCTAGAGGCAATCTGCGGGCCCCACTCGCAGCCGTCGTCCCCGCGAACGCGGGGACCCATAACCACAGGGAAAAATTGTGGCGCGAGACTGGTAACCACGAGCCTTCGTCCAACTACTCCCTGTGGTTATGGGTCCCGGGCTCGCGCTTCGCGCGCCCCGGGACGACAGGTGAGAATGACGCTATTTCATCGCGTCATTCCGCGATCATGAGGGCCTACCACCCGCGCTCGACGTTGCGCACGTCGCCGGTCCTGGCGTCGACATAGACCTCCATCCAGCGACCGGTGCGGTCGCGGCCGTCGATCTCCCATTCGTCGCCGAGAAAGTTCGTGTGCGAGACCGTCACAACGCCGATGTCGGTCGCGACATCGAGCGCGACCTGCATCGAGATCTGGTCGCCTGTGTCATAGGCCATCGCCGGCACGGCCGATCCGAGGCCGATCGCGACAATGGCTGGCAAGATGAGTTTTCGCATGGACTGCTCCTGTCACATAGGTTGACCGTTATGCGGCTAAGAACGAGCCGCACGGGCATGCGTTCCGGTTGCAACCCTCAGGGAACAGCGGAAACTTTCGGCGGTTGCGGCGATTTGGTGGCAGGTTCCCGCGTACCCACACTCGTCATTCCGGGGCGTCCGAAGGGCGAGCCCGGAAGCTATTTCGTCGCCTATTCCGCGGTGAAATGGATTCCGGGTTCGCGCTACGCGCGCCCCGGAATGACAAAGAGCGGACTAAATCCCCGCCACCGACGTCCAGAGGTCGGCGAGCTTGCGCCGCAGGGCCTGTGCGCGCGTCACGGGTTCGGGCTTCTCCTCGTCCTCCGGCAGGCGCAGGCCGACGACGTTGACGCGGCCACCGGAGATCGAGCGGGCCACCAGCACGATCTCGCCGAGCGCGAGCTCCGCGCCCTCCTTCGGTGCGCGGTCGAGGTGAACGTCGAAATAATCGGCCAGGGTCAGCCTGCCCTCATCCTCGCTCACCTTCACGCCGTAGATCTCGGCGAGCTCGGCGAGCGTGTGCTCGCCGGAGACCATGAAGTCACCCAGCAGATGCGGATCCGGCGCCGAGCTCGGCTGCATGTCGACGAAGAAGCGGTCGAGGGATTCGGCCTTTTCCGGCGGGGCGAGCAGATAAATATAGTCGCCCGGCGCGATCGGATCGGCTTCGGTGGGCGTCAAAATGCTCTGGTTGCGGATCACCAGTGTCGGCTTGGACCAGGACGGAATCAGGCCGCGGCGGAAATAGAGACTCTTGGACCTGACGGAATAGCCGACGAGCTGCTGCTCGAGCTGGCCGGGCAAGTCCAGCTCGACGCGGCGTGGACCACGCTCGGCGCGCGGCAGCGCCACGTGCAGCTTCCGCGCGGCGGGCGCCAACGTCCAGCCCTGCAGCAGCAGGGAAATGATGACGACGACGAAGGCGACGTCGAAATAGAGATAGGCCTTCGACAGCCCGACCAGCATCGGAATGGACGCAAGGAAGATCGCGACTGCACCGCGCAAGCCCGTCCAGGCGATGAAGATCTTTTCGCGCCAGTTGAAGCGAAAGGGCGCAAGGCAGAGAAAGACCGCCAGCGGCCGCGCGATCAGCATCAGCACGAAGGCGACCTCGACGGCCGGCAACGCACTTGCGCCGAGCCGTTGCGGCGAGACCAGGAGGCCGAGGAGAACGAACATCACGATCTGCGCGAGCCAGGTCGCTGCGTCGAGGAAGGTCACCACCGAATTATGGGCGCGCGTCGGACGGTTGCCGATGATGATACCGGCGAGATAGACCGCGAGGAAACCGGAAGCGTGCATGATCTGCGAGCCGCCGAAGATGACGAGCGCCGCCGTGGTGACGAATGGCGCATGCAGGCCCTGCGGCAGCGCCACCTGATTGAGAGCGATGACCACCAAGCGTCCGCCGATCACGCCGACGACGGCACCCAGTACGGCCTCCTGGATGAATTCGAACAGCACATGGCTCGCCGTGCCCGACCCCAGCGAGATGTATTCCACCAGCATGAGCGTGAGAAAGATCGCGAAAGGATCGTTGGTGCCGGACTCCGCCTCCAGCGTCGCCCCGACGCGCGGGCGCAGGCGCAGGCCCTGGGTGTGCACCAGAAGGAACACCGCGGCGGCGTCGGTCGAGGCGACCACGGCGCCGACCAGGAGCGACTCCGACCAGTTCAGATCGAGCGCGTATTTGGCGAAGGGAGCGGTAATCAGCGCGGTGAGCAGCACGCCGACGGTCGCCAGCACCACCGAAGGCGCGAGCACGGTGCGGATGCTCGCAAACCGCGTCCGCAGGCCGCCGTCGAACAGGATCAGGGCGAGCGCCACCGAACCGACCAGATAGGTCGTGCGCACGTCGTCGAACTGGAGCTGCCCGGGGCCGGAATCGCCGGCCAGCATGCCGATCGCGAGGAAGACGAGCAGCAGCGGTGCGCCGAAGCGCAGCGCGAGCAGGCTCGAGAGAATGCCGGCCATCACCAGGACGGCGCCGAGCAGAATGGCGATGCTGACCGAGTCGAGAGAAGCCATGCGGTGCTGCGGGTTACTCCAAGAGATCGACGCGATTCAGTTCAGAGGGCACTGGCTGGGCGCTCCCTCGCCCCGCTTGCGGGGAGAGGGTGGGGTGAGGGGGAGTCTCCGCAGGGACGGTGACAGACGGACTCGCGGAGAGTCCCCCTCACCCGGATCGCATCTTTCGATGCGATCCGACCTCTCCCCGCAAGCGGGGCGACGTGAAGACCAGCAACCATCCTGCTCATGCATCCTTATCGTCGTCGCACTGCCGCGCCAACCCATTTTCGACCGCTCGCGGCAATCTGCCCGTATTTTGCGGCCTTAACTCGTATCACATGGCGGTGTATCGATGGTCCGGCCGCGCCCTTTGTGGGATTCTGCGGCGTCCTCGAATCATCCTTCCCGCCTGATCGCCGACGAGAACCGCCTGAATGGACATGGACCTCAAAGACCTCATGGAGTTCGCGCAGACCACCGCGCGCAGCGTCGGGGCCGAGATCTTATCGCCCTGGTTCTACCTGCAGTTTGGACTGATCCTGGCCGCAGCCGGCATCGCCTATGCCGCGGAAGCCGGCATCCGTAACCGCGTCGACATGACGTGCCTCGCGATACGCTGGCCGCTGCCGCTCCGTCACTTTGCCCGTGTGATGGTGTCCAGTGCCTCCACGGCGGTGTTCACCCTGCTCGTGATCATCTCCCGCGTGGTGATGTATCATGCGACCTGGCCGAGCCGGAGCTATCTGTTGATGGTCGCCGCGAAGCTGGGGCTGGCCTGGCTCGCGATCCGGCTCGTGACCTCGGTGCTGCGCAACGCCTTCATCGTCCAGATGGTGTCGGTCGCGGCGTGGTTCGTCGCGGCCCTCTCCATCATCGGCGAGCTCGATACGACGGTGGACCTGCTCGACTCCTACGCGATTGTGCTCGGCGGCCTGCGGCTGACGCCGCTGCTGCTGATCAAGGCCGGCGCGCTTCTGATCATCGCGCTCTGGCTCACCAACATCGCGAGCAATTTCGCCGAGAGCCGGATCAACTCGACGACCGATCTGACGCCGTCGGTGCAGGTGCTGCTGGTCAAGATCATCCGGATCGGCCTCCTCGCCGTCGCCATCGTGATTGCGCTCGGCGCGGTCGGCATCGACCTCTCGGCGCTCGCCGTGTTCTCCGGCGCGGTCGGCGTCGGCATCGGTATCGGCCTGCAGAAGATCGTCGCCAACTTCATCTCGGGCATCATCCTGCTCGCCGACAAGTCGGTGAAGCCCGGTGACCTCGTCACGATCGGCGACAATACCGGCCGCATCAGCGCGATGAAGACGCGCTATATTTCTGTTGCCGCCGGCGACGGCCGTGAATTCCTGGTGCCAAACGAGGATCTGGTGACGCAGAAGGTCGTCAACTGGACCTATACCGACAAGAATACGCTGGTGAAGATCACCTTCAGCACCAATTACGACGCCGACCCAAGGCTCGTCTGCAAGCTCGCGATCGAGACCGCCGCCGCCCATCCGCGCGCGCAGAAGGGCAAGCCGCCGAACTGCATCCTGACCGAGTTTGCAGAGGCCGGAATGAAGTTCTCGCTGACTCTCTGGCTGGCCGACCCCGACGGTATGGACAACGTCAGGAGCGACGTCATGCTGGCGCTGTGGGACGCCTTCAAGCGCGAGGGCATCCGGGTTCCCTACCCCGTCCGCGAAATCCGCGTCCGCGGCGGCGCCCTGCCGGTCGAAACCACCGTAGAAGTCCCGAATTGAGCCGCCTTTCCGGCGCAAGGCGGCCAAGCTTGGCTTGCATGAAGGCCCGCGATCATTAGATTAGGGCATGAAATCAAGCCCTTCCGCCGCATCGCGAGCAGCCTCGAGCCCAAAGATCGCAACCAGATGAGCTACGTCGAAGCCACCGACACCTCCCTCCGCAAGACCGGACAGATCAAGCTGCATGGCCCAAGCGCCTTTGCTGGCATGCGCAAGGCGGGAGCGCTGGTGGCGAAGTGCCTGGACGAGCTCACCGACATCGTCGGCCCCGGCGTGCCGACCTCGCGCATCGACGAGTTCGTCCGCGAGTTCGCCTTCAGCCACGGCGCCTATCCGGCGACGCTGATGTATCGCGGCTATCGCTACTCGACCTGTACCTCGCTCAACCACGTGGTCTGCCACGGCATGCCCGGCGACCGGCCGCTGAAGGAAGGCGACATCGTCAACATCGACGTCACCTTCATCGTCGACGGCTGGTACGGCGATTCCAGCCGGATGTATGCGATCGGCCCGATCGCGCGCAAGGCTGAGCGGCTGATCGAGGTGACCTATGAGGCGATGATGCGCGGCATCGCCGCCGTGAAGCCCGGCGCCACCACCGGCGACATCGGCCACGCCATCCAGAGCTTCGTCGAGCCGCAGGGCATGAGCGTGGTGCGTGATTTCTGCGGCCACGGCCTCGGCCGCATGTTCCACGACGAGCCCAACATCATCCATATCGGCCGCCCCGGCGAAGGCGTGCAGCTCAAGCCCGGCATGTTCTTCACCATCGAGCCGATGATCAATCTCGGCAAGCCGCATGTGAAGATCCTGTCCGACGGCTGGACCGCGGTGACCCGCGACCGCTCGCTGTCGGCGCAATTCGAGCACTCCGTCGGCGTCACCGCCACGGGCGTCGAAATCTTCACGCTGTCGGAGCGGCACGGCGAGAAGCAGATCGGCTGATCTCTTCGGCGCTGACTTGCACCTTCGCGACGCCTATCGCCGACGGCGAAATGACGATGGTGGCCGCTTGTAGGTCGCGGCAAAGGCATCGTTGAAGCGGCGAACGCTGCCGAAGCCCGCCGCGAAGGCGATCTCGGCCAATGTCATATCGGTCTGGTCGATCAGGCGCTTGGCTTCCTGCACGCGCCGTGTCGCCGCAATCTCGCTGGGACTTGCGCCGGCATGGCGCATGAACAGGCGCAGGAGATGGCGCGGGCCGATGCCAAGGGTCACGGCAAGCTCCGCCATGGATGCACGATCCAGAAAGCCGTCATTGATCAGGCGCATCCCGCGCGCAACGGTGGTGGCCGTGCCCATCCAGGCCGGCGATCCCGGCGCAGCTTCCGGCCGGCAGCGGAGGCAGGGGCGAAAGCCGGCCCGCTCGGCGGCGGCGGCGGTCGCGTAGAAGGTGACGTTCTCGGAGCGAGCCGGGCGAACCGGACAGACCGGCCGGCAATAGATCCGCGTCGAGCGAACGCCGGAGAAGAACAGGCCGTCGAACGCGTGGGCACGCGCCAGTCTCGCCCGATCGCAGGTCTCCCAATCGAGATGCGGTGGCAGCACTTGCGGATGGGCCGGAATTCTCGCCATGAACGAAAAGGTAGTCTCAACCCATGCCGCCGAGTAGCTGAAATCGGACTCGATCGGTCGATGAGGTCCGAATTCAGCCAGCCTGCGCCGCCGCTCCGGATCATGGTGCCGACACATCCCGGAGCAGATCGCATGAACACGCAGGCGCAGCAGGCAACGTCGGAGCAAACCTTTCTCACACGCGAGATCTGGCTCCTGCTGCTCCTGTCGCTGATCTGGGGCAGTTCGTTCACGCTGATCAAGGTGGCGATCCCCTCGATTCCGCCGTTCACCATGGTCGCCGCGCGCGTGACGATCGCAGCAATTCTCCTGATCCTGATAGCGAGCGCGCAGGGGCACTTCCTTCCGCGCCAGAGATCGGTGTGGGCCGCTTTCCTCGTGCAAGGGCTGCTGCAAAGCGCATTGCCGTTCACCCTGATCAGTTGGGGCGAGATGCATATCGCGAGCGGGCTCGCCGGCGTGCTCAATGCAACCCCGCCGATGTTCGTGCTCGCGCTCGCGATGTTCACCGGACGCGGGCGCCGAACGATCAGCGGCCAAAAGATCATTGGCGTCGGTCTTGGCCTTGCGGGCGTCGCAATGACGATGCGCATCGATGCGCGGTCCGGGATCGGCACGGCAGCGCCGCTGGCGCAAGCGGCGGTGCTCGGCGCAAGCCTGAGCTACGCGCTCGCGCCGATTTGGGGCCAACGGTTCTCGAACCTGCCGGCAATCGTGACGGCGGCCGGCGCCATGAGCTGCGCCGCGATTTTGATGGTCCCCGCGGCCGCCGCTCTCGAGCAGCCGTGGAGGCTGGCACCGACGGCACAGGCGATCGCAGCGGTCATCGCTCTCGCGGTCGTCTGCACCGCGCTCGCGATGGTGATCTATTTCCGGCTGATCCACACGCTAGGCCCACTCGGCACGACCAGCGGAAGCTACCTGCGCGCGGGATTCGCGGTTGCGCTCGGCATCGCTCTGCTTGGCGAGCGCTTGACCTGGTCTGGTCTGGCCGGAATGGTGCTCATTGTGGCCGGGGTGGTGGCTGTTACAGCACCTTCGCGGAAGCGAAACGCCGAGAAACCGTCGATCTGATTGCGGCCATTATCACGGCCTGATCTTGCCATCCTGCCTGCCGATCACGATCTCTCGTTGGGGCGGACAGGAGAGACGATTGGCCAAGTCAACGCGTCGCGGCTTCCTTGGATTCGTGTCGGCCAGCGCTGCGGGCCTGCTGCAAACCCGCGCGCAAGCGGCTTCCGAGCCCGCCGTCAGCTCCAGCGAGCCGGCCTGCATCCTGACGCCGCAGGCGGAGGAAGGGCCGTTCTATGCCGACCCGAAACTCGTTCGTTCCGACATCACGGAAGGCAGGCCCGGCGTGCCGCTGACGCTGCGGCTGCGCGTGATCGAGGCGGGGCCCTGCACGGCAATCAAGGGCGCCCGGGTCGATATCTGGCATTGCGACGCGAAGGGCCTCTACTCCGCCTATCCCGGTCAGGGCGACGGCCACGATATCGATGCGACCGGCAAGACGTTCCTGCGTGGCACGCAGATGACCGACGAGGCCGGCTGGGCCCTGTTCAACACCATCTATCCCGGCTGGTATGACGGCCGCACCACGCACATCCATTTCAAGGTGTTTCTCGACGATCGCACAGTGCTGACCGGGCAGACCTTCCTGCCCGACGCGCTGAACGAGTTCATCTACACCAACGTCCCCGCCTACAAGGACCGCGCCCGGCAGCGCACGATCATCAACGCTAATGACCACGTGATCGAGCGCTCCGATCCCGAGCATCGCGCCTTCTGCGCCGTGAAGGAGGAGCGCGACCGCTACGTCGCGACACTGACGCTCGGCGTCGACCGCCGCACTGACGCGACCGTCGGGCACGCCGGTCCGCCACCACCCCCGCCGGGCATGCGCGGTGGACCTCCGCCTGGCCCACCGCCGTCAGGCATGGGCGGACCGATGTTCGGACGCCCGATCAAGGACCGGCTCGCCGCGCTGGTGCCGGGGTTGAAGCCGCGCCGCTAGAACCGCATCGCCGCAATTGGCGGTTGCAAAAGAAATGACCCGCGGCGATGCTGGCGCGCGATGCCCGCCAAATCCAGCGTCCCGCCCAAGTCGCCCGAGCCTGCCGAGCCGCCGCACTATCACGGCCACCGCGAGCGGCTGCGCGAGCGCTTCTATAGCGCAGGTCCGGATGCGCTGAGCGACTACGAGCTGCTGGAGATGGCGCTGTTTCCGGCGCTGCCACGTCGCGACACCAAGCCGCTCGCAAAGACGCTGATCAAGACGTTCGGCTCGTTCGCCGAGGTCGTTCATGCGCCTGTCGCACGGCTGCGCGAGGTCGAAGGCGTCGGCGAATCCGCCATCAACCAGCTCAAGCTGATCGCAGCCGCGGCGAGCCGCGTGACCAAGGGCGAGGTCAACAGCCGCAACGCTCTGTCGTCGTGGAACGAGGTGATCGACTATTGCCGCTCCAGCATGGCGTTTGCCGACAAGGAGCAATTCCGTCTGCTCTTCCTCGACAAGCGCAACCAGCTCATCGCCGACGAGGTGCAGCAGACCGGCACCGTCGACCACACCCCGGTCTATCCGCGCGAGGTGATCAAGCGCGCGCTTGAACTCTCGGCAACCGCGCTGATCCTGGTGCACAACCATCCTTCCGGCGATCCCTCGCCGTCCCAGGCCGACATCCAGATGACCAAGGCCATCATCGACATCGCAAAACCGCTCGGCATCGCCGTGCACGACCACATCATCGTCGGCAAGAGCGGGCACGCCAGCCTGCGCGGGATGCGGCTGATCTAGGCTCCGAATCAAGTGACAAGGACACAATGAGCGACTGGCTGCACAATTTGCCGGTGCCGTGGATGGCGCTGGTGATCTTCGGATTCACCTTTCTGCTGGCCGCGGCCATCTTCGCCGCCGTCGCGATGATCGCGACGGAGGAGCGCGCGAAATCGCTGAAGGCGATCTCGCCCGGCATGCTGCCGGTGCTCGGCATCATCTTCGGCCTGTTCGTCGCCTTCACCGCGGCGCAGGTCTGGGGTGACAGCGACCGCGCCAGCGCGGCAGTGAGCCGTGAGGCCAGCGCGCTCAGAAGCGCCGTGCTGCTGGCGGCGGGCCTGCCGGCCGAGCAGGAGGGACGGTTACGCGGGCTGGTGCGCGACTATATCGGGCAGGCCGCGACGGTGGAGTGGCCGATGATGGCGCATCAGGCGATATCGCTGAAGGAGACACCGCCGGCGCTCGCCGAAGCGTTGCAGCTCGTCGTCACCATGACGCCGCAGGGCCGGGGTCAGGAGACCGTTCAGCGCGAGATCATCGCCGCGCTCCAGCAGGCGCTGGATGCGCGACGGCAGCGGATCATCGTCAGCCTCGCCGCGGTGAATTCGGTCAAATGGTGGTGCCTGTACCTCCAGGCTGCCTGCGCGCTGCTGGCGATCGGCCTGGTTCATTGCGACAACCGCCTCGGAGGGGCAATCGCAATGGGGCTGTTCGCGACCGGCGTCGCCACCTCGGTGCTCTTGATCGCCGCGCATGACCGGCCGTTTGCCGGTCAGGTCTCGATCCATCCGGAGCCGCTGTTGCAGATCATGCCGGACGCAACGGCAAGGAACTAGAGCGCGAAGGCTCGTAGCCGCTCAGTAGCAATACCGGGAATCGACGCGGACGTAGTAACCGTCGGGACGCTGCATGTAGCAGCCGCGCTGGTAGGCATAGTAGCCTGAGCGGCGCCGCTCGCCTTCGGAGGCGATCGCAGCACCCGTGCCGGCGCCGACAACGGCGCCGATTGCGGCTCCGCGGCCGCCGCCAAGCGCCCCGCCGAGGATCGCTCCGCCGACGCCGCCGATGATGGCGCCGCCGACGGCATCCTGGGCCGCCGCCTCATGGACCGGTATCGCCATGGCAACCGTCAGACACGCCGCAATTCCAAGACCACGAAGCATTTTGAGCCCTCCCTGTGCTGACGCCAGTCATAGCGTCGGATGCGGGTTCCAGCCAGAACAATCATCGCCATTTGAGGACTGACGCGCCACGCGGTGTCGCCGGGGGCTCAGAGCAGATGCGGTCCGGCGGGGCGAAATTCCCGTTCAGGGACTGATCCAGCGTTGCACGGCTTCGGCCGTGTCGGCAGGCGTCGTGTTGAAGCAGATCGCGGCCTTCGGTGCCAGCTGGTGGACGAGGTTGAGCACCTTCTCGAACAGCAGGAGACGCTCCCTCGGCTCGCGCAGGCCCGCGCCGATGACGATGCAATCGAAGCTCTCATCGCGCAACGCCGCCGTGACGGCGGCTTCCGCGGTGGCATCGAAATCGATCAGGCAGCTCGTAACCTCGAAGCCGAGACCGCGTAGCCGCAGCAATTGCGCCTCGATGTAGTTGCGGACGAGTTCGGGCGTGAGCTGCGGGAATGCGCTGTAGTCGACGCTGCCCGGTTCGATGCCGATCGCAAGAACGCGCTTGGTCATGCGGGGCTCCCAGCGGGATCATCTCTGTCGATAACGGATGACGGCTCCGGCCGGTTCCCGGCTCCCCGCGTCGTCGTATCGCTGTTTGCGCAGAAGATTGCGGCGTTTGATCGCAGCAACGTCAGCGATTTCGCGCCGGCCGTGTAAGCCATTTCACACGCACTTGTTCGGGCTGCCTGCAAAATTGCGTCCATTGCGCCGAGAGCTCCTGCCGCGATGGCGGCACGCAGCTCAAACGAGCATGGAGATCCAAGCAATTTTAGCATTTCGCGGGAGCGGGAAATGGTATCATTTCAGAGCTTGAAAAGCGAATATGAGAGGAATTGGACCAATCTTCAGATCCGGCCCTCACGCCTCGACGATGCGAACGCGGTGGCGCATCGGGCGATCAACGGCAAGACGGCCTATCAGCAGATCGAGCAACGCACCGGTGTACCCTGGCATTTCGTTGCCCTCTGCCACTATCGCGAGTCCAATTTCGATTTCGACACCTATCTCGGCAACGGCCAGTCGCTCAACCGCATGACCACCATCGTGCCGAAGGGGCGCGGCCCGTTCAGCTCGTTCGTCGACGGCGCCGTGGACGCGCTGAGAATCCAGGACTTCGTCGGCGCAACGGACTGGAGCGCCGCGCGCACCCTGTTCCGGCTCGAGGCCTTCAACGGCTTCGGCTATCACGCCAAGGGCGTCAACTCGCCTTATCTCTATGGCGGCTCAACGCTCTACGGCCCGCCCGAGGCGAGGCCCGGCAAGTTCGTCCGCGACCACGTGTTCGATCCGAGCAACGTCGACTCGCAACTCGGCACCGCCGTGATCCTGCACGCGATGATGACGCTCGATCCCTCGATCACCCTTAACGGCAGCCCGCCGGGCGCGGGCAATCCCGAGCCCGATGACGAAATGGCGGCGACGGTTCTTCTGATGCAGCAGGCGCTGAACCGGCTCGGCGCCAATCCGCCGCTCGCCGAGGACGGCATCAGCGGGCCGAGAACCAAGGCAGCGGTCTCGCGATTTCAGCAGCAGAACGGCATCAAGGATTCCGGCTTGCTCGATGCCGCCACCATTGCCGCCATCACGCGGGCGTCCCAGCCGGTCACCGTGATGCCACCCGTGGACATGTCGCAGATCCTGATGCGGCTGGAGGACCTCGCGCAGCTGGTGCGGCCACCGACAGGAGGTACGGCACCGGGCGGCGTCACAACGGCGACCAACGATCCGATCAGCCTGTTCGAACGCCTCTTCTCCCTCCTCAACAAGCAGGCTCCCATGCCTGGAACAGTCACTCCGACCAACCCCGCTCCCGTCGACCAGTTGAAGCAGGTCGTCGAGATGCTCGGCACATTGCTCAACAACAACGGCAAGCCCGTGCTCGGCCAGGTCAATGGCGCGCTCGGCGAGACGATCGGCAAGCTCCTCGACGGCAGGAAGACCGCGCTCGGCGTCGGCGGCACGCTCATCACCGCGCTGCTCTCAGCGGTGACGGCAAGCCCCGATGCGGGAGGCCTCGCCGGGCTGTTCGGAACGATCGTGTCGGCGGTGCCGGGTCTCGGTCAGTTCGCCATGCCGGTCTTCCTGGCGCTCTCAGCCTGGGGCGTGCTCGGCAAGCTGGAGAAATGGGCACAGGGCACCGCGCCGCCGCCCAAGCCGGTGACCTAAAGCGCCGACCCGCGCGAGGCGGCGCGCCTACTGACGCAGCATGATCAGGGGACTTGCTGCGCAGCGGCTCCAGCGAGGCTCAAGCCGTGCCGTCGACATCGGCCATGGCTGCCGCGCGTCGTTCCATCAACACGCGCTCGCGCGCATTGGTCGCAAGACGGGCAGCGGTCTCGAACGATGCGCGCGCCTCGGCGAAGCGGCCGAGCCTTTGCAGGAGGTCGCCGCGGACAGCCTGGAGATGGTGATACGCCCTGAGTGCCGGCTCATCCGCGATCAGGTCCACGAGATCGAGCCCGGCCTGCGGCCCTTCGGCCATGCCAAGCGCGACCGCCCGGTTGAGCTCGATCACGGGCGAGCGCACCTGCGCCGCAAGCTGACCATAGAGCTCTGCGATGCGCCGCCAGTCGGTAGCTGCGGCGCTCTCCGCCGTAGCGTGACACGCGACGATCGTGGCCTGCAGCGTGTAGAACCCGCCGGCACCGCCAAGGTCGCGCGCGCGACCGAGCGCGCGAAGGCCACGGCCGATCTGGAGCCTGTCCCAGAGCCTGCGATCCTGGTCCATCAGCAGGATGGGCTCGCCATCGATGCCGGTGCGGGCCCGCGTCCGCGCGGCATTCAGCTCCATCAGCGCCGTGAGACCGTGCACCTCCGGCTCGAGCGGCGCGAGCCCAACCAGCACCCGCCCCATGCGCAGAGCCTCGTCGCAGAGCTGCGGCCGCAGCCATTCCTCGCCGCGTGAGGCCGCGTAGCCCTCGTTGAAGATGAGATAGATGACCTCGAGCACCGAGGCGAGACGCTCCGAGAGCGCCTCGCCGCTTGGGGTCTCGTAGGCGAGGCCCGACCGCGAGAGCGTGCGCTTGGCGCGGACGATGCGCTGGGCGACGGTTGCCTCCGTGACCAGGAACGCGCGTGCGATCTCATCGGTGGTCAGGCCGCAGATCATGCGCAGCGCCAGCGCCGCGCGGGCCTGCCGCGGCAGCAGCGGATGACAGGCGGTGAAGATCAACCGCACCCATTCGTCACCGATGTCGTCGTCGAGGGCGGCGTCGAAATCCGGCATCGCTTCCTGCTCCTGCATCAGGTCGCGCGTCAGCACCTCCTGCTTGCGGGTGAGCATTTTGGCCCGACGCAAATGGTCGAGCGCACGGCGCTTGGCTGTCGCAACCAGCCAGGCGCCGGGATTGTCCGGCACTCCGCTGAGCGGCCAGACTTCCAGCGCGGCAACCAGTGCGTCCTGGGTCAATTCCTCCGCAAGCGGCACGTCCCGCAGCATGCGCGACAGCGTCGTGATCAGCCGCGGCTGCACGACGCGCCATGCGGCACGGATCGCACGATCGGTGTCGGCGGCCGTCATCGCCGCCGACTGAGACGAGCGATGGCGTCCATCAGGCGTGGGCGGCCGCCCTGGTCCGCGCGTCGATCTGGCAGGCCCCGTCCATGTCCGGCGTGGCGAATGCCCGCAACTCGCAGGTACCGTCCCAGCCCGGCATGTGGTCGAGGTGCAACTGCATGAATTCCTTCGCCATGGCCAAGGCTTCCTCCTTGTCACGCAGCTCGAAGATGGCGTAGCCCCCGATCACCTCCTTGGCCTCGACGAAGGGACCGTCGATGACACTGAGCTCGCCGTCGACGATCCGCACCCGCGCGCCGGTCGAGAGCGGCATCAGGCCGCCATTGTCGATCATTCGACCGGCCTTGATCTCCCGCTCGGATATTTTCTGCATGGCCTCCATCAACGCCGGGGTCGGGGCAGCCATCGGCTGGCTGGAGGTGACGAAGTACATGAAGCGCATGAAAAACTCCCTTGGCACGAGCAGCAGCCGCTCCGGCCGCAAACCGGCTCGCTATGGATGTGACGATCGAACTCCGGCCGAATCGACATCCGCCGGGAAAAATTATTGACGCAGCATGATCAGGGGATCGGCGGTGTCGGGGACGCGGCGCCATTGCGCGTTGTCATCGGCCTCGAACTGCCAGGTCTCGCCGGCCTTCGACATCAGGATGATCTGGCCGCGCTCGAGCCGCCATTGCGTCGGATTGAACTGCGCGATGGCGGGATCGCATTTCGGCTTGAGGAAGACCTGGAAATTATCCGGGCCCGCTTCGGTGTTGGTCAGCGTCAGGCCGCAAACCGGCTGGCCGTTGCCACGCACCATGGCCCAGTCGCCGATCATCTGGTCCATCGACTTGGCCATCGAGCGGGCTGCGGCGAGGTCTTGCAGGATGTAGACGCCCTCGCCCTGCCGCAGGCCTTCGAAGATCCCGGCCTCGACCTCGGTGAAGTCGATCACGGCTTCCCCGGTCGCATCCTGCAAGCGAACGATATCGAGGCCCTTGACGCTCCAGGCGACGATGTCCTTGGTGAACGGCAGCGCGGTCCTGCAGGCCGGCTCCAGCTCGAGCTTGAAGCCGTGACCAGCGGCATCGCCCTTGAGCGTGACGACGCAGGTCTTGCTGCGCTCGGTGGTCGAGAGCTCCCACTGCCCGACCATGTCTTTCTTCAGGGTCGTCGCATCCTGCGCCCGCGCAGGGCTCATCGCGGCGATACATGCCGCGATGGCCAATGCAACGACCCGAAGAGCTGTCATCAGCGGCCCTTCGTCGGAGTTTCCGCCACCGGCGTCAACGGCGCCTTGCCGGCAAACCAGGTCTTGAGATTGTCGACCACGAGCTGGTCCATCGCATTGCGCGTGACCACCGACGCCGAGCCGATATGCGGCAGCAGCACGACGTTCTGCATCGCCTTGAGCTCGTCGGGCACGTTCGGCTCGGCCGCGAACACGTCGAGGCCGGCGGCGAGGATGGTGCCGGACTTCAGCGCCTGGACCAGAGCCGGCTCGTCGACCACCGAGCCGCGCGCGACGTTGACCAGCACGCCGCGCGGCCCGAGCGCCTTCAGCACCTCGGCATTGATCATCTTGTTGGTGCTGGCGCCGCCGGGCACGATGACCATCAGCGTGTCCACAGCCTTCGCCATCTCGATCAGGTCGGGATAGTGCTTGTAGGAGACGTCTTTTGCCGGATTGCGCGAATGATAGACCACCGGCACCAGCGAGGCATCGAGCCGGCGCGCAATGGCCTGGCCGATCCGCCCCATGCCGACGATGCCGACCTTACGGTCGCGCAGCGAACCGACGCTGAGGGGATAATTCTGCGTCTGCCACAGGCCGGAGCGCACGTAGCGGTCGGCCTTGATGAACTCACGCAAGGTCGCGAGCAGAAGGCCCATCGCGACGTCGGCGACTTCTTCCGTCAGCACGTCCGGCGTGTTGGTCACGATGACGTTGTGCTCGCGCGCATAGGCCGTATCGATGTGGTCATAACCGACACCGAAGCTCGCCACCATCTCCAGCTTCGGGAAGTGCGACAGCGAATCCTTGTCGGCACGCACGGTGTGATAGGTCACCGCGACGCCGCGGATCTTTTCGCGAACCGCCGGCGTCAGCCGTTCCAGATCGGCCCGCGTCTCGGCCTTGTGCACGACGAAATGATCGGAAAAACCGTTGTCGAGGATCGGCCGCACCGGCCCATAGATCAGGAGGTCGATCTTTTCGGACGAAATCGAACCGGTCGTCATCAGCTTTCCTTTCCAAGCGCGCTTTCATGCCAGCGCCGTAAAACGAGGTGCGAAATTAGCGCCAGCAACCCATAAATGACAATCCCGGCAAGCGACAGCAAAAGCAGCGCTGCGAACATGCGGGGTATGTTGAGACGGTAGCCGGATTCGGCGATCCGGTAGGCGAGCCCGGACCCTGCCCCGGCGGTGCCCGCCGCAATTTCGGCCACGACGGCGCCGATCAGCGACAGTCCGCCGGCGATGCGTAGACCGCCGAGGATATAGGGCAGCGCCGATGGCAGTTTCAGAAACCGCAGGGTCTGCGGCCCGGATGCCTCATAGAGCTGGAACAAGCCGGCAAGGTTGCGATCGACCGAGTTCAGCCCCAGCGTGGTGTTCGACAGCACCGGGAAGAAGGCGACAATGAAGGCGCAGACGACGACCGCGGTCTGCTGCTCCAGATAGATCAGGAGCAGCGGCGCAATCGCGATCACCGGCGTGACCTGGAGCACGACGGCGTAGGGGAACAGCGAATATTCAACCCATTTCGACTGGTTGAACAACAGCGCCAGCGCAATGCCGCCGATGCTCGCCGCCACAAAACCTTCAAGCGTGGTGAGCAGCGTGGTGGCGAGCGATTGTGACAGCACCGCCCAATCGTTGATCAGCGTCAGGAAGATGGCCGACGGTGCCGGCAGTACGTAAGGCGGGACCTCCTTGACGCGAACCACAAGTTCCCAGGCAGCCAAGCCCGCGGCAAAGACGATGATGGGAAGTACAAAGCGGACCGCGCGCTGCGCGGCCGACGGCTTTGCGGGGGCGGAGGACTGCGCGCTCATAGCATCGACTGTCCCGAATAGGACGGCGCAAGCGCCGCCGACACCTTGCGGCAATAGTCGGCATAAGCCGATGAGGTGCGGAATTCCTCGCCGCGCGGTTCGACCGTCTCGATGCGGATGTCGGCCTGGATGCGACCGGGCCGCGCCGTCATCACCACGACGCGCTGGGACAAATAGACGGACTCGAACACCGAATGGGTGACGAAGATGACGGTCTTGCCCAGGCCCCGCCACAGCGCGAGCAAATCGTTGTTGAGGCGGAAGCGCGTGATCTCGTCGAGCGCGGCAAAAGGCTCGTCCATCAGGAGAATGTCGGGATCGGTGACCAGCGCGCGCGCCAGCGACACCCGCATCTTCATGCCGCCGGAGAGTTCGCGCGGAAAGGCATCAGTGAATTCGGCAAGCCCGACGCTTGCGAGCGCCTCATCGACACGGGCGCGGGCCTCGGCCTTCGGCACGCGCGCGAGCTTCAGCGGCAGGCGTACGTTTTCGCGCACGCTGGTCCAGGGCATCAGGGTCGGCTCCTGGAACACGAAGCCGATGCCGTGGCCCGGCTGCGCCGCGCCCTCATGGCGCGACACCCGCACCGTGCCGGACGAGGGCGCACCTAACCCCGCGATCAGGCGCAGCGCGGTGGACTTGCCGCAGCCGGACGGTCCGAGCAGCGAGATGAACTCGCCCTTGCGCACGGCGAGATCGAACGGGCCGAGCGCCATGACGCCGTTGTCGTAGGTCTTCGTCACGTCGCGCAGGCTGACGGCCAGCGCCGTCAGGCCGGCCTCGACCCCGGACGAAATTTTGACGTCTGACATGGACCTTGCGTTACGGCTTGGCGGGGCGCAACTCGACGCCGACGCCCTTGTTGACGAAGCGCAGCGTATATGACTTGCGATAGTCGATATCGCGCTTCACGACGCCGGCCTTGACCATCTTGTCGAAGAACGAGGTGTAGCGCTCGTCGCTCATTGCGCCGATCCCGTTCTTCAGGGAGTCGCCGGAGTCGACGATGCCGTACTCCTTCATCTTGGCGACGGAATAGGCGAGCAGCTCGTCGGTCATCTCCGGATTGAGCTTCTTGATCATGGCATTGCCGGCGGAGTTGTCGCCGTAGATGTAATTGTTCCAGCCGACGATGGAGGCATCGACGAAGCGCTGCACCAGATCGGGCTTCTTCTCGACCATGTCGCGGCGAGTCTCGATCAGGGTCGAATAGGTGTTGAAGCCGTAATCGGCGAGCAGGAGCACGTTGGGCTTGAAGCCGGCCGCCTTCTCCACCGCGAAGGGCTCGGACGTCACGTAGCCCTGCATCGCGCTCTTGGGGTTCGCGATGAAGGGCTGCGGATTGAAATTATAGGGGCGGACGTTCTTCTCGCTGAAGCCGTATTCGGATTTCAGCCACTGGAAGTAGCTGGTCATGCCCTCCTTGGAGACGAACAGCGTCAGCGGCTTGAGGTCCTCGATCTTTGCGACCTTCGCATCCGGATGCGTCAGCATCACCTGCGGATCCTTCTGGAAGATCGCGGCGATCGTGACCACCGGAACGTTGTTGGTGATCGCATCGAACGACATCAGCGTGTTCGCAGCCATGAAGAAATCGATCTTGCCGGCGATCAGCAGCATCCGGTTGTTCTCGTTGGGCCCGCCGGGAACGATGGTGACGTCGAGGCCGTAGCGCTTGTAGGTGCCGTCGGCGACCGCCTGGAAGAAGCCGCCATGCTCGGCCTCGGCGACCCAGTTGGTGCCGAAGGTGACCTTGTCCAGGGTCTCGGCGCGCGCCGGGAGAAGCGACGCGAAAGCGGCCAGCAAGCCCGCCGTTAACGCTCGCCGCAGATGAGAGGGGGTCATAATGGCACTCCGTCGATCGCTTCTAGCCGATGCCAAACCAACGCGATAAAACCGCAAGAAGTTCGGGGACGCGAGCCGGCCCGGCCCGCGTCCCCTGATAACACCAAACTACGTGACAAATTCGCGCAAAGAAACCTCCAAAGAAAACGCTATGACGCCTTCCCGCAACTGGACCGAAATCTCCTGGGCAGACGCCAGCCCAGCGGAGGTTGCCCGCTGGATCGCGGTGCTGCCGCTGGCGGCGACGGAGCAGCACGGCCCGCATCTGCCGTTTGAGACCGACGTCCTGATCGCGGACGCTTATCTGGCGCGCGTGCGGGAGCTGTTGCCCGCGAATATCCCGGCGACTTTCCTGCCCGTTCAACCGGTCGGAATTTCCACCGAACATATCGACTATCCGGGCACGTTGACGCTGCCGACCGACGTTGCGCTCAAGGCCTGGACCGGACTTGGCGAAGACGTCGCGCGGCGCGGCGTGAAGAAGCTCGTCATCATCACCAGCCATGGCGGCAACAGCGCGGCAATGATGCTGGTGGCGCAGGATCTTCGCGCACATCAGAAGCTGTTCGTGGTGACGACATCGTGGTCGCGGCTATCAGGCGCGGACACGTTGTTCCCGGCCGAGGAAGTACGCCACGGCATCCATGGCGGCGCGGTCGAGACCTCGATCATGCTGGCGCGCTATCCCGATCAAGTGCGCATGAATGCGATCGCGGATTTTCCCGCGAGCAGCATCGCGATGGAAAAGCAGTATCGCTGGCTGTCGACGCAGCGCCCCGCGCCGTTCGCCTGGCAGGCGCAAGACCTCAACACGAGTGGTGCCGTCGGCAACGCGACGCTGGCTTCGCGCGAGAAGGGCGAACGGCTTGTCGACCAGGGCGCGCGCGCCTTCTGCGAACTGCTGGCCGAGGTCGATAACTTCGACGTGAGCAGGCTCGCCAAGGGCCCGCTCGGCTAGCCTTCATCGTTCTGGAATCATTGAGAAAAGCACCGGCTTCGGCGACTGCGTCTGGCGATTTCGAACCGGACGCGAAGAGCCTCCGTCCAATTGGGCACGCGGGCCACAACGGACCGCCTCAACCCGGATGGAGTTTCACATGTCGATCAAGACCAGGATTGCCACTGTTGTTCTCACTGCCCTCGCCCTCACCGGCAGCATCGTGTCCACGACGTCGCAGGCCGAAGCGAGGCCGCTCGGCTGGGGCTGGGGTGTGGGCGCCGGCATCGCCACCGCCGCCGTCGTCGGCACCGCAATCGCCGCCAGCAGCGACCCCTATTACTACGGCTATCACCGCTGCGGCTGGGTCGCCCAGTACAACGCCTACGGCCAGTACGTCGGCCGCGTTCGTACCTGCTACTGATTTGAGGACCTGAGGCCGATCTTAAGTGGATCCTGCGTCCGACACGGGCGCCTCATCCACCCCGTGTCGTGCCCCCGACCCGCCCGGTTGTCCCCCCGGGCGGGTCATCCATTTTCGGGCCCGGAGTTTGTTGCAGCGCTGTCACACAAGGATGCGAACCATCGTCTGTGGCAATCCCTATCAGTTGCTATTGCGAATTACTCGCAATAAGGTCCGCAACAAGCGCAGGGACTTGGGAAGAAATCGCGCCGAGCCAGGATCATTTGCTCGGTTCGGGTGAACAACCAGAACCTGATGACAGGATGGCCGCGAATCGGCAGGGATGTCCGAGCGGTGGGGCACATTTGCGTCTGGGGGACGTGCGTTTGACGTTGAGAGGTCACCGACAGCGGGTCTTGGGAACAGCCGCCGCAATCAGCGTGCTGATCCTGCCCGCCACAGGTCTTGCAGCTGACCTGCCGCTGAAAGCGCGGGCGGCAAGAACTCTCTATGAGTGGACCGGTTTCTATGTCGGCGGCCATTTCGGCTATGGCGATGCGAGCTTCGGGCCCGGCACCCATCCGCTGCCGGAGCAGGGCGTGTTCCTGCCGCACAGCGCGACCGGACTGAATGGCGGTTATCAGCTCGGCTACAATCGCCAATTCGCCAACAACGTCGTTCTCGGCATCGAGGCGGATGCCACGTTCCCCGGCCCGCTGGATACGGCGGCGCTGGGCCGGGACCCTCAACCTTTCAACACCACGATCGACTATGTCGGCACCGTGCGCGGCCGCATCGGTTACGCGTTCGGCCGCTTGATGCCCTATGTCACCGGCGGCTTCGCCTGGGGGCACACCCATGTCGACATCAACGACCCCGGCGGCAGCAACATCGTCGCGCGTTCCGGACACTATCAGGCGGGATGGACGGCCGGACTTGGCCTCGAATACGCCATCAGCGGCAACTGGACCGCGAAGGCCGAGTACGAATATGTCGATCTGTCGCGCCACACTTACGATCTGAGCAGATTCGGCTTCAACAATGTCAACGTCGAGCCGCGCATCCACCTGTTCAAGCTCGGCCTGAACTATCAGTTCGGCGACACGCCGTGGGTGCCGTCCGTCGACGGCAAGACGAAACTGCCCGAATCCAACGACTGGAATGTCCACGCGCAAACGACGTTCCTGCCGCAGGGCTATGGGCCGATCCACTCGCCCTATGCAGGTCCGCAAAGCCTTCCCGGCGGCGGCCAGCTGCAAGCGACGTGGACGACGACTGCCTTCCTGGGCGCGCGCCTGTGGGACGGCGGCGAGTTCTACTTCAACCCCGAGCTGGCGCAAGGCTTTGGCCTCGCCGGCACGCTCGGCCTTGGCGGCTTTTCCAACGGCGAAGCGCAGAAGGCCGGCGCGGCATTCCCGAAGATCCGGCCGCAACGCTACTACCTCAAGCAGACCTTCGGCCTCGGCGGCGAGCAGGAAGAGGTCGCCGACGCGCCGAACCAGCTCGCAGGCAAGCGCGACATCGACCGCGTCACGCTGATCGTCGGCCGTTTTGCCGTCGGCGATTTCTTCGACGGCAATGCTTACGCCAAGGATCCGCGCGCCGACTTCATGAACTGGGCGATGTGGGCGTCGGCGGCTTACGACTTCCCGGCCGATCTTCCCGGCTATACCCGCGGCGCCGTGGTCGAGCTGAACCGCAAGGACTGGGCGATCCGCGCCGGCCTGTTCCAGGTGCCGGCCGCGCCCAACAGCGACGTGCTCACCTTCAAGACAGGCGGCACGGTGGTCGAGTTCGAAGAACGCCATGCGATCTTCGAGCAGCCCGGCAAACTGCGCGTCGGCGTCTTTGCCAACAGCGGCAACACCGCCAACTACCGCGACGTGCTGGACCTTGCTGCGGCCAATCCGGCCCTCGACATCAACGACATCGCCACCGCGACCCAGCGCACCCGGCCCAAATACGGCTTCTACGTCAATCTCGAGCAGCAGATCGTCA
Source organism: Bradyrhizobium neotropicale (assembly GCF_001641695.1). Lineage (GTDB taxonomy): Bacteria > Pseudomonadota > Alphaproteobacteria > Rhizobiales > Xanthobacteraceae > Bradyrhizobium > Bradyrhizobium neotropicale. The sequence goes on from NZ_LSEF01000047.1 coordinate 91,090, forward strand.
AGGACGTCGGACTGTTCGCGCGCGCAAGCTGGAACGACGGCCACAACCAGATCCTGTCCTTCACCGACATCGATCGCAGTCTCTCCGGCGGTGTCTCGATCAAGGGCAGCCGCTGGGGACGGCCGGACGACACCGTCGGCATCGGCGGCGCGATCAACGGGCTCTCGCCCTCGCATCGCGATTTCCTGGCCGCGGGCGGCTTAGGTCTGCTGATCGGCGACGGGCAGCTCAACTATCGCAACGAAAGCATTCTCGAAGCCTACTACGCCTATTCGGTGATCAAGAACGTCACCCTGACGGCCGACTATCAGCTCGTCGTCAATCCCGCCTACAATGCCGACCGTGGCCCGGTCTCGATCTTCTCGGGCCGCCTGCACGCGGAGTTCTAGCCCAGGGACGGGCCGTATGAAGCCACGAGATTTACGTGCGGCCTCGATCGGCCGGGCGCTGCGCCCCAATGTCTGGGACGTTGTGGCACTGGTCCTGGTGATCGGCGCCATGGTGCTGATCGTCTATGGCGGCGAGCAGACCACCGCGCCCCTGTCCGAGCTCGAACGCACGCCGGTCTCGCTCGATCCGGCAAACCTGCCGCTCTATGCGCTACGCACGGTCCTGAGGATGCTGCTGGCGATCGTTTGTTCGACGGTTTTCACCTTCATCTACGCGGCGATCGCCGCCAAGAGCCGGCGCGCGGAAATGGTCATGATCCCGGTGCTGGACATCCTCCAGTCGGTGCCAATCCTGGGCTTTCTGACTTTCACCGTCGTCTTCTTCATGAACTTGTTTCCGAGCCAGGTGCTCGGCGCCGAGCTTGCCTCGGTGTTCGCAATCTTCACCAGTCAGGCCTGGAACATGACGTTCAGCATGTATCAGTCCATGCGCAACGTGCCGAAGGATCTGGAAGAGGCCACGCAGAGCTTTCACTTGTCGGGCTGGCAACGCTTCTGGCGCCTCGATGTGCCCTTCGCGATGCCCGGACTGATCTGGAACGCAATGATGTCGATGTCGGGAGGCTGGTTCTTCGTCGTCGCTTCGGAAGCGATCACGGTCGGCAATACCACGGTGACCCTGCCGGGAATCGGCTCCTATGTCGCGCTGGGCATCCAGCAGCAAGATTTGCCCGCGATCTTCTACGCCATCCTGGCGATGCTGCTCGTCATCATCGCCTACGATCAATTGCTGTTCCGCCCCATCGTCGCCTGGGCCGACAAGTTCCGTTTCGAGCAGACGGCGTCCGGCGAGGCGCCGGCTTCCTGGGTGCTCGACCTGTTTCGCCGGACCCGGGCGCTGCGCGCTCTCACGCTTCCCTTTTCGGCGGTCAACCGCGCGATCTCGAACTTCCGCATTCCGCTGCCAAAACTGCGGCCGGCGACCAAAGCCAAAGGACGGCCATCGCGGCTGATCGATGGGGTCTGGATCGCGCTCATTCTCGCCGGGACCGCCTATGCGGGCTGGCTGACCTATCGTTACCTCTCGGCAAGTCTCGGCCTGCCCGACGTCCTCATCGTGATCCGTGACGGGCTGATCACGCTGTTGCGCGTCGTCGTCCTGATCAGCCTCGCAACGCTGATCTGGGTGCCGGTCGGCGTCTGGATCGGTCTGCGTCCGAAACTGGCCGAACGCATCCAACCGCTGGCACAGTTTCTCGCCGCGTTTCCGGCCAATCTCGCCTTTCCCGTCTTCGTCGTCGCCATCGTCAGCTTCAGGCTCAACCCCAATGTCTGGTTGAGCCCGCTGATGATCCTGGGCACACAATGGTACATCCTGTTCAACGTCATCGCGGGCGCCAGCGCCTTTCCGAGCGATCTGCGCGAGGCCGCCAGCAGTCTCCACCTTGGTGGATGGCGGTGGTGGTTCAAGGTGATCATTCCCGGAATCTTCCCCTATTACGTCACCGGCGCGATCACCGCTTCCGGCGGCTCCTGGAATGCGTCGATCGTCGCGGAGGTCGCGAGTTGGGGCGACACGCATCTGAAGGCAACCGGGCTCGGCGCCTATATCGCTTCCGCGACGGAGGCCGGCGACTTCCCACGCGTCGTTCTCGGAATCGCCACGATGTGCATCTTGGTAACACTGTTCAATCGTCTGGTCTGGCGGCCGCTCTACGCCTTCGGCGAGCGCCGCCTGCGGCTCGGGTGAGGAGGAGGCCATCATGCTCGATAAAGCTTCTGCCCTTATCGATATTCGTGGTGTCTGCCGGTCCTTTCCGAAGGGCAGCGGCGAGGAGCTGTTGGTGCTGGAGAAGGTCGATCTGACCATCCGCTCGGGCGAGATCGTCGGCCTGCTTGGCCGTTCCGGCTCCGGCAAGTCTACATTGCTGCGGATCATCGCCGGTCTGGTGGCTCCGTCCTCGGGACAAGCAACCTGTCGGGGCGAGAGCATCATCGGGCCGCCGAACGGCGTCGCCATGGTGTTCCAGTCATTCGCGCTATTTCCCTGGCTGACGGTGCTGCAAAACGTCGAGCTTGGGCTCGAAGCGCTCGGCGTGGATGCCACCGAGCGCCGCACGCGCGCGCTGGCGGCAATCGACCTGATCGGCCTCGATGGGTTCGAATCGGCCTATCCCAAGGAACTCTCGGGCGGCATGCGCCAGCGCGTCGGCTTTGCCCGGGCGCTGGTCGTGCATCCGGACCTGCTCTTGATGGACGAGCCGTTCTCGGCACTCGACGTGCTCACCGCCGAGACGCTGCGTACGGATCTGATCGATCTCTGGATCGAGGGCCGGCTGCCGATCAAGTCGATCCTCATGGTGACGCACAATATCGAGGAAGCAGTCTTGATGTGCGATCGCATCCTGGTGTTCTCATCGAATCCAGGTCGTGTCGCCGCCGAGATCAAGGTGGATCTCACGCATCCGCGCAACCGGCTCGATCCCCATTTTCGCCAGCTCGTCGACAGCATCTACGCACGCATGACCCAGCGGGCGGAGCCCAAGGCGCCCGCCATCGAAGGCATCCCCGGCTCCGGCGTCGGCATGACCCTGCACCACGTGTCCTCCAACGTGCTGTCCGGCCTGATCGAGACACTGGCGGGGGNCGCCCTATCACGGACACGCTGACCTGCCGGTGCTCGCGAGCCAGCTTCAGCTCGAGGCCGACGAGATCCTGCATCTCGGCGAGTCCCTGCAGCTGTTGCGGTTCGCTCAGCTGAGCGAAGGCGACCTGATGCTCACCGAGGCGGGCAAACGCTTCGCCCATCTCGAGACCGACGCGCGCAAGAGGCTGTTCGCCGAACACCTCGTCACTTACGTTCCGGTGATGGGGCTGATCCGCCGCGTGCTCGACGAGCGCCCCTCGCACACCGCACCCGCGGCACGCTTCCGCAACGAGCTCGAGGACTATATGTCCGAAGACTATGCAGACGAGACGCTGAAGACGGTGGTGTCCTGGGGCCGTTACGCCGAGCTGTTCGCCTATGACGAGCAGTCCGAGACGTTCAGCCTGGAAAACCCCGGCGAGAGCGTCTGAATTTCGCCTGCGACAATTTGATCGGAACCGGGCAAACCGCGCAGTGATTGCCTATATTAGGCCCTCGGCCGGGCGTCCGCCTGACCGGACCTCAACCCATTGCGCACAATGCTCTCTGTCGAACTCATCATCGTCGTCGTCCTGATCGTCATCAACGGACTGTTGTCCATGTCCGAGCTGGCGGTCGTCTCGTCCCGCCCTGCCCGGCTCTCGCTGTTGGCCGCCAAGGGCGTGCGCGGCGCCGAGCGGGCACTGACGCTCGCCGCCGATCCCGGAAAATTCCTCTCGACGGTACAGATCGGCATCACGCTGGTCGGCGTGCTCTCGGGCGCCTTCTCGGGTGCGACGCTCGGGCAGCGGCTGACGCAATGGCTGGTCGAGCTCGGCATGTCGTCCGGCATTGCCGACATCGTCGGCGTCGGTATCGTCGTTACCCTCATCACCTATGCGACGCTGATCGTCGGTGAGCTCGTGCCGAAGCAGGTGGCGCTGCGCGACCCCGAGAGCATCGCGGTCAAGGTCGCGCCGGCAATGCACTGGCTGGCGCGGATCTCGCTGCCGCTCGTCGTTCTGCTCGATCTCTCCGGCAGGCTGATCCTCACGCTGCTCGGCCGCGGCGGCAAAGCGGAGGAGAAGGTGTCGGAGGACGAGATCCATCATCTCGTCAGCGAGGCCGAGAGCGCGGGCGTGCTGGAGCCCGGCGAGAGGGAGATGATCGCCGGCGTGATGCGGCTCGGCGACCGGCCGGTCGGCGCGGTCATGACGCCGCGCACGGAGGTCGACGAGATCGATCTGAACGACGATCCCGAGGAAATCCAGGCACTCATTGCCAAAAGCCCGCATTCGCGCTTTCCCGTCTGCGACGGCGACCGCGACAAGCCGATCGGCATGCTTCAGGCCAAGGACCTGCTCGTCGCCTATATGCGCGAGCGCACGCCCGATCTGCGCGCGCTGGTGCGCGAGACGCCGATCATTCCGGCCTCCGCCGACGCGCGCGACGTGCTCGCGATCCTCAAGGCGGCGCCGGTGCATATCGGCCTCGTGCATGACGAGTACGGCGCCTTCGAGGGCGTGGTGACGGCGGCCGACATTCTGGAGTCGATCGTCGGCGCGTTTCATTCCGAAGAAGGCCCGCCGGAGCCGGCCTATGTCCAGCGCGCGGACTCCTCGTTCCTGATCTCCGGCTGGATGCCGGTCGACGAGTTCGGCGAGCTCCTCGGCATCGAGCTGCCGCCGCACCGCTACAACACTGTCGCGGGCCTCGTGCTGCAACATTTCAACGTGCTGCCGAATGTCGGCGATGCCTTCGACCTCGGCAACTGGCATGTCGAGGTGGTCGATCTGGACGGCCGGAGGATCGACAAGATTCTGGCGAGCCGGAGGGATGCGCAGGCGGCCGCGTGAGGTGGGCGTGCGCGTTTCAGTGGGCAGGGTATATCCCGCACCAATGCTCGTCGTCCCGGCGAAGGCCGGGACCCATACCGCGGAATCTATCGATTCGGTGACGGTCGAAGTACCGAACGACCAGTCTTCGCCAAACTCAAGCTTGTGGTTATGGGTCCCGGCCTTCGCCGGGACGACAGCTATGCTTGTGGCACGCCCGCGCGCCAAACGCGCCGCCCTCAACCGAACCTCACCCCAATCCGCTTCTCCTTGCGCCAGACAACGGTGCACTGCAGATGCCTTCCGTCGGCCTGGACGAACAATGTGAAATGCTCGGGGATGCCGACTGGACTGGTGACGTCGAGCGCGGCGCCGGTGTCGGAGAGGTTGCGCACCGTGCAATCGATCGCGCCGCCGCCGAACTCGATCGTTCCGGCCTTCAGCACACGATGCCTGGCTTTGTCGCGGCGCTCGTCCATGGGGCGAATCTATACCTAAAGTTGAATCGGACGTTAAGCCCCCGCGCCGCTCGCGGCAAGTTTACCCCGCCGAAAGCTCACCGGCCTCTGTGGTGGGGCCGGCGCCTCAGAGCGCCGGCTGGAAGGTCTCGGCCCGCGCCATCCGCCAGGCGTCGCGGAAGCGCGCATCTTCCGTGCCTTCGAGCAGCTCGCCCGGGCGCAGCGATGGATAGAGCTGCGCGAAGGACCGCACCTCGGTCGTCGAGTTGCGCTGGGTGAAGTGGATCGGGCGCAACTGCTGCGGATGGTCGAGGCCGGCTGCGGCGATCAGCTCGGCCAGCGAATGCAGCGTCGCGTGGTGATAATTGTGCACGCGGTCGATCTTCAGCGGCACATAGAGCGCGCGCGCCCGGGTCGGATCCTGCGTCGCCACGCCCGTCGGGCAGCGGTCGGTGTGGCAGCTCAGCGACTGGATGCAGCCGAGCGAGAACATGAAGCCACGCGCCGAATTGCACCAATCGGCGCCGATCGCCATTGCGCGCGCCATGTCGAAGGCGGTGGCGATCTTGCCGGACGCGCCGATCTTGATGCGGTCGCGCGCATTGATGCCGACCAGCGCGTTGTGGACGAAATTGACGCCCTCCCGCATCGGCATGCCCAGATGATCCATGAACTCCAGCGGCGCGGCGCCGGTGCCGCCCTCATTGCCGTCGACGACGATGAAATCCGGATAGACGCCGGTCTCCTGCATCGCCTTGCAGATCGCCAGGAATTCCCAGGGGTGACCGATGCACAGCTTGAAGCCGGCCGGCTTGCCGCCAGACAGCCTGCGCATCTCGGCGACGAACTGCATCATGCCGACCGGGGTCGAGAACGCGCGGTGCGAGGCCGGCGAGATGCAGTCCTCGCCCATCGAGACGCCGCGAATCTTGGAAATCTCCTCGGAAACCTTGGCGGCCGGCAGCACGCCGCCATGGCCCGGCTTGGCACCCTGGCTGATCTTGAGCTCGACCATCTTGATCTGGTCTTCGCTCGATACGCGCGCGAACGCCTCCGGATCGAAGCTGCCGTCGCTATGACGGCAACCGAAATAGCCCGAGCCGATCTCCCAGATGATGTCGCCGCCCATCTCGCGGTGATAGGGGCTGAAGCCGCCCTCCCCGGTGTCATGCGCGAAGCCGCCCTTCTTCGCGCCGGCGTTCAGCGCGCGCACGGCGTTCGGGCTGAGCGCACCGAAGCTCATCGCCGAAATGTTGAACACCGACGCCGAGTAGGGCTTCTTGCAGTCGGGGCCGCCTATGGTGATGCGGAATTTCTCCTCGGCATGCGCCTTGGGCGAAACCGAATGGTGCATCCACTCGTAGCCCTCGCGATAGACGTCCTCCTGGGTGCCGAACGGACGCTTGTCGAGCTCCATCTTGGCGCGCTGATAGACCACCGCGCGGGTGTCACGCGAGAACGGCATGCCGTCCTTCTCGCTCTCGAAGAAATACTGCCGCATCTCGGGCCGGATCTCCTCGAGCAGGAACCGTATATGCGCCGAGATCGGGTAGTTGCGCAGGACCGCGTGGCTCTTCTGGAGCAGATCGCGAATGCCGAGCAGCGTCAGCGCGCCGAAGATCAGGATCGGGATCAGCAGGATGTCGAAGATCTTATGGTCGGCGATGCCGATGCCGATCAGCAGCGCGGTGACGACCGCGCAGATCGTCAGGACGATGAAGCGCGGCGAGAATGGAAGCAGCAGAGTCTCCACGACACTCTCTTCTGCCTGCGGCGAGGTTTGCGCTTTGTTATTGTCGGCCACGATTACATCCTCTCGTCGAAAATGACGGGATACATTATTGCCGACGCCCTCTTGCGGTTGTGACGCGGCTGAGGTTTCAGGCTACCGAATTCGGCCGGCGCAAATCAATCCATCCGATGGGCAGGGCTTTTGCGCTGCAAAAGATGACAGGTCAGTGACCATGCGGCATCGCCTCGTGGGGAATATGGCCGTGCCGATCGAGGCCATCCTGTGCGAGCCAGGCGTCGGTGCTCTTGATGGCGCGCTCGATATGGTCGTCGGTCCGCGAAAAATCGTAAGGCGAGCCCACCAGCGGACAGAGCGGCGGCACCACGACATACTCGATGTCGGAAGCCAGCCCTTCCAGCTCGCTGACCAGTTGCCGCGCGATCAGCAGCGTCAGGGCGTGCAAGGCGTTGGCAACGGCGCCCACCGGGGGATTCTCGATCGCGCAGGCATGCCCGGTCGGCAGCACGATCAGCCGCCTTGCGCCCTTCTGCACCGCGACCCGGATCGGCGTGTTCGAGGAGATCGCGCCGTCGGCGAGGAAATGGTTCCGGTAGTGCACCGGCGTGAAGGCGCCGGGGATCGCGGTCGACGCCAGGATCGCCTCCACCGCCGAGCCCTCCGACAGCACCACGCTCTCGCCGGAGATGAAATCGGTGGTGACGATGTGGATGGGAAGCCGGGCCTCCTGGAGATTGCGATAAGGCAGGTGATCCTCGATCAGCCTGCGGATGCCGTCATGGGGGATCAGAAAATCGCGCCGCCACACGAAGCCGAGCAGGGTCCGCCAGGTGACCGGGAAGACGTCGCGGCGCTTCAGGCCGCGCCACAGCGCCTCCAGGCGGAGGACGCCCTTGAGCGAGGGATCGCCGGCGTAGTAGGCGCCGTTGATCGCGCCGACGCTGGAGCCGACCACGAAATCCGCGACGACCCCGTGCTTGGCCAGCGAATGCATCATGCCGACCTGGATCGCCCCAAAGCTGCCACCGCCCGCCAGCACGAAGGCGGTCGGCTTTGCCGAACGATCATGATCGGTCACGGACAAGACGTGCGCAGCTCCCCCTCTCGCGTCGCAACATCGGCGCGAGATTTTGGAGCGAGCTTATAACAAGGCCCCCGCGGCGGGGGCCAATAACAAAGTCGGGGGAGGAAGGTGAAGGGAGGCCCTCGCTGGAGCGGCGATCACCGCTCCACGAACGCCTTCTCGATCACGAAATGGCCGGGCTTGTTGCCAGCGCCTTCGATGAAGCTGCGGCCTTCGAGCATGACGCGCAGCTCCTCCAGCATCGCCGGGCTGCCGCACATCATGATGCGGTCGGTGGCGATGTCGAGCGGGGACTGGCCGATATCGTTGAAGAGCTGCTCGGAGTTGATGAGATCGGTGATGCGGCCGCGATTGCGGAACGGCTCGCGGGTCACGGTCGGGTAATAGACCAGCTTCTCGGAGAGCAGCGGCCCGAACAATTCGTCATCGCGAAGGCCCGCAACGAGCTGCTCGCCATAGGCGAGCTCGGAGACCTGGCGGCAGCCATGCACCAGGACGATGGTCCCGTACTGGTCATAGACGTCAGGGTCCTTGATCAGGCTGGCGAACGGCGCGAGGCCGGTGCCGGTCGACAGCAGCAGCAGCCGCTTGCCGGGAATGAGGTTGTCGGTCACGAGCGTGCCGGTCGCCTTGCGGCCGACCAGGATGGTGTCGCCTTCCTTGATCTTCTGCAGGCGCGAGGTCAGCGGGCCGTCCTGGACCTTGATCGAGAAGAACTCGAGCTCTTCCTCGTGATTGGCGCTGGCCATGCTGTAGGCGCGCAGCAGCGGGCGGCCGTCGACCTCGAGGCCGATCATCGCGAACTGGCCGTTCTGGAAGCGGAAGCCGGTGTCGCGGGTGGCACGGAAGCTGAACAGCGTGTCGGTCCAGTGATGGACGGAAAGAACCTTCTCTCGGTAAAACGCGCTCATTTTTTCGACATTCCGAATATTTGCGGGTTTTGGACAAAAGCGTTGCCCGGCCTCTGAAAGCGAGGCGAACACCACTTGCCATGGCGCAGGATTTCGCGTGTGTGATCTACGCCATTGAGGCCAATAATCAACCTCGATCCGGCTGTAATTGACGCCGGTCAAACCGGCATTGGCCGTTGATTTGACAGGAAAATTAACGATTTCCTCTGGATAGCTGCATTGCGGCAATTTCTTTGCTCAAAGGACCTTCCGCGCAGCAGATAATTTCCGTTTCGCTCGCGAGAATTTCATTAAGAATAGCTCTGATTTTCACTCCCTTTGGCGCCGTTTCCCGCATTTTTGCGGCTTCTGGCGACAGGAACGACTTGGACACATGGCAGGCGGCGAGCGGATCTTCGTTCAGGCGATCAGGCGCTATTGCGCGAACCATGGCATCACAGTCGATGTCCGCTCCGGCGGCTGGCTGATCGCGATGCGCCGGGGCGAGCGGCGCCACTTCGCCTTTGGCTACGATATCGGCCTCAACAGCGCCATCGCGCATCGCCTTGCCAACGACAAATCCGCAACCGCGGAGGTGCTGTCGCTCAGCGGCGTGCCCTGCATTGCCCATCGCCTCTTCCTCAATCCCAGCCTGGGCGAGCATGTTGTGGAGACCGGCTGGCGCGAGGCGATGCTGGCGCTGCTGGCGCAAAATCCACGGGGCGTGGTGGTGAAGCCCAATGAGGGAACGTCGGGCCGCTCCGTGTTTTGGGTGACGAGCCCCGATCAACTCGATCGCGCCGTCAGCGAAGTCTTTGCGTCGAGCCTCGGCCTCGTCATCTCGCCCTATGTCGAGATCGAGCAGGAGATCCGCGTGATCCTGCTCGATCGGACGCCGCTGGTCGTCTACCGCAAGGAGCGGCCGTCGGTCGTCGGCGACGGCGTGCACAGCGTGCGCGATTTGGCGCGTGCGACAGGACAAGAGGAGCAACTCAACCAACTCGATGCAGCGGCACTGGACGCGGTCGCGCCCAGGGGCGAGCGGCGCGTCCTGACGTGGCGGCACAATCTCGACGCTGGCGCGCAGCCGGTGCTAGTCAATGACGACGAAGTGCGGGCAGCTTGCGTGAAACTCGCCATCGACGCCGCAAGCGCCATCGGCATCGCCTTCGCATCGGTCGACGTGGTCCGCGTCGATGGCGCCTGGCGGGTGCTCGAGATCAATTCCGGCGTGATGATGGAGGCGCTGGCGAAGCCGTATCCGGATCTCGTGCAGGCGACGTATGATGCGGCGCTGGATCGGGTGTTTGGCGAGAGTACTGGTTGAATTCATGCAGCGAAGCCGGGTGAGGGATCTCTCTCCGCGCGGGAGCTTCTCGCAACAGAACTTGCGGAAGCAACCCCTCATCCGGCGCTCCGCGCCACCTTCTCCCACTAGGGCAGAAGGGATAGCAGCGAGATCGCGGCGCGATCACAGCAACGCAAGCAAGCTAATTATTCGCGCTGGCCGAATCGTCCATCGCCTTGAACGCCTCTTCCAGTTGCAGCGAGATCGGCACGTTCAGACGCTCGCCGGTGGGAAGCCGTGCGATGAACCATTTGTTGTAGAGCGGCACCAGATCGTGGTTGGAGCCGAGCTTGCGGAAGGTGCGCTCGACCACGGCGGAGAGCTGCGGCTCGCCCTTGCGGAACATGATGCCGTAGGGATCGTAGGAGAGGTAGTCGCCGGTGACGCGGAACTTGTCCTGCGCCTTGTGACGCACGATCAGGCCATAGAGCAGGATGTCGTCGGTCGCGAACGCGTCCGCCTTGCCGTCGGCGAGCATCTGGAACGACTGCTCATGGTCCGGCGAGGTCACGATGTTCAGGCCGAGCGAGAACTTCTTGTCGGCCGCATGCATCGCCTGCTCGTTGGTGGTGCCTTTCGTCACCACCACGGTCTTGCCCTTCAGGTCAGTGATCGCGGCGACGTTGGATGCCTTCGGCACCATCAGCTTGGTGCCGGCGACGAACATCAAAGGCGAGAAGGCGACGCGCTTGCCGCGCTCGGCATTGGCCGTGGTCGAGCCGCATTCCAGATCGATCTTGTTCTGAAGCACCGCGTCGATGCGGTCGTCGGAAGTGACCTTGACGTATTCGATCTTCAGGTTGGGATCGTCGACCTCGGTGCCGATCTCCTCGACGATCGCCTCGCAGAGCTCGAGGCTGTAGCCGATCGGACGGCCCGCCTGGTCGAGGAAGGAGAACGGCAGCGAGCTCTCGCGATAGCCGAGCCGCACGGTGTGCGCGTTCTTGATCGCCGACAGCGTCGGGCTAAGTCCTTCGCTGCCGCCGCTCTGGGCGCAGGCGCCGGTTGCCAGCAGACTCGCCGCCAGCAACAGTCCGCCCGCGATCACCGTTGAAGGGCGCATGAGGCACTCCCATCAATGGCCGGCCATCGCCGGCACCTCGCCGGGCACCATGTCGCCCGGTACGGCCTCATCGGGTCCGAGCGCATGCTCGGGCCCGAGCTCGCCTTCCCACTTCGCCACCACCGCGGTGGCGAGCGAGTTGCCGATCACGTTGGTGGCGCTGCGGCCCATGTCGAGGAAGGTGTCGATGCCCATGATCATCAACAGGCCTGCCTCGGGAATGCCGAACTGGGCGAGCGTGGATGCGATCACCACCAGCGAGGCGCGCGGCACGCCGGCGACGCCCTTCGAGGTGATCATCAACGTCGCCAGCATCGCGAGCTGCGTCGCAAGCGACATCTCGATGTGGTAGGTCTGCGCAATGAAGATGCTCGCGAAGGTGCAGTACATCATCGTGCCGTCGAGGTTGAAGGAGTAGCCGAGCGGCAGCACGAAGCTCGAGATCCGCGAGGAGGCGCCGAACTTGGTCAGGCCCTCCAGCGTCTTCGGATACGCCGCCTCCGAGCTCGCGGTCGAGAACGCGATCATCAGCGGCTCGCGGATGAGCCGCAACAGATGACTGTAGCGCGGCCCGATCACGATGAAGCCGACGACCACCAGGATGCCCCACAGGATCAGCAGCGACAGATAGAAGCCGCCCATGAAGACGACGAGCTTCCACAGCACCAGGAGGCCGTTCCTGGCCACCGTCGCGGTGATGGCGGCCCAGACCGCGAGCGGCGCGAAAAGCATCACATAGCTCGTGACCTTGAGCATGATGTGGGAGATGTCGTCAATCAGCGCCAGGATCGGCTTGGAACGCTCGGGCATCGCGCCCATTGCCACCGAGAAGAACACGGCGAAGATCACGATCTGCAGGATCTCGTTCTGCGCCATCGCGTCCGCGATCGAGGTCGGGATCAGATGGGTCAGGAATTTCTCGATCGAGAAGGCTGAGACCGGCAGGCCGGTCGACTGCGCCTTGTCCGGCAGCGTACCGGGGAAGTTCGCGCCGGGCTGGAGCAGATTGACCATGACGAGGCCCAGCATCAGCGACACGAAGGAGGCGCTGACGAACCAGCCCATGGTCTTGGCGAAGATGCGCCCGAGCTTGGAGCCCGAGCCCATATGGGCGATGCCGCCGACCAGGGTCGCGAACACCAAAGGCGCGATGATCATCTTGATCAGGCGCAGGAACATCATGGCTATCAGGTTGATGGACGACGCCCACTCGGCGCGCGTGTCGGGCAGGAAGTTGTAGATCGCCGAACCCATGACGATGCCCAGCACCATCGCGGCCAGAATGTATTGCGTAAACCTGTTCGACATAGCTTACCCCCACGTACACCGGCGCTTCATGATGTCGCAGTTATGACGACTACGCAACACGCTTGGCGTGCAGTTGCGTCGACCCGATGTTCCCGTTGCGAAACTGAAGTCCGCGCTCTAGCCTTCATGCAGCGCACAACGAATGCGGCTTGCACCTTTTCCTTGCGGCAGCTGCACCAATAATCGTCAGACAATTGAAGAGGGGAACGCCATGGGCACAAACGTCAATCGCCAGATTCTCCTGGTGGAAAAGCCGAGCGGCAAGCTCGGTCCCGAACATTTCAAGATGGTGGAGAACGCGGTGCCGGAGCCGAACGACGGCGAGGCCCTGCTGCGCGTGCGATACATCTCGCTCGACGCCGCCAACCGCGCCTGGATGCACGGCGCGACCTACCGCTCCGCGGTCGAGGCCAACAGCGTCATGGCGGGCGGCGCCATCGCCGAGGTCGTGAACTCGAAGGCGCCGGGGCTTGCGCCCGGCGACATCGTGTTCGGCGACACCGGCTGGCAGGAGTATGCCGCAGTTACCGCAAAGCATCTGACGAAAATGCCGAAGCTCGAGCCGCTCACGCATCTTCTCAGCGTGTTCGGCATCGCGGGCCTCACCGCCTATTTCGGCCTGCTGGAGATCGGCAGGCCCAAGGAGGGCGAGACCGTCGTGGTCTCGGCCGCCGCGGGCTCGGTCGGATCGATCGTCGGACAGATCGCCAAGATCAAGGGATGTCGCGTGATCGGCATCGCCGGTGGTGTGGACAAGTGCAACTGGCTGACCTCCGAGCTCGGCTTCGATGCCGCGGTCGATTACAAGGACGGCGCGGTGTTCAAGGCGCTGCGCGCGGCAGCCCCCAACGGCATCGACGTTTATTTCGACAATGTCGGCGGCGACATTCTGGAAGCCTGCCTGCCACAGATGAACAATTACGGCCGCATCGCCTGCTGCGGTGCGATCTCGCAATATGACGGCACACCCTCCGCGCACGGCCCGCGCGGCGTGCCCGGGCTGATCGTGGTGAAACGGCTCGTGATGCAGGGCTTCATCGTGATGGACTACATGAAGGACAGCCAGCGCGCGCTCGCCGACCTCCAGGGCTGGGTCAAATCCGGCAAGCTGAAGGTCCACGAAGACATCATCGATGGGCTGGAGAACACTCCGAAGGCGCTGATCGGATTGCTCGCGGGCGAGAACCGCGGCAAGCGCATGGTCAAGCTCTGACGACGCAGTTACGTCGCAATTGCGTCGGCATTATCTACTTGCGGTAGAGGCCAAAGCGACCAATGATGCCGCTCGCGAGGCATCACTCGCGATGATTGCGATTGCATTACTTTTCAAAAGATCGTTGGCGTCACCGACAGGGCAGGAATTCAGTCAGATGTTCAACACGTTGAAACATGTCTCAACGCGCAAGGCGTTGCTGGCGGCGGCACTGTTCGCAACCGCAACAAGCGCATTCGCGCAAGCGCCGACCGAGGCGCAGAAGAGCGCCATCCGGTCCGCATGCCGCTCGGACTTCATGGCGCACTGCTCGAGCGTAACGCCCGGTGGCGTGGAAGCATACCAATGTCTCCATAAGAACATGTCCAGCCTGTCATCGGGATGCCAAACCGCGGTCCGCGCGGTCGAGCCTGCGGCCGCGCCCAAAACCGAAGCCGAGCCGGCTAAATCCGAACCTGCCAAATCTGAACCAGCCAAATCTGAGCCAGCAAAGACTGAAGCGGCACCGGCTGCAACGGAGGCTCCGAAGGCCGCATCCAAGACCGAGGCTCCCAAGACCACGGCGGCCAAGCAGCCGAGCAGCGCACAAGTCGCGGCGATCAGGAGCGCCTGCCGCGGCGACTATCCCAAGGTCTGCGCCGGCGTTCAGCCGGGCGGCGCGGCGGCGCTCGAATGCCTGGAGAAGAACAAGGCCAAGGTGTCGCCGGCCTGCGAGAAGGCCGTGAGCGCCGCGGCCGGCGGCGGCGCAACGGCGGCCGCGCCGGCGGGCGCCACTGGCGCGGCTCCGGCGGCGGCACCTGCGGCAGCTCCGACGGTGATCGTGCTGCGGCCCCTGCGCTTGCGCGAAGAACTGTTCATCGTGCGCTCCGCCTGCGGCGGCGACATCAACTCGCTGTGCGCCGGCATTGCACCCGGCGGCGGCCGCATCGCGCAATGCCTTGCATCCAACGCGGCATCACTGTCGCCCGCGTGCAAGCAGGTTCTCGCGCCGTTCGCGGCACGATAGGACCGTACGCGCAGCAGGGCGCAAAATCTGGCGGCGTGCGCGAAGCGATTTCGCACGCCCGCGTCGACACCAGCGGAACTGCCGGAGCGAGAGGCGCCGTCGTCGTCCGCAAGCCAGTACCGGCGGTCCGGTGCACGACCGGGCTGGTTAACGGAGTCTGGGCGAAGCGCCGCATCTGACGCCCGGGTGTTCAAGCCATCCCACTTTGGCTATGCTCGCCCGATGATGGTTTCGGAATCGCGTCATAGGCGCGGCCGGATCATGTTCCGGCGTGCCACGGCTTGCCGATAATTCCTCTGGCGCGGGAGGCCGGAGCAGATTAGTCTACCCCGAGATAGTAAGTATACTGTCAATTAGGGAGGCAGACGTTGCGGATCGCCGTGATTGGCGGGGGGCCGGGAGGGCTCTACTTCGCCTATCTCTGGAAAAAGCGTCACCCCGACGATCAAGTCGACCTGTTCGAACAGAACCCGGCCGACGCGACCTGGGGCTTCGGCGTCGTGTTCTCCGACCAGGCGCTGGACTTCCTGCGCGCTGATGACCCCGAGACGGTCGATGCGATCGCACCGCATATGGAGAGCTGGGAGAACATCACGCTGAACCTTCGCGGCGACAGCGTCGCCATCGACGGCGTCGGCTTCTCCTCGATCGGGCGGCTCGATCTCCTGAAGTTCCTGCAGCAACGCGCGCTCGATGCCGGCGTCACCTCGCGCTTCGACACGCCAGTTCAGGCGATCGACCAGCTCAACGGCCACGATCTGATCGTCGCCGCCGACGGCCTGAACTCGCTGGTGCGCCGCGCCTATGAGGGCGATTTCGGCACCTCGCTGTCCTATTCCTCCAACAAGTTCGTCTGGTACGGAACCTCGAAGCGCTTCGACACGCTGTCGCAGACCTTCGTGAGGACCGACCGCGGCACCTTCAACGCCCACCACTACCGCTATTCGCCGACCATGAGCACCTTCCTGGTCGAGTGCGACCACGCGACCTGGCACGCCTACGGTTTCGCCTACAAGGACCTCGAGCAGTCCAAAGGCGTCTGCGAGGAGGTCTTTGCGGATACGCTCGGCGGCCACTGCCTGGTCTCCAACAAATCGGTCTGGCGCAATTTCCCCTGGGTCTGGAACGAACACTGGTCGTTCAAGAACATGGTGCTGATCGGCGATGCCCTGCACTCGGCGCATTTCTCGATCGGCTCTGGCACGCGGCTCGCGATCGAGGACGCGATTGCGCTGGTCAAAGCGCTGGAATCGGATGCGCATCTCGCGACCGCACTGCAGCGCTATCAGGCCGAACGCAAGCCGGTCGTGCAGAAGCTCGTCGATGCCGCACGCACCTCGGCCGGCTGGTACGAGCATTTCGCCGACCACATGAAGCTCGACCTGATGGACTTTGCCTACAGCTACATCACCCGGTCCGGGCGCATCGACGATTCCAGGCTGCGCGCGATGTCGCCGGCGTTCATGGCCCAGTATGAGGCCGCCAAGAACGGTGGAGATGCGGCATGAGCAGCGAGATCCGTGACCAGGTGCCCGGCGACAGCCCGGGCGCGCGCGAGATCGGCTTTGCCGTTCCGCAAATCTATAATGCGAGCCGCGTGCTGTTCGACAACCTCGCGAGGGGACGCGGCGACAAGGTCGCGCTGATCGGCCCTGCCGGCACGCGCACCTATGCCGAGCTCTGCGCGGAAGCTGGCCGGTGGGGCAACGGCTTCGCCTCGCTGGGATTGCACCGCGGCGATCGCGTGCTGCTGTTCCTCGATGACACGCCGTGTTATCCCGCCGCCTTCTTTGGCGCGGTGCGCGCCGGCTTCGTACCGCTGCTGATCAATACGCTGACGCCGCCGGACCTGCTGCAATTCTATCTCGCCGATTCCGGCGCGAGCGTTGCGGTGGCGGATGCCGAATTCGCGGCGCGTTTCAACGCGGAGGCCTGCAAGGACACCTCTCTGCGCACGCTGATCGTCGTCAATGGCGAAGCGGGCGACACGGCCGCGCCGAGAGCGATCGCTGCTGCAGGCTGGCTCGCGCAATTCCCGGCCGAGCTCGCGGAAGCCGCAACGGATCGCAACGAGATGGCGTTCTGGATGTACTCCTCGGGGTCGACCGGCCGGCCCAAGGGCATCGTGCATCTCCAGCACGACATGGCCTATAGCGACCTCGCTTTCGCGCAGAACGTGCTGAAGCTGACGCCGGACGACATCTGCTTCTCGGTGCCAAAAATCTTCTTCGCCTATGGCTTCGGCAATGCCATTACCTTCCCGTTCTCGGCCGGTGCCGCGACGCTGCTCCTCCCGGGCCAGCCGAAGCCCGCGGCGATCTTCGCGGCGATCGAACAGTACAAGCCGACGGTGTTCTTCGGCCTGCCGACGCTCTACACCTCGCTGACCAAGGCCGAAGGCGCGGACGAGACGAGCTTCTCGTCGCTGCGCATGGCGCTCTCCGCGGCCGAGGTGCTCTCGGCCGAGGTCTTCAACGGCTGGAAGAAGCTCACCGGCCTCGAAATCGTCGAGGGCCTCGGCTCGACCGAGGTGCTCCACATCTATCTCTCCAACCGGGCGGAGCAGAAGAAGCTCGGCGCCGCGGGCTTGCGCGTGCCCGGCTACGAGGTTGCGCTTCTGGACAAGGACGGCCGTGAGGTCGGCGAAAACGAGGAAGGCATTTTGTGGGTGCGCGGCGATTCCAACACGCCGCTGTACTGGAATCGGCCGGACAAATCCGCCGAGACCATCCGCGAGGGCGGCTGGATCTACACCGGCGACCGCTTCGTGCGCGATTCCGACGGCTTCCACTTCTTCCGCGGCCGCGCCGATGATCTCGTAAAAATCTCCGGCCAGTGGGTCTATCCGCTCGAGGTCGAGCTGTGCCTGGCCGATCACCCCGAGATTCGCGAATGCGCAGTTTTCGCGGCCGAGCTGCCCGACCGGCGCATGACATTGAAGGCAGTCGTGGTGATGAACCAGCGGGGCGTCGACCAGGGCGAGACGACCCGACGGCTACAGGATTACGTGAAGGGCAAGCTGCTGCCGTACAAATATCCGCGCGAGGTGATCTTCATCGACGAACTGCCGAAAACGGGCACGGGGAAGATTGATCGGCAGGCGTTGCTGAGGATGTGAGGGCGACAGTAAGGTACGCGACGCGTAACGACACTCGCAGTGTCATCGTCCGCGAAGGCGGGCGATCCAGCATTCCAGAGACGGTGAGGATACGGAGAAGCCGCGGCGTACTGGATTCCCCGCTTTCGCGGGGAATGACGGCGGAGATAAAGGCGACAGCGTCACCACATCTCCACACTCCCCCTCACCCCGACTTCCCCAGATGCTCCAGTGCATCCTCGGCGCGCAACGGCACGCGCGAGGCCTCGTTGTTGAGGTCGACGAGCTGCACCAGAAGTCCCATCAGCGCCTTGCGGTCGGCGGGCTTCAGCGGCTCCAGCATGCGCGCCTGAGCGCGCTCGACGGCGGGGATGATGTCACGCAGGATGGCGGCACCTGGCTTGGTCAGATAAAGCAGCTTGATCCGCTTGTCCTCGGGCGCCGGCTTGCGCTCGATATAGTCTTTGGCCTGAAGCCGCTCGATCACGCTGCCGAGCGTGGAGCGGTCGAAGGCGATCACCGCCGAGAGCCGCGTCGCGTCGATCCCGGGGTGGGTGTGGATCGCGATCAGCGCCGCATATTGCACCGGCGTGAGATCGAAGCTTCGGCACTCCTCCATGAAGATCGAGACCGCGATCTGCTGCATGCGCCGGAACAGATAGCCCGGCGCGGCATAGACCGCGTCCATGGTGATCGGCAGCGGCGGCTTACTCGGCATCGGGCTGCTTCTCCGGCGCGGCGCTGGCGAAGGCCGGCAGCGCCTTCGCGGCGGCTTCCGCCTGGAGCAGGCGCGGATAGGCGGAGACATCGACACCGAACCGGCGCGCATTGCCGAGCTGCGGCACGAGGCAGAGATCGGCGAGCGTCGGCGCGTCGCCGAAGCAGAACGGCCCCGGCTCGTCCTTGATCAGCGTTTCGCAGGCCGACAGCCCTTCGCGGTTGACCCACGCCGCCCATTCCTGGACCTTCTCCTCGGGCAGGCCGAGCTCACGCAGCCGCGCCAGCACCTTCAGGTTCTGGACCGGATGGGTGTCGCAGGCGATCGCCAGCGCGAACGCCCTCACCTTGGCACGTTGCAGCGGATCCTTCGGCAGCAGCGGCGGG
>NZ_LSEF01000047.1:110272-252316 GCF_001641695.1 Bradyrhizobium neotropicale
GGGTTCGGATGGGTCTCATCGAGCCA
Source organism: Bradyrhizobium neotropicale (assembly GCF_001641695.1). Classification (GTDB taxonomy): domain Bacteria; phylum Pseudomonadota; class Alphaproteobacteria; order Rhizobiales; family Xanthobacteraceae; genus Bradyrhizobium; species Bradyrhizobium neotropicale. Next base: position 110,299 of record NZ_LSEF01000047.1, read on the forward strand.
TTCGATGATGGCGACCGACTGGGTCAGCACCGCACCCGCATCGCTCTCCAGTGCCGGCACAAGCCCCTGGGGGTTGATGGCGAGATAGGCGGGCGCGCATTGCTCGCCCTTGCGCAAATGATGCGGCAGATGCTCGGCGCCGAGCCCCTTCAGGTTCAGTGCGATCCGCACGCGATAGGCGGCGCTGGAGCGGAAATAGCCGTGCAGCTTCATCGGAACCCTCCCTCTCTTTTTAGTCTGTCATTGCGGGCGACGCGCCAGCGTCGAGCCCGGAATCCATAACCACCATCGGGAGTATGGATTCCGGGCTCGCGCCTTGCGGCGCGCCCCGGAATGACGGCGTCTAGCATTCATCACTGATTGACGCTACCCAGATCGTAAGTATACTGTCAAATTAGAAAACAAACAGGAGGCGCGCCATGGAAGCCGTGACCAAGACGCCGGAACGCGAGGCGTTCTACCGGAAGATCGACGGCGAAAATCTCACCGCGCTCTGGACTGTCATGAGCGACCTGATCACGCCGGAGCCGAGGAGCGCCTGCCGGCCGCATCTCTGGAAGTTCGACGTCATCCGCGACTACATGACAGAAGCCGGCAAGCTAATCACCGCCAAGGAAGCCGAGCGGCGCGTGCTGGTCCTGGAAAATCCGGGCCTGCGCGGGCAATCCAAGATCACGACGTCGCTCTATGCCGGCGTGCAGATGGTGGTGCCCGGCGACGTCGCGCCCGCGCACCGGCACAGCCAGTCGGCGCTGCGCTTCGTGCTCGAGGGCAAGGGCGCGCACACCGCGGTCGACGGCGAGCGCACCGCGATGGAGCCCGGCGACTTCATCATCACGCCGTCGATGACCTGGCACGATCATTCCAACGAAACCAACGAGCCGATGTTCTGGCTCGACGGTCTCGACATCCCCCTGGTGCAGTTCTTCGACTGCTCCTTTGCGGAAGGCTCCAAGGAGGACCAGCAGAAGATCACGAAGCCGGCCGGCGACAGCTTTGCCCGCTACGGCCACAATCTCTTGCCCGTCGACGGGAAGCGGAGTTCGAAGACCTCGCCGATCTTCAGCTATCCCTATGCCTACACCCGCGAGGCGCTGGAAAGCGCCAAGGCGCGCGAGGAGTGGGATGCCTGCCACGGCCTGAAGCTGAAATTCAGCAATCCCGAGACCGGCGATTTCGCGATGCCGACCATCGGCACTTTCATCCAGCTGCTGCCGAAGGGTTTTACGACCGCACGCTACCGCTCGACCGACGCGACCGTGTTCTGTCCGATCGAAGGCAAGGGTCGCACCCGCATCGGCGAGGCGACGTTCGAGTGGGGCCCGCGCGATCTGTTCGTGGTACCAAGCTGGCACTGGGTCACGCATGAGGCCGACGCGGACGCCGTGTTGTTCAGCTTCTCCGACCGCCCCGTGCAGCAGAAGCTCGATCTGTTCCGCGAGGATCGCGGGAATGCGTGAGGGCTTACCTTCGTAGGGTGGGCAAAGGCGCACCTGCGCCGTGCCCACCATTTCCCTGCGAATGAGGTGGACGCGGTGGGCACGCTGCGCTTTGCCCACCCTACGGGTCCGTCGTCCCGGCGAAGCTATCGCCAGTGCAACAGCTTCGTCTCGAGCAGATTGATCACCTTCCCGACCGCCAGCCCGAACACCGACAGGATCACGACGCCCGCAAGCAACTGATCCGTCTGCATGAGATTGCCGGCCTGGAGCACGAAGGCGCCGATGCCGTATTGGGCGCCGATCATCTCGGCACTGACGACCAGCAGCAGCGCGACCGAGGCGGTGATGCGGAAGCCGGCGAGGATCGAAGGCAGCGCGCCCGGCCAGATCACCTTCCGAACGATGGTGGCGAACGGCACATTGAAACTCTGCGCCATGCGGATGAGATTGCGCGGCACGGCATCGACGCCGCTATAGACCGAGATCGCGGTCGAGAAGAACACGCCGAGTGCAATGGTCGCGATCTTCGGCTCTTCGCCGATGCCGAGCCAGAGGATCAGCAGCGGCAGCAGCGCGATCTTCGGGATCGGGAACAAGGCGGAGATGAACGTGATGCCGACACTGCGCGCAAGGCGCGACAGGCCGATGGCGAAGCCGACGGCCACGCCCGCCGCGGTTCCCAGCAGCCAGCCGACACCGATGCGCAGCAGCGAAGCGGAAAGGTGCTGCCAGAGCGCCCCCGAAATCGCGAGCTCATAGATCGCGCGCGCGATCGCCGACGGAGCTGGCAGGAACAGCGGATTGACGAGACCGGCACTGCCGGCCGCCTGCCACACCGCGATGACGAGCGCGAGCGCGATCCAGCCGCCGAAACGGCTGCTCGCGGGCACGAACCCCGCGCCGCGGAAGCGGACGCGCCGGGTCGTTTCGTCTTTCGCCGATGTTTCCGCTGCCGCACGATCAAGCATGCTGGACCTCGCGCTCGGCATCGATCGCCTCGTTACGGATCAGCGACCAGATCTGGTTCTGGAGCGCGAGCAGCTTTTCCCGCGCCGACGTCTCACCACGCGCCGCGCGCGTCATCGGCACGGTGACGACTTCGCGAATACGCCCCGGCCGCCGCGACAGCACGACGATGCGGTCGGCGAGCCGCGCCGCCTCTTCGAGATTGTGCGTGACGTAGACCGCGCCCATGCCGCCGTCGGCGAGCAGGCGGACAAAATCTTCCATCAACAGCTCGCGGGTCTGCGAATCCAGCGCCGACAGCGGCTCGTCCATCAGGAGAATGGCGGGCTTGACGGCGAGCGCGCGCGAAATGCCGACGCGCTGGCGCATGCCGCCGGAAAGCTGCTTCGGATAGGTCTTGCGGAAATCGGTCAGACCCGTGCGCCGCAGGGCATCGTCGACCAGCGCGCGGCGCTCGGCCGACGAGAGATGGGTGTGCAGCAGCGGGAATTCGACATTCTCCTCCACCGTGGCCCAGGGCAGCAGCGCAAAGTCCTGGAACACGAAGGTCAGCGGATTGAGACTGTCCGCCGGCGGCGCCCCGCGCAGCTCAGGCGCCCCCGAGGTCGGCTGCAATAACCCGCCGAGGATCGACAGCAGCGTGCTCTTGCCGCAGCCGGATGGCCCGACGATCGCCACCACCTCGCCCGCTCCGACCGTGAAGGAGACGTCGTCGAGCACGGCGAGGTCGCCGAAGCGGTGGGTGATGTGGTTGGCGATCAGGTCCATGTCACACGCTGCTCCCTGATCCGTCACCCCCGCGCAACGGCGAAGTCGTTGTCGCTGGAGGTGCCGGAGCGAAGCGGAGGCCTCGAAGGGCGACGGCCGCGCCGCATCCCGGCCGTGCATCCTTCGAGGCTCGCTTCGCGAGCACCTCAGGATGACGGGGATGGTTATTCGCCTGAGGCATCAATCCGCCTTCACAAAATCCTTGGCGATGATCGCGTTGGCATCGAAGCCCTTGTCGGCAAAGCCCTGCTGCTGCAGCCACTTGATCTGGTTGTCGACGTTCTTCACATCGAGCTTGCCGTCCGGATCGATATAGGCGCAGTTGCCGACCACCTGCTCGAGCGGCAGATTGGTGTATTTCGCGATGATCTCCAGCAGCGGTTTTGTCCGCTCGTTGATCGGCACGACGCCGTCCTTCATGGCGGCGAGGATCACGTCGTGATATTCGCGGTCAGCCTTGGCGAGCGCGCCGAGCAGCTTTGTGACGAGTACCTTGTTGGTGAGCGTCTTCGGCGAAGCGAATATCGCGCCCAATTGCCAGGGCGTCTCGTCGCCGACCCAGCCCAGGAATTTCGCGCCGCCCTCATCCATCAGCTTTCGCGCGGTCGAGACCGGAAGCAGCGCGGCATCGACCGTCTCGCCCTTCAGCGCCGCCGCCGCATTCGACAGCGATTGCAGCGGCACAATCTTCACGTCGGCGAGCTTGAAGCCGTATTTGTCCGCGAGCAGGCCGAGCGAATAGTGGAAGGAGGAGCCGACCTGCGTCACCGCGACCCGTTTTCCGGCGAGGTCCTTCGGCGACTTCAGCCCGGCGGCATAGGCGTTGTTGCTGGCGAAATAGCCGATCAGGGGATAGCCGGCCTTCTCGCGGCTCATGCCGCCGATCACCGTCAGCGTGCCCTTGCCGGCAAGATTGTAGAGGCCGGCGGTGAAGGCGGTGATGCCGAAATCGACGTCGCCCGAGGTGGTGGCAACCGCAATCGGCTGCGCCGCATCGAAAAATTTCAGCTCGACCTCTAGGCCGGCCTCGCGAAAGTAGCCCTTGTCCTGCGCGATGAAGACGGGCGCGGACGAAGACAGTCTGAGCACGCCGATCTTGGCCTTCAGCGCCTCCTCGGCCTGCGCCGATCCAATCGTCGTCAGCGCCAACAGAACAGCTACTGCGAACCGCGCAACCCAACCCATCCGGCTTCTCCGTCGTTTCTTACAGCCCTTCGGGCACGGTCTGGTCCCGCCCGATGAAGGCGCCCTGTTGTTTCAACGTTTCCTGCAATTTTTCAACCGGGATGTCACGCGGGATCCGGTTTCCGGCGAGCGCCAGCGCGGCGGCGGAACCGGCCGCCTCACCCATGACGAAACAGGCACCGGAGACCCGCGCCGCCGACTGCCCCTCATGGGTCATCGAGGCGCAGCGGCCGGCGACCAGAAGATTGTCGACGCCGTCGGGCACCAGCATGCGATAGGGCAGCTCGTTATAGCCGCGCGACTCCGGGATCGGCGGGAAGGTGAAGACGACGTCGCCGGGAACATGAGCCTCGATCGGCCAGCCATTGACGCCGATCGAATCCTCGAACGAGGCGCAGCCGAGCACGTCCTCGCCGCTGAGCTGATAGCCGCCCTTGATGCGGCGGGTCTCGCGGATGCCGAGCTGAGGCGGCAGGTCGACGATGTAGGATTTTTCAAAGCCCGGCACGGTGCGCAGGAATTCGAACGCGGCGAGCGCCTGCTTGCGGCCCTCGATCTCGCCGCGGGTGAGATCGTCGGGCTCGATGCCGTTGATGGCGTGGCCGTCCTCGCGCGCTACTTGCGTGAAATTCACCCGCCATTCGATCCCTGATTTCTGCGGCCGCACGATCGCGCTTTTGCGCGGGAATTTGTGCGTGCCGGCGGCGATGGCCATTTCCATCAATTGCGGGATGGTCCGCCAGGCCTCGCCCGCCCGCTCGGGATCGATGCCGTTGAGACGGAGCATCATCGACGGGTAGAGCGGATGGCCATGCGCGTCGCCGACCTCGAACGGCGCGCCCGCCCAGACGGCGAGATCGCCATCGCCGGAGCAGTCGATGAAGATTTCAGCGCGAACCGCCTGCCGCCCGGCCTTGGTCTCGACCATCAGCGCGTCGATGCGGCGGTCGTCACCCATCACCACGCCGGCGCCGAGGGCGTGGAAGAGGATGTGCACCTTGTGGCTTGCAAGGAGTTCGTCGGCCGCGATCTTGTAGGCGGCGGTGTCATAGGCCTGCGCGAAGACCTTGCCGAGGATCAGATGCGGAGCGTTCAGGCCGTTCAACCGGTCGATCCGGGCGAGCAGCTCGGAGGCCATGCCCTGCACCAGGCGGTGGGCCTTGCCGTAGACATTGCCATGCAGACCGCAGAAATTGGTGACGCCGGCTGCGGTGCCCATGCCGCCGAGAAAGCCGTAGCGCTCGATCAGCAGCGTCCGCCGCCCCGCGCGCGCGGCTGATGCCGCCGCCACGATGCCGGCCGGTCCGCCGCCGAGCACGACGACTTCATACTCGCCGTAGAGCGGCACCTGGCGTGCTGGTTCCTCGATCGTCGTGGCCCGCATGGCGCGTCCCATCCCTGAAAATCCTTTGCTTGGGCCCGACTATGAATTAACGCGGGTGAGGCTACAATCCACCAAAATACGCGATCAGTTTTCGCGAATCGAGAAAGGTCGAATGGACATACTGGTGAACCTTCAGGCCTTCCTCGCCACCGCTGATGCGGCCGGCTTTTCCGCCGCCGCGCGAAAGCTCAACGTCTCGACCTCGGTGGTCGCCAAGCGCGTCACGCAGTTGGAGGCGCGGATCGGCACGCCGCTATTCCACCGCTCGACGCGGCAATTGCGGCTCACCGAGGCCGGTCAACGCTATGTCTACCGCGCACGCGGCGTCGTCGCCGACGCCACCGACCTGCTGTCGCGGATGGGCGAGAAAGGCCACGACCTCGTCGATCACCTGCGCATCAAGGCGCCGACCTCGCTCACCGTGGCACGGCTCGCCGACGCCTTCAGCACCTTCCAGACCAAGAACCCGCGACTGAAACTCGAGATCGTGCTGATCGATCGCCCGGTCGATCCGGTGACAGAGGGCTTCGACATCGCCATCGGCGCCTTCCCGCATTCATTCGGAGGTGTCGTCGACGAACCGCTATGTCCGCTGAAGCGGCTGCTCTGCGCTTCACCCGCCTACTTGAAGAAACACGGCACGCCAAAGCATCCGCGCGACCTCGTCGATCATCGCTGCCTCAGTTTTCTGCCGACCGGCCCCGAATGGATTTTTGACGGACCGCGGGGTCGCATCAGCATCCAGGTCAGTCCGCTGCTCGCCTCCAACGAGGGACATGTGCTGGCGCGCAGTGCGATCGCCGGCAATGGCATCGCGCTGATCTCGCATTATCTCGTCGCGGATGCCTTGCGCGCCGGCACGCTCAAGCCGGTGCTGCGCGACTTTCCGATTCCCGAGCTGTGGGTGAAGGCCGCCGTCCCCGAGCGGCGGCGCAATGCGGCCGCGGTGCAGGCGCTGCTCACCCAGCTCAAGACGTCGCTTGCGGCGCTGTGATACCGTCGCGCTGCTGTCACAACATGGCGGTTGCTCCAGGCCATCGGACCTGAGAGAAGAGGCGCCATGGATTCGACGCTTTTGAAATTCGCTCTTCCTGCCCTGATCGCCGTCCTGATGTCTGCCGGTCCCGCCTCGGCGCTGGAGCAGAACTGCCGCTTCATCCAGGCCAAGGCCGATCGCGAAGCCTGCTACAAGCGCCAGGAGGAAGAACTGGCCGCGCGGCGCAAACCCGCGACGCCGACCGACGAGAGCAAGACGCTCGAATCGGTGCGGCAGATGCGCCAGGACGACGAGGCCGTATATCGCAGCATCCACGGCATCTGCCGCGGCTGCTGAGCAGCCGACGCGGTTACGCCTTGCGCGGCTCCCAATTCCCCGCGCGCTTCTCGGCGAACGATGCCAGCCCTTCCGCCGCTTCCGCGCTCTGGCGTTTCACTGAATGCAGGTGCACGAGCCGCTTGTAAGCCGCATCATCCACGGCCATTCCGCCGAACGAGCTCTCCAGCGCCAGCCGCTTGGTCTCGGCCATCGCCTCCGGTCCGTTGGCGAGCAATTGCTCGACCACCTTGGCGCCGGCGGCATCGAGATCGGCAAGCGGCACTACGTCATGGACGAGGCCGATGCGGCGGGCGTCCTCGGCGCCGAAACGCTCGCCGGTGAGCGCATAGCGGCGCACCTGCCGCACGCCGATGGCATCGCAGAGCTGCGGGATGATGATCGCGGCAGTCAGGCCCCAGCGCACCTCGGTGATGGAGAACAGCGCGTTGTCGGCCGCGATCACGACGTCGCAGGCCGCGATCACGCCGGTACCGCCACCAAAACAGCCGCCCTGCACCAGCGCGACCGTCGGAATCGGCAGCGTGTTGAGCCGCTGCACTGCCTCGAACGTCGCCCGGGACGCCGCCTCGTTCGCCTCAGGCGATTGCGGCCGCACGCCGTTGATCCATTTGAGGTCCGCGCCGGCCTGGAAGTGCTTCCCGTTGCCCCGCAGCACCACGACGCGAAGGCCGGGCTTCTTGCCGAGATCGTCCATGGCCGCGAGCACGCCCGCGATCAGCGCGCCGTCATAGGCGTTGTTGACCTCGGGCCGGTTCAAGGTGACGGTCGCGACGCCGCGCGCATCGAGGGTCCACAGGACGGGGCTGGCGGTCATCGGTGATCCTCCGGTCGTTTGTTTGCCGCGCACTATGGCCGAGGCCGCGCGTCCTGATCCATATCTTTCCGTGGTGGGGCGGTCGCGCCCATCGCATGGCGGGTTGTGCCATGCTGGGGTCGGGCAGCAGGCACGGGATTCCAGGGACGGGACATCACACCATGCGCATTTGCATTTTCGGCGCGGGCGCCGTCGGCAGTCATCTTGCGGTACGCCTCGCACGCGCCGGCCATGAGGTCTCATGCGTGATGCGCGGCGCGCATCTCGAAGCGGTGCGCGCGGGCGGCCTCAAGCTGCGCGTCGGCGATTCCGAGGTCGGCGCCAAGGTGAACGCCTCCGGCGATCCGGCCCAGCTCGGTCCGCAGGACGTCGTGATCAGCACACTGAAAGCCACCGCGCTTCCGGGACTGGTCAGCAGCATCAAACCGCTGCTCGGCGAGGACACCGCGATCGTCTTCGCGCAGAACGGCATTCCCTGGTGGTACGGGATCGGCCTGCCGCCACGACACCCGACACCGCCCGATATTACCTTCCTCGATCCGGGCGGGCGGCTGCGCGCCTGCATCCCGAAAGAGCGGATCGTCGGCGGGGTGGTCTTCTCCTCCAACGAGGTGGTCGCACCCGGCGTGGTTCAAAACCTCACGCCGGACCGCAACCGCCTGCTGATCGGCGAATGCGACGACCGCAATTGCGAGCGCATCACGAAACTCCGCGGCGTCCTGAACGATGCGCGGCTGGAATCGCCGCCGGTGGCGGAGATCCGCGAGGCGATCTGGTCAAAGCTGCTGACCAACATGTCGCTGTCGGTGCTGTGCCTGCTGACCGGCCAGACCGCGCGCGGCGTGCGCGACGACCCCGCTTTCACCGACGTCATCCCGCGCATGCTGAACGAGGCCAACGAGATCGCGCAGCACTTCATTCCCGAGGTCAAGCGCGTGACGCGAAGTGGCCCCGCCCCCAACCACAAGCCGTCGCTGCTCCAGGATTACGAGCTCGGCCGCGCCATGGAGATCGACGTGCTGGTGAAGGCCCCCGCGGCCTTCGCCCGCGCAGGCGGCCTGTCGACGCCGACGCTCGACCTGATCGCCGCGCTGGCGATCCAGAAGGCGCGCGACAAGGGCCTCTACGCGGCCTGAACCTCAGGCAATCTCGTCGATCCAGGCCGTGAGCGTGTCGAGCACCTCCGCAAGCGCTTCCTCATTGCTGCGGCCGGACTTTCGCAGCACGGCGAAGGAGTGATCGCCGCCGGCGACCTCATGCAGCCTGGCCTTTGGGCCGAGCGTCTCGATCACGGGCTTGAGGTAGCCGAGATCGGCGAGCCCGTCTCGCGTGCCTTGGAGGAACAGCATGGGAATGGCGACGCCGCCAAGGTGCTCGGCGCGCTCGGTCGATGGCTTCTTGTCGGCATGCAGGGGAAAACCGAGAAAGGCGAGCCCTTTTACGCCCGGCAACGGCGCCTTGGACTGCGCCTGCGAGGTCATGCGACCACCGAACGATTTTCCGCCGGCGATGAGCTTCAATCCCGGGCAGAGCCGCGCCGCCTCCTCGACAGCCGCGCGGATGGTGGCGTGTGCAACGGCCGGCTGGTCTGGACGCCCCTTGCCGTTCTCCATATAGGGAAAATTGAAGCGAAGCGACGCGATGCCGCGGTCCGCGAGGCCCGCCGCGACCTTGTCCATGAACGCATGCCGCATATCGGCGCCCGCGCCGTGCGCCAGGACGTAACAGGCGCGCGCATTGTCCGGCTGCATCAGAATGGCGGAGACGGTGCCGATGCGCTCGATGTCGAGCTTGAGCTCTTGGGTTTTAACGGTTTGGGTTTTGACGGTTTGGGTTTTGACGGCCAAAATCAGACATCCCAACAAGACGCGTATCCGGCCGCCTTGGTAGCGTCACCGGCGCAGCCTGAAAACACAATAATTGTCGCCGTGCGCTGGACTACCAAGCCGGCAGCCGCATCAACCGAGGTTTCCATGTCCTACCGCTCCTCCTGGATGACCGAAGAGCTCGACGTCTTCCGCGACCAGTTCCGGAAATATCTTGCCAAGGACCTGGCGCCGCACGCCGAGAAATGGCGCGAGCAGAAGATGGTCGACCGCTTCGCCTGGCGCGGGCTCGGCGAGATGGGCGCGCTGCTGGCGAGCGTGCCCGAGGCCTATGGCGGCCTGGGTGCGACCTTCGCCTACGATGCCGCCGTGCTGGAAGACCTCGAAAGCACGGTGCCGGAGCTGACGACCGGCGTCTCCGTGCACAGCGCCATCGTCGCCCACTACATCCTCAACTACGGCTCGGAGGAGCAGAAGACGCGTTGGCTGCCGAAGATGGCATCGGGCGAGATGGTCGGCGCCATTGCCATGACCGAACCCGGCACCGGCTCGGACCTGCAAAGCGTCAAGACCACCGCGAAGAAGCAGGGCAATTCCTACGTCATCAATGGCCAGAAGACGTTCATCACCAACGGCCAGGCCGCCGATCTCGTCATCGTCGTCGCGCGCACCGGCGAGGTCGGCGCCAAGGGCATTTCGCTGATCGTGGTCGAGACCGCGGGCGCGGATGGCTACAAGCGCGGGCGCAACCTCGACAAGATCGGCCTGCACGCCTCCGACACATCCGAGCTGTTCTTCGACAACGTCGCGGTGCCGCCGGAAAACCTGCTCGGCCGGGAGGAAGGCCAGGGTTTCGTCCAGTTGATGCAGCAATTGCCGCAGGAGCGGCTGGCGCTCGCGGTCGGTGCCGTCGCCTCGATGGAACGGGCGGTCAAGCTCACCACCGACTACACCAAGGAGCGGACCGCCTTCGGCAAGCCGCTGATGGATTTCCAGAACACCGCCTTCAAGCTGGCCGAGCGCAAGACCGAGGCGATGATCGCGCGCGTCTTCGTCGATTGGTGCATCGAGCGCCTGGTCGCAAAAGACCTCGACACCGTCACCGCCTCGATGGCGAAATACTGGTGCTCGGAGAAGCAGGTGCAGACCGCCGACGAATGCCTGCAGCTCTTCGGCGGCTATGGCTACATGCAGGAATACCCGATCTCGCGCATCTTCATCGATTCCCGCATCCAGAAGATCTATGGCGGCACCAACGAGATCATGAAGCTCCTGATCGCGCGGTCGTTGTAGCCTGCTATCTCATCCGCCTGTCGGCGGCGATGAAGTCGATGAAGGTCCTCACCTTCGCGGAGAGATATTTGCGGCTCGGATAGACCGCGAACAGGCGCCCCTCGAAGATGACATCGTCGGGCAGGATGTGCTCGAGACGGCCGGCGGCGATGTCGTCGGCGACCAGCCATTTCGGCAGGAAGGCGAAGCCCATGCCCTCCAGCGCTGCCATGTGAAGCAGCGTTTCGTTGCCGCTGCGCAGGACCGGATTGAGCTTGACGGTTTCGACGCCGCGCTCGCTCGTGAATGAGAAGCTATCGCCGGGATAGAGCGCATAGTGCAACAGCGCCTGACCGGCGAGGTCGGCCGGCTTGTTCGGGCGGCCGGCGCGATCGAGAAACGCGGGGGCGGCGACCAGGTAGAATGCGACCCTGGTGATCGGCCGCGCGATCAGGGCCTCGTCGGGCGCGCCGGTTGCGCGCAAGGCGAGATCGAATCCCTCCTCGACCAGATTGACCAGCCGACCGCTGAGGTCGACATCCAGGCACACCTCCGGATAGCGGGCCTGATAGTCGGCCAGTACGCCTGCGAATATCGCGTTCGCCATCCACACCGGCGCGGTCAGCCGCAGCGTACCGCGCGGAACGACGGTCGCCTTGCTCACGGCGGCTTCGATCTCGTCGAGCGAATCGAGCATCTGCCGCGTCTGCTCGAAATAAAGCGTCCCGCTTTCGCTCAGGCTCACGCGCCGGCTGGTCCGATTGAGGAGCCGCGTGCCCAGCCGCTTCTCGAGCTGCATCACGTGCTTGCTCGCCATGGCGGGCGAGATGCGCAGGCGCTGGGCCGCGGCCGCAAAGCTCTTCAGCTCCGCGACCAGGCAGAACACCCGCATACTGACCAGCGAATCCATGAGATCATCAACATTCAGGAAAGGAACCTATCCCGGAACATATAATGATTAAATCTGGTGAAATCATCAAATGGTGGCGACCGTCAACAACCGGAGACCACCATGTCCATCACCGCCCTCGAGACCGCCACGCCCGGCCGCGCCCTCCGCATCGGCCTCTGGATCGCGCAGATCCTGATTTCCTTCGTCTTCATCTCGGCCGGCTTGGTCAAGCTGCTCACGCCCATCCCGCAGCTTGCCGCGATGATGCCCTGGGCGGGCGAGTATTCCGAAACCTTCGTGCGCTTCGTCGCCGTGGTCGATCTCGCCGGCGGTATCGGCATTCTGCTGCCGGCGCTGACCCGGATCCTGCCGCGGCTGACCGTGCTGGCCGCGCTCGGCTGCGCCGTGCTGCAGGTCCTCGCGCTGGTCTTCCACATCTCGCGCGGCGAGGCCCCGGTCACCCCGCTCAACGTCGTCCTGCTGGCGCTCGCCCTGTTCGTGCTGTGGGGACGCAACGGCAAGGCGCCGATCGCACCGCGTCAGGTCTGATACGCGGGCACGCCAACCGTGACGACACTTTCCAACCGATTGTCGCGCCGGGGCTTGCTCGCCGGCGCCTCGATCCTCACGGCCGGCGGCACCGCCGCGGCCAAGGAGGATCGTCTCGTCGACGGCGTCGTCATCCTGATCGACAGCAACGAGCCTTATGTCATGGGACACGCCGTCAGCTACTCGGCCAACCTCGCCCGGCATTTTGCCGAGAAGGGCACGAAACTGCTGATCGAGGTCGTTGCCAACGGCAAGGGCATCGACGTATTCCGGGCGGACAAGAGCACGCTGACCGAACCGCTCGCAACGCTGCGCCAGTCGCTGCCCAACCTCAGTTACAGCATGTGCGCGTCATCCAAGGCGATCGCGGAGGCCAAGGAGCAGATCTCGATCCCGCTGATTGCCGGCGCGAGCCTCGTGCCCTTCGGCATCGGACGTGTGGTCGAGCTGCAGCTCAAGGGCTGGGCCTACATCCATGCATGAGAGATCTCGCAAGAAGGGCCCGGCCTTGTCGCGGCGATCGCTCCTGATCGCCGCGCCGGCACTCGTTACGTCCTTACGCGCAAGCGGCGCGCAAGCCGAGCCGGCCTGGCCGCCGATGTTCGAAACCGGCCGCAGCCAGTTCACGGTCGTGCGGCCGCGCGCGCCGATGCCGCAGCTCCGGCTTCAGGACCTGCATGGCAAGGACGTCGTCGTGACGGCGAAACCGGGCCGCATCACGCTGGCCAATTTCTGGGCGACATGGTGCGCCGCGTGCCGGCTCGACCTGCCTGCGCTCGCCAGCCTTGCCGGATCGCGGCCGGACCGGCTCGACATCGTCGCGATCTGCACGGACACGAAGGACCTCAAAAAGATCCGCACGTTTCTCGGGGGCCTCCCCGTGCAAAACCTCGCCTGCTACGTCGATGCGTATGGCGTGACGGCAGAGGCGTCCGCCTCCATCTTCAGGCTCGTCGGCATGCCCATCACCTATCTCGTCGGAACGAGCAATCACCTCGAGGGCTACATCACCGGCGCGCCCGACTGGCTCTCGCCGGCCGGCACGCGGTTGCTGCAATTCTATCGCGAGCAGGCCTGACCCCGGTCCCGTCGGATGCCACCAGCGGCAGCCGATGACCTCCAGCTCGCGCCGGAGCGTGGCCAATGGGGATGATGGCACATGACAAAATGGCGATCCCGGGATGACTCGAACATCCGACCTACGGTTTAGGAAACCGCCGCTCTATCCGGCTGAGCTACGGGACCGCGGAACCCGCGGGGCGGGCTCGGCCTCCTCATAGCAGAGCAGGATAAGGTTCGCCAGCCGCAAGGCGGCCCGGACCATCGTCAACCCAAGCAAGGCGGCTGTACAATCGTGCCCAGGTCCCTCCCGGCGGAGCAGTTCACATGATCGAAAGCATCAGCGCCATCACGCTCGGCACGCATGACATGGGGCGCGCCGTGCACTTCTACCATTCGCTGGGGTTCGAGCTCCTGTATGGCGGCGATGCTGCTGCATTCACCAGCTTTCGCGCCGGCACCGGCTATCTGAATTTGACCGCGCAGCCGGACGACAAGCGCTGGTCCTGGTGGGGCCGCGTCATCTTCCATGTTGCCGATGTCGACGCGATCTACGAGCAGGCGCGCGCCGCCGGGTGGCAGCCGTCGACCACACCGCGCGATGCGGAATGGGGCGAGCGCTACTTCCATCTCATCGACCCCGACGGCCACGAGCTCAGTTTCGCGCGGCCGTTGTCCTGACCGGATAAGTCGCATCCGCTGACGTTCCCAACGCGCAAGTGGCGCGGTCTCGGCCGCCGTGGCAAACTCGGCGCGGTTTCCTCATGCGAGTAACCAGGGAGGACGACCATGGTAACCTATGTCGTGCTGGGGAATTTCACCGATCAGGGAGTCCGCAACGTCAAGGACTCGCCGAAGCGGGCCGACGCCTACAAGGAGATGGCCAAAACGTTCGGCGTGACCGTGAAAGAGATCGTCTGGACGCAGGGACGATATGACGTTGTGACCGTTCTGGAGGCTCCAGACGAGGCTGCCGCGATGTCGCTCAGCCTCAGTCTCAGCGCACTCGGCAATGTCCGCACCGAAACGCTGCGCGCGTTTTCGGCTGCAGACATGACGAAGATCGTCGGCAAGATGCTCTGACGCTTAAGGCACGCGCGAGGCACCGGACCTGGGATGGCAATCCCGGGAGGAGGCTTCTCATGCCCTGATATTATTCTCGCGCACCACCTTGCCCCAATAGGCGACCTGCTTGTCGAAGAAGGTCTTGAATGCGGCACCATCCTCGAGCAGCAACGTCATCTGCTGTGTCTCCTTGAGCTGCGCGGCGGTCGCGGGCTCGCTCAGGATCTCCTTGGACGCCGTCGCGAGGCCTGCGACGATGTCGGGAGGCGTTCCGGCAGGCGCAAAGATGCCCCACCAGGCCAGCGTCTCGAAATCCGGAAAGCCGGCCTCGATCGCGGTCGGCGTGTCCGGCAGGAGCGGCAGCCGCTCGCGGCCGAGTTGCAGGATCGGCCGCAGCATGTTGGTGCCGAGCTGGGCGCCAACCAGCGCCGCCGATCCCGCGATGAGATCGACATGGCCGCCCAGCACGTCGTTCATGGCAGGCCCACCGCCGCGATAGGGCACGTGGGTGATCTCGACGCCGGCCTTGCTGCCCAGCACGGTCATCGCGAGATGGCCGAGCGTGCCGATGCCGACGGAGGCATATTTCACCGCGCCCGGCGTCTGCTTGCAGGCCGCGACCACGTCGGCAAAGCTCTTGTAGGGACGGCCGGCGTTGGCGGCGATCACATAAGGTGCCGTGCCGACCAGGAGGACAGGCATCAGCTCGCGCTCGACGTCGACCGGCGGCTTGTCGAGGATCGACGGGATCACCGCATGCGAATCGAAGGTCACCAGGAACGACGAGCCGTCCGGCGGGCTCTTTGCGACCTGCGCCGCGCCGAGCGCGCCGGCGGCGCCCGACTTGTTCTCGACCACGACGATGCGATTGAGCTTGGTTTGCAGATTGCTCTGCAGCAGCCGCGCCATCGCGTCGGTCGAGCCGCCCGGTGGAAACGGCACCACCAGCGTGATCTTGCCGGCCTGCGCTGCCGCCGGCGCCATCGCGAGGATGGCCGGTGCGGCCAGCAGCGCACGTCGTGTGATGCTCATGGTCTCCCTCCCCTTTTTTTGCGCTTTGCTTTTTGCTTTTGAGCGCTTCAGATCGTCCCGAAACCGGACCCCGGTTTTCTGTATTCGGGCCGCGGTGGACTAAAAATGTCCAGCACGCGGGCGCCGTCGGGGCCGGCGCGCATGGTGTGCGGCACGTTGCCCGGCGTGCGCCAGAAATCGCCCTTCCTCACCGGAATTTCCTCGCCGCCCTGGACCCGGACCGCCGAGCCCTCGAGCAGCACGCCCCATTGCTCCTCGGGATGATGATGCAGCGTACCTTGCGCATGCGGCGCCAGCGTCACCACCGACAGCATCGCCTGCTCGCCGGAGAAGATGCGCGTGGTCAGGCCCGGCCCGAGCTCGCGGAAGAGACCATCACTCGGATTGTCGAGATTGTGGAATTCGTCCTTCTGGCTCACGCCGTCCTCCCCTCTTGATCAGGATTTTCCATAAGAGCCCTGGTAGCGGCCCTCGCGGATCGCCTTCAACGTCTCCTCCTCGCGCAGGATCTGGGCGCGCACCGCTTCGAGCAGCCCAGCGGCGGTCGCGGCGGGAAACGACACCACGCCGTCCTCGTCACCGACCACGATGTCGCCGGGCGAGATCACCGAGCCGCCGATCGAGACCGGCACGTTGATCTCGCCGGGACCGTTCTTGTAGGGGCCGCGATGAATCACCGCGCGGGCGAAGCAGGGAAAGTCGGACGCGGCGAAAGCCGCGACGTCACGGATCGCCCCGTCGATGACGTAACCTTCCGCTTTGCGCCATTCGGCGATGTTCTTCATGATTTCGCCGACGAGGGCCCGCGTCTCGTCGCCGCCGCCGTCGACCACGATGACATCCCCAGGCCCGACCAGTTCGAGCGCGCGGTGGATGGCGAGATTGTCGCCAGGACGCGTGCGCACCGTGAAGGCCGTCCCCACCAGCTTGCCGCCGCGATGAAACGGCTTCAGCCCGACCGCTCCAGGCAGGCGGCCGAGATTGTCCGAAATGATCGAGGTCGGCGCGCTCCTGAATCCCTCGATGATGTCAGCCGGCGGCTTCGGCACGCCGTTCGCAGCGATTGTAATTGTCATGAAAGTCCGGTCCTTCCGTGATTTTCGTTAGTCGACATGTGGCCCGCGCCTTCAACGGAATCCGGAACGCGCGCCCGCTCCTTCATCCACGCCGCGCGCTCGTCGCGCAACAGCGTGCGGCGGACTTTTCCGGGATCATCGCGCTGCGAGCAGCATCAGGCGATTCCACTTCGTCTTCTTGTTGGTGTCGCCCCAGGGCGAGGCGCCACGAGCCGAAGTGTAGCAGCCGCGGCGGCTGCTTCAAGCCATCCGCATCAACGCTCCGCCGCGCAGCCCGGCAGATCGAACAGGGCTTCGAGGCCGCATTTCGAGGTCAGCATTTTCTCGCCGTCATGGCCGACGCCGGCGACGTCCCACACGCGATGATTGGGCGTGCCATTGTCGCGCTTGGCCATGATGTCCGCATAGGCGTGGCCGCGGGCGTAGCGATTGGCGCCTTGCGCCTGGGCCATGCAGCTCTTGTCGAGCGCGGAATGCTCGGGATTGGTATCGAGGGTGCCGAGCAGATAGATCACCTCACGCTCGACATAACGCTGCTCGAGCGCGGCCGGGGTCGCGTCCGCAAGATAGGACGGACGATCGCCCATGCCGTATTTCCAATTGTTGTAGCCGGGGCAGGATGCTGCGATGGACGGCTTCGGCCGCTCGGCGCCGAAATAGGCGTAGGACGAGGGATTGGCGATGACATAGCGGACATCGATATGTTGACGCGACAGAGCCGCTTCGCCCCTGCCGGCGATGGCGTAGCGCTGCGCGACCTGCCCGCCGCCGGAATGTCCGGCGACCACGACCTGCTTCAGGTTCGGGAAGATGCGCCGGTCGGAGAGTTTGGCCAGGATCGCATCGAGCGCTTCGAAGGAAGATAGCGGGTTCGGCGCGAGCGCAGCGTCGCCGCCTTCCCATCCCGACAGCGACCAGCGCAGCGTGTCCGCGGGCAGCTTATGCGCTTCAATATCGATCTCTGCCAAGAACTGCGGCACGATCATGAGCGCGCTCTTGCCGACGTCGCCCGCAGCGAGCTGCGCGGTATGGGCTGATATGTAATATTCGTCGGCGTTGCGCAGGCGTCCGTGCAGCACGATGATCGCGCGCGAGATCGCCGGCAGCGGCATCGACCAGTCACTGGAGAGATAGAGCGGCAGAATGCCCTGGCCGCCGACCGAGAGCCGCGTGTCGGCGATCGCCCGCACCGGCTTGCGGTTGAGCGCATCCTCGTCCGCGGCAAACGCATGGCCGCAAATCAACGCCATCGCGATTGCTGCGAGACGGGCCAACGCTCTCATGTCCGACGTTTCCCTTCGAATTCAGATCCATAGAACTCTAAGCGCATCGCATGCCGCGCGGCTGTGACTCCTCGGCCACGTCAAGCAAAAAATGTCAGCAACACAGACGCGAAATTCCCGGGTTCCATGGGTGACAAGGCGGCAATAAACGGGCAAAAATCCGGTCCGATTCAGTTCGGGTTGAGTCCCCTAGAGATTACCCTTGTAAGAATGTCGTCTGTGATTGCATGGCGTCGTGCGGCGCTGCTCGCCGTTGCTTCGGCAGGACTGGTCCTGCCGATGTCGCATGGCCACGCCCAATGGTGGAAGCGCGCGCCGGTCGACTTCGAGGAATGCGCCGACGCCGCCGAGAAGTCCGCCACCAAGGCGGAGAAGACGGCAGCGCTTGCCGATTGCAACGCGAAGTTCGCCGGGCGCCGCAAGGCGGGCGGCGGCTACACCTATTACGACTTCCTGCAGGACCGCACCTTCGACATCGCCGGGCCCAACCCGACTCCGGAGGAGCAGAAGAAGATCGACCAATCCTACACAACCTATCTCGCCAACGAGCGCCGCAAGAATGCCGTGGCGGAAGTCACGGCGCGCCAGCAGCGCGAGCAGCAGGAACAACAGCTCCAGCGGATCGCGCTGCGCAGCGAGGCTGAGCGGGTGCCGGTCCCTGTCGAGCGGCCGAAGGTCCAGCAGACCGTCGGCGGGCCGCGACCAAAGGGCGCAGCCTGCACCAAGGGCTCGTTCTCCTGCGAATGGCCACGGCTGTCCGAGGGATTGAACGAGCTGAAAAAGCTGTTCAACCCGACAACACCGAGCAAGCCGGCGAAGAAGGGCTGAGCTGTTGCTCCGTCAACGCGGGCGCTATCGATAGATTCCGCGGTATGGGTCTGGCGTTCGCCAGGACGACGACTGAGGATGCGGCGCCTCAGTTCGTCCGCTTCTTCTTTTTGTTTTTGTGCTTGGGTGTAGTCACCGGCGGATTCACCGGCGCCGTCGCCGTGCCACTCAGTGCCGACCGGCTCTCCTGCAATCGTCTGTCATAACCAGGTGATGGCGTGACGGTCGGTGGCCGGGCCTGAGCGAAGGTCGACGCGCCGCAGAGCGCGGCCAGCGCGAGACCCATCGTCAAACAAGGTTTCATCGCGCTCCTCCTGTCGGCCTGCGCGAGATCACGCCGCGCCCCTGATCTGTTGCGGCGTCAGCCTCGGCGGGCCCTGGCCTGCGCTTTCGGCTTCCCTGATCAACGCAACAATGCGGCGCGACAGCGGCACGTTGACGCCGTTCCGCTCGGCCAGCGCGATGATCGCGCCCTGGAGATAGTCGATCTCGGTCTTTCGCCCCTGCTTCAGATCCTGCCACATCGAGGAACGCGCCTCGGGATCGATCTTCATGGTTCGTCCCAGGATCAGATTGAAGATGGTATCCGGCAGCCGCAGCAAGGTCGGCGTCCAGTTCGGCGGGATCGGCGTCGCCGACACCGGCGTGATGCCGGCGGCCTTCATCGCGGCCAGCCCCTCCGCCATCTGATCGGCAAACAGCCGCCGCCATTCGCGGCTAGCCAGTTGCGCGGCGAGCGGCAAGTCGGACAGCGCGCTGAGCGCGTTGTTCAGGTTGATGATCAGCTTGCCCCATTGCACGCCGGTGATGTCGCTGTTGGCGCGCATGGCGAGGCCGGGCACCGCTAGTTCGAGAGCCGTATTGGCCTCGTCCGCTTCGACATGGATGTCGCCGGAGGTCGAACGGTGGAAACGCCCCTCACCCATCGCGATCACGTTGAACGGCACCATACCGGCGAGCACACGCCGGCCACCCAGGCGCTGTCGCAAAACCGCGACGTTGCCGACGCCGTTCTGAAGCGAGACGATGACCGCATCCTGCGGCGCATGTTGCGCGATCTGATCGGCCACGTCAGCGGTGTCGGCGCTCTTCACCGTGACCAGCACGATGCCGGCGCTGTGGAAGATCGACGGATCCTCCGACAGCGCGAGCTGGCCCGCGCCGAGCCTGGTCTCGGACCCGTCGAAATCGGTCAGCCGCAGGCCGAACCGCTCGATCTCGGTCTTCACCCGTGGCCGCACCAGCAGCGCGACGCGGCGGTCGCCGGCCGCAAGCATGCCGCCGACAAAACAGCCGATGGCGCCCGCGCCTGCCACCACGATCGGTCGATCCGTAACCACGCCCTGCTCCCCCCTGAACCGACGTCTCGATAGCAGAGGCGAGGCCGGCTGCCCATCGCGGGTTGCGCCGCATCTGCCTTGTAACCGTCATGAGAGCCTCATATGTTTTTGCCCCGGGGGGGCCTGTCACCGGCGAGAGCTCGCCGAAGGTGAACGCCAAAGGAGAGCACCATGGGTCTACTCGACGTCCTCAACGGCATGCAGAACGGCCCGCGCGGTCCGAGCACGCCAAGCTCACAAGAATCCTCCGGCGGCATGTCGCCGATGACCATGGCGATCCTCGGCCTGCTCGCCTGGAAGGCATTCAAGCATTTGACAGCCGGTCAACCTGATGCGGCACCGGCGCCACAGCAGCGGTCACCGTTGCCGCCTCCGACCCCTGCGAATGCGGGCGGCGCAGTTCTTCCCGGCGGGCCCGGTGGTAGCGGCGGTCTCAGCGATCTGCTCAAGGGCGGCCTCGGCGGCCTGCTTGCGGGTGGTGCGGCCGGCACCGTGCTCAGCGGCGGCCTCGGCGATCTCCTCAACCAGCTCCAGCAGGGCGGTCACGGCGAGACCGCGAATTCCTGGGTCGGCAAGGGCCAGAACAAGCCGATCGCGCCCGGCGATCTCGCCAATGCACTCGGCGCCGATCAGATCGAGAGCCTCTCCGCCCAGAGCGGCCTGTCGCGCGAGGAGCTGCTCTCGGGCCTCAGCCAGTACCTGCCGCAGGTGGTCGACCATCTGACGCCGGACGGACGAGTACCGACCGAGGACGAGATCTCGGGCAGAATTTAATCGAACTCTGATCTACGCTTCAGGAAGGGGAGCACTGACATGAGCATGGGCGGCCTGTTGTGGATCATCGTCGTCGGCTTCATTGCCGGCCTCATCGCGCGCTTTCTGGCACCGGGACCAAACAATCCGAGCGGCTTCATCCTCACCACCATCCTCGGCATTGCCGGCGCATTCCTCGCCACCTTCGTCGGCCAGGCCATCGGCCATTACAGCCCCGACCAAGGCGCCGGCTTCATCATGGCAACGATCGGCGCTGTGGTGGTGCTGTTCATCTGGCACCGGCTGGTCGCGAGCGGCGTGATCAAGGGGTGACGCTTCAAAGCGTCGCCGAAGAGAGGCGCACTGCCTCCCCATCGTCATGCCCGGGCCTGACCCGGGCATCTCCGTCTTGTTCTCCGCAGAAGCCCTCATGCTCCGTCATTGCGAGGAGCTCTTGCGACGAAGCAATCCAGACTATCACCGCGGACGCTTTCTGGATTGCTTCGCGGAGCGCGTCATCGGGCCGCGCTCCGCGCGGACCCGTTGGCTCGCAATGACGAGCTAAGTAATCAAATGCAGCCCGGCATCCATGCGCACGATCTCGCCGGTCATGTTGCTCGACGCCGGCGTCGCGAGGAAGCAGACGAGCTGCGCGATATCCTCGGCCGTTGACGCGACCTTCAGCGGCACCTTCGCCACCACGTTGTCGCGCACCTGCTTCGCCGCATCCTCGCCGCGGCCCTTGGTGAACCAGGGCGTGTCGATATAGCCGGGGCACACCGTGTTGACGCGGATGAGGGGCGCAAGCGCGCGCGCCAGCGAGAGCGTGATGGTGTTGAGCGCGCCCTTGCTCGCGGCATAGGCGATCGACGAGCCGACGCCGCTGATGCCGGCGACCGAAGACACGTTCACCACCGCCGACGGACGTCCTGACGCATTCGCGCCGGCCTCGAGCAGGCTGCGCGCAGCGCGCACCATCTGGAACGGGCCGATGGTGTTGACCCCGAACAGCCGCTGGAAATCCTCCGACGACAGCCCTTCGAGATTGCCGTGAGCGACATGCTTGGTGGTGCCGGCATTGTTGATGAGCACGTCGAGCCGGCCCCAGGGCGCGGCCACCCCGACGATCTTGCGGCAATCCTCATCGCGCGAGACGTCGCCCTGCGCGACCACAACCTCAGCCGCGCCCGCCTTGCGGCAGGCTTCCGCGGTGGCCTCGGCTTCCTTCTGGCTCGAGGAATAGTTGATGACGAGCCGCGCCCCACTCCGCGCGAGAATTTCCGCGGTCGCCGCGCCCAGCCCGGATGCGGACCCCGTCACGATTGCGCACAAGCCGTCCTTTGCCATCCGGATTTCCTTCCCCTGTCTTGAATGCAAGCTCTTCGATGCACTGGGCTCTGTTTAGCGAGTTTGCCGCGCCCTGCAAATCGAGCAAACTCCGCTAAGCGGAATTAGCCCTTCGCCCATGTCGCCGCCGCAGATGGACCTGCGATCAACGCTTGTCACGGCCATGGCTTTTTCCGATCATCGGGCGCAAGAAGAACCCGCGCGCCTGCCCACGAGCCGGTCGCGCCAATGGAAAAACACGGGGAACGCTGTGGCGGAGAGTGACAATATGGTCGTCGAGACCGCGGAGAAGATCTTCGCCGATCTTGCCGATCCGCAAACCATCAACAACGACAAGAAGGACGCGTGGAGAGCGCCGCTGTGGCAAGCGCTGAGCGAAGCCGGACTGCCGCTGTCCTGGGTGCCTGATGACCTCGGCGGCTCCGGCGCCAGCCTCGCCGACGGCTTCGCCCTGCTCAACGCCGCCGGCCGTTTTGCGGTCGCGGTTCCCCTCGCCGAAACCATGCTCGCGGGCTGGCTGCTCGCGCAGGCGAAGATCGCCTCGCCCGACGGCGAGATGACGGTCGTGCCGGCAAGCCCGAAGGATCGCATCACGCTCAACCCTGACGGCTCGCTCTCCGGCCGCGCCCGCGGCGTGCCGTTCGCAAAAGCGGCCAAGCATTTTGCGGTGCTGGCGCACGGCAAGGACGGCATCTCGATCGCGCAGGTCGACGCCGCCAAGGCGCGGATCGAATCCGGGCTCAATGTCGGCTACGACCACAGCGACACCATCACGCTCGACAAGGTCCAGCCCGTCACCATCAAGCCGGCGCCAAAGGGCTTTGACCAGACCAACTTGATGCTGATGGGCGGCGTTGCGCGCAGCCTTCAGATCGCCGGCGCGCTGGAAGCGATGCTCGACATCTCCGTGCGCTATTCCAACGAGCGCGTCGCCTTCGAGAAGAAGATCTCGAAATTCCAGGCGGTGCAGCACAATCTCGCGCGGCTCGCGGGTGAATCCGCCGCCGCGCTCGCGGCCGCAACCTCGGCCGCCGATGCCATCGCGAACGCCAAGGCCTTCGACGACGAAGTTTATCTCGAAGCCGCCTCGGCAAAGATCCGCTGCGCCGAAGCCGCGGAAAAGGGCGGGGCCATCGCGCATCAGGTGCATGGTGCGATCGGCTTCACCATGGAACACATCCTGCACCGCTATTCGCTGCGGGCGCTGGCCTGGCGTGACGATTTCGGTTCGGAGAGCCACTGGGCCGTCGAGCTCGGCAAGCTGGTTGCGGGTCGCGGCGCCGATGAATTGTGGCCGCTCGTGGCTTCGCGCTGATCAGGGGACGAGATCTATGACCGCTGCCCTCCGTTTCGATCCGATCCGCCTGCCGCCCGAATGCGAGCAATTGCGCAAGGAAGTGCGCGCCTTCCTCGCGGAAGAAATCGCCGCCGGCACCTTCGATCCGCACAAGCCTAACCGTGAGGACACCGACGCGCCGGAATTTTCCCGCCGGGTCGGCGCCAAAGGCTGGCTCGGGATGACCTGGCCGAAAAAGTATGGCGGCCAGGAGCGCTCCTTCCTCGAGCGCTATGTGGTGACGGAGGAGATGCGCGTCGCCAACGCGCCGACGCGTCGCTTCTTCGTCGCCGACCGCCAGAGCGGGCCGGTGCTTCTGAAGTATGCGCCCGAGCATATCAAGATGGAGATCCTGCCGCGCATCTGTCGTGGCGAGATCTGCTTCGCGATCGGCATGAGCGAGCCGAATTCCGGCTCGGATCTGTTCGCGGCAAAGACGCGCGCGACCAGGACCGACGGCGGCTACCTCATCAATGGCACCAAGATCTGGACCTCCTCGGCGCATATCGCCGACTACATGATCGCGATCTTCCGCACGTCACAGCCGACCAAGGAAAACCGCCGACACGGCCTGACGCAGTTTTTGGTCAAGATGAAGCAGCCGGGCATCAAGGTGAACCCGATCGGCCAGATCACCGGCCAGTACGAGTTCAACGAGGTCGTCTTCACCGACTTCTTCGTTCCCGACGATCACGTGCTCGGCGAGGTCGACGGCGCCTGGAAGCAGGCGACATCGGAGCTCGCCTATGAGCGCAGCGGCCCCGAGCGTTTCCTCGAGACCTACTACGTGCTGACCGAGCTCGTGCGCGCGGTCGGTCCCAACCCGGACACGCGCAGCGCCGAAGGCATCGGCCGGCTCGTGGCGCAGCTCCACACCATGCGGCGCATGTCGGTGTCGGTCGCCGGCATGCTGCAAGCCGGCAAGGAGCCGGTGGTGGAGGCCTCCATCGTCAAGGACATCGGCACGGTGTGGGAGCAGCAGCTTCCGCATCGCGTGCGCGATCTCGCCGCCTTCGTCGAGGAGACCGCGACCAACCGCGAGACGCTGGAGCGGCAGCTCGACTTCGCCATCAAGACCGCGCCGAAACTCACCATCCAGGGCGGCACCACCGAGGTGCTGCGCGGCATCATCGCCCGCGGGCTTGGTCTGCGCTAATTATCGAGGAACATCATGAGTATCTACAAAGATATCGGCGTCGAGAAGGTCGGACACGTCGGCACCATCGAGATCCGCCGGCCGCCGCTCAACTTCTTCGACATTTCGCTGATCAACCAGATCGCGGACGCGCTCGACGAGTTCGATCGCGACATCGAGATCCGCGCTTCCGTGCTTTCGGCACAGGGCAAGGCATTCTGCGCCGGCGCCAATTTC
This sequence comes from Bradyrhizobium neotropicale, assembly GCF_001641695.1. Taxonomy (GTDB): domain Bacteria; phylum Pseudomonadota; class Alphaproteobacteria; order Rhizobiales; family Xanthobacteraceae; genus Bradyrhizobium; species Bradyrhizobium neotropicale. The sequence continues at coordinate 135,224 of NZ_LSEF01000047.1, forward strand.
AACGATCCCGCACGGCAGGAGCAGGAGGCACGCGCAGCCGATAAAACTGCAAAGGGCGATCCCGCCGACAGCCTCGGCCCGATCAATCACCTCTATATCCAGGCCGTGCGCATCTTCCGCGCCAAGAAGCCGATCGTCGCCGCCGTGCAGGGCGCTGCCATCGGCGGCGGGCTCGGCCTCGCGGTCTCCGCGGATTTTCGCGTCACCTGCCCCGAAGCGCGCTTCTCCGCGAACTTCACAAAACTCGGCTTCCATCCCGGCTTCGGCCTGACGGTGACGTTGCCGGAGCTGATCGGCAAGAACAACGCCGAGCTGATGTTCTACACCAGCCGCCGCGTCACCGGCGAAGAGGCCTACAAATGGGGCCTCGCCAACGAGCTGGTGCCGCAGGACCAGGTGAAATCGGCCGCGATGAAGCTCGCCGGCGAGATCGCCGAATGCTCGCCGCTCGGCCTCGTGTCCACCCGCGCGACGATGCGCCAAGGCCTCGCCGACCGCGTGATGGCCGCAACCAACCACGAGCTCGGCGAGCAGACAAGGCTGCGAGCGACGGAGGATTTCAAGGAAGGCGTGAAGGCGACCGAGGAACGTCGCGCGGCGAATTTCAAGGGGCGGTGATCACCTTCTTCCTTCTCCCCTTGTCTTGTGGGAGAAGGTGGCGCGAAGCGCCGGATGAGGGGTTGCTTCCGCAGATTCAACTGAAGCAGTTGGCTCGCGGAGAGAGACCCCTCACCCCGCTGCGCTTCGCGCAGTCACCCTCTCCCACAAGGGGAGAGGTTTAACCCCGCCCCGCCACCAGTGCATCGACGATCGTCACGCCCTGCCCCTCGGCGTGCACCAGTACCGGGTTGAGCTCGATCTCCGCGATCTCGCTCGCGTGCCGCGCGGCGAGCACGGAGATGTCGGCGATCAGTTGCGCCAGCGCCGCGACATCCGTCTTTACTGCCCCGCGAAAACCGTTCAGCAGCGGCGCCGCTTTCAGCGCCGCCAACATCGCGCGGGCCTCCTCCGCGCTCACCGGCGCAGGGCGATAGACGACGTCGCGGAACAGTTCCGTGGTGATGCCGCCGAGCCCAACCATCACCATCGGGCCAAACGTCTCATCCGTCATCGTGCCCACGATGATCTCGACGCCCCGCTTCGCCATCGGCCCGACCAGCACGCCTTGAATATCCGCCTCGGGCCGATGCTGGCGCGCATTGTTCAGCAGCGTCTCGAAGGCCAGAAACACCTCGCCCTTGGTCGTGATGTTGACCCGCACACCACCGACCTCGCTCTTGTGCGCGATGTCCGGCGACTGGATCTTCATCACCAGCGGAAAGCCTGTGCGCGCGATTGCCTCGTCGAGCCCGCTTTTGTCCTTCGCCAGCACTTCGTCCGGCAGCGCAATCCCGGCGGCACGGAGCAGCGCCTTGCTGTCGGCTTCAGACAGAACGGGCGACGTCAGATGCGCAGAGAGATCGCGTGCCGGCAGCCGCGTCTCATCGGCAAGCTTCGGCAGCCTGAAGCCGGCATAGTCGACCAGCTGCCGCATCGCGACCCCGACATGGGTGAGGCCGGAGAGCACGACGACGCCGGATTTAGCAAGCTCACGCCGCGCAAACTCCGACGGCAGCGTGTAGGAATAGAACACCACGGGCTTGTGCTGCGCTGCCAGCACCGGCTTCAGCTCGGGCTCCTTAAAGGGCATCCGAACGTCGCTCGACAGCGATAGCACGACCAAAATCGCATCAACCTCGTCGGAGACCGTGAGCAGATCGACGCTCTTCTGCAAACCGCCCGAGGTCACGCCCTGCGCTGTCACATCGATCGGATTGCGCGCGCTGCCGTAGGACGGCATCAGCGTCGCGATCCCGGCCTGGATGGATTCGGACAGCTCCGGCACCTGCAGGCCGCGCAGCGCCACGGCATCCGCGCCCCAGATGCCGGCACCGCCGGAGACGGTGACGACAGCGACGCGATCGCCTTTCGGCAGCGGATTGCTCGCGAGTACCGCCGCGATCGTCAGCGCCTCGTCGAGATCGTTGGAGACGATGAAGCCGAATCTTGCGAACACCGCATCATAGGCCGCGGACCAGCCGGCCATGCTGGCGGTGTGCGAGGCGGCGGCGCGCATCCCCGCGCTGGAGCGGCCGACCTTGGTGACGATGACCGGCTTCTTCGCCTCCGCGGCGCGCCGCGCGGCGGCAAGGAATTTGCCGACGTCGCGGATGCCCTCGATGAACAGCAGGATCACGTCGGTCGAAGAGTCCTGCACCATGTAGTCCAGGAACTCGCCGGCGCCGAGGTCCGACTCATTGCCGGCGCTGACGACATAGCTCACGGCAATGCCAAGCGCCTTGGCGCGGTGATAATAGGCAAAGCCGATACCTCCGCTCTGCGCGACGATGCCGATCCGCCGCGTGGTGGCAATGAGCGGCACCACGTCCGGCTTGACATCGACCGCAGGACTGAAGGTCGCCGCCACCCGCTGCACCTGGCTGAAAAAGCCCTCGGCGTTCGGCCCGGAAATCCGTATGCCCGTGCGTTTTGCGAGCGCCGCGATCGCGTCCTGCATCGCCGCGCTGTCGCCGCCCTCCTCGGCAAAGCCGGAGGAGATGATGACGGCGTTCTTCACGCCGGCGCTCGCGCATTGCTCGAGCGCAGGGAGAACCGCCCGCGCGGGAATGATGATGACGGCGAGATCGACCGGCGCACCGACATCGGCGATCGATTTGTAGCAGGCGAGCCCGTCGATCTCGGCATAGTTCGGATTCACCGGATAGATCTTTCCGGGATACTCGTTCTTGCGCAGCATCGCGAGCAGCCGCCCCGGGATCTTCTCGTGATCGCGCGAGGCCCCGATCAGCGCGATGCTGGCCGGCGCGAAGAAGCTGTCGAGCGGATGCGGCATGTGTTTGACCCCTTTCTTATGTCAGCCCGTCATCCTGAGGTGCCGGAGCGCAGCGGAGCTCTCGAGGGATGAACGCCACCAGCCGGGCCGCTCATCCTTCGAGGCTCGCCATGCGGTGCGTGCACCGCGCGGCGCACCTCAGGATGACGGATTGAGAGCCGCGAACGCAAGAGCTCACGAAGCAAGCCGGAACGTCACCCCGCCCAGCAAGAACTCGCTCCCTGCGACCGCGTGTCCCTTCTCGCGCGCAACATGAAGCACGTGCGCGGCATCAGTGACACGAAATTCCAGGGCGCTCATGATCTCGTTCGGCCCCTTCACGAAGCGGAAGCTGGCGTTGGGCAGTTTCAGCTCGGCCGCACCGTCGCCGGTATTGCCCGGTGCGAGGCCGATGATCCTGCCCCAATGCTCGGCCAGCCCTTCCGGGTCCGGACTCTGCATCTCCACGCCCGTCAGCGCCTGCGTCGTCTCTTTCCGGATAAACTTCTGCCAGTCCGGCCCCGCCGGCGGATACCGACCCAGAATGTCGTCGCTGCCCTTGGTGTGGTTGAACTCGATGAAGGCGGCGCGGCAGTCGCGTGGATGAAGCTGCACGCCATGATACGGTGGGTGGTCGATCACACTCGCGGTGCGCACGCCCAAGGCATTGGCGTTGCGGCCGCGCTCGTCCGGATCGTTGCAGCAGAAGATCGCCATGTAGCCGCCGCGGCCGCCGGTCTTCTCGATGAAGCGGCCGGCCGCGGTGCCGTCCCTGAACGGCGCCACCACCTCGAGCAGGATCGTGTCGACCGGGAGCAGCGCGTTCTCCAGGCCGTATTTTGCGACATTGCCGTCGCGATAGCAGACGGCGAGGCCCATGATCTCGGCGATGTCAGAGATCACCGGGCCGAGCTGCGGCGCGACCAGGCAGATCTGCCGCAGCCGCATATAGGCGGCCATCGTCACGCGCCCTTGAAAGCGGGCTTGCGCTTCTCGACGAAGGCCTTTGCGGCCTCCTTGTGATCCGCGGTGTCGCCGCAGCGGGTGTGATGGATCGCCTCGCCGTCGAAGCAGTCCTCCAGCGCCAGATGCTCGGCATTGTTGATGTTGCGCTTGATGTAGCCGAGCGCGATCGACGGGCCCTGGGCCAGCGACAGCGCGAGCTCATGGGCTGCCGCATCGATCTCGGCGTCGGGCACGACCTTCGTCACCATGCCGATCGCATGCGCCTCCTTCGCGCTCAGCACCGGCGACATCAGATAGAGTTCGCGCGCCCGCGCGCTGCCGAGCAGCTGGGTGAGGAAATAAGTGCCGCCATAGTCGCCGGAGAAACCGACCTTGGCGAAGGCGGTCGTGATCTTGCAGGACTCAGAGGCAACGCGCAGATCGCAGGACAGCGCCATCGAAAGCCCGGCACCGGCCGCTGCGCCATCGAGCTGCGCTACCACAGGCTTTGGCATCTGGTGCAGGATGCGCGAAACTTCCATGCCGCGGCGCAGGTTGGCGAGCTTGGTCTCGAACGGCAGCGGCGCGCGTCCCTCGGCCATCGATTTGACGTCGCCGCCGACACAGAACGAGCCACCGGCGCCCTTGAACAGCACCGCGCGCACCTCGGGATCATCGGCCGCGCGCCGCGCGGCCTCGACCAGACCGCGCACCATGTCGGGGTTGAGCGCATTCTTCCGCTCGGGGCGGTTCATGGTGATGGTGAGGAGCCCGTCTTCGAGCTTTTGCAGGACCATGTCGTTGCTCATGAGACGTTTCCCTTGTTGTCGTTGTTTTGCTCCGTCATTCCGGGGCGCGCCTCCTGGCGCGAGCCCGGAATCCATTTCTCAACTGTCAGTGCGGCCCGATGGATCCCTGGCTCGCGACTTCGTCGCGCCCCGGGATGACGACCTGCCGCATGGCTTGCTTGTCGCCACGACGGCTCACGCCGTCACTTCTTCACCAGCGGGCAGCGTGACTGCTCCAGCGACTGGAACGCCTCGTTCCCGGGCACCGTGGCGAGCAGCTTGTAGTCGTCCCAGCGGCCCTTCGATTCCGAAGGCTTCTTCACCTCGAACAGGTACATGTCGTGGATCATACGGCCGTCGTCGCGGATCTTGCCGTTCGTCGCGAAGAAGTCGTTGATCGGCGTCTCCTTCATCACCTTCATAACAGCAGCAGAGTCCGTCGTGCCGGCCGCCTTCACGGCCTTGAGATAATGGGTGACCGAAGAATAGACGCCGGCCTGCGCCGAGGTCGGCGGGCGCTTCATGCGCTGGGTGAAGCGCTTCGAGAATGCGCGGGTGTCGTCGTTGAGGTCCCAGTAGAAGGCCTCCGCAAGCAACAGACCCTGCGCGGTCTCGAGCCCGATCGAGTCGATGTCAGTGACGAAGGCGAGCAGCGGCGAGAGTTTCTGGCCGCCCTTCATGATGCCGAACTCCGCCGACTGCTTGATGGCGTTGACGGTGTCGCCGCCGGCATTGGCAAGGCCAATCACCTTGGCCTTGGAAGCCTGCGCCTGCAGCAGGAAGGAGGAGAAGTCAGACGTATTGAGCGGATGACGGACATTGCCGAGCACCTTGCCACCGGTCTTCACCACGACGGCGCTGGTGTCCTTCTCCAGATCCTGCCCGAAGGCGTAATCGGCGGTCAGGAAGAACCATGTGTCGAGGCCCGACTTCACCGCGGCAAGTCCAGTCACATTGGCCTGGGCGAACGTGTCGAACACGTAGTGCACGGTCAAGGGACCGCAGGCCTCGTTGGTGAGGCGGATCGAGCCGGGGCCGTTGAAGATGATGATCTTGTTGCGCGCTTTCGCGATCTCGCCGGCGGCGAGCGCGGTTGCGGAGGCCGCAACGTCGTAGATCATCTCGACACCCTGGTTGTCGAGCATGTCGCGGGCGATGTTGGCGGCAAGGTCGGCCTTGTTGAGATGGTCGGCCGCGAGCACCTGGATCTTGCGGCCCAGCACCTCGCCGCCAAAATCCTCCACCGCCATCTTGGCCGCGGTCTCGCTGCCGGGCCCGGTGATATCGGCGTAGAGACTCGACATGTCGAGGATGCCGCCGATCTTGAGGGGTGGCTTGTCCTGGGCCTGCACGGCGCTCGCACCGATCGCGAACGCGGCGGCAAAAATGCCGGACAAAATTTTCCTCATTAAAATCCTCCCTTGATCGCCTTACTCTAATGGCGGCTTGGTTATTGCTCTTGGTTATCGCTATTGCCGCAATCATGCCGCATGCGCGAGAGCGCAGCAAGCAGAAGCGCCACGCGAGCAGCGCACGTTTTCCGCAAAACGGAATGGCGCGATTGGCTAATCTCTTTCCACATTCGTCATTGCGAGCGCAGCGAAGCAATCCAGACTGTCACCGAGGAAAGACTCTGGGTTGCTTCGCTGCACTCGCAATGACTGAGGATGCGGAAGCGGCCGAGCACGACAGTTGTAGGGTGGGCAAAGGCGCGCCCTTTGCGCGCCGTGCCCACCAATCTGTTTCGCTTGGCAAAGTGGTGGGCACGCTTCGCTTTGCCTACCCTACGGCAGCGGCGCCCGGCCAAATTCCCTTCGTCCTCGGCCACGTTTGAGTTAAAAGTGTCACGCAACGCAACCTCTCCGGGCAACGTGAAGCGACCGCTCACTTTCATCGCCACTGCGGCACTCCTCATCGGATCGCGCGACGCCGCGTTCGCGGCGGTCTGCCAGTTCGAGTCTCAAGGCGAAGGCCGCGTTGCTGCGATCACGGACGCACGCAGCCTGCGTCTCGATGACGGCCGCGAGGTGCGTCTCACCGGCATCGAGCCGACCGCAACGACGAAGCAGGCGCTGACATCGCTGCTCGTCGGGCGCGACGTGGCGCTCCACGGCAGCGACGACACGCCCGATCGTTATGGGCGCCAGTCCGCGCTCGTCTTCATCCGGGACAGCGAAACGTCAGCGCAGGCGCTCCTGCTCGCCCAGGGCGAGGCGATCGTCTCGGCCGAGATCGCGGACAAGGATTGCGCGGCCGCCCTGATGGCGGCGGAAGCCGAGGCGCGGCGCCAAAAAAGGGGCAGCTGGGCTGACCCGTTGGCCATAAAAAACGCGGAAAGTCCGGACGATATTTTGGCCGGGATTGGGCGCTTTATGGTGGTCGAGGGCAAAGTCCTGTCGGTCCGGCAAGCTGGGGCAATGACCTACCTCAACTTCGGACGGAACTGGACACGCGGCTTTACCGCGACTATTTCAAGGCGCATCGCACCGGCCTTTGAGGGCGCCGGAATTGCCCTTAAGTCTCTGGAGAATCGACGGATTCGAGTCCGAGGCTGGGTCGAGGGGAATACGGGGCCACGGATTGACGTGCGTCTCTTGGGACAGGTTGAATTGCTGGGCGCAATCGAGCCTACTGGGGTGAGGCCTTAGGGCCAGGGCACGGGTTAAGCGACGTGAACGGGGTGCTAGAACGGCACGGAAAGGGCGAACGCCGCAGACTTCGAGCTGCGCCGGCCGCGCTATGCCTTTTGCTGGGCACGACGCTCGCCGGATGCGGTGACATGGGCCGGTTCCAGACTGCTGCGGCGCCGCCGACGGTCGCGATGCCCAAGCCGAAGCCGGCCGTCGCGCAGACGCCGGCCACCGAAAAGGAGCACGAGCGCATCCTGGCGAGCTATGGCGGCGCCTATGACGACCCGCGGCTCGAATCACTGGTCACCAAGACCGTCGAGCGGCTGGTCGCGGCCTCCGACCGTCCCGACCAGGGCTACAAGGTCACCATCCTCAATTCCGGCGCGGTGAACGCCTTCGCCCTGCCGAACGGACAGCTCTATGTCACGCGCGGCCTGCTGGCGCTCGCGAGCGACACCTCGGAATTGTCCTCCGTGCTCAGCCACGAGATGGCGCATGTGCTGTCGAAGCACGCCGCGATGCGCGAGGACCAGGCCCGCCAGGCCGCGATCGTCACCCGCGTCGTCACCGACATGAGCAACGATCCCGATCTCACCGCGCTTGCGCTGGCCAAGACCAAGCTCACCATGGCAAGCTTCTCGCGCAACCAGGAGTTCGAGGCTGACGGCATCGGGGTGGGCATTTCCGCCCGCGCGCATTTCGACCCCTATGGCGCCGCGCGCTTCCTTTCCGCGATGGAGCGCAATGCCGAGCTCAAGGCCGGCAAGAACACCCTCGATCCGCGCGCGCAGGATTTCACCTCGTCGCATCCGGCAACCCCGGAGCGCGTGCAGAATGCGCAGACGATCGCGCGGCAATATGCTGCGCCCGAAGGCGGCGAACGTGACCGCGAGAGCTATCTCGCCGCGATCGACAACCTCGTCTATGGCGAGGATCCCAGCGAAGGCTTCGTTCGCGGCCGCCGCTTCCTGCATCCAAAACTCGGCTTCACCTTCCAGGCGCCGGACAATTTTACGCTCGACAACACCGCACAGGCGGTGATCGGCGTGCGCGAGGGCGGCTCGCAGGCGATGCGCTTCGACGTGGTGCGCGTGCCGGCCGAGCAGTCGCTCGGCGATTACCTCAATTCGGGCTGGATGGAAGGCGTCGAGAAGGCCTCGATCGAGGATCTCACCATCAACGGTTTTCCTGGCGCGTCCGCAACCGCCAAGGGCGACCAGTGGCAGTTCAAGGTCTATGCGCTGCGCTTCGGCAGCGACGTTTACCGCTTCATCTTCGCCACGAAGCAGAAATCGACCGAGAGCGAGCGCAATGCGCGCGAGACCGTCAATTCATTCCGCCGCCTGACGCTCGATGAGATCCAGGCCGCCCGGCCCCTGCGCCTCAAGGTGATCACCGTGCAGCCCGGCGACACTGTGGAATCGCTCTCCCACCGCATGTCGGGCGTCGATCACCCGACCGAACGCTTCCGCGTTCTCAACGGCCTCGATCGCACCGCGCAGGTGAAGGTACGCGACCGCGTCAAGATCGTGGTGGATTGACGCCCGCTAGTTTCTCGTAGGTGGGCAAAGCGAAGCGTGCCCACCACGTCTGCCCGCAATCGTGGAAGGATGGTGGGCACGGCGCTGTGCGCCTTTGCCCGCCCTACGAAGCCACAAACTCCATCGCCGGGACGACGGCTGAATAAGCTGCTCCGCCTGAGTTGAACCTACCGCCCCGCATCCATGTCCCCTGCCTCGCGCTGGCCGCTGAGCCAGAGCGCCACGAGGGTCCACAGCGCGCCCGAGAGCAGATAGGCGCCGGAGGCGATGACGCCGAGATTGGTGGCGAGCAGGAGCGCGGCGAGCGGGGCGAAGCCGGCGCCGAACAGCCAGGCCATGTCGGAGGTGAGCGCCGAGGCCGTGTAGCGGTACATCTGCTTGAAGTTCGAGGCGATCGCGCCCGAGGATTGGCCGAAGGACAGGCCGAGCAGGATGAAGCCGATCACCATGTAGATGGTCTCGCCGAACGCGCCGGCATCGAGCAGCTGCGGAGCAAAGCCGCTATAGACCGCGATCGCGATCGCCGAGCCCATCAGCAGCGACTTGCGGCCGACCCGGTCGGCGATGACGCCCGAGGCGACGATCGCAGCGACCCCGAACACGGCGGCGACCATCTCGATGATCAGGAAGCGCACCGGGCTCTCGCGGGTGAACAGGAACACCCAGGACAGCGGAAACACCGTGACCATGTGGAACAACGCGAAGCTCGCCAGCGGCGCGAACGCGCCCAGCATGATGTTGTGGCCTTCGCGCGCGACGGTGTCGGAGATGCGCGCCGGCTGCAGATCGCGAGTCTCGAACAGCGCGGCATATTCCTCGGTCGCCACCATGCGCAGGCGGGCGAACAGCGCCACGACGTTGATGGCGAAGGCGACGAAGAATGGATAGCGCCAGCCCCAGTCGAAGAAATCGTCGGCCGACAGATTACCGGCGAAATAGGCAAACAAGGCGCTCGCCACGATCAGCCCGAGCGGTGCACCGAGCTGCGGCACCATCGCGTACCAGCCGCGCTTCGACGGCGGCGCGTTCAGCGCCAGCAGCGAGGCAAGGCCGTCCCATGCACCGCCCCATGCGAGACCCTGCGCGGCGCGCGCCATGGCCAGGAGCCAGATCGCGGTGGCACCGATCTCGTGATAGCCGGGCAGGAACGCGATCGCGACGGTGGCGGTGCCGAGCACGAACAGCGCGGTGACCAGCTTGGCCGTCTTGCCGTATTGCCGGTCGATCGTCATGAAGATGACGGTGCCGAGCGGCCGCGCGATGAAGGCGAGCGCGAAGATCGCGAAGGAATAGAGGGTGCCGGTCAGTTCGCTCGCGAACGGGAAGACCAGGCGCGGAAACACGATCACCGAGGCGATGGCGTAGACGAAGAAGTCGAAGAATTCCGAGGTGCGGCCGATGATGACGCCGATGGCGATCTCGCCGGGACTGGCCTGGTCGTGGCCGTGCTCGCCCGTGTGGAGGTCTGCCATTGCGGGGGTTTGTGCCGTCGCCATCGTGCGCCCTTAACGTCCTGAAAACCAAAGCCGAGCACCCGGCGGACGCCGGGCAATCTGCGCCTGTCTGAACCAACCTCCCGCACTGCAACATTGGACAAATTGTCCAATGTCCGGATTGTTGCGCCGCAGCTACCCCTTGGTCCCGCAAAGGAAACTCATTCTCAGAAGGCTCGGCCCGTGTCTCGTCTCAAGATCCTGGCGTTACTACCTTTGGCGGCTGCACTTAGCGGCTGCAACTACATCGTGCTGGCGCCAGCCGGCGATATCGCTGCCCAGCAGCGCGACCTCGTCATCATCTCCACCGTCCTGATGCTCCTGATCGTCGTGCCCGTGATGGGGCTGACGGTGCTGTTCGCCTGGCGCTACCGCCAGTCCAACAAGTCGGCGCGCTACGAGCCGGATTGGGACCACTCGACCAAGCTCGAGCTGGTGATCTGGTCGGCGCCGCTCTTGATCATCGTTTGCCTCGGTGCGCTGACCTGGATGGGCACGCATCTGCTCGACCCCTATCGCACGCTCGGCCGCATCAATGCGGAGCGCGCCGTGGATCAGGCCAAGGCGCCGCTCGAGGTCGACGTCGTCGCGCTCGACTGGAAATGGCTCTTCATCTATCCGGACTACGGCGTCGCCACCGTCAATGACCTGGCTGCTCCGGTTGATCGCCCGATCAATTTCCGCATCACCGCCTCCTCGGTGATGAACTCGTTCTACATCCCCGCGCTCGCCGGCCAGATCTATGCGATGCCGGGCATGGAGACCAAGCTCCACGCCGTCGTGAACCACGCCGGCACCTACAAGGGCTTTTCGGCGAACTACAGCGGCGCCGGCTTCTCCGGCATGCACTTCGCCTTCCACGGCCTCGACGACAAGGGCTTTGACGCCTGGATCGCCAGCGCCAAATCGGCCGGCGGCTCGCTCGGTCGCGCCGAATATCTTCAGCTCGAGAAGCCGAGCCAGAACGAGCCGGTGCGGCGCTACGGCACTGTCGATGCCGATCTCTATCGCCTGATCCTCAACATGTGCGTTGAGACCGGCAAGATGTGCCAGAGCGAAATGATGGCGATCGACGCCAAGGGCGGCCTCGGCCACGACGGCCTGAACAACACCCTGCCGCTCGCCTACGACAAGTATGCGCGCCGCGGCACCGCGCTCGGCGGCGAGCCGACCTTCGTCGCCGGTACCTGCACGCCCGATGCGCCGCAAGGCCAGACCACCGCCGACATCAAGGCGCCCAGCGACGCAACCCCGCTGCTCGGCGCCGGCCTGAAGCGTCCGAGCTTCACGCCGCTCAAGTCTTCGTCCTTCTTCCTCGGACAACGTCCGAAGTCAGACTCCTAAAGAGAGCTCGCATGTCTCCTGATCTTCTCAAGCTCATCTTCGGCCGGCTCGGCATCGAATCGCTGCCGCTGCACGAGCCGATCGTCGTCGGCACCTTCGTGGTGGTGGCCCTCGGCGGCATCACGCTGCTCGGCGGGCTCACCTATTTCCGCCTCTGGGGCTATCTGTGGCGCGAGTGGTTCACCACCGTCGACCACAAGCGCATCGGCATCATGTACATGATCCTCGGCATCGTGATGCTGCTGCGCGGCTTCGCCGACGCGCTCATGATGCGCGGCCAGCAGATGCTCGCGTTTGGCGGCTCGGAGGGCTACCTCAACGCGCATCACTACGACCAGGTCTTCACCGCCCACGGCGTGATCATGATCTTCTTCGTGGCGATGCCGCTGGTCACCGGCCTGATGAACTACGTCGTGCCGCTCCAGATCGGCGCCCGCGACGTGTCGTTCCCGTTCCTGAACAATTTCAGCTTCTGGATGACGGTCGGCGGCGCGGTGCTGGTGATGGCCTCGCTCTTCATCGGCGAATTCGCCCGCACCGGCTGGCTTGCTTATCCGCCGCTGTCGAACATCGGCTACAGTCCAGACGTCGGCGTCGACTATTACATATGGGCGCTGCAGGTCGCCGGCGTCGGAACCACGTTATCCGGCATCAACCTGATCTGTACCATCGTCAAGCTGCGATGCCCCGGCATGACCATGATGCGGATGCCGGTCTTCACCTGGACCTCGCTCTGCACCAACGTGCTGATCGTCGCCTCCTTCCCCGTTCTGACCGTCGTGCTCGCGCTGCTCTCGCTCGACCGCTACGTCGGCACCAACTTCTTCACGAACGATTTCGGCGGCAGCCCGATGATGTACGTGAACCTGATCTGGATCTGGGGCCATCCCGAGGTCTACATCCTGGTTCTTCCCGCCTTCGGCATCTTCTCGGAGGTCACCTCGACCTTCTCGGGCAAGCGCCTGTTCGGCTACACCTCGATGGTCTACGCCACGGTGGTCATCACCATCCTGTCGTACCTGGTCTGGCTGCACCACTTCTTCACGATGGGGTCGGGTGCCAGCGTCAACTCCTTCTTCGGCATCACCACGATGATCATCTCGATCCCGACGGGCGCGAAGATGTTCAACTGGCTGTTCACGATGTATCGCGGCAGAATCCGCTTCGAGCTGCCGATGATGTGGACCATCGCCTTCATGCTGACCTTCGTGGTCGGCGGCATGACCGGCGTGCTGCTCGCGGTGCCGCCGGCCGACTTCGTCCTGCACAACAGCCTGTTCCTGATCGCGCACTTCCACAACGTGATCATCGGCGGCGTGGTGTTCGGCGCGTTCGCCGGCATCGGCTACTGGTTCCCGAAGGCGTTCGGCTTCAAGCTGGATCCGTTCTGGGGCAAGCTGTCGTTCTGGTTCTGGGTCACCGGCTTCTACCTCGCCTTCATGCCGCTCTATGTGCTCGGCCTGATGGGCGTGACCCGGCGCCTGCGCGTGTTCGACGATCCGAGCTTGCAGATCTGGTTCATCATCGCCGCGATCGGCGCGGGCCTCGTCTTCCTCGGCATCATCTGCATGCTGGTGCAGTTCGCGGTCAGCTTCCTCCGGCGCGAGCAGCTCAAGGACGTCACCGGTGATCCCTGGGACGCGCGTACGCTGGAATGGGCGACTTCTTCGCCACCGCCGGCCTACAACTTCGCGTTCACGCCCGTCGTTCACGACAATGACGCGTGGTGGGACATGAAGAAGCGCGGCTACCAGCGCCCCCTCACCGGGTTCAAGCCGATCCACATGCCGAGCAACACCGGCACCGGCATCATCCTCGCCGGCTTTGCCACCGCGATGGGATTCGGCCTGATCTGGTACATCTGGTGGCTGGCCGCTGCGAGCTTCATCGCGATGCTCGTCGTCGGGATCGGTCACACCTTCAACTATCACCGCGACTTCGACATTCCGGCTGACGACGTCATCCGGACCGAGGACGCGCGCACCAAACTGCTCGCCGGAGCCAAGTAAATGACGATCGCTGTCAAACCCACCCAAACGGGCGAGCCGCTGTTCTACCTCGCCGACGAGCACCCGCATCCGGAAGGATACAGCACCTCGCTCGGCTTCTGGATCTATCTGATGAGCGACTGTCTCATCTTTGCGATCCTGTTTGCCACCTTCGGCGTGCTCGGCGCCAGCTATGCCGCCGGCCCGGCGCCGAAGGATCTGTTCGACCTGTCGCTGGTCGCGGTGAACACCTCGATGCTACTGCTGTCGTCGATCACCTATGGCTTCGCCATGCTGACGATGCAGCAGAACCGCATCGGCCAGACGCAGATGTGGCTCGCGATCACCGGCCTGTTCGGCGCCGCCTTCATCGGCATCGAGCTCACCGAGTTCGCCCACATGATCCATGAGGGCGCGACGCCTCAGCGCAGCGCCTTCCTGTCCGCCTTCTTCACCCTGGTCGGCACCCACGGCCTGCACGTCACCTGCGGCCTGATCTGGCTGGTGACCTTGATGGTGCAGGTCTGGAAGTTCGGCCTGATCGAGGCCAATCGCCGTCGCCTGATGTGCCTGTCGATGTTCTGGCACTTCCTCGACGTGGTCTGGATCGGCGTCTTCACCTTCGTCTATCTCCTGGGAGTGCTGCGATGAACACCGACACCCACGCCACCGCTGCGGGCCAGCATCACCACGACAACCAATCGCACGGCACGCTTTCGACTTATATGCTCGGCTTCGTGCTGTCGGTCGTGCTCACCGCGATTCCGTTCTGGCTCGTGATGAGCGGCGCGCTGCCCAGCAAGCAGATCACCGCGCTCGTCATCATGGCCTTCGCGGTTGTGCAGATCGTCGTGCACATGATCTACTTCCTGCACATGAACACGACATCCGAGAACGGTTGGAGCATGATGGCGCTGATCTTCACCATCGTCATGGTCGTGATCGCGCTGTCGGGCTCGCTATGGGTCATGAACCACCTCAACGCCAACATGATGCCGATCCACGAGATGAGCGGGATGAAGTGAACGAAACCGGGACCGCGAACCACGGGACAAACGGGACGCGCGGCAAGACCGCGCGGCCTCCCTTGTGGCTCACGGTCCTCGCGCTCGCGGCCTTCGCTGCTCTGATCGCCCTCGGCGTCTGGCAGATCGAACGCCGCACCTGGAAATTGGCGCTGATCGACCGCGTCGAGCAGCGCGTCCACGCCACCGCCCAGCCGATCCCCTCGCCTGCAGCGTGGCCCGCGGTCTCCACCGCAAATGACGAGTACAGACACGTCACCGTCACAGGCCGCTTCCTGCATGACCGGGAAACGCTGGTTCAGGCCGTCACCGAGGAAGGCGCCGGCTATTGGGTGCTCACGCCGCTTCGGCGCGACGACGGCACGCTGGTCCTGATCAACCGCGGCTTCGTGCCCTCCGAGCGGCGCGACGCATCGACGCGCCAGGATAGCAATCCGCAGGGTCAGGTCGATATCACCGGCTTGTTGCGCATGACGGAGCCGAAAGGCGGATTCCTCAGGACGAACGACCCCGTTCACGACCGCTGGTATTCGCGCGACGTCGCTGCAATCGCAGCGGCACGTGGCCTGCACGGCGTCGCCCCATTCTTCATTGATGCGGACGCTGCGCCGCGTACAGGCAGCGGTCCAATCGGCGGATTGACCGTGATCAGCTTTCCCAATAACCACCTGATTTACGCGCTGACGTGGTTTGCCCTGGCCTTCATGCTGGCCGGTAAACTTTTCGTCACATTCGGCGGCGGGCTGTTCCGCCGCAGGCGCTTCGTCCACGAACCGGCCGGCGGCTCGGATGCCACCGCCCGCAGGACGGGATCAGATGCTGGAACGATCGAGCCCACCTGACGACGGGAAGATGCTTCCCCATGCCGAGCTGGCCGTCGCGCTGCAATCGCAGGCGGACGCGCGCAGCGGCCTGACCGGCGCCTCGCCCACCGACGACGAGACCAACCGCAAGAACATGGCGCTGCTGATCCAGCTGCGCTGGACCGCGGTGGTCGGCCAGATCGTGACCATCGGCGCCGTGCATTACGGGCTCGGCATTCCCTTGCCGCTGGAGCGGATGGGCGCGGTGATCGGTGCCCTGGTCCTGCTCAACGTCTCCAGCCTGGTCTGGGTGCACCATCGCGCCGCGATCACCAACAACGAGCTGCTGGTCGCCTTGATGCTGGACGTCGCGGCGCTGACCGCGCAGCTTTACCTCAGCGGTGGCGCCACCAATCCCTTCACGTCGCTGTTCCTGCTTCAAGTCACGCTGGGTGCGGTGCTGCTCGATGGCCGCTCGACCTGGTCGCTGGTGGCGCTGACCTGCGCGAGCTTCGTCTGGCTGACGGTGGCCTACCGTCCGCTCGATCTGCCGCCCAATCCGCTCAGCGAGACATATACACTCACAGTTGCAGGCATGCTGCTGGGCTTCATCCTCAATGCCGTGCTGCTCGTCGTGTTCGTGACCCGCATCAACAGGAACCTGCGCGAGCGCGATGCGCATCTGGCCGCGCTGCGCCAGCACGCGGCCGAGCAGGATCACATCGTCCGCATGGGCCTGCTCGCATCCGGCGCCGCTCACGAACTCGGCACGCCGCTCGCCTCGCTCTCCGTCATCCTCAGCGACTGGCGCCGCATGCCGGACCTCGCGGCCGACCGCGAGCTCGCCGAGGATCTGGCCGAGATGGAAACCTCGCTGCAACGCTGCAAGACCATCGTGACCGGCATCCTGGTCTCCGCAGGCGAAGCGCGCGGCGAGGGATCGTCACCGACAACGGTGACGGCGTTCCTCACCGACATGGTCGAGGAGTGGCGCAATGCGCGCTCGGCGCGGACGCTCTATTTCGTCAACACCTTCGGCGAGGACGTCGCGATCGTCTCGGACATCGCGCTGAAGCAGGTGATCTTCAACGTGCTCGACAACGCCTATGAGGTCTCGCGCGACTGGGTCGAGCTGCTCGCCGAACGCGAGGGCGACAAGCTGGTGCTGTCGATCAGCGACCGCGGCCCCGGCTTTGCGCCCGAGATGCTGGCGCAGGTCGGCAAACCCTACCAGTCGAGCAAGGGCCGCGCCGGCGGCGGGCTCGGCCTGTTCCTGGTGGTGAACGTCGTGCGCAAACTGGGAGGCAGCGTGACCGCCGAGAACCACAGGAAGCGCGGCGCCACCGTCCGCCTTACTTTGCCGCTGGCAACGCTCGCTATCGGAGGCGGCTTTGACGCCTGACCGCTCGCTCATCGTCGTCGAGGACGATTCCGGCTTCGCCCGCACGCTGAAGCGCTCCTTCGAGCGGCGCGGCTATGAGGTCGTACTGGCGGCATCGATCGAAGAGGTCCGGAAAGTCCTGGAGGAGCGCTCCTTCGGCTACGCCGTGGTCGACCTCAAGCTCGGCGGCGCCTCCGGCCTTGCCTGCGTCGAGCTGTTGCACACCCACGATCCGGAGATGCTGATCGTGGTCCTCACCGGCTTTGCCAGCATCGCGACAGCGGTCGAAGCCATCAAGCTGGGGGCCTGCCACTATCTGGCAAAGCCCTCCAACACCGACGACATCGAGGCCGCCTTCCACAAGGCCGGCGGCAACGCCGAGGTCGCGCTGGATGCGCGCCCGACCTCGATCAAGACCCTGGAGTGGGAGCGCATCCACCAGACACTGATCGAGACGGATTTCAATATCTCGGAAGCGGCGCGACGGCTGGGGATGCACCGGCGGACGCTCGCGCGGAAGCTCGAGAAGCGGCCGGTGAAGTAGCTCCGTCGTTGCCCCGGACAAGCGACACGCGTAGCGCGAACGTAGGGTGGGTCAGCGCAGCGTAACCCACCTCTTTGCTGTCCACGCGTGAAGAGAAGCGGTGGGTTACGCTGCGCTAACCCACCCTACCGAGCCGGCCAAACAAAAAGCCCGGCCGAACGGCCGGGCTTTTGATCTGTTGCGATCGACGCGTGGCGCTTACGCTGCCTCGTCGGCGACCGTGCTGTCGTCGCCGTCGGTATCGTCGGCATCGCTCTCGTTGTCCGCATCGCCCTCGCCCTCAGTGGCTTCCGCCTTGGCGTTGGTGCGGCGCGGGCTCTTGGCGAGCTGGGCCTCGATCTCCTTGATCGCTTCGGTCTCGGTCGAGTGCTGCACCACCGCGATCTCGCGGGACAGGCGATCGAGCGCCGCTTCATAAAGCTGGCGTTCAGAGTAGGACTGCTCGGGCTGCGACTCGGAACGATAGAGGTCGCGCACGACTTCCGCGATCGCGACGATGTCGCCCGAATTGATCTTTGCTTCGTACTCCTGGGCGCGGCGCGACCACATGGTGCGCTTGACGCGGGCGCGGCCCTTCAGGGTTTCCAGCGCCTTCTTCACCAGAGCGGGCTCGGACAGCTTGCGCATGCCGACATTGGCGACCTTCGCGGTCGGAACGCGCAGCGTCATCTTGTCCTTGATGAAGTTGATGACGAACAGCTCGAGCTTGGCACCGGCGATCTCCTGCTCCTCGATGGCCAGGATCTGGCCGACGCCGTGAGCGGGATAGACGACGAATTCGTTGGCCTTGAACCCCTGGCGCTGGGTCACGACCTTCTTCTCCTCGACCTTCGGCGCAGCAGCGGGCTTCACGGCCGGCTTGGCAGCGACGGGGGCCTTGGCAGGGGCGGCAGCAACAGGCGCCTTCGGCGCGGGCTTGGCGGCAGCAGTCTTGGCAGCGGCAGGCTTCGAAACGGTCGCTTTCGCGGCAGTTTTCACAGGCTTGTTCGGCATCGCACTTCTTTTGTTCTTGGAGGACTTTGCAGCCGACGCCTTCGTGGCGGCACGGCCCTTGGATGCGCTACGGCTCGCCGCGGCGACTTTTTTGGCCTCCTTATGGGAAGCCCTCGCTGAAGTACTCTTTTTACGCGTTTTCTGTGACACAGCCTGCGCGCGGAAACTGCCACGCCCCTGTTCGACATTTGGTTTCACGGGAACCCAGAAGGGCCAAACGGGCTGACGGGGTTCGGCTTAATGTGCCCAATATAGCACATTTCCCGCAAAAATCAATGATTTAGGGGCTTTTCGGGCTGGTTTTCGGCGCTGACGAAGGTATTAGGGTTAAGTTTGGGCGCGAATTAGTCACCAGAGCCGGGATTCGGAGAAAAATATTTCTCGAACTTGCCCTCCTTGCCGTCGAATTCCTTGGCGTCGGCGGGTGATTCTTTCTTCTGGGTGATGTTCGGCCAGCTCTTGGCGTATTCGGCGTTGACCTCGAGCCACTTCTCGAGGCCCGGTTCCGTGTCCGGCTTGATGGCGTCGGCGGGGCATTCCGGCTCGCACACGCCGCAGTCGATGCATTCGTCAGGATGGATGACCAGCATGTTGTCACCCTCGTAGAAGCAGTCGACCGGGCAGACCTCGACGCAGTCGGTGTACTTGCACTTGATGCAGTTCTCAGTGACGACGTAAGTCATCCAACGCTCCGAAAAGCTCTTTTAAAAGTCGAGGCTTGCGTAGCGCGGATGGCCCGGCGCTGCAAGATCGACAGCGGCGATCATGACGGCTTTCCGCGTTTGATCAGCCAAGAAATGAATACGCAGCGCAATTAATTGCGCTTTACGTCACCGACTTCCTCGTAGAGCACGCGTGCGGAGGCCGCATCGCCACGACGCTCGTTGAAAGCGGTGACCTTCAAGACGCGCACGGCGCGATCGAGCGCGATGGTGAGGACGTCGCCGATCTTGATCGCGTGCCCCGGCGAGGTCTCGCGCACGCCGTTGACGCGCACATGGCCGGACTCGACGAGCTCGGCCGCCGAGGTCCGCGCCTTCACCACCCGCGCATGCCACAGCCATTTATCGAGTCGCTGGCGCTCGGTCGTCGTGGGATTACTCCTTGCGCCCCGCGAGCTGCTCTTTCAGCGCGGCGAGCTTTGCGAAGGGCGAATTCGGATCGATCGGACGATCGCGCTCGCGCGGGTTCGCACTCGAGGCGTAGGGACGGAGCGACGGACCGGACTCGCGGTCGCGGCGATCGCGGCCCTTGTCGCGGTCGCGGCCACGATGCTCGCGGCCACCCTCGCGCTCGCCGAACTTGCCCTTGCTACGATCGCGATCCTTGCCCTCGAAGCGGCGGTTCTTGTCGTCACCACGCGGCTCGCGGCGATCACCGCCCTGGCCGCCCTCTTCGCGGCCCTTGCGGAAATCTTTCCGATGCCCGCCATGACGATGGCGCTCGCCACGCTTCTCGCCGTCGGCGGCCTGTGCGGCCTCGCCTTCCGCGGGCGCAGCGCCTGCCTGGGCGCCCGCCTGCGGGCGCTGATGACGCTGGTGACGGTGGCGCTCGTGGCGCGGCTTGCGGTCTTCGTGACGACCGCCGGGACGCCAGACCTCGACGAGCTCGGGCTCAGCGGGTGCGCCTTCTGCCGCAGCCTCCGCACCAGGAGCGGCGGCATCGGGCGACGCGGCAGCTTCCGTCGCAGCGGTTTCAGCAGCGGCAGCCTCGAGACCGGCGGGCTCGGCCGGGGCAGTGCCTTCCTCCGCTGGCGGCGCGATGCCGGGCGCATCTTCCGGCGTAACGGGCGCGTCAGGCGATGCCTCGAGCGCGGGCACGGCCTCGTGCACGGGCTCGTCGTGCAGCTCCATGCCGGGCGCATCTTCGACCGTGACGGCCTCGGCAGCCACTTCGGTCACAGCCTCGGCAGGCGCAGTCGCCTCCTCCAGCAGGCCGCCGGCAACGACTTCCGAAGTGGTCTCTCCAACAGTCTCCGCGCTGCCCTCGCCAGACGGCGTCTCCGCAGCGGGCGTCTCGGTGACCTGCGGCTTCGGCGGCAGCGGCGGGCGCTTCTCCATGCGATAGCCGAGCGCGCGCAGCACCGAGGCGAAGTCTTCGCCGGCGGAGCCGGTGAGCGAGGTCATCGCCTGCGTCACCACGAAGCCACGGCCATCGAAAGCACCGGCCGGCTTTTCGCCGGGCGAAGCCTCACGCCAGGCCAGCGCCGGACGGATCAGGTCAGCGAGCCGCTCCAGAATGTCGACGCGCACGGCGCGCTCGCCGGCCTGCTTGTAGCCGAGCACGCGATAGGCATCGCGCGGGAGCTGCTTGTCGACCGGGAACGAGGTGCGGCCCGAGCTCGCCAGATGCTGCGCGCCCGACAGCGCCGACAGGTCGACATTGTCCTGCTTCAGCGCCCAGAGCAGCGCGGCGAGCGCACGCGCGGCGGGCTTCAAGAGGCCGGGGAAATAGATGTGATAGGCGCCGAAGCGGACGCCGTACTTCCGCAACGTAGCGCGCGAGGGCTGGTCGAGATCCTTCAGCTCATTGGCGATCTTCGGACGCTCGAGCACGCCGAGCGCCTCGACGAGCTGATAGGCGATGCCGCGGGCAATGCCGGTGACGTCCTCGGCCTTGCTGAGCTCGAACATCGGCCCGAGCAGCTTTTCGATATGCGTCTTGAGCCAGAGATCGAGCCGGGCCTGCACCTTCTCGCGTGGGCTGCCGGTCAGGCGCTCGTCGGAGATGATGCGGATGCGCGGATGCAGCGCCTCCTCTGCGGCGACGAGGCGCGCCACCGCATCGCCGGTCCAGCGGATGATGCCCTCGGAGGTCAGCACGAACTGCTCGTCGGGTGCTCCGGAGAGCTTTTCCGCGCGCGTGTTGATCTCGCCGGCGAGCACGGCCTGCGCTGCAGCCTGCAAGGCTTTCGCATCGGAGCCGGCTTCCGCCGCATCCGGTGCAAAGGTGAAGCCATCGAGGCGGCCGATGACATGGCCTTCGACGATGACTTCGCCGGTCTTGCCGATTTCAGTATTCAAGCTCGTGTTCTCCCGCAGGCGGCGCATCAATACACTGGTCCGACGATCAACGAAACGCTCCGTCAGCCGTTCATGAAGCGCATCTGACAATTTATTTTCGACCTCCCGCGTGATCCCCTGCCAGTGTTCGGGGTCTTTGAGCCAGTCCGGGCGGTTGGCGGCGAAGGTCCAGGTGCGGATCTGCGCGATCCGGCCCGACAGCGTGTCGATGTCGCCGTCGATCCGGTCGGCCTGGTCGACCTGGGCTGCGAACCAGTTATCGGGGATGCAGCCCTTGTCCATCAGGAAGCCGTAGAGCGTGGTCACAAGCTCGGCATGGGCCGCCGGCGACAGTTTCCGGTAGTCCGGTATCTGGCAGGCCTCCCACAGCCGTTCCACCGCCGCCTTGCCGTGCGCCTTGTCGCGCACCTCGACGTCGCGGGCGGCGTGATCGAGCACGCGCATGTCCTCGGCGATCGGCGCGCGCGTCAGTGCCTCATGGCCGGGCGCCAGGTTCAGCGAGACCTGGAGCGCGCCGAGCGAGGAGAAATCCAGCTTGGAGTTCCGCCATTGCAGCATCTTCACGGCGTCGAAGGTGTGGTTCTGGAGCGCGTTGACGAGCTCGGGCTCGAACGGCGCGCAGCGTCCTGTCGTTCCGAAAGTACCGTTGCGCGTGGCGCGGCCGGCGCGGCCCGCGATCTGCGCGAACTCGGCCGGCGTGAGGCGGCGGAACTGGTAGCCGTCGAACTTGCGGTCGGAGGCGAAGGCGACGTGGTCGACGTCGAGATTGAGGCCCATGCCGATCGCATCGGTGGCGACGAGATAATCGACGTCGCCGTTCTGGAACATCGCGACCTGCGCATTGCGCGTGCGCGGCGACAGCGAGCCGAGCACAACGGCCGCGCCGCCATGCTGGCGACGGATCAGCTCGGCGATGGCGTAGACTTCATCGGCGGAGAACGCGACGATCGCGGTGCGCCGCGGCTGGCGCGTGATCTTGCGGTCACCAGCGAATTCGAGGCTGGACAGGCGCGGTCGCGTGATCATGGACACGCCTGGCAGCAGCCGTTCGATGATGGGGCGCATCGTCGCAGCGCCCAGCAGCAGCGTCTCGTCGCGGCCGCGGCGGTTGAGGATGCGGTCGGTGAAGACGTGGCCGCGTTCGAGATCGGCGGCGATCTGCACCTCGTCGACGGCGAGGAACGAGACGTCGAGGTCGCGCGGCATCGCCTCGACGGTCGAGACCCAGTAGCGCGGGTTCTTCGGCTTGATCTTCTCCTCGCCCGTGATCAGCGCGACGGCCTCAACACCAACCCGATCGACGATCTTGTTGTAGACCTCGCGCGCGAGCAGGCGCAGCGGCAGCCCGATCATGCCACTGGAATGCGCGAGCATCCGCTCGATGGCGAGATGGGTCTTGCCGGTGTTGGTCGGCCCGAGCACCGCAGTGACGCCAGCGCCGGGAGCGCGCTCGGAAGCGAAGGGGGAAGGAGGAAAGGCCATGACTAGCGGATTAGGTAGTAGCGATTTGGGCGATTGTCAGTGCCGTTTTGGGGCGGCGGGGCGGCTCGAGCTGGATCCGTCCCCATCATCCCCGCGCAACGGCGAAGCCGTTGTCGCTGGAGGCGCGAAGCGCTTGGAAGTCACCTCGCCCCGCTTGCGGGGAGAGGTCGAATTCGAGCGCAGCTCGAATTCGGGTGAGGGGGAGTCTCCGCTAGTCCAGCCATCACCGAATCCGTGGAAGCAGCCCCTCACCCCAACCCTCTCCCCGTAAGGACGGGGACAGGGAGCAGGAGAGCTCCCTAAAAATCCCGGCCAACTGTCTCACTTTGCGACGCTTTTTCCGCTCTTCTTAAGCCTCGGAACGACTCTAGAACGAATCGCGGCCGAATCGCTGACTCCCCTTTGCTTCCTGTTACGTTCACGCAACATGTCGCGGGACGCCTCTTGGTTGCGCACTAGATGGAGTTTTGCTCCGCCGCACAAGCGATCATTTCGTAGCGAGTTCCTTAAAATTGGGGATGGCGCCGAGTCGAATCAGAATCGGGGCGGAGTCAAATGGATTCCCGCTGCCTGCCCCCACGCATTTTCGCGAAAACAACCCCATGCAAAGGAGAACGGGTGGACGGGGTGACGGCGCGTAAGGCGTTGAGGCGGCGTGCCAAACGCTCCGTCTCGTCATTCCGGGACGCGCCGTCAGGCGCGGGCCCGGAATCCATTGGGAGACAAGCTCTGCGGCTTGATGGATTCCGGGCTCGCGACTTCGTCGCGCCCCGGAATGACGGGACATCGTAGCCCGCATGGAGCGCAGCGGAATGCGGGGAGCAGCGGGTGAAAATCCCGGATTGCGCTTCGCTCCATCCGGGCTACGCAGCGACGGCAGCGCGGCGCCTACTGCGTCTTCGCGACCCTTGGCGGCTGCGGTGCCGTGATGAAGCTCGTCGCCTCCAGCATCGCCGGACCCAAGGGCGTCGGCACTTTCAGCCAGAACGGAACCAGGACCCGCGTGCCCGCGATCGGCGCAAACGCGATCTCGATGTTGCGCTGGGCGGCGAGGTATTTGATCACGGGACGATCGGGGATGTAGCCGGCGACGGGCACGAAATAGAGCGCGCAGACCACGACCGGGCCGCGATAGCCCTTCTCGGCCTTCACCATCTCCATGCGCTTGAAATCGAGCTTGAGGTCGTAGCGCATGCGGCCGTCGAACACCGGCGCGCCGTTGTGGCAGGCCTCCGGCGAGACCGGATCGCCATTGCCGGGCACGCGCAGCAGCGAGGCCGTCATCGGGTCCCAGATGCCGCGGCGATGCGCGTCGGTGACGACGATGCGGTCGGGATCGACCGGCGGCTCCGGCACGATGCCGAACTCCTTCACATTGCCCTTGTCGAGGACAATGTGGATCTCCTCTTTCTTCTTCGAGGTGATGGTGGAGGCTTGGTAGGCGGTCGCGACCAGCGCGCCATTGACCACTCGCCCCTGGCTGGCGCCGGTGCCGGACCCGCCCGTGAAGGATTTCAGAATGCCGGTGGTGCCGCCGCTTGCCGCCGCGGAAAACACGTCGTCCTGGATGTCGATGTTCCAGGCGCCCCGGCCGACGGGAATGCCCGCCAGCGTCGCCTCATACTGCGCCTCGAGCTTGCCCTGCGCTGCGGCGGGCGCGGCCCCCCACGCCAGGGTCAGCCCGCCCAAAGCGGCCAGCGCGAACCTGCCGGCGATGCGCAGCCGATGCGGGAAAAGAGGGGAAATGGGCACGAAGCGATCCAATCGGGATGCGAGTGGCTGTTACTTAAGCGGAAAATCGCGGCAAACAATGATCCGGGCACGAAAGGCCGGGAACTCAGCCTCCCTCTTCGCGGCCGAATACGCCCTTTATGTGGTGGTAAGGCATTTCAAACATTGCCGTTTTCGTGATCGGGCCGCCGCGGGCTCGAACACCTCTCCCGCTTGCGGGAGAGGTCGCGCCGAAGGCGCGGGTGAGGGCTCTCTCCACGCGGGGACACCAACCGTGATATCGACCGCCCTTCGCCACGGAGGCACCCCCACCCCGCCCTCCCCCGCAAGCGGGAGAGGGAGCGCACCTCCCGGTGGGCCAAGATCCCGGGTTCGCGCTCCGCGCGCCCCGGGACGACAGGGCCTTTCGGCCCCGTCGCCTTGACTACCCGCCCCTTCCCCCCTATACGTCCGCCCGCTCCCTGCAAGGACAGAGAATTTACGACCCCCGTGGCGCCCCGAATGGCCGCCGCAACGCTTGGGGGAAAGGATAAGGATTTTTGCCATGTCTCGCCGCTGCGAACTGACGGCCAAGGGCCCCCTCGTCGGCCACAAGGTCAGCCACTCCAACATCAAGACCAAGCGCCGCTTCCTGCCGAACCTCGTCAACGTGACGTTCATCAGCGAAGCCCTCGAGCGCAACGTGCGCCTGCGCGTTTCCACCAATGCGGTCAAGAGCGTCGACCACAATGGCGGCCTCGACGCCTTCCTGCTCAAGGCCAACGCCGACGCCCTGTCGCCGCGCGCCCTCGAGCTCAAGCGCCAGATCCAGAAGAAGGTCGGCGGCGAGCCGGCGAAGAAAGCGAGCTAGGCACTTCGAAAGTTTGGGCGAGGGCTAAGTTGCGTCGCGTGGCGTAAGTCTTAGCCAGTAGGTGTTTGCGTGACGGCCGGATCGAAAGATCCGGCCGTTTTTGTTTGTGGCTGCGCAACTCTGCACTCCACTTTCCTACTCACAAAGTAGCATCCACCCAACTCTAAACCTCTGCTTGCGCTGGCGGTTTTTTTGGCGATACTCGGTTCGGGGCGGCGCATGCATTCCGAAATACCTTAGTCAGCAATATTTCTCCCGCCATTTCGGCAATGCATTCTCAAAATCGATGTTCAGTGCATTTGCCGCACCGGTAGTTTGGCTCTAGCTAGCAGTCCTTTCCGGTCGTGATCCAATTTCCGATAATCCGACGAATTGAAATTCAAGGTTACGAACTCTTTCAGACGGAGAAGTCCAAGGGAATCGTGCATGCGTTCGAGAGAGGTGTGCACGCAGTCGTAGGCATCAACGGACTGGGAAAAACGACATTCCTGACAATCCTCTATCGTGCTTTGCTTGGCCCTTTCGATCAAAGTAAGAGCGATGAAGTCGGGCTGAGCCAACTCAAAATCGAACGATGGTCGGCACATTTTCCGCCCTACCCGCCGGGTGGCATCACCGGGAGGGTCGCACCGTGTGGCACGAGCGCAAGTCCGAGCCGAAACACCTCGTCATCTGCTCTGACGGCACCGGCAACGAGATCAGCCAGACCATCTCCAACGCCCCGAAGCTCCATCGCCGCCTGCGCACGACGAACTTAACGCGCCCGCGCGCGCGTTAACCGTCCATTAACCAACGCAGCCTAGCTTCAAGTCATTGCCCAGCCATCATCAGCCTGCAATGCCTCCCCGGTTCGTTCCTGGAGACAGCCGATGTCCGTTGAGTTGTTGAGTTATGCCGAGCTAGCTGCCCGCCTCAACGTCTCGCGCGAGGCCGCTCGTTCGCTTGCCAGACGGCGCCGGTGGCCGCGCGCGCGGTCGGATGATGGCAAGGCGCTGGTGGGCGTCGATTTCTCCGAACTGCGCTACATGCCCCGCCCGCGAATTGGCCGCCAGGCAGGCCACCTCAAAGCCCCCATTGCAGAGACCGAAACCTCAGAGATCGCGGCATCGAAGACCGCGGCATTGGAGATCGAGGCCTACAAGGCGGAGATCGCGCGGCTCGAAGCCATTGCAGCCGGCTACCGGGCGGTTTTCGAGCGCGAGAGCGAGCGCGCCGATCGCCTTGCTGTCGAGCTGCTGCAGGCGGCGGCCGAGACGGCGGCAGCCAATGAGCGGGCGGCACGATTGGAAGATGAAGTGGCGGCGCTGCGGAGCAGCGGCCGGGCTGGCGGCTCGGTCGCGGGACAGGCCGCGCTGCGATTGGGACGTCTGGCCGCTTCCATCGTGGAGGCAGACCGTGCGGCCCGCAGGTGACTTAAGTACTTTCTCAAATCCCCGGCTTGCCGGAGCGACCTCGAGGGACAGATGACAGGCAATACCGATATTCGCGAGATGAAGGCCCGCATTGTCGTGTTCGGGGTCGGCGGCGCCGGCGGCAATGCCGTCAACAACATGATCACGGCCGGGCTACAGGGGGTCGAGTTCGTCGTCGCCAATACCGACGCGCAGGCGCTGGCCATGTCGAAGGCCAAGCGCCTCATCCAGCTCGGCACCCAGGTCACCGCAGGCCTCGGCGCCGGCTCGCAGCCCGAACTGGGACGCGCCGCAGCCGAGGAGGCGATCGATACGATCCGCGAGCATCTGGCCGGCGCACACATGGTGTTCGTCACGGCCGGCATGGGCGGCGGCACCGGCACCGGGGCCGCACCGATTGTCGCCAGGACCGCGCGCGAGCTCGGCATTCTCACCATCGGCGTGGTCACCAAGCCGTTCTACTTCGAGGGCCAGCGCCGCATGCGCTTTGCCGAAGCCGGCATCGAGGAGCTGCTGAAGTCGGTCGACACCCTCCTGATCATCCCGAACCAGAACCTGTTCCGGGTGGCCAGCGAGAAGACCACGTTCGCCGATGCCTTCGCCCTTGCCGACCAGGTACTTTATTCGGGCGTCGCCTGCATCAGCGACCTCATCGTCAAGGAAGGCCTGATCAATCTCGATTTTGCCGACGTCCTCTCCGTCATGAAGGAGAAGGGCAAGGCGATGATGGGACGGGGCGAGGCTTCCGGCGAGAAGCGCGTGCTCGCCGCCGCGGTGGCCGCGATTTCCAATCCATTGATCGAGAACCCCTCGATCAAGCGCGCCAGCGGCCTCATCATCTCCATCACCGGCGGCCGGGATCTCATGCTGTTCGAGGTCGACGAAGCCGCCACCCGCATTCGCGACGAGGCCGATCCGGACGCCAACATCATCGTCGGCGCGTCCTTCGACGAGAGCCTTGAAGGCATCGTCCGCGTCTCGGTGGTGGCGACGGGCATCGACAATCTCGACCCGGCGCAAGAGGCGCATCCGGTGGAAACCGCGCTCACGCAGCTCGCCGGCAGGCTGCGCAACGACAGCCGCCGCATCGCCGATCGCATCGAGCGTGGCGCACCCCTGCCGCAAGTGGAGAGCCCGCCGCTCCGCCCGGCGGCGCCCGCGGGGCAACCGGCAAGGCCGAATCAGGACTATGCGCGCCAGGCGGCTCCCCGGCCGCTCGATCCTTACGGCCGCGCCTCTCCGCGCAATGTGGCCGACGAAGGCATTCTCGATATCCCCGCCTTCCTGCGCCGCACCGCGAACTGAGCGGCAGCGGAAGCCGGGGTTACTTGCCTGGCGACCAGCGCGCCCAACAACAGGTCGTCATCCCGGGGCGCGACGAAGTCGCGAGCCCGGGATCCATCGGACCGCAGTGACTGCTGAGCAATGGATTCCGGGCTCGCGCCAAGAGGCGCGCCCCGGAATGACGGGGCAAAACTTAGCTCTCCCAACGCCGGAAATTCACCGCTAGCGACTTGTCCGCGTGCGCGGCCCATCCTTCGAGACGCCCGCTGTAAGCGGGCTCCTCAGGATGAGGTCTTGTCTTGCGGCGAGATCCTGGACCCTCATGGTGAGGAGCGCCGCCTTACGGCGCGTCTCGAACCATGAGGCGAAGCACGTTCACAGCCTGCGAGCTTCCTGAGCTGCGCGCCGTGCGCGGACCATTCACGCCGCGGTGCTGCGCGGGTTCTCCGCTGTTTCCGGCTTTTCCGTCTCCTTGTCGCGAGACAGCCATGCCGGGAAACGAAGCAGGCGATCGGCGTTGTCTTTTGGCGGCTCGATCGGCGCTTCAGTGACCGTACTCGGGAGGTCCAGTGCGACCTGGCCGATCCGCACCGCATCCGCGCGCTGGTCCAGTCCGCGCAGCAGGGGATCGAGCACGCTGTCGATCTCGGTCGCCACCGACACCAGGAAACTGTTGAGATCGCGCGCCTCGGGCACGACTGTCGCGGCCGACTCGATCGCCTTGGAGAGACCATCGACGACGGGCGCAAACGCGCTGGCGGCTTGCTTGATTCGGGTCTTGATTGCTTCGATCTCGGCCAGGACGCGATCACGCTCCCGCCTTTTCTTCTCCTCCGAAAGGCGGGCTTCGATTTCGGCGATCTGGGCCGTCAGGGTCGTGGCTTCCGATGCAAGCGCATCGCGCCTTACGCGCACGCGATCGAGGTCGCGGCTGAGATTGTCCACTAGATCGTCCTTTCCGAACATTGCTTTGCTCCGTAGGACAGCCGTTTTGCTCTGTAAGACGGCCGTGGCGCGAACCGCGAGCCTCGCAGCCGAACGAATGGCCGGATCGGCCAAAACAGGCATCAACTTCGCTCGCGTCACATGGGCCGACATGGTGATCCCCCACTCGTCAACATTAGGCGACCGCATGGTTAACAAGTGGTTAATGTCAACAGATGATTAAGCAATCGGGCTAGGCTTCAGCTATACTCGCACCGGTAGCATTACCGGGAGGGGCGTACCGTGGAGCACGAGCGCAAAACCGATCCGAAAAATCTCGTCATCTGCTGCGACGGCACCGGCAACGAGATCAGCGAGAACATCTCCAACGTCCTGAAGCTCTATCGCTGCCTGCGCAAAACCGACAAGACGCATCCGCGGCAGCTGGTGTTCTACGATCCCGGCGTCGGCACGGTGACGAAGCCCAGCACGTGGCACCGCTGGAAGGCCAACATCAATCTGGTGCTGGGGCTCGCCACCGGCTACGGGCTCGATGACAACGTGCTGTCGGCCTATTGCTTCCTGATCGAGAACTACAGCCCGGGCGACAAGATCTATCTGTTCGGCTTCTCCCGCGGAGCCTATACGGTGCGGGTGCTGGCGGGGCTGATTCACAAGGTCGGGCTGATCTCGCCGGAGCAGGTCAACCTCCCAGGTTCCGGCCTCGTCTCCTACAAGCAATATTCCGGCTCGGGGCGCGGCAATGATGTCAGCGACCTCACGGATGCCGGCAGCGACGAGGACGGCCCGCTGCCGAAGGACAAGTTCGATCTCGCCGCCCAGTTCGCGCGCATCACCTCCTCGCGCTGGCCGACGATCCACTTCATCGGCGTGTGGGACACGGTGGCGAGCGTGATCGTGCCGCGCGCCGACCGGTTCTATCTGCCGAGCATCGAGGAGCTCGCCTTCACGCTGCTGAACCCGAGCGTGCAGATCTTCCGGCAGGCGATCGCGATCGACGAGCGGCGCTGCATGTTCCGCCTGAAGGAGTGGAAGGAGCCACAGGACTACTGGAGCAACCGCTTCGTGCCCGACGACAAGAAGGTGCCGCAGGACATCCTGCAGGTGTGGTTCGCCGGCGTGCATTGCGACGTCGGCGGCGGCTATCCGGAAGCCGAGAGCGGGGAGTCGAAATATCCGCTGCTGTGGATGATCGACGAGGCGGCACGCGCGGGACTGAACTTCAACCCGCGCACCGTGAACCAGCTCGCCTGGGGCATCCAGCGCAAGAACAGCCCGTTCACCTATGTGAGGCCGAGCTATTCGGGGAAGACGGGCGAATTGCACAATTCGATGACGGCGGCCTGGCGCGTGCTGGAGTATGTGCCGAAGAGCGCGAAGTACAAGGAATGGCCGGAGCGGAAGGTCGTCGCTGGCTTCTACATCCCCGATTGCGAACCGCGCGTCATCCCCGAAGGCGCGCATGTGCATGAGAGCGTGATGAAGCGGATGGAAGCGGAGGCGACATATCGGCCGGTGAACCTGCCGAAGGAGTTTGTCACGGTGCCGATGCCGACGCCGCCGCATGCGGAGATGGCGGGGGAGGTGGAGAAAGTGTGAAGGGGGCGGGATGCAGCCACCTCGTCATTGCGAGCGCAGGCGCTCGCGCGGGGGTCCCGGCCTTCGCCGGGACGACGGCGGAGCAAGAGGCACGAGCGGAGCGCCACTTCGGCAGCCAACTACTGCCCTCCCCCCAATTCGCCGCTACTTTTCCTTAAAATTCTCCTGCGGACCTTAGCCCTATCGCATCATCTCCCCGCCATCATCGGCCAAGACCACCGCGACCTTTTGTCCGAGCATGATGCTCGAGCGGACTTGGAGGAGACGTGCCACAGTATCCGCGCAAATTTACCCGTGTGAAGCCGAGCGGGCTGGTGTCCCGCCAGGCCAAGATCATCACCGACCCGCGCGCACCGGTCATCAACTGCACGCTGATCGACTATTCGCCGGGCGGCGCCTGCGTCGATCTCGGCGGGCAGGTCCAGATCCCCGACCGCTTCGAGCTGCTGCACGTCAACACCAAGAAGCGCTGCCGCATCGCCTGGAAGCGCGGCACGCGGGTGGGCGTGGTGTTTTAGTGGCAGCTCTCTAGCGCTCCGCCCGCACCTAACTCCCCACCCCTACTTCCGCATCCGCGCCTTTGCGCCCGCGACGATCTGCATGGCGACGCCGGCGATCCAGGCGACGAGGACGAGCCAGGACCAGGCGAGATGCGGGTCGAGCCGCAGCACGATCACGGCGACGGAGGCGAACGCGGCGAAGGTGGCAAAGAGCGTGCCGGCGGAGCTCAGGAACTCCGCGGCGTCGATCCGGCTGTGCTCTTCGTCGAAGGGAAGCTGCGGCGTGTCGATGCCGAGATAGAAGCCGATGACGCCGAGCAGCATCATCACCATCAGAAAGCCCTGCGTGGTGAGATGCGATATCGCCGAGCCGACATAGGCGCCGACGAACAGCCCGCACGCCGCCCCCGCCATCGCGAGGCCCACGCGCTCAAGGACGTGGGCAGTCTTCCGGACACGAAAACGCATGGCGGGCCCCGCTTGCGCCTGAGTGCGGCAAGGTTAGGCCAATTTTGGTGAGGGCGAAAGGTAAGGGGTGTCACGGAGGGGTGAGCAATGCAACCTGCGATCATCGGCCGGATGGAGTAGTCCGGATGAGTTAGCGGCGGAGGATTGCGTCATCGCGCGGCTATCGCCCCAGATGCGCGCTGCCGCTACCTCGCCCCGAACGTGGTCTTGCCGAACAGCGCCTTTTGCGTCGAGGGTTGCGAGCGCCAGTATTGCGGGGGCGCCTCGACTTCGCCGCCGAGCTCGGCGGCGGCGTGCCAGCCGAAGCGGGGGTCGTAGAGCATGGCGCGACCGAGCGCGACCATGTCGGCCTTGCCGGATGCCACGATCTCCTCGGCGTGCTTCGCCTCCGTGATCAGGCCGACGGCGATGGTGGGAATCCCGGTCTCGCGCTTGATGGCTTCGGCGAACTGCACCTGGTAGCCGGGGCCGAGCGGAATCTTCTGCAACGGCGAGACGCCGCCGGAGGACGCGTCGATCCAGTCGACGCCGCGCGCCTTCAGCGCCTTGGCAAATGCGATGGTCTGCGCGAGGTCCCAGCCGCCCTCGATCCAGTCGGTCGACGACACCCGCATGCCGACAGGCTTGTCGGACGGGAAGATCGCGCGCACCGCGTCGAACACCTCGAGCGGGAAGCGCATGCGGTTTTCGGGCGAACCGCCGTACTCGTCGGTGCGGCGGTTGGAAATCGGCGAAAGGAATTGATGCAGGAGATAGCCGTGCGCGCCGTGCAGCTCGATGGCGTCGATGCCGAGCCGCGCGGCACGCTTGGCGCTGTCGACGAAGGCCTCGCGGATGCGCTTCAGGCCCGCTGCATCCAGCGCCAGCGGCGCGGCCTCGCCCTCCTTGTGCGGCACCGCGCTCGGCGCCACCGGCTGCCAGCCGCCCTGCGATTGCGGAATGAGCTGGCCACCGTCCCAGGGCCGCGCGCTGGAGGCTTTGCGGCCGGCATGGGCGAGCTGCATCCCGACGGCCGTGGAGGAGTGCTTGCGCACGGAGGCGAGGATCTGCTTCAGCGCAGCTTCGCAGGCGTCGCTGTAGAGCCCGAGGCAGCCCGGCGTGATGCGGCCGATCGCCTCCACATGGGTCGCCTCGATGCAGAACATCGAAGCGCCCGACAGCGAAAGGTTGTTGATGTGGCTGAAGTGCCAGTCGGTGGCGACGCCGTCGTCGGCCGAATACTGGCACATCGGCGATACCACGAGACGGTTCTTCAACGTCAGGCCGCGCAGCTTGATCGGGGAAAACAGGGCGCTCATGCGGGAGGTTCCGGGAGGATGGAGGGCTTTGGAGGAAGTGTAGTGAGCGGATGCGCAATTACCACCAGCGCGGCGGGAATGGCCGCCCGTGGCGGGGCGCATTGCGGGCTCACATGGTCGCAAGGGCGAGGCCAAACTCCGCCGTCGCCTCAAATTCCGGTGTCGTCCTGGCGAAAGCCGGGACGACGATAAGATTTGAGGCTACGCCGAAACGCCCCTCACTCCCCGTCTCGAAATTTCCCCGGCTGCAGCTTGCCGATGCGATAGCGGCCCCCGCGCGAGAGAGTGACGTCCGCCTCCGCGGAAAACTCGATCGAGTAGCGGCCGTCGTCCATCTTCGGGGTCTTGCCGAGCGCACCCAGCTTGTCGGCCAGCGTAGCGTCGTCCTCGACGAATACGCGGGAGTCGGTCAGGCGAAAGCGCCGCGGCGTCTGCCAGGTGACTGTCGGCACGAAGGTGCGCATGTCGCCCTCGGTCTTGACCTGGACGGTGCGGCCGGTCGTCTCCCGGAACAGGTCCGGCACTTCGATGAGCCGGGCGCGGCGGCCCTCGATCGCGTAGAGGTTCAGCGTCATGATGTGGCGCTCGGTGCGGAAGGCGATGGCGACGTAGCGCGAATCCGGCGACCACGCGGCATAATAGGCCTGCGGCGCGTGGTCGAGGTTGTTCTCGTCGCTGATGTTGTCGAGCACCGCGAGCCGGCGATGGCGGGGCTCGGCCATCAGGTAGACGTGGAAATTGTCACCGCCGAATTCGCCTCCGCCATGCGAGGCAACCGACAGCTTTCCGTTCGGCGCCCGGCCGTCGGCGATGATGGCGTATTCGTGCTTGCCGTACTGGTGCTCGGCCGTGGCATGTGCCGGCGACAGCGCGGCGAACGTGAGGGCAAGGGTGGGGATGGTGCGGCGGATCAGCATGACGCTTTGTCGCGGGAGGGGGAGCGCGCGTTCAATCCTCACGTCGTCCCGGCGAGGGCCGGGACGACGCATGTTGCGTTCATTCCACCAGCGTGAACTGCAGCAGCAGCGTGCGCTGGAGCAGCGAGAAATTGTCGTCGGAGACGAGCGTCAGCACGGTGTCGCCCTCGCTCGTGACGTGGGCGTCGATGCCTTCCATGTTGTCGATCTCGTGGCCGAGATCGGCGTTGAAGAGCGCAGGGCCGTCGACCAGCGCGCCGGGCGCGATTGCCTTCAGGGGAATCGAGCGGATGCGGATGTTGACGCCGGTGAACCAGGAGAATTTGCGCTCGAGGATCAGAAGCTCGCCGGACGGCAGGATCACCGCATCGCTGATGTCGAATTTTTCCGTGCGGCGCACGCTGAACTGGCCGGGCGAAGGTCCGCCGACGAGGAACGCGATCAGATTGCCGTCGGCATCCAACCCGCGCTCGGATAGCGCGATCAGCGTGCCCGCGAGCGGCTGGCCCTTCGGGACAACGACCAGCGCCTCGAGCCCCTTGTTGTAGGGCAGCTTTCGCGCGGCCGGCGGCAGCGGCAGCACCTCGCCGCGGGCGCGGGTAAAGCCCTTGGCGAAATCGAAGCGCATAAGCTGGTTGACGCGCTCCAGTCCGACATAGACCAGCGAGCCGTCGAGCGCGATCGACTCGGTGTCGTACCAAAGCCGCTTGTCGGTGATGGGACGTCCGTCCGCGCCGAGCATCGGCGCAGCCTCGACATCGTCGAGCCCGGCCATGGCGCGGCCTTCATAGCGGATGCGGCCGGTGAACCAGGCGCCCTGGTCGGAGATCGCGACGAAGCGCTCGCCTTTCGCGTCGAGGAAACGGATGCCGGACAGTCCGCCAAAACCGCGATAGGGTGAGGTCAGCACCAGGCCGCTGCGATACTCCAGCGAGCCGAAGCGCACGCGCGAGCGGTCGCGCGGCTGGAATGCCGGGATCGGTCGCGCATTGACCTCGATCGCGGCAGGTTCGGTGACGGGGTGCTCGACCTGCCCCGGGATTTGCGCCGCCTTTGGCGGCGGCTCGGTGACAGGCTGTGCCCGCGCAAGCGCGGGGAGTGCGAGAGTGGAAAATCCCGCCGCCGCGTGGCCGAGGAAGCTGCGGCGGGATGAAAGCCTGCTCACGAATGCAGTTTGCGGCGCGGGCGGCTGGCCGGCTGGCTGGGGGCGGTATGCGTCTCGCTGAAGAGCTCGGCGAGCTTCTCGGTGATGGCGCCGCCGAGTTCCTCCGCGTCCACGATCGTCACCGCACGGCGGTAGTAGCGCGTCACGTCGTGGCCGATGCCGATCGCGATCAGCTCCACCGGGGAGCGCGTCTCGATCTCCTCGATGATGTGGCGCAGGTGCCGCTCGAGATAATTGCCGGGATTGACCGACAGCGTGGAATCGTCGACCGGCGCGCCGTCCGAGATCATCATCAGGATCTTGCGCTGCTCGGTCCGGCCGAGCAGGCGCTTGTGCGCCCAGTCCAGCGCCTCGCCGTCGATGTTCTCCTTCAGGAGACCCTCGCGCATCATCAGGCCGAGGTTTTTCCGCGCACGGCGCCAGGGCGCGTCCGCCGACTTGTAGATGATGTGGCGCAGATCGTTCAGGCGTCCGGGATTGGCCGGCTTGCCGGCGGCGAGCCAGGCCTCGCGGGACTGGCCGCCCTTCCAGGCGCGCGTCGTGAAGCCGAGGATCTCGACCTTGACGCCGCAACGCTCCAGCGTGCGGGCCAGAATGTCGGCGCAGGTCGCCGCCACCGTGATCGGGCGCCCGCGCATCGAGCCGGAATTGTCGAGCAGCAGCGTCACCACGGTGTCGCGGAAGGTCGCCTCCTTCTCGCGCATGAAGGACAGCGGGTGATAGGGGTCGGTCACCACGCGCGACAGACGCGCGGGGTCGAGGATGCCCTCTTCGAGGTCGAACTCCCAGGCGCGGTTCTGCTGCGCCATCAGCCGGCGCTGCAGCCGGTTGGCGAGACGGGCGACGATGCCCTGCAGATGCGCGAGCTGCTTGTCGAGATAGGCGCGCAGGCGCTCCAGCTCGTCATGGTCGCAGAGGTCTTCGGCCGAGATCACCTCGTCGAATTTCGGCGCGAAGGCGTGGTATTCCGGCCCGCGCGGCTCGTTGGCGCCGCGCGAATTCGGCCGCGTCGCCTCGCCCGGCGTCTCGTCATCGCCGAGCTCGCCATCGTCGAAGGTGTCTGATGTCGAGGCCTGCGCGCTTTCCATCGCGCTCTCGCTCATCTCCTCCGTCGTCGCCTGCGCCTGGTCGGCGCTCATCTCCTGGGCGGCGTCGGAATCGGGCGAGCCCTCGGCGCCGGACTGATCGTTGTCGCCGTCGCGGTTGTCGTCCTGGTCGTCGTTGTCGTCGGTGTCGGCGTTGCGCTCGTCGCCGAGATCGAGCGCCGTCAGCAGATCGTGCACGGCGTCGCCGAACTTGGTCTGGTTCTCGACCAGGCCATCGAGCCGGTCGAGCCGCCTGCCGATCTTGTCTTCCAGGATCGGCCGCCAGAGATCGACCATCTTCTTCGCCGCGGCCGGGGGCGCCATGCCGGTCAGCCGCTCGCGCACCAGCATTGCCAGCGCATCGGCCAGCGGCGCATCGGCGCGGTCGGTGATCTCGTCGAACTTGCCGCGATGGAAGTGGTCATCGAGCATCGCGGTGAGGTTCTTCGCAACGCCCGCCATACGGCGCGCGCCGATCGCCTCGACGCGGGCCTGCTCGACCGCCTCGAACACGCCGCGCGCCTGCGGATTGCCGGGCATCAGCTTGCGATGCAGCTTCGGATCGTGACAGGCGATTTTCAGCGCGATGGAATCGGCGTGGCCGCGCACCACCGCCGCATCGCGCTTGGTCATCTTGCGCGCGGGCTCGGGCAGCCGCGCCTTGCCGGGAGCCAAGCCCGGACGTTCGGCGGCGAAGCTGACATCGAGCTCGGGCGTCTTGGCGATCGCCTTCAGGCACGCCGCCACCGAGCGCTTGAACGGCTCGGTCGGGGCTTCCTTGCTGCCGGTACGGAATTTGGAGTTGGATGTGCTCATAGCGACTTCGTAAACCAATGGCGCGTCACGCCGCCAGGATAGCCGTCAATGGCGCCGAACTCCTTGTAACCGCAGGAGCGGTAGAAGCCCGGCGCCTGGAAACTCATCGTGTCCAGGTAGGACCGGGTTGCCCCGATCTTTCTCGCCTCGTCCTCGATCGCCGCGATCAGCTTCGTGCCGTGGTCCCTGCCGCGAAGCTTCTGCTCGATCCAGAACAGCTGGATGAACAGAACCGACGTCCAGACCTCACCAACGATACCGCCGACGATCTTGCCGCGCTCTTTCAGGGAAATCGCGAGGCGCTTGTAATTCTGCTTCCCCATCCGCTCATTGTTGTAGCCAATGAGCCCGGCGAGCACGGCTTTCTTGGTTGTCCCAACGCTGCGCTCGACGGTGATGGTTGCCATGGATCAGCTGAGCGCCACGTTCACCGCCGATTCCGGCAGCTCCGCGTTGAAGCAGCGCTGATAGAACTCGGCGACCAGCGGACGCTCGAGCTCGTCGCACTTGTTGAGGAAGGTGACGCGGAACGCGAAGCCGATATCGCCGAAGATGTCGGAGTTTTCCGCCCAGGTGATCACCGTGCGCGGGCTCATCACCGTCGACAGATCGCCGTTGGCGAACGCGTTGCGGGTGAGATCGGCAAGGCGGACCATCTTGTTGACGATGTCGCGGCCTTCCTGGGTGCGATAGTGCTTCGCCTTGGCGAGCACGATCTCCACTTCCTCGTCATGGCTGAGATAGTTCAGCGTGGTGACGATCGACCAGCGGTCCATCTGGCCCTGGTTGATCTGCTGGGTGCCGTGATAGAGACCCGAGGTATCGCCGAGGCCGACGGTGTTGGCGGTGGAGAAAAGCCGGAACGCCGGGTGCGGCTTGATCACCTTGTTCTGGTCCAGCAGCGTCAGGCGGCCGGAGACCTCCAGCACGCGCTGGATCACGAACATCACGTCCGGGCGGCCGGCGTCGTATTCGTCGAACACCAGCGCCACGTTGTTCTGCAGCGCCCAGGGCAAAATGCCGTCGCGGAATTCGGTGACCTGCTTGCCGTCCTTGACCACGATCGAATCCTTGCCGACGAGGTCGATACGGCTGATGTGGCTGTCGAGGTTGACGCGCACGCAGGGCCAGTTCAGCCGCGCGGCAACCTGCTCGATGTGGGTGGATTTGCCGGTGCCGTGATAGCCGGTCACCATCACGCGGCGATTCTTGGCGAAGCCGGCGAGAATGGCGAGCGTGGTGGCGCGGTCGAAGCGGTAGTCGGCGTCAACTTCCGGGACATGAGGATCGACTTCGGAATAGGCCGGCACTTCGAGATCGCTGTCGATCCCGAACACCTGGCGGACCGACACCTTCATGTCGGGCAGACCGGAAACTTCCTCAACTTTGGACAGGGCGGCGGTCGTCATCAATCCTCCGAGGCCCCGGGCGGTCCCGAGACCAGTTATTTGCACGTTGGCTGCGGCTGGGTGCGGTTGCGAACGTATCAGAGACAACGAGCCGGCAGAAGCCCGCGCGCAAATCAAAGTTCCATTGTCTTTTCATTTAGATAGGCAAGGAACGCGATTTTTGGAAGGCTGCCCTGCGAATCATGCTCGAATTTCGCCCGAATAAGTTGGTCCCCCTGCGCAAATGGCACTTTTCGCAGCTCTCCCCACTTATGTAGGGTCTGAACCCGAATGCCCGTGGCCAACACAGAGACGACGTGACGTCCATCCTTGATCCCTTCATTTCGTTCGTTTCGGCCCATGCGTGGCTGGCCTATCTGACCCTGTTCCTGGCAGCGCTTCTCGAAGCCGTTCCGGTGGTGGGCTCGGTGGTCCCCGGCTCGACCATCATCCTGGCGCTGAGCGCCCTGGTTCCGGGCGGGGAGCTCAGGCTGCCCTGGGTGCTGCTGGCGGCCGCCTTTGGTGCGGTCCTTGGAGACGGCTCGGCCTTCTGGATCGGCCACCGGCGGCAGCGCGAAATCCTCAACACCTGGCCCCTGACCAACTATCCGCGCGTGGTCGAGGAGAGCGAGACCTTCTTCCACCGCTTCGGCACCTGGGCGGTGTTCTTCGCGCGCTTTGTCCCTCCAATTCGGGCTTTCGTGCCGGTCACGGCCGGCGCACTCGGCATGGCGCCGGCGCGCTTCTATCTGGTCAATATCCCGGCGATCCTGGTCTGGGCACCGGCCCATGTGCTGCCCGGCGTGCTCGCGGTCTCCGCGCTGCACGAATATGCCGGGCTGCCGCATCATGAGCACGTCGGCAAACATATCTGGATGTTCACCGTCGTCGGCGTCGCGATCGTCATGGGGCTCGCGATCTGGACCATCCGCCGCCGGCACGGCAGCGGAGTGGCTGCGGCCAAGCCGCGGGGTTAGCTCTATTGTATCGCCAAGCACTCCTCCCCTCATCCTGATTAGCCCGCATCAGGCGGGCGTCTCGAAGGATGGCCGCGGGCGAGAGGCGGGCCTTCATGGTTCGCCCGGCGATGCAAGGCATCGTCCGGAGACGCGCGTTCCGCGCTCCTCACCATGAGGGTCTTGAGGATTAGCTCCTGGAATCCGCAGCCCCCGTCCTCCGCCCGGGCGCAGGCCCGACATAGCGCGCCCGCGGGCGGATCAGCTTTCCGAACTGCAACTGCTCGCTGGCGTGCGCGATCCAGCCGACGCTGCGCGCCATCGCGAACAGCGCAAGCTCGCTGCCGGCCGGCAGGCGCAAAGCGTGCACGAGCACCGCGAGGACATAGTCGATATTGACGAACTCGCCGGTCGCTTCCGCGATCCGCTCCGGCACCTCGCGGGTGAATTTGCGCGGCGCGCCGGCGCGGGCCAGGGCATTGAGCAGCGACTGGGCACGCGGATCGCCGCGCTTGTAGACGCCGTGGCCGAAGCCGGCAAATCGCTCACCGAGCGCGACGCGCTCGCGCACCATCGGCTCGACGTCGCGGTCCACCAGCGTCTTGACGAGCTGCGAGGCCAGCACGCCGGCGCCGCCGTGCTTGGGTCCCTTCAGCGCGGCAAGGCCGGCGATGACGCAGTCATAGAGATTGAGTCCGGTCGAGGCCGCACAGCGCGCGGTGAAGGTCGATGCATTCAGCTCGTGCTCGGCCAGCAGCACCAGCGTCCGGCGAATGAGGTCCCCCGCATGCTTGTTGTCCGGCGCCCAGGCTCTTGCGATCTGCTGGTGCAGCGGCTCGGCCGAAGGCTCGGCATTGAGCATGGTGGCAACCAAGAGCCGGACGATGCGCGCACCGACCATGGCGCGGCCGTCGGGCGCGCGGGTGAAGGCGCGCGGATCGGCGCTGGTCGCCAGCGCCAGCACCGCGATCGCGCGGTCGATCGGTGCGGCCCGGCGCGCGGCCTGCGCAATGATGCGCATCTCATCGGAGATCGCGGGACAATTCTCGGGCAAAAACGGATCGACGCCGGAGACATCCCAGAGCAGCGTTGCGGTGTGCTCCAGCGTGTCGTTCTCGGCGAGGTCGACACAGTTTACGCCGCGATAGATCGCGCCGTCCTCGGTGATGGTGGAGATCTCCGTGTCCATCACCGGCAGGTCGGCATCGAAGCTGCGGAGGCCCCGCGGCTCCGGCGAGGGGACACGGCGCTCCTTGAGGGCGCGGACGTCCTCGGCGCGATAGCGGTTCCTGCGCGAATCCGGGGTCGGCTCGGAGCGGATCAGGCCGCGGCTGACATAGGCGTAGAGCGTGGCCGGCGAAATCGCGAGCTCGGCCGCGGCTTCCCGGGCGGAGAGGTACAGCTCCAGAGAATTTTTCATATTGATTTATGTAATCAAGATTGATCAATCTGTCGAGAGGGTCGACTTTTCCTGGTGTGAAAGGAGATTTGGGCCATGAACATCCACCTCACCAAAAGCCAGATCGGACTGGACGGCGTTCCCGCCGCTGAAACCGTGTTGAGTCATGTCGACGGCGAGCGCGGCGAGCTCATCATCGCCGGCGAGCATGTCGGCCGACTGGCCGCCGAATCGAGCTTCGAGGGCGTCACCGCCCGGCTCTGGAACGGCGCGGGCAAGAGCACGCCGAGCGAGGCAAATGTGCGGGCGAGCCTAGGGCTGGCACGCGAGCGCGCCTTCGCACGATTGCCGGACCTTTTGCCGGCGACCCGCGGCATGGGCATCGTCGACGGGTTCCGTGCGGCAGTCGCAGGTCTGCGTGCGGAAAACGGGCTGGAGCACGAGGCGACCATCGTCGGCGCGTTTCCGGTGATTGCCGGCGCACTGGTGAGACGCGTCAAGGGGTTCGATCCGGTCGCGCCGGATGCAAACGCGGGCCATGCCGCCGACACGCTTCGCATGTTGCGCGGCACTGCGCCGGAGCCGCGCGAGGTCGCGGCGCTGGATGCCTATCTCGTCACCGTCTGCGATCACGGCATGAACGCATCGACCTTCGCCACGCGCGTGGTGGCCTCGACGCAGGCCGATCTGTTCGCCGCCGTCACCGCCGGATATTGCGCGTTGACCGGCCCCTTGCATGGCGGCGCGCCGGAGCCGGTGCTGGAGATGCTCGATGCGATCGGCTCGCGTGAGCGGATCAAGCCGTGGGTCGATGCGGCGCTGGCGCGCGGCGATCGGCTGATGGGGTTCGGCCATCGCGTCTATCGCGTTCGCGATCCGCGCGCCGACGTGCTCAAGGCCGCGATCGAGCGGCTTTCCGCCGACGGCGCCAACCTGCCCTTCGCCAGCGAGGTCGAGGCCTATATCCGGGACGCCTTGCGCAAGAAGAATCCGGACCGGCCGCTGGAAACGAATGTCGAGTTCTTCACCGCGATCCTGCTCGATGCGCTCGCCATCCCGCGCCAGGCCTTCACGCCGATCTTCGCGGTCGCGCGCGCCGCGGGGTGGACCGCGCACGCGCTCGAGCATCGCCGCACAGGACGGCTGATCCGGCCGAGCTCGTCGTATGTCGGGGCGATGCCGAAGGCTTCCGGCGAGTAGCTGAAGCACAACGGCGGAGCCACAAACTCCGCCGTCGTCCCGGCGAAGGCCGGGAAGCATACCGCGTGATCTTTCGGTGAGCGCAGCCGTGAGTACCGCGGGAAGGACCAGTAACTACTAGTCTTCGCCAAACTTCTCCCTGTAGTTATGGTCCCGGCCTTCGCCGGGACGACGCCAGAGAGCGCGGCGACGACTGCGTAGGAGGCTCAGGCCTCCTTCACCACCGTCTTCAGATAATTATACGCCTTGATGATCTCAATCAGACGGTCTTCGGTCGAGCGGTCGCCGCCGTTGGCGTCGGGGTGGTGCTGCTTCACCAGCGCCTTGTACTTGGTCTTGACGTCGGCGAGCGTGGCGTCGGGGCCGAGGCCCATCACCTGGAGCGCCTTGCGCTCGGCGTTCATCACCTTGCGCGTCTCGGCCTTGGGCTGGGCCTCCGGTCCGCGGCGCCAGTTGGCGCGGCCATTGATCTCGCTGAACATGCTGAACGGATCGAAGGCGCCGTCGATCTCGGCTTCCGATCCCTTCTTGCCGCCATTGGCGCCCATCTTCCAGGTCGGACGGTGGCCGGTCAGTGCGTCCTTCTGGTAACGCGCGACCGCGTCAGCATTCATGCCGGAGAAGAAATTGTAGGACTGGTTGTACTCGCGCACGTGGTCGAGGCAGAAGTGCCAATACTCACGCGCGTTCTCGCGTCCCTTGGGCGCACGGTGCGCCCCCTTGTTCTGGCAATCCGGCCATTCGCACTTGACCACCGTCTCGCGCGGCTTTGCTTCCTGCTTGCCTCGCGGCTTGACGCGGATGGAGTCGAAGAACTTTGATGAATCGATCGGCATGGCTGACTTTGACTACGCAATGCGAAAACCTTCAAGTCTTGACATTGCAATTAGGACAAAACCGGTCGCCAAAGCCTTGCTTCGGCGTTTTCAGAACGGCCGCCAAGCGCGGCCCATCGGGGCATTGACGGAGTGCGATCGCCCTCTTTAATGACTCACATGGCTATCAGAGACACTATCAGCAACAAGTTGCAGGAAGCTTTCACGCCGGAAAGCCTGCAGGTCGTCGACGAGTCACATTTGCATGAAGGACACGCCGGCCATCGGCCGAGCGGCGAGACGCACTTCCGCGTTTATATCGTGTCGCCAGCCTTCAAAGGGAAGAGCCGCGTCGAGCGCCATCGCATGATTAATTCGGCGCTGGCCGCGGAACTTTCCGGCGGCGTGCATGCATTGGCGATCCACGCGCAGGCGCCGGGCGAGGGCGGGACC
This sequence comes from Bradyrhizobium neotropicale, assembly GCF_001641695.1. GTDB lineage: Bacteria > Pseudomonadota > Alphaproteobacteria > Rhizobiales > Xanthobacteraceae > Bradyrhizobium > Bradyrhizobium neotropicale. The sequence goes on from NZ_LSEF01000047.1 coordinate 178,357, forward strand.
TAGCTCGCCAATTCGAGCATCAAATCATGCTATTTCCCCTCATCCCGCAATGGCGAAGCCATTGTCGCTGGAGGAGCGCACCCTTGCGCGCGTCTCGAAGGATGAAGGCCCCGCCGCTGCATCCCGGCCTTCATGGTTCGAGACGGCGCTTACGCGCCTCCTCACCATGAGGGTTGAGAGCTCAAATCAGTCAGAACGACGTCCCTGCCCGCCTCGGCTTGGATTCCTCGACCTCGGCTTCGCGCGGCACCGGTGAAATACGGAGTGCGGTGATGCGGTTGCGCTCGCGGCGGAGCACGCGGAAGCGGAAGCCGTGGAAGGTGAAGCTCTGGCCGCGGTCGGGGATCGAGCGCGCCTCGTGAATGACGAGGCCGGCCACCGTCGTTGCCTCTTCATCGGGCAGGTGCCAATCCATGGCGCGATTGAGATCGCGGATCGGCACCGAGCCATCGACCACGACCGAGCCGTCCGGCTGGGCGCGCACACCGGCGACCACGACGTCATGCTCGTCGGAGATGTCGCCGACGATCTCTTCCAGAATGTCTTCCAGCGTCACAAGACCTTCAACTTCGCCGTACTCGTCGACAACGAGCGCGAAATGAGTCTTGCGACGGCGGAACGCCTTGAGCTGCTCGGAGACGGGACGCATCTCCGGCACGAACCAGGGCGGCAGCGCGATGGTGGAGACGTCGATGCGCGAGGTATCGCCGTCCGAAGCCCTGATCGCGCGCAAGAGATCCTTGGCGTGGAGCACGCCGATGATGTTCTCCGGCTTGTCGCGCCAGAGCGGAATGCGGGTGTATTCGGTCGCCAGCACCTCGCGCACCAGCTCCTCCGCCGGCAGGTCGGCATTGATCATCATCATCTCGGTGCGATGGATCATGACGTCGGAGACCTGGAGCTCGCGCAGGTCCAGGAGGCCGCCGAGCATGTCGCGGTCGTGCTTCTCGACCTTGCCTTCATGATGCAAGAGGTCGACCGCACCGCGCAGGCGTTCGGTCGGCGACAGGATCGCCTGGTGCTCGCCGATGGCGACGCCGAACAGCCGCATCAGCATCCGCACGATGGCCTCGACCACCGAGAGCACCGGCCCGAGGATGAACACGGTGAGCCGCATCGGGCGTGCCACCGCCAGCGCAAGCCGGTCGGGCGCGTTGATGGCGATGGTCTTGGGCAGCACTTCGGCGAAGATCACGACCAGCGCCGTCATCACGCCGGTCGCATAGAGCACGCCAACCTCGCCGAACCAGGTGGTGAAGATGCCGGTCGCAATTGCGGAAGCGCCGATATTGGCGATGTTGTTGCCGAGCAGGAGCGCGCCGATCAGCCGCTCACGGTTCTCGATCAGCTTTGAGACGATTTCGGCGTCGTGATTGCCCTGCTTGGTCAGCCGCAACATGCTGGCGCGCGAGGCGCCGGTCAGCGCAGTCTCGCTCGCGGCGAAGAACGCCGAGATCAAGAGGCAGAACACGACGATGGAGAGTCCGAGCCAGTCCATGCACCACTCTAGCTTCTTGTTTTGACGCGTTTTCTTTACGCGAACCGGTACCCACTTCGCTCGAAAACGCTTTGGCGCCGTTCAGCCGCGCCTCATGCCTTGTGCGCGAGCTGCTCTTTGAGGAAATCGCGCACAAGCGACGGCTCGACGTCCTTCGCGATGACCGCGCGACCGATCGCCTCGAGCAGGATGAAGGTGAGCTTGCCGCGCTTGACCTTCTTGTCCTGCGCCATCAGCGCCATCAGCGCGTCGGCATCGGCGAGCCCTTCCTGCGAAAAGCCCGCGATGTCCTGCAGCCGCGTCGGCAGCCCCGCGTCAATGAGGTGCAGTTCGACGCGCGCGGCATCGGCCGCGCCGATCATGCCGAGCCGCGCCGAAAACTCCGCCGCCAGCACCATGCCGATCGAAACGCCCTCGCCGTGGAACAGACGGTCGGAGAACCCCGTCGCGGCTTCCAGCGCGTGGCCAAAGGTGTGGCCGAGATTGAGCAGCGCGCGCTCGCCGGTCTCGCGCTCGTCGCGCGAGACGACGCCCGCCTTGGCGCGGCACGAGGTCGCGATCGCATGCTCGCGGGCCGAGCCGCCCTTGAAGATGTCGGCGTGGTTCTTCTCCAGCCACGTGAAGAAGGCTTCGTCGCCGAGCACGCCGTATTTGGCGACCTCGGCATAGCCGGCGCGGAATTGCCGCGGCGACAGCGTGTCGAGCACGGCGGTGTCGGCGATGACCAGCACCGGCTGGTGGAAGGCGCCGAGCAGATTCTTGCCCTGCGGCGAGTTGATGCCCGTCTTGCCGCCGACGGAGGAATCGACCTGCGCCAGCAGCGAGGTCGGCACCTGCACGAAATCGACGCCGCGGCGCAGGATCGCGGCCGCAAAGCCGGCGAGATCGCCGACCACACCGCCGCCGAGCGCAATGACGAGATCGTTGCGCTCGATTTTTGCCGCGATCAGGGCTTCGCTGACCTTCTCGAGGCCGGCATAGGTTTTCGAGATCTCGCCTTCCTCGACGACGATGCGCGAGGTCGGGACGCCCGCGGCAGCGAGCGAGGCCTCGGTGGGCTCTAACCAGTACTTTGCGACGGTGCGATCGGTGACGATCGCGGTGCGCACGCCGGGGCGCAAGGCCGCGACGCGCTCGCCGAGCGAGGCAAGCACATCACGGCCGATGATGATGTCGTAGGCGCGATCGCCGAGCGCGACGTCGACCTTCACCGGATCGGTCTGTTTCAACGGCGCAGTCATCGTGCGGCACTCGCGACATCAGGAGAGACTTGAGGATCGGCCCCGTTGCCGCAGAGATGCGCGTGCAGCGTCTCGATCGTCTCCTCGACGATCTTGTCGTGCGGCACGTCGCGCGAGGCAATGGTGAGGTCGGCGTTGCGGTAGACCGGCTCGCGCTCGGTGAGCAGCCGCGTGACGGTTCCTTCGGGATCGGCGGTCCGCAGCAGCGGGCGGTCGGCGCGGCGGCGCACGCGGCGCATGATGACGTCATGGTCCGCCTTGAGCCAGATCGAGACCGCTTTCGCCGCGATCCGCCCGCGCGTCTCCTCCCGCATGAAGGCCCCGCCACCGGTGGCCAGCACCAGGGGACCGCCATCGAGCAGCCGCGCGATCACGCGGGCCTCGCCGTCGCGGAAATGCGGCTCGCCATGGCGCTCGAAGATCTCCGGTATGGGCATGCCGGCCGCCGCCTCGATCTCGGTGTCGGCGTCGACGAAGGGCAGCCGCAGCCGCGCCGCGAGGCGCCGGCCGATGGTGGATTTGCCCACCCCCATCATGCCGACCAGCACGAGCGAGCGCGCACCCAGCGCCGACAGGATGTCGGCCTCAGGCGAACCAAGTGCTGGCAACACGGCGTCGGACATGTTCCTCGCTCAAATCTGCCGCCTCAGGCGACATCCGGCCACCTATACTACCCCCCAAGCGGCCCTCGCCAGAGGACTCTTGCTATGAAACGGCGAACATGTTGGATGATTTCATTGGTTAATTTGGCCGTTCGAGCCCCTCGTCGAGACCTTGCCCGATGCCCAGCCTGTTCCGGTTCCTGACGGTCGTCGCCGTGATCGCCGGCATCGTCTATGGCGTGGTCTTCGCGCTGGCGAACTTCGTCACCCCGAAGTCGCGGGAAATGACGGTGACGATCCCGCCTGACAAATTTCTCAAGAAATAGGAGCTAGCCTCCGGGGCATGCGCGCCAACAAGCCCTCAGATACCAAGCTCATCGGCCTGTTCCTCGACATGCTCGCGGCGGAACAAGGCGCCGGCCCCAATACGCTCGATGCCTACCGCCGCGACCTCACCGATTTCTCGGAGTTTCTGGCCCGCGTCGGCCATACTTTTGTGGATGCCGAGACACAAACACTGCGCGATTATCTCGCCGATCTCGACACCCGCGGCTTCAAATCCTCCAGCGTCGCCCGGCGGCTGTCGGCGATGCGGCATCTCTATCGCTTCCTTCTGAACGAGCGCATTCGCGACGAGGATCCCGCGGCGATCCTGTCCGGCCCGAAGCGCGGCCGCGGCCTGCCAAAGGTGCTGTCGATATCGGATGTCGACCGCATGCTCCGCCGCGCCAAGGAGATGAGCGAGGCGGCTGAGGTCTCAGCCTCGCAGCGGCTGCGCAGCTTGCGACTCTATTGCCTGCTCGAGGTGCTCTACGCCACCGGCCTGCGCGTCTCCGAATTGGTGGCGCTGCCGCGCACGGCGGCCAAGCGCGACGCGCGCATGATCGTGGTGCGCGGCAAGGGCAACAAGGAACGCCTGGTGCCGCTCAACGAGGCCTCGCGTCAGGCGATGGCCGATTATCTCGCGGCAACTGAAGCGGCCAAGGAAAACAATAAAGCCGAGAAGACGAAGAACAGCCTCGCGGCTTCGAAATGGCTGTTCCCCTCCTTCGGCGAGAGCGGGCATCTGACGCGGCAGCATTTTGCCCGCGACCTGAAGGAGCTCGCGGTGGCCTCCGGCCTGCAGGCCCGGCTGGTCTCCCCCCACGTGCTGCGCCACGCCTTTGCCAGCCACTTACTTCACAACGGCGCCGACTTGCGCATCGTGCAGACCCTGCTCGGTCACACCGACATCTCCACCACCCAGATCTACACCCATGTGGTCGAGGAACGCCTGAAGAGCCTGGTGCGCGACCTGCACCCGCTGGCGGAGACGTAGGGTCTCGTGCCCCGGACGCAGCGCAGCGTGCAACGGTGCGCTGCTGAGCCGGGGCCCATCGGGCCTGCTGGGTCCCGGCTCAGCGCAGCAGCGCTATAGAAGCGCTGCAGCGCGTCCGGGACACAGAGTCAACCGGGGCGACTGCACGATCCGCCTTGACTTCGGCCACATCTCCGCAGAAAGAGCCGTGGCCTCACGCGTGATTTGGCGGGCTCCCGGGAGCGCACAAGCCAACTCATTGAAGAAACTCAACTTCTTACCGCAAGCCAAATCCGCTTCGCCGCTTCGCCCCGTCCTCCTATATTGAGTTGATGCCAGACCAGATGCGCAGCTATCTCGACTTCGAAAAGCCCGTCGCCGAGCTCGACTCCAAGGTCGACGAATTGCGCACGCTTGCGGCCTCCGGCACCGATATCGCCGAGGAGATCGGGCGGATCGAGGACAAGGCGGCGCAGGCGCTGGCCGACCTCTATACGAACCTGACGCCGTGGCAGAAGACGCTGGTCGCGCGCCATCCGCAGCGGCCGCATTTCTCCGACTTCATCAAAGGCCTGATCACCGAGTTCACCCCGCTCGCCGGCGACCGCAAGTTCGGCGAGGACGAGGCACTGGTCGCGGGCTTCGGCCGCTTCCGTGGCGAGCCGATCTGCGTGATGGGCCAGGAGAAGGGCGATTCCACCGACAGCCGCATCAAGCACAATTTCGGCATGGCGCGGCCGGAAGGGTATCGCAAGGCGGTGCGGCTGATGGAAATGGCCGAGCGTTTCGGCCTGCCCGTGCTGTCGCTCGCCGATTCCGCCGGCGCCTATCCCGGCATCGGCGCGGAAGAGCGCGGACAGGCCGAGGCGATCGCGCGCTCGACCGACGCCTGCCTCGCGCTGGGCGTGCCGAACGTCGCGATCATCACCGGCGAAGGCATGTCGGGCGGCGCGATCGCGATCACCACCGCCAACAAGGTCCTGATGCTGGAGCACGCCATCTACAGCGTGATCTCGCCGGAGGCCGCCTCCTCCATCCTCTGGCGCGACGGCACCAAGGCGCAGGAAGCCGCCAACAACATGAAGATCACCGCCCAGGACATGCTCCGCTTCGGCGTGATCGACCAGATCCTGAAGGAGCCGGTCGGCGGCGCCCACCGCGACCCCGCCGCCATGATCGCCACCACGGGCGAAGCCATCGCCAAGGCTTTCGACGAGCTGCGCAATCTGGATGCCGACGGCATCCGCAAGCAGCGGCGGCAGAAATTCCTCGATATCGGCCGGAAATTGGCCTGATTCGTCGACTTTTCGGTGCCGTAGGGTGGGCAAAGCGAAGCGTGCCCACCGCTCTCCGCCACGTATGGCTGCATGGTGGGCACGGCGCTTCGCACCTTTGCCCACTCTACAGCGCCTTCGGTAAGGCTCCATTAACCCTTTTTTTGCCCAAATCAGCGATCTCAGTGACGTTTTGGCCGAACGGCCAAAGTTCCGTCCCAAGTCATGTCTCAAGTACCGTCCAAGTTTAGTCTCTGTTGACCATGCCTATCGGCCAACGGGCTCGTGATCCCCGCTCGGGTTGCGACCCCTTCGTCCGGAGGTTAGAATTTTAATCAATGGCTTCAGGGCATAAGCGCTGGGGCTTGGTCTGAAAAAAGCCCGCCGAAAGCGGGTTCCGGAGGTCCGGGCAGATCAGGCGCCAAAGTTGGGGTTTGCGCTCCTTGCCCGGCACGGTGTGGGGTCCATCTTGAAATCCAGTTCGCTTGCTCGCGCGCTCTTGGCGTCGGTTGCGCTCTCGGCCAGCGTGTTGCTGGCCGGCTGCGATACCGATCAGGTTTCGCTCGCGACCAATGCCAAGGCCAACCAGCCGGTCCCGCCAAAGCTCGTCGCCGCGATGGCCGAGAAGGACATGGATCTGCAATCGCCGATCCTGGTCCGTCTGTTCAAGCAGGAGGCCGAGCTCGAGGTCTGGAAGCAGACCCGAAGCGGCCAGTTCGCGCTGCTCAAGACCTATCCGATCTGCCGCTGGTCCGGCGATCTCGGACCGAAGGTGCGCGAAGGCGACCGCCAGGCGCCCGAGGGGTTCTATTCGATCAACCCCAGCCAGATGAATCCGCAGTCGGCCTACTACCTCTCCTTCAACACCGGCTATCCGAACGCGTTCGACAAGGCGCTCGGCCGCACCGGCTCGCAGCTCATGGTGCATGGCGACTGCTCCTCGCGCGGCTGCTACGCGATGACCGACGAGCAGATCGCGGAGATCTATTCGCTCGGGCGCGAATCCTTCTTCGGCGGCCAGAAGGCGTTCCAGCTCCAGGCCTACCCGTTCAAGATGACGCCGGTGAACATGGCCAAGCACCGCACCAATCCGAACATGGCCTTCTGGAAGATGATCAAGGAAGGCTACGATCATTTCGAGGTGACGCGGCAGGAGCCGAGGGTCGATTTCTGCGAGAAGAAGTACGTCTTCGACGCAGCGAAGCCGGCGGACGCCAAGCGTGATCCGGTGTTCGACGCCTCGGCGAAATGCCCGGCCTATGTGATCCCCGAGGACATCGCCAGCGCCGTGCGCGAGAAGGAAGAGCGCGACCAGGCCGAGTACAACAAGCTCGTCTCCAAGGGCACGCCGGTGGCGCGCATGAACACCGGCATCGACGGCGGCATGAACAAGATCTTCGCTTCCAAGATTCCGGAAGGCTCGACCGGCCTGTCGGAGGGCGCCGAAGGCTCGACCCTGCAGATGCTGGCGATGTCGAAGGCGCCGGGCACGATCCCAGGCACCGTCAATCCGCCGAAGCCGAATTTCGAGCCGACCGCGGCCCAAGAGCCGGTCGTCGCAGTTGCCGCGCCCGCCGCGACCACCCGCGTCGCCGCAGCCACTCCGGCCGCAACCGCGCCCGCTGCCGCCGCGCCTGCCGAGAAATCCTCAGGCGGCGGCTTCTTCTCCGGCATCGCCCGCAAGATGGGCATGGGCACGGCTGACACCACCGCCACCACATCGCCGCCGCAAGCCACCGCGTCCGCCGCTCCGGCCACCACCTCGACAACGCCGGCCACGGCGACGTCGAGGCTGAAGGCCGCGGTGACGCGCTTCGTGCCGGGCCACGACAAGGACAAGCCGGTCGCAGCCGCAAAACCCGCCGAACCGGCGAAGCCGACAGAGACGAAGGTCGCCGCGACGCGGCCGGCGCTCAAGCCGTCAGTGTCGAATGCTTCGGCTGATGCCGGCAGCAGCGGCCAGATGTCGGGAGCAGCGCCGGTGGTGTCGTCGAATTCGTTCGACAGCCGGTTTGGGGCGGTGAAGTAGCGGGCGCTTTCCACTCTCTAAAGAACGTGAACTGTCATCGCCCGCGAAAAGCGGGCGATCCAGCATTGCAAAGACAGTTTTGCTTGAATCGATAAGCCGCGGCGTACTGGATCGCCCGGCTCAAGCCGGGCGACGACAGCGAGGCTAGTTACTAACCATACCGCCCGTGGCAGTGCTTGAACTTCTTGCCCGAGCCACACGGGCAGTCCTCGTTGCGGCCGATCTTGCCCCAGCTGGCCGGGTTCTTCGGGTCGCGCTGGGCGGCGGAGACGGTGTTCGCCTGCGGGGCCAGGGTGACGTTGGCGAAGGCCATTTCGTCTTCGCCGGTGTCGGGATTGAGCTTGTGAGCTTCCATCGCGGGCAGCATGGGGGCTTCCTGCTCCGGCGGGATGATCTCGACGCGCATGAGCTGGGCGGTGACGGCCTCGCGCAGGTGCGCGCTCATCTCCTGGAAGAGGTTGAAGGCCTCGGTCTTGTACTCCTGCAGCGGATCGCGCTGGCCGTAGCCGCGCAGGCCGATGACCTGGCGCAGATGGTCGAGCATGATCAGATGCTCGCGCCAGAGATGGTCGAGCGTCTGCAGGAGGATGGTCTTCTCGACGTAACGCATCACGTCGGGACCCCACTGCGCGACCTTGGCGGCCATGTGCTCGTCGGCGCGGTTTTCGATGCGCGTGAGCAGCTCCTCGTCGGCGATGCCCTCTTCCTTGGCCCAGTCGTCGACCGGCAGGTCGAGATCGAGCACGCGCTTGAGCTCCTCCTTCAGGCCCGCGACGTCCCACTGCTCGGCATAGGCATGCTCGGGCACGTGCTTGGCGACGAGGTCGTCGACGAAGGCGTGGCGCATGTCGGCCACGGTCTCGGCGACGCTCTCGTCCTTCATCAGCTCGACGCGCTGGTCGAAGATCACCTTGCGCTGGTCGTTCTGGACGTTGTCGAACTTGAGCAGGTTCTTGCGGATGTCGAAGTTGCGGGCCTCGACCTTCTGCTGCGCCTTCTCCAGCGCCTTGTTGATCCAGGGATGGATGATGGCCTCGCCCTCTTTCAGGCCGAGACGCTGCAGCATGCTGTCGAGGCGATCCGAGCCGAAGATGCGCATCAGATCGTCTTCCAGCGACAGGAAGAACTTGGAGCGGCCGGGGTCGCCCTGACGGCCGGAACGGCCGCGGAGCTGGTTGTCGATGCGGCGGGATTCATGCCGCTCGGAGCCGATGATGTAGAGGCCGCCCGGCTTGGTCACGGTCTTGGCGGGCTTGGACCCCTTCGCCGGCTCGATCTCGATGGTCTCCTCGGCCTTCAGCACGATGTCGCGGAAATGCTCGATGTCGGCCTTGATCTGCTCGATCTTCTTCGCCTTCTCGGCTTCGTCCTCGATGCCGGCGGTCTCCTGCTGCACGCGCATCTCGAGCGAGCCGCCGAGCTTGATGTCGGTGCCGCGGCCGGCCATGTTGGTCGCGATCGTGATCGCGCCCGGCACGCCGGCTTCGGCGACGATATAGGCTTCCTGCTCGTGGAAGCGCGCGTTCAGCACCGCGAACAGCTTTGCCGGCTTGCCCGAGCGCGCCGCCGCATAGAGCTTGTCGAGCGCGTGCTCCTTGCCGAAGTCGATCTGCTTGTAGCCGTTCTTCTTCAGGAATTCGGCCAGCACTTCCGACTTCTCGATCGACGCCGTGCCGACCAGCACCGGCTGCAGCCGCGCATTGGCGCGCTCGATCTCGGCGAGGATGGCGCCGTATTTTTCCTGCTGGGTGCGGTAGACCTCGTCGTCCTCGTCGAGGCGCGCCACCGGCAGGTTGGTCGGGATCTCCACGACCTCGAGCTTGTAGATGTCGAACAATTCGTCGGCTTCGGTCGCCGCCGTGCCGGTCATGCCCGCCAGCTTCTCGTACATGCGGAAGTAGTTCTGGAAGGTGATCGAGGCGAGCGTCTGGTTCTCGGGCTGAACCGCGACGTGCTCCTTGGCTTCGAGTGCCTGGTGCAGGCCTTCCGAATAGCGGCGGCCCGGCATCATGCGGCCGGTGAACTCGTCGATGATCACGACCTCGCCGTCGCGGACGATGTAGTCCTTGTCGCGGGTGAACAGGGTGTGGGCGCGCAGCGCCTGGTTGACGTGGTGCACGACGGAGACGTTCTCGACGTCGTAGAGCGACTCGCCCTTGAGCTGGCCGGCGTCGCGCAGCAGCGTCTCCAGCCTCTCCATGCCGCCTTCGGTCAGCGTCACCGTGCGCTGCTTCTCGTCGACCTCGTAGTCGGTCACCTTCGCGAGGCTCGGCATGAAGGTGTCGATGGTGTTGTAGAAGTCCGAGCGGTCGTCGAGCGGGCCGGAGATGATCAGCGGCGTGCGCGCCTCGTCGATCAGGATGGAGTCGACTTCGTCGACGATGGCGAAGAAGTGCGGCCGCTGGACCATGTCCTCGAGCCGGTACTTCATGTTGTCGCGTAAGTAGTCGAAGCCGTATTCGTTGTTGGTGCCGTAGGTGATGTCGCAGGCATAGGCCGCCTTGCGCTCGGCATCGTCGAGGCCGTGGACGATCACGCCGGTGGTGAGGCCGAGGAAGCCGTAGATCTGGCCCATCCAGCCGGAGTCGCGGCGGGCGAGGTAGTCGTTGACGGTGACGACGTGGACGCCCTTGCCGGCGAGCGCGTTGAGGTAGACCGCGAGCGTTGCCACCAGCGTCTTGCCTTCACCGGTCTTCATCTCGGCGATGTCGCCCTCGTGCAGTACCATGCCGCCGATGAGCTGGACGTCGAAATGGCGCTGGCCGAGCGTGCGCTTGGCCGCCTCGCGCACCGTGGCGAAGGCCGGCACCAGCAGGTCGTCGAGCGTCTTGCCCTCGGCGAGCTGCTGCTTGAATTCGGCGGTGCGCGCCTTCAGCGCCTCGTCGGAGAGCTTGGATACTTCAGGTTCCAGCGCGTTGATGGCGTTGACGCGGGACTGGTATCCCTTCACCCGCCGGTCGTTGGCGGAGCCGAAAAACTTGCGGGCGAGCGCGCCGATCATGCCTAGTTCCTGTGTTCGCGATTTAACCGCGTTGCAGCCAAGAGGTTGTCACCCACTTGCCTATCAACTCACCGTGACGCCTCGTGGTGCCGGTGCCCGGCCTTTCGGGGGCATCCGCCATATGGGTGGGAATTGAGCAAGTCTGGGTTCAACGGCCAAAAACGCAGCAAAATAAACGCCATCGCCATGGACGCGACCGCGCAGAGATATGGCCGGGTCAGGGCCTTGTCAACGGCGGGCGGGTTTCCGCTAATTCATCATTTTGACAGACTTTTCGCGTTGCCAAGCCCCCCTGATTGGGCGAGTGTCCGCCCCGCTTAAGCAGCCCCTGCTTCAACATAATAAGGATTTTCCATGACCACCTCGTTCCCGGTAACCACCGGCCAGCGCTTCCGCCATGCGTCTGCCCTGGCTAGCGGCCTGGCTTTGGCGTTGACCCTGGCGTTCGCGGGCCCGCTGCGGGCCGCCGACGATCCGGTCCTGGCGAAGGTCAACGGCGTGGAAATCAAGAAGAGCGATGTCGCCATGGCCGAGGAGGAGCTCGGGCCGAGCCTCGCACAGATGGACCCCGCGACCAAGGACGAGAACGTGCTCGCCTTCCTGATCGACATGAAGATCGTCGCCAAGGCCGCCGAGGACAAGAAGATCGCCGACAGCGACGAGTTCAAGAAGCGGATGGCGTTCGCCCGCAATCGCCTCCTGATGGACAGCCTGCTCGCCCAGGAAGGCAAGGCCGCGACCACGCCCGACGCCATGAAGAAGGTCTATGAGGAGGCCTCCAAGCAGATCACCGGCGAGCAGGAGGTGCGCGCCCGCCACATCCTGGTCGAGACCGAGGACGAGGCCAAGGCGGTGAAGGCCGAGCTCGACAAGGGCGCCGATTTCGCCGAGCTCGCCAAGAAGAAGTCCAAGGATCCGGGCTCCGCCGACGGCGGCGATCTCGGCTTCTTCACCAAGGAGCAGATGGTGCCGGAATTCTCCGCGGTCGCCTTCGCGCTCGAGCCGGGCAAGATCTCCGACCCCGTGAAGTCGCAGTTCGGCTGGCACATCATCAAGGTCGAGGAGAAGCGTAACCGCAAGGCGCCGGACTTCGACCAGGTCAAGGCCCAGATCGAGAACTACGTCACCCGCAAGGCCCAGGCCGATTACGTCTCCAAGCTCCGCGCTGAAGCCAAGGTCGAGCGGCTGGACCAGCCGGCGGCGGACGCGTCCAAGGACGCCAAGCCGGCCGATGCGGCCAAGCCCTCCGACAGCAAGATGGCGCCACCGGCGAAGAAGTAAGAATTCGCTGTCACTTCGCTGACGCCAATAGTATCTAAGCATCGTGATGCCCGGCCTCGTGCCGGGCATCTGCTTATCAAGATCCACCAAGGCGCCCCGCGATGTCCTCCTCCGTCTCCCCGCTCGCCCCGAAGCACGTTCCCGACATGCCCGTGATCGCGGGCATCCGTCTCGCGACGGCCGAGGCCGGCATCCGCTACAAGAACCGCACCGACGTGCTGCTCGCACTGATGGACAAGGGCACGGCGGTCGCCGGCGTCTTCACCAAGTCGAAGTGCCCCTCCGCACCGGTGGAATGGTGCCGCGCCAAGCTCAAGGGCGGCAAGGCGCGTGCGCTCGTGGTCAATTCCGGCAACGCCAATGCCTTCACCGGCAAGACCGGCCGGGCATCCACCGCGCTCACCGCCAAGATCGCGGCCAAGGCGGTCGGCTGCAGCGAGAGCGAGATCTTCCTGGCCTCGACCGGTGTGATCGGAGAGCCGCTGGATGCGACCAAGTTCGACGGCGTGCTCGGACGCCTCGCCGAGGCTGCCGAACCTGCCGATTGGCTCGGCGCGGCCAAGGCGATCATGACCACCGACACCTTCCCGAAGGTCGCGACCGCGACGGTGAAGCTCGGCAAGGCCAAGGTCACCATCAACGGCATGGCCAAGGGCGCCGGCATGATCGCGCCTGATATGGCGACGATGCTGTCCTTCATCTTCACCGACGCGCCGATCGCGCCGGCGGCGCTGCAGGCCCTGCTCAAGAGCGGGGTCGAGGACACGTTCAACGCCGTGACCATCGACGGCGACACCTCGACCTCGGACACGCTGCTAGCGTTCGCCACGGGCGCTGCGGCCGCGCACGGCGCGCCCAAGATCAGCCGCGCCAGCGACCCGCGGCTGAAGGCCTTCGTCAAGGCCTTCAACGGCGTGCTCGCCAATCTCGCCGAACAGGTCGCCCGCGACGGCGAGGGCGCGCGCAAGCTGGTCGAGATCACCGTGGAGGGTGCCAAGACCAAGGCCTCGGCACGCAAGATCGCGATGTCGATCGCCAACTCGCCGCTGGTCAAGACTGCGATTGCCGGCGAGGACGCCAATTGGGGCCGCGTGGTGATGGCGGTCGGCAAGGCCGGCGAGCCCGCCGATCGTGACAAGCTCTCGATCTCCTTCAACGGCATCCGCGTCGCCAAGAGCGGCGCGCGCGATCCCGACTACGACGAGGCGCAGGTGTCCGAGGCGATGAAGGCCCCGGAAATCGCGATCAAGGTCTCCCTCGGCCTCGGCAAGGGCCGCGACCGCGTCATGACCTGCGACCTCACCAAGGAATATGTCGCGATCAACGGAGACTATCGGTCGTAGGGCTCACTGCTCCCTCTCCCTGCTTGCGGGGAGAGGGGATCTAAGTCACCCCGCAATCCGTGCGTCGGCGACGGCCTTCCTGAACAGCGCGTTCATCGCATCCGAAATGCCCTGCGTGGGACTGACCTCGAAGTAGAGTCCGGGCGAAGCGCAGCTCTGCATGTTCTTGGCGATCTCGCTGTTCGGCGAGGGCCCGAACGGCCCCTTGTTGAAGGGATCAATCCAATCCATGTACCACTGGTTGTCTTTTAGTTGCAGATAGGTCGTGTAGAGCACGGCGATCTTGACGTTGTTCCTCTTCAGCGCGTCGCAAAGCGTCGCATCGAGCGGCGACTGGCAGCGTGGCGAAATGTTGCCCCAGTGGCTATTGTACATCGTCTTGGAGCAAGACGTATTGCTCTCGTCGGCGACGCCATCCGAGACAAAGAAGAGATACTTCAGCGGTGCTGACGAGGTGCCGGTTCCCGATGCGGGAATCAAACTGGTGATCGCCGGAAATATCTTGCTGAACTGCGTGTCTTTGTCGGCCGTATAAGCGTCGTTGTTGCCGTAGACGCCCATCAGGTCGATGGCGCCGGCCGCCGTCTTGGCACTCGACAGGCTCGCCGACAACGAGAACAGCGCGCGCAGGCCGATCGTCTTCGACGCGGCGCCGAAATCGTAGATCGCCATGCGGAACTGGTTGGGGTAGGTCTCGGTGTTTGTGGCGGTGTCCATCAGCGACTGGGTCGCGGTGCGCAGCACATCGATTCGCGTGGTCACGCCGATGTTCTTCGCCAGATTATAGGTGCTGTTCGAGTCGTTGTAATCGTGGCAGGCGAACGCGCAATTCTGCTTGCTGGTCGGGAATGAGGCTGTCGCGTTGACCAGCTTGGTGACGTCGTCCGGCGTCGCCGCCACGCCCATCGACGGCGAATTGTCGAGCAGCAGGTAGAAATCGATATAGAGCGGCATGTTGGCCGTCGAGGTCGACGTGCCCGTGACATTCAGCGCACTCTTGCCGATCAAGCCGAGAAACATGGTGTTGATGTTGGCACTGAACGAGACCGTTGTGGTGATGGTCGAGCCGCTCTTGACCACGGTCGGGGTGACGTTGACGAGCGTGTAGTCGGTCAGATTGGCGCGGTTGGCGTCGAAGATGTTCTGTGCATCGGTGACGCCGACGGGAATCGGTCCATCGGAGGTCATCGAACCCGCCGCAGCGAAGGCCGGCGAGGCCTTGGCGAGCGAGCCGACGCTGGCCGCGTCCGCCGCAGCCTGCAGCTTGGCGCGGACCTGCGTCGCGCGGGAATAGTCGATCGCGCAGCCGACCGCCGTGATCAGCGGGACGCAGGCAATTGCGAAGATCACGGCGATGTTGCCGCGCTGGTCGCAGGCAAAGCGACGAATGACGTTACGAAACGCGGCGCGCATGGGTCGGGTCCGGAATGGTTTTGCGTTTCCATTCTAGGAACTGCCGATTAAATATGACTTATAGAGACCGTAGAGCGGGAACCGAAATGGGTTAACAGCCCGTTACGTCGTCCCAGCACCCACGAACCTATCCTCCTGACAGAACAAGCATGGCCGATCTCAAACTGACACTGGTGGTGGCCTGCGCCCTGATCGACGCCGACAAGCGCGTCCTGATCGCGCAGCGCCCCGAAGGCAAGGCGCTCGCGGGCCTCTGGGAATTTCCCGGCGGCAAGCTCGAGCCCGGCGAGCGGCCGGAGCAAAGCCTGATCCGCGAGCTGCACGAAGAGCTCGGCATCACCGTCGCCGAACCGTGCCTCGCGCCGCTGACGTTTGCGAGCTACGCCTACGAGACCTTCCACCTGTTGATGCCGCTTTACATCTGCCGCCGCTGGGAAGGCCTCGTGACGGCGCGCGAAGGCCAGACCCTCGCCTGGGTCCGCGCCAACAAGCTGCGCGACTACCCGATGCCGCCGGCGGACATCCCGCTGATCCCGCATCTGATTGATTTGCTGATGTGAGGTTGAAGCCGTCGCCACGCTCTCCACGTCATGCCCGGGCTTGTCCCGGGCCACGATCTTCGTACCACACTGAGAGACGTGGATGGCCGGGTCAAGCCCGGCCATGACGGAGGAGGCAACTCACGCCTTCCCCGCCTTCTTCACCGCCTCCGCCAGGCTCGCCTTCGCCGAGCCGGGCTTCAAGGGCTGTTGCTGGCTCGCATGCGGCGCCCAGCCGGAGAGCCAGATGATGTCGAACGTCGCGCGGACACGACCATCCGCATCGGCGAAGCGCTCGACATAAATCTCGGCCATGCGCAGCAGCGTGGCGCGCCGCGCCGGCTTGCGCCGCCGCTCGATCAGCACGTTGGTTGCGCCCATGCGCCGCAGATCCTGCATCAGCGCGAACGCATTGGCATAGCGCACCACGACGCGATCGACATCAGTGACCGGCAGCGCAAAGCCCGCCCGCTGCAGCAGCGCGCCGATGTCGCGCAAGTCGGCGAACGGCGCCACGCGCGGCGACACGCCGCCCTCGCATTCGGCTTCCGCCGCGGCAAAGGCCTGGCGCAGTTCGGTCAGCGAATCGCCGCCGATCATCGCTGCCAGCAGCAGGCCGTCCGGCTTCAGCGCACGCCGGATCTGCGCGAGCACACCCGGAAGGTCGTTGACGAATTGCATTGCCAGCGCGGAGACGACGAGATCGAGGCTTTCGGACGCGAAAGGCAGCTTCTCCGCCCCCGTCGCATCGAGAGCGACCCGTTCGAGGGAAGGCAGCCGCGTACGCGCTGCCATCAGACCTTCGCCCGGCGTCCAGAGATCGGCGGCCGCACCAAACTCGCGCATCACAGCGGCGAGCCGGTCGGACAGGTCCTCATCCACCCGATCGAGCAGGAAGCGCACCGGCCCCTGCGCCTGCGCGCGACGTTGGCGGGCATGCAGCAATGCGCGATCGAACAAGGCGGGTGGATTCTGCGGGTTCTGAACCATGCCGCTGGTTACGCCGATCTCGACGGTTCTGGCAATCCGGTGCGTGCGGCGCTAGCCTTCCCCCATGGAAGCCGAAAGCGCCCCCTCCCGTTCCATCGCCGCGCCGCTGCGGGCCGCATGGTCGGCTGGCCGCCACGCGCTGTCGCGTGCGGCGCGGCTCGCGCTCGACATTGCGCTGCCGACCCTGTGCGTGTCCTGCCGCGAGCCGGTCGATGGTGAGGGCGTGTGCGCGGCCTGTTGGGCAAAATTGTCGTTCATCGCCCCGCCCTATTGCCCGCGGCTCGGCATTCCCTTCGTCTACGATCCCGGCCCCGACATGCTGTCGATGGAGGCGATCGCGAGCCCGCCGGCCTATCAGCGGGCCCGCGCGGCCGTGCGCTATGACGACGTCGCCCGCACGCTGGTGCACGCGCTGAAGTACCAGGACCGTACCGATCTCGCCCCCGCCATGGGCCGCTGGATGGCACGCGCGGGCAGCGAGCTGCTCACCGGCGCCGACATGCTGGTGCCCGTTCCCCTGCATTGGCGGCGAGCCTGGCGGCGCCGCTACAATCAGTCCGGAGCGCTGGCGCGAATCATCGCGCGGCAGAGCGGCGTGAGGGTCAGGAGCGAGGTGCTGCGCCGGGTGCGCGCGACCGAGCAGCAGATCGGCCTGTCGCGGGCCCAGCGCGCGACAAATGTGCAGGGCGCATTCCAGGTATCTGCCGACCTCCAGGCCGCGGTCCAGGGCCGGCATATTGTCCTCGTAGATGACGTCTTGACCTCCGGCGCGACCGCCGACGCCTGCGCGCGGGCCCTGCTCCGCGCCAAGGCCGCCCAGGTCGACCTGCTGGTGTTCGCCCGGGTTGTCGAGAGCGGGCCCCGTCCCATATAATTCGATGAATTCATGACATGAAAGCGCCAGACGACATGACTGATGCTGTCGAGATCTACACGAGGCCGGGCTGCGGCTATTGCTCCGCGGCCAAATCGCTGCTGACCCGCAAGAAGGCGACCTTCACCGAGTTCGACATCGCCAGGGATGCGTCGTGGCGTCGGGAGATGTACGACCGCGCGGGCGACGGCGCGACTTTCCCGCAGATCTGGATCGGCGGCACCCATGTCGGTGGCTGCGACGAGCTCTACGCGCTCGACCGCGAGGGCAAGCTCGACGCCATGCTCGAGAGCGTCAAGGCCGTCTCATGAGCCAGAATCAAGCTCAAGCTCAAGATCGAAGCTTCACCGCTGCCATGGTGCAGATGCGCACCGGCCTTCTGCCCGAGCAGAGCCTGGCGCAGGCGAGCAAGCTGATCCGGCAGGCGGCGGCGAACGGCGCCAACTACGTGCAGACGCCCGAAGTCAGCAACATGATGCAGCTGAACCGCAAGGCGCTGTTCGAGCACCTCCAGAGCGAAGAGGACGACATTTCGCTGAGGGCCTATCGCGCGCTCGCGGCCGAACTGAAGATCCACCTGCATGTCGGCTCGCTGGCGCTGCGCTTCTCGCCGGAGAAGGCGGTCAATCGCTCGTTCCTGATCGGGCCCGAGGGCAATGTGATCGCGAGCTACGACAAGATCCATATGTTCGACATCGAGCTGCCGGACGGCGAGAGCTATCGCGAATCCGCCAACTATCAGCCGGGCGAGACCGCGGTGATCTCCGACCTGCCCTGGGGCCGGATCGGGCTGACGATCTGCTACGACGTGCGCTTCCCCGCGCTCTATCGCGCGCTCGCCGAGAGCGGTGCGTATTTCATCACCGTGCCCTCCGCCTTCACCCGCAAGACCGGCGAGGCGCACTGGCACATCCTGCTGCGCGCTCGCGCGATCGAGACAGGCTGTTTCATCTTTGCCGCGGCGCAGGCCGGCCTGCACGAGAACAAGCGCGAGACCTATGGCCATTCGCTGATCATCGATCCCTGGGGCGAAATCCTCGCCGAGGGCGATGTCGAGCCCGGCATCATCATGGCGAGGATCGATCCGGCCAAGGTCGAGACGGCACGCAGGGCGATTCCCTCGCTCCAGCACGGCCGCCGCTTCGGCGTCGCCGATCCCAAGGCGGGACCGGACCATCTACATCTCGTGCGGGGATCGGCATGATCCGCTACGCGCTCCATTGCGACCAGCACCACGCATTCGAGAGCTGGTTCCAGAGCTCGTCGGCCTATGATTCGCAAATTCGGCGCAAGCTCGTGACCTGCCCGATCTGCGGCTCGGCCAAGGTGGACAAGGCGATCATGGCGCCGCGCATCGTCGGCAAGAAGGGCCGCGGACGCGCGACGCCGCCGCCGGAGGCGGCCGCGACAACCGCGCCGACGACAACGCCTGAGGCGACGCAGTCCGGACCGACTTCGCTGATGATGGCGCAGGAGCGCGAGCTGCGCGCCAAGCTGAAGGAGCTGCGCGATCACATCGTGAAGAACGCCGACAATGTCGGCGAGCGCTTCGCGAACGAAGCCCGCGCGATGCATTACGGTGACAAGGAGCACCGCCCGATCTATGGCGAGGCCTCGCCCGAGGAGGCCAAGTCGCTGATCGACGAAGGCATCGAGGTGTCTCAGTTGCCGACGCTGCCGGAAGACAGGAATTGACGGTCGCGCTCGTCGTCATGGCCGGGCATGACGATGGCTGAGAGACTTACACCCCCACCAGCAGCGCCACGCCGACCACGATCAGCACGATGCCGAAGATCTCGCGCGGCGAGACCGGCTGCTTGAACGAGTAGTACGCCACGGCTTGCGCGAACAGCACCTCGATCAGCGCAAGCGTGCGGACGTTGGCAGCAGCAGTGAGCGCGAAGGACAGGAACCAGAACTGCGACGCGAAGGCGCCCGTGAAGCCTGCGAGCAGGGACGGCTTCCACAATCCCAGGATCGCCTGCAGCACGTGCGGCGCGCGCCAGAGCAGGAAGATGGTCAGCACCAGCGTCTGCACGAACAGGCCGAGCACCAGCGTGAACGACGAGGCCGTCACGAAGGACACGTCCGGCACCGTAATGATCGCGCCGCGAAAGCCGACCGCGGACAAGGCGAACGCCGCAGCGGCGACGAGGCCGGTGATGGTCGGCTTCAGTTCCGCAAAGCTCTTCTCGCCGCCGGGCCTGAGCGCGGTAATGACGACGCCGACGGTCGCGATCACGATCGCAAGCACCTTCAGCCAGGTCAGGTGATCGCCGAGGAAGACGAAGCCGAAGATCGCGGTCTGGATCGCCTCGGTCTTGAGGTACGCCGTCGTCACCACGAATGAGCGGTCGTTCATGGCGAGCAGCATCAAGCCGGTGGCAACGATCTGGCTGAGCGCGCCGAGCAGCAGCCATGGCCAGAACACGGGCGGCGGCATGCTGAGATGATCGCCGGAGGCGATCAGCACCAGCCCTAAGAACAGCACCGAGAACGGGAAGCCGAACAGGAAGCGGATGTTGGTCGCGCCCCAGGTGCCCAGCGGCTTCGTCAGCGACCGCTGCATCGCATTGCGCGCGACCTGCCCGAGCGCGGCAATGACGGTGAAGGGAATCCAGAGGCTGGCGACGGTGAACATGGGTGAGGAGCGTTGAGGCGGGAAAGGATTTACGGCCAACCTGCCGCTGACGATCCGGCAGGTCAATCACGCCCACGTCATAGGAGCGATGCTTTCGCCACAAACTCCGCCATCGTCCTGGACAAGCGAAGCGCAGATCCAGGACCCCCGCGCGAGCGCTTGCGCTCGTCGCGCCCCCTCACACCATCCCTTCCGCAACGACCATGTAATTCACGTCCATGTCGGAGGAGAGGGTCCACTTGTCGGCGAAGGGGCTGTAGACGACGCCCGTCTGCTCGGTGATGACGAGGCGGTTGTCGAGCAGGTATTTGGCGAGCTCGTCGGGGGTGACGAACTTGTTCCACTCATGGGTGCCACGCGGCAGCCAACGCAGGACGTATTCGGCGCCGACGATGGCGAGCGCAAAGCTCTTCCAATTGCGGTTCAAGGTCGAGACCACCATCAACCCGTTCGGCTTCAGCATCGCGGCGCAGCGATTGAGGAACACGCCGACGTCGGTGACGTGCTCGACCACTTCCATCGCCAGCACGACGTCGAAGCGCTCGCGCGGATCGATCTCCTCCACCGTGGTGCAGCGGTAGTCGATCGCGAGATGGCCCTTGTCGGCGTGGAGCCTCGCGGCGGCGATGTTGCTCACCGAGGGATCGATGCCGATGACCTGGGCGCCCAGCCGCGACAGCGGCTCGCAGAGCAGGCCGGCGCCGCAGCCGATGTCGAGCACGCGCAGGCCGCCGAGGCAATTGAGGCTGCGCACGTTGCGCTCGAACTTCCGGCAGGCGGCATCGCGGATGTAGCCGAGCCGCAGCGGATTGATCCTGTGCAAGGGCGCCATCTTGCCCTTGGGGTCCCACCACTCCGCCGAGAGCTTTGAGAATTTCGCGATCTCGGCGGCGTCGACGGTGGACCCCGGGTGGCCAGATGCGGTTTCGGAAGTATTTTGCTGCATGCTCATGATAACGCGCGGTCCTACCGCGTGGTGATCGAACTACGGAAGGCGAGCGGCGAGTCGATGGTCCTGATGGTTTCGCGACCCTCACCGACACCTTTGATGGTCACGTCGCCGTAGTTGAGAATTCGTCCAAGAATAGTCTGGTCGACGTCGACGCTCTCGACCTTGTCCAGCGCCATCTCGAAGGTGCGGCGCTTGATGAACCCGGTTTTGTGCACGACGCGCAGGTTCGTTACGTCGGTCTCGGTGGTGAAGCGATGGAACCAGCCCTTCACCATCCAATACAGGGCCGCCAGCGCCACGAGGCCGGACGCGCCGAGACAGAGCAGCACGAGGCCTTCGACGGCGGTCTGCCGGGACAGGACGAACAGGACGAGGGCCACGATCCAGGCCAGGATGGCCGGGAAGTAGAAGATCCAGTGCGCATTGGTCGAATACAGCACCTTCTCGCCGGGCTGGAGGATCTCGTCGATATAACGCGCCATGATCTCCGTTAACCCATCCCCCGCAGCCTGTCCCCGCGCCCTGCCCCCGCAGGAACCCGCTTGCCCCCGGCCCCGCCCCTCTGTATACGCGCGGTCGGGCATCCGCAGCATCGCCTCGCGCGGGTCACCATACTTATCCTTATGAGGGAATGCACGCGTCGTCATGAGCCGCCTCGTGATGAAATTCGGCGGCACGTCCGTCGCCAACATCGAACGTATCCGCAACGTCGCACGCCATGTGAAGCGTGAGGTCGACGCCGGCCACGAGGTGGCCGTGGTCGTCTCCGCGATGTCCGGCAAGACCAACGAGCTCGTGGCCTGGTGCACCGAGGCCTCGCCCATGCACGACGCGCGCGAATACGACGCCGTGGTCGCCTCCGGCGAGCAGGTCACCTCAGGCCTCCTGGCCATCGTGCTCCAGGGCATGGGCATCCAGGCCCGCTCCTGGCAGGGCTGGCAGATCCCGATCAAGACCAGCGACGCCCATGCCTCGGCCCGGATCGAGGACATTAACGGCTCCGAGATCATCACCCGCTTCAAGGAGCGCAAGGAGGTCGCGGTCATCGCCGGCTTCCAGGGCATCAACCCGGAGACGGGCCGCATCACCACGCTCGGCCGCGGCGGCTCCGACACCTCGGCGGTGGCGATCGCCGCCGCCGTCAAGGCGGACCGCTGCGACATCTACACCGACGTCGATGGCGTCTACACCACCGACCCGCGAATCGTGCCGAAGGCGCGCCGGCTCGACAAGATCGCATTCGAAGACATGCTGGAACTGGCGTCCCAGGGCGCCAAGGTGCTCCAGGTCCGCTCGGTGGAACTCGGCATGGTCCACAACATGCCGATCTTCGTCCGCTCGAGCTTCGACAAGCCCGAGGATATCGACCCGCATGCCAACCAGCCGCCCGGCACGCTGATCTGCAGCGAGGAGGAGATCATGGAAAGCCACGTCGTCACAGGAATCGCCTTTTCCAAGGACGAGGCCCAGATCTCGGTGCGCCAGATCGAGGACAAGCCTGGCGTGGCCGCATCGATCTTCGGCCCGCTCGCGGATGCCAACATCAACGTCGACATGATCGTGCAGAACGTCTCCGAGGACGGCAAGACCACCGACCTCACCTTCACGGTACCGGCGGCCGACTATGCCCGCGCCAAGGACACGATCACCGCGGCCAAGGACAAGATCGGCTATGCCCGGCTCGACAGCGCTACCGACGTCGCCAAGATATCGGTCATCGGCAGCGGCATGCGCAGCCATGCCGGCGTCGCCGCCCAGGCGTTCTCGGCCCTCGCGGGGCGGAATATCAACATCCGCGCCATCACAACCTCCGAGATCAAGTTCTCGGTTTTGATCGACACCGCCTATACTGAGCTCGCGGTGCGCACCCTGCATACGCTCTACGGCCTCGATCAGGCCTAGACGAATTTTCTCTTAGCGGTCGCAGCAAACGCGAAGGTGTACACACCTTCGCGTTTGGCAGGCGTTTTGCTTGGCAAAACAAGCCCTAATTCGCTATACGGCGAACAGGGTGGGCTGCCACAAACTGTGCCCCAGTTTAGGCGGTGCCGATTCGGCTCAAGCGATGCTGGGGCCGGCGCCGGATGAGCAAGTTTGTTGTTTTTCTGGATTCTTCGGGCGAACCGCCGAGGGCCTCCGGGCCCCTGGTAGATGAGGGAGATTGACGGCACATGCGGAGCGCATCGGGAGGTCCCCGCGTCTTGTTGAGACGGCTCCGCGAAACCATGGCGGAGCAGGTCTCGGCCCAGGAGCGGCTGGACAAGATCGTGGTACTGATCGCCGCCAACATGGTGGCCGAGGTGTGCTCGGTCTATGTGCTGCGCATCGACAACACCCTCGAGCTCTACGCCACCGAAGGCCTCAACCGCGAGGCTGTGCACCATACCGTGCTGAGCGCCCATGAGGGCCTGGTCGGCCTGGTTGCCAGCGAGGCGACGCCGCTCAATTTGAGCGACGCGCAGACCCATCCCGCCTTCTCGTTCCGCCCGGAGACCGGCGAAGAAATCTACCACTCCTTCCTCGGCGTGCCGATCCTGCGCGCCGGCAACACGCTCGGCGTGCTGGTGGTGCAGAACCGCGCCAAGCGCAACTATGTCGAGGAGGAGCTCGAGGCGCTGCAGACCACCGCCATGGTGCTGGCGGAGCTGATCGCCTCCGGCGAACTGTCCGCGCTCGCCCAGCCGGGCCTGGAGCCGGCCGCGCGCCATTCCGCGCAGAAGGTCGGCGCCATCCTGTCGGACGGCATCGCGCTCGGCCATGTCGTGCTGCACGAGCCGCGCGTCGTCATCAAGGACTACATCGCCGAGGACCTGCCGAAGGAAATCAAGCGGCTCGACACCGCGCTTGCCAAGCTGCGCTCCGACCTCGACCGCATGCTGGAGCGCGGCGACGTCGCCGAGGGCGGCGAACATCGCGACGTGCTCGAAGCCTACCGCATGTTCGCCAACGACCAGGGCTGGTCGCACAAGCTGCATGAGGCGGTCGCGACCGGCCTTACCGCCGAGGCCGCCGTCGAGCGCGTGCAGTCCGACACCCGCGCGCGCATGCTGCGCTCGACCGATCCCTATCTGCGCGACCGTCTGCACGACCTGGAAGACCTCGGCTACCGCCTGATGCGGCAGCTCGTCGGCCAGGACCACGCACCCTCGCGCGAGCATCTGCCCGACAACGCCATCGTCATCGCGCGTGCGATGGGACCGGCAGCACTGCTCGACTACGACCGCAAGCGCCTGCGCGGCATCGTGCTGGAGGAAGGCACCGCCAACTCGCACGTCTCGATCGTGGCGCGCGCGCTCGGCATTCCCGCGGTCGGCGAGGTGCCGAACGCACCGGGCATCGCCGACCCCGGCGACGCCATCATCGTCGACGGTACATCCGGCTCGATCTATGTGCGCCCCTCGCAGGAGATCGAGGCCGCCTTTGCCGAGCGTGTGCGCTTCCGCGCCCGCCGCCAGGCGCAGTATCTGGCGCTGCGCGACCGGCCCTGCGTCACCAAGGACGGCGAGAAGGTCGAGCTGATGATCAATGCCGGCCTCGCCATCGACTTGCCCCATATCGACGACACCGGCAGCGCCGGAATCGGACTGTTCCGTACCGAGTTGCAATTCATGGTCGGCCAGAGCCTGCCGCGCACCAGCGACCAGCTCGCGCTCTACCGCGCCGTGCTCGATGCCGCAGGCAATAAACCGGTCACCTTCCGCACCCTCGACATCGGCGGCGACAAGGCGCTGCCCTACATGGAGACCGTGATCGAGGAGAACCCGGCGCTCGGCTGGCGCGCGATCCGGCTCGGGCTCGATCGGCCCGGTCTGCTCCGCGGCCAGATCCGCGCGCTGCTTCGCGCCGGCGGCGGCCGCGCGCTGCGCATCATGTTCCCGATGATTTCCGAGGTCGCCGAATTCGATGCCGCCAAGGCGCTGGTCGAGCGCGAGCTGACTTACTTGCGCCAGCACGGCCACACGCTGCCGGAACGCATCGATATCGGCACCATGGTCGAGGTGCCGGCGCTGCTCTACCAGCTCGACGAGCTCCTTAAGAAAGTCGACTTCATCTCGGTTGGCTCCAACGATCTGTTCCAATTCCTGTTCGCGGTCGATCGCGGCAATGCCAAGGTCTCGGAGCGCTTCGACACCATGTCGGCGCCGATCCTGCGCGTGCTGCGCGAGATCGCGCGCAAGTCCAATGCCGCGAAGAAGTCGCTCTCGCTGTGCGGCGAGATGGCCTCCAAGCCGATTGGCGCCCTGGCCCTGATCGCGATGGGCTATCGCTCGCTGTCGCTCTCGGCGACCGCGCTGGGCCCGGTCAAGGCGATGGTCATCGATCTCGATGCGAAGAAGGCCGAGGCAATGCTCGGCCCGTTGCTGGACGCGCCCACTGGCAGCGTCTCGATCCGGCAGAAGCTGACGGAATTCGCCGAAGCCGAGGGGCTGGCGTTGTAGCGGGCCTGTCCGCCTCGCTTTCGCCCTCCCTCCGCACGCTCTTTGAGACTGAACCGATGTCGTCACTCCCCGAAGCCAAACTGGACGTCCTGCTCGCGCACCACGCCTCGCTCGAGGCCGAATCGCTCGGCCAGCTCGCGTCCGATCGCTATGTGCAGGTCACGCGCGAGCTCGCCGAGATCACTCCGCTGATCGACGCGGTGAAGACCTATCGGTCTGCCGTGAAAGAACTCGCCGACACCGAGGCGCTGATCGCCGATCCGGCAATGGATTCCGAGATGCGCAGCATGGCGGAAGCCGAGCGCGACGAGCTCAATCCGAAAATCGAAGACCTCGTCCAAAAAATCCGCGTCGCGCTGCTGCCCAAGGACGCCATGGACGACCGCAACGTGGTGCTGGAAATTCGCGCCGGCACCGGCGGCGACGAGGCTTCGCTGTTCGCCGGCGACCTGTTCCGGATGTACGAACGCTTCGCGAGCCTGCAGGGCTGGAAGGTCGAGGTGATCTCGGCCAGCGAAGGCACCGTCGGCGGCTACAAGGAAATCATCGCCGAGGTGCAGGGCCGCGGCGCGTTCTCGAAGCTGAAATTCGAATCGGGCGTGCACCGCGTGCAGCGCGTGCCCGACACCGAGACGCAAGGCCGCATCCACACCTCTGCCGCCACCGTCGCGGTGCTGCCGGAGGTCGAGGACGTCGACGTCGACGTCAAGAACGAGGATCTGCGGATCGAGACCATGCGCGCGCAAGGTGCCGGTGGCCAGCACGTCAACAAGACCGAATCGGCGATCCGCATCACCCATATCCCGACCGGCATCGTGGTGATGATGCAGGACAGCCGCTCGCAGCATAAGAACCGCGCTTCCGCCATGAACATCCTGCGCTCGCGCATCTACGACGCCGAGCGCCAGCGGCTCGAGGCGGCGCGCTCCGCCGACCGCAAGGAGAAGGTCGGCTCCGGCGACCGCAGCGAGCGCATCCGCACCTATAATTTCCCGCAAGGACGCGTCACCGACCACCGCATCAACCTGACGCTCTACAAGCTGCCGCAGGTGATCGCGGGCGAAGCGCTCGGCGAATTGATCGACGCGCTGACCACCGAGCACCAGGCCGCCCAGCTCGCAGCGCAAGGCGCCGCGGCGTAAGTCCCGTGCCTCAGCGCGCTTTGGTGCGGAACGATCGCAGGATCTTGCTCAGCGCCGGCGTGGCGGCCCCCAGCTCGTCCAGATGAATCCGCGACAGCGATCGCAGCTTCTGCTCGCCCTTGGCTGTCAGCTTGACCAGGACGCGCCTTGCGTCCTGCGGGTCGGCTTCCCGCACGATCAACTTCAGCTTCACCATGCGATTCATCAGCTCCACGGCGGTGTGGTGCCGGATCAGGAGGAAGCGCGCGACGTCACCGACGCTCGCGGCCTCGCGGCCGCCAAATCCCTTGATCGCGAGCAGTGCCTGGTGCTGCTGCGGCGTCAGCCCGGCGCGCTGGGCCGCGGCTTCGCTGAACGCCAGGAAGGTTCGCAGCTGATAGCGAAATTGCGCAAGCGCCGCGTAGTCGGACTCGCGCATCGCGCCGCTCTTTGAGGGTCGCACAGACGCCGCGCGGCCTGCTTCCCGCTTCGATTGAACCATCCCAGCCTTCTTCGACCCGTCCGTGGACCAGTGGTCGAGATTAGCAAGGAAGGACAAGCCGGACCAACTGCGAGGCAGCGCGGATGCACAATTATCGGCGTCACGAAAGTCGAGAAGCCCGCCGCCTATTCGAAGCTGGAGAGCAGGATCTTCACCAGGATGACCTGAAAGGCGATCGGGATGCGGACACTTTTCCGTCTGATCGAACGCTGGAGCGCGCTGACGATCTCGCTGCTGGTCAAGGCACCGGCCGCCCCATTGGCGATCAATCCCGACCACATCTCCGAAAGCGAGCCGCCGGCCTTGATCGCCGGCTTGATCGTCACGCCGCAGCCCTGCGCCCAATCGATGATCTCGCGCATCGTGTGAGGACCACAGTTGCGCGCGGTGACGAGGCGCTCGGCCGTCAGCGCGAGCAGCAGCTCGCGCGACGGCGACCACGTCCCCTTCGGCGGCTGTTCACCCGTGAGCTCGACCGCGAGCTCCTTGAGAACGTTCTGAGCGCGCACGCTCAGCGTCTTCATGGGACCGGGGGCGGGCTTACCCTGAACGGCGCCGACCGGCCCGCTCCGACCGATGGGCGGGCTGCGCGGTTCGGACGTGCGCGATGCATCGCCGGAGTGCGGCGGCGTGCGCTGGTCGATTCCCTCCCCCGCGGGCCGCTCCGCCTCTTGCGGCCAGGATTGCCGCTTCCCGGCACTCGCCGGTCTCGTCTGCCGCGTCATTTCGTTCGCCGAACTCGCCGGTCTCGTACTCACAAAGACTAATATATATCGTGACCCGATATGTTTTCACGAGGTAATTTTCGTCGTTCGACCAAAGGCGAAATTGACAGAAGGTCTTCACAAGCAATGCTTACGGGAAGAGCTACACGTGGATGTGACGTGCCCGGTGTTCCGGCCATCGAGGTCGGATAGCGGGCGGGTTGCGTTGCGCCTGCAAAACAAGAGTGTTGTTCGGAGGAAGCGATATGACTGACAAACTCATCCGCCGTGGCCTCGGCCGCGGCATCTCGCGCCGCAGCCTGCTTCAAACGACCGCAGGTCTCATTGGCGGCTCGATGCTGCCCGCGATGCCGGCATTTGCCGAGGACAAGCCGGCGATCGGCACCTATCCTGCAGCCGTCTCGGGTTCCACGGCCTTCATCGGCATCTCGGTTCCGCGCACCGGCACCTATGCAGTGCAGGGCGAGGACGAGCTCAAGGGCTATCAGCTCGCGATCGAGCACATCAACAGCGGCCATGATCTGATCAAGAAGATCTCGCCGAAGACCAGCAAGGGCGTGCTCGGCAAGGAGCTGAAGTTCGGCGTCGCCGACTCCGCGGCCAAGCCCAACGAGGCGGTGCAGGCGCAGCAGCGCTTCATCAGCGAGAACAAGGCGATCATGATCACCGGCGGCACGTCGAGCGCCGTCGCGGTCGCGCTCAACAAGCTCGCCCAGCGCGAGCACGTGCTGTTCGTATGCGGCATCTCCGGCTCGAACGACACCACCGGCAAGGATTGCGTCCGCTACGGCTTCCGCCAGGACTTCTTCGGCCAGACCGCGGCTGCGGCGATCGGACCCGTGATGGTCAGGGAGTTCGGCAAGAACAAGAAGGCGGCGTACCTCACGCCGGACTACACCTACGGCCACACCGTGACCAAGTCGATGCAGGACTTCCTCGCCACCGCAGGCTGGACGACCGCGACCAACCAGGTCGCCCCGCTCGGCGCGCCGGATTACTCCTCATACCTGCTCAACGTCGCCAACTCCGGCGCGGACGTGCTCATCAACGTGAATTGGGGGCACGATGCCGTGCTCTCGACCCAGCAGGCCAAGCAGTTCGGCGTGCTCGACAAGATGAAGCTGGTCATTCCGTACCAGGTGCCTTTCATCGCGCGCGAGACCGGCGGCCTGATGCAGGGTGTCTACGCCGCCACCGACTATTGGTGGACGATCGAGGACAAGTTCCCGCTGGCGAAGATGTTCAACGAGGCCTTCGAGAAGAAGTACGGCTACAAGCCGGAATGGGGCGCGGAGAACGCCTATGTCAGCTTCGCGCACTGGGCCCGCATGTGCGAGGAAGCCGGCAGCTTCAATCCGCCCGACGTGATCAAGGCCTATGAGAAGGGCGAGACCCTGCCTTCGCTTGTCGGCGACGTGCACTACCGGGCCGAGGATCATCAGTGCGTCCGGCCCGTTATCATCGTCAAGGGCAAGATGCAGAAGGACATGAAGAACAAGGAGGACTGGTACGACGTCGTCGAGATCGTTCCGGGCGAAGGCCTGATGCAGAAGCCGGACGCCTTCGGCTGCCATCTCGGCGACTACACCTGAGCCCGCGTTAACCCCTGTGACGCCGCGGGCCGCTTTGCGCTCCTGCGGCGTCACCTTTTTGCGCGCGCCGTTTGCACGCCACAACATTGATCGTTGCATGATTAGTTGGCCCAACCTCGTTTCACAGCTTTTCAACGGGCTCGCGCTCGGCGCGCTGCTCGCGCTGATCAGCTCCGGCCTGACCATCATCTACGGCACGCTCGGCGTCCTGAACCTCGCGCACGGCGCGATGTTCATGATCGGCGGCTATGCCGGCTTCGTCGCCTATCAGTATACCGGCTCGTTCATTGTCGCGGTCATCGCCGGCTCCCTGTTCGTGATGCTGCTGGGCGTTCTGATGGAACGCGTCATCATCCGCCATTTCTATCACCGCCCGCACGAGGATCAGCTGCTCGTCACCTTCGGGCTCGGCATCTGCTTCGTCGAGATCGTTCGCCTGATCTTCTCGAGCCAGTCGCAGGTGGTTTCGCCGCCACCGCTGTTCCAGGGCATCACCAATCTCGGCTTCATGTACTACCCGACCTACCGCCTCGCCGTGGTCGGCATCGTTGCGATCGCGCTCGGCGCGCTGTTCCTCGTGCTCTACCGTACCCGGCTCGGCATGATCGTGCGCGCCGGCATCGAGGACTCGGTGATGGTGGATTCGCTCGGCATCAACGTCTACCGCGTCTTCATGGTGGTGTTCGGCATCGGCGCGATGGCGGCCGGCTTTGCCGGCATCGTCAACGCACCGGTGGTGTCGCTGACGCCGGGCGTCGGTGACGACATCCTGGTCGAGACCTTCGTGGTGGTCGTGATCGGCGGCGTCGGCTCGTTCCCGGGCGCGATACTCGGCGGCCTGATCGCCGGCGAGATCATCAGCGTCACCTCCATGTTCAACCCCGGCTACGCCTATGTGATGCTGTTTGCGGCCATGACGCTCGTACTTGTGGTGCGACCGCATGGCCTGCTCGGCGTCCAGGGCCGCGAGTAAGTGATTTCGCAATGCTCAAGCAACGCCCGTTCCTGATCGAGACGCTGACCGCAATCGGGTTGATCGCAGCCCCCTTCGTGCTGCCCCATCTCGGCTTCGCACCGAACACCGTGAACCGGATCCTGGTCTGGGGCCTGTTCGGGCTCGGCTTCGACATCCTGTTCGGCTTCACCGGCCTGTTGTCGTTCGGCCAGTCCGCCTTCTACGGCACCGGCGGCTTCGTCGCCGCCTACCTCCTGACCCGCGCCGGCTTCGGCAATGTGCTGGTCGCGCTGATCATCGGCATGATCGCGGCCGCCGCGACCGGCTATGTGATCGGCCTGATCGCGCTGCGCCGCACCGGCATCTACTTCGCCATGATCACGGTCGCGATCGCCGAGGTGTTCTACTTCGTCGAGTTCAATCCGCTGTCGGATTTCACCGGCGGCGAGAACGGCCTGCCCGGCGTGCCGATGCCGAGCTTCAATCTCGGCTTCACGACCATCCACTTCACCGACGGCTGGTCGCTCTATCAGTTCATTGCCCTGTGCTATTTCATCGGCGTCATCATCGCGCTCAGGATCGTCCGCTCGCCGGTCGGCGCCATCTTCAGCGCGATCCGCGACAACCCGCTGCGCGCCACCGCGGTCGGCCACAACATCCACGGCTACAAGCTGACCGCCTTCGTGATCGCCGCGGCTTATGCGGGCTTCGCCGGCGGCCTGCTCGGCGTGCTCCAGGCCTTCATGCCGCCCGACGCCTTCACTTTCGACACTTCGGGCCAGCTCGTGATGCAAACCGCGATCGGCGGCAGGGGCACGCTGTTCGGGCCGCTGGTCGGCGCCGCCGTCTGGCTGTTCCTTCAGGATTTCCTCCAGGCCGCGCTGGACCTGGGAGCGGCCTGGAAGCTCGTGCTCGGCGTCGTGTTCGTGCTGCTGGTCTGCTTCCTGCGCGGCGGCATCGTCGGCGGTCTCGCAGACCTTTATCGCCTCGTGTCCGGCAAACGGGCGCGGAAGGAGGCGGAGCAACAGACTGAGATCGGGGCTGCGCGGCCCCTGCCTGCGCCGATGCAGGCGAGGGAGGTCGCGCATCCCGCCTATTCCGGGCCGATCCTGAAAGCCACCGGCCTCACCAAACGCTACGGCGGCCTTGTCGCCAACAGCAATGTCGATTTCAGCGTCGATCAGGGCGAGCTGCGCGGCATCATCGGTCCCAACGGCGCCGGCAAATCGACCTTCTTCAAGATGCTGACCTGCGAGATCGCGCCGACCTCCGGCCAGATCGTGTTCGAGGGGCGCGACATCACGGGACTGAAGGTCACCGAAGTCTGTCAGCTCGGGCTCACCAAGAGCTACCAGGTCAACCAGCTCTTCACCGGACTGACGGTGCGGCAGAACCTGACCATCGCCGCGCTGGCCGAGCTGCGCGGAAAGTTCCGGCTCGACCTGTTCCGCAAGCTCGCGAACGTGAAGGGCCTGTCGGAGCAGGTGGAGCACACGCTCGCGCTGGTCAATCTGACCGCGCGCGCCGACACGCAGGTCGCCGAGCTCGCCTATGGCGAGAAGCGCAGGCTCGAGATCGGGCTCGCCCTCGCCACCTCGCCGCGGCTGCTGCTGCTCGACGAGCCGCTCGCCGGCATGAGCCCGCGCGAGCGCGTCGAGACCGTCAAGCTGCTCAAATCGATCGCGCGTGGCCGCACCATGATCATCATCGACCACGACATGGATTCGCTGTTCGAGCTGGTCCAGCGCGTGACGGTGCTTCAGGAGGGCCGGGTGCTGCTCGACGGCACGCCGGAGGAAATCAGGACCAACGCCGCGGTGCAGGAGGCCTATCTCGGCGGCGTGAACGGAGAGATCGCCGCATGAGCCTGATCGAGGTCAACGGCCTGAACAGCTATTACGGGGATTCCCACATCCTGTTCGATGTCGCCATGCGCGTCGAGCGGCACGAGGTGGTTGCGCTGCTCGGACGCAACGGCGCCGGCAAGAGCACGACGCTGAAGAGCCTGATGGGCGTGGTGACGCCGCGCAGTGGCACCATAAGGTTCGACGGCATCGACATCGCCGGCCGCAGGAGCCACAGGATCGCGCAGGCCGGCATGCAGCTCGTGCACGAGGAGCGTCGGATCTTCGGCAGCCTGTCGGTGGAGGAGAACATCGTGCTCGCCGGTTTCACCGCGCCGAAGCGGTGGCCGCTCGAGCGCATCTACGCGATGTTTCCGCGGTTGAAGGAGCGGCGTAACAACCGTGGCACCGAGCTCTCCGGCGGCGAGCAGCAGATGCTGGCAATCGCGCGGGCCCTTGTGCGCAACCCCAAGATCATTCTGCTAGACGAGCCGTTCGAGGGACTGGCGCCGGTCATCGTCCACGACCTCGTCAGGGCCTGCCGGGAGCTTGCGGCCGCCGGCCAGACCATCGTTCTGGTCGAGCAGAACCTCGCGGCGACGCTGGCGCTGGCGCAGCGGATCTACATCATCAATAACGGCCACATCGTGCATGAGGGTCCGGCGCAGGAACTCAAGGCGCAGCCGGAGCTGCTGCAGCGCTATCTCGGCGTCTAGCCTTCGTCAGCCGCCGATCGCCGCGATCATTCGCCTGGCGTGCTCGGCACGGCCGGATTCTCCTTGCGGGTCTGCGGCGGCAGCAGCTCGACACCCGCTTTGACCGGCATGACATGCATGTGCAAGTGAAACACCACCTGCCCGCTGGCCGGCTCGCTGAACTGCTGGATGATGATGCCCTCGGCGTCGAAGGCCGTCGTCGCCGCGACCGCGATCCGTTTGGCGGTACGGGCGACCGCGGCGAGATCGTCCTCGGCGATATCCAGGATGCCGCGCGCAGGCGCCCTGGGGATGACCAGGGTGTGTCCGGGCGAGCGCGGCATGATGTCGAGGAAGGCGAAGGTACGGTCGCCCCTGAAGACCTCGAAGCAGGGAATCTCGCCGCGCAGGACCTTTGCGAAGACATTCTGATCGTCATATGCCGTCATGCGGTTCACCGTCGTTGCCGGCGCGATCAAACGCGCTCCTTTCCGTTGACGCAAGCGCGGCCGCCGATCTATCCACGAGGCTAGGTAGGTGGCTCCATTGGCGGCAAATTCCAAATTCGGCGACAGCATCGAGAGCGCGCGGCGCATCCTGGCGGCGCGGCTGCAATCGGCCGGCATCGAGGAGGCCACACTGGACGCGCGCCTGCTGGTCGGCGCGGCGCTGGACCTCGATTTGACCGGCATGATCGCGCAGGCGGGGCGACAGCTCACGGTCGAGGAGGCGGCGCGGCTCGAGCAATATGCGCAGCGCCGGCTCGCACATGAGCCGGTCGCACGCATCCTCGGCACGCGGGAATTCTGGGGCCTGCCATTTCGATTGTCCGAGGCGACGCTGGTGCCGCGACCGGACACCGAAACCGTAGTCGAGCTGGCGCTGGAGATTTTTCGCGAGCTCCCGGGAACGGGACGCCCCCCGCGGATCGCCGACATCGGTGTCGGGTCGGGCGCCATCCTGCTCGCATTGCTGCACGAGATTCCCGACGCCTTCGGCGTCGGCACCGACGTCAGCCTGACGGCGCTCGGCACGGCGCGCGACAATGCAGCTGCCCTTGGCCTTTCCGACCGCTCCGGATTCGTCGCCTGCTACTATGCCGCGGCCCTTGCGGGCCCGTTCGATCTGATCGTGTCGAACCCGCCCTACATCGCCTCGGCGGACATCGTGAATCTGAGTGCGGAGGTACGCGAGCACGACCCGCATCTTGCCCTCGACGGCGGGCATGACGGCTTCGATGCCTATCGCGCCTTGATTCCGCAAGCGGCGGAGCGTCTCGCAGCGGGCGGCGCCTTGATTGTCGAGGCCGGACAGGGCCAGGCCCAGGGCATTGAAACCTTGATGGCTGCTGCCGCGTTAAAGGTGGACAGGCCAGCGAGGGCCGATCTGGCGGGCATTCCGAGGGCCGTTTCGGCCCGAAAAATGCCCCCATAAAAGCCCGATTGGACTGTAAAAAGCTCTTGGAATATCCCGTGGGAACGACTACGTTCCGGTCAACACATCGGTACCGGCCCCGTAGATCTACGGGCGAGACCGGGCTCTCAGGGCGAGAGCTTTACTGATCAAAGGTTCCAAGCCGCAGGTCCTGTTAGCGCGATGGCCCGTGGAGCTGCGCAGCTTTCCGACCGCAACGTGAACGAAAGCCTGATATTGCGCTTGAAGACTTACGCAAGAAAACAGGGCTTGTTTCGGCAGGCGAAATGAATGGGTTCGCTGGCGATGGATGCTGGCGAGTGGGGAACGCGTCTTTGTTGAACGCGACGGTCGACGAACATCGGCAGGGCTTGAGCCGCTCTTGCGCGCGGTGCGTGCAAGAGAAGTGAGCCGCTGCCATCAGGTCACTCAGCAGTCAGTCAATGCGTGCAACTTTTAGGGCTGGAATTAAAGGCAGGACATGAGAAACGGTCAGAACAAGCAGCGGATGCGCAACCGGAATAACAATAACAACAACCGGCGCGGCCAGAACCCGATGACCCGGGTCTACGAGTCCAACGGACCCGATATCAAGATCCGCGGCACGGCCTCGCATATCGCCGAAAAATACCTTCAGCTCGCGCGCGATGCGCGCTCTTCCGGCGACCCCGTCGCGGCAGAGAACTACTACCAGCATGCCGAGCACTATTTCCGCATGATCGCGGCGGCCCAGGAGCAGTTCCGCCAGAACCAGCAGCAGCCGCGCGGCGAGGAGACCGTCAGCGAGGACAGCGAGGACGACGGCGAGAATTTCTCGAATTTCGGCCAGGAGCCGGGCTTCGCGCCACAGCCTCAGCAGCAGCACTATCAGCGCGACCGCGACGGCCAGCGCGACCATCAACGTGACAACCAGCAGCCCTATCAGCGCGACCAGCAGCAGCCGCGCGAGCACCGCGAGCGCGAACATCGCCCGCAGCAGCAGTATCAGCCCCAGCCGCAACCGCAGAATCAGCCGCAGCCGGTCGTCGCCGATGCGGGCAGTGTCGATCGGCTGCCGTCCTTCATCACCGGCGCGCAGCCGCAGATGAATGGTGGCCAGGGTGGCAGCTTCGAGGGCGGCAGCGGTGAGCGCTATCCGCGGCGGCGGCGCCGGCCGCATGGCCCGCGCCCCGAGCGCGAGGCCGCTCCAGCGGGATCGAGCGACGATCTCGCCCCCGGCGAGTAAGCCGCAATCTCTCTCGGATTTGTTGAAGTGCAATGTCCCGGCCTCGCCGGGACATTTTTTTGAGCTGCCTGTTTCTAGCCGCGCGTCACCGTTGTCGAGGACGGCACCAGCACGGGCTTCGTCAGCGCCGGAATCAGCCGCGCCCGCTCGCGCGTGGCAGGGATCGCGCGATAGACCTGCTTGGTGGCTTCGACGATGTGGACGCCGGCAAAGGGCAGCGACAGCGCCGCGCCGACCCGCTCCCACATCTGCGCCGATTTCAGCACCCATCCGCCGGCGTAGGGCGGCATGAACAGCGCCTCGCCCCAGGCGGTCGGCGTGAACCAGGTCTGGCGCAGCAGGTCGGTGATCTGCGAGCGCGAATAGGGCCGGCCGTGGCCGAACGGGGTGTTGTCGGTACGGGTCCACACCCCGCGCCGATTCGGGATCACCGCTATCACGCGGCCGGACGGCGACAGCACCCGCCACACCTCGCGCAGCAGCGCCGCCGGATCGTCCGACATTTCCAGCGCATGGACGAGCAGGATGCGGTCGACCGCGGCGTCCTGTAAGGGCAGCGAGAACTCATCGATCAGCGAGGCCAGCGCGGGCCGCCCGGTCGGCCATTTCAGCACGCCCTGGGCCGCCGGCATGAAGGCGATACAGCGCTCGGCATCCTCGCGGAACAGGCCGAGATAGGGCGTCGGATAGCCGATGCCGAGCACCCGCTGGCCCTCGGCGTTCGGCCAGCGCTCCCTAATCCCGCGATTGATCAATTGCCGCGCCACGATGCCGAGGCGACGGGAATAGAATTCGCGGAGGTCGACGACATCGATGCTCATGACGGCAATGTAACATGTGCCCGGCAACCTGCGCGCGCCGAATATTGCATTGCCTGCGCAACGTTAACGCCATATCTGTCTGACGGGGCTGAGCGCGATGGAGATATCATGGCCGCCGAAATTCGCACCTTTAGCTGTTTAAATGATAATTTCGGCTATCTGATCCACGATGTGGAAACCAAGGCGACGGCGTCGATCGACGCGCCGGAGGCTGGCCCCATCCTGACAGCGTTAGAGCGCGAGGGTTGGCAGCTCACCGACATCCTGATCACCCATCACCACGGCGATCATGTCGGCGGGGTCGCCGAACTCAAGCAGAAATTCAACTGCCGCGTCGTCGCGCCGCATGACAAGACGACGAAAATCGCCGATGTCGACCTGCGCGTCGCCAATTCCGACGTCGTCAAGATCGGCAACCTGCTGGCGCGCGTCATAGAGACCCCCGGCCACACGCTCGATCACATCTCCTACGTGTTCGACACCGAGAAGACGGTGTTCGCCGCCGACACGCTGTTCTCGATCGGCTGCGGCCGCGTGTTCGAAGGCACCTATCCGATGATGTGGGACTCGCTGCTCAAGCTGCGCGCCCTGCCCGACGACTTCAAGCTCTATTGCGGCCACGAATACACTGCCTCCAACGTCAGATTCGCGCTCACCGTCGAGCCCGACAATCCGGCGCTCCAGGCGCGCGCGGCGGAGGTTGCGAAGCTCCGCGCCGAAAACAAGCCGACCATTCCCTCACTGCTTGGTGATGAGAAGCGAGCAAACGTGTTCCTGCGGGCTGATGAACCGTCGGTCGCAGCCAAGTTACACATGAAGGGCGCGGATGCCGCCGCAGTGTTCGGCGAATTGCGCGAGCGCAAGAACAAGTCCTGACGGGGATCGATGCCGACCGCAGCCGAGATCATCGCGCGCCTTGAACTCCGACCTCATCCCGAAGGCGGGCACTATCGCGAGACATTCCGCGACCAGCGCACGGACGCCAACGGACGGTCGCGCTCGACCTCGATCTATTTCCTGCTCGCGCGCGGCGAGCGCTCGCACTGGCATCGCATCGATGCGGTCGAGGTCTGGCACTATTACGCCGGCAGCCCGCTGACGCTGCGCATTGCGCATGAGGGCTGCACCCAGCACGAAGTGCGGCTCGGCACGGATCTCGTCGGCGGCGAGCGCCCGCAGGCGATCGTGCCGGCGCAGGCCTGGCAGATGGCGGAGAGCTCCGGCGAATGGACGCTGGTCGGCTGCAGCGTGGCCCCGGCATTCGAATTCGCGAAGTTCGAGCTCGCGCCGAAAGGCTGGGAGCCGTAGGTAAACCGTCATTCCGGGGCGCCGCATAGCGGCGAACTATGATGCGCAATTGCGCATCATAGAATCGATCTCGCCACCATTGATGCGGATGAATGGATTCCGGGCCTCGCGCTTCGCGCGCCCCGGAATGACGTCAGCGCTTCCTGAGCACCATGTCCTTTGCCGCGATCAGCCCACCGCCGGCGATCAGGATCGCTGCGAGGGCGATGTTGGTGCTGGCCTTCGCAAAGCCGGCGGCGATGAGAAATCCGGTCGACAGTAGCGGCGTCGCGTAGGACGCGGCCCCGAGCACGCGAATGTCGCCGCGCTTCATGCCGATGTCCCAGGCGTAGAACGCGGCCCCGACCGGCCCGATACCGAGCGCAAGGACTGAGAGCCATTGCAGTGCGGTCTCCGGCCACACCGTGGTTTCAAGTGCGAGGTGCATCAGCGCCGCCAGCACGGCTGTGGCAAGGCAGAACCCGGAGACCGCATCGGTCGGCACCGCTTTCAGCCGGCGCGACATCACCGAATAGGCCGCCCAGACGAACGCCGCGATGAAGGCGGCGATCAGTCCCGGCAACTGGCCCTGCGCGAAGCCAGAGGTATTGCCGGCGAACAGCAGCACAGTGCCGACGAGGCCGAGCATGGCGCCGATGACGTGATGCACGGCAAGGCGTTCACCCGGCAGGAACGACGAGAACAGCACGATCAGGAGTGGCCAGAGATAATTGAGCAAGCCGGCTTCGGCCGGCGGCGCGAAACGCAGCGCGAGGAAATAGAGCGCGTGATAGCCGAACAACCCGCCGATGCCGACCACCCATACGGCCGGCGGCTGGCGCAGGCTCAGCGCCGCCTCGCTGCGGCCGATCCAGGTGAGGAGACCAACAAGACCGCCGATCGCGAAGGTCATCGCCGCGAGCTGGAACGCGGGAATCTTTCCGGTCGCCACCGTCATTACCGCGAGCAGCGACCACATCAGGATCGCGGTCAATCCGATCAGCGTGGCGGTGCGTGATGTCATCAATCAAAGGGCTCTGAGGACGCGGATGCCCGGCACGAGGCCGGGCACAGCGTCTTCATTACCCTCTTGTTGCGCGCCGCGCTATATCAGGCCTGATACTGGCCGCCGTTGATGCTCAGCGTCGAGCCGGTGATGAAGCCGGCCTCTTCGGCCGCAAGGAACACCACGGCACGCGCGATCTCCTCAGGCTCGCCGAGCCGGTTGACCGGGATCTGCGGGATGACGCTCTTCTCCAGCACGTCCTTCGGCACCGCCTGCACCATCTCGGTGTTGATGTAGCCCGGGCAGATCGCATTCACGGTGATGCCGCCCTTGGCGTTCTCCAGCGCCAGCGCCTTGGTGAAGCCGATGTCGCCGGCCTTGGCAGCGGAGTAATTGACCTGGCCGAACTGCCCCTTCTGGCCGTTGATCGAGGAGATCGAGATGATGCGGCCGAACTTGCGGGCGCGCATGCCTTCGATCACCTGGCGCGTCATGTTGAACAGCGAACCGAGATTGGTGTTGATCACGGCAGTCCACTGCTCGAGCGTCATCTTGTGGAAGGCGGTGTCGCGGGTGATGCCGGCGTTGTTGACGAGCACGTCGATCGGACCGAGATCGGCTTCGACCTTCTTCACGCCGTCGGCGCAGGCGTCGAACGACGCGACGTCCCATTTGTAGACGGCAATGCCGGTTTCCGCCTTGAACTTCTCCGCGGCCGCATCATTACCGGCATAGCTTGCTGCGACCTTGTAGCCGGCCGCCTTCAGGGCCTTGCTGATTGCAGCTCCGATACCGCGCGTTCCGCCCGTCACCAATGCAACACGTGCCATGTCGATTTCCTTCCCTTGGACTCGTCTCGGATGGTTTCTTGAAGATGGTTTCTTGGACTTTTCTGAGTGATCGTTTTTAACTGCGGATTATGCGGTAGGTTTGACGGACATCAAGAACAAAACGCCCGGCGTCGAGCCGGGCGTTTGTCTTTAATCGAGGCGGACGCGGTTGCGAAGAATATTTGATTTGCAACCGCTGCCTTTTTAATCGCGTGCAACGCACGCGGCTGACGTGTGCAGCGCACGCGTCAGTTACGCGTAAGGCCGCTTCAGTCGCGTGCCACGCACATCGCGATGCCCATGCCGCCGCCGATGCACAGCGTGGCGAGGCCCTTCTTCGAATCGCGCTTCTGCATCTCGTGCAGCAGCGTGACGAGCACGCGCGCGCCGGAAGCACCGATCGGATGGCCGATCGCGATCGCGCCGCCGTTGACGTTGACCTTGGAGGTATCCCAGCCGAGGTCCTTGTTGACGGCGCAGGCCTGCGCCGCGAAGGCCTCATTGGCCTCGATCAGGTCGAGATCGCCGACGTTCCAGCCGGCCTTCTTCAGCGCGAGACGCGAGGCCGGAATCGGCCCCGAGCCCATGATCTTCGGATCGACGCCGGCCTGCGCCCAGGACACGATGCGCGCGATCGGCTTCTTGCCTTCCTTGGCGGCCTGCTTCGCCGTCATCAGCACCACCGCGGCGGCGCCGTCATTGATGCCGGAGGCCGAGCCGGCGGTAACCGTGCCGTCCTTCTCGAAGGCCGGCTTGAGCTTCGCCATCGAGTCGAGCGTTGCGCCGTGACGTGGATATTCGTCGGCGCTGACGACGACGTCGCCCTTGCGGGTCTTGATGGTGACGGGGACGATCTCGTCGTTGAACTTGCCGGCCTTCTGCGCGGCCTCGGCCTTCTGCTGCGAGGCGACCGCGAACTCGTCCTGCTGGGCGCGGGTGATCTGCCACTGGCGCGCGACGTTTTCCGCGGTGTTGCCCATGTGGTAGCCGTTGAAGGCGTCCCACAGGCCATCCTTGATCATGGTGTCGACGAACTCGACTGCGCCCATCTTGACGCCGCCACGCAGGTACTGGGCGTGCGGGGCCATGCTCATGGACTCCTGACCGCCGGCGACCACGATGTCGGAGTCGCCGTTGAGCAGCGCCTGGTAACCGAGTGCGACGGAGCGCAGGCCCGAGCCGCAGAGCTGGTTGACACCCCAGGCCGGGCTCTCGACCGGAATGCCGGCGGAGATCGCAGCCTGGCGAGCCGGGTTCTGCCCCTGTGCGGCGGTCAGGATCTGACCCATGATGACTTCGGAGACTCGGCCGGGCTCGATGCCGCCGCGCTCCAGCGCGGCCTTGATGGCAACGGCGCCGAGGTCATGGGCAGGAAGGGTCGCGAAGGCTCCGTTGAAGCTTCCGACCGGGGTGCGGGCGGCGCTGACGATGACGACATCGTCTGACATGGGCATCTCCTGAGGCTTGAGGTTCTTGAAGGGGGCAGGCGGGGCCTTGAGAAAACGGCTCGCCAGTCTCGTTAGGCATCCTGTTAACGTCGTTGAGGCATGTCAATCGGCAGCGCGCCGAATCCATGCCGCACCGCATTCAAAATAGCGTTCTTGGCGATTTCGCAAGCAGCTTTTTGCTCCGCAATTAACCGTGGCGCACAAAACGGTAGCGTGAGCCCTTTGAAAATGCTTATTTTGTTGCGTTGCGTACTCTTCCCGCCCTGCGGCATAGCCCGTCGGGTTCCCGTTCTCAGCGTTTGCAAGTGAGAGCCCATGGCGAAATCAGACCAACCCACCACTATCAAGAAATACGCGAACCGCCGGCTCTATAACACCGGAACGAGCACCTACGTGACGCTGGAAGACCTCGCCGCGATGGTGAAGGAGGGCGAAGATTTCCTGGTCTACGACGCCAAGACCGGCGACGACATCACCCGCTCCGTGCTCGCCCAGATCATCTTCGAACAGGAGAACAAGGCCGGCCAGAACCTGCTGCCGACCACCTTCCTGCGCCAGCTCATCCGCTTCTACGGCGACAGCATGCAGATGGTGGTGCCGAAATATCTGGAGCAGTCGATCGCGACGCTGACCCAGGAGCAGGAGAAGTTCCGCAAGCAGATCGCCAGCACCCTCTCCGGCACTCCTTTTGCTCCGTTGGAAGAGCAGGTCCGCCGCAACATGGAGCTGTTCCAGCAGACCTTCTCGATGTTCAAGCCCTTCGCGCCGTCGGCGCGGCCGGCGGCGGAGCCGGAGCCCGATGCGAGCGCCGAGGCGCCGAAGGACAACAACATCGACGATCTGCGCCAGCAGATGAAGGAAATGCAGGAGCGCCTCGAGCGCATGTCGAAGAAGGACGAGTAGGTCCCTCGTTCGTCGGCGTACGGGCGCGGAGCCCGTAGCTTAGCACCGCTAGCACCACAATGTCGTCCTGACGAAAGCCAGGACCTCCGCGCGAGCGCCTGCGCTCGTCGCGATAACCCCAGGGCGCAGTTGTTGAGGCCGGCTGGGCTCAAAAGATCATTCCAACAACATCGGCCGGTCGTAATGGCTCGGCTTTCGCCAGGACGACGTTGGGGCAGCATTGTGCCTCCACGTCATCATATCCTCGCCTCATCATCTGAGCCCCGTCATCCTGAGGTGCTCGCGTAGCGAGCCTCGAAGGATGAACGGCCGAGATGCATCCGGGCCGATGCGCCAGGGGCGACCGGATCATTCTCCGCGTCGCCGGTCACCCTCCGTAAACTACCGCGCTTAAGGGAATTTTCCCGGGTGTTCGCTACCCTCGGCGTCCCAGTTACGTCGCGTTAAGTGTATTGCCCGCCCAGAAGCCGCCGATCCCATGACGTCGACCCGCAACATCGAGCCCGGTGCAGGCCGTGAGCAAGGCGCAGAGGCGCTGCTCGTGCTGAGCCAGCTTGCGCTCGACCGCATGGAGCAGGGCGTCTGCGTCTATGACGCCGACAACCGGATCGTGCTGCTCAACCACCGTTATCTCGAGCTGTTCGACCTGTCGGCAGACGTCGTCCGGCAAGGGACCAGCTACCGCGAGGTGCTCGCGCACAGCGCGACGCGCGGCAATTTTCCGGAGAGCGAGCTCGACGCGCTGTACGCCTCGCGCATCGCGCAGATCGCGGCCGGCGAACCCTTCCGCACCGAGCAGCGGCTTTCCAGCGGCCTCGTCATGGCGCTCGACCTGAAGCCGCTTCCCGGCGGCGGCTGGATGACGATCTGCGACGACGTCACCCGCCGCGCCCGGCTCGAGGCCGAACTGCGTGTGCAGACCGAGCGCAGCCAGCATGCGCTCGCCAACATGTCGCACGGCCTCATCATGTATGACGCCGAGAGCCGCGTCGTCGTCTGCAACGAGCGATTCCTGCGCCTCTACAATCTCGACGCCGACATCGTGAAGCCGGGCGTATCGCACAGCACGGTGATCGAACACTGGATGTCGCGCGGCAATCTGCCGGGCATGCCTGCGGACGAATTCCACGATGCCCGGCTGGAGGACATCCGCAGCAGGAAGTCGAAGTCCCTGCTCGTGATGCGCTATGACGGCCGGATGGTGCAGGCGGCGTCCCGCTTCCTCCCCGACGGCGGCTGGGTGACGGTGCATGAGGACGTCACCGAGCGGCTGCGTTATGAGGAGGCGCTGCGGCAGCAAAATGTCATGCTCGATGCTGCGCTGGAGAACATGGCGCACGGGCTCGCCTTCTACGACAGCGACATGCGGCTGCGCGTCTGCAACAACACCTACCGGAAGATCTATATGCTATCGCCGGAGGAGACCAAGCCCGGCACGCATCTTGGCGAGCTGATCGAGCGCTCGATCGCGAACGGCGCCTTCTCCTCGGAATTCAGCCCGCAGCAGATCCTCGAATCCGCGGGCGCGCGGATCGCGAGCCGCGATTCCTCGCCGATGCGCCGGCGCATGACGAACGACACCGTGGTCTCGGTGCGCTATTGCGCGCTGCCCGAGGGCGGATTTGTCGCCACCTACGAGGACATCACCGAACGCGAGCGCGCGGTCGAGGAGCTGAGCGAGCAATATCGCCGGTTCGACGCGGCATTGAACAATATGAGCCAGGGCCTGTGCATGCTCGACTCGAGCCTGCGCGTCATCGTCTGCAACCGCCGCTACATCGAGATGTACGGCCTGTCGCCCGACATCGTGAAGCCCGGTGTCTCGATGCGCGAGATCATGGAGCATAGCTGCTCGCTCGGCATCCACCCGAACACCACGGCTGCGCGACTCTATGCCGACTATGTCGAGCGGCTGCGCGAAGGCGAGCACACGCTGCACCGCCATTTGAGCGACGGCCGCATCATCAAGCTCAATCACAAGCGCATGGAACATGGCGGCTGGGTCGTCACCTATGAGGACGTCACCGAGCGCCACAAAGCGCAGGCCCGCGTCGCGCACATGGCGCGGCACGATTCGCTCACCGACCTGCCCAACCGCACGCTGTTCCGCGAGAAGATGGGCGAGGGACTGAACCAGGTCGCGATCGCCGGCGGCGCGATGGCCGTGCTGTGCTTCGACCTCGACAACTTCAAGACGGTCAACGACAGGCTCGGACATGCCGCCGGCGACCGGCTCTTGCGCTGGGTCGCGGCGCGGCTGAAGGAAAATGTCGGCGAGCACGACACGGTCGCGCGCCTCGGCGGCGACGAGTTCGCGGTACTGCAACGCGCACCCCAGCCGCAATCCGCGGAACAGCTCGCGCGCCGTCTGGTCGAGATCATCGGCCGGCCACCTCCGCTGGAGAACCAGTCGATTCACATCGGCGTATCCATCGGCATCGCGATCGCACCGGATCACGGGCTCGATGCGGACGAGCTGATGAAATGCGCCGACCTCGCGCTGTACCAGGCCAAGGCGAGAGGACGCGGCGCCTATCAGCTATTCGAACCCGAGATGGAAGAAGAGGCGCGCAGCCGGCACGCGCTGGAGCACGACTTGCGCGGCGCGCTGGAGGGACGCCAGTTCCACCTCGTGTTCCAGCCGCAGGTCCGCCTCGACACGTCCGAGCTCACCGGCTTCGAAGCGCTGCTGCGCTGGAATCATCCGACGCGCGGCCTGGTCTCGCCGGCCGAATTCATTCCGATCGCGGAAGAGAACGGCCTGATCGTTCCGATCGGCGAATGGGCGCTGCGCGCGGCCTGCGCGACCGCCGCGTCCTGGCCGGATGTCGCGGTGGCAGTCAACCTGTCGCCGGTGCAATTCCGCTCGCGCGGGCTGGTGGCGATGGTCACGAACGCGCTCGCGGAGGCAGGGCTGCCGCCGCGGCGGCTCGAGCTCGAGGTCACCGAGACGGCACTGCTCGACGACAGCGAGGCGACGATCGAGATTTTGCACCAGCTTCGGGCGCTCGGGGTACGCGTCAGCCTCGACGATTTCGGCG
Organism: Bradyrhizobium neotropicale; assembly: GCF_001641695.1. Lineage (GTDB taxonomy): Bacteria > Pseudomonadota > Alphaproteobacteria > Rhizobiales > Xanthobacteraceae > Bradyrhizobium > Bradyrhizobium neotropicale. The sequence continues at coordinate 223,179 of NZ_LSEF01000047.1, forward strand.
TCGGCTACTCATCGCTCAGCTATTTGCGCAAATTCCCGTTCGACCGCATCAAGATCGACCGCTCCTTCGTCGGCACGCTCGGCGAAAGCCCGGAGAGCATCGCGATCGTGCGCACCATCGCCAGCCTCGGCGCCGTGCTCGGCGTCGAGACCACGGCGGAAGGCGTGGAAACGGTGGAGCAGCTCGATTTCGTGCGCGAGTGCGGCTGCACTGCGGTGCAGGGCTATTACTTCGGCAAGCCGTGCCCCACTGCGGAGGTGCGCGGCGTGATCGAGAGGCTGAGCGCCACCCGCCGCGTGGCGTGACGCTCCGCTTCACCCCGCCGCTCGCTCCATCGTCACGCCCGAGACGACCGCAGGCGATTGAGCGTGGCACGATCTACCGATGCGAGCGCATTGCTCCACTCCCGTTCGGAAAGATCTCCGACCAGGCTGGAAAGACTGATAGCAAGCGCACGAAGCCGCGCATTCTCCTCAAGAAGCAAGAAAACGTCGTTCGACGGGGATTCATCGTCCGAAAAGCTAGCGCCTTCGCAAAGCTGCCTTGACAAGAGTTCGAAAGACTCATCAGGCACGATATCTTCGGCAGAGGAAATCGGCTTCTGTCTCTTATGACGGAGCAAATCTTCATCACTCATGGCAAATTCCCCAACTCAGGACATGCCCCCAACCGTATTTGATTACATCGATTGAGTCGGCGGCGGATTTGAGTCCGAAATGGGCTCACACGATGTACGCCTCGTGTCCCCCTGACGCCTCCCCCGCTCATTCGTTCGCTTCACCGGCGTCTTTCAGACCGGCTCGCAGTGAGGTCACGACGCGATGGGCCATTTCGATATCCTTGACCGATAATCCGTTCGCCAGCCCGTTGACCCACGGGACCTGCAGGCGGCCGGCGGCATCGTAGACCTGCCTGCCCTTGTCGGTGAGGACCACGAGCTGCGCCCGGCGGTGATGCGGGTTGGTCTCGAACGCGACGAGGCCGTCCCGCTCGAGGTCGTTGACGATACGCTGCACGTTCTGGCGGTTGGCGCCCAGATTGCGCGCCAGCCAGGCGACCGGCTCGGGGCGCTCCGCATCGACGATCGCTCCCAGGATCTGCCAGCGCGCGCTGGTGAGGCCGAGCGGAGCCACCAGCCGGTCGCCGGCGGTCAGCAGCAGGCCGTTGGCCCGGAACAGGTCGAGGATGAGGCCGGTCAGGGCGTCGCCCGCCGGGGTCCGCTTGGTCTTGCTCATTTGCTACGATCATTCCGTATTGACATCATCATGTCAAATATCTATGTCACACATTGTCGAATTGACATGATGATACCAAACTAGACGGAGTGATGTCATGCCCCAGATGCGCCCGCTCGATCCGGCCTTCCCGATCGACCGCCAGATCGCTCTCGACGCCGGCCCCGTGGTGCTGGTCAATCTGTTCACGCTCGATGCGGAAGACGAACAGAACTTCCTGAAGAGCTGGCAGGACGATGCCGCCTTCATGAAGCGGCAGCCCGGCTTCATCTCGACCCAGCTTCACCGCGCCGTCGGCGACAATCCGACCTATCTCAACTACGCGGTCTGGGAATCCAACGCGCATTTCCGCGCGGCCTTCACCCATCCGGAATTCCGGGCCAAGATCGCGGACTACCCAGCCTCCGCCGTCGCAAGCCCGCATCTGTTTCAGAAGGTCGCGGTGCCGAACATCTGCGTGGCATAGCCACACACCGTCATTGCGAGCGAAGCGAAGCAATCCAGACTGCCGCCGCGGGAACATTCTGGATTGCTTCGCATCGCTCGCAGCAATGACGGAGAAGACAGCCGAGCCCCAGCGTAATCGTAGGGTGGGCAAAGGCGCACTTGCGCCGTGCCCACCATCTCGCCACGAATGCGCAGACGTGGTGGGCACGGCGCGCGAAGAGCGCGCCTTTGCCCACCCTACGATCCCTACCCCGCTGCGGGCAGCGCGCTGCTCGGCGGCTGGCACCATGGCCGATCGGCTGATGCCAGCCCGATCAGGCGGCCCTGGATGTAATCGCAGCCCCAATCGCGCAGCATGCCGGCGGCTTCCTCGTCCTGGACCCATTCGGCCACCGTCTTGATGTCGAGGCGGCGGGCGAGGTCAATCAGGGTCTGCACGAACGCGCGGTCGTCGGCGGAATGGGTGATGTTCTGGACGAAGGCGCCGTCGATCTTCACGATATCCACGCCGAGCTTGCGCAAATTGCGGAACGAGGTGTAGCCGGCGCCGAAATCGTCGATGGCAATGCGGCTGCCGAAATGCTTCAGGCGGCCGACGAAGGCGCGGACATCGTCGATGTCCTGGATCGCGACCGTCTCGGTGATCTCCACGATCAGCCGCTCGGCGACGCCGGGATGGGCGTGCATCAGCGACTCGATTCCGGCCCACCAATCCGGATCCATGGTGGTGTCGGGTGAGATGTTGAGGCTGAGCCGGACATCGGGCGAAGCAGCGAGCTCGGCGACCACGAGTTCGAGCACGCGGTGATCGACCAGGCGAATGAGGCCCAGCCGCTCGGCGACCGGTACGATGTCGGGCGCGAGCAGCACCTGGCCGTCGCCCTGGTCCATCCGCACCAGGCATTCGTGGAAAGCGCCCTCGCGCGTGCCCGCGGCGACCACCGGCTCATAGGCGAGCAGGATGCGGCGCTCGTTCAGCGCGGTGACGATCTCGTCGGTGACGCGGATGTTGACGCGGCGCTGCGCGTCGCGCTCGGCGTTCGGCCGCCACGCCGCGAACGAACCGGCGCGGCGGCGCTTGGCGGCGTCCAGCGTCTCATGGGCACGGTTGATCGCCTCGTCGGTGGTGCGGGCATAGCGCGGCAAGCTGATGGCGCCGATCGAGGCGGTGACCGAGACCGGGCCCGATCTCGTCGGCACCACCTCATCACGGATGCCGGCGAGGAAGCGCTCGGCGGCGACATTCATGTCGTCGACGGTGCAGTTCTTCAGGATCAGGCCGAACTTGTTGCCGGAGAAGCGCCCGAGCACGTCGCCGCCGCGCAGTCGCGCGCGGATGCGTTTTGCGACGTCGAGGATCACGGCGTCGGCGACGTCGAAGCCAAAGGCGTCGTTGACGCGGGCGAGATGATCGATGCCGAGCAGCATGAAGGCCGAGGTCGAGCGAAAGCGCGTCGACTCCTCGATCGCCTCGGCCAGCGCCGCGATCAGATGGGTGCGGTTGAGCTCGCCCGTCAGCGGATCGAGGCGGGCGAGCCTCGCCAGCTCTTCGTCGCGGGCGTGGCGCTCGTTGTTGATGCAGACGATACCCTGCACACGCACCGGGCGGCCGTCGGGGCCGGCGAACCAGCGGCCGGTCTCCTCGATCCAGACCACGGGATCGGACGCGCTCATGCGCACGCCATATTCAACGCGATAGGGCGTGCCGTCGGCGCCGTGCACGGCGGAGGTCTGCGCCAGTGCGGCGGTACGCACGGATTGCCGAGGCTCGATCAGCCTGGCGAATTCGGCGCCGGTCGCCAGCCGCTCGGCCGGAATGGCGGGAAAGACGGCATCGACACGCTCGCCCCAGACGATGGCGTCGCTGGCGAGGTCCCAGACAAACACGGCCTGGCCGAGGCCAGCGAGGATTTCGGAGGCTTGCGGCAATGCGGGGGTCAAATTCGCCTCGTTTCGGGACAGCGGGGAGTCCTGAGCCGGCACAGGATAGAGCCGGATTCGCCCCCGACCCTAGGCAAAGTTCATAAACAATTTGGAAACCACGTTTGAAGGCGGGGTCGGAACCAAACCGGCCCGTCCGGCATAGGCCTTGCGAGTACATGACTCGCACCGGCGCAGCGTCCCGAAACGCGACAGTTTTCCGCCGGATCAACGGTGATTGCGATGTTGGGTACTGATCGATTGGACGAGGCGGAAGGCGGCACGGGCACGGCCCTGGTGCCGATGACGCCGACATTGCAGTGGGTGCACAAGGTGCCGCTGCCGCGCCCCGATCCGAGCTTCGTCACCCAGCTCATCGCCAATGCCGAGCACCTGCCCCAGGCAAGCCGGCTGCGCCGCGCCTCGCCCGAGGATGCGCGCATGGCCTATGGCAGCAAGCGCCCGCTGCCCAGCGTCAGCGCACGTACGCGGCAGGTGGCTTGAGGGAAAATCAGCGCGGCGGCGCGTCGGGAGACGGAGTGCCGTTGCCCGGCTGCAGATGCGGCGAGGGGATTTCCGGCGAGTTGTTCTGCACGGGCTTCGGCGCGGGGTGATCCATCAGCACGGATTCGGCAACCGATTGCGCGGAAGGCGCGGGAGGAGCCGGCGGCAGCGGCGCGGGCGCGGGCTCATGTTTCGGCTCGAACTTCGCATCCTCCGCTTCCGGTTCGGCCTGGCGCTTGGCCTTGCGCGGCGTCGTCACCGCCTCGGCGGCGACATAGGTGATGCGGCGGCGCGTGCGCTGGGCGATGCCGCCGAGGAAATCGGCCATCGAGAGCAGCACCAGGAGGAAATAGGTGGAGTTGCCGAATTTCGGCCACATCACGAATTCGGCCGCGGCCGCGCCGAATATGATCAACGACAGCAGGTGATCCATCAGGAACTTGGCGCCGGGGCGCGCGCCCTTGACCACCTCGAGAAGCAACAGCACCACGCCGAGCGCGAGGAGGAGGTCAGCGAGCGTGACCGGCCAGACTTCGCCCGTCACCATCGGCACCTTGAACAGCACGTCCGTGAACGACACGGTCGGCATCAGGAAGGCGATGATGTTGTAGACCGCGAGCGGAATCAGAAGTAGCGGGAAACCGACCATCGGCAAAATGCCTTCTCGATCTAGAGCATGATCCGGAAAAGTGTGGAGCGGCTTTCCGAAAAGATCATGCTCAAACAATAACCTAAAGCGCGATGACGATTCATCCCAGTCTCATCGCGCTGTAGACCTCCGGGCAGGACAATGCGGCGGCGAAGCATTTGCTCCGCCGCCGTCACCACCTAACGCAACTTGGTTCTGGGATAGGCCGAAATCAGGTGGGCTACGTCGCCCTGCCCAAAGGAAAACGTCCGGCCTCAGGACTCTTTCTTCTTCAAGACCTGCCGGCCCTTGTACATGCCGGTCTTGAGGTCGAGATGGTGCGGGCGACGGAGCTCGCCAGAGTCCTTGTCCTCGACATAGGTCGGCTTCTTGAGCGCGTCCGCGGAGCGGCGCATGCCACGGCGCGACGGCGAGGTTTTTCTTCTCGGAACGGCCATTATCAATATCCTCTAGGGATTGGTGTTGTCCGGGCATCGTCCGCTAGGGGACGGCTCAGCACCCGCAATGCGAGGCGAGCTGAATGCCGATCAAGCCCGGGCTTATAGAGGAAGGCTGGCCGCAAAGCTAGGGTTTTGGACCGGAAAATGTGCCCGGAAAGGGCTCAAAATCCGCGATTTTCCCGCCAGCAGGTTGCAAGCGAGCTGGCCTGCCCCCTTGCCATATAGGTTGCGGCCAGCCGCCGCACGCCCGGACCGGGGTTTCTGGCGCTGCGTTTGACCGGATTCGGCAGGATCGAGGCCAGCAGGCCCGCCTCCCGGGGCGACAGGTTCGCGGCTGATTTGCCAAAGGCATAGGCGCTGGCCGCCTCCACTCCAAACTGTCCCTGCGGGCCGAGTTCGGCGATGTTGAGGTAGATCTCCAGGATCCGCCGCTTGGGCAGGACGAGGTCGATCCACAGCGCCAGCGGAAACTCCAGCGCCTTGCGGACAAAATCCCGCCCCTGCCAGAGGAACAGGTTTTTCGCCACCTGCTGGGTAATGGTGGAAGCGCCCCGGAACGGCGTGCCGTCCTCCTGCGCGTCGTCGATCGCCTCGCGCAGCGCACCCCAGTCGATGCCGTGATGCTTGCAGAAATGGGCATCCTCGGCCGCCACCACCGAACGAGGCAGGTAGGGCGACATCGCCGCAAGGTCGATCCATTCCCGATGCATCGGCGCACCGCGCAAGCTTCGCCAGGCCATCAGCGTCGAAACGGGATGTCCGGTGCGGTAGAACGGCGCGATCAAGTAGGGCGCGAGAAGCGCGATCGCGATCACCACGATCAGGGTCTTGAGGACGCGCAAATCAACCTTTCCGGCGCAAAATCAGCGAACTCGGCCGTTAAGCCTGTGATTGTTCGGGCCTTTTTCAACACTTTTAAGGCCTTCCAAACGATTGACTGGGGCGGGCGCATAAAGGATTGTCCCGCCGAATTTTGGTTCTGGAGCCCTTCTTGATGACCGGCACGTCCCCGTCCGATTTCGCCAAGCGTCTGGACAAGACCGCTGATGATACCGAGGCCCTGCTCGGCCGCCTGCTGTCGGACGACATCCTGCCCGATGAAATCACCCGCCCCAAGCGACTGATGGACGCAATGCGCTATTCGAGCCTTAACGGCGGCAAGCGCCTGCGGCCGTTCCTGGTGGTCGAGAGCGCCGCAGTGTTCGGTGTGCCGCGTGAGGCCGCCCTGCTCGCCGGCGCAGCGCTCGAATGCATCCACTGCTATTCGCTGATCCACGATGATCTGCCGGCAATGGACAATTCCGACCTGCGCCGCGGCCGGCCCACCCTGCACAAGAAGACCGATGACGCCACGGCGATCCTCGCCGGCGACGGACTGCTGACGCTCGCCTTCGACATCATCACCCGCGACGAGATCCATCGCGATGCCAACGTGCGGCTCCTTTTGACGCGCGCACTGGCGCGCTGCTCCGGCATCGGCGGCATGGTCGGCGGCCAGATGCTCGATCTCGCCGGCGAAGGTCGTTTCGGCGACCGCGAGCCGGTCGACGTTGCTCGGCTCCAGCAGATGAAGACCGGCGCGCTGCTCCGCTATGGCTGCATCGCGGGCGCCATCCTCGGGCAGGCCTCGCAGAAAGAATATCAGGCGCTCGACGATTACGGCCGCGCGCTCGGCGAAGCCTTCCAGATCGCCGATGATTTGCTCGACGTCGAGGGCGATGCGGCCGCGCTCGGCAAGCCGTCGGGGCAGGACGCAGCGCTCGGCAAGACCACCTTCGTCACCCAGCTCGGCATCGAGGGCGCCAAGCAGCGCGTGCGCGACCTGCTCGCGCGGGCCGACAGCGCCGTCTCGATCTTCGGCGATCGCGCCGACGTGCTGCGCGCCGCCGCGCACTTCGTCGCCGAGCGGAAGAGCTAGCTCGCATCGATGGCGGCCGACGGTAAAGAAGATCCCGTCCTCGTCCGCTTCCGCCAGATGTCGCGGCCAATGCGGCTGCTTTATGCGCGGCCGAGAACCTTCATCTCGCTTGGGATCGGCATCATCGTCTGCCTGCTGCTGCCGGGCTCGCTGCGGCTCGTGACGCGGCTGGTGCTCGGCTGGGATGCGCTGATTGCGGCCTATCTGGTGCTGGTCTACGGCATGATGCTGAACAACGACCACCAGCACATCCGCCGCGCCGCAGCAATGCAGGACGACGGCCGCTTCGTGATCCTGCTGGTGACGGCGATCGGCGCCTTTGCCAGCATCGCCGCGATCGTCTTCGAGCTCGGCACGCCGCATCGCGGCGTCTGGGAGCTGACCATCGCGATCACCACCATCGCGCTGTCCTGGGCCGCCGTGCACACGACCTTCGCGCTGCACTACGCCCACGACTATTACCGCCATCCACCCGGCGGCCTGCAATTCCCGAGCGGCGACAAGGACGATCACGCCGACTACTGGGACTTCGTCTACTTCTCCTTCGTGATCGGCATGACCGCGCAGGTCTCCGACGTCGGCATCACCGACAAGACCATCCGCCGCACCGCCACCGCGCACGGCATCGTCTCCTTCATCTACAACACGGCTCTGCTCGCACTAACGGTGAACATCGCGGCGAGCGCGATCGCGACGTAACCGTCGTCCCGGCAAAGGCCGGGACGACCACGTGGAAGCATTTCCCTAGTTGCACACCTCGGCATTGGCCGCATTGCCCGGGCCGCCGCCGCCGCGATATTCGAGATGACAGCCACGGTTGACCGGGCGGCAGGTGGTGTTGTCGCAATAGATCTGACCGCTGCTGCCACCTGATGCCCGACGCGCGCCGGCTGCGGTGCCGGCCGCAGCGCGGCCATAACCGCCGATGCCGCCATAGCCGCCCGCGGAGCCCTCCTGCGAACGCTTCCGCGCCGGACGGTCGTCGCCGCTGTCGTCGCGCCGCGACGTCGCGGGCTTTGAAACCGCGCGCTTGGCCGCGCGCTTCTTCTCGCACTCATTGTCGTCGTTCAGCGCATAGCCGTCGCCGCAGACGATCTTGGTGCATTTGTCGCCATCGGCCTTGAAGCCGTGCTCGCAGACCAGCGGGCAGACCCGCGAGGATTTTGACTTGACGGCATCGAGCGCATCGGCGCTTGCGACCTTCACGTCGAGCTTGGTGCCGGCATAGCGGTTGAATTGCGACAGCGAGCGCTGCGAGGTCGTGGTCCAATTGCCGTCGGCCTGCCCGGAAAAGCAGCCGACGCGGCCGAGCTCGGTCTGCACCGAGCGGGTGAGATCGGCCGGCGCGGTCGCCGGCGTCAGCGCGGCGACATTTGTGCCGGTCGGCGCAGCCGCGCTGGCCGGCGCGGCATTCGGCGCTGCGCCGGCAAGGTTGACGCGCTGCTGCTCGGCGGCGGCCGCCTGCTGCTGCGCCTGCTCCTTGGCCTTCTGCGCGGCAAGCTGCGCCTGCTCGGCCACCTTCGCATCGGCCGCGGCCTTGGCCTGCGCCTCCTTCTGTGCGCCGACAGCGGCGAGACGGTCGCGCTCGGCCTCGGCCTGCTTGGCCTTCTCGATCGCCGCAGCATGGGCCTGCTCGGCCGCGATCTTCTCGAGCTGCAACCTGGCGAGGCTCGCATAGAAGCCGTCGGCGTGCTGGGCGAGGAAGGCTTCCCAGGCCGCCTTGTTGCCGACCTGCAGCGCCAGCTCATAGTCACGGCGCATGTCCGCCTGCGGATTGGTCACCGCTGCGGCTGCGGGCGTCGCCTTGACCGGCACCAGCGGCACGTCCTCGCCACCGAGCGAGCCATAGACGAACGGCTCCTGCTTGTTGTTCGTGCTCTTCAGCACGTCATCGCGCACGAAGCCGAAGGCTCGGCGGACGTCGAGACCCGGCGTCGTCAGATGCCGCGACAGCGCGACGGTGAACGGGCTGTTGGCGCCGTCGCCATCCTGCGCCGTGAAGCCGGCCTTGGCCGAATAGGCGATCAACGTGTTGGGGCTGGTCGGCTCGACCTGGGCAAGGCCGCGGCCGATGCCGCGCGAGGCGACCGTGCGCTTCATGGTCTTGCCGAACGGATTGTCGCGGCAGGCATCGAGGATCACCAGGCGCAGTTGCTTTGCGGGTTCGACCGCGACCAGGACGCGGTCGAGCGACAGCGCCTCGTCATAGACGTCGGTGTCGCGCTCGAGCTTGGCGTCGACCGGGATCAGATAGTTCGAGCCTTCGACCTCGATGCCGTGGCCGGCGTAGTAGACCACCGCGATATCGGCATCGCGCGTCGCGTCGGCGAAGTCGCGCAGCACGCGCCTTGTATCCAGCGCCGACAGGTCGTGCCGGGACTCGACGACGTCGAAGCCGGCCTCCTTCAGCGTCTTGGCCATCACCGCGCCGTCATTGACGGGGTTCGCGAGCGACGGCGCGTTTTGGTAGGCCGAATTGGCGAGCACCAGCGCGACGCGTTTTCCGGCGAGCGCGGGCTCGGCGCCGAACAGGAGGACCAGAAGAAGCGGACAAAGTCTGAGCAGGTTGCGCATGACACGACTTCCAGAGATCGAGGGCATTCGACACCCTTTGGGCCCTTTTGGGATTCCTTAGCAGGATCCACCGCGCGCGCTTGTGATGGAGGTCACGAAGACGGCGCCGGAAGCATGCGGAGCCCCTTTTGTTAGTCTCGCCAGCGCGATAGCGGTTCGCTGACAAGGCCGCGCAGGGGCCAGGTTCCCTCAGCCATCGGCGATGTGCCCGCGATACTGCGGCAGATTGTCCGTGATCTCGTGCCAGGGCGCCTTGGAGCCGACGAAAATATGCGCGCTCGGCCGGATCGAGGGGGCATCGACCAGGGTTCCCATGGCGACATGGACCCATTTTCCTTCGCGAACCCGGGAATAGAGCAGCGAGCCGCAGCGGGCGCAGTGTGCATCATGGGTGATCTCGTCCCCGACAATGATGCGCCCACCCTCGCCGGCGACGATGCGGAGCTTGCTGTGCTGGATCCCGGCGAACGGCTTGCAGGCGGCGCCGGTGGTGCGGCGGCAGTTCGAGCAGTGGCAGTTCATGGCGTAGGAGAATTCGTCTGCCACTTCAAAGCGGACGGCGCGGCAGTAACATTCGCCGGCAAGAATACGAGCGTTCGGCTTTTCTGATCCGGTCATCGCAGTGCCCTCGCGCAAATGGCGGAGACACCCATAGCGCAATTTGATGTGTACGACTAAGTTCGGATCAAGCCATCATTCAAAAGGATGATCCATGAGCCAGAACCGTGCGAGCGTCGAAGCCGTCGTGCAGAGCTATTTTGACGGGCTTTACGAGGGCGATGCCGAGAAGCTCGGCGCCATCTTCCATCCCTCCGCCGATTTGCGCTGGGTCGAGAAGGGCGAGCTTCAGGTCCTCACCGTACCGGATTGGCTCGACCGCGTGCGCAAGCGGGCCTCTGCCAAGGCCGAGGGCAAGCCGCGCGAGGATTTCATCGTCACCATCGATCGCTCGGATGACAAGACCGCCTTCATCAAGGTCAGGTGCCAGCTGCCGCCGCGCTACTTCACCGACTATCTGGTCGCGATGAAGCTCAGCGACGGCTGGCAGATCGTGTCGAAATCCTACCGGTATGACCTGAAGGAGTGAGGGAAGCGGCTGGCCGCTGCCTGCCCCCGGCGAGCGAAACCCGGGACGCTCTGTCCACACCACAAGAGAAGAGCTGCCGCGCTCGCCTCAAAAACCTTGTCACGTCAGCGCGGCCATGCCACTGGCGGTGACGAAATCGTCACCGCCCTGCTCCCGTTCGCCCATGTCCGCGCCCTCCACTGCCCCATTGCCCGCGCCCCGAGACGGCCGCGATGCGCTGTCGGTGCTGCATTCGGTGTTCGGCCTGCCCGGCTTCCGTGGCGCGCAGGGCAAGATCATCCAGCATGTCACCGAAGGCGGCAATTGCCTGGTCCTGATGCCGACCGGCGGCGGCAAATCCCTGTGCTATCAACTGCCCTCGCTGCTGCGCGAGGGCTGCGGCATCGTGGTATCGCCTTTGATTGCGCTGATGCGCGACCAGGTCGCCGGCCTGATCGAAGCCGGCGTCAACGCTGCCGCGCTGAACTCCTCGCTGACACTCCAGGAGGCGTCCGAGATCGAGCGCCGCCTGATCGCGGGCGATCTCGACCTGCTCTATGTCGCACCGGAACGGCTGGTCACGCCGCGCTGCCTGTCGCTGCTGGCCCAGGCGAAGGTGGCGCTGTTTGCGATCGACGAAGCCCATTGCGTCTCGCAATGGGGCCATGACTTCCGCCCCGAATATGTCGCTCTCTCCGTCATCGCCGAGCGCTTTCCCGACGTGCCGCGGATCGCGCTGACCGCGACCGCCGACGACTTGACGCGCAAGGAGATCGTCGAGCGGCTTCGGCTTGTCGGCAGCCCGCAATTCGTCTCCAGCTTCGACCGGCCGAACATCCGCTACGAGATCGTCGACAAGCGCAATTCGGTGTCGCAACTGAAGGAGTTCATCCGCGAACGGCATGCCGGCGATGCCGGCGTGGTCTATTGCCTCTCCCGCAACCGGGTCGAGGAGGTCGCCAGCGCGCTGGAAGACGCCGGCATTGCGGCGCTGCCCTACCACGCCGGCCTCGACAGCAGTATACGCTCGCGCAACCAGGGCCGCTTCCTCAACGAGGACGGCATCGTCATCGTCGCGACCATCGCCTTCGGCATGGGCATCGACAAGCCCGACGTGCGCTTCGTCGCCCATCTCGATCTGCCCAAGAGCATCGAGGCCTATTACCAGGAGACGGGGCGCGCCGGCCGCGACGGCAAGCCGTCCGCCGCCTGGATGGCCTATGGGCTCTCCGACATCGTGCAGCAGCGCCGCATGATCGACGAATCCGGCGCCTCCGACGATTTCAAGCGGGTCTCGATCGGCAAGCTCGATGCGCTCGTGGGCCTCGCCGAAACGCCGCATTGCCGGCGCCGCCGGCTGCTCGCCTATTTCGGCGAGATCGTGATGGGCGAGACCTGCGGCAATTGCGACAACTGCCTGACGCCGCCGAAAATGCGCGACGGCAAGGTGCTGGCGCAGAAGCTGCTCTCCTGCGTCTATCGCACCGGGCAGCGCTTCGGCGCGATGCATCTGATCGACGTGCTGGTGGGACGGCTGACCGAGAAGGTGACGCAGTTCGGCCACGACAAGCTCTCGGTGTTCGGCATCGGGCGCGAGCTCAACGAGAAGCAGTGGCGCACAGTGCTGCGGCAACTCGTGGCGATGGGCCATTTGCAGAGCGACAGCGAGGCTTTTGGCGCGCTGAAGCTGACGGACTCATCGCGCGGCGTGCTGCGCGGCGAGACCGAGGTGTGGCTGCGCGAGGAGGCGCCCGGCACCCGCATCCGCTCAAGCCGCGCCAAATCCCGCCGCGGTGACCTCGCACCTGCGGCGAATGCGCCGCAAGGCGACGTCGATCCCGAATTGCGCGCGCGGCTGCGGTCCTGGCGCTCCGACGTCGCGCGCGAGCGCGGCGTGCCGGCCTATGTGGTGCTGCACGACGCCACCATCGACGGCATCGTGCGGGCCTGGCCGACAACGCTCGACGAATTGCGCAATGTGCCAGGGATCGGCGACAAGAAGCTGGAGCATTACGGCGAGGAATTGCTGCGACTGATCAGGACGCGGTAGGGACGTAGCGCAGCTGTAGTTGGTGCGCCCGCGTCTCTCCCTATCGTCATCCCGGACGAGCGCAGCGCCGGGCAGCGCGTAGCGCTTTCCCGTAGCGAGCGCAGATCCGGGATCCATAACTCACAGGCCGTGCAAATGACGCGCGGGTAGCCCCAGCGTGTTTCAACAACTCACCATCGGGGTAATGGGTCCTGGCTTTCGCCAGGACGACATGGGTGAGGATGCGCGCGCTACGCCTGTATCACATCACACCTGCGCTACCCATTCCGGAACGCGTAGGCGTAGCCGTTCAGCGCCGGGGCGCCGCCGAGATGGGCGTAGAGGATCTTTGCGCCCTTCTCGAAATAGTCCTTCTTGGCAAGATCGATCAGGCCCTGCATCGATTTACCCTCGTAGACGGGATCGGTGATCATGCCTTCGAGCCGCGCGGTGAGACGGATGGCCTCTTTGGTCTCCTCAGACGGCACGCCATAGGCCGGGTAGGCGTAGTCCTCGATCAGCACGACATCGTCCGCGACGAGGTCCTTGCCGAGCTCGACGAGCTTGGCCGTGTTCTGCGCGATCGAGAGCACCTGCGCCTTGGTCTGCGCCGGCGTGAACGAGGCGTCGATGCCGATCACCTTTCGCGCGCGACCGTCGGCGGCGAAGCCGACCAGCATGCCGGCATGGGTCGAGCCGGTGACAGTGCAGACGACGATATAGTCGAACTTGAAGCCGAGCTCCTTCTCCTGCTTGCGCACCTCCTCGGCGAAGCCGACATAGCCGAGCCCGCCAAATTTGTGCACGGAGGCGCCGGCCGGAATTGCATAAGGCTTGCCGCCCGCCGCCTTCACTTCCTCGATCGCCTGCTCCCAGCTTTTGCGGATGCCGATGTCAAAGCCGTCGTCGACCAGGCGCACGTCGGCGCCCATGATGCGCGAGAGCATGATGTTGCCGACGCGGTCGTAGACGGCGTCCTCATGGGGCACCCAGGCTTCCTGCACGAGCCGGCACTTCATGCCGATCTTGGCGGCAACCGCCGCGATCATGCGGGTATGGTTGGACTGCACGCCGCCGATCGAGACCAGCGTGTCGGCGTTCGAGGCGATCGCGTCAGGGATGATGTATTCGAGCTTGCGCAGCTTGTTGCCGCCATAGGCAAGGCCGGAATTGCAGTCCTCGCGCTTGGCATAGATCTCGACCTTGTCGCCGAGATGCTTTGACAGCCGTTCCAGCTTCTCGATGGGGGTCGGCCCGAAGGTCAGTGGATAGCGCGCGAATTTTTCCAGCGTCATCAGAAGCTCATCCCGATTGGCGTTGTCCTGGCGGAAGCGACTAGCACCTATTCCAGGAAATGTGCTCTCAAATGCTGCGCGCTCATTGCGCTTTATCTTGCACAAATTGCCAGATCATCTATTTATTCTTTCATAGAAGTACAAATTTATGGAAGTTTCTTCCATGGCCGCTAGGGTCGACCGCACCGACCTCAAGATATTGAGATTGCTGCAAAATAACGGCCGGCTCAGCAATGCAGAGCTGGCCGAAACCGTCGCGATCAGCCCGGCGACCTGCCATCGCCGCACCCAGCGCCTGTTCGAGGAGGGGTTCATTGCCACCGTCCGCGCCATGGTCGCGCCAAAGAAGGTGGCGAAGGGCACGCTGGTGATGGTCGGCGTCGTGCTCGACCGCTCGACGCCGGAGAGTTTTGCGACGTTCGAGCAGGCGATCGCCAAGCTGAAATTCGTGCTCGACTGCCACCTCGTCGCCGGAGACTTCGACTACTTCCTCAAGATCCGCGTCGGCGACATGGAGGACTTCAATCGCATCCATGGCGAGCAGCTCATCGCGCTGCCCGGCGTGCGCCAGACCCGCACCTTCTTCGTGATGAAGGAAGTCGTCGACAACGCGCCGCTGGAGTTTTGAACAAGGCGTTCAGCGCGTCGCGACGCGCGGCCTGACCGAACGCTCTACGACCTGGCATGTCACGGCAACTTCACTTGCCTTGGGCAGTGATGCGGGCGAGCTTCGCGCCTTCTCAACGAGGAGATCCTGCCGTGCGCCTTCCCATTCTCGATCCGAAACAACTGACCGACGAACAGAAGCCGCTCTATGACGACATGCGAGCGGGCATCAAGGACCACTTCAAGGGCTTCGTGAACATGCGCGAGGACGGCGCGCTGCTCGGGCCCTGGAATCCCTGGATCCGCGAACCGCGCTTCGGCGGACCGGTGTGGGAGCTGGTCAAGGCGATCGCGGCTAAGCCGCTACTGCCGGCTCCGGTGCGCGAGGTCGCGATCCTGGTCACTGGATCGCATTTCCGCTCCGGCTACGAGCTCTATGCCCATGTGCTGGTGGCCGAGCAGCGCGGCCTGTCCGACGAGAAGCTTGCCACCATCGTCGCCGGACAGCGGCCGGTCGACCTGACCAAGCAGGAGGCGGTCGCCTACGACATGGCCTCGGCGCTGGTGAGCGGCGGCGTGCTGCCGGAATTGACCTGGCGCGCCGCAGTGAAGGAATTCGGCGAGCACGGCGCGGCCGAGCTGTCGTACCTCGTCGGCGTCTACTGCATGGTCTCCGTCACGCTGAACACGTTCGACGTGCCGGTGCCGGACTGACGCGCGCGGTCACTCCGACCCCCGAGGTCGCACACCATCATGCGGTCAATTGCGGGAGACGACCGCAGTCAGTTGCGCACGGCGTAAAGCGGCGTCCGCAGCGTCAGCTGGTAGGACGGCTTCGGCATCCAGGCGATCTGCGCGGTGATGCCGAACAGGCGGTTGTCGTTGTCATCCATGCGGTCGAGATCGAGCCGCAGGATCGGCTGGGTGAAGGAGTGCGCCAGCGTCTGATTGACGAGCTGGGCACCGCCGAATGACTGCACGCCCAAGCGCCCCGTGAACTTCCAGTTGCTCGGCCATTGATAATAGCCGCCGGCATAGAGAATCGTGTACGGCCTGATCCTGGCGAACTGGCTGGCGATGTCGGTGTGGGTGTATTGCACGCCGGCAAGCCAGCCCCGCGTCTCGTCCTCGTCCAGCGCGTAGTCGAATTCCAGGATGTTGTTGAACGACGTCGTCATGCCCTGCTCGTTCGGCACCGACTGCGTCAGGGTGGATTGCAGCGTGATCGTCGGAATCTTCCCGCCGTTCTGCTGATAGAGATCGGCCTGCACACCGATGTTCCAGCTTGTGATATCGAACGACGACCAGCCGCCGCCGAGATCAATCGTCGAGCCGGACACGCCGCCATAGAGCGACACGCGATCGCTGACGTCTACGGTCAGCGGCAGGTCGACGGCTATCGATTTCGCGGCCGGCAAGCCATTCGGCAATCCGGCGCCTCTCTGCACCGCCAGTGCTCCGAGCGCGGCCCACAGCGACGTGTTGCCGAAGCCGAGCCCAAGCGTGCCCGCCGGGATCGCCGCATAGATCGTGCGCAGATCGAGATAGATGTTCGGAACGGCCGGCTTAGCGGCGGCGTCATCGTCGGCGGCGAAGGCGGCGCCGGCGGACATCATCAGACAGAGCAGTCCCGCGGCGGGAGCAGCCAAAGCCGGGCGGGACGATTGACTGCGGAAGGACACGTGACAATCCGACGCGTGGCGCTGTGATGACGGAACAGTCGGCTAAATGGAACGTGATCGCTGCCGCGGTCAAGCGGCGTCGGCAACCGATGGACTGGGCGAATGCACACGGGTACCCTGCCGTGACCGCAGTGACACACTCGCCCGCCACAGTGCAGGCCGGACAACGGAGGACGACAGCCATGAAGACGTCACGTCGCATCTTGCTCGCCGGAATGGCCGGGCTCGCCGTGGCACCTCACGCAGCGCCGGCCTTCGCGTCGACGGCCGCGGACGACGGCGCGACGGTGGCCGAAGAGCGCTTTGCACGCATGATCGCAGCCGCGCATGCACCTGACATCACCTGCGCCCGGCAGGCCGAGCGCTACGCGGAGGCTCATTGGTCGGACTATGTCGCGGCAGCACGCGCTGTGCTCGAGGCAAGGGTGTGATGCACCTTCTCCCCTGTGGGCGAAGGTGACGCGCGGAGCGTGCCGGATGAGGGGATGCTTCCACGAATGAGAATGCGAGAGCAACGCTCGCATCCGACGAACCAGGCCGTCCCGCCACGCCCAACAAGCAGGGGCCTCGCGCAATGCGCGAAGCCCCTGCTGCCGGTTCAGGCCATCTGCTCCCACAGCCGCTGCACGAGCACGCCGGCGCGCTTCTCGATCGCGGCGGCCGCATCGAGCGCGAGGTCCTCGCGGTAGCGTCCGGCGATCAGTTGCACGCCGATCGGCTTGCCGTCATGCAGTGCCACCGGCACCACGGCGCCGGGCAGGCCCAGCACGTTGATCGCCGAAATGAAGCGGATCTCGCCCCAGAAGATCTCGCGCACGCGCTCGGCGCTGACGATGTCCTCGCGCGGTCCCGGCGTCGGCTTTACCGTGGTCGGCGCCAGCACCACCGGATATTCCTCGAAGAACAATTGCCAGGCGCGGATATGGCCGTTGCGCGCGGCGGTGGCGCGCATCCAGGCCGGCAGATCGAGCACGTTGGCTTCGGTCTTCATGCCGCCCCACGCCTTGTGGAAGTCCTCCGAGGCGACCTTCAGCATCGCGGCTTCCTGCATCACCACGGTCTCGTTGGTGATGATGTCGCACCAGGCCTGCCAGACTCCGTTGATGTCGGGCACCTCGACCTCGCTGACGCGGTAGCCGGAACGCTCGAGGTGATCGGCGGCCTGGCGCAGCGCCGCCGCCACCTGCGGATCGACGTCCATATCCTCGGGGATTTTCGCCAGCGCGACCTTGATCGGTCCCTTCGGCTTCGGGCCGACCAGCGGCGCCGGCACCCACCAGGGGTCGCGCGGATCGCGCTGGCTCATCACCTCCAGCGCGAGGCGAACATCCGCGACATGGCGGGCAAGCGGCCCCTGCGCCGACATCAGATGCGCCAGCATCGGCCGCTCGGCGGTTGCGCTCTGGTTGAAGGCGGGGATGCGCCCCTGCGTCGGCTTGATGGTCGCAACACCGTTGCAATGTGCCGGCCAGCGCAGCGAGCCGCCGATATCGTTGCCATGCGCGATGGTGCCGATGCCGGCGGCGACAGCCGAGCCCGCGCCGCCCGAGGAGCCGCCGCAGGTGATGTCGGGATCCCAGGGGTTCAATGTCAGCCCGTGCAGGGGATTGTCGGTGAAGCCGCGGAAGGAGAATTCCGGAGTGTTGGTCAGCCCGATGACGATCGCGCCGGCCTTCTTCAGGTTGCGGACGACTGGCGAGTCGGATGGCGCGATGAGGTCCTTGTTGGCCGGCACGCCGTTGAAATTCGCCCGGCCTTCATAGTCGACGTTCTCCTTGATGGTGATCGGCACGCCGTGCAGCAGGCCGAGTTCGCCGCCCTTGGCGCGCTGCTTGTCGGCCGCATGCGCCGCCGCGAGCGCATCTTCCGAGAGATCGACGACCACCGCATTCAGCCTCGGATTGACCGCCCGCATCCGTTCCAGATGTGCTTCGACCGTCTCAACTGCGGAGATTGCGCCCGCGCGGATCGCAGCCGCGGTCTCGACCGCCGACCATTGCCAGACTGGCCCCTTGGGACGGCGCGCTGTAGCCGACTTGCGTGACGCGGCCTTCTTCGCCGGCTTGGCAACAGCCCCCTTGCGGGCGCTGGTCTTCCTGCTCGAGGTCTTCGCCGCCGATTTCTTCGAAGCAGTTTTCTTCCTGGTCACCGTCTTCTTCGCCACGTCGCATTCTCCTGAAATTGCGCAGCGGAAGTTACGGAGGGCGATGAAGCGTGTACAGCGGCGTTTCTGCATGACGCATTGGCGGCCAATGCGACGAATTGTCGGGGGATCGTCGGGTGTCTTCGCTCTATTCGGCAGGGCACGCCGCGACCGCATCCGGCGCGCGGTCGAGCCTGAGGCTCCACAGCGCCAGCACGATGCCGACCGCGGTGATGCCGGCCGCGACCAGCGGCAGCGCGGAAAGACCGAGGCCGCGATCGATGGTGACGCCGCCGGCCCAGGCGCCGAGCGCGTTGCCGAGATTGAAGGCCGCGATGTTGAGGCTGGAGGCCAGCGTCCGGCCGCTGGGGCCGGCGGCCTCCAGCACGCGAAGCTGGAGCGGCGCCACAGTCGCGAAGGCGGCGATGCCGAGCAGCAGGATGAGCACGATGGCAAGGCTCTTGATCGATAGCGCCGCGGCAAGACCCACGAGCACGATGGCTAGCGCGGCGAGCGTGCCGATCAAGGCGCGTGCCAGCCCACGGTCGGCGAGCTTGCCGCCCGCGACATTGCCGATGGCAAGGCCGACGCCGAACACCAGGAGGATCGGCGAGACCGCGGCTTCCGGAAAGCCGGTGAAGCGCGTCAGGATCGGCTGGATATAGGTGAAGACGACGAACAGGCCGGCGAAGCCGAACACGGTCATGGCAAGGCCGAGCAGCACTTGCGGCCGGCCGAGCACCGCGACTTCTTCAGCAAGCGAGATGGGCTTGTCGCCGCTGCCGACGTGGCCGGGCACGAGAGCCGCGACCACTGCGAAGGCGATCACACCGATCACCGTCACCGCCCAGAACGCCGCGCGCCAGCCCAGCATCAGGCCGAACCAGGCGCCGAAGGGCACGCCGAGCAATGTCGCGACGGTCAGGCCGATGAACATGGTGGCGATCGCGGAGGCGCGCTTGTCCTCGGCCACGAGGCTGGTCACCACCACCGAGCCGACGCCGAAGAAGGTGCCGTGAGCGAGCGAGGTCAGCACGCGCGCCGCCATCAGCAGTTCATAGTTCGGCGCCAGCGCACAGGCGGCATTGCCCAGCGTGAAGATCGCCATCAGCGCGAGCAGCACGGTCTTCCGCGGCATCCGCCGCGTGGCGAGAGTCAGGACCGGCGCGCCGATGAAGACGCCGAGCGCATAGCCGGAGATGAGGAGACCTGCGACCGGCACGGAGACGTGCATGTCGGCGGCGACCTGGAGCAACAGGCCCATGATGATGAATTCGGTGGTGCCGATGCCGAAGGCACCGGCGGTGAGGGCGAGGACGGCGGGAGGCATGCGAGACTTCCAATGAGAGGACTGAGCCCCGCAGATAGCCGCACCGCGGCAAAAGCATTAGGATGTCCGCAATCCAATCATTTGTGACGTGAATTCAACATGGCCCGTTTCGACCTCAACCGCTCCGCCGAGATGGAGGTTTTTGTCCGCGTCGTCGATTTGGGCGGATTCACCCACGCCGGGCGAAAGCTGCGCTTGACGCCGTCGGGCGTCAGCAAGCTGATCTCGCGACTGGAGGCGCGCCTCGGCACGCGGCTGATCAACCGCACCACGCGCAAGCTCACCCTCACGGAGGAAGGCCAGGCCTTCTACCAGCGCGCCGTGCGCATCCTCGCCGAGATGGAGGAGGCCGAGCGCGAGGCGGCCTCGGGCGCCGCGCCGCGCGGACGGCTCACGGTCAACAGCAACATTCCCTTTGGCATGCTGCATGTGATGCCACTGATCCCGCGCTTCCTCGAACAGCATCCGGACGTCACGCTCGATCTCGTGCTGACCGACACGCTGATCGACCTCATGCAGGAGCGCGCCGACGTTGCGATCCGCGCCGGACCGTTACGGACCTCACGCCTCGTCGCGCGCAAGCTCGGGACCAGCCGCATGGCGGTGGTCGGCGCGCCGAATTATCTGGCGCGCTTCCGCACCCCGAAGACGCCGGCGGATCTCGCCGAGCATCGCGGCATCGGCTGGACCTTTCCGCGCGCGATCCGGGGCTGGCCATTCAAGCGCGGCGACCGCACCGAGGAAGCCGTGCCGCCGCCCGCCGCGCGTGCCAGCGACGGCGAAGCCGCCCGTCGCCTCGCTCTCGGCGGCGTCGGCCTTGCCCGTCTCGCCCTCTTCCATATCGGCCCCGACATCGAAGCCGGCCGCCTCGTGCCGGTGCTGCAAAGCTACAATCCAGGCGACCGCGAAGACATTCACGCCGTCTATGTCGGCCACACCGCGCCCCTGCCCGCACGCGTGCGCGCCTTCATCGATTTTCTGGCCGAGCATGTGCGCGTCGGCGACCCGGCGCTGAAGCGCGCGGGAGACGGGAGGTGGAAACTGGTTGGATGAGGCTGGCTGGCGGAGAAAGTTTCAGTCAATCCCCGATGAAAGACAAAACATTTCTAGATCTTCCTAGCCCAAAACCCACCGTTTGGTCTACGGGGATTTCGCCTCCATGACCTGCCCCGCGCTACCGTCCGTCGCCGAGCAGGCGCCACCAAGCCGGAAGCGCGCCGCGGCTCCGGCCAGCCGTCGCGCCGACGTTCATCGCCCCTACATCCGAGTTCTGCATTGTGGCGCGTGCAAGTTTACTTTGCTCTCGTACGAGATCGTTCGATTTATGTGCAAGAAAATGGTCTTCCTGCCGACCACGGTCGGCTTGTCAAAGATCACGACCATTTCGAGCCATTCGGCTACGAAGACTTTCATGGCTGCCTTCCCACGCCCAACGGCCAGCGCGCGTCCACCCCGGACTGGGGCGGCGGCAGATTGCTTGCCAACTTCCCGAATAACTGAGAACAGCGGCATGCTGACAAGATCGATAGTGGCCTCTCTACTATCGCTTTCGGCGACGCTCTTCCCGACGTTTGGCGGCGCGATGGCGCGCGATCCAACTGCAGGCCAATTCCGGATCGTGGTGAGATATGTCGCGTTGGTGCTGGGTCTTCTTTTGCCTCTGTCAGCAACGGCGGCACAGAATGTGACCATCGTAGGCAAGGACTTCTATCTGGACGGCAAGCCGTGGCTGCCTAAGGGAATCGATGTCGAAGCGTTCAATCGGCCGCTCGGCAACTACGAGTCCCCGTCTCTGCAGGAATCAGCGAGACAACTGCGTCAGTACTGGGGGCCGACGGAAATAGAGGCGATCAAGAGTGTCTTTGGCGCTCAGACAATTCGCCTGACCATCAGTCAGCCTGGGCTTGATCCACAGTCAACCATCTATTCGTCGACCTATCGTGACGAGGTGCTGAACGCCATCCGGCAAGCGCGAGCCAGCGGCTTTGTCGTCATTCCGAACATGGACTCGCAGGGTGAAAATGGCGTGCCAAACCTGCCTTGCATGCCGAATGACAGCACGAAACGAGCCTGGAAGACGATTGCTCCGTCTGTCATCAATGATCCCGGCGTCATGTTCGAACTGTTCAATGAACCGTGCCGGGCCAACTGGGATCAGGCGCGCAAGGAATGGGCGGGCGAAATGCAAGGCCTCGTCGACATGTTCAGGGGCATGGGAGCTCGCAACATCCTGCTGTTGGATGGACTAGGCTATGCGCAATGGACGAACGACTTGTTCCCACTGGTGCACGATTCTATGCCCAACAGGCTCGCTCTCGCCGTCCATCCTTACTTCGACGGCTTGAAGAAGGAGCCGACGACGACGCCGGAGTCCTATTTCCGCGCGCATTTTGGTCGAGATGCCGCCAGCTACCCGATCATCGCCACCGAATGGAATGCAGTCGAGACGAACGGCTGCGTCGACGGCCGACTCCCTGAAATCGCCTTGTCGCTGGTGCGCTATCTTCAACACATGCACATCGGATTGATCGGCTGGGCTATCGATTCCGAACATGGCAAACTGGTCAAAGACCACATCCATTTTGAACCGACCAACTACGACAATTTTCAGGGATGCTCGGGCAATAAGGGCCCGAGCGTGTCGGGCGCCGGTCGGCTGCTTGCCGCCTTTCCGAACAATTGATGCCGTTTCATCGAACCTGGACGACGGCGTTCAGTCGCGTGCACCCACCCTGCACTCACTGTGCCCGCGCCCGGAGCACGCGATGGGGAGGATCGTAGCCTGGCGTACGAGATCGGCCATATGGCGGAGAGAGTGGGATTCGAACCCACGGTACGGTTTCCCGCACACACGCTTTCCAAGCGTGCGCCTTAAGCCACTCGGCCATCTCTCCGGAGCGCCCTCTCTTGAAGGGGCAGAGATGATTTTGCAAGGGACTGCGGGGAAATCGGGTGAATTTTCCGTAAGACATTGTAATTACGTGAGAATATACGCCGCCGTGCGGCGGCTTAAAGTCGCCTGTCGGCTGAACCGGGGGCGGGTTTGGCGCGACGATTCACTACTGACCGCCAAACATGCTCGGGGACACCATGACCATCCGCAAAACCATCGCCGCGCTGGGCCTGCTCTCGGCCCTTGCCGCCCCCTTCGCCCCGCCTGCCCTTGCGCAGGCCTGCACGCGGCAAGGGGTCGACGTCAGCTGCGACGACGGGCGGCGCGGGGTGCTGTCGGGCGACGCCATCATCTGGCCGGACGGCACGCGCTCAAGCTCGACGCCGCATCAGAGCGTGATCATCGGCAACAAGTCGTCGATCCATGTCGGGCCCGGCGTGTTCGTCGGCCAAGGCAAGGGCATGGTGCCGCTGGATGATCCCAACGCGCCGAACAAGCGGCAGTGCGCGATTTTGGAGGGCGTGTCGTATTGTTATTGAGGCGCTCGCCTTCACCTCGCCCCGCTTGCGGGGAGAGGTCGATCGCGAAGCGATCGGGTGAGGGGGACCCTCCGCGAGTCCATCTGTGACCGTCTTTGTGGAAGCAGCCCCTCACCCCGACCCTCTCCCCGTAAGAACGGGGGAGAGGGAGAAGAGGTCTAAATCAATCTCACGCCCGATATCGCCGACTTCAGCCAGCGCAATGCTTGCGGCGGTTGGGCGGCGAGCGGAGCGACGGCGGCTTTCTGGGTGCGGCACTTCTCGAGCTCGGCGACGAAATCGCTCGACCATTGCTGGATGGTGTGACCGCGCAGCTTCTTCATCATCGCATCCCAGCGCATCTTGCGCTCGGGGAGCGGCATCGCGGCCGCGATCGCGATCGCGCGCGCCATGCCGTCGATGTCGTGCGGATTGACCTGCAGCGCCGTGTCGAGCTCGTTGGCGGCGCCGGCGAATTTCGACAGCACGAGCACACCCGGATCAGCCGGGTTCTGGGCGGCGACATATTCCTTGGCAACGAGGTTCATGCCGTCATGAAGCGGCGTCACCACGCCGACCTGCGCGGTGCGGTAGAGGCCCGCGAGCACGGCCTGGCTGAAGCCCTTGTTGAGATAGCGGATCGGAGTCCAATCCACCTCGCCATGGCGGCCGTTGACGTCGGTGACCAGCCGCGCAACCTCGTTCTGAAGATTGCCATAGGCCTCGATGCCGCCGCGCGAGGGGTTGGCGATCTGCAGCAGCGAGATGCTGCGCGAGAATTGGGGGTGCTCGGTCCAGAGCCGGTCGAACGCGCTGATGCGGTTGACGAGGCCCTTGGAATAGTCGAGCCGGTCGACGCCGATCGCGAGCCGCTCGCCGTTGAGGCTGCGGCGCAGCCGCGACACGTCAGGATGCGAGACCGACTTTGCGGCATATTGCGCGAACTTCTCCGCATCGATGCCGATCGGGAACACCTCGCAGCGCGTGCGGCCATGCTGCGAGAGCACGATGCCGTCCTCGACGCTCAGGCCCAGCTCGCCGCCGAGATAGCCGAGGAAGTTCTGGCGATCGGTCTCAGTCTGGAAACCCAGGAGATCGTAGGCCAGCATCGCCGTGATCAGCTCGCGATGATTCGGTACGCCCTGCATCACCGCTGTCACCGGCCAGGGCGTGTGCAGGAAGAAGCCGATCGGATCGTCGATGCCGAGATCCCGCAACTCCGCGCCGAGCGCCAGGAAATGGTAGTCCTGCACCCAGAACGCAGTCCGCGTCTTTCGGAAGCGCAGCAGCGCGCGCGCCATGAAGGCGTTGACCTCGCGATAGCTGAGGTAATCGCCCTGCGAGACGCGGATCAGGTCGCTGCGCGAATGCAACGCCGGCCACAACGCCGAATTGGCGAAACCTTCGTAATAGCCGCCGTAATGCGCCGCCGGCAGATCCAGCGTCGCCAAGGCACCGGTACCGAGTGCTTCGATCTCGGCGAACGGTTCCTTCTGCTGGCCGTCGCGCACGCGACCCGAGGAACCCACCCAGATCGCGCCTGAGTATTCCACCACCGGAAGCAGAGCAGCCGCGAGGCCGCCCGTCATGGGTTCATTTGGCTTACCGCGCGCGACGCGGTTCGAAACGACGACAAGATTCACAGGTCGTCCCCTCCTGTTCATTCCGTCCCGTTTAACTGACGTTCATCAATAAGGTTCCTGTTCATCGTTTCAACCAATTGAAACCAAAATCGGGCGCGCGCGTTGGAACCGGGTTTGCCTGCGGAACCCGGAAATTTGCCTGCAAAGACAGTTTTTGCAGCCGTGTTGCGGAGCATGAATTCGCGTACGCGAGAGAGCTGCGCGAGAGGTATTGTGGCTCTGAGATGGCGTTGCCTTGCTTTTACCTAAAGCACGGGACGATTCGTCACCGCGTGATAGGTCAGGATCACATGCTCGGATTATCGAGCAGACGCGCGAGGAACTCGCGCACGTCGCGCGGTGCATCGAAATGGCCGTTGACGCCGATGGCGCGGCGGCCGACCGAGAAAGCGAGCCCGTCCATATCCGGCATGATCGCGAACACGGTCTCATCGGTGACGTCGTCGCCGATGAAGATCGGACGGCGTCCCTTGAAAGGCTCGTGCTTCATCAATTCGCGCACGCCGCTCGCCTTGGTGAAGCCGGAATGCTTGATCTCGCAGACGAACTTGCCGGGCAGCACCTCGATCGGTGCATTGGGCAGGTCGGCGCGGATCAGCGAGACGGATTCGTAGATCGCTTTTTCCGCATGCGGCGCAAGGCGGTAGTGCAGTGCCAGGGAATAGCCCTTGTCTTCGAGCAGAATGCCCGGGCTGAGCTTGGCGATCGCCGCCAGCCGCCGCTTCAACTCCTTGTCCAGCGGCGGAGCGTGCACGTCGTCAGCTTCATTGTCCAGGGACAGGCGCATTTCCGCGCCGTGGCCGGCAACGGCGCGAAAGACATCGGGCGCGAAGATCAAATCGATGTCGTTGAGCGAGCGGCCGCTGACCAGCGCCAGCGCGCCCGACGTACGCTCGACCAGGCGGTTGAGCGTATCAGACAGGCCCGGCGGCACCCAGACCTCGCGCGGCGTCGGCATCAGGTCGAGCAGCGTGCCGTCGATGTCGAGCAGGATCGCGGTCTCGTTCAGGTGCGGCACGAGCGCGTGCGGAACCGGCACCGTTTCCGGCGTATCCTCGTCATCGCGCATGGTCGGTTCGTCGTTCAACGGCATTTCCGCCAGATCTGATTCCATAGTCTACTCCATAAAGGCGAGCGGCCGCGCGATTTGTTCGAGCGGTTTGCGCTCCGCGGAGACGGCGTAGCGCCACGCCACGATCGCGGCCGCGATCATCAGCACCGACCCCAAGAGATAGCCGGCGAACACGCTGGTGCGCGAGCCGGTGTCGATCAGCGCGCCGAACAGCGCCGGCCCGATGACGCCACCGATGCCGGTGCCGACCGCGTAGAACACCGCGATCGCCAGCGCGCGAACCTCCAGAGGAAACGTTTCGCTGACGGTGAGATAGGCCGCGCTCGCGGCCGGCGAAGCAAAGAAGAAGATCACCATCCAGGCGATGGTCTGCCCCTGCGCGCTCAATGCGCCGATCGAGAACAGATAGCCCGACAGCGCCAGCAGCAGGCCTGATGCGCCATAGGTGAACATGATCATGGTGCGGCGGCCGAGCGTATCGAACAGACGGCCAAGCAGGAGCGGGCCGAGGAAATTGCCGGCGGCGAAAGGCAGGAGATACCAGCCGACGTGATCGGCGCTGATGCCGTAGAAATCGGTCAGCACCAGCGCGAAGGTGAAGAAGATCGCATTGTAGAAGAAGGCCTGCGCGCTCATCAGCACGAGGCCGACCACCGCGCGCTGCCGATAGGCGAAGAACAGCGTGTGCCAGACTTCACCGAGCGGCGTGTGGTCGCGCATCTTCAGGCGAATCTTGGCAAAGCCTTCGCGATCCTCCTGCCGATGTCCGACCACCGAGCTTTCGATCTCGTCGACAATGGCATGGGCCTGGTCGGGGCGGCCATGGATTATCAGCCAGCGCGGGCTCTCCGGGATCCACATCCGCATGAACAGCACGACGAGGCCGATCGTTGCGCCGATGAGATAGGCGAGGCGCCAGCCGAGATCCGGCCCGATGAAAGCTGGATCGAGCAGCACGATGGCGGCCACGGCGCCCATGGCGGCGCCGATCCAGAAACTGCCGTTGATGACGAGATCGGTCCAGCCACGATAGCGCGCCGGCACCAGCTCCTGGATGGTCGAGTTGATCGCCGTGTATTCGCCGCCGATACCGGCGCCGGTGAGGAAGCGGAACAGCGCGTAGCTCGCGATATTCCAGGACAGCGCGGTTGCGGCCGTTGCCGAGAGATAGACCGCAAGGGTGATGAAGAACAGCTTCTTGCGGCCGATGCGGTCGGTGAGCCAGCCGAAGCCGAGCGCGCCCAGCACCGCACCGGCGAGATAGGCGGAATTGGCGATGCCGAGATCGAGATTGGAGAACTGCAGCAACGGACTCTGCTTCAGCGCGCCGGAGAGTGCGCCGGCGAGCGTCACTTCGAGGCCGTCGAGGATCCAGGTGATGCCGAGCGCCAGCACGACGCGGCTGTGAAAGCCGCTCCACGGCAGCGCGTCGAGCCGCGAAGGTATGCTGGTCTCGACGATGCGGTCCGCCGCGGCCGCCACTGACGCCGCAGGACCAAGATTCAGCGCTGGGCTCTGCTGCAATTCCATCGCGTGTTGTGTCTGATCAATACCACCGCCCCCGCGGCACGTGATGTGGACGGGGTCGATCCGATCATGCCAGTGCGGCATTACGCCTGCCACGGGCGACAACGTCTGCCGCGACGACAGGTTCCCTTAGGAACACCCCCTGAGGCCGCCCGTTTCCGATGGAGCCGCAAGGAGTTGACGCATGGCTCAGGTCAGAAAGACGACACATTCGCGAAAGAGCGGCGCACGGAAGACGACGCGCCGGACGAAGACGAGCACGGCAAGGCGCAGCACGAGCGCGCGCAAGAGCACAAAGCGCGCCGCGCCGAAACGCTGGTCGCAGCGCGTGACGAAGGAGAGCGACGCGCTCGATCTCAAGCGCGGCGTGTTCAAGCAGACGAGCCCGACGAAGATCGCGGCATCACTGAAGCGATCGGCCGAACACAGCTCGCGCCGCAAGACTGGTGCCTATCGCTCGGCACTCTCGATGCTGACCTTCTACATCAACCGCGCCGGCAGGACCCTGCCCAAGACACAACGCACGCGGCTGGAGAAGGCGAAGGTGGAGCTGAAGCGGGCGTTCGGGCGGGAGTGAAGCTCGGACGGCGCATTTAACTCCGCCGTCGTCCCGGCCTTCGCCGGGACGACATTGGAGAGCGTGGCCCGACCTGAGCGTTACGCCGCCCTGATATTTCCCATGAAGCGGTCGAGCTCGGCGCGGAGGCGGGTGCTCTCGCTGGAGAGCGACTTGGCCGAATTCAGCACCTCCTCCGAGGCCGAGCCGGTCTCGGCGGCGCCGCGGTTGACCTGGCCGATGTCGGTGGCGGCGGCTTGCGTGCCTTGCGCGACGTTCTGGACGCTGCGGGCGATCTCCTGGGTGGCGGCACCCTGCTGCTCCACCGCGCTGGCGATGGAGGTCGAAATCGTCGAGATCTGGCCGATGGTCGCGCCGATCTCCTTGATCGCGGCAACCGATTCGGCGGTCGCGCCCTGCATCCCTGCGATATGCGAGGAGATCTCGTCCGTCGCCTTCGCGGTCTGGCTCGCCAGCGACTTCACTTCGCTCGCGACCACGGCAAAGCCGCGGCCGGCCTCACCGGCGCGCGCCGCCTCGATGGTGGCGTTGAGCGCCAGAAGATTGGTCTGCTCGGCGATCGCCGTGATCAGCTTGACCACCTCGCCGATCTGCTGGGCGGCATGCGAAAGCTTGCCGATGCGGCCGTCGGTCTCCTTGGCCTGCACCACGGCGGCTTCCGCGATGCGGCTGGAGTCGCGGACCTGGCGGCCGATCTCCTCGACGGAGGCCGACAGCTCCTCGGTCGCGGTCGCGACCGACTGCATGTTGCTCGAGGCCTGCTCGGACACGCCGGCGACCTGGCTCGACAGGCTCTGCGTGGTCTCGGCGGTGCGGGTCAGCGTCGAGGCCGCCGATTCAAGCTGCACGGCAGAGGCCGAGACGTTGGAGACGATGGCGCCCACGGCGCTTTCGAAATCGTCGGCAAAGCGGATCAGCTCGGAACGGCGCGCCGCACTTGCTTCCTTGTTCTGGGCCTCGCTGGCGGCAGCATCGCGCTCGGCTTTCGCCACCGCCTGCATCTTGAACTCCTCGACCGCGCCGGCCATCTCGCCGATCTCGTCCTTGCGGCCAAGGCCCGGCAGCACGAC
>NZ_LSEF01000048.1:0-11088 GCF_001641695.1 Bradyrhizobium neotropicale
TAGCTTTGGTGTCTCAGGAGGTTGTCCATCTGGTCTGAACCGAGGAAGCTGAGGTTGCGAAGCTTCAACGTTTCCACGGAGAGACCAGATGAACGTCCACAAGAATGCGCCTTTGACGCCCACAGGTCGAGAGGCGATGGTGCGAGGCGTGGTCGAGGACGGACTGAGCCAGGCTGCCGCGGCTGACCAGTTCAACACGACACCGAAAACGGTAGCCAAATGGGTCGAGCGGTTCCGCGCAGCAGGTGTCGAGGGATTGCGTGATCGTTCCTCCAGACCCCTTTCATCGCCAAGCCAAACCCCGCGGGCCACGTGCGAGGCCGTCGAGGCGTTGCGCCGGCAGCGCCACACCGGCAAGCAGATCGCAGCCGAGGTTGGGCTGTCACGGGCCACCGTCAGCCGCATACTCCGCCGCCTGGGATTAAGCCGGACACGCGATCTGGAGCCGGCCGAGCCGGTGCGCCGCTACGAGCGCGAGCAGCCCGGCGAGCTGATCCATATCGACATCAAGAAGCTCGGCAGGTTCGTCAGACCCGGCCACCGCATCACGCACGATCGTCAGAAGGGTGAAAGCCGCGGCGCCGGCCACGAGTTCGTCCACGTGGCGATCGACGATGCATCGCGCCTGGCCTTCTCCCAGATCCGGCGTGATCAGAAAAAGGAAAGTGCCATCGCCTTCCTCAGGGAAGCCGTCGCTTACTACCGCAGCCTCGGTATGAAGGTCACCGGCATCATGACCGACAATGGCTCTTGCTACCGTGCCAAGGCCTTCGCCAGAGCGTGCGGGAAGCTCGGCCTCAGGCACATCTTCACCAGACCATATCGGCCCCAAACAAACGGCAAGGCCGAACGCTTCATCCAGACAGCGCTGCGCGAGTGGGCTTACGCTCGCTCCTACGACACCTCAGACCAGCGCGCCAAAAACCTGCCAATCTGGCTTCAGCACTACAACTGGCATCGCCCACACGGTAGTTTGCAAGCCAAACCACCCATC
Organism: Bradyrhizobium neotropicale; assembly: GCF_001641695.1. Lineage (GTDB taxonomy): Bacteria > Pseudomonadota > Alphaproteobacteria > Rhizobiales > Xanthobacteraceae > Bradyrhizobium > Bradyrhizobium neotropicale. The sequence goes on from NZ_LSEF01000048.1 coordinate 995, forward strand.
AGCCGCCTCCGTCTCCCGGAGGACGACCTGTTGAGATTCCACAGTTAGCGAAGCGTAACCCACCAGCTTTCGTTTCCGCAGCGATAGACAGCGGTCTTGTAGGGTGGGCAAAGGCGCGGAGCGCCGCGCCCACCATCTTTTCCTTATCGCTTCGGCGCAGGAGCACGGTGGGCACGCTTCGCTTTGCCCACCCTACGAGCTCTTTCGGTTCAACTCCCGTCCCGTCTCCAGCATCAGCCGTCTCAGCCAGATCGAGCCGGGGTCCATCTGCGCGCGGGTCGGATAGAACATGAACTGCTCGTCGATGCCGGGATCGAGCGGCGGCGTCACTGTGACGAGGCCGAGCTGCTTCGACAGCGCCGCGATCAGCCGGCGCGGGACGAAGGCGACGAGATCGGTGCGGGCGGCGACGTGCAGCGCCTCGAGATAGCCCGAGACGACGAGCGCGATGTGCCGCTCGATGCCCTTGGCGCGCAGCCAGGTGTCGATCAGGTCCTCAGCCTGGCCGCGGATGATCACGCCGACATGGCGCGCGGCGAGGAAGGCCTCCCGCCGTTTCAGCTTCGCAGCCATGGGATGGCCGCGCCGCACCGCCAGCGCATCGCTGTCGGTGTAGAGCAATTGCCGGTGAAAGCCCTTGAAGGCGTTGCCGATCGAGATGACGAGATCGATGGTGCGGGCGAATTCGGCGTGGAAGATCGCCGGGCCCCGCCACGGCACGACGTCGATGCGGACATTGGGCGCAAGCCGCGTGACCTTCTCCATCAGAGGCGGCATCAGCAGCTCGACTGCGAGATCCGGCATCATCAGGCGGAACTGCCGCTCGCTGCGGGCGGCGTCGAAGTCGTCGGGCACAAACAGCCCGCGCACCTGATCGAGCGCCTGCGCCAGCGGCGCGCGCAGCGATTGGGCTCGCGGTGTCAGCTCCATGCGCGCACCGGTGCGCACCAGCAGCGGATCGCCAAAAATGTCGCGCAGCCGCTGCAGCGCGTGGCTGGTTGCCGGCTGCGACAGGCCAATCCGTAACGCGGCGCGGCTGACATTGGCCTCGCGCAGCAGCGCGTCGAGCGCGGTCAGGAGATTGAGGTCAAGCGAATTCAAATTCATGATATGAATAGATATCATATTCATTATCGATTTGAAGAATTTCGATATCGCGCCGATGATCTCCGTGTTTTTACCAACGGAGATGCCGCCATGAGCGCTGCAACCAACAAGAAACTGATGCAGGACATTTTCGCCGCCGCCGCGAACCCCGATCCGGCCGCGCGCGACCGTGCGCTGTTCACCGCCAGCCTCGCCGACGACGCCCGATGGGTCGTGACCGGGCAATATTCCTGGTCGCGCGCCTTCGCAGGGAAAGAGTCGATCCTGAACGACCTGCACGGCCACGTCCGCTCGCGCCTCGCCGACCGGACGCGCACGATCGCCCATCGCTTCATCGCCGAGGGCGATGTCGTGGTGGTGGAGGCCAAGGGCGACAACGTCACCTGCGAGGGTGCGCGCTACGACAACGACTACTGCCTCGTGTTCCGGCTGGAGGACGGCAAGATCAAGGAGATCAGAGAGTATTGCGACTCGGTCCTGACCGAGAAGGCGCTGGGCCCGTATCCGCAAGCCGCCGTGAGGACGGCGAGCTGAGCCGCTTGAGCTTTGCAGCGACCGAGCGATGTCGTCATCCGTCACCGCCGGCGATGATCGTCCGGCTGTGGCGGACGGTCCGGGCGACCCTGCAGGCGTGGCGAGAGCGGGGCCGCGTCCGTCGTCAGCTTGCCGCCATGAGTGAACGGGAGTTACAGGACATAGGCGCCAGCCGTTCGGAGATCTCGCACGAGCTCGATAAGCCCGTCTGGCGAAAGTAGGTGGTACCTGTCAGCCGGCTGCGAGCGATGTGCCCGGCAGCGCTTGTCTGCCAGCGGATTCCGATTGCCGATTTCTTGTGCAGATGATCGCAGCATTGCCTGCATCGCGCGGTCTTGCCGCACGGTTCACCTGTCGTCACCGTAGTCCATACTACCTGAATACAGCATTCAATTAAGGATTGTTCCGCATTGTGTCGCTGCGCAGCACGAATCGCCGGTGGCGATCACGGCTGCGAGGGCGGCCGTTGCGATGTCCCGGGGAGTCGTTCGGCCGCGCCGTTCCCTTGCCGCGTGGGTGGATGTGAAAATGCCGAGCTTGCGTTTGAGAATCCGTGGGCGTCTCTACGCCGGATTCTCGCTTCTGGTGGCCGTCGGTTTGATCATGGCGGTGGTTGCGGTCTGGAATTTGTGGGCCGTACAGGCCCAGATGACGCGGCTCTCCACGCTCTCGGACAACACGGCGCGGGTGCAGGAAATCTCGATCAACCTTCAGGCGCTCCGGCGCGCCAATTTGCGCTACATCTATGACGCCGACCAGTCCGCCTTCAAGGAAGCCGCGGAGCGGGAGGCGGCAACGGTGGAGCTGCTGAAGGCCGCGGCCAAGTCGACGCTCTCGCAGGAGCGGCTCGCGATCTACAACGGCCTCATCGGCGACGTCGAGAAGATGAAGTCGCTGCGCGAGCGCATGGGCGGCGCGGTCAACGAGACGACGAATGGCAAGGCCGTTCTTCTGGCCGGCGGCGACGAGCTGACGGCCAACACCGGTAAGCTGATGGATGCGGCGCGCGTGACCAGCGATCCGGAGGTTACAGCTCCCGTCGCCGATCTCGAATCCAAGATCCTCCTGGTTCGCATCGCCAACTGGCGCTTCCTCGCCGTGCGTGACGCCAAGGGGCCCACGACCTTCAGGACCAACACCGATCGCGCGCAACAGCGCCTGACGACGCTTGAAAAGAGCGGCCTGCCGGATCAGGTCAAAGCGGCGCTCGGACCGGTCAAGACTTCGCTTGCGGTCTATAAGGCGGCTTTCGAAACGACGTCCGCCGCGATCCTCGAGGCGGACGAGATCTACCGGAACACCATTGCGCCTCTGATCGCCGAAAGCGTCGACAAGCTCAAGGTCGCGGAAACCGGACTGAAGGCCGATTACCAGAAGTCGCGCGCGCTCGCCGACGGCGTCATCGCCGATACGACGTGGATTCAGGAGATGGCGGGCGGGCTTGCAGTTCTGTTCGGTGCGCTCGTCGCCTTCCTGATCGGCCGCAGCATCGCCGGGCCGTTGACTGCGATGACCCGCGCGATGGGCACGCTCGCAAACGGCGACCTTGAGGTCGAGATCCCCGGCCGTGGCAAGGCCGACGAGATCGGCGACATGGCTGCGGCGATCCAGGTGTTCAAGGAGAGCATGGTCGAGACCGAGCGCCTGCGCCACGAGCAGGCCGAGGTCGAGGCGCATCAGGCTGAGCAGCGCAAGGCCGACATGCGCAATCTGGCCAGTCAGTTCGAGCGCGCGGTCGGCGAGATCGTCGACACCGTGTCGTCCGCCTCCAACGAGCTCGAAGCCTCGGCCGGCACGCTGACCACGACGGCCACGCGGGCCCAGGATTTGTCAACGGAAGTTGCCGCCGCCTCGCAGGAGGCCTCGGCCAACGTCCAGGCGGTTGCCTCCGCCACGGAAGAGCTCTCGTCCTCGGTCAGCGAGATCGCGCGTCAGGTGCAGGAATCGGCCCGCATCGCGGGCGAGGCCGTGGTGCAGACAAGCAGGACCAACGAACGGGTCGGCGAGCTCTCCAAGGCGGCGGCGCGCATCGGCGATGTGGTCGAGCTCATCAGCACGATCGCAGGCCAGACCAACCTGTTGGCGCTCAACGCCACCATCGAGGCCGCGCGCGCGGGCGAGGCCGGCCGCGGCTTTGCCGTCGTCGCCTCCGAAGTCCAAGGCGCTTGCCGAACAGACTGCGAAAGCCACCGGCGAGATCGCCCAGCAGGTCTCGGGCATCCAGGCGGCGACCGAAGAATCGGTCGGCTCGATCAGGGAGATCAGCGGCACCATCGAGCGGCTGTCGGAGATCTCGTCGACGGTTGCAGCCGCGGTGGAAGAGCAGGGCGCCGCCACGCAGGAAATCTCCCGCAACGTCCAGCAGGCCGCTCACGGCACGCAGCGGGTCTCGACCAACATCGGTGACGTGCAGCGCGGCGCCTCCGAGACCGGCTCGGCCTCCTCGCAAGTGCTGTCGGCGGCGCGCTCGCTGTCGGCCGACAGCAGTCGTTTGAAGCTCGAGGTCAGCAAGTTCCTGAACTCGGTCCACGCGGCCTGATCGGCCGGACATCTCGAAAGCGGACACCTCAAAAGCAAAGGTCCACGCGCGTGCGCGTGGACCAGAAACGATCGGCGTGGCGTAATCAGGCCACCTTGGTCGTCATGTGCTTGAACATGTTGCGGCGGGCTTCGTCGTCCATCTCGGCCTTGAAGGTGAACTTGTCCTTCAGGGCGATCGCGCGCGCAGCCGCGGGGCGCGCCGAAATCTCGTCGACCAGCCGTTTGACGTTCGGATACTTCGTCGGCGCGTCCTCGCCGAGCACGAAGGCGGCCATGCGCGCCCAGCCCCAGAGCGCCATGTCGACGATGGAGTAGGCATCGCCGACCATGTACCGGTTCCTGGCGAGATGGTCGTCCAGGATCTGGTAGTGGCGGTGACCTTCGAACTGGTAGCGGTTATGCGCGTAGTCCTGGTCCTTGGGCGAGAAGTGCTTGAAGTGCACCGCCTGACCCGAATAAGGCCCGAGGCCGGTGGCAACGAACATCAGCCATGACAGCGTCTGGCCGCGGACGGCGGGGGCCGGCAGGAACTTGCCAGTCTTCTCGGCGAGATAGAGCAGGATGGCGTTGCTATCGAACACGATCGTGCCGTTGTCGTCGATCGCCGGCACCTTGGCGTTCGGATTGATCTTCAGATAGTCCGGCGTGAACTGCTCGCCCTTGCGGGTGTCGACGGCGACCGGCTCGAACGGCAGCCCGGACTCCTCCAGAAACAGCGCGACCTTGGTCGGGTTCGGTGATCCGTTGAAGTAGAACTTGAGCATCAGCATCTCCCTGTCTCTGTTGCTGAGAGCGAACGCAGCGTCATTGCCGCTAGGCGGCCCTCTCTTGCCCGAACCCTGAGCGAAAACACAACCGGCGAGTTTGCCGGGCGGCGTCTGCGCCGTGCGCAGATCATCTGGCGTAGAGGAAGCCGATCACCGCCGCGATGATGAGGACGAGCCCCATGGCCTCCACCTGCAGCGCCAGCCGCGTCGCCTCATGCATGCTGGAGGCTTGCGCGGCGCGCTCGGGTCCCCGCGCATAGCCGTGGACCACGACGTCGTGTTGAAAAGTGTCATGGGCCTCATTGCCGCAGGCGAGCCCGGCGCAGATGAGCAACATCCCGAACAAAGCGAGCCCGAGGAAGCCCAACAGCCCGATCAGCAGCATCGGAAACATGCCGGCGAGGAAGATCGGCAGCAATGGCAGAAGCAGCAAACTCTCGGACTGACGTCGCATGGGGATCGACCGGTCAAGACGAGAACTGATCGGGTGATCGTAGTCCTGTGCGCGTCGACCTTCAACGGCTTCGTCATTCCGGGGCGCACCTCTTGGCGCGAGCCCGGAATCCATCGCGCCGCTTGTCCCGCGGCCTGATGGATTCCGGGCTCGCTCGCTGTGCTCGCGCCCCGGAATGACTATGGAGAGAGATGTTACTCCGCCGCCATGCCGGCGCGGATCTCGGCGCGCAACTCGTCGATCAGCTTGAGGCCCTTCTTGGTCTCGACGTGCCAATAGGTCCAGCCGTTGCAGGCGGCCGAGCCCTGCGCCACGGCGCCGATGCGGTGGATCGAGCCGACCTTGTCCCCGAGCATGATGGCGCCGTCGGCGCGGACGAGTGCGCCGAGCTTCTTCTTGGCGTCGAACAGTTTCGTGCCGGGCATGATCATGCCGCGCTCGATCAGCTCGGAGAACGCGACCCGCGGCGCCTCGCGCGCGGTCATGAACGGAGCGAGGCTCTCTTCGGGGAGCGGTTCGACCGCGGCAATGCGGGCCTCCGCAGCCTTGGCGTAGACCTTGTCGCGCTCGAAGCCGATATAGGAGCGGCCGAGGCGCTTGGCGACCGCACCCGTGGTGCCGGTGCCGTTGAAGGGATCGATCACGAGATCGCCGGGCTTGGACGACGACAGCAGCACGCGCGCGAGCAGGCCTTCCGGCTTCTGCGTCGGGTGCACCTTCTTGCCATCGGCGCCCTTGAGGCGCTCCTCGCCGGTGCAGAGCGGGATCAGCCAGTCGGAACGCGCCTGCACGTCCTCGTTCGCCGCCTTCAGCGCTTCGTAGTTGAACGTGTAGCCCTTGGCCTTCTCGTCGCGCGCGGCCCAGATCATGGTCTCATGCGCGTTGGTGAAACGGCGGCCGCGGAAATTCGGCATCGGGTTCGACTTGCGCCAGACGATGTCGTTCAGGAGCCAGAAGCCGAGGTCCTGCATGATCGCGCCGACGCGGAAGATGTTGTGATAGGAGCCGATCACCCAGATCGTCGCCGACGGCTTCATCGCGCGGCGGGCGGCAAGCAGCCATGCGCGAGTGAAATCGTCGTAGGCCGAAAACGAATCGAACTTGTCCCAGTCGTCGTTGACGGCGTCGACGTGGGACTCGTCGGGACGCTTGAGATCGCCCTTGAGCTGGAGATTGTAGGGCGGATCGGCGAACACGAGGTCGACCGAACCAGCCTGAAGCTTCGACATCTCGGCGACGCAATCACCGACAATGATGCTGTGCGAAGCGGACTCAAAATTTGTGCGGGGCGCCCTTGCAGACGCCCCGCGACGCGACTCTACCATGACTCAAGAACTCTGACTCAGGCGACGCTGTCGGCGACGCGGGACCAAACAACCGACTGGCCGTTACATTGACGGCGCAAAGTAAAAATCGACTTAATCCGCTACTTTTCTGAGCAGGCGCCGCATCGCAGCTCGCGCGCTGCGTGTTGTGCGCAATCGCTGTGTTTTACGGTATATTTCGCATATGCCGCCGCGCGGCGGCCGCGGCACCTGCAAATTTCTCTCGGAAAAAATTGCTGGCGCCGGCACGCTGTCGCACTAGGCAATTTTTGCCGACCGGGATATTGATTAACGCAACGGAAATTTTACCTGTGTGGCGCGTTGAGCTTTCGCACCTTTGCGTGCACACGAAATGCCATCAGGGACCCTCAAGGGAAGGCCGCCATGCGTTACGATGACTTCCGCCGCAGCGACGACATCGAGGATCGTCGCGACGAGGGTGGTGGTGGATTTGGCGGCGGCGGAGGCGGCGGGTTCGGCCTGCCCATGGGCGGCGGCGGGCTCGGCATCGGCACCATCATCGTGCTTGGCCTGATCGGCTATGCCTTCGGCATCGATCCCCGCATCCTGATCGGCGGCGCCGAGATACTCACCGGCGGCAATCAGGCGCCGACCTACCAGACCGATCGCCAGTCGACCTCCGCCAAGCGCGGCGCGCCGACCGACGAGATGGGCAGCATGATCTCCGGCATCCTCGGCGAGATCGACGACCGCTGGAGCGAGATCTTCCAGGCCAGCGGCCAGTCCTACACCGGTCCGAAGATCGTGCTGTTCCGGAACGCCACCAATGGCGGGCGCTGCGGCATGGCGCAGTCGGCGATGGGCCCGTTCTATTGCCCGCCGGATCGCACCATTTTTCTCGACACCGGCTTCTTCCGCGAGGTCGAGACACGCTTCCGCGGCTGCTCGGGCAAGTCGGCGTGCAATTTCACCACCGCCTACATCATCGCTCATGAGGCCGGCCATCACATCCAGAACCTGCTCGGCATCATTCCGCGCGTGACGCGGCTGCAGCAGCAGGCCGGCTCCAAGGCCGAGGCCAACGCGCTCCAGGTCAAGGTGGAGCTGCAGGCCGACTGTTTGTCTGGCGTCTGGGTCAACCGCGAGGCCAAGAAGCGTCCGAACTTCCTGGAACCCGGCGACATCGACGCCGCGCTGACCACCGCGAGCGCGATCGGCGACGACACGCTGCAACGCCAGGCGACGGGCCGCGTTGTGCCCGATTCCTTCACCCACGGCTCGGCCGAGCAGCGCAAGCGCTGGTTCATGACCGGCTATCAGCGCGGCACGGTGGACGCCTGCAACACGTTCGGCAGCGGGTCGCTGTAACCGGTTGTGGCGTCATCCTGAGGCGCTCGCCCCTTCGGCGAGCCCTAGAGGATGACGAAACCCCGGCCCATCCTTCGAGGCGCGCTTGCGCGCGCACCTCAGGATGACGTCGGAGGATGGGCAAGGAGGTATGAAGTCGTGGCTTCCATCGACGAGTCAAAGCAATTCATCGCGCTCAACATCGCGGTGCTCACCGTCTCCGACACGCGCTCGCTCGCCGACGACAAATCCGGCCAGACGCTCGCTGACCGGATCCTTGGGGCCGGCCATCATCTCGCCGCGCGCGAGATCGTCACCGACGACGTCGAGGCGATCCGAGCCGTGATCCGGCGCTGGATCGCGGATGCCGGTGTCGACGTCGTCATTACCACCGGCGGCACCGGTTTCACGGGACGCGACGTGACGCCGGAGGCGGTCGAGCCCTTGTTCGAGAAGCGCATGGACGGCTTCTCGATCGCGTTCCACATGATGAGCCACGCCAAGATCGGCACGTCGACGATCCAGAGCCGCGCCACCGCAGGCGTTGCAGGCGCGACCTACATCTTCTGCCTGCCCGGCTCGCCCGGCGCCTGCCGCGACGGCTGGGACGGCATCCTCGCCGCCCAGCTCGACTACCGCACGCGCCCCTGCAACTTCGTCGAGATCATGCCGCGCCTCGACGAGCATCTGCGAAGACCGAAGGCGCAGGGCGCGACGGTTTAATCGCGATCATAGCTGCGACTTTACCCTCTCCCCTTACTTCAAGGGGAGAGGGTACAATAATGCGCAGCGTACGCTGTTGCGCGTCGTGGATTATCTGTCGTCGCTCCGTGCGAAGCGACACCACATCGCGCGCCAGAGGTCGCGCCACGCATCGCGCTGCAGCCGGCAGGCGCGGCGCTTGTAGAGGTCGACCAACTCGGCGGTGACGCGGCGCGAGGCTTCGTGCCGCCCGTGCATCAGAGGTCGCGCTCCCAGGTCTCGCCGATCAAATTCTGGCCGAAGCTGCGATGCGGCTCGGTTCCGACCAGCTTGAAGCCGGCGTCCTGATAGATTTTGCGCGCGGCAACCAGAATGCTCTGCGTCCACAGCGTCATCCGCCGATAGCCGCAGGCGCGTGCGAAGGAGATGCATTCGGCCACCAGCCGCTGGCCGAGGCCCTGTCCGCGCGCGGCGGGATCGAGCAGCAGCAGGCGCAGCTTGGCGACGTCGTCGCTTGCCTTCACCAGAAACACCGAGCCCACGGGGCGGCCCTCGATGTCGGCGATCCAGCAGCGCTCGCGCGAGGCGTCGTAGGTGGTCATGTACTTGGCGACGATCTCGGCCACCAACGCCTCGAAGCCGGAATCGAAGCCGTATTCGCCGGCATAGAACGCGCCATGGCTCTGCACCACCCAGCCCATGTCGCCGGGGCGTGGTTCGCGCAGGGTGGCGCGCGGCGCCGGCGTGCGCGGCATCGCGAGCAGCTGCTCGATCATCTCCATCGAGCCGGTCAGCCGTCGGCGGTCCTCGCCGGAGAGGGGCCGCAGCATCGCGGCGACATCCTCCTGCGACATGCGCTCGAGCCTGGCGAAGGCCTGACGGCCCTTCGCGGTGAGGCTCAGCCGGTACTGCCGGCGGTCGGTGGGAAGCGGCTTGCGCGCGATCAGGCCGCTCTCGTCAAAATTCTGCACGATGCGGCTGAGATAGCCGGGATCGAGCCCGAGCGCGGTGCCGATCTCCTTGGCCGATTGCTCGCCGCCATGGGCGAGCTCGTAGAGCACGCGCGCTTCGCTCAGCGAGAACGGGCTCTTCAATAGCTGCTGGTCGAGCACGCCGAGCTTGTGGGTGTAGAAGCGGTTGAAGGCGCGAACGGTTTGAACCTGGTCGTCGGCGACTTCTGGGAGCGAATGCGTCGGGCTTGCGGTCATGGGGCACCTCGATACTTGCCATTGTCAATTAATTATTTGACTTTGGCAAGTATCTTCGTGGCTCACCCCACCATGACGATCCGGCTGCGTAGCAGCGTCCGGGAGGAGCGGCCAAGCCGCCGCAACAGGCGCGCCTCGGAACGGCGGG
>NZ_LSEF01000048.1:11112-13442 GCF_001641695.1 Bradyrhizobium neotropicale
GAGCCGGTCGTAATGATCGCGCGCGATCAAAAGCCCCTGGTCGCCGAACGGGCCGATGAACTTTCGCGCCACTGCGCGAAACATGTCGCGCGGACTGGTATCACCGTAGGGGGAGCGGGAATATCGGAACACAGCGGCCCGGTCGCGGCCGCTGGCTGAAACGGTCTGGATGAACTGGGTGGTCTCGTCGATCCAGCCGGTTTCCAGCACCGCGCCGGCGTGCAGGAACATCAGCCAGGGCGAGCGGGCCTGGCGCGCGCCGGCGGCAAGCGCCGCCCCTTGCGAGGATCCCTCGAAACCGATGAAGCGGCAGCCTGCGACGTCAGCCACCCGCTCGATGACGCCGTTACGCGTGCCGTCGACCAGCAGAACTTCGCGGATGATGCCGGCGGCGGCACCGGGCACCAGCGCGGCCAGCGTAGCGACCGCCGTCTGTTCGACACCTTCGGTCGGAATGATGACGCTCAGCATGATTGAGGCTTCGTTGGCTCAAATTTCGGAAGAAACGTGCCTTGTTATGATGGTGTCATAAACATGCTGCGCTGCCGAGCGCAACTTTTTGAAGGGGCGTCGGCGTTCGATGGTAAACCCGAATGGCCCATCGCATCCCAATGTTTCGCATCCAGGCCGACAGCTTTGCCGAATGTTTCGGCAAATGCGCGCCATGACGGGAGGAAACCGGACATCGCTGCAGTGATTGTCGAGCGTGGGCCGATCGGAGGCGCCGATGCCGGATCGGCCGTTCAGCCGGGAAAGCGTGCAACCATGGAAAAAGATGACATCATCCGTCCGAAATGTGGAGCCGGTTTCCGCCGGATTACGCTATCATCCCTGACCGGAGAAGCCGGTGAATTCCGCTGCTCCATCTGCGATCATCCGCTCGAGGTTTTCGATGGATCCCGGGCCGTCGTGTATCGCCTCACCGTGGCCCCGAGCAGGATAGTTGCGTGAACGCCGATCAGCTCACCCTTGGCACGACGCCGACGACGCCGAAGCAGGACGCCGAGCCGACCTTGCGGATCCGCGCGGTGATGCTGGGCGACCGCATCAACGCCGCGGGACTCGAGATCGGCCAGCGGGTCTCCTCGACGCCCGCCGCCTTCCGCGTCCATGCGGGGCTTGCCGTGATCTTCCGCTACGGTGTCGTGGTGCTGATCGGGCTGCTCCCGTCGGAGGAGAAGGTTTTCATCGATAATTTGAAGCCGCGCGTGATCGGCGAGTTCAGCCCTTATGAGGAGGAGACCGCGCAGGCGCAGCTCTGCCACGATGAAAACGCCGAGGCGATCCAGCCGGGCGGGCCGATCTGCCTCGCAAAATTCTCCGTCGACCGCCTGCTCCTGATTGCGGACGCGCTCGCCAAGAGCACGTCGCTGGCCCGCGACGAGCGGCGCGTCGCTGCGGTCTTCGATGTGATCGAGCCCTTCGCGCGCAAGCTCGCCGAGAAGGGCCGCACGCCGCGCGAGCGCAAGGGCATGCTGCAACTGATCGGCAATGCGCTCCTGGTCCAGCAGCGCGTCGCCGGCCGTGTTGCCGTTGCCGAGAAACCCGACGTGCTCTGGGAGAAGCCGGAGCTCGACCGGCTCTATTCCCGTCTCGAAGACGAGTACGAGCTGAAGGAGCGCCTCGAGACGCTCGAGCGCAAGCTCAAGGCCGTGTCGGAGACCGCCAACGCGCTGACCGACATCATCGACACGCAGCGCTCGCTGCGGCTCGAAGTGGCGGTGGTGGTGCTGATCGTGATCGAGGTCGTGATCGGCTGCATCCAGATCCTGGCCGGAACTCACTGACCCGCTTGCAGCACCGCCGCGCAATGCCGCGCGATGATCAGCTCCTCGTTGGTCGGGACGACGAAGATGTCGACGGCGCTGTCGTGGCTGTTGATGCGCTCACGCGCCTCGTCATTCGCTAGCGGATCGATGCGCGCGCCGAGCCAGGCGAGGCGCGCACAGATCTCGCTGCGGATCTCGTGACTGTGCTCGCCGATGCCGCCGGTGAAGACCACGCAGTCCAGCCCCTGGAGCGTGCTCGCCATCATCGCGACCTGCTGCGCCACGCGGAAGGTGAAGAGATTGATCGCCTCCCGTGCGGCAGTCCCGCTACTCGCAAGCAGTGTCCGCATGTCCGCCGAGATTCGGGAGACGCCGAGCAGCCCGGACTTGCGATAGAGCAGATGTTGCACGGCCTCGACGGACATCTTCTCGTGCTGTTGCAAATAGAGCAGGACGCCGGGATCGATCGTGCCGCAGCGCGTGCCCATCACCAGCCCGTCGAGCGGCGTCAGCCCCATCGTGGTGTCGACGCTGCGGGCACCATGGAGCGCACATAGGCTC
>NZ_LSEF01000048.1:13455-16703 GCF_001641695.1 Bradyrhizobium neotropicale
CCCGCCGCGGGCTGTGGTGCGATCTCGGCAAGGCGGCCTGCCACATATTCGAAGGAGAGGCCGTGGAAGCCGTAGCGCCGGACGCCGTGCTGCTCATAACGTCTCGGAATGGCGAAGCGGCTCGCTGGCGGTGCGAGGCCGTGGTGAAAGGCGGTGTCGAAACAGGCGATCTGCGTCAGGCTGGGCCGGATCGCTCTGATCGTGCCGACCGGCGCGAGGCAGCGCGGCTGATGCAGCGGCGCGAGCGGCGTCAGCGCGTCCAGCTTCGCGTAGACCTCTTCCGTTAGTTCGACCGGGTCGGCGTAATCCGGGCCGCCATGAACGATGCGGTGGCCTACCGCACGCAAGCGGGGTTTGCTGAAATGGTCGTCGATAAAGGCGAGCACGTCAGCGAATAAATCGCCGCTATCGGTATCCGATGCCGCCCTCTGATTCTCGAACAGGTCTTCGCCCGCAGGGCTCTTCACCACGAGCCGCGGCTTGGCCGCGTGCTCGTCGAGCAGGCCCTTGCAGAGCAGGGCAGGTTCGGCCGCCGAGATATCGAACAGGCCGAACTTGATGCTCGACGAGCCGGCGTTGAGGACGAGGACCGCGTCGAACGACGGCATGAGGTCAGTCCGTCTTGCCCGGCCAGACCCAGTCGCGGATCTCCGGCATGTCCTCGCCACGCTCGCGCACATAGCGCGAATGCCGGATCAGCGCGTCGCGGAATTGCTGTTTCACTTGCGCGGCTTTGGTCGCCAGCCCCGGCACGCGCTCGATCGCCTCGATCGCGAGGTGATAACGGTCGAGCTCGTTGAGCACGACCATGTCGAACGGCGTCGTCGTGGTGCCTTCCTCGGCGAAGCCGCGCACATGCATGCCGGCATGGTTGGCGCGGCTATAGGTGAGGCGATGGATCAGATAGGGATAGCCGTGATAGGCGAAGATCACCGGCTTGTCGCGCGTGAACAGGCTGTCGAAGTCGCGATCGGACAGTCCATGCGGATGCTGCTCCCTCGGCTGCAGCGTCATGAGGTCGACGACGTTGACGACGCGGATTTTCAGGTCGGGCAGCGCGTTGCGCAGCAGGTCGACGGCGGCGAGCGTCTCCAGCGTCGGCACGTCGCCGGCGCAGGCCATCACCACGTCCGGCTCGCTGCTCGCATTTTCCGTCCCCGCCCAGGTCCAGATGCCGATGCCGGCATCGCAATGGGTGGCGGCCTCTTGCATCGAAAGCCATTGCGGCGCCGGCTGCTTGCCGGCGACGATCACGTTGACGCGGTCATAGGTGCGCAGGCAGTGATCGGCGATCCACAGCAGCGTGTTGGCGTCCGGCGGGAAATAGACGCGGACGATGTCGGCCTTCTTGTTGGTGACGAGATCGACGAAGCCGGGATCCTGGTGGCTGAAGCCGTTATGGTCCTGACGCCAGACATGCGAGGTCAACAGATAATTGAGCGAGGCGATCGGGCGTCGCCAGGCCAGCTCGCGCGAGACCTTCAGCCATTTGGCGTGCTGGTTGAACATCGAATCCACGATGTGGATGAAGGCCTCATAGCAGGAGAAGAAGCCGTGGCGTCCGGTGAGCAGATAGCCTTCGAGCCAGCCCTGGCAGAGATGCTCGCTCAGGACCTCCATCACGCGGCCGTCCTGCGCGAGGTGGACGTCATAGGGCTCGATTGCCTCCATCCACACCCGCTCGGTCGCCTCGAACACCGCATCGAGCCGGTTTGAGGCGGTCTCGTCCGGCCCCATGATGCGGAAGTTGCGCGCGTCCGCATTGAGGCGGACGACGTCGCGCAGGAACTTGCCGAGCTCCCGTGTCGCTTCCGCCGTGACGCCGCCGGGACGCTTCACCTCGACTGCGAAGCCGCGGTAGTCCGGCAGCTTCAGCTCTTTCTTCAGCAGCCCGCCATTGGCGTGCGGATTGGCGCCCATGCGGCGGTCGCCTTCAGGCGCAAGCGCCTGCAGCTCGCCGATCAGCCTGCCGTTCGCGTCGAACAGTTTTTCGGGCTCGTAGCTGCGCATCCAGTCTTCGAGCACCTTCAGATGCGCGGGATTTTCCCGGCAGCTCGCGACCGGCACCTGATGCGCGCGCCAGAAGCCTTCGACCTTCTTGCCGTCGACCTCCCTCGGACCGGTCCAGCCTTTCGGGCTGCGCAGCACGATCATCGGCCAGCGCGGCCGCTCAATCGCCTTGCGCCCGTCGCGAGCGTGCTGCTGGATCGAGCGGATGCTGGCGAGCGCGACGTCGAGCGCATCCGCCATGATCCGGTGCATGAGCTTGGGATCGTCGCCCTCGACGAACAGGGGCTCGTGGCCAAACCCGCGGAACAGCTCGCGGATTTCCTCGTCGCGCATCCGCCCGAGCACGGTCGGGTTGGCGATCTTGTAGCCGTTGAGATGGAGGATCGGCAGCACCGCGCCGTCATGGACAGGGTTCAGGAACTTGTTCGAATGCCAGGACGCCGCGAGCGGGCCGGTCTCGGCTTCGCCGTCGCCGACGACGCAGGCGACGATCAGGTCGGGATTGTCGAGTGCCGCGCCATAGGCGTGCACCAGCGCGTAGCCGAGCTCGCCGCCCTCATGGATCGAGCCCGGCGTTTCCGGAGCCGCGTGGCTCGGAATGCCGCCGGGAAAGGAGAACTGGCGGAAAAGCTTGCGCAATCCGTCCGCGTCGCGCCCGATGTTTGGATAGATCTCGCTGTAGGTGCCTTCGAGATAGGTGTTGGCGACCATTCCCGGGCCACCATGGCCGGGGCCGCAGACATAGAGGACGTTGAGGTCCAGCGCGCGGATGACGCGGTTGAGATGGGCGTAGACGAAATTGAGCCCGGGCGTCGTGCCCCAATGGCCGAGCAGGCGCGGCTTGATGTGCTCGGGCCGCAACGGCTCGCGCAGCAGCGGGTTGTCCAGAAGATAAATTTGCCCGACGGATAAATAGTTTGCGGCGCGCCAGTAGCGATCGAGAAGGTCGAGGTCGCCGGTGGCGGCGCCTCGCTGTTGTCTGTCTGTCATGTTTGCCGACCCTTCACGCAACGATCGTCATCAACCTTGTTCCGGCTTGATCGATCCCTGGTTGTCATCAAATGGGATCGCGACCGCGGCCCCTTGCGCGAGGTCAAAATCCCGCGCGCAAAGTTTGGGCGGCTACTTTGCATGGGGTTGTTTTGGCGATTTTAGTTCTCGTTCTTGATTTGTTCCTTTTGCGTGCTATCTTGGCTCCATGAGTCGAGCATCCCTTCATGCCCTCAGGCACCCGCCGG
>NZ_LSEF01000048.1:16714-18850 GCF_001641695.1 Bradyrhizobium neotropicale
CGGGTGCGCCTTCTGATTTCCCTGAGCTTTCGGTCGCCATCGACCGCGAGCGGAGGCGGGGACGGGGGGCGCAATCCAACGCCAGTGGCCGCTACGAGGCCGAGGCGCGCGTCGCCTTTGACGACGGCTGGCAGAGCCTGGACGATCTGCCGCCGTTCAAGACCACGGTTGCGGTCGACACCTCGCGCAAGGTGATTACCCGCAACGACTCCCCCGATATCGGTTTCGATCGCTCGATCAATCCCTATCGCGGCTGTGAGCATGGCTGCGTCTATTGCTTCGCGCGGCCGACGCACGCCTATCTCGGCCTGTCGCCGGGGCTCGACTTCGAGTCCAAGTTGTTCGCCAAGCCCGAGGCGCCGGCGCTGCTGGAGAAGGAGCTCGCCGCACCCGGTTACGAGCCGCGGATGATCGCGATCGGCACCAACACCGATCCCTATCAGCCGATCGAGCGCGAGCGCAAAATCATGCGCGGCATTTTGGAGGTGCTGGAGCGCGCCGGGCATCCCGTCGGCATCGTCACCAAGTCGGCGCTGGTCGCGCGCGACATCGACATTCTCGCGCGGATGGCAAAGCGCAACCTCGCCAAGGTCGCGATCTCGGTCACGACGCTCGATCCCAAGCTCGCGCGCACCATGGAGCCACGGGCGTCCACGCCGCCGAAGCGGCTGGAGGCGCTGAAGCAGCTCTCGGATGCCGGCATTCCGACCACCGTCATGGTCGCGCCCGTGATCCCCGCGCTGAACGATTCGGAGATCGAGCGCATTCTGGATGCCGCCGCGCATGCCGGCGTCAAGGAAGCCTCCTATGTGCTGCTGCGGCTGCCGCTCGAGGTGCGCGATCTCTTCCGCGAATGGCTGATGGCGAACTATCCGGACCGCTATCGCCATGTCTTCACCCTGATCCGCGACATGCGCGGCGGTCGCGACTACGACGCGAAATGGGGCGAGCGGATGAAGGGCACCGGCCCGATGGCCTGGACCATCGGCCGCCGCTTCGAGATCGCCTGCGACAAGCTCGGGCTCAACAAGCGGCGCTCGAAGCTGACGACGGATCACTTTGCGAGGCCGAAGCAGAACGGCGAGCAGCTCAGCCTGTTCTAGGGCGGGAAGTCAACGAGGCGTATGATGAGTAAGGAATTACCTGCCCCGGTGTCGCGGCTCACCGTCATCACGCTCGGCGTGAGCGACATCCGCGCCAGCATCGCGTTCTACGAAGCGCTTGGCTTTGCACGCCGGCTGAAGGCGACCGGCGAGGCCGTCGCCTTCTTCGACACCGGCGGCCCGGTGCTTGGCCTGTTTCCCTGGGATCAGCTCGCGGCGGACGCCACATTGCCGGACAGGCCGAGGCCACTTGCCTTTCGCGGCATGACGCTCGCCTGGAACTGCCGGACGCGCGAGGAGGTCGATGCCGTGCTGGCATTTGCCGCCAGCAAGGGAGCGGCTCTGCTGAAGGCCGCGCACGAGACCGACTATGGCGGCTATTCCGGCTACTTCGCCGATCCCGACGGCCATCCCTGGGAAGTGGTGGTCGCGCCCGGGATTGAGGTCGGCGACGATCGGCGGGTGCATTTGGCCGAGTGAGCCGGCGCACCTGAATAACGGGAATTGTCTGGGGTTCCCTGTTGCGCAGGCCGGACCGCTTGCGCACGATCCCGGCCATGATTCGGGACAAATCCGCCAAGCCGGCCAAGGACGCGCCAAAGAAGGACGCCGCCAGGAAGGCTGCGGCGAAGACGACAAAAGCTTCGGCCGGCAAGGCCGAGCCCGCCAAGAGCGCAGGAAAGAAGGGCATCATCGCGATCGCGCCGCCGAGCTTTAGCCGCGAGCGGGCGCTGATCAAGCGCGGCGTCTGGCCGGTGGCGGGCTGCGATGAGGCCGGCCGTGGGCCGCTGGCCGGCCCGGTGGTGGCGGCGGCCGTGATCCTCGATCCCGACCGCATCCCGCGCGGCATCGACGATTCCAAGCGGCTGACCGCGGAAGAGCGCGAAAGACTGTTCGACAAGATCTGCGCGACCGCGCAGGTCTCGGTCGCCGTCGCTTCGCCCTCGCGGATCGACCGCGACAACATCCTGCGCGCCTCGCTGTGGGCGCTGAAGCGCGCGGTGGTGGCGTTGCCTGAGGCGCCCCGCCATGT
>NZ_LSEF01000048.1:18894-61333 GCF_001641695.1 Bradyrhizobium neotropicale
CTTGCGACTGCGAGGCCGTGATCGGCGGCGACGGCATTGTCCTGTCGATCGCCGCGGCCTCGATCGTCGCCAAGGTGACGCGGGACCGGCTGATGTGCGCGCTGGCGCAGGACTGCCCGGGCTACGGTTTCGAGCAGCACAAGGGCTACGCCGTGCCGGAGCATCTCGAGGCGCTCGACCGCCTCGGCCCCTCCGTCCACCATCGCACCTTCTTCGCCCCCGTCGTCGCCGCCCGCGCCAAGCACATGCCCTGGACGGTCGAGCCGGTGCCGGACCTGTTCTCTGTGACGGAGGTTGAGGTGCAGGTGGAAACTCAAATCGACATCGACGCGTCAGCGAACCTCTAGAACGCCGGGGCGCACTTTCTTCGCCTCTTCCCGCTTGCGGGAAGAGGCCGGAAATCAAGCGCAGCTTGAATTCCGGGTGAGGGGGAGCATCCGCGAGTCTCTTTGTCACCGTCCTTGCGGACGCAACCCCTCACCCCAGCCCTCTCCCCGTAAGAACGGGGAGAGGGAGAAGAGACTCAGTTGCCACGACGCACAGCGCGCTTTATCAAATCAGGTGAGAGCGAATAGGGCCGGCTTGGACGGGTTGGCTGCACCTTCGGACGTTGCATGCGGTTTACCTCCCTCGTCATCGAGCTCATTCGCGCCCGGCCGCGGCTGATCGTGTGGATCGTGGTGCTGTTGCAGGCCGCGATGTGGCTGGTCGTGGCGCTCGTGTTCTACCGCAGTCCGCCCGGCAGCCTTGCAACCCTGCTGGCCTTCGGCCGCGAGTACCAAGTCGGCACTGATCTCGGCCCGCCCTTGCCGATCTGGCTCGCCGACATCGCCTATCGCATGGCCGGCAACCACATGTTCGGCGTCTACGTCCTGGGCGAGCTCTGCGAGATCGCGACCTTCATCGCGCTTTATCACCTCGCACGAGCCGTGGTCGGCAGTCAGCAGGCGGTGCTCGCCGTGCTGCTGACCATGACGGTGCTGGCCTTCTCCTCGCCCGCGCTCGATTTCGGTCCGCTGGTGCTGGCGCGGCCGCTCTGGACGCTGCTGCTGCTGCATTCCTGGCAGATCATCGGCCAGCGCCGCGGCAATGCCTGGTTCGCCTGGTCGATCGAGGCTGGGCTGTTGCTGCTGACGACGCCCGCAGCGATCTTTCTGCTCGCGCTGCTCGTCGTCTTCGCGGTCGCGACCGCCGGCGGCCGCAGGACGCTGCGCGCGCTCGACCCTCTGTTTGCGATCGTGGTCGTCGCCGTGCTGGCGCTGCCCTATGCTGTCTGGCTGATGCGCGCCGAGACCCTGGCCCTGCCGCCTCTGCCGCAAGCCTCGGAGCTGAACGCCCGCGCGCTCAATGCAGCCTGGCTGCTCGGCGGGCTCGTGCTCGGCGCGGCCGCGATCCCGGCGCTCGCCTTCCTGAACACCGGCTGGTTCGCGGGCAAGACCGAAGAGCCGCCGATCATCTACCGGCCGCCGGTCGCGCCGCTGGCGCGCAACTTCGTCTACTTCTTCGCGCTTGCGCCCGCGCTCGGCGCGGTGCTGATCGCCGGCCTGTTCGGCCTCGACGGTGTCGTCGGCGGCGCCGGTGTCGTGCTGGTGATGGCGGGACTTGCCGTGGTCGTAGCGGCCGGCGACCTGATCGCGATGCGGCGCGCGCGGATGCTGCGCAGGGTGTGGGCCGCAGCCGTCGTGGCGCCGGCGGCGGGCGTTGTGCTCGCCGTGCTGGCCATGCCCTGGACCGGCACCGGTGAGATCGCGACCTCGATGCCGGCGCGCGCGATCTCCGACTTCTTCGACGACAGCTTTGCCCGGCGCACCAATCATCGCCTGCGTGCGGTCGCCGGCGAGACGCAGCTTGCGAGCCTGATCGCGCTGCATTCCGGCCGGCCGCATCTCTTCATCGATGCCGATCCTGCGCGCACGCCGTGGATGAATTCAGCGAAATTCAGCGAGACCGGCGGCGTCGTGGTCTGGCGCGCTTCCGACACCGCCGGCACGCCGCCGCCCGACATCCTCAAGCGCTTTCCCGGCATCGTGCCCGAGGTGCCGCGCGCCTTC
The DNA here is from genome assembly GCF_001641695.1 of Bradyrhizobium neotropicale. Classification (GTDB taxonomy): domain Bacteria; phylum Pseudomonadota; class Alphaproteobacteria; order Rhizobiales; family Xanthobacteraceae; genus Bradyrhizobium; species Bradyrhizobium neotropicale. The sequence goes on from NZ_LSEF01000048.1 coordinate 20,946, forward strand.
GAGTGGCTCGTGACCGGACGCCAGCAGCTCCTGCGCATCGGCTGGGCCATCGTGCGGCCGAAGGGAATGTAACACGTCATTCCGGGTTCGCGGCTTCGCCGCGCCCCGGAATGACGACGTATGTGGTTACGCCGAGCCGCTCCCCAGCACCTTCGCGATCGCGCGCAGATCCTGCCAGGCCAGCCGCTTGTAGGACGGCGAGCGGAGCAGATAGGCCGGGTGGAAGGTCGGCAGCGCGCGGATGGTGCGCGCGCCCGTGTCGTAGTCGAACCAGCGCCCGCGGGTGCGCATGATGCCTTCGCGGGTCGACAGTAGCGTCTGTGTCGAGGGATTGCCGAGTGTCACCAGCACGTCGGGATTCACCAGCTCGATCTGGCGCTGGATGAAGGGCAGGCAGATCTGCGTCTCCTGCGGCGTCGGCGTGCGGTTGCCGGGCGGCCGCCATGGAATCACGTTGGCGATATAGGCCTTGCTGCGGTCGAGCCCGATCGCGCCGATCATGCGGTCGAGCAGTTTTCCGCTTCGGCCGACGAAGGGCAGGCCTTCGATGTCCTCGTCGCGCCCCGGCGCTTCGCCGACGAACATGATACGGGCCTGCGGATTGCCGTCGGCGAACACCAGCCGCGTCGCGGTGTGTTTGAGCGCGCAGCCCTCGAAGCTCTGCATCAGCTCGCGAAGCGCCTCCAGCGTCGGCGCTGTGCGCGCGGCCTCGCGCGCCGAGGCAATTGCAATGTCGGGGGCAGGCGCCACCTCGCCGCGCATGACGGCCGGCGCCGCGACCGGCCGCGGCGCCTCTGCCAGCGGGGCCACGCGCGGGGCCGGCGGCGGGGCGTCCACTTCCGCCAGACGGTCAATTGGCTCCTCCGCGAGCGCACAGTCGACACCGGCCTCCAGATAGAAGGCTAGTAGCTCGCGGACGGTGGGGGTAGGTTCGGGGATCATCTGGAAGGTCTGACTTTTATATCAGTTTGGAGCGCCTTGCATCCCAGCGGAACGCATTTCCGCTGTTGTCCTACCCGGAAAAATCGGAAACAAGGGGGCGCAAATGACAAGGAACCGTCTCAAGGGCTGAGATCAGATGAGCACCGAAGAACTTCCCCCGCGCGAATCCATGGAATTCGACGTCGTCATCATCGGCGCCGGCCCCTCGGGCCTTTCGGCCGCGATCCGGCTGAAGCAGCTCAACGCCGATCTCAATGTCGTCGTGGTGGAGAAGGGCTCCGAGGTCGGCGCGCACATCCTCTCCGGCGCCGTGATCGATCCCGAGGGCCTCGACAAGCTAATTCCCGACTGGCGGAATGATCCCGATTGCCCGCTGAAGACGCAGGTCAAGGACGACCGCTTTTACTGGATGACCGGCGGCGGCGCGATCAAGCTGCCGAACTTCATCATGCCGCCGCTGATGGACAACCATCATTGCTATATCGGCTCGCTCGGCAATGTCTGCCGCTGGCTGGCGCGGAAAGCGGAAGCGCTCGGCGTCGAGATCTATCCGGGCTTTGCGGCTGCCGAAGTGCTCTATGACGAGCAGGGCAAGGTGAAGGGCATCGCCACCGGTGACATGGGCATTGGTCGGGACGGCAAGCCGAAGGACTCCTTTACCCGTGGCATGGAATTGCTCGGCAAGTACACCCTGTTCGCGGAAGGCGCGCGCGGCAGTCTGACCAAGCAGCTGATCGCGAAGTTCGCGCTCGACTCCAAGAGCGAGCCGCCGAAATTCGGCATTGGTCTGAAAGAAGTCTGGCAGATCGACCCTGCCAAGCACCAGAAGGGGATGATCCAGCATTCCTTCGGCTGGCCGCTCGACATGAAGACCGGCGGCGGCTCGTTCCTCTATCACTACGACGACAACCTCGTCGCCGTCGGCTTCGTCGTGCACCTGAACTACGACGATCCGTATCTGTCGCCGTTCGACGAGTTCCAACGCTTCAAGACTCATCCCGCGATCCGCGGCACCTTCGAAGGCGCCAAGCGGCTCGCCTATGGCGCGCGCGCCATCACCGAGGGCGGTTACCAGTCGGTACCGAAGCTCAGCTTCCCCGGCGGCGCGCTGATCGGCTGCGCGGCCGGCTTCGTCAACGTTCCCCGCATCAAGGGCGTGCACAATGCGATGGGCACCGGCATGCTCGCCGCCGAGCATGTCGCGGCCGCGCTCGCTGCAGACCGCGCCAATGACGAACTCGTCGAATACGAGAACGCCTGGCGTTCCTCGTCGGTCGGCAAGGACCTGTTCCTGGTCCGCAACGTCAAGCCGCTGTGGTCGAAGTTCGGCACCGTGCTCGGCGTCGCGCTCGGCGGCTTCGACATGTGGTGCAACACGCTGTTCGGCGGCTCGCTGTTCGGCACGCAGTCTCATTCGAAGCCCGATCGTTCGACGCTCGATCCGGCCAAGCAGCATGCGCCCAAGAACTACCCGAAGCCGGACGGCAAGATCTCCTTCGACAAGCTGTCCTCGGTGTTCCTGTCCAACACCAACCATGAGGAGGACCAGCCGGTCCATCTGAAGGTCGCCGACATGAACCTCCAGAAGACGTCCGAGCACGACGTCTTCGCAGGGCCCTCGAACCGCTATTGCCCGGCCGGCGTCTATGAGTGGGTGGAGGAGGGCGCGAGCCCGCGCTTCGTCATCAACGCCCAGAACTGCGTCCACTGCAAAACCTGCGACGTGAAGGACCCCAACGGCAACATCACCTGGGTTCCCCCGGAGGGCGGCGGCGGCCCGAACTACGAGGCCATGTAAGACAAGGCCGAAACGTCAATCTGACGCACGTTCGCGTGAGAACGGGCTGCGGACCATCGTCCGCGGCCACGATAAGGCCATACTAGGAGCGTCTTGGGGCGCACTTGGCCGATTTGGGGCGTGCGGAGGGGATCGCCGGTCCGAATCCTTGCGGTGAGACGCCAAAAGCGGCATTGTCCGGCCTGACGGTTCCGGATCTCGATGCCGCCGGTCGCGTTCGCATGCGAGACGGCTTTCTGCTGCAAATCCAGGCACTACCAACTCAAGGCGAGCCCTGATGCTTTCAAATCGTTTCAACCGCTGGACTGTTGCTGCCATCGCCCTTGCGGGCTCTGCACTTGTGGCGGTCCCGGGCGCGGTCCTGGCGCAGACGCCGGATCATCCGTCCGACACGGCGGCGCAGTTTCCGACCCGGAACGATCTGAAGGCGCTGACCACCTCCGGCAGCTATCTCGCCGCCCGCCACGCCAGCGTCGAGCGCGATGCGGCCTCCGCCGCCGCCTTCTACCGTTCGGCGCTACGCACCGATCCCAAGAACAACGAGCTGCTCGACCGCGCCTTCATCTCCTCGGTCGCCGACGGCGACATCGATGAAGCGGTCAAGCTCGCCGAGCGCATCCTCACCATCGACAAGACCAACCGCGTCGCGCGCCTCGTCGTCGGCGTGCACGATCTCAAGGTGAAGAAATATGCGACCGCGCAGAGCAACATCAACCAGTCGATCCGCGGACCGATCACCGATCTCGTCGCCACGCTGCTGTCGGGCTGGGCCGCCTACGGCGCCGGCGATGCTAAGGGCGCCGTCGCCACGATCGACAAGCTGGCCGGTCCGGAATGGTATCCGCTGTTCAAGGATCTCCACACCGGCATGATCCTCGAACTCGCCGGCAAGGAGAAGGATGCCGGCACGCGGTTCGAGCGCGCCTATAAGCTCGACGATTCCATGCTGCGCGTGAGTGAGGCCTACGCTCGCTGGCTGTCGCGCAACAAGGATGCTGCAGCGGCGACCGCCGTCTACGAGGCCTTCGACAAGAAGCTCGCCCGTCACCCGCTGATCCAGGAGGGTCTGCGCGAGACTCGCGCCGGCAAGAAGTTGCCGCCGCTGGTCGATTCCGCGCAGGCCGGTGCGGCCGAGGCGCTCTACGGCATCGGCGCCACGCTGACCCGCCGCGGCGGCGAGGATCTGGCGCTGGTCTATCTCCAGCTCTCGCTCTATCTGCAGCCCACCCATCCGCTGGCGCTGCTCTCGCTCGCCGATCTCTACGAGTCGGTGAAGCGGCCGCAGATGGCGATCAAGGTCTACGAGCGCGTGCCGTCGTCCTCGCCCTTGAAGCGCAATGCACAGATTCAGCTTGCCGTCGATCTCGATTCCGCCGACCGCACCGACGAGGCGATCAAGATTCTCAAGACCGTGGTGAGCGAGGATCCCAAGGATCTCGAAGCGATCATGGCGCTCGGCAACATCGAGCGCGGCCGCAAGAAGTTCGGCGACTGCGGCGCAACCTATTCGCAAGGCGTCGACGTGCTGCCGGCCGGCAACGACAAGGCCAACAGCGTCTGGTACTATTATCGCGGCATCTGCGAGGAGCGCTCCAAGGAGTGGGCGAAGGCCGAAGCCGACATGAAGAAGGCGCTCGAGCTGCAGCCTGACCAGCCGCATGTGCTCAATTATCTCGGCTATTCCTGGATCGACCAGGGCGTCAATCTCGACGAAGGCATGAAGATGATCAAGCGCGCCGTCGAGCAGCGTCCCGACGACGGCTACATCGTCGATTCGCTCGGCTGGGCCTATTACCGCATCGGCAATTACGAGGAGGCGGTGAAGAACCTCGAGCGCGCGATCGACCTGAAGCCCGAGGATCCCACCATCAACGATCACCTCGGTGACGCTTATTGGCGCGTCGGGCGCACGTTGGAGGCCAAATTCCAGTGGTCGCACGCCCGCGATCTCAAGCCCGAGCCGGACGATCTGCCGAAGATCGAGGCCAAGATCGCCAACGGTCTCACTGAAGACAATTCGAACTCCTCGGCCGCGCAGGCCGAAAAGAAGAAGGACGACGGCAAGGGCGGTTGAGGTTAAGTGCTTTTGGGGGCGTGTCGCCGATGCCGGCGTTGATTGAAGAGGGACGGGCGAAGGTCAATTTGAGCCTTCGCGTCGTCGGCCGTCGCGCCGACGGCTATCATGATCTCGAAAGCGTGGTCGCGTTCGCCGACTGCGCGGACCAGCTCACGCTCGAGCCGGGCGGCGAGCTCAAGCTCACCACCACGGGGCCACTCGCCGCGGCCTGCGGCGACACATCCGACAATCTCGTGTTCAAGGCCGCGAAGCTTCTGGCCGAGGCGGTGCCGAACCTGAAGCTGGGGGCCTTCGCGCTCGACAAGGTGTTGCCGGTCGCAGCCGGTATCGGCGGCGGCTCGGCCGACGCTGCGGCCGCGCTGCGGCTGCTCGCCCGTCTCAACGATCTCGCACTCGATGATCCCCGTTTGCGGCGGGTCGCGCTTGCGACCGGCGCCGACGTGCCGGTGTGCCTGCTCTCGCGCGCCTGTGACATGACCGGCGTCGGCGAGCAGCTGTTGCCCTTGATGCTGCCGAGCATGCCCTGCGTCATGGTCAATCCGCGCGTGCCGGTCGCCACCAAGGACGTGTTCCAGGCGCTGGGCTTGCGCAACGGCGAGCTCCTGGTCGGCGTCACCGACGTGATCGAAGCTCCGGCCTGGCCGGAGGAGGGCGCCTCCATCGCCGACTGGGTCGAGGTTCTCGAGACAGTGGCCAACGATCTCGAAGCGCCCGCGATGCGCATCGAGCCCGTCATCGGCGACGTGCTGGAGGCGCTGCGCGCCTCCGCCGGCGTCAAGCTCGCCCGCATGTCGGGCTCGGGCGCGACGTGCTTTGCGATCTTCGGCGCGCCGACCGAGGCGCATGCCGCCGCGGAAAGAATCCGCAGTGATCACCCTGGCTGGTGGGTGCATGCGGGGACGTTGAGCTAGGCTTTTTCGTCATTGCGAGCGCAGTGAAGCAATCCAGAATCTTGCCGCAGTGGCAGACTGGATTGCTTCGCTACGATCGCAATGACGTGGATGGAGATGTGCGCCACGCACAAGACGCTGTAGGGTGGGCAAAGCGGAGCGTGCCCACCACGTCGATTGCCCGATCTGGGTGCATGGTGGGCACGGCGCTGTTGCGCCTTTGCCCACCCTACTGCGGTTGAGCTAGCTCCCGCCGTCCTCCGTAAGCCCCAAAAACCGCCGGATCGCGCCGAGCACCTCGGCTGGCCGATCGTGCTGCAGCCAGTGTCCGGCGCCGGCGATGGTTTCGATTCGCGCCCGTTGAAAGTAGCGCTCCAGGCCAGCCGCCTTGGTGCCGGCGAGGAAGCTTTCGCCAGCATTCAAGAGCAGCGTCGGACAGGCGATGCGCGCCCACAGCGCGACATGATCATCCGACCAGAGCCGGTGCGGCGCGCTGGTGCGCTGGTAGGGATCGAACTTCCAGCTATAGGTGCCATCCTCGTTCTGCCGCGTCCCGTGCGTTGCGAGGTGCAGTGCCAGTTCGCGCGACAGCCGCTTGTTGTAGGTGATCATCTGCGCCGCCGCGTCCTCGATCGAACGGTAGCGGCGCGGTGCGCGGTCATGGAGCTTGTCGAGCTGGCCGATCCATTTGGTGATGCGCTCGTGCGTCGGCGCCTTTGGCGCATCCGGCAGCACGGTCACGCCGTCGAGGACGACCAGCGAAGAGACCTGCTCGGGAAATGATCCCGAATAGATCAGGCTCACCATGCCACCCATCGAATGGCCGATGAGGATCACCTGCGGCGCCGCAATCGTGCGGACGAGCTGGGCGAGATCGTAGACATATTCCGTCAGCGCGTAGCTGCCGCCCCGGGTCCAGTCGGAATCGCCGTGCCCGCGCAGGTCGGGCGCGAGCACGTGAAAATGCGGTTGTAGCGATCGGGCGATGACGTCCCAGCTCCGGCAATGATCGCGGCCGCCGTGAACCAGGATGACGATCGGCGCGCCCTCATTGCCCCAGTCTGCATAATGCAGGCGCAGGCCGTGAGATTCGTAGTAGCGACTTTGCGGAACGAGCATCGTGCTGCGATCCTCCTTGACTGGCGGCGCCCTAGCTATGCACGGGCCGCCGCGCCAGCGCGAGCGAGAGGCCGAGGCCTGCGATGAAGACGCCGGAGCCTTGCGTGAGGCGTCGCATCAGATGCGGCCGGCCGATCAGGTGCCTGCGTGTCGCGGATGCCATCAGCACGACGACGACATCGGCGAGCGTGTTCAGCGCCACCGAGATCGCGCCGAGCATGATGAATTGCAGGGTGGGGTTTGAGGCTGCCGGATCGAGGAACTGCGGAATGAAGGCGAGGAAGAATGCCGCGGTCTTCGGGTTCAGTGCCTCGACCAGCACGCCGTCGCGGAAGGCGCGCTTGTCGCCGACGGCCTCACTCTCGAGCGGTAGCGCGCGGCCGGCGCTGCGAAACGTACGGATGCCGAGCCACACCAGATACAGCGCGCCGACGAATTTTACGATGGCGAACAGCTCGGCGCTCGCCAGGAGGATCGCCGATATGCCGAGGCTGCCAGCCACCACGTGCACCAGTCCGCCCAGCGCCGTGCCCGCGGTCGATGCGAAGCCGCTTGCACGTCCTTCCGACAAGGTCCGCGCCGCGACGTAGAAGATGCCGGGGCCGGGCACGGCGGCAATGACAACAGCCGCGGCCAGGAACAGCCAGATATTCGTTTCGCTCATCACGTGCACCGATCCATGCTTGGAGGTGGGCTCACAGCTCACCTGCTTGCCAACAAGTCCGGCCGCGCGCAAGCGGAGGATCGTCGCAATCCTACGGTCTTGACGAGATCGTTGAGTCGATCCGGCGGAAGATCACGCTGGCATTGACGCCACCGAAGCCGAATCCGTTGGAGATGGCATGTGTCAGCGGCATCGGTCGCGCCGCGCTGGAAACGATGTCGATGCCCTCGGCACCTGGATCGGGGCTTTCGAAGTTCAGCGTCGGCGGAGCGATCTGGTCGCGCAAAGCGAGGATGGTGAAGATCGCCTCCAGACCTCCGGCAGCGCCAAGCAGATGACCGGTGGCCGATTTTGTCGCGCTCACCGCGATGCTGGCGTTGCGGCCGAACAGCGCGCCGATCGCGGCAAGCTCGCTCTCGTCGCCGGCCGGCGTCGACGTCGCATGCGCATTCAGGTGCTGCAGGTCGGCTGGCGCAAGGCGCGCCTGCCGCAGCGCGATCTCCATGGCGCGCCGGGCGCCGTCGCCGTCCGGCGGACCCGACGTCATGTGATAGGCGTCGGCCGTCGTACCGTACCCGACGACTTCGGCGATCGGCGCAGCGCCGCGCGCGAGCGCGTGCTCCAGCTCCTCGATCACCAGAATGCCCGCGCCTTCACCCATGACAAAGCCGTCGCGGTCGCGGTCGAACGGGCGCGAGGCACGCGCCGGCTCGTCGTTGAACCCGCTCGACAGCGCGCGTGCCGCGGCAAAGCCACCGAGGCTGACGAGATCGATGCAGGCTTCAGCACCGCCGCAGATCGCGACGTCGACCTCGCCGGCGCGGATCATGCGCGCGGCATCGCCGACCGCCTGCACTCCGGCGGCGCAGGCTGTGACCGGCGTTCCCAGCGGCCCCTTGTAGCCATGCTTGATCGAGACGTGGCCCGCGGCAAGATTGGCGAGGAACGACGGTATGGTGAACGGCGAGAGCCGGCGCACGCCGCGCTGGTCGGTGGTGCGCACCGCCTCGACCATCGCCGGAAATCCGCCGACGCCGGAGGCGATGATCGTCGCGGTCCGCTCCTGCGCGGCCGCATCCTGCGGCGCCCATCCGGCCTGCACGACCGCTTCCGCGGTGGCAAGCAGTGCAAACAGGATGAAGCGGTCCATCTTGCGCTGATCCTTTGGCGCGGCTGCCTGTGCCGGATCGAAGCCGCCTTCGAGGTCGACGGTCTTGTCGGGTACGAGCCCGGCAATGCGCGCCGGCAGTGTCTGCGACCACTCGGGCAGCGCGCGAAGCCCGCTGCGCCCGGCGAGCAGCCGGCGCCACGACAGTTCGACACCGCAGCCGAGCGGAGACACCGCCCCCATTCCCGTCACGACGATACGACGCATGTCAGTCTCCAGCCGGCGCGACGGCCGGGTTCATGGCCTTGAGCGAGGCGAGCCGCTGCCGCATCCCGCGGCTCGCGCGCGGCCCGGCGATGACCACCGCATTGGCGAGCGTGATCGGATGCATGTCGGCGGCGTCGACGACGACCGGATCGAGCGGACGAATGTCGTCCCGGTTCGCCAGCAGGATGGCCTCGCCTTTTGGCGCGAGATGCTTGTTGCCCCAGGCGAGCAGCGCCACGATCACCGGGAAGAAGTCGCGCGCCTTGGATGTCAGAACATATTCGTAGCGCGGCGGGCGCTCATGATAGCGGCGGCGGACGAACATGCCGGTCTCGGTGAGATGGGCGAGGCGCCGCGACAGGATGTTCGGCGCGATTCCGAGACTTTGCGAAAACTCGTCGAAGCGCGTGGCGCCCTGAAACGCATCGCGCAGAATCAGGATGCTCCACCATTCGCCGACCGTTTCCACGGCGCGGCCTACCGGGCATTCCAGGATGGAGGGGGATTTGGGCTGCATGGCGTGAAGCTAGGGTAGTGACTTTCAAAATGCAAGTCACTCGTTAGAGAGCCTCAAACCGCGGGTGGAGCGAGCCGCGAGAATGGGAAGGGGCCGTGATTTGAAGTTCGTGTTGGGGAGTGGCGTCCGCGCACGTTGTTCCGTCATTGCGAGTGCAGCGAAGCAATCCAAAGTCTTGCCGTAGTGACAGACTGGATTGCTTCGCTGCGCTCGCAATGACGAGGTGGAAGCAACGCGCACATCTGCATCACCGTCACCCTGAGGTGCCGCAGCGTTAGCGGAGGCCTCGAAGGGCGGCGGCCCCGCTGCATCCGGGCGTTCATCCTTCGAGGCTTCCGGCGCGGCGCCATGCACCGCGCCGCTCGTGCCTCAGGATGACGGAGCTAATTGCAGCGCAAGAGGCGTTGAGCCGTCTCGCCTAGTGCGACCGCGCCAGACAGAACGCCACCACCTGCTCCAGCGCGCTCTTCATCGGCGAGGGCGGGAACAGCGCGAGCGCATCCACCGCCATGGCGCCGTAGTGCTGGGCGCGGCTGAGGGTGTCCTCGAGCGCGCGGTGCTTGTTCATGAGGCCGATGGCGTGGTCGAGGTCGGCATCGCCGATTTCGCCGCGCTCGAGCGCCCGGATCCAGAAGGCGCGCTCGGTGTCGTTGCCGCGGCGGAAGGCGAGCACCACGGGCAGCGTGATCTTGCCTTCGCGGAAATCGTCACCGGTGTTCTTGCCGAGCTTGGCGCTCTTGCCGCCATAGTCGAGCACGTCGTCGACGAGCTGGAAGGCGATGCCGAGATTCATGCCGACCGAGCGGCAGGCGGTCTGCTCCGCCTTCGGGCGGTTGGCGATCACGGGGCCGACCTCGCAGGCGGCCGCGAACAGCTCGGCCGTCTTGCCGCGGATCACGGCGAGATATTCGTCCTCGGTGGTTGCGGTGTTCTTGGCGGCGGCAAGCTGCATCACCTCGCCCTCGGCGATGGTCGCGGCGGCCGCGGAGAGGATGTCGAGCGCGCGCAGCGAGCCGACCTCTACCATCATGCGGAAGGCCTGGCCGAGCAGGAAGTCGCCGACGAGCACGCTCGCCTCGTTGCCCCAGAGCATGCGCGCGGACAGTTTGCCGCGGCGCATCTCGCTCTCGTCGACGACGTCGTCGTGGAGGAGTGTCGCGGTATGCATGAACTCGACGGAGGCGGCGAGCTTGATGTGGCCGTCGCCGGTGTAGCCGGCGAGGTTGGCCATGGCGAGCGTCAGCATCGGCCGCAGGCGTTTCCCGCCGGAGGAGATCAGGTGGTTGGCGACCTCCGGGATCATGGTCACCTCGGAGCCGGTCCGCGACAGGATGGTCGCGTTGACGCGCTCCATGTCGGGGGCGACAAGGGCAACCAGCTCTTCGATCGACGCGCCGGGGGATTCGAAAGGTACGATGACGGCCACGCCGGTCTCCAATATTTGCCCCGGAGGGGCTATTCTGATGGAAAGACAATAGAAACTGCGGGCGGATGCGGCAAGGGCTGTGGAACCATTGACATTTGCCGCTTACACCCTTTCAGGCAGGAGGCCCGTTTTGCGCGAACTGGTTCGGACCAACGATATGGTGCTGGTGTCGGCGATCGGCGCGCTGCTCGACAGCGCGAACATCCATCATCTGGTGCTGGACCAGAACATGAGCATCATCGAGGGCTCGCTCGGCATCCTGCCGCGGCGCATCCTGGTCCACGAGGAGGATGCCCGGGAGGCGCGGCAGCTCCTGACCGAGGCCGGGCTCAGTCACGAATTGCGCGGCGATGATTGAAGCCCAGGCAGATATCACCGAAGACGCCTTTCTCGGCGGACAGTTGCGGCTGAGGCAGAAGCGGTCCGGCCACCGGGCCGGGCACGACGCCATTCTGCTCGCGGCAGCGACGCGGGCTGAGGCAGGCGAGCGGGTGGTCGATTTCGGCGCCGGTGTTGGCGCGGCCGGGCTGGCGCTCGCCCGGCGCGTCGCCGGGATCCGGCTCAGCCTGGTCGAGATCGATCCGGAGCTGGCGGAACTCGCGCGCGCCAATGCGGCGGCGAACGCGATCCCCGCCGATGTGATCGTGCTCGACGTCGCGACTGATGCGTCGGCCTTTGCGGCGAACGGGCTTCCGCCCGACAGCGCCGACGTGGTGCTGATGAACCCGCCCTTCAACGACCCGGCACGACATCGCGGCTCGCCGGATCAGGCGCGCCACACCGCGCATGTGGCGACCGACGAGACGCTGCATGCTTGGGTGCATGCAGCGCGGCGTATCCTCAAGTCGGGCGGCGCGCTGACCTTGATCTGGCGCGCGGATGGGATAGCGGAGGTGTTGGCAGCGCTGTCACGCGGTTTCGGCGGCTTGTCCATCCTGGCCGTTCATGGCGAGGCGGGACGGCCCGCGATCCGCGTGCTGGTGCATGCGGTCAAAGGCGGCCGTGCACCGACGCGGCTGCTGCCGGGGCTGATGCTTAACGAAGCGTCAAGCGTGCCCAAAAATGAGGTCAACGAGATTCTGGAAGGGAGAGCGGTTCTGCCGCTGGCGGAGCCGTGAGGACCTACTGCGGAACTGATTCCGATTGCTGTTCCTGCGGGGACGTGAAGCGAAGCGCCGTGAAAAGCGCGCCGATCAACAGCAGCAGCAGGTAGATCTTCATGGTGTTTTCTCCGCTGCCTCATTGCAGCTTCCCAATGGCTGCTTTGCAAAACACGTTCCAGGCATCGTCAATGACAGTCGCGTGATAAGAAATGGTTAAAGTGAGGTAACGGCATGGCCGAGCATTTGAACGATCGCGGAGGCTCCGGCCTGGCCGACAAATTCATGCAATATCTGCCGGCGCGGTTTCGCCCGGGCGCGGCAATCGTGCCGGTGGTGCGGCTGTCGGGTGTAATCGGTGCGGTGACGCCGTTGCGTCCAGGCATGACGCTCACGGGCGTCGCCCGGGTGCTGGAGCGGGCCTTCGCCTTCCGTAATGCCAAGGCGGTGGCGCTTGTGATCAATTCGCCCGGCGGCTCGCCGGTGCAGTCACGCCAGATCTATCTGCGCATCAAGCAGCTCGCGGCGGAGAAGAAGCTGCCGGTGCTGGTGTTCGTCGAGGACGTCGCGGCCTCCGGCGGCTACATGATCGCCTGCGCAGGCGACGAGATCTTCTGCGATCCCTCCTCGATCCTTGGCTCGATCGGCGTGGTCGGCGGCAGTTTCGGTTTCCAGGAGGCGATCAAGCGGCTCGGCATCGAGCGGCGGCTCTACACGGCCGGCGCACACAAGGCGATGCTCGATCCGTTCCTTCCCGAAAATCCCGATGACGTGGCAAGGCTCAAGTCGATCCAGCGCGAAATCCACGACATCTTCATTGCACTGGTGAAGGAGAGCCGCGGCGCGCGGCTGAAGGGGGCCGACGATACCCTGTTCACCGGCGAATATTGGGCCGGCGAGAGCGCGATCTCGCTGGGGCTGGCCGACGGCATCGGCGATATCCGCTCAACTCTTCGTGCCCGCTATGGCGAGAAGGTTCTCACCCCCGTGATCGCGCAGCCGACCGGGTTGCTCTCCGGCCTGTTCGGCCGGAAAGCACCCGGCGCGGGCCAGCTCTCGGCCCTGGAATCGGTGGCCGGCTTGCCGGACGAGCTGATCTCGGCGCTGGAAACCAGGGCGATTTGGGCGAAATTCGGGTTCTAGGGGCGGCCGCCCCCGCGCCATTTGGTCCAAACCGAGCCAATTGCAGCGCAGGCGCGTCTGCGCGAGAATGCGCGTGGGGGCTGAGCTTTGAACAAGGATCGACCGATGCCGCCGTTCGTCGCTTTCGCGGGCGTCCTGGGCGGGCTTGCCGTGGTCCGCTGGGCCTACAAGACCGCCATTCGGATCAACCAGGAGCTGGAGGAGATGCGCCTGTCGCGCGTCGCCGAAACCGCCCGCATGGGGGAAATCCAGACGCTGAAGCGTGACCCCGTGACCGGAGCCTATCGCCCGGGTTAGCTCTCTCCATGAGCTGCTGCCGTAGGGTGGGCAAAGCGAAGCGTGCCCACCGCGAGGATCGCTGTCTTGGAAAGATGGTGGGCACGGCGTAAGAGCGCCTTTGCCCACCCTACCGCATTGGGATGATGGGCTGTTTGGCCCGAATCCACCCCCTTCGCCTTGATTCCCATCCCCGCCGTCGATACGGTCCCGCGCGATTCAAACCCCCCCGCGAGAGCCTGATCCGACGATGGACGCCTCATTGCCCGCCCATATGCGCCCGGACCGCTCGTTCCAGGGCCTGCTCCTGGCGTTACAGCGCTACTGGGCGGATTACGGCTGCGTGATTCTGCAGCCCTATGACATGGAAGTCGGCGCCGGCACCTTCCATCCCGGGACCACCCTGCGCGCGCTCGGGCCGAGGCCGTGGAATGCCGCCTATGTGCAGCCCTCGCGGCGGCCGAAGGACGGGCGCTACGGCGAGAACCCGAACCGGCTCCAGCACTATTACCAGTTCCAGGTGATCCTCAAGCCGTCGCCGCCGAACCTCCAGGAGCTGTATCTGAAGTCGCTCGCCGCGATCGGCATCGACTCGGCCCTCCATGACATCCGCTTTGTCGAGGACGATTGGGAGAGCCCGACGCTGGGAGCGTGGGGTCTCGGGTGGGAATGCTGGTGCGACGGCATGGAAGTGTCGCAGTTCACCTACTTCCAGCAGGTCGCTGGCGTCGAATGCGCGCCGGTCGCGGGCGAACTCACCTACGGGCTCGAACGGCTCGCCTGCTATCTGCAAGGCGTCGACCGCATCATGGATTTGAACTTCAACGGCCGCGAGGGCGCCGAGAAGGTCAGCTACCGGGAAGTATTCTTCCAGGCCGAGCAGGAATATTCGCGGCACAATTTCGAATATGCCGACACCACGATGCTGTTCGAACAGTTCAAGATGGCCGAGGAGGCCTGCAAGAAATATCTCGCGGCGGGTTGGCGTGAAGCCGACAACCAGAGGCGGCACCTGATGGCGCTGCCGGCCTATGACCAGTGCATCAAGGCAAGCCATGTCTTCAACCTGCTCGATGCGCGCGGCGTGATTTCGGTGACGGAGCGGCAGAGCTACATCTTCCGGGTGCGCGAGCTGGCAAAGGCCTGCGGCGAAGCCTGGGTGCACACCGAAGCCGGTGGAGCGGCCTGATGCCCGATTTGTTGCTTGAACTGTTCTCCGAAGAGATTCCCGCGCGCATGCAGGCCAAGGCGGCCGACGACCTGCGGCGCATGGTCACCGACAAGCTTGTCGCCGAAGGCCTCGTCTATGACGGCGCGAAAGCTTTCGCGACGCCGCGCCGCCTCGCGCTGACCGTGCACGGCATCCCCGTGCGTCAGCCCGATCTGAAGGAAGAGCGCCGCGGCCCGCGCGTCGGCGGGCCGGAGCCTGCAATTCAGGGCTTCCTGAAAGCCACGGGCCTATCTTCGCTTAGCGAAGCGAAAATCCAGAACGACAAGAAGGGCGATTTCTACATCGCGCTGATCGAAAAGCCCGGCCGCGCAGCGATCGACGTGCTCGCCGAGATTTTGCCGGTGATCATCCGCACCTTCCCCTGGCCCAAATCGATGCGCTGGGGCGTGCGCTCGGCCAAGCCCGGCTCGCTGAACTGGGTGCGTCCGCTGCACGCGATCACCGCGACGTTCGGGCTCGAGACCGAAGAGCCCGATATCGTGAACTTCTCGGTCGATGGCATCGAGGCCGGCAATACGACCTACGGCCATCGCTTCCTCGCGCCCGCTGCGTTTAAGGTGCGCCGCTTCGAGGACTATGAGGCGAAGCTCCTGAACGCGAAGGTCGTGCTCGATGCCGAGCGGCGCAAGGATGCGATCCTGACCGACGCCAAGCAGCTTGCCTTCGCGCAAGGGTTTGACCTCGTCGAGGACCAGAACCTGCTCGACGAGGTCGCGGGCCTCGTGGAATGGCCGGTCGTGCTGATGGGCTCGTTCGATCAGGAATTCTTGGCGACGCCCGCGGAAGTGATCCGCGCCACCATCCGCAACAACCAGAAATGCTTTGTGGTCAGTGATCCCAAGAGCACTGAGAAGACCGGAAAGCTGGCCAACAAGTTCATTCTGGTCGCCAATATCGAGGCGACCGACGGCGGCAAGACCATCATCGGCGGCAACGAGCGCGTGATCCGCGCGCGCCTGTCGGACGCAAAGTTCTTCTACGAGACAGACCTGAAGACCAGGCTCGAGGATCGTCTGCCGAAGTTCGAGCGGATCGTGTTCCACGAGAAGCTCGGGACGCAGGCCGAACGTATCAAGCGCATCGAGCGTCTTGCCGCCGAACTCGCGCCAACGGTTGGCGCCGACGTCGTCAAGGCCAAGCGCGCCGCGCATCTCGCCAAGGCGGATCTGCTGACCGAAGTCGTCGGCGAATTCCCTGAGGTCCAGGGCCTGATGGGCAAGTACTACGCGCTCGCCCAGGGCGAAGACGCCTCCGTCGCCGCGGCCTGCGAGGAACACTACAAGCCGCAGGGCCCCGCCGATCGCGTGCCGACCGATCCGGTGAGCGTGGCGGTGGCGCTCGCCGACAAGCTCGATACGCTCGCCGGTTTCTGGGCGATCGATGAGAAGCCGACGGGATCGAAGGATCCATATGCGCTGCGCCGTGCGGCGCTGGGCGTGATCCGGCTGATCGCAGAGAACGCGCTTCGGCTCTCGCTGTCGAACGTGGCGGCGTCCGCGCTCGCTGGTTTGTCGGTCAAGCCGGCCGATGCACAGAAGATCCCGAGCGATCTGCTCGCCTTCTTCGCCGACCGCCTGAAGGTGCAGCTCCGTGAGCAGGGCGCGCGGCACGATCTCGTCGACGCCGT
This sequence comes from Bradyrhizobium neotropicale, assembly GCF_001641695.1. Lineage (GTDB taxonomy): Bacteria > Pseudomonadota > Alphaproteobacteria > Rhizobiales > Xanthobacteraceae > Bradyrhizobium > Bradyrhizobium neotropicale. Next base: position 37,131 of record NZ_LSEF01000048.1, read on the forward strand.
GTTCGCGCTCGGCGGCCAGGACGATCTCCTGATGATCGTCCGCCGCGTCGAGGCGCTCGGAAAATTCCTCGACACCGACGACGGCAAGAATCTGCTCGCCGGCACCAAGCGCGCCAGCAACATCCTCAGCATCGAGGAGAGGAAGGACAAGCGCACGTTCGACGGCGCGCCGGATGCAGGCCTCTACAGCCTGCCTGAAGAGAAGGCGCTGGCGAAGGCGATTGGTGAGGTGAAGGCTGAGGCAAGCGCCGCCGTCGCCAAGGAAGACTTTGCCGCCGCGATGAGTGCGATGGCAAAACTGCGTCCGCCGGTCGATGCGTTCTTCGACAAGGTCCGCGTCAACGACGAGGATGCGAAGGTGCGCGAGAACCGCCTGAAGCTGCTCAACGAGATCCGCAGCGCCACGCGTGCGGTCGCGGATTTCTCGAAGATCCAGGATTGAGCGCGCCACAATTGAGGCTGTCATTCCGGGGCGCGCGAAGCGCGAGCCCGGAATCCATTCATCGTCACGCGCTGCGGCCCGATGGATTCCGGGCCCACGCCTTCGGCGTGTCCCGGAATGACGGCGGTCATTGGGAAAAAAGCCCCGCCCGGTGGGGGGAGACCGGGCAGGGCCTGATGTCCGATTTTTACATTGCTCGCGCCTCTCGATCGGCGCGCCGGACATCGAGTCGAGTGGTGCTAGTCGAGCACCTCGACGATGCGCCGTGAGCGCGGCTCGACCAGCACGGTCTCGCCGTTCACGACGGTGTAGCGGTACGTCGTCGCGCCGAAGCGTTGCGGCACGTCATAATAGGTCACACCGCTTTCGGGTAAGGTGGCACCGACCACGATGCGATCGGGTACATTGAAGGTCGGCACGCGTTGCTCGACGACATATGCGCGGAAGGCCGGCCGCTGCTCGACCGCAATGGTCGGGCCGCTATCGACCACAACGGGAGCACGTCCCACCGTGCTGGTTTGCGCCTGCGCCGCGACGGGCGAGCCGATCGCGGCCGCGAGCGCTGCAAGAGCAAGAATCCTGTTCCGCATGGGCAACTCCTTCGACGTGATAGTTTCGGAAGCGCAAGTTGCGCGACCGATTGCCAATGCATGCGTCATTGCAATGTTCCGAGAAATGCATCGCCGCATTCGCGGCAATTTCGGGCAGTTTTTGCGAGGGCGGGAACTCGCATGGGGCCCAAGGCGTCTCTACTCGCGGAACTCGCCCGGCTATGATCCGCCCGCGATTCGCCTCACGTCTCACGCCACAGAAAGATAATTCATGCACATCACCGTCGCCCACATTTCGCCGATCCTGTCGTTGATTGCGGGCGTGCTCATCCTGATCATGCCGCGGCTCCTCAACCTGATCGTCGCGATCTTTCTGATCGTGAACGGCGCGATCGGGCTTGGGCTCCTGAAGTGGCTGCACCTCTAGGCGTTCATTTTCCGGAACTGTTCGACTTGCGCGGGCCCGCCCAAAATGGTGTAAGGCCCGCGATTTCCCGTCCCTCTCGCAGGTTGTTGCAAGCCATGGCCAAAGCCGCCTCGAAGCCTAAGAAAATGCCAGCGAAATCAAAGTCCTCTGCCAAGGCGAAAGCCACCCCGCCGGCCCGCAAGGCGCTTCCGAAGAGCGCCGCGAAGCCGGTCGCAAAGCCGGCTGCCAAGGTGGCTGCCAAGTCGGTGGCAAAGCCGGCCGCGAAGCCTGCGACCAAGGCCGTTGCGCCTAAGGTGGCCGCAAAAGCGGCACCGAGCGCGGTCAAGGCCGGGAAGTGGGTCTTCACCTTCGGCGACGGCAAGGCCGAGGGAAGGTCAGAGATGCGCGACCTGCTCGGCGGCAAGGGCGCCAACCTGGCCGAAATGGCCAATCTGGGCCTGCCGGTGCCTCCCGGCTTCACCATCCCGACCTCGGTCTGCACCTATTTCTACGCACACGACAAAAACTATCCGAAGGAATTGAAGGCGCAGGTTGAGAAGGCGCTCGACTATGTCGGCAAGTTGACGGGCAAGGTCTTCGGCGATGCCAGGAACCCGCTGCTCGTCTCCGTGCGCTCGGGCGCGCGCGCCTCGATGCCGGGCATGATGGACACCGTGCTCAATCTCGGCCTCAACGACGAGACCGTGGAAGCACTGGCCGAGCTGTCCGGCGATCGCCGCTTCGCCTACGACAGCTATCGCCGCTTCATCACCATGTATTCGGACGTGGTGCTCGGCTTCGAGCATCATCACTTCGAGGAGATCCTCGACACCTTCAAGGATAGCCAGGGCTACACGCTCGATACCGACCTGTCCGCCGACGACTGGGTCGAGCTGGTCGGCAAGTACAAGGACGCGGTCGCGCGCGAGACGGGTAAGGACTTCCCGCAGGATCCGCACGATCAGCTCTGGGGCGCGATCGGCGCGGTGTTTTCCTCCTGGATGAATGCGCGCGCGGTGACCTACCGCAAGCTGCACGACATTCCGGAATCCTGGGGCACCGCCGTCAACGTGCAGGCCATGGTGTTCGGCAACATGGGCGAGACGTCGGCGACCGGCGTTGCCTTCACGCGCAATCCTTCGACCGGCGAGAGCAAGCTCTACGGCGAGTTCCTGATCAATGCACAGGGTGAGGACGTGGTGGCGGGCATCCGCACGCCGCAGGACATCACCGAGGAGGCGAGGAAGGAATCGGGCTCCGACAAGGCGTCGATGGAATCGGCGATGCCGGACGCCTTCAAGGAGCTGACGCGCATCTACACGCTGCTCGAGAAGCACTACCGTGACATGCAGGACATGGAGTTCACGGTCGAGCAGGGCAAGCTCTGGATGCTCCAGACCCGCGGCGGCAAGCGTACCGCCAAGGCGGCGCTGCGCATTGCGGTGGAGCTCGCCAATGAGGGGCTGATCTCCAAGAAGGAAGCGGTGACGCGGATCGATCCGGCTTCGCTCGACCAGCTTCTGCATCCGACCATCGATCCCAACGCCAAGCGCGATGTGATCGCGACCGGCCTGCCGGCCTCGCCGGGTGCCGCCTCCGGCGAGATCGTGTTCTCCTCGGATGAAGCGGCCAAGCTCCAGGCCGACGGACGCAAGGTCATCCTGGTCCGTATCGAGACCAGCCCCGAAGACATCCACGGCATGCATGCCGCCGAAGGCATCTTGACCACCCGCGGCGGCATGACGTCGCACGCCGCAGTGGTCGCGCGCGGCATGGGCAAGCCCTGCGTCTCCGGTTGCGGCACGATCCGCGTCGATTACGGCCGCGGCACGATGAGCATCGGATCGCGCACCTTCAAGAGCGGCGACGTCATCACCATCGACGGCTCGCTCGGCCAGGTGCTGGCCGGCCGCATGCCGATGATCGAGCCGGAGCTCTCCGGCGAGTTCGGCACGCTGATGAACTGGGCCGACCAGGTCCGCAAGATCGGCGTGCGCGTCAACGCCGATACGCCGGAAGACGCGCGCACCGCGCTCAAGTTCGGCGCGCAGGGCATCGGCCTCTGCCGCACCGAGCACATGTTCTTCGAGGAGACGCGCATCCGCACGGTGCGTGAGATGATCCTCTCCGAGGACGAGCAGTCGCGCCGTGCCGCGCTGGCAAAGCTCCTGCCGATGCAGCGCGCCGACTTCGTCGAGCTGTTCGAGATCATGAAGGGCCTGCCCGTCACGATCCGGCTCTTGGATCCCCCACTCCACGAATTCCTGCCACACACCCACGCCGAGATCGAGGAAGTGGCCCGCGCCATGAACACCGATCCGCGGCGCCTGGCTGACCGCGCGCGCGAGCTCTCGGAGTTCAATCCGATGCTCGGTTTCCGCGGCTGCCGCATCGCGATTGCTTACCCTGAGATCGCCGAGATGCAGGCCCGCGCGATCTTCGAGGCCGCGGTCGAAGCGCAGAAGCGCACCGGCAAGGCCGTCGGCCTCGAGGTGATGGTGCCGCTGATCGCGACCAAGGCCGAGCTCGATCTCGTCAAGGCGCGGATCGATTCGACCGCGCAGGCGGTGATGCGCGACACCAACACCAAGCTCGCCTATCAGGTCGGCACCATGATCGAGCTGCCGCGCGCCTGCCTGGTCGCGGGCGAGATCGCGGAGAGCGCCGAGTTCTTCTCCTTCGGCACCAACGATCTCACCCAGACCACCTACGGCATCAGCCGCGACGATGCCGCGAGCTTCCTCGGTCCCTACGTGACGAAGGGCATCCTGCAGATCGATCCCTTCGTCTCGCTCGACCAGGAAGGCGTCGGCGAGCTCGTCAAGATCGGCGTCGCGCGCGGCCGCAAGACGCGCGCTTCGCTCAAGATGGGCATCTGCGGCGAGCACGGCGGCGATCCCGCCTCTGTCGCGTTCTGCCACGCGGTCGGTCTCGACTACGTCTCGTGCTCGCCCTATCGCGTGCCGATCGCCCGCCTCGCCGCCGCGCAGGCCGCGCTCGGCAAGGCGATTGCCAGCCAGGCGTGAGCCGAAGGGTCAGATTTTGAGTTGAGAGAGGCGGGGCCAAGGCTCCGCCTCTTTCATTTTGATCTCCGCTCTCCGCCACGCCGTCATTGCGAGCGCAGCGAAGCAATCCAGAGTCTTCCCGCGAAAGCAGTCTGGATTGCTTCGCTGCGCTCGCAATGACGAGCTCGGGGCACGTACGCGCCACACTCTCACTGTCATCGCCCGCCTTGTGCGCAATTGCGCACTGGGGCGGCCGGTCCAGTATTCCAGAGGCGGTGACGTAATTCGGAGAAGCCGCGGCGTGCTGGATGCCCCGCCTTCGCGGGGCATGACGGCGCTGATGTGACGAGACTCCTGTAACGACGGAACCGCACGCGTTCCATAATGACACGCGTCATCAAGAATTCCTTCACCATGCGCGTTGACCGAATGTTTACCGTTTCACGTGAGGGCGCATTTACCAACGCCATCGATCGCTTCGTGAAAACGCCTGCGATTGCTTGAGTGTGCCATGCGGGCAACGTCGATTAACGCCCCGGCAACCTAAATTAGATACTGACAATAAAGATCGAATTGCACGGATGTACTGACTTCGATCAGACGAGCGTAAGTGTTGCGTGAGCGTATCGATGTTTATGTTGCGTAACCATCCGAAGGGCGCGCGGTTCGCGTCCTTCGGCATCGGGCTCTGCATCTTCGCATTGATGCCGAGAGAGACCGGTTATCAGGACATTGCTTCGCTGTTGGCGCGCCAGCCCGGCGTTGCCGAGCGCTGGCAGAAGCAGGTGTTTTCGGCGGCGTCCTCGATCCAGCTCGCCACCTACAGCTTCGCCCGCCCGATCGGAACATCGGTGCCGCAGAGCGCGATGGTTCGCCTCGCAAGCCTCGATGGCCGCGACATCACCGGCACGATCACCCGCAATCCGGCGCTGCAGACGCCGCCGCGCTATCAGGCTTCCGATTTTCCCAAGGTCGATCGCTCGCTGAAGGGCGATCGTCTCGCCACCGTCACGCCCGCCCCTGAGACAGCGACGCCGCCGGCAGCACCGGCGCAGGAAGATCCCGCGACGTCGAACAGCTCTGTGTTCGGCGCCAAGGCCGCGGCGCTGCCGCAGCCAATGTCGCCGGAGTCCGCAGCCGCGCTCGATCCCGAGCTCCAGGAAGCGATGCGCGCGCCGCCGCTGCCGCAATATTCCAACCCGCCGAAGGCCGGCGACATCGCTTTGTCGCTTGCGGCCCAGCCGCTCGACGCGCTGAAGCAGGCGCCGGTGGCGACCGCGCCATCGCGCGAGCCTTTCAGCGTGAAGACGTCGAACCTGTTCTTCGGCAGCTCCTCGCTCGGCGGCAGCCTCGAGAGCATCGAGAGCTGGCAGCCCGGTGCCGAGCCGCTGATCGTGCTGCCCGACCCTGATATGAAGGTGATGGCCTCGCTGCCGCCGCCGTCGGAAGAGGTTGCGAAGGCGACCGAGAGCGGCGAGAGCGTCGCGCCGAAGGGCGAGGTCAATGTCGACAACCAGCGCGCCAAGTCACCGGCCGAGCGGCTCGCCCTCGACGAAAAGTCGCGCGCGAAATCCGAGAAGTGTCTGGCGGAAGCCGTCTACTTCGAGTCCCGCGGCGAAGCCGTGCGCGGCCAGATCGCGGTGGCGCAAGTGGTGATGAACCGCGTGTTCTCCGGCAAATATCCGGACACGGTGTGCGGCGTGGTCTACCAGAACAAGTACCGCCACTTCGCCTGCCAGTTCACCTTCGCCTGCGACAACAATCCCGACGTGATCCGCGAGCCCGAGATGTGGGAGCGCGCCAAGAAGATCGCGAAGGCGATGCTCGACGGCCAGGTCTGGCTGCCCGAGGTCGGCAAGTCCACGCACTACCACGCCTATTGGGTGCGCCCGTCCTGGGTCGCCGAGATGAAGAAGATGTACAAGTTCGGCGTGCACACCTTCTACCGGCCGCGCGCCTGGGGCGATGGCAGCGAGGAGCCGAGCTGGGGCACGCCGGCGCAGACGGCCGCACTCTCCGCCGAGCTCGCCCAGGAAGCGAAGAGCTCCGCCGAGATGGGCGTGAGCGAGCGGCGGTAATCTGCTTTACCTCGCCCCGCTTGCGGGGAGAGGTCGGAATGCGCGGAGCGCGGATTCCGGGTGAGGGGACTCTCCACGAGTCCGGTTTTCACCGCCCTTGCGGAGACTCCCCCTCACCCCAACCCTCTCCCCGCAAGCGGGGAGAGGGAGTGAGCCACCTCACGCCTCGATATCCAGCGCGCAGTCGAAATTCGGCGCCGAGTGTGTCAGCGCGCCGGACGAGGCGTAGTCGACGCCGGTTGCCGCGATCGCGACAATCGATTCCAGTGTGACGCCGCCGGAGACCTCCAGCGCGACGCGACCGGCTGCAAGCTTGACCGCCTCGCGCAGCGTGGCGAGGTCCATGTTGTCGAGCAGCACGGCATCGGCAAGCCCGCTGTCGAGGACCTCGCGAAGTTGCGCGAGCCTGTCGACCTCGATCTCGATCTTGACGAGATGGCCGGCATGGGCACGGGCGCGCTCCAGCACCGGGCGGATGCCGCCGGCGACCGCGATATGGTTGTCCTTGATCAGGATCGCATCGTCGAGGCCGAAGCGGTGGTTGAAGCCGCCACCGCAGCGCACCGCGTATTTCTCCAGCGCCCGCAATCCCGGTGTGGTTTTTCGGGTGCAGCAGATGCGCATTCTCGTGCCTTCCGTCTGACGGACGTAGTCGGCCGTCAGCGTCGCGACGCCCGACAGCCGGCCGACGAAGTTCAGCGCTGTGCGCTCCGCCGTGAGAATGGCGCGTGCGGGACCGGTGATCGTCAACACGTGCTGCCCACGGGCAACGCGTGCCGCATCGCGGACCTGCGTCCGCACCTCGATGTTCGGCGACAATTTGTGTAGCGTCGCGAGCGCAAGCGGCAGTCCGGCGATCACGCCGGCCTGACGCGCGACCAGGATGGCCTGCGCCGTCGTGGCCTCGGGAATCGTCGCCAGCGAGGTGATGTCGCCGGCGCGGCCGAGGTCCTCGTCGAGCGCGCGGTGCACGGCTTCGTCGATCGCAAGCGGCGAGAGGAAGGCGTCGGGATAAAGCAGAGAAGCGGGCGTGATCATGCAAGGCTCCGTCAGGCGATCATGGGTTGCGCGGTTCGCGGCCGTGAGTGCTCGGTGAGGTTTTCGGCCACCTCGCGCGCCGCTGCGAGCGTGGTCATGGTTCTCTGCGCGCGCGAGGCAACCTCCACCGGATGATCGGAGCGGAAGTGCGCGCCGCGGCTCTCGCGCCGGGCCCAGGCTGCGGCTGCCACGAGCAGGGCTGCTGTCGCCATGTTGCACAGCGCGCCGCTCGTGGCCTCGCGTTCGAGGGCGCCAAGGTGGCGCACCGCTTCCGCAAGGCCGTCGCCGTCGCGGGCTACGCCGACCCGTGAGCTCATGATCGCACGCAGCCGCTTCACGGCCGCGGCATCCGCCGTGCCGCCGGGCGGCGCCACCAGTCCATCGGGGAGCCGGGCAGGCGAGGGGATCGCGCAGCCGGCAATGTCGTCGGCAATGCGCGCGGCGTAGACCACAGCCTCCAGCAGCGAATTGGAGGCGAGCCGGTTGGCGCCATGCGCCCCGGTCGACGACACTTCGCCGCCGGCCCAGAGTCCGTCGATCGAGCTGCGGCCGCGCGCGTCCACCGCGATCCCGCCCATGTGGTAGTGCGCGGCCGGTGCAATCGGAATGGCTTGCGTCGAGGGATCGATGCCGGCGGCGATGCAGCTCGCATGCACGGTCGGAAACTTTTCCGCGAAGCGCGCGCCGAGCGCCTGCCGCGCGTCGAGGAAGGCGCCGTGCCCTGCCGCGATCTCGGCGAACACGCCGCGGGCCACGATGTCGCGCGGCGCGAGTTCGGCGAGCGGATGGCGCGCCAGCATGAAGCGTTCGCCGTTGCCATTGATCAGCGTCGCGCCTTCGCCGCGCAGCGCCTCCGTCGCCAGCGGCGCCGGATCGCGGCCGACCGTGATCGCGGTCGGGTGGAACTGGACGAATTCGGGATCAGCGATCACGGCACCGGCGCGCGCGGCGATTGCGAGGCCAGATCCGCCGGCCTCGACCGGGTTGGTGGTGGCGGCATAGAGATGCCCGATGCCGCCGGTTGCGAGCACAATCGCGCGTGAGGCGAGAAATGTCGGCCGTGCCGCCGCGTTCGCGACCTCACGGAGTTGGAGGCCGGTGACCGCGCCGTCCTCGGTCAGCAGGGCTTCGGCAGCAAGACCCTCGATGACGCGGATCGAGGGCGTGCGGCGCACGGCTTCGCTCAAGGCCGCGATGATCGCTGCACCCGCCCCGTCGCCGCGCACATGCACGATGCGCCGCGCCGAATGCGCGGCCTCGCGGCCGACCGCGAGCTTGCCTTCGAGGTCGCGATCGAATGGCACGCCATAAGCGAGCAGATCGTGGATTCGCAGGCCCGCCTCGCGCGCGATCCCAAGTGCGACCGCTTCATCGACGAGGCCGCCGCCGACTGCGACGGTATCGGCGGCATGTGATTCGGGGCTGTCGCCTTCGGCCACCGCCGCGGCGATGCCGCCTTGCGCCCAAGCCGACGATGCGCCCTGTCCGAGCGGCGCCGCCGAAATCAGCGTCACCGGCCGCGGCGCCAGCTTCAGCGCACAGAACAGCCCGGCAAGCCCGCCGCCGACGATGACGACGTCGTCGGTGGTGCGGGTGAGATTGTGGATGTTGGTCATGGTTTTTCTCCAAACTCTCCGCCGGAACGACGGCGCGTGTGTCGCTAATTCTTCAGATTGATCATCCGCTCGACCGAGCGCCGTGCGCGCATCGCGAGTGCGGGATCGATCGTCACCTCCTCGCGAAGCGTCAGCAGGCTGTCCAAAATGTTGGATAGTGTGATGCGCTTCATGTGCGGGCAGAGATTGCAGGGGCGCAGCATCTCGACGTCGGGAAGCTCGGCGCGCACATTGTCGGCCATCGAGCATTCCGTGATCATGACGAGCCGCTTCGGCCGCTTCTCGCGCACCCAATTGATCATGTGCGCGGTCGAGCCCGTGAAGTCGGCTTCCGCCAATACGTCCGGCGGGCACTCGGGATGCGCGATGATCTGCACGGACGGGTCCGCGTCGCGATAGCTACGCAGCTCTTCGCCGGTAAAGCGCTCGTGCACCTCGCAGGCGCCCTTCCAGGCGATGATCTTCACATCGGTTTTTGAGGCGACATAGGTCGCGAGATAGCGGTCGGGCAGGAAGATCACGCTGGGCGCGTTCAGGCTTTCGACCACCTGCACAGCATTCGATGAAGTGCAGCAGATGTCGACCTCGGCCTTCACTTCCGCCGACGTGTTGACATAGGCGACGACAGGCACGCCGGGAAACTTTTCACGGAGCAGCCGCACATCGGCGCCCGTGATGCTGGCGGCAAGCGAGCAGCCGGCGCGCGTGTCGGGGATCAACACCGTCTTGTCCGGGTTGAGCAGCTTCGAGGTCTCGGCCATGAAGTGCACGCCGCACTGGACGATGATGTCGGCCTTCACCTTGGTCGCTTCGACCGCAAGCTGGAGCGAGTCGCCGCCGATGTCGGCGATGCAGTGGAAGATCTCGGGCGCCTGGTAGTTGTGCGCGAGGATCACCGCGCCCCGCGCCTGCTTCAATTCGTTGATCGCCTTGATGGTCGGCGCCATCAGCGGCCACTCGATCGGCGGGATCACGTGCTTGACCCGCTCGTAGAGATGAGCGGTCGCCGCTTCGACCCCGGCCGTCCATGCCAGCGACGGCATCGGCAGCGCTGGCGCCGTGCGGACAGGCGCGGGGCGGGCAGAGGTGGCGGATTGGCCTTGAGGCCGGCTGGTGAAATCGTCGGGGCCGTAAATTCCAGTGATCGGCATCGAAGCCTCCCGTGCATGGTTATGCTCTAGGTGAGTATATATGGGGCCTGAGAAATCCGGCCGAGGGGCCGGTGGGACTTCGTCGAGCTCTTGATATACTCAAATTGAGTAAATCTAAAATAGCACGCCGATGTGGGGGCCGCTAGGTCCTGCCGCACACATTCTCGTCAAATCGCGCCTCGCGCGTCAGGCGAGGCCTCGTTGAAACGCAATGCTCCCGCGACAGCTCTTCGTGGAACGCAATCACTTTTGACTTGGGATTTTCATGCAACTGCATTAAATCGCTGTTCGGCGTTGCCTATCCCGGACCCGCCAGCGACACATGAGGAATTGCATGTCGACACAAGCGAGCGAGCTCGGTCCGGTTTCACGTTCCTCCACCTGGCGCACGCCGGCCATCATCATTCTCTGTGGCTGTGCGATCGGCATGCTCGGCTTCGGCCCGCGATCTGCGCTCGGCTTCTTCGTGCAGCCGATGAGCCATGAGTTCGCGTGGGGCCGCGATGTGTTCGGTCTCGCGATTGCCGTGCAGAATCTGTTGTGGGGACTGGGCCAACCGTTTGCCGGCGCGGTCGCCGACCGCTTTGGCCTGTTCCGGGTGATGTGCGTCGGTGCAGTGCTCTATGCCGGCGGCCTGTTGTTGATGCGCTACTCGTCGACTCCGATGTCGCTGAACCTCGGTGCGGGCGTCATGATCGGCTTTGGTCTCGCCGGCTGCTCGTTCAATCTGGTGCTGTCGGCGTTCACCAAGCTGCTGCCGGCCGAGAAGCGCGGCCTTGCGCTTGGCGCCGGCACCGCGGCGGGCTCATTCGGCCAGTTCCTGTTCGCGCCGGTCGGTGTGGCGCTGATCGACAATTTCGGCTGGCAGCAGGCGCTCACTGTGTTCGGCTTACTGATGCTGCTGATCATCCCGCTATCGCTGGCGCTCTCCACGCCGCCGATCGAAAGCTCCGCCAGCGCGACGGCCGCGGATGAGCAGTCCTTCACCAAGGCGCTCGCAGAAGCCTTCGGTCATCGCTCCTATGTGCTGCTGGTGCTCGGCTTCTTCACCTGCGGCTTCCAACTCGCTTTCATCACGGTTCATCTGCCGGCGTTCCTCGTCGACCGCGGCATCTCGACGCAAACCGGCGGTTGGGTGATCGCGGCGATCGGCCTGTTCAACATCATGGGCTCGCTGAGCGTCGGCTATCTCCAGAACTATTTGCCCAAGCGCTACATCCTCTCGACGATCTACTTTACGCGTGCGCTCGCGACGCTGGCTTTCATCTCGTTCCCGATCACGCCGTTCTCGGCGATCGCGTTCGGCGCGGTCTCCGGCCTGACCTGGTTGTCGACGGTGCCGCCGACCTCTGCGCTGGTGGCGCTGATGTTCGGCACGCGCTGGCTCGCAACGCTTTACGGCTTTGCCTTCGTCAGCCATCAGGTCGGCGGCTTCCTCGGCGTCTGGCTCGGCGGCATCGTGTTCGAGCGGTTCGGTTCCTATACGCCGATCTGGTGGCTCTCGATCCTGTTCGGCGTGCTCTCGGCGCTGATCAATCTGCCGATCGTGGAGAAACCGGTCCAGCGGGCGGTTGCACAGCCTGCCTGATCGGCTAAACATCCCCTGAAACAAAGTCAGGGAGTTCAGCCGTGGCCACATTCAAGGCGATCCGGATCGACAAGGCGGACAAGGGCACCACCGCCGCGCTCACGCAGTTCGACGAAGCCGAACTGATGGACGGCGACGTCACTGTGCGCGTGGAATGGTCGACGTTGAACTACAAGGACGGCCTCGCGCTCACCGGCAAGGCGCCGGTGGTGCGACGCTTCCCGATGATCGCCGGCATCGACTTTGCCGGCACGGTCGAGCAATCCTCGCATCCGCAATGGAAAGCGGGCGACAAGGTCGTCTGCACCGGCTGGGGCATGGGCGAGACCCATCTCGGCGCCTATGCCGAGAAGGCGCGGGTGAAGGGCGATTGGCTGGTCGCATTGCCACAGGGGCTATCGACGCGCGACGCCATGGCGATCGGCACCGCAGGCTTCACCGCGATGCTCTCGGTGCTGGCGCTGGAAAAGCATGGGCTGTCGCCGAAGAGCGGCCCCGTGGTGGTGACGGGCGCGGCCGGCGGCGTCGGCTCAGTCGCAACCGCCGTGCTGTCGAAGCTCGGCTATCACGTCATCGCCTCCACCGGCCGCGCCTCTGAAGCCGACTATCTGAAGCACCTGGGAGCAGCCGAAGTCATCGACCGCAGCGAATTGTCGGCGCCGGCGAAGCCACTAGCCAAGGAGCGCTGGGCGGGAGGCGTCGACAGCGTCGGCTCGACCACGCTCGCCAACCTCCTGTCGATGACCAAGTATGGCGGGGCGATCGCGGCCTGCGGCCTTGCCGCCGGCATGGACCTGCCGTCCTCGGTCGCGCCGTTCATTTTGCGCGGAGTGTGCCTTCTCGGCATCGATTCGGTGATGTGCCCGCTTCCGCCGCGGAAGGCCGCCTGGCTGCGCCTGGCGTCCGACTTGGATCGGACGAAACTATCTGAAATCACTCATGAAATTTCGCTCGGCGAGGCCATCGAATGGGGCCCGAAAATTCTTGCCGGCGAGGTCCGCGGCCGGATCGTGGTAAAGATTCTCTAACGGCGTTCAGACTTTACCAACCAAGCTGCTCCATTGTTGCCATGGTTAGTATGGTAATCAGCGGGTAAAGAGAGATCAGGCATCGCCCGCTGCGGGGGTTGTTCGGAGTTTGAGCATGCTTGCGCGTATTGTGTTGGGGGCTGTCACGGCGGCAGCGACGTTCACGCCGGCCATTGCTGGGAGCATGAACGCCGATGAGGCGCGCCGCTTCGTTGCCGGCAAGGTCTTCGCCTTCACCTGCTTCGACGGTACCCGCGGCGCAGGCCGTATTCTCGACGATCTCGGCGCTGCCGGCGCGGTGCAGTTCTCCGGCGCAGGTCCGGTGCGCCACATCCGCCTGCCCGGCAACACGCTCCAGATTCGTGGCCAGAACGTCTGCGCCTCGATCAAGGGCATTCCATTCGAGCCGTGTTTCAACCTCGAAAAGACCGATGAGCGCAGCTTCCGCGGCTCGGTATCGGGCATGGGCTTCGCCTATTGCGACTTCCATCACCAGGGTGGCAACCAGATGCTGATGGCGCGCGCTGCTGCGCGGCCGCGCTCGCTGCGCGCGTCGGAGCGCTCCGGTTCGGTCGCCTCGTCGAGCACCGAAGTCGCCGCACGGGTTGAGACGCCGCGCGTCGAGCGCGGCCGGCTCGAGCCGGTCAAATCGGAGCCCGCCAGGAGCGAAGGTCCGCTCGAGCTGCGCCGCTCGACCGATTGAGTTTCTGGGCCGCGCGCGGGAGGTGCGCGCACGCCTTGTCGACGATATTCAGCAGCCCTCGGGCCGCCGCGCCGTAGTCATACGGGCGGTTTCTTTCATGCCTTGGTAGCGACTCGCGCCCAGTTTGGGTGACGGCCGGGGGGCAGCCCTATGAAGGGTTCGACGATGTCGCTTTATTTTTTTCGCATCAGTACGGGTCGGTATTCCGGCGCCGCCGACCAGCCTTATGAATTCGACGATCGCGCAGCGGCCTGGACGGAGATGACCGAGGTCTGCGCCAACCTGCTCGGCGGCATCGCGCGCAGCCTGAAGCCGAATGCCAAATGGAGCATGGAGCTGCTCGACGAAGAGAAGAGGCCGGTGTTTCGCATCAGCCTGGTCGGCGAGACCTATCCGCTTCCCAACAACATCGATTGAGCACGCAGCGTCGCGCTGGATGGTGCGACACAGATAGCGCCCCATCGCTTCGCTCTTCCTCACCCGCTTCTTTCGAGATCCCTCGGCGATTGCACAACCGTCGCGCGTAGCCGCGTAGCGCTCGTGCGCGTTCATGTTGCGACGCCGCGACGAATGATGCGCAAGGTTAACTTTCCAGAAAAGCGAAGCAGTCATCATCGCCGCGATTTTCCGGGCCGTTGCCGAGCCCTCCCTGTATTGCGTCTCGATCGTACTGGAGCACATTCATGAGCGGCCTTTCCATCCGCCTCACCCACAAGGTCATGGCGATCGGCTTCTTCGGCCTCGTCGGGCTGGTTGCTTTCGGCGCGATCTATCTGATCGGCAGCCTGTCCCAGGACGGCTCCCGCGCCACCGCCAATCGCGCCCGCGCGATCGTCGATCTGAACAAGCAGATATCGATCGAGATGCTCGAGGCGCGCCGCAACGAGAAGAATTTTCAGCAGCGCCGCAACGAGAGCTACGCCAAGGCTCATGCCGAGCTGATCGGGCCGATCAACCGGGATCTTGACGAGGTGGAGCGGCTGATGTCGGCCGGCGGCATGAGCGCGCTGTCGGACAAGACGAGGCAGGCTCAGGACGGCTTCAAGCGCTACGCCGCGGATTTCGCCGCGCTGCTCGGCGCCGAAATCAAGCTCGGCCTCAACGAGACGGTCGGCCTGTCCGGCTCGCTCCGCGGCGCCGTGCATGACATCGAGGCAAAGCTCAAGGAGCTCGACAATCCGCGGCTGACGAGCTGGATGCTGATGATGCGCCGGCACGAGAAGGACTTCATGCTTCGGCGCGATCCGAAATACATTGCCGAGCTGAAGAAGGCTGCAGGCGAGTTCGCCAAGGCCATGGAAGCCGCGGCGGTGCCCGCTTCGGTCATGACCGACATCACGGCGAAGCTGCAGAAATACCAGTCGGAGTTCCTCGCATGGGCGGAGACTGCGCAGCAGAGCGCGGCCTATGACGCGAGCATGATGAAGACGTTTCGCGAGCTCGAGCCGCTGATGGCGGAGGTGCGGACCGCCGTCGAAGCGATGTATAGACAGGCCGACGCCGCCGAGGCCGCGACGCAAGAGGCCGTTCGCCTGTGGATGATGGTCGCCTTCGGTGTCACCGTCGTCGTGCTCGCCGCGGTGGGCTTCTTGCTGGGACGTTCGATCTCGAAGGCGCTCTCCGCGATGGTCGGTGCGATGACGCGGCTTGCGCGCGGCGAACTGTCGATCACTATCCCCGGCATCGGTCGCAAGGACGAGATCGGCGAGATGGCGGGCGCGGTCGAAGTGTTCAGGACCAACATGACGGAAGCCGAGCGGCTGCGCGCCGAGCAGGCGGAAGCGGACGCGCATCGGCGCGCGCAGCGCAAGGCGGATATGCAGCGCCTCGCCGATACGTTCGAAGGCGCGATCGGCGAGATCATCGAGACCGTCTCGTCGGCAGCAACCGAGCTCGAGGCCTCTTCCAACACGCTGACGCAGGCCGCCGGGCGCGGCAACGGGCTTGCCACGGCCGTGGCTGCGGCCTCGGAGCAGGCGTCCGCGAACGTGCGGTCGGTCTCCTCCGCGAGCGAGGAGATGACGTCGTCGATCTCAGAGATCAGCCGTCAGGTGCAGGAATCGGCGCGCGTGGCCGACGTCGCGGTGGAGCAGGCGCAGCGCACCAATGCGCGCGTCGCCGAGCTGACGAAGGCCGCGGGCCGCATCGGCGATGTGGTCGAGCTGATCAACACCATCGCCGGCCAGACCAACCTCCTGGCCCTGAACGCGACGATCGAGGCGGCGCGGGCGGGCGAGGCCGGCAAGGGCTTTGCCGTGGTGGCGACTGAGGTGAAGGCGCTCGCCGAGCAGACCGCGAAGGCGACGGGCGAGATCAGCCAGCACATCGGCGCGATCCAGACGGCGACGGAGGACTCCGTCGGCGCGATCAAGGAGATCGGCGACACCATCGCGCGGATGTCGGAGATCTCGTCGACCATCGCCGCCGCGGTCGAGGAGCAGGGCGCCGCGACGCAGGAGATCTCCCGCAACATCCAGCACGCCGCGCGCGGCACCTTCGAGGTCTCGGCCAACATCGGCGACGTCCAGCGCGGCGCCGGCGAGACTGGGGCTGCGTCCGCACAGGTGCATTCGGCCGCGCAATCGCTGTCGCGCGAGAGCAACCGGCTCAAGAGCGAGGTCGCGCGCTTTCTTGACTCGGTGCGGGCGGCCTGAGGCGAGCCATATCCGTAATTTTACGGAGGCTCCCGTTAACGGCTGTTTGCAACTATGAGCGCAATCCTACCGGACAAGAACCAGCCAGCATTGTTGAACTGACCTCCGTCCCCTCGTCGACGCGACGATGGCGGCGCGAGTTTGCTGCGCGTGGCCAGGTATCATCACCGTCCGGGACCTCGTCTGATGTCGAAGTTGTCGATCGTTTTCAAGATTCTGACCGTTCTGTCGGTCCTCGTGCTCTCGCTCGCCGGCGTCGGCGTGATGGCGATCGGCACCATGCAGAACATCAATGCCCACACCGTCGAGATCGCGCAAAGCTGGCTGCCGAGCGTGCGCGCGCTCGGCTCGCTGCGAGCCGACATCAACGAGCTGCGCGTAGCGCTCCGCCTGCACCTCATGCAGGACACCGCTGGCGGCAAGGATGCCGCCGAGAAGCGGCTGGCCTCGCTGCGCGAGCGCATCGAGCAGACGCGCAAGGTCTATGAGCCCCTGATCACGTCGACCGAAGAGCGATCCCTCTACGAGCAGTGGACGAAGGCGTGGGCCGAGTATCTGAACGGCGTGCAGGAGGTGACGGCGCTGTCGCGCAAGGGCGTCGGCCGCTTCCCGACCGATGCCAACGAGTTGCTGCAGACCAAGGTCGCAAAGATGGCCCAGGCGGCCGATCCGCTGCTCCAGAAGGACATCGAGCTCAACAACCAAGGCGCTGAGATGGAGACGAAGCAGGCGGCCGACAGCTATGCCACCATCTTCCGCTTGCTGGTTGGCGTCATCGTTGTTGCCGTCGTGGTCGCGATCGGCGCCGCCTATTACCTCGTGCGCGACGTTTCTCGAGGTGTCGCGTCCATCATCCGCCCGATGCAGGCGCTCGGTGAGGGCGACCTCTCGGCCGAGGTGCCGCATCGCGGTGAGAGGACCGAAATCGGCTCGATGGCGGATGCGCTCCAGATCTTCAAGGAAGCGCTGATCGCCAAGAAGGCGGCTGACGAGACGGCGGCGCGCGATGCCGAAGCCAAGATCGAACGCGGCCGCCGCGTCGACGCCATCACCCGCAAGTTCGAGGTCATGATCGGCGAGGTTGTCGGGACCGTGTCGTCGGCCTCGACCGAGCTCGAGGCATCCGCGACGACACTGAGCAGCACCGCGCAGCGCGGTCAGGAGCTCGCGACCGTCGTTGCCGCCGCGTCCGAGGAGGCGTCCACCAACGTGCAGGCGGTGGCGTCGGCCTCGGAAGAGCTGTCGTCCTCCATCACCGAGATCAGCCGTCGGGTGCAGGATTCGGCGCGGATGGCGGTCGAGGCCGTCGAGCAGGCGACGCGCACCAATGAGCGAGTCAACGCGCTGTCGCAGGCCGCGTCGCGCATCGGCGACGTCGTCGAGCTCATCAACACGATCGCGGGTCAGACCAACCTCCTGGCGCTGAACGCGACCATCGAGGCGGCGCGCGCGGGCGAAGCCGGCCGCGGCTTCGCTGTGGTCGCCTCCGAGGTCAAGGCCCTGGCCGAGCAGACCGCGAAGGCGACGGGCGAGATTGGCCAGCAGGTCGCGGGCATCCAGGCGGCAACGCAGGAGTCCGTCAGCGCCATCCAGGAGATCGGCGGCACCATCGAACGGCTGTCCGAGGTGGCTTCCGCCATCGCAGCGGCCGTCGAGGAGCAGGGCGCAGCCACGCAGGAGATTTCGCGCAACGTGCAGCAGGCCTCGGTCGGCACGCAGGAGGTCTCCTCGAACATCACCGACGTGCAGCGCGGCGCGATCGAGACCGGCTCGGCCTCGACGGAGGTGCTGTCGGCCGCCAAGTCGCTCGCGAGCGACAGCACGCGTCTCAAGGTCGAAGTCGCGCAGTTCCTGGATTCGGTCCGCGCGGCTTGACCCTTACGCGCTTGTCTGCGGTGCCGGCGGCGGCGATGCCTGCCGCCGGAACAGGATGCGCTGGTACAGCCAGCCGATCGCGACCAGCACGATACCGAGGCACATGAACGACAGCGCTCGATAGACGCCCGTCAGCGTCGACATGTCGACGACGAAGGCTTTCAGGATCGTGAGCGCGATCACGACGGCGGAGGCGAGCCGCGCACGCTCCGAATTGACGAGGATGCCGACGCCGAGCAGCACCACGCCGAAAGCGAGCCATCCGATCGAATAGGTGTATTGCTCGGCGCCCGTCGTTGCGCCGTAGAGCAGGACCGGCCCGTGATAGAAGCGGCGGATCTCCAGCGTCACGTAAGCGAGCGCGAATACCAGCGCGCCGCCCGCAATAGTGTTGGCGTAAGGCGCGGGGCGATGTCCTGCCACCGCATAGGACAGCAGCAGCATGAGCACCGCCGGCAGCGCGTAGCCGAGCAGCAGCAGGTTGAACACGAGGCCGCCGACATCGACGCTGCTGAGCAGCCACGGATTCTCCAGGATCAGGAGGCCAAACACGCTGATCAGCCCGGCGATCACCGTGAGGGCGACGGCGCTGACATTGTGCACGATGCTGTGGGTCCTCAACCGCAGCCGTTCCAGCCCGATTGCCATCGCGAGGGTGACGCAGAGCTGGAGCGCGAATTCGAGTAGCGAGGGCGGCGACGTCATGCGGCCGCCGGTCGCGAGGTGACGGATCTCCATGAAGGCGAGCAGCGCCGTGAACAGGATCGCGGCGGCCTCCACCATCCGCAGCGGCGGATCGTCGCCACGGCGGCGCAGGAAGCGGCTCGCCGCCCAGAACGACAGCGCGGGCAGGCCGTAGCCCCACAGCAGCCAATTGAAGATCGGTGTGGTGCCCACGGCGTCACCGACGATGCGCGGATCGTAGGCGATCCGCGCGGTGACGATGCCTGCGAAGATGGCGGCGAGCCAGCGCAGGAACGGGATCGGCCGCTGCATCGAGATCCAGGCGGTGCCGAGCGACATCAGCGCCAGCGCGATTGTCAGCCAGCCCTTCTCCAGCGCGAAGGTCAGCGCCAGCGCGAGCGCGCCGAGCGTGCCGGTGGCGAACAGGGCGATGGAGATCGCAATACCCGGCCGGGTCTCGCGGCGCGTGAGCGCTTCAGTCGCTGCGCCGAACGAAGCGGCAAGCAGCACCGCAAGGATCGCAAACGGGATCGAGCGGTCGAGATGGGCGATGCGTGCGTAAAGCGCGACGAGAAGCGCGATCGGGGTTGCGACCGCGGTCGCCGACCACACGATCGGGATGATCGCCGAGCTTGAACGGCCCTGTGCGAGAAAGCCGGCAACGCCGAAGCCGGCCGCGAAGATCGCTGCCATCACAAGATGCAAGGTCACTGCGCTGTCGGTCGCGGTCGGGCCGATGCCGGGCAGGGGGCCGCCCGGCAGGACCAGCATGTCCGGATTGGCGCGCACCGCCCATTCGGCGAACACGATGAAGACGGTGGCGCTGGCCGCGCCCAGCGCGCCGGTCGCCGCCGGTGCGCGCCAGGCAACGGCGAGCGTTGCCGCGACAAGGAGCGTGAAGGCGATCAGCGCAAGATCGGCATGCGCGCTCGACAGCACGATCAGCATCGCGCCGAACAGATACGCGGCGAGCGCGCTCGACGAGACCGGCTCGATCTGGCCGTCGTCGATCGTGGGGCCGAACATGAAGCCGCAGACGACGAGGAGCGCGGCGAGCACGGAGCCTGCGATCACGTGGAAGGCATGCGGCGCGACCTGCAACTCGGCGACATCGAGGCCGGGGAAGGTCCAGAGCACGGCGAAGGCGATGGTGGTCACCGCGAGCCAGCGCCACAGCCGGATGCGGGCAAGACCGAAGCTCGCGGCGCTGACGACGGCGAGATAGACGTAGAGCGCCCAATAGTCCGGCTTGCCGCTGGAGACGAGGACGGGCGTGACGAAGGCGCCGACCACGCCGAGGCCGGCGAGCGCGGGTCCATGCAGCAACGCAGCGGCGAGCGTGGCGAGCGCGACGAGGCCGAGCATCACGAAGGCTGTCGCGGGAACGAGGAAGCCGTAGAGCGCGTAGGCGGCGTAGATGGTCGCAAACGCCACCGCCGTTCCGGCCGCGGTGAGGATCGCCGGAATGTTGGCGATCGGCAGCGCCTGGATGTTGGAGATGCTCTCCTTGCGCCGCGTCCATTCGCCGGCGCCGAGCAGCGCCAGCGCGAACAGGCCGCCGAGGAAGACGCGCACGCCGGGGCCGACGAGGCCGGCCTCGATCGAATAGCGCACCATGAAGAAGCCGCCGAGCGCGAGCGCAAGGCCGCCGATCCACACCACCCAGCGCGTGCCGAGGCGCTCCTCGAAGCCGGGCCCGGCAGTCGGTGCCGGCGGCGGCACATCGGGGCTCGGCTCGAGCGGCGGCGGTGCGGCGGCATCAGCGACGAGAGGCGGCGCCAGTTCGGCCTCGGGCGCGATGGGCGGCGGCTCTGGCGCGGCTTCGGCGGGCGCCGACCCCTGCTCCTGGAAGGGCACCAGCGGCGGCGGCTGGATCGGCCGCTGGCCTTGCAGCGCTGCCTCCAGCGAGCTCAGCCGCCTGCGCAGCTCGGTTGCCTGATTGGAGGCCTTCATCGCGATCAGGAAGGCGGCGACCGCGAGCATCACCGCAAAGACGTCGAACGGGGCGTCGAACATAAGGCCTCCAGGCAATCGGCGCACAACGGCCGATCACGCAAATGGTCTAGCGCCGGGAGCGCACGCGCAAGCCGGGTGCCGGCCGCTCCTGGAGCACTTCGCGCCGGAAGCGATAGAGCGCTGCCGGCCGTCCGCCAGTCTGTGTCGACATCACCCCGGTCGGTTCGACCAAGGCTTCCGTCTCGACCAATCGGCGGAAATTCTGCTTGTGCAGGTGCCGGCCGGAGATCGCCTCCACCGTGTACTGCAATTCGGTGAGTGTGAACTCGGCAGGCAAAAGTTCAAAGACGACAGGACGATACTTCAGTTTTGCACGCAGCCGGGCGATCGCGGTGGCGAGGATTCGGCGATGGTCGTACCGCATCGAAGTGCCGAGCGCGGGCAGCGTCTTGCGCGCTAATGCCGCAGGGCGGCCGTCGCGTCGCGCCTCCTCGATCAGGCCGGCCTCATAGAGCAGCTCGTAGCGGTCGAGCACACGCTCCTCGTCCCAGGCCGCGCCATCGACGCCGAAATAGAGCCGCACGCGATCCTTGCGCGGCAGCGCACGGGTCGTCTCCGGCGTTTCCTCCTCTGCCCATTTCGTCAGCGGCGGGACGATGTCGTGGGCGATGATCGCGGGCGGCTCCTCGCGCCAGTCCTCCCAGGGAAAGAACCGGTACCAGGGCTCGAAGCTCGCCGCCGTCGCGGCGACCGCTCCGTCGACCGCACGCGTCAGCGCGAGATAGCCGATCGACACGGTGTGCGCGCCGGTGTCGGCGACCTCGGCATGGCGGCCGCGATCGCCGAACGTGTAGAGCTGCTCGACATAGCCGAGCCTTAAGGCCGCCTGCTCCTCGACCCAGGCGCGCAAACCGATTTCGAAAGTGCGATGGCTCAGCGCATCGAACGGACCGAACGGCAGGCCGATGAGCCCGTCGTCGCCGCGCGCGGTGAGGACCAGCGGCTCATGGTGCTCGATCGCGACAATCGCGGCAGTCAGGCCGATCTCGATCGGCGTCAGCAGCTTGTCGCTCATCCGGCAACCGACAGCGTTACTGAAACGGAGGTCATGCTGATCGGCTCGATGTGTCCGCGAACTCGCTGCACCTCTCCCGCTTGCGGGGGAGGTCGGATCGCATCGTAAGATGCGATCCGGGTGGGGGCTGTCTCCGCTCGGGGAGTGTTCATTGAGGAAGCACCCCCAACCCAACCCTCCCCCGCAAGCGGGAGAGGGAGCGCACCTGCGATGTGGCGCGTTGGGGTCATTCGAGCTCGATTGCGAAGGGGCGGCCCTCGACCAGCATCGCACCTGGGCCCATCTCGTCGAGCGCGCGCAGCATGCGGCCGTTGCGCCCCAATGCGCGGTCGGCGAGGCTGACGATGCGCCGGTTCGGCGAGGCGATCGGCGAGGCCGCGCGGATCTTTCTGGCGATCTCGCTCTCGTCGCGCTGCGGGTTGAGCGCGCAGGCGGCGGCAAAGGCGCTCGCGGTGGAGCGGCTGATGCCGGCATAGCAATGCACGACCATCGGCGCGATGCGGTCCCAGCCGCGCACGAAGTTCAGCACCTGCTCGATATGTGCTTCCGACGGCGCGACAAAGCCGTCCATCTCCTCGGTGATGTCGTCCATCGACACCTTGAGATGATTGGCCGGCAGCACCGAGACAGGGCGCGCCACCTGCTCGACATTGGCCATCACCGTCAGCACGTGGCTGGCTCCGGTGAGGCGGACAGTTTCGGGAAGCGCGGCGAGGGAGCAGACGTGGATCATGGCGGACCTTTTTGCCGGCGATTATAGCGAGCGACTGTAGGGTGGGCAAAGCGAAGCGTGCCCACCACTTTCGTTGCACTCGCGAAAAGATGGTGGGCACGGCGCGAGTGCGCCTTTACCCACCCTACGAGACTGTGAATCTTTTTGTACCGGGCGTTGGGCGGATGTGATTCTCTGAGCAGGTTGATTGCTGGAGGCAGTGATGTCTGACGACGGACTTTTTGGCGAATTGCCGGAACAGTCGGGGCCACGAACCGAGGAGGTGCCGCGGGGTGGACCTCGGCTGCGCGAGCCTGTTCGCAATCAGATCGAGTTGCGAGCGGTCGATATTGATAGCCTGATCGGGCAGGATCATCCGGCACGGGTGATCTGGGCTTATGTTGAGGGGCTGGACCTGAGCGAGCTGGAGGATCGGGTCAAGGCGAGGGAAAACACGCCCGGCCATCCAGCACCGTCGCCGCGGCTGTTGCTGGCGCTTTGGCTTTACGCCACGAGCGATGGCGTTGGCAGCGCGCGTGCCTTGGACCGACTCTGCGATAGTCACGACGTCTATCGCTGGCTCTGCGGCGGCGTGTCTTTGAACCATCATACGCTGTCGGACTTCCGGGTCGGCTGTGCCGACTTGCTCGACCGTTTGCTGGTCGAACATCTGATGGCCCTGAATGAGGCAGGGCTGGTCGATCTGGAGAAGCTGACTCAGGACGGGGTGCGGATACGGGCGAGTGCGGGAACTGGCTCCTTCCGGCGGGAGGCGACGCTGGATCGGCAGATGGCACAGGCGAAGGCCGTAGTGGAAGAGCTCAGGCGCGAGGTTGATGCGGATCCGGAAGCCAGCAATCGGCGCATCCGGGCTGCCAGGGAGCGTGCGGCGCGGGAACGCAGCGAGCGGGTGCAAGCGGCCCAAGCCGCGCTGGCTGAGATCAGGCGCAAGCGAAAGCAGCTCGACGACAAGGGCGGCAACGGCAAAAAGCCGAAGGAATCACGTGCCTCCACCACTGATCCGCAAGCACGGGTGATGAAGATGGCGGATGCCGGCTTCCGCCCGGCCTACAATGTGCAGGTCGCCAGTGCAGCCGGCGAACTGCTCGTGGTCGCGATCGATGTCGACAACAGCGGCTCAGATCGTGGCTTGATGCGGCCGATGCTGGAGCGAACGCGCGCTCGGCTGAAGCGCTTGCCAGGCCGCTACCTCGCCGATGGCGGGTTCTGCAGTGGCGAGGACATCGAATGGGCGCATGGCGAAGGTGTTGAGATTTACTGTCCTCCCCCCAAATCCAGGAGCGGTGTCGATCCCTTTTTACCCCGGAGCAGCGACGGTCCTGGGGTAGCGGCTTGGCGTGCTCGCATGGCCAGCGAAGCCGGCAAGGCACAGTACCAAGCCCGCACGATCTGCGAATGCATCCATGCCCGATGGCGGAACTGGGACCTCAGGCAATTGACCGTGCGCGGCATCGAGAAGATTCGTGCCGTCGTGCTCTGGTACGCCCTCACCAACAACATCCTGCAAGGACACCGTCTCGCAAAAGCATAGACCGCAGAAGCGGACCCGGCGGCCTGACGCCGCCGGCTTCTTGCCATCAGGGAGCCCTACCGCTCCTTGATGGCAAATGCCGAAACAAA
>NZ_LSEF01000049.1:0-53398 GCF_001641695.1 Bradyrhizobium neotropicale
CTAGCACTACTTTGGCAGATTGTCGGTTTTGCTGTGCTTTATAGGATTCCCGAATCAATTTTTCAATGATTCATGGGTGGTCGGCTCTTGGAGGGCTGACCATGGCGGGATGGGAAGACGAACTTGAACGCTGGCTGATGCCGTTCTTGGACCGGCTGGGCCATAAGACTCGGCAGCGGATGTGTCCTCTGTATGTTGCGGGACTGATTGGTCCTGGCGATCGCAAGAGCGTTCAGCCGATGGCGGAGCGCCTTGCCTCGGGCAACTACGATCAGCTGCACCATTTCATTGCGGACGGTGTCTGGGACGCGACGCCGCTGGAGACGGAGCTGCTCAACCAGGCGGACCGACTTGTCGGCGGCAGGGATGCGGTGCTCGTTATTGATGACACCTCACTGCCGAAGAAGGGCGAACGCTCGGTTGGTGTTGCGGCTCAATACGCATCGGCTCTCGGCAAAACGGCAAATTGCCAAACGCTGGTGTCTTTGACGCTCGCGCGCGGCGAAGTGCCAGTGATGGTCGCGTTACGTCTCTTTCTGCCTGACAGTTGGACAAGCGACGTGTCTCGTTTGAAGCGCGCTCGCGTGCCAGTCGAACACCGAACGCCACGGTCCAAGCCGGAAATTGCCTTGGCCGAGATTGACCGCGCGACGGCAGCCAACGTGCGCTTTGGATGTGTGCTGGCGGATGCAGGATACGGACTTAGCGCACCATTTCGACAAGGGCTAACAGAGCGCGGGCTGGCCTGGGCTGTCGGCATCCCTCGGCACCTGAAGGTGTATCCGGTCGATGTGAAGCTCGTTTGGCCGATTACCAAGGTCCGCGGGAAACCACGAAAGCACCACGTGCCCGATGTCTTATCGATTGCGGCAGAACAAATGCTGGCCAGCGCCAAATGGAAAGCCGTGAGCTGGCGCAGCGGGACGAAAGGTCGGCTGAAAGCCCGATTTGCTGCTCTCCGTGTCCGCACCGCCGACGGCCCTCCTCAGCGGATTTGGGATAAGGGTCAGCAGCATCTCCCGGGCGACGAAGCTTGGCTCATTGGCGAGCAACGTGCCTCAGGGGAGAAGAAATACTATCTTGCCAATCTCCCCGCGGCGACGGATCTGCGCACACTAGCTGCCACCATCAAGGCAAGATGGATTTGTGAGCAGGCGCATCAGCAGTTGAAGGAGGAGCTCGGACTTGATCACTTCGAGGGGCGATCATGGCAGGGTCTTCATCGCCACGCCCTGATGACAATGATTGCCTACGCCTTCCTGCAGCATCGTCGCCTCGCACACGCGGGGCGGAAAAAAAAGAATCAACGGACCTCCGCCTCAGCCAACCATGCCCGCCGTACGTCACGCCATCGTCGATCTCATCCTTCGGCCGCCGTCTCAGCGGTGCCCATACTGCCGAAAACAAATCCTTGAAAAACACTGGCGCAAATAGCTTCTGCCAAAGTAGTGCTAGTCCTCTTTGCAAATCCCGAGCTCAATATCGAGCCATCCCAACGCATTGACCATTGCACGATCGTCGCGGTTGATGACGACCGTCGTCGTCTCGGCCTCGATGATCGCTGGGCCCTCCAGCACATGGCCTGGACGCAATTTTTCCAGCGCGTAGACCGGAACCTCACACCAAGTGCCAAAGAAGGCCTGCCGTTTGCTTGCAGGCGGCGCGCTTGGCTCGGTCGCCGGCGTCGGCGTGTTGACTCCCTCACTTCGAGGAACCGCACCAACAGCAGCGACCCGCGCATTGACGAACACGACTTCCTGATCGCGGGAGGCGTAGGTGTAAAGTTCCTCATGGCGACGATGAAAGCGCTCTTCGACCTCAGCGACCAGCGCTGGCGCGGTGAGGTTGACGTCGCTGAGCGGTACGTCGACCTCGAACACCTGCTCTCCATACCGCATTTCGGCGGAGCGTTCGGTCACGACCGGCCCATCAAACCAGCTGCGCAACCGCTTGGCAGCTTGCTCCTCCAGATCAGCGAAAATCTCGCGAATGTCTGAGGCGGTCGTACGGGTGCCTGCCTCAAAATGAGTGCGGCTCACCTCGTAACGCAGGTCGCTGGTCAGCATACCCCAGGCCGACAGCACCGAGGCGGCCGTAGGCACTATGATCCGCTTGATGTCGAGCTCGCGCGCTACCTCGGCAGCGTGCAGACCTGCGGCGCCACCGAAGCTTAGGAGCGCGAACTTCCGCGGATCGACGCCACGCCGCAAGGTCATCAGCCGGATGCCGTCGGCCATTTTGAGATTGACCAGTCGATAGATTCCGGCAGCGGCCTCGATGCGTGTCACACCGAGCGTAGCTGCGAGGCGATCGATTGCCGCCTCCGCCGCGGCCCGATCGAGTGGACGCCGTCCGCCCATGAATGCCGCCGCATCGAGATAACCCAACAAGATATTTGCATCGGTCACGGTCGGCTCTGTACCGCCGTTGCCATAAGAGGCTGGGCCCGGCATCGCGCCGGCACTTTCGGGCCCGACGCGAATGATGCCGCCGGCATCAACACTGGCGATAGAGCCCCCGCCCGCCGCGATGCTGGCGATGTCCAGACTGCGCAGCGCGATGCGCTGGTCCGCCAACCCGCCGTCAGCCGACAGCGTCGCGCGTCTGTCCGCGATCAAGGAGATATCGGTGCTCGTTCCGCCCATGTCGAAGGGCACCAGATCCGGCAGCGCCAGCAGCTCCGCACAGCGGCGGGAACCGGAGATGCCGCCCGCAGGCCCCGACAGCACGGTCGCCGCCGCGAGACGCCCCGCCTCCTCGACCGGCGCCATGCCGCCATGGGAGAGAATGATGAACAAGCTCCCCGCGAACCCCGCCTCGGCCAAGCGCCGCTCGAGCCGCGTCAGATAGTGCCGCACGGCAGGACCGACATAGGCATTCACAATCGTGGTGGAGACGCGCTCGTACTCTTTGATCTGTGGCAACACGTCACTGGAGCGCGACACACTCACTCCGGGCAGCTCGCGTGCAAGCCGCTCTGCTGCCGCGATCTCATGGGACGGATTACGATAAGCATGCAGGAAGCAGATCGCGACCGAAGTGGCGCCAGAGGCGCGGATCAACTCGATGGCCTCGCCGAGCGAACCATCGTCGAGCGGCAGGAGCACGTCGCCGTTCGGCCGCAGCCGCTCGCGAACGCCGAAGCGCAGTTCGCGCGGCACCAGCGGCTCCGGCGGCGGGGTCCGTAGATCGTACCGATTGCCCTTCAATCCCTCACGCATCTCAATGACGTCACGGTGTCCCTGCGTGGTCAGCAGCGCGACTTTCGCGCCTTTGCGTTCGAGCAGCGCGTTCGTCGCGACCGTGGTGCCATGCACCAGCCGCTGCGTCGCCACCAACATATCGGCGCGCGGCATGTCGAGGCGCTGCGCGAGCTCGTTGAGCCCGTTCATCACGCCGATCGACTGGTCCTGCGGCGTGGAAGGAGATTTCGCGAACACGGTACGTCCGGTCGCGTCGATCGCGACCAGATCGGTGAACGTGCCGCCAACATCAATGCCAATCGTCAACATCTTTACTAAACCACTTCTGTCGTTGCGTCTGGAGTTACGAGACCCTGCTCCTCATCGCGCTGACGGGCCTGCTGCGTGCGTCGCTCGGGTGGGCCCCATCCTCCGCCACCGGCGGAGCGCACTTCGAGGCAATCTCCCGGGTGGATTTCAATTCCGACCTCTTTGGTTCGCAGCACGCGCGGCGGCCGACCGGCCGACACCAGGCGGTAGTGATGCGGCGCCCCGTCCTTGCCGCCCAGCATGCCGCACGCGCCATGCCGGGCACCATCACCTGCGGTGTTGCCAAGCGCCGGCTTCTCGGTTTCGAAGACGAGATCGAGGTTTACGCCCAGACCGCCTCGGAATTGACCATCGCCGCCGGAATTGGGCCGATATTCATGATGACGGAAGTGAAGGGGGAAGCGCGCCTCCGCAACCTCGATGCTGCCGAACTTGAGGCCACCGACCGTGTGCCATTCGCCGATCGACGACCAGCCATCACCGCGAGAAGAAGCGCCACCGCCAGGGCGCGCCTGAAACATATGCCAGATGAAGCCGCGCCCGTCGCGAGGATCCTCGCCCTGCACCGCGATGCGGAAGCGTCGGCTCCAGCCACCCATGGCTCGATCCGGACAAGATCCTGACAACGCCTTGACCACCGCCTCCACGATCTCGTTGGATGGATGGCTGGTACACAGCGTCACTGGCCGACCGGGATCCGCCCATACAATCGTGCCCTGCTTGGCAACGACGGTGAGCGGCCGCAGCGCGCCAGCGTTCTTGGGAATTTCGGCGTCGATC
Organism: Bradyrhizobium neotropicale; assembly: GCF_001641695.1. Classification (GTDB taxonomy): domain Bacteria; phylum Pseudomonadota; class Alphaproteobacteria; order Rhizobiales; family Xanthobacteraceae; genus Bradyrhizobium; species Bradyrhizobium neotropicale. Next base: position 4,293 of record NZ_LSEF01000049.1, read on the forward strand.
AGATAGGCAAAGGCCATCACGACTGCTGCATGCATGTTGGCGTGCGACGAATTGACAAAGCTCGTGCTCTGCGGGTCTGACCCCGACAGATCGACCTCGATCTGGTCGCCTGACTTCGTAACCTTGGCCGCGATCCGGATGTCGCTGCGGCCGTGACCGTCGTCATCAAGGAAGGCTTCACCGTAGAACACGCCATCCTTCCAGGTCGAGACCACCGCGCGCGTCTGCTGTTCGGCGGCATCGAGGATGGATTCGATCGCGGCTCCGACCACTGGCGCGCCAAATTCGGCGAACAGCCGCCCCATCCGCCGCTCGCCCATGTGCGCCGCTCCAATCATGGCGGCAAGATCACCGCGGAAATCGTGAGCGTTGCGCACATTCAGTGCCAACATGTCTAGAATGTCCTCGCGCAGCCGGCCAGCCTCGTAGAGCTTGATTGGGGGGATGCGCAGCCCCTCCTGCCAGATTTCGGTAGCGGCGGGGTTGTAGGCGCCATGCGTTGCGCCGCCGATATCGCTCTGGTGCGCGCGTACGATACTCCAGAACAGCCGTCGGCCGCCGTCAAAGACCGGCACGAATGCGGTCAGGTCGGGCAAATGGCTGCCGCCGTGATAGGGATCATTCATCAGGATGACGTCGCCGGGCGCGACACCCTTGAAGCGCTCCTCCACCGCCCGCGTCGCCCAGGGCAGCGCGCCGACATGGACCGGAATGTGGTCGGCCTGGGCGATCAGGCGGGACTGGACGTCGCAGATCGCTAACGAGAAGTCTCGGCTCGAGTTGAGGATTTGGGAATAGGATGTGCGAAGCATCGCCTCGCCCATTTCCGCAACGATCGAGGTCAACCGATGCTGAACGACGGACCGCGTAATGGGATCAACCTTGTGGGCCATTCTCGCACCTGTTTCAGACAAATAGTGTTTCGCGGCGTGATGACCCTAATGGCCCCACGCGAGACTTACCAACTTCAAGACTCATGGGCGCGTCAGGTTTGTGACGCAACCTGCGCCAGAGCATCCGAGGCCGCGCGGACGATGCTCTCGATATCTGCGTCCGTCATCGGCAGCGACAGCGCCATCAACCCGTAGCCGGCGGCGAGAATGCCGCGGTTGAGAAACGCGAGATTGAACACACCTTGTCGTTTGGTCTCGCCTTCGGTCATGTACGCCGAGCGATAGTCGCGGATCGGGCGCTCGGCGAAGTGCAATTTCAAGAGCGATCCAAGACCGACCGCGCTGCCCGGTACGCCATGGCGACGGAATGCGTCGTTGATGCCCTTTCGTACCGCCTCGCCGATCGCATCCAGCCGTGCGAATGCGCTCTGATCCAAGAGCTCCATAGCTGCCAGCCCGGCCCGCATCGTGATCGGGTTGGCCGAGAACGTACCGCCATGAGGTAACGCCGGCTTGCCATGGCGCGGATCGAAGACGGCCATGACCTCCTTCTTGCCGGCGATTGCGCCGACCGGAAACCCGCCGCCGATGATCTTGCCAAGCGTGGTGAGATCAGGATCAATGTCCCATATTCCCTGGGCGCCGTGATAGCCGAGACGGAAGGATATCACCTCATCGAAGACCAGCAGCGCACCGACCTCGCGCGTCGCTTGACGCAGCGCTTCGAGATAGGCCTTGTCGGCGGGTATGAGGCCTGCGCGGTTCGGCATCGGATCGACCAGCACACAGGCGAGATCGCGACCATGCTCCCGGATCAGGCTGACGGCGCCATCGATATCGTTGAAGGGAATCGTTACGACGTCGGCCAGCACCTTGTCCGGTGTACCTTTGGCATAGGCAACTGAGACTGGCGCGTTGCTGCCCCAGTCTGCCGGCTTCGGATCGAGACTGACCTCGGCATAATCGTAGGAACCGTGGTAGGCGCCCTCGCACTTGGCGATCTTCGGGCGCCCAGTAAACGCACGCGCCGCTTTCAGCGCCATCATCACGGCTTCCGTGCCGGAGTTGGCAAACCGGACCTGGCCGACTGACGGCAGCCGCGCGGCAAGTAGCTCGGCAAGGTCGATCTCTGACTCCGTCGGCATTCCGAAGGCAGAACCGAGCGCGAACTGCCGCGTCGCCGACTGGATCAGCGCCGGATGGGCGTGACCATGAATCAGCGAGGTGAAATTGTTGATGCAATCGATCAGTTCATTGCCGTCAACATCCCAAACCCGGCACCCCGCTCCACGCGCGGCGTAGATCGGATAAGGCTTCATGAACACCGTGGTGCGGGTGTTGCCGCCCGGTAGGCTTGTCAGAGCGCGATCATAGAGTGCTTTCGACTTTGAAGTCATGTCAGGATACATCTTCTTGTTTCCTCGTCCGAAAGATTAGCGTCCGAGATAAGCTTCGCGGACCCGCGTGTTCTGCTTGAGGTCATCGGCGGTACCCTGAAGAGCGATGCGGCCCGTTTCCAGCACATAAGCTCGGTCTGCCACCGACAATGCCAGGACCGTATTCTGCTCCACGACCAAAATCGTGAGCCCACTGTCAGCGATCTGTCTGACGCGTTCGTAGACCTCTTCTGCCAAACGAGGTGCGAGCCCAAGCGAAGGCTCGTCGAGCAGGAGCAAACGCGGCCGGGCCATCAGCGCCCGCCCGATTGCCAGCATCTGCTGCTCACCTCCAGACAGAGACCAGCCGAGCTGCCGGCGACGCTCCTTCAGGCGTGGAAAAAGGTCGAACGCCCGTGCGAGATCGTCGGCAATCGGCTGGCGCCAGCGCCGCCAATTCACCGTGGCAAGCGTGAGGTTCTCCTCCACAGTCAGGCCGGGAAAGATCCGCCGTCCTTCGGGCGCCTGGGAGATGCCGAGCTCGACGCGGCGGTCGCTGGCGAGCCGCGCCACCGACGTGCCTTCGAATACGATGTCGCCCGACCTGACCGGATTCAGGCCCGAGATCGCGTGCAGCAGCGTGGTCTTGCCAGCTCCGTTGGCACCAATAAGGGCGACCGTCTCGCCCCGGCCCACCTCCAGCGTCACGCCCTGCAGCGCGACGATGTCGCCATAGGCGACCGTCAGATCGTTACACGCCAGCATGACGATAACCTTCGCCGAGATAGGCCGACAGCACTGCGGGATCGCTCTGGATCTCAGATGGCGTGCCCTCGGCGATCTTGCAGCCGAAGTTCAGCACCATGATCCGCTCCGCTAGGCGCATCACCATCCCCATGTTGTGTTCGATCAGAACGATGGCGATCCGGTGCTTACCCCTCAATTCCGTGAGCCGGTCGACCAGCTGATCAACCTCGGCGGAATTGAGTCCGGCGGCAGGCTCGTCGAGCAGCAGCACGCGGGGCTCGCAGGCGAGCGCCCGGCACATCTCGACCATGCGCCGGTGACCATAGGATAGGGATTCGATCGGTGCTTGCGCGTCCGCCGCAAGCCCCATCTGATCGAGCACTGCCATGGCCCGCTCGCGCAGGTCCAACTCGCTGCGGCCACTTTGGATGGCCGCGCCGGTCATGACGTTTTCGAGCACGCTCAATCTCGCGAACGGACGGCCGTGCTGAAAGGTGCGCCCGAGGCCGCCGCGAACCCGCTTGTGCGTAGCGGCGCGCGTCATGTCCCATCCGTCGAGCAACACTCTGCCCCCATCAGGCAAAACAAGTCCGGTAAGGACGTTGAGCAGCGTCGATTTGCCGGCGCCGTTTGGGCCGATGACAGCGACGAATTCGCCCTCCCCGACCGACAGGTCGACGTCCGAGAGTGCGGCAAGCCCGCCGTAGCGCTTGGCGACTTCTGTGGCCTGCAGCAGGCTCATTGGCGCGCCTCCCTTGAGGCACCGACCAACGCCAACGTCTTTATACGCCCGTCGCGGCTGAAGCTGGCCGGCCGGCGAATCCCAGCAAGGCCTGAAGGTAAGAAGATGAGAATGGCAAGGACAAAAAGACCAAAGAACGCGAGATAGGCGGAGCCGAGGAAGCGCAGCCATTCCGGTAGAAAAGTCACGAACAGCGCGCCCAGAATGGCGCCCACGATCGATCCTTCGCCGCCGACCACCAGCATCGCGAGGTAAGCGATGGAGTGCGCATAATTGAAATCTTCAGGCGAAATGAAGCGCATGTGGCAGGCGAACAGGCCTCCGGCCACGGCCGCATAGACTGACGAAAGGAGGAAGGCGGCGAGCTTGGCCCTGGGGACGTCGATGCCCGTCATGGACGAGGCCGTCTCGTCATCGCGTACCGCGATCATCGCCCGCCCATGGCGTGAGGCATGAATGAGCGCGGCCACAGTGGCGGAAGCCGCCAACACCACCAGAGCGAACCACAGGTAGCTGCGCTCATTGCCCAGTGCGTGGCCGGCAATTTGCAGCTCGGGAATGCGAGAGATGCCGTTGGTACCACCGGTCACCTCGATCCAGTTGGCGGCGACAATGGAGAAGCAGACGTTGAACCCGAGCGTTGCCAGCGCGAGATAGTGGCCTTTCAGCCGCAGGAGCGGAACGCCGATCAACATGGCTAAGAGCGCCGTGCCGGCAACCGCGGCGGGCAGCGCTAGCCATGGTGACCACGCCAACAGCGTGGTCAGCAGCGCAACGCCGTAGGCGCCCGCCCCGACGAAAGCCGCATGACCGAGCGAGATCAACCCGGCATAACCGAAGGCAAAGTTAAGCCCGATGACGGCGATTGCCGAAATCACGGCAAGATTGAGCAGCCGAAGGTGGTAGTCGGCCAACATCATCGACAGGCCGAGACCTGCGATCAAAATGAAGGCGCCGAGCAGGAGCGGAAAGCGTATCGACATCGATCAGCCCCGGTCCTGAATGCGTTCGCCGAACACACCCTGCGGGCGCACCAGCAGGAACAAGATCATGATTCCGAAGGAGATCAGGTCCTTGTAAGCGGAGGAGATGTAGGATGCGCCCAGAACTTCGCTGAGGCCAACGAACAGGCCGCCGACAATAGCCCCCGAAGCCGCCAATGATTGTGGCTGCGAACGCCTTGAGCGCGATGGGATCCCCCATGCTGGTGTCTGCGAACCACATCGGTCCGAGCATCAAGCCGGCGACGCCTGCGAGCAGTGCAGCGAGGATCCAAGATAGCGCAAGCAGACGATTGACCTTAAGGCCCATCAGCCGGGCAGCTTTGATATCCTGCGCCACGGTGCGCATCCCGATGCCGAGTGAGGTGCGGAAGAACAGGAGCCACAGCAGCGCAACCATCAAAGCCGTGACAATCACCACAGCGACCGCATGGGCAGAAATCGTTGCGCCTGCAATTATGAAATTCACTCCTTCTACCGGCGACGGCAGTCGGAACGGCCAAGAGCCGAACGCTAGCAGCGCCGCGTTCTGCATGGTAATGCCGATCGCGACCGTACCAATGATGATTGTCACCACCGGACTGGTGCGCAGCGGCAGGTATAGCACCGCAAAAAACAGAACTCCGAACAGTGCCATCGCAAGCAGGGCAGCGCCGTAGCCCACTGGCCAGGGCAATTGTGCATTGAGTAGCATGGCGACGCCTGCGAAAGTGCCGAACATCACGAACTGCCCGGCAGCGAAATTCACCACGCCTGTCGCGGAGTAGACGATAACGAAGCCGATCGCGGCGAGCGCATAGACGCTGCCGATAGCCAGTCCGTTGATGAGCAGTTGGATGAGATCCGTCATGTCGTCCTGATCTTCTTGCAGGCCGGTCTGTCAGCGCCCAGCCATTTTGGGGCAGAGATCCTGCATCGCTGGATGGTCCGAGCGCGGAACGCGAGCGTCGCCAGTCGGCGGGTCAGTTCAGCTTGATGGCCTGAACCAACTCCAGCGATTTGGTCCCGACTTTGGACTTCACCACAGCCAGATCGAAGACGCCGTTGCCCTTGGCATCGTAGGAATAGAAATGACCGATGCCCTGCCAGCCTTTCACGGCTGCGAACCAGTCCCGTAGTGCTTTGGGATCGGTACCGACCTTGCGCAGGCCCTCAGCTGCCAACATCGCACCATCGTAATAGGCGAGCCCGTAGGGATCCGGGTCGGTGCCGAATTTCGCTTTGAAGCGCTCGACGAAATCCTGCATGCGCCCGCCAACCGATGGATCGATGAAGGTGTCGACAACGCCCCAGACACCGTCGAGATCGGCTGCCGACAGGAGTTGTAGTGCCGCCGGCACCAATGCTGCCGAAGATGTGACCAGCGGCATCTTGAGGCCGAGCATCTTCGCCTGACGAAGCACGAGCGCACCGTCCTGCGGGTAGTTGAAGATGAGAAGGACGTCGATGCCTTTGCCGCGTAGACCGAGCAGTTGCGCCGAAAAATCCTTGTCGTTCTGACCATAGGCGCCCGTGCCCACCACGCTCACGCCGGCGGCCTCGAAACGCTCGGCAGCAGTCTGGGCGCCGCCTTGGCCAAAGTCGTTCTGGATGTAGAGAATGCCGGGTTTTTTGGCCTTCAGCACATTGAGCGCACACTGCACCATGCCTTCGGCCGAGACGCTGTCGGCCGGCCGCACGCGGAACATCCATTCGTCGCCACCTTCGGCCACGACATCTGCCCCACCAGCATAGAAGGCCGGCACCTGCACCTTCTTCAGCTCCGGCGCCACCGCCAGATTCTGTGTTGAATAGCTCGACAGGAAGAACAGCGACGGCTTGGTTTCCTGTGCGAGCTTGACGAACGCATTCACCGCCGTGCTGTTGGAGGCCTGCGTGTCCTCGAAAACGATCTTGAGGCTGCGCCCGTTAATTCCGCCGGCCTTGTTGATGTCCTCTTCGGCCATCATCAGGGAGTTGTGATACTGCTTGCCGGTGAGCGACAGCGGTCCGGTCATCGGCACCGTGGCGCCCACGATGATCGGACTTCCCTGCTCGGCGCGTGCGGCTGCCACCCACGGCATCGCGGTTGCCGCAAGTAACGCTTTCAGAAACTCCTGCCTCGTCATCTTCATGATGTGCCTCGTGACGCTTCCCCGAGGGGCAGCACCACGGCGGCTGCTCCCAGCAATCGCTATTGACTTTCGTTCCGTTTTCCGGAACATTATTCCGGTATTGCGTAAAACTAGTTTGCTCGGGCTCGCCGAGTCAAGCGGCGGGAGAGGCGCGTGCATGGATAAAGTTTTCACGCGAGGAGGATTAGAGTGGCAAAATTCGATGAAGCAGTGGGCCCGCTCGACCGATACATGCAGGTTCTGGAGCTCGTGGCGACCTTCCCTGGGGTTCTGACTTTGGCAAACGTTTCCTCGCTGCTTGATCTTCCGAAGACATCTGCACACCGCCTGCTCAAGGGTCTGGTGCGAGCGGGACTTGCGAAGGACAGTGTCGGTGGCCGGGCCTATCAGTTGGGCGACCGCTTGCTGCGCCTCTTGCATGCAACCGCTGACGACGGATGGATCGCCGCACTGGCGCGGGCACATTTACAGGAGCTCACGGACGCCACCTCCGAGACCTGCTATTTGACACGCCTCATCGGCGCGCGCGTTGTCGTTGCGATTTCCATCTCACCGGACGTGCGCTGGCGAAGCTACGTGCAGCCCGGAATCGAGATGCCGGTGCACGCAGCCGCAACGGCCAAGGCGATCATCGCTTATCAAAGCAAGGCCGTATTGGCCGAAGCGACGTCGGGCGACCTGCCCCTCCTCACGGCCAACACACGCAATGACCGGAAGTGGATCGAACAGGAGCTCGCCACGGTCAGGAGCCGAGGCCATGCGACGTGCATCGGCGAAATCGACGAGGGCCTGGCCGCAATTGCGGTTCCGATTTTCCTGTCCGACCGCCGCGTGTTTTATGCTCTGGGAATGACGGGGCCGTTGCAGCGGATTATGAACGAGCAGCTTCCGGATCGTTTGACGGCGCTGCGCAACGTGGCCGACGTGTTGGGAAAATCGCTCTCCATAGGCGAGAAGCTAAAATCAAAGGATGTCGCTGCGAAATGATCGCGCGCGAGCATCGCATTTCTCGCCGCATCAATGCGCGCTGATCGGCGCTGATAGTTTGCCCCTTACGGGAAAGACCTACGAACCGATACAGATGCCGAGGTGACCCTCGCCGAGATGGTAAGAGGGTACGAAACTGACCTAAGACTCGCTGCCCATGATAAACTTGACTCCCACATCAAATCGCTTCTTGCCGCCGCGCATCCGGTGACCGGGAAGCTGTGGTTATCCCCTGCGATAGGGTGTTTCCGGCAGGCTCAAAATGTGGGTCAAGGCGACCTCCTATCATAAGCGTGCTGCGCAGATGTAGGAGGCTTTCCTCTGCCTTCAAGTCAATGGAGCGATGACCTGTGGGCGCGCATAGGTCAGCCGATCGTCGCAATAAAGGCGGTCTTCGTTGCACGCGTACCGCGTCCAGATAGCGGCCGCCCTCCATCAGGATCATCGCCTCGCGCGCGTTGCGGACGGCCTCGACCGCATTGCGCCACTCCTCCAATCCCTCGCGCACGTCGATGAGATCGCACAGCGGTGCCGCCTGGATGTTCGCTGCCTTCAATTCGTTCCGCAGCGCTTCCGCTTCGTCGCTCAAGACCGCACGATCGATTGTCTCCGACTTCGCGCGCCGACTCAGTTCCTCCCTCTTCTGGCGCACCTCTCCCTCGCGGCGGGCGGCTTCGGCCCTTGCACGCAGGAGCTCGCGCATCGCCGTCGCACCGACCTCGTCGACGATCCGCTGCAGGAGTCGGAGTAATCCGTCGCGCTGTCGCACTCGACGACGTCTCGTCCGCCACTTCGGCTCCATCGTCCTTCCGAAATGACAGCGCGATCCACGTAAGCGACGTCTTACGCATGACCCTCGGTTTCTGGTTCTCGTCGTGTTGTACGACCCCGAGACAATATTCGCGAAGGGATGCGCGTCGGGCCGGTTCTGCCTCACCGCGGCGGCGTTATGTACTCCCAGCTGCGGCGACCGTGGCTGGCGCCGTTCGCCGATCCAGCACGATGTCCAGACGGTCGTCCTTGCGCCGGCTTAGGGCGGTGTCGCTCATGCTCGCTCCATCCGTCGCATCGGGCGACGGCGTTGCGTCGGATCGGACCGACGGCAGCGCGCGCACGCCGCCGCCTCCCGCGCGTTCAGGCCGGCGCACGCTGGCCTCCCCCCGCAGCGTCGCTGCGGTAGCGGCTGGTCGAAGTCTGGTAGTACTGCGCGCGGATGGCCGCCATGGCCTCGATCAACGGTCCCCACGGCGCGGGAAAGCGTTCTTCCGCCATCACCCGGTGCAGCATGCGCGTATGGCCGGCCAGCTCGTCGTTGAGGAACTCCACCACAGGCATAGCCGGATAGCGCTGCAGCAGCAGGATCGCCGCGTTGTCGGCCTCGCCGGCCGACCTGTCCTTGTCGAGTCCATGCAGATCGTTCTGCAGGCGCCCTATCGCGGAGATGAGCCGCAGGACCCGGCGAAACGCCGGACGCGCGCGCAAGGTCGCCATGTCCAGCCCCCACAGCAACGACAGGCAACAGAACACGTTCGCGTAGGCGATCGAATCGATGCCGTTGTGCAGGTACTCGGCGTAGGACCAGCGTTCCGCCCCTGCCGCCTGCGCGTGTCCGGCGCGCAGCGCCGCGCAGTAGCACCGGGTATCGTCGAGAAGCTGAGCATAGTCGCGACGATCGTAGGCGAGCGCGGCCAGCGAAGCGCGCAGCACAGCGCAGCCCTCGAATCCGGGGAGCGCGCACGGCACGCCCTGCCCCAGCGCCTGCTCCACCGCGGCGAGCTGCTCCGGCGCGATCAGGCCAAGGTCGTTGCAATCGTCGAGCCAGAACAGCAGCGCCAGTTCGCGATAGAACGCCACGATCAGCGTTTCGTCCTGCGGATCGCGGCCGGTGCGGGCGCTGGTGTCGCGCAGGCTCGGGTGGATGCGCTGCAGGATGTACTGGCCGCCCCTGACCGCTTCCACGGCATGCTCGTCGGCGAACCCGGTCAGGGAACGCCCCCACTCCAGCACCTGCTGCAGCGCGCGTTCAGTCTGGATCATGGCGCCGCTCCTGCTCCCTCGGCCAGGACGCGCCGCCCCCAACGAAGCGCCAGCCACAACCCGGCGAGTTCGGTCACGCGCACGACCCGGGTGGGGCAATACAGTTCCTTGCCGATCCACAGCGGCGTCTGCGGCAATGCATGCGCCGCATGGCGGGCGAGCATCCACTCCAGCGCATGCGCCACCGCCTGCGCGATGCGCCGGCGCCCTGTCGGCTCTTCGCTGCCGTCCATCACGTGCAACGCGAACAGCGCATAGGCAGTTTCCTCGAATGTGGACGCGCAACCGGCACCCCAGCCGCCGTCGTCGCGCTGCGCCTGCAGCAACGCCGCCAGCGCGCGCTCGTCGCGCCACTGGGGCTTGCCTTGCGCCAGCGCAGCGACCGCATGCGCGGTGGGATACAGCCACGAAACGTGCCATTTTTCGTTGTCCCATAGACCGTGCGGGTTGCGCTTGGCCTCGACGTAGGCGCTGGTGCCGGCGGCAGGCTTTCCCAACAGTCGCAACGCGTGCAGGGCATGGATGTTGGTCGACACCGAGGCATTGCGCTCGCCGGGGAAGGTGACGAACAGCTCGCCGATTTCGAAATGGCGCAACGCATCGACCGCCGGGTCGCGGCCTGCAAGGCGCAGGATGCACAACGCAACGGCGGTGTCGTCCGCATCGGCCGCGAAGTGCAAGGCTGGGCCCAGACCGCGCACGCCCAGGCGGGCGTCGAGCTGCGCGACGATCACGCGCACCGCCTCGGCGAGCGCGGGATGCGCGAACAGCCCGGCCAGATGCAGGGTGTACAGCGACCAGCATGGCTCGAACACATTGATCGGCCAGACGTTGGGAACGACACCTTCGATGCCGCTGCGCGTCGCCCGCGATGCCGCCTGCAGATACGCGTCGGCGCGCCCGACCTGCGGCGTGCTCCCCTGTGTCACGGCGTGCGCACGCCACGCGGCGGTGGCCGCCGGACTGATGCCGATGCTGCCGTCGTCATCCGGGCATGCGGTGGTCGGCGACGTCCCCCAGGCTTCCCAGGAGTGCAGCAACGGATGGCCGCTCGGCAACGTCGCCACCGCCCCCAGCTTGACCAGGCACGCTTGCCGCAACGGCAACAGTGTCGGGTGGCGCGGAAACGCCACGCCGCCCAGCAAGGATGCGGCCTCGCCGCAAAACTGCGGCAGGATCAGCTCCGCGCCGATCGGCGCGTCTTCCGGCACCGCCTGCGCGTAGGGATCGGGCTGGCGCTGGAGGAACCGGGTTGCAGCCTGGACTGCGTCGGCAGCGCCGGGAAGAGGATCGGCACGCTCCAATGCCAGCAACGCCGCCCACGTGGGCGGATGGCGGAACAGCGGGAAGTCCGCGCTTCCCCATCCGCCATCGGCCTGTTGCTGCGCGATGAGCCACGCGTATGCGTCCTGCCGACCGGTGACGTTGCCGTGGAACTGCAGAGCTCGCGCCGTGTCGTAGACGGACGGACCGACGCTGCCGCCATCGCTCATCTCACTCAGCAGGTGGCGCAATTCGGAGAGGATCTGTTCGGACAGCGCGTTCACGCGGGATGTTCCTTCTGCAGACGGTTGACGAGAACCGGATCGGGCAGACGCCGCGCACGTCGCCGCAGGCCCGTCGCGGCCCGGCGCATGGGCAGCGCCGGACGGCCGCCCTGCTCCGGCGCGGCGACGCGCCCCGATGCTGGCGCCGGTCCGCCGCATAGGCTTGCGCGCCGCGTGCGCCGCGACCGTGCTGGGCAACCGCTGCGATCGGCGCCGCGGACTCGGACACAGTGCAGCATGCACCGCTGCCGCCGCCCGATCGCAGCGGCACAGGGGCGACTCCATGCGGACGGGCGCTCATGCGCATGGCGCGTGCTTGAACAGATACGCGTTGGCCCGCTGCAGGATCTGCGCCAACCGTTCCGCACGCGGCCCCAGCGGGGCGAGGGCCTCCCCGGCGTCGCGCAACAGATCCAGCGCGAACTGGCGCGCTGCCTGCAGCCCCATGATCGACGCGCAGGTCGGCTTCTGCGCTGCCGCGTCCTTGCCGGGGGTCTTGCCCAGCGTCGCGGTATCCGCTGTCGCGTCGAGAATGTCGTCGACCACCTGCAACGCCAGGCCGAAACAGGCGCTGTAGCGATCGAGCGCACAGTACAGCGCAGCCTGCGCGGCATCGTCCGCGATGGCGCATAGCGCGCCCATGCGAACGGACGCGCGCACTAGCGCTCCGCTCTTCATCCGGTGCATCGCCACGATCCTGTCCAGCTCGACGTACTTTCCAACCAGCGACAGATCCATGGCCTGCCCGCCTGCGGCACCCTCGGCGGACACCGCCTGCGCCAGTTCGCGCACGAGCGCGATACGGTTGTCGCCCGGCGCATCCAGGCTCGCCAAGGTCAGGAAGGCGTGCGCCTGCAGCGCATCGCCGACCAGGATCGCAGTGGCTTCGCCGAACTTGACATGCACGGTCGGAAGGCCGCGGCGAAGCACGTCGTCGTCCATCGCGGGCAGGTCGTCGTGGACCAGGGTACAGGCGTGCATCATCTCGATGGCGGCGCCGACGTCGTCGAGCATGTGCGCCGGCGTGTCGGCCAGTGCGCCGGCAGCCAGACAGAGCAAGGCGCGGGTGCGCTTCCCGCCGTGCAAGGTGGCGTAGCGCATCGCCGCCATCAGCTCGGTCTCACCGTCGTCTTCGGCGCAGAGAAGACGCGCCAGCGCCTGTTCGACCCGCTTTGCGCCGTCCTGCATCCAGATCTCCGAAAGCAGCCTGCCGGATGCGCCGTGCGCCTGCGCGCCCAATCCGCCGAGCGCGGAAACGCCAGTCCGGTCGTCGTGTAGCGTGGAGCCGGTCTGCATGTTGTTCATGTCCTTGTACCTGACAGCAGACGGCCACGGCGAGCGGCGAGCCGCCGCGGTGTTACCTGCGTCGCACCGAGCGCGCGCGCCGAGCGCAGCAATGCCGCGCGTCGCCGGCGCCGCTGCCTCGCCATACGGGCATGCGATGCCAGCTCATGAGAATCCGATGCGGATTGTCATGGACGGATGTGCGGTCGGGTAATAGCGCCGGCCTTCTTCGACGCCGCTCAGCAACCGCGGCCGCACCCCGGCCTTGTGCATGGTCAGCGCCAAGGCGATGCAGAACTGCACTAGTTCCAGCCATACCAGGTGGTAGCCGATGCAGACGTGTGGGCCGGTACCGAACTGCAGCATGTCCACCGGACGGATCGGCTCCGTGCGTTGCAGCCACCGCGCCAGGCGGAACTGATCGGGCGCCTCGTGCAGCAGCGCCGAGGTCGAGAAATGCAGCAGCGGGATGCACAGATGGGTGCCCGCGGGAATGCGCCGTTGGCCGAGTTGCAATTCCTGCAGCGCGCGACGCGGCAGGAGCGTGGTCGCCGGATGCACGCGCAGCGTCTCGCGGAACAGCGCCTCGGCGACCGGACACTGCGCCAGGTCCGCGTGCCGGGTCGGCACCGCGCCCACGCGTTGCGCCTCCTCGACCAGGGCGTCCCACAGCACAGGCTGCCGCGCCAGCTCGATCACCATCCAGGCCATCGTCGATGCGGTGGTGTCGTGACCGGCAAGCAGCAACAAGCGGATATTGGCGACCAGGACGTCATCGGAGAGCGCATCGTCGCTGCGATCGAAGGCGCTCACCATGTCGTTGATAAACCCTGTGCGCGCGGCATGCGCGCGCGCGTCGCGGACGAACTGGCGCAACTGCGCGTCGATCCAGTCGCGGGCGGCGCGGCCGCGCCGCAAGGGCAGTCCGGGCAGGTCGACCGGGGGCGCGACGATCAACTGCAGCAGTTGCCGGTACTTGCGATGCCATCCCGGCAGGTCCTGCGCGGGGATCCCCATGAGGCTGAAGATGAGCTTGAGCATCAGGTCGCCGGTTTCGCGCAGGATGGTTACGTGGCCGCGGTCGCGCCACGCCTGCACCCGCGCCCGGATGACAGGCGCGAACAGGTCGCCGATGCCGGCCTGGGTCAGCCCCTTGGGCAGGAACGCCGCCTTGATCGCATCGCGCGCCTGCCGGTGCGCGCCGCCGTCCTGGGCGACCAACGTTCCGCCAAGCAATTCGGGCGCGATCTCTTCGATCAGCGTCGAGGACACGTCCTTGTGCCGGAGCAGTGCGAACGCATCCGGATCCACGCAGGTCATCAGGTGTCCGGCAGGGCCGAAATCCAGCCAGAAGTGGCTGCCCAGTGTCCGTTCCGCGCGCTGCAGCAGGCGCGGCAGGTCGCAGACGATGGCGGGAAGATGCCCGACCAGGGGGAAAGCGCCGGGCACGACCGGGATGTCGCACCGCAGTCGGTGCCGACGGTCCAGCGGGTTGAGCAGCATGTCCATCAGCAGCGCGGCGCCGCGGTGTCGCCGGCAGGCCGCGCGGCGCGGCTGTTGCCACCGTCGGCGTACGTCGGCACATGCGCCAGCATGCCGCCATCGATGCACACGACCTGGCCGGTGATGAACGCCGCATCGTCGGAGAGCAGGAACGCCACCAGCGCGGCCACGTCCTCGGGGCGGCCGACGCGCGGCAGGAGCTGGTGCCGGCGCAGATGCCCTTGCATGCACTCATCCAGCTTGGCGAGGAGACGCTCGGTCATGATGAGACCCGGCGCAACCGCGTTGCAGCGGATCTGCGCATGACCGTACTGGGTGGCGAGCGAGGCCGACAGCATGTTCATCGCCGCCTTCGACGCGGCGTAGGATGTCTGCGCGGTGTCACCGCTGAGCCCCTGGCACGACGACATGTTGACGATCGCGCCACCGCCGCGGGCGATCATCCGTGCGATGGCGTGTCGGCAGCAGAGCAGCGTGCCGCGCAGATTGGTCGCCATGGTCTGATCCCAGACCGCCAGATCCAGGTCGAGGATCGCGCGGTCGCGCGGGGTCAGATGCATGGCGCTCGCATTGTTAACCAGCAGGTCGACCCCACCGAAGTGCCGCTCCGCCGTCTCGAACAGCGCAGCCACCGCCTGCGCATCGGCGATGTCCATGGCCAGGGCCAGCGCGTGGCCCGCTTCGGCCGCGATCTGCGCGGTGCAGGCGATGGCCGCCGAGCCATCAATGTCGGCCACCACCACTCTGCCGCCCTCGCGCGCGATGGCGAGGGCGCATGCCTTGCCGATGCCGGCGCCGGCGCCGGTCACCACGGCCACCTTGCCTTCAAACCGTCCCATCGTGTCCGCCTGGATTGCGTTGGTCTTTCGCGGCATGCCGCTCGGCCACTGCCGGAGAAGGCGCAGGGTCGGCGCTGGCGCGCTCGTCATCGCCAGCGTCGCTTTCGATGAGCCGAATGGCGGCGACCGGGCACTGGCTGGCCGCGAGCCGCACGGCGGCGTGCAGCGCCTGCGGGACCGTCGCCACGCACACTTCGGCCACGCCGTCCGGTTCGCGCTGGCGAAAGGTGCCCGGCAGCGTCAGCACGCACTGCCCGGTGGTTCCGCACAGATCATGGTCGACCACGACGCGCATCTCAGCCCCCTTGCGCATGCAGCCGCACCGGCAGCGCGCGGAACGTTCGAAGGAACGCGGAGGGCTCCCGGGTCGGCTGCTCGGCCAATGCCAGCGTGGGGAAGCGCGCCTGGATCCGCGGCAGGCTCTCGGCCAACTGCACCCGGGCCAGTTGCGCACCGAGGCAGAAGTGGATGCCGTGGCCGAAGCTCAGCATGATCTTCCCGTCGGTCGACATGCCAGGACTCGTGCCGTAGAACCGCGCGGGATCGAAGCGGTCGGGATCGGCGAAGGCGTCCGGGTCGCGATTGCCGGCCGCGATCAGCACGCGCACGTCCGCGTTCTTCGGGATCACCACGCCGCCCAGTTCGATGTCGCGCTGGGCGATACGCGGAATGGAGCTGAACATGGCGGGCGCGTCGCAGCGCAGGACTTCTTCGACGAATGCCTTCACCCTCGCGGCGTCTCCCTGCAGCCAGTGCCGCTGTTCGGGATACGCCAGCATCGCCAGGACCGCATGGTTGATGGTCGCAGCAGTGGTGGCGAAGCCGCCCAGCAGCATGCCCCACAGCATGCTGATCAACTCCGCATCCGACAGCGTGTCGGGATCGTCGTCGTGTGCGCCGACCAGCATCGACACGATGTCGTGGCGGGGATCGGTGCGCTTGCGCTGTATGAGGTCGCCGAAGTAGGCCTGCACTCTTGCGCTGGCCGCGTCCGCCGCGGCGAGCTGGGGATCGCTGGCGTGCGGGCTCAGGCCTTCCAGAATGGCGCGGATGCCGGCGGCGAGCCCGAACATGTCGTCCTGGGGCATGCCGAACAGTTCGGCGAAGACCAGCAAGGGCAAGGCCAGCGCGAATTCCCGATGCAGGTCCACCGCCTCCCCGCGCTCCAGCACGGGCGCCATGCCGTCCAGGAGCGCTGCGACGATGCGCGCGATGCTCGGCCGCAGGTTGTCGATCTGGCGCATGGTGAAATCGCGCGAGATCAGCCGGCGCAGACGCGTATGCGTCGGTGGTTCCTTCATCGCTAGCGTGGACGCCAGCAGATTGAGCGACAGGCTGGTCGCCGCACGCGGGAAATAGCGCGCGAGTTCGCCCGGCGCCGGTCCCCGAAACACATCGCCCGTGGCCTTGAGCGCCCAGTAGATGTCGGCGTGGCGGCTCAACAGAAAGAGGCCCGACGCCGCGCGATGCACCGGATCGTGCTCGCGCAACCACCGCATGAACGGATACGGGTCGTGGATGCACGCTGGCGACGCCAGTTCGGCGAAGGCGTCCCGGCATGGTGCCGTGGTTTCTTGCACGTCCATCTTGGTTACCTGTTGGCTGGCTGATCTGACCGGCGCGCGCCAGGCCGCCGGCAAATTGCGGAGAAGATCGCGATCCCCGGCGGCGTCCGCGCATCACCAGAGCACTGGGAACTCCTCGAACCCGCCAGTGATGATCTCCTTGCGCAACTTCAGTGCTTCGGGCGCCACGGCCAGGCGCAGCGCGGGAAAGCGCTGGAAGATCGAACCGAACACCACCTTGAGTTCCAGCCTGGCCAGCGCCAGCCCGATGCAGTAGTGCGGCCCGTAGGAGAAGGTCAGGTGCGGATTTTCGTCGCGTCCGATATCGAAGATTTCCGGGTCGTCGAAATGGCGCGGATCGAACGACGTCGCCGGCAGGCCGACCAGCACCTTGCTCTCCGCGGGAATATGCACGCCCGCGATGGTCACGTCGGTTCTCGGATAGCGCATGATGCCGTCCCAGCCCGCGCCCGGCGGGTACATGCGCAGGATTTCCTCCACCGCCTTGTCCACCAGGGATGCATCGCCGACCAGGCGTTCGCGCTGTTGCGGATGGCGGAACATGGCCAGCAGGCCGAATTCGATCTGCGCGACGGTGCTCTCGTGCCCCGCCACCAGCATGCCCGCCGCCAGGCCGATCGCCTCTTCCTCGGTTGCCTTGCCCTGGTCGACCGCCGCGAGCAGATCCGTCAGCAGGTTGTCGCCCGGATCCTGGCGCTTGTCCCGCATCTTGCCGCGGATGTAGGCGCGCAGTTCTTCCCAGGCCAGGCGCGACGCGCTGCGCGGGCCGCTTTCATGCTGGTGCGTCATCACCTCGTCGGACAACCCGGCGAAAAACGCGTGCTCCTCGTAGAGCACGCCCATCAGAGCGCTGATGACCATGGCCGGAAGCGGAAAGGAGAGGTGGCGCCGCAGGTCGGCGGGCTGGGGCTGGGCCGCCAGCGTCTCGAACAACTGCGCGGCGATCGCCTCGACCTGCTGCGCGAGTAGCTCCACCCTGCGGTTGCTGAAGGCCGGCGCCACGATCGTGCGTAACCGCGCATGCTCGCCCCCCTCGTGCGAGACCAGCCACCCCGGCGAACCGAGAATCACCGAGTCCGGGGTGAATGCCGCCGGCGGCATTCCCGCGGGCCGGAACGCCGCGTCGGACAGCGCCGCCTTGGCCTCGTCATAGCCTGTCACCCACCAGCCTTCGTGCCCGGACGGGAAGCGCACGCGGTGGATCGGACCGTTGGCGCGTAGCGCCAACATCTCGGGCGAGGGCTCGATGTGATCGACGCGCCACATCGGCAGCGTCGGCAAGGGTTGTTCAGACATGGTGGCACTTCACTCTCTAAGCGATGGAAGGCCGGAAGGTGACCGGCAGGCGCTGCGGGCAGCGGCTTTACGTGCGCTTGCGTTCACTTCTGTTCGTCGAGCGGCGGGGAAGGCGGCCGGACCCTAGGGCCTCAATTTGGCTTTAGCCAACTACCGAATCTTGTAGTAGCCCCCTAAGCTAAACGCCTGGTGACGAAAAATTTGCGGAAAACTCTGTCGCCACGCGGAAACCTATTTCCGATGGGTATCCGCCTATGTTGGTTGGCTACATGCGCGTGTCGCCGGACTCCGACCGCCAGAGCACGGACTTGCAGCGCGATGCGCTGCTCGCCGCCGGCGTTGATCCGCTTCACCTGTTCGAGGATCACGCCTCGGGCGCGAAGGATGACCGCACTGGCTTGGCGCGGGCGCTCGAATTCGTCCGGCCCGGCGACGTGCTGGTCGTGTGGAAACTCGCGCGGCTCGGCCGCTCGCTGTCGCACCTGCTCGCCATCGTGACCTCGCTCAAGGACAATCGGGTGGCGTTCCGCTCGCTGACCGAGAACCTGGACACTACGACACCCTCGGGCGAATTCCTGTTCCAGGTGTTCGGCGCGCTCGCGCAGTATGAGCGCGCTTTGATCCAGGAGCGTGTCGTCGCCGGCCTGGCCGCCGCACGCAAACGCGGCCGGATCCGCGGCCGGCCGCAGGCGATCACCGGCGAGAAGCTGGACGCCATCATCGCCGCGCTGGACGGCGGCATGTCCAAAGCGGCGGTATGTCGCAGCTTCGGCGTCAAGCGAACCACGCTGATCGAGATCCTGGCACGGGTCGGTTGGATGGGCTCCCGTGGCGCCCGCGAAGCGGATCAAGTTTAGTCACGACTCCAACAATACGACCCGCCTCGTGAGTCGAGTAAGCAATCTTCAATCTCTGCCGGACCAATTCCGTAGCCGGCAGACCCAATCACGTCTTCGCTGCGGTCCTTGAAAGCGGGGCCGGCCATTGACATTGTGTATTCCTTGATCTCCTGTTAGGAGCCATTTGCCATCAGGACCTTCTACGAACTTTTCGCGCGTCGCTTCAGGATTATTCCAGTAGCCGAGAACATCGCCGGATCGGGTGATAACACCGCGATGGCTCCCTCTGCTTCATCCGGTTGCCTGGCGCCCGTGGCAACATCGATGACATCGACGACATGACCAGATCGGCCCATTGTGCCTGGAACGGCGGATCTAGCGCCGCGCACGACGGCAAACCCTCCTTGCTCAGCACGGACGATTTCGCTCGGGTGCATCGAAGGCAATGTAGGCTCGCGCGCAGGGTGGGTAGGTCTGAAAATAGACCAGCCGCCGGTCAGACCGCCTTGCGACATCCGTAAGCGCTTGCGTGTGCCAGAGGCCCCATTTGCCGATGTTCAGGAAGTAATCATCTAAGAATAATACTCCGCCTGGTACGATCCGGGGCAGCAACGCGCTGCATGCAGCTTCAATTGATGACGGAAGATTGCAGTCGATCACACCGACGGCCACGGGTTGGCTCGGCTCTTCTCCTCTTGTTGATTCGTTGCGAAAGTCACCCTTCACTATGCGCAACCGCTCGGGCCCGATGTTCTTTTCAAGAAACTCACGAGTGGCTTGTTCGTCCGCACAATAATCACCCGGCTTCAGAAAGGGTAACATTGACCGCTCTTGTTTCGTCATCTCCGGCTCCCCTGCGAAGCTTTCGAAGCCGACATACCGCATGATTACGCCCAAGCGATCCAGGATGTGGTGGGCACTAAACATCATCTCGCCACGAAACAGTCCAAACTCGACGTAGTCTCCCACCAATCTGTTCATCGCGAGATAACCGCGAATATCCAACAGAAACTGCACTTTGCGCTGTTGACGATGACGATGGTCGAGCTCATCGGACAGTGAGCGCAAATCGCTAGCGATTTCGTCCATGGATCTTGTGGCGTCGTCGAGATGTGTACGCATCGCTACAACCGTTGTCGCCTTTCAAACGTCTGCCGCCGACCAGTAGAACACCTAACCGCGTCAAGAAGAGAGACTACGCCTCGCAGATGGCGCCAGTGTGGCGTCTCCGAAGCGTGCTGCCGTGGGATCGATAAGCAGCTTGACGCAGGTCGCCATTCCACGATGGCCGCGCCGCTGCTTCGTGGCGCCAACTTGTCGGCTATTCACGTGGAGCTATGTGCGACAGCTCCGTAACCCTTCTACGACGCTCCTCTTGGCACGTAGCATGCAAAGTTCTGGGTGGCCGGATCAAATCCGGTTGGATTGAGACCTGGATGTCCTGGCACCTCACTCGCGCATGTTCGAATTTGCTTGAGAGCCGCAGGCCCGAATTCATATGACCGCCGATCTGACCAGAACACCACTTCTCTTGACGCCGGGACCGTTAACCACGCAATCGCGAACTCGCTCGGCCATGCTGAAGGACTGGGGATCTCGCGATCCTGCCTTTGTCGACATGACGAGACAGCTGCGCGAACGGCTATTGAAGATCGTCAATGGCGAGCCGACCCATGTTGCAATACCACTCCAAGGCAGCGGTACTTTCGCGGTCGAAGCCACACTCGCCTCTCTGATCAAGCCTGATGATAAGATACTGATACTGTCGAACGGCGCCTATGGGGAGCGCATGATCGACATTGCGCGACGCCTGAACCGACGATTTCTGGCCTTGCATTGGCCAGAACACCTGCCCATCGACCTGCAGCAGGTTGACAAGGCAGTTGCACTGGACCCGACAATTAGCCACGTCGTGCTCGTGCATTGCGAAACAACATCGGGAATACTCAATCCGTTTGAGCAAATCGCTTCCATCGTACTCGGTCACGGACGCGGCTTGATATTGGACGCCATGAGCAGTTTCGGCGCACTCCCGATCGACCTGTCGAAGTTTCCAATTACCGCCGCCGTTGCTTCCAGCAACAAGTGTCTCGAGGGCGTACCGGGTATCGGCTTTTCCATTGTAGACAAGAGAGCGATCGCTGCGGCCAAACGGGACAACATCCCTTCTCTGTCTCTTGATCTATATGATCAATGGCGCGGATTCGAGAACAATGGCCAATGGCGATTCACGCCACCCGTGCAAGTCGTTGCGGCACTGGTCGAGGCTTTGCGTCTGCTGGAAGAAGAAGGGGGACCCGCAGAGCGTCTTAAGAGGTATCAGCGAAATTTCTCTACACTCCGAGCTGGGATGGAGCAGCTCGGCTTCCGGATGTTTCTTGATGCGGCAGTTCAGGCACCGATCATCGCCACGTTCTTGCCGTTGGACGACCTAGATCTTCGATCTGACGATCTTTTTGTCGCGCTTCAAACTCGAGGTTTTTCAATATACCCGGGGAAGCTGACGATGAGAGATAGCTTCCGTATTGGCTGCATAGGCGCCGTTGTACCAAGCGATTTTGAGGCGCTGGTTGACGCTTGTCGCGAGATTGTGAGCCTCAAGAGAGGCCACAGCTAGCGCGGCCAAGCGTCTGCTTCGCCCTAGCGAGCCGGACCGTCGTCCGATTCCGTCTTCCTACCGTGACCGGTGATGGACCCACCAATTCTTGCAGGAGATCGCAAGCCTCAGGTCATGGTAGTCCGCCGCCGACAGCTCGTAGATAAGTCCCTCAAAGCACCAAATCCTGAGAGGTGCCCGCGGCCGGAGATGAGTACAAGCGCTCACGCAGTCATCCTCGCCGCTGGTGCCGGCAACCGACTGGGTATGAAGGGAGTACCCAAGGCGCTGCTGCGGTTTGGATCGAAAAGCTTGTTGTCTCGTCACATTGAATCGCTCAGGAGAATCGGAGTCACGCGGATTGACATTGTGGTCGGTTATGAGGCGACCGCAATTTTCCAGGCCCTAGTAGGTGAGTGCGGAGCCATCGCAGTTCGCGTAATCCCCGTTTTGTGGCAGGAGAAGGGAAGTCTCTTTTCGCTTGTGGCGGCGAACATTGGGTCTTTGGACGCGGATACGGTCCTATTGATGGATGCCGATGTGCTCTACCATGGCGCGATCATTGAACGTCTCGTCAGTTCCCGGAGCCAGAATGCGGTACTCGTCGATCGTAACGGCGCCGTCGGCTCCGAACCGGTAAAGCTCTGCGTAAGAGGAAACACGATCGTCGATTTCGAGAAACGGCCGACCGATTTGGGCGACTGGTATGGCGAATCAGTCGGCTTCTTCAAACTGGGACCGACGGCTCGCCACGAACTTGGCGCGATAGGTTCTCAGCTCCTCTCTGCCCGAGGTGACCGTTTGGAATACGAAGCGGCTTTAAAGCCAGTTCTGTTGAATGCATCCCACAAATTCGCACCTGAGGACATCACAGGTCTCCCATGGATCGAGATTGACTTCGAAGACGATCTCCGACGAGCGGAGACCCATGTATTTCCATTTCTAGAAGAGACTTTGTCTGGAAATGCGTCCTTAGACGGAGGAGACAATGACAATGAAAGCTGATCTTTCACGCGGCACTTCGTTGGACTTGGAGAATAAGAGAGCGTCGTTCGACAAGGATGGGTTTGTAAAATTCGCAGGTCTCGTTGAGAACGCGCAGGAACTTCGCGAGCATATCCTGGCCATCGAAGCCGCGGAGCCCCAAGTGGACGGCCCGTGGCTCTACTTTGAGTCCAGCGGAAAAGACGCTTCGCCGTTGATCAATCGAATCGAAAACTTCGCCGATCATGATGATGTGCTTGGCGATTGCGTTCGGTCCTCATTGTTGGCCGATATCACTGCCCAATTGCTAGGCGAGCCAGTGTGTCTCTTCAAAGAAAAAATCAACCTAAAGCTACCTGGCGGCGGCGGATTTGAGCTTCATCAGGATCAACAGGCCGGGTGGAGCCGCTATGCCCGCCTGTTTGTCACCGCGCTGATCGCTATTGACGCCGCGGATACTTCCAATGGGTGCCTGGAAGTCTTTCCTGGTCTTCACAAAGATGGTCATTTGGGGCCAGAAGGAAGCCCGCTACCCATCAGCGCCGTAGGGAACAGAGCTCCCATACCGGTCGAGCTGTCGCCGGGTGACGTGCTTTTCTTTGATAGTTACGCTCCTCATACTTCAAAGCCAAACTTATCCGATCGTCCACGTCGCGCGATGTACCTTACGTATAATAGGTTGCGAGATGGCGACCGCAGAGAAGACTACTACCTGCACAAATGGGATACCTATCCCCCGGATATTGCCCGACGAAAGGACAGGACTTACGCTTATCGTGTGTGACGCGCGCACCACGAACTTTTTCCTGTGTTGATCGGATAGGTTACCGATGCTGGATTGAGCGAGATCAACAGCAGGATGACTTCGGCTTCCTCAGGTAGACTCGAGGAAAACAACGGTAAGGACAGTGCTTCCATAATTGTGGCTGATAAAACGCGAGCCTTGCACCGAGCGGTTCAAGGATGCTGCCAGCAGCCGATCAGAATTGACCCGTGGTCCAATGTGTCAAGTCCGTTGTCATCCTGCGGCGCAGTACTGCCCCCTCTACTCCGGCAGTCGGCTCACGACGAGTGCCGCCATTCGGATCATGGACCGCTCGCTCCACCGCCGCGCGCGACTCGACCGAGGGGAAATCGGCGTCGGTGCGGCCAAAGTGATTGAGCCCGCGCGGATGGCTTCAATATCCAACACTGAAGCTGTGGGCCTTTGCGGAGCCCGCCTCGCACGCGCGAACCGAGTGGACGCCTGAGATCTTCACAATTGCCTCCCCAATCGTGCCGCGCGCACAGCTCTTCATCGCCTGCATTTCGAACAGCTTCTCCCGAAATTGAGTTCGGAAATTATGAATTTTCGCTTGTGCCGTCGGGCAAAACAGTGGTCTATGTGGTGCATACGGACTCAGAAGGGGAAGTTCCACGATGGCTGATCGAAGCGGCACGCATTCGGATCTTGCCGTGATTTCAAAACTCAACGGAGATTTCAGGAAGAACTATGGAACGCTGCTTGGAGCCTTTCTCTACCTGCGGTCGATGCAAGTGGCCGGCGGAAGGGCCTCTTTGTGCAGTGGTCTCCTTATTGCGGCCCTTTCAGCGCTGTTGAGCTGGTTTGCCCAACATGGCTGGCGATGACTGCTATGAGGCTGCCAGTCTCATCAATGAGATCATTGGCGCGTGAGACTCGCCGCGGTCTAAGCGACAAGGATGGAGCGATCGGCAATTGGGAGTCGCCAGTTATTGCCAGACCAGAATAACTAAGCCTCAGCCTGTTCCTGCAGGATAGCGTGAGCGACCGGCTTCAATGATCTTGCCGTCGGCCAGAGACCTAACTGAAGTCAGCCGACCGCGTCAGTTCACCCTTCGCCTTGGGGAAATCATTGACGGATTGGATATCCGGCAGCGGCCGCCACCGTTCGACAACCTGGTCTTTTGCCGGTTGTGTACGGTTTCGGACGCTTACGTCTGAAAGCCGACGCGCAGGGCGCCGACTGCACCGGGGCTTTGCCTTACACAGCCATCGCGCGATGTGTTTGCTGGCACAGCAATTGCTCGATTGAGGATGTCGAGCTTGCAGCCGCCAACCCAGCGGCTGCTGCCACTGGCGACGACCGGTGTCTCGCATCACGAAAAGGCCGATGATGACAGCGCATCCGAATCAGGCGATCGCCACAGATACAATGCGGCAGATTCGGGTTGACCTTGCCGCAGCCGACCGGCTGATTCATCGGCTCGGCCTCGACGACAGCATCTATACCCACATCTCGGCTCGCCTTCCCGGCGATCACGAACGCATTCTGATCAATCCGTTCGGGATGCGCTTTGACGAAGTGACTGCCTCGAACCTTGTCACGATCAACATCGACGGCACGGTCGTCGACGATCCCCTCGGACTTGGTATCAATCCGGCCGGCTTCAATATTCACGCCGCGATTCATTCCGCACGAAAAGACGCAATGTGCGTACTGCACACCCACACAATTGCCGGGGTTGCGGTTTCGTCACTGAAAGCTGGTCTGCGGCCACTCACTCAATGGTCGCTCCAGTTCATAGACAGCCTCGCCTATCACGACTATGGAAAAATCGCGCTCGATATTGGTGAGCGCGCCAGACTTGTTGCCGATCTCGGCGACAAATCCGTCATGATTCTGCGAAATCACGGCTTGCTGACCTGCGGACGCTCCGTTGCCGAATCCTTCAAGCTGATGCGCAACCTTGAGCGATCTTGTCAGGCGCAATTGGCAATTCAAGCTGCAGGATCACTGAGGCTACTGCCCGCCGGGCTGCGCAACAGTACGCAAGCTTCTACGACGGCATCGAAGCGGGAGAAACGCCGGATGTCGAATGGGCCGCCTTCAGACGTCTGCTGGAGCGAACCGATCCGGACTTCATGAACTAGCCTCGAGGAGGCTGAAATGACGCATAAGTTGCTCCGCCGTCTAGATGCTACGCAGCTCGACCTGGGCGGCTTTGTTAAATGGTCCTTGAGCTTTCCCGATCCCTACAATGACCCGATAGCTGCCGCTGATCAGGGCAGAAGGGGTTTTGCCCATCTCCCCCTTGGATTCCAAAATGCGCTGAATGAATTCTCGAACACGCCATATTCCGGCGTACTCTTGGTTACCGGTCTACCGATCTCAGCCGATCTTCCGCCGACCCCCACCAAGCCGGTCAGGGAGGCCGGCGTGGGACGCGTCGGCAACGAAGGCCTCCTCTTCTCAATCGCCTCCGCGTTCGGAAACCCGTACAGCTATCGTGAGTGGGAGGGAGGGCTTCTCCTTCACAACAAGTATCCAATTCGGCAACATGCCACCTCGCAAGTGGGGACGAACAATGTGCTGCTCCAAATGCACACGGAAAAGGCGTTTCGCGACGTTTCTCCCGACTACGTCGCTCTACTATGCTTGCGAGGCGATCCGGCCCATGCTGCCATAACTCATTTTTGCGATCTCCGTCGCATCATCGAACAGTTCCCGTCCGATGCGCAACGACTGCTTCGGACGCCCCTATACGCATTTCGGACTGATAGCCCGCGCCTCGTGATGGACGGCATTGGCTATACGGCGCCGCATGCGATTGTGCAGGAGCACCAGAATCGCGCCATTTATCAGTATGTCGATGACCTTTCGGCTCTCAACGACGAGGCCAAAGAGGTGCTCGATAAGCTGCGGACTGCCATCGGCGCGAATACAACAGGGCTGCATTTGAACGCCGGGGATCTACTAGTTATGGACAACTCTCACATCGTCCACGGCCGAAGCGCCTTTCGACCAAATTACGACGGTCGAGATCGTTGGCTGCAACGGCTGATGATTTCGCACCGTTTGAACGCAAACTATCTTTGCTCAACTGGTCATCTGATCCCGGATTCCTGCTTTTCTGAATGCTCCAGCGAACACCGAGCGGTGCAGGAACACCAACGGCAAGGAGGAGCAAACTTTTGATCTGGAGACAGTTGATCTAGTTGAATGTATCGTGTCCTACCCTGGCTTCTGTCCCTCATATTGTCGATTGCATTCGCGGTCTCGCTTTCCGAGCTTCAGAAAGCCAAGCGCATTAGTGAGGTCGCCCAGCAAAGCATTCACAACCATAGAAATGTGCGACAATTCATCATCAGCGCCGCCATGGCGAGGACGCACGAACCCATTGTTGTGCTCGGGGACAGCATTGTGGAGATGGCCGCCTTGCCTCTAGCCCTCCGAGGTGTCGAGCTTGTCAATGCAGGTATTGGCGGGATCCGAGCCAGCGAACTCGCTGTTATCGCTCCCCGGCTCCTGGATGGTTTCAAACCGAAGATGCTGGTTGTCGCCCTGGGCACCAATGATGCAGGCTCCACGGGCTCAGACTTCTCGAGCCTCTTGACTATTCTTAGGACCTACACGCCCAATCTGGTCGGCGTATCGACGACAAATGATCCGGCGACCCTTGCGAGGATGCGGGAGCGCTTCCAACAAGCAGGCGTTCCATTCATTGCGCCCGAAATTCGCGATGGTGGCAAGTTAACGGACGCCATCCATTTCAACAAACGGGGCTACGAGACGTGGATTGCGTCGCTCGTGAATCAGATCTTGCGAATGATGTAGCTGCGCCTCTTCGTGCGCTTCACCCCCGCTTTCACTCCGCAGATTGGAGAAAAGGACCCGGCCGGCCCGACTAAAACGGCTGTATTCAGGCGTGCCACAGTCTGGCTATCTTAGGGATCTCGCCGGCTTCGTAAGGCCGTATGGCAAACTGCCTGCTCCTGTAACTCTATGCGACGGAGTTTCGATTGAAATGTGTCGTCATCACGTAGAACTGGCATTGTCTTTGATCGGCTCAAGACTTTCTGCATCGTTCGATTCGAGGCTCACCTCCTTCATAATGGTCGATCCGCTGGAAAGCCGTCGCCCGAGAGCTTCGACGAAACGATCGTAGCGCTCCGCGCCCTTGGCCCGCGCGGCCGGGCTCGATTGTTCCGGTAACGCCGGCGTCGCCGTCAACCAGAAGCGAATGAACAGGGCAACCGTTTCCAGCGTGATACCGTCATTGCGTTCAAGCCGCTCGAGCACACGCACGATCCGGTCGAGACGCTTGGCGATCGCGGCTTCCCGCCGATCGGAATCATCAGGGGAAAGGAAGGATGCAATCGCAGCCTCGGCCACCAGCGACTTTGGCTTGTCCTGACGCTTTGCGAATGCCTCGAGCTGACGGCATATCTCCGGGTCGAGATAGATGCTGAGCTGGGCTTTCTTCATCTCACCCGGCTCACAAGCCCATCTGGTCGTCCGGATCGAGGCTGACAGATCGCGCAAACCCTTGCATCGAGCGGTTCACGGACGCTGCCAGGAGAGGATCGGAATCGCCCTCATCGCCCAGAGCGTCAAATTCGTTCTCAGCCAGTGGCGCCGTGATGACAACCTCCTCCTGTTCCGGCAGGTCCGGCTCGCGGCGAATGCCGCCGTTCGGATCGTGGACCGCGCGCTTTACCCCCGCACGCGGCTCGATCGAGGGTGAAATCGGCCTTCGGCTCGACCAATCGTCGCCCTGCGCGGCCAAGGTGACTGCGGTGGGAGGAGACGGCTTCAATATTCGACGCTGAAACTGCGGGTCTTCGTAGTACCGCGCCTTGCGGGCGCGCACCGGGTGCACGCCTGAGACCATTACAATTGCCTCGTTCGGCGAGAGCTGCATGACCTCTCCGGGGGTCAGCAGCGGACGGGATGTCTCCTGGCGGCTGACCATCAGGTGGCCGAGCCATGGCGCCAGCCGATGTCCGGCATAGTTCTTCATCGCCCGCATCTCAGTCGCCGTCCCAAGTGCATCCGAGACACGTTTGGCGGTGCGCTCGTCGTTGGTGGAGAACGCAATCCGGACGTGGCAATTGTCGAGGATCGCGTGGTTCGGCCCATAGGCGCGTTCGAGCTGGTTCAGGCTCTGGGTGATCAAGAAGCTGCGGATGCCGTAACCTGCCATGAAGGCGAGCTGGCTCTCGAAGAAGTCGAGCCGGCCGAGTGCTGCGAATTCGTCGAGCATCAAAAGAAGCTTCTGACGCTGCCGATCGGTATCCAGGCTCTCCGTCAGCCTCCGTCCGATCTGGTTGAGCACGAGCCGCATCAGCGGCTTTGTCCGGGCGATGTCGGATGGGGGCACCACAAGGTAGAGCGAGATGGGCCGAGGTCCATCGACCAGATCACGAATGCGCCAGTCGCTCCGCCCCGTGACTTTGGCGACAACAGGATCGCGGTAGAGTCCCAGGAAGCTCATTGTTGTCGACAACACGCCGGAACGTTCATTCTCGCTTTTGTTGAGGAGTTCCCGCGCCGCCGATGCCACCACGGGATGGACCCGCTCGCCCAAATGGGGCGTCGCCAGCATTGCATTCAGCGTCGCCTCGATCGGACGCGAGGGATCCGACAGGAAGTTGGCAACGCCAGCGAGCGTTTTGTGGGCTTCCGCATAGAGGACGTGGAGAATTGACCCGACAAGCAAGGAGTGGCTGGTCTTCTCCCAGTGATTGCGGCGCTCCAGCGCGCCTTCGGGGTCAACAAGGATGTCTGCCACATTTTGGGCGTCGCGCACCTCGCAATCGCCCTTGCGAATCTCGAGCAAGGGATTGTAGGCCGCGCTCGCGGGGTTGGTCGGGTCAAACAGCAGCACCGGGCCGAGCCGGGCGCGCCAACCCGAGGTCAACTGGAAGTTCTCGCCCTTGATGTCATGAACGATGGCAGAGCTCGGCCAGGTCAGCAGCGTCGGAATGACAAGGCCGACGCCCTTACCGGACCGGGTCGGAGCAAAGCAGAGGACATGCTCCGGCCCATCATGCCGGAGGTAGCGGTCTGCGAAGCGGCCGAGCACGACCCCGTCGGCTCCCAAAAGTCCAGCACGCCGAACCTCCCGCAGATCCGCCCAGCGAGCCGAGCCGTACGTCGTGACTTCCTGGGCTTCCTTTGCCCGCCAGACCGAGATCGCGATGGAGACGGCGAAGGCTGCTATCCCGCCGCTTACGGCGATGCATGCGCCCTGGAGGAAGATCATCGGCGCGTAGGCGTCAAACTCGAACCACCAGATGAAGAAAGCAAACGGCTCGTAAATGGGCCAGCCTCCGATCATGAACCAGGCCGGCCCAAGCTGCGACTGGAAACCCAAACGCCATGCCGTCCACTCGGTGGCCACCCAGAGGAAGGCGAGCACGAGGGCCGAGACGGAGAGCAGTTGCCCCCAGAGAATACGGGTAGCGGACATAAGCCGTAGATGCGCGCGTCCCGAGCCGTGGTGCAACGGCAACACTCACCATATCGTGGTGATGCGCACCATGGCGCAGAGATGGGCGGGTCAGAGGGACAGGTCGCGCTTTCGTCCAAAACTCCAGTCGATCCCGCCCGGACCAGCGATACCGCTGACGTGCCGGCCCCGCTCACGCTCGAGCGACGGCGTCCAGGGCACGAGCTGGAAGCCTAGCCCGTTGTCAATCATGGCGAAGCGGCCGGAGGCGAGTGAAAGTCTTCGGCAGTAGACCCCCGCAACGGACGAGCCTGCCTCGGCGGGCAGATGCGCCAGCCCTGTTTCTTCCGCGATCCGTTTTCCGACGCTGCCGAGTTCGCGCTGGCGTAATGTTCCGATGAGGCTGCGACCGAGTGTGACTTTGCCGCCGTCGCGGCGGGCTAACCCCTGCTGCGCAAGCACATCAATCCGGCGATCGAGTGCCGCGCGGACCTCCGCTCCGAATCCCGCGCGCGAGAGATCTGCCGGTTCACGAGCCACCAGCCGCCGGTCGAGCCAGGTGGCCCCTTCCGACGCTACCTGCTGATCGAGGTTGAGGTCCGAGCGGACAGCGAGCGCGACGCGCTGGCGGCCCCTCGCATCCTCGAAGCGCCTTAGCTCCACAATGCCGCCGATCGGACCGTCGCCCGCGGCCTCCAGATCGTGGAGTTTGAGGTGATGCACGCGCCCGTCGATCCCATCGACGACTGCGAACCCGGTTCCCTTGAGCTCATCATCAAGCCCGCGGGCAATGAGGCGGCCGATGACAGCTTCGCCATGACGCTCACCCTCGAGCGCCCAGGACGATGGCGCACGAGAAGCGCCATCCTTCGCGAGGGTCTTATGCAGCCGCTTGATGATATCGCCGCGTTCCCCAAGTGCACGCAAGCGCTGCTCCGTGTCGGCGGCCAGAACCCAGCGGGCGGCCCCCGCGGGCAAAGCGAGTCCCAGCCGCTCGAGCGTCCGCATTCGGCCAATCCGGATCTGCCGCAACGGTTCGGTCCCACCCGCCCCCTCCGGCCGCAGATCAATCACTCCATCCGCCCTTCCCGCTTCCCGGGCCAGCGCCCGGTCGAGCCGTGTCCAGCGTTCGGCCGTCACCTCCGCCTCAAGATCGCGCTGAATCTCTAGTTCTGACCGAGGACCAAGTTCGCGCGTGACGAGATCGCCCGCCCGAACGCGCAGACCTTTGCTGATATAATCGCGGCTGATGACCAGGTCGGAGCCGTCGTCTGCGCGGCCGCGCACGAGGATGTGGATATGGGGATGCTCGGTATTCCAGTGGTCGATGGCAACCCAGTCAAGCCGCGTGCCGAGATCGCGCGCTGCCTGATCCATGAGCTCACGGGTAAAGCTCCGCAAGCTTGCGAGCTCCGTGGCGTCGTCCGGCGAGACGATGAACCGGAAATGATGCCTGTCGTCCTCACAGCGTTCGACGAAGGCGCGTCCATCAGCCTCATCGCCAGCAGCATCGAACAGCTTGCCAGATGAACCGTCGCGGGTGACGCCGTCACGCTTCAGGTATCCGATATGGGCTCGCAGGCTACCTGGCGAACGCATCCGCCGCACGACGCGTGCCTTGACCATGGCGCCGCGGCTGCGGTCTTGCAGAAGCCGGCTTGCGGCAACGCTGGCCGTGCGTCCCCGCCCGAACCTGCTGCCGAGAGGTCCGGCGCCACGGGAGAGCCCCCCTGCCTTCTGTGCAGCCTGAAGTGCCTGCGCCAGGAACGGTTTTGTTCGTGGCGCGCGTGTCGAGCGGATCCGACCTGGGCGTACGCGGAAATCGTCGTTACCAGCCATCGTATGCTCCAATAATGTGCCGAAAACCGAGCAAGACCGACGTGTTGCGGGAAGTCGCAAGGTTTGCCGTGAAAATGCAATGTTTGCGGTGTCGCTGAAATTTCATGGTGTTGCCCACCCCGACCGACCGGCCGCACCTTGCGGCTTTTATCCTGCCATCCGCGCTTGGCGAGACCCTGCTCTCTCGATACTGCGATACTCTCCGACAACATGCGACGAAATGCGATCACGGTCGCCGGCATTGCAGCTCGCGTGATCGCTGCACCAACAGTCCGGCCGTACGGGCCACCAGTGCACGCGCCCTGCCCAGCGAGGCCTTTCACTCTATTGATCCAACGAAATTGCAATGTCCTCATCCCAGCGGTCGATGGGTCATTGAAGCGCTCAACGAATGCTGTTGCGTGCTTCCAATGAACAGTGTGGCCGGCGAGCGACGTACCGCGTTCGTGCGGTTCAATACCGATCAAGATGCAAGCCTAACGACGTAGGTCTGCGTCTCATGAAGAGCGCGGCGGGTCCTCGGTGTCCACGTGCCGTGTTCCGGCGCGGATTCAACATTGGCTGTGAAAGTTGCCGAGTGGAAATTGATTGGACCGTCACGATTCGACTTTCCCTAGGCAATTTGACCGTGCCTGCCACGTGGGGTGACGCTGCCGAGAAGAGCTGGATGGATGCAGTTGGATCGCGCTCCCAGCAGCAGCGCCACCTGGCCGACGATTGGTGTCCGTGGGTCGGCGTCGATCCGCGCCCACATACGTAGTGAGCGTGTGGCCCTTCGCCGGCAAGACCTCGCCCACGCCGAGATCGCTGATCGACGTCTATTACAGCGAAATCTCGCGTGTATAAGCGGCGCGGTCGCCGAGCTTGCGATAGGTAGCGCTCGTGCCATGAACTCGGTGCTTTTCCATCGTGCGGCGGGACATCCCGAGAAACCGCGCGGCGTCCGGCGTGCACAGGTATCGGGGGCGAGCTGGCGCTCGGATCGATCATTCGAGAGGCTCCGTTATCGTGTGGAGCGCAACGAGCTGGTTTGCGCACCGAGGGCCAGAATGGCACGTCAAATCGGCTGGGGGGATGCCGAAGGCGCGAAGATAAGTTTCGCTCCCCCTGCGCTAATCGTTGCCGGATGATGCGCGGGGCAATGCCAGATAATCGCCGCCCGTCAAGGGAGGAACCGCCTGCGTGCCGCAGAAGTTCTGTTAGCCAAGGCCCGCGATCGTGTCGCTGTGCGACCTACCATGAACGATCAGATCTGTTGCCAAGCGGCCGAGCGGCTGTTCTTGCGGCCTCGAACCGGGCGAAGCAAAGTCAACCCGACGAGATGCATGACACCAGGGCGTCGAATCTCCAACGCAGCGACGATTCCGCGACTTACTCGCGACGTGGGTTTCAAGACTTTGGACAAGAGCTTCATGGCCGAGCAAGCAAGAGACGAACGCTTGGGCGGGAGCGACCACCTTTTGATTCCGTCGTAAATCGACGTGCGGCGCCCCCTCTTGCGTCCGACATCGGACGCGCGGCTTGTTTCAAGGTTCACACCGGTCTTGTTGTGAAGACGACATGGCAATCGGCAAGCCGCGGGAATTTCGCATCCCGTTCGCTGGCTTGAATCATGCACAAGCGAGCGCCGTGGCAACGGCGTCGGCCATTCGGCTTTCGTTGCAAGACATTTGTGTGTTCATGAGGTGACATGCGATCTGAGCTTCGTTTTTGGACTGCCGCGACAGCTGCGCTCGTTGCAAGCGGGGCCGCCAACTCCGCAGACCTGGCGCCGGCGACAAAGGTCCCACCGGCGCTATGGAGCTGGACTGGAGGATATGTCGGTGGGCATGTCGGCGGGGGTTACGGCCGAACCTCGTTCAGTGATCCCTATGGTCCGTCGCTTTACGGCGACGTCGTCGATACCCCGGTGTTCGTTGCGGGAGGTCAGATCGGCTACAATTGGCAGAGAGACCGTTGGGTTCTCGGTCTCGAACTGGATGCCAGTGGGACCGTCTCGGACGGTACAGGCACTTGCCTTGCCGTCTCCGGCGTCGTTGTGAACGCAAACTGCAAAGCAGGTCCAGACGTCTTCGTCAGCGGGATTGGCCGCCTAGGGTATGCATTTGGTCCGCAG
Organism: Bradyrhizobium neotropicale; assembly: GCF_001641695.1. Lineage (GTDB taxonomy): Bacteria > Pseudomonadota > Alphaproteobacteria > Rhizobiales > Xanthobacteraceae > Bradyrhizobium > Bradyrhizobium neotropicale. The sequence continues at coordinate 37,813 of NZ_LSEF01000049.1, forward strand.
GGACACACGCTCGCGTATCTCAAGGCGGGTGTAGCTTGGCAGCACAATCGCGGCGATGTCGTCAACAACAACGAATTCTTTGGTCAGGCACCACAGGGGGCTACCCATTTCGACTATGGTCGTGTCGGAGGCACGATCGGCGCCGGCATTGAGCAAGCGCTCACGCCGGCATGGTCGATCACGCTCGAGTACGACTATCTGAGGTTCGGCGGACCGAGTGTGCGGACGCCTCCGACCTTGCAGGTTCCGCCGTTTGTCACGCTCCCGGCAAACGTCACCAGCCTGTCCAGCAGCTACCATATCGGTAAGCTAGGTCTGAACTACCACTTTGACGCCGCCCCAAATGCGCCGCGATCCGAAGCTTCGTTCTATGCAACAAAGCCTACTCGCCGCGCGCCGCCGATTGCCTTTACCGAAGGGTGGTCGCTGGAAAGCGGCACACGGCTCTGGCTGAGCCGAGGAAGATTTCAGTGGGACCATTCCCCGAATGTCCAGGATCCAACCGAGCTTGTATCAAGACTCATCTATCACAAGCTGGACGGAATTTCCGGTGAGTTGTTCGAACGGGTTGACAGTCCTTGGGGGATCTTCCTGAAGGGAAATATCGGATCCGGACGCTTCAACAGCGGTGCTATCAACAATGAAGATTGGGGCCTGGGCCCTCCCGTCTGGATGGGCGATCGCATCGCTTATACCAACTTCCTATCAGGTCAGGCGAACGGAAGATTCACGTACTATACGGCCGATGCCGGGTACGATTTCCTGCGCAGCAGCACCTATAAGATCGGAGGATTCATCGGCTGGAGCCACTACGGTCAGACATCTGACTCGACGGGATTGGTACAAATCGCCTCCGCCTATCTCCCGGGCCGGGTGACGAGCGACAGGGTCATCGGCAGCCAAGACACCGATTGGAATGCGCTGCGGATCGGTGTTAGCGCCGAGACCATATTGCTCGATCGATGGCGCGTCAGTGCCGATGTTGCCTACGTCCCCTGGACGAATTTCCAGGGTCGGGACTATCATCTGCTGCGCGATGAGACGATGTTCACCGATCAGCGTGGGAGTGGCGGTGCCGGGGTCCAAATAGAAGGCGTCTTGTCGTACTTCCTTACCAAAAACTTCAGCATCGGCGTCGGCGGCCGTTATTGGAGCATGTGGACTTCAAGATTTGGCCGGGAGAGCGTGAACAGCATCGCTAACGGGAATATGCGCGCCAAATTTAGCATGGAACGCTGGGGCACTTTCTTGGAGGCCTCGTACAAGCTTGAGTGAGGATGCTCGCTCGTGGGCCCGCCTGGCGTGCAATCCTGCGACTCACAAGCACTACCCGGCGGCAAACAATACCTGAAACGCGCGCAATCAATCCTCCCAACTCAAAAGCGCGGCCAGTGACAGCCGACGCGAGCAGAATTCCAAAGTATCGAGGGTTCAAGGAGTCGCTAGACTGCCGGTTCATTCGAAAGAGTTGGCCCTCGCTTATGAGGCGGCCGCACTCCCATCTAACAATAAGCTGCCCCGTCCGTCTCGATGTCATCGATCGAGATTGTGTGCCCATTTCTGCAGACGCTCCGCCTAGGAAGCGCCAGGAACTCCTCGAGCTACAGAAGAATTTCGCTCACTTCCGCGAGTCGCTTGCCTTTGCTGCCGCGGCGGCAGATTGCACGCGCTTGCCGGCGGTTGTCTGCCAGTCGGCCCCGTGGAGCCGCATCATCTCGCGGTAGGCGCGCTCGATGAAAACCCACTCCATAGCGAGTCTTGCAAGAAATGCGGCTACCAGCGCAAGCCCGCACGCCACATAGCTATTGATGAAGTCGAAAAAAAGGTTGCTGCCGGCGATCGTCAAGAACGCGAGCAGCATAGCCACGTTGCGAAAAGAGTTGAGCATCCAGTCCCCATAGCGGCTGCTATAGTAGCACTGCAGCCATGACGATTATCGGCGTTAATCGGCCAATATGCGCCGGAATTTGTCCTATTTGGGTAGTAGGATGTCCGACGTTCAGCTGTGGTATGCATGCTATTGCAGTTCAACTGCGCGCGCATCGGCTCTAGATGAAGCCCAACTTGCCCTTGCCCACCGCCGTCGCGACCTTGACAGGGTTCTCCAACACAGACCGGATGTACTCGTGCATCCCTTCGCAAATCTGCTCTATGTCCTGCTTGTCGAATTCGAGCGGGATGCCTCGTATTGCGCGCGGGCTATCGCCTATCCTGACCGTTATGGCGTTCCCGATCATCTCGAACTCCAGAACGACGCGAGGCCAGAACTTTCCTTCGTCCTTCGTATGTGGGATTCCGACAGCGACACCCATCTGGATGGGAGCCAAGGTCAGCGTGCCTTCATGGTAGGTGCTGAACTTCGCATCTCTGTAGTCGCCTGCGTCGGTTCGATACTCCCCCGTAGGCGGAACACCCCATACTTGTGATCCCTCACCTAGATAGATCGGCAGATGTTGAACAACAGCATCGCCAAGCGCGTGGATGGTTTGGAAGTTCTTGACCGTCATGTCACTGTACAGGGACATCGCATCCTGCAAGACCTTCATTCGTTCGCTCAGCGCCATTCGGCCCTCCAATGCGGGTTTTCGGTAACGTGGTTCGTTTAGCCGAAACAAAGTGATTCCGTCTCCAGCCATCTGCGGGTTTGGCTATGGAACCTTCGCGCGAGCCTCGGTCGCTAGATTGTGCGCGAACGCAAATACATTCGAGGCTAGGCCTTCAAAGGTACCGCCACCAAGCACGGCCAGAAGTTCCACACACGCTCCTGGACTGCTGTCGTCAGGCGGAGGCCGCCCGTATAGCGCTGCTTCTATAATGTCCTGAGATCGTTTCTGTTGCGTCGTCGGCGGTCGAGTTTTGGCCCACTCATCTGCGTGCCGAAAGCCATTCGCGCCAGCTTCAATGATCGCCCCAACGGAATGACCGTTGAAGAACGGCCCCACCGTGGTCCATTGCTCTTTCCCTTGGATATCGTCCTTAAGGCGAAGAAGTACGGTGCTCAGCATCAGCATCAGCGAACCGGCATAGATACCCGCGCCGAAGACAGCTGCAGCCTGTCGATCCAGCACATTGTGCAAGGCTTCGCCAAACGCGCTAGAAGGCATCCCATGCCCACGCACCATTTCCTCATGCGCTTTATCCCCCACGGCGTTTAGGGCGTCATCAAGCGCGTTGCGCTGGGACAGCATACCGCCCATGGTCGCAAACAGGTAGCGAAGGTGGGGCTCGCTGTAACGCCACATCTGCACGAGCCGGAATAAACCGTTGTAGGCGATGTCCCCATGTTGAGGATCGCCATCCCTGGTCATAACGAGATCACCAGTACTGTCCAGCGACCAATCACCTATCTCCTTCAGGATGGTCAGGTTGTAGGCATTAACAACATCGTCGTAGGGAGTGATGCGCGCTTCAGGAGGCTGCGCAGTCGTGTCTATCATTCCAAGGCATCCACAGGCTATGAACCAGAACCGCCCCGCCAAAACTTAAATGCTTGCTGCAAGCTTATCGATAAACCATGTTCCCATCGGAAGGAAGATCCCGCGGCGGTGGCATAGCGAACCGGACGCACGAAGCAGATTGACCGCAATCTCAAGGCGCGCTCCGCTGACGGTTGCGGGACACGACGAGACCGAGACCGAATTTGTTCTTCCTCATCGAGCTGGCCAAGCAGCCCTCAGGTACGTCAATCTCTCCACCGCGTCCGATTGGAGGCCTGGATCCGGAGATGTCTCCCGGCGGGTCTCCATCAAGAAAGTGCAGCCACGACTGATCTCCAATCTCAAATACGTTCTCGTCGGGCTGGAGATGAAGGCCGCGCTGTTCGTTCCCCACGCAAAGCGGGGCAAACTCCTGTTCGAGTCCTACGTCCACATACTCAACTTCGAATTCTGCGTCGGATATGCGAAGGCTTAGGCTCCGCGATCTGGCTGAAGGAAAACGATCTGGACAGCTCCGCTGCCCATCGAATCGCCATCGAACAGCAGAAGTCAACTTTGAAGAAATTCGATCCCGAGGCGAAGCTCGGTCTCGGCGCTGACGGCTAAAGCGTGAAGAGCGTCAGGGACAAGCTTCACCGGGATCGCTTGGGCGCCCGGGAGAACATCGATTGGTATGCGTTTTCGTACAACAAGGCGTTCACGCCGGCGGCGCGCGCAATGCGAAGTCTGCTCAGCACGAATGCTTTGCCGGCTCAGTCACATCCGGCGCCTCGAATTCCTCGCGGAAGGACTGCCCATCATACTCCCAGAGCGCACAGAGGTTCTGGCAGTTGTCGGAGCAGCTTCGCCAGTCGCACGGGCGGGAAGCGAAGGTGCTCGAAGGATTTGCGAAAGAGGAAGCAGCGAAGATACTCATTCTCATGGACGCCGTGCGCTGTCCGCCCAAGCTGATCGCGTCCAAACTGAACCGGATCGTCGGCTGGTTCTACGATCATCTGGCTCGCCTGATCATCGCCCCGCAACGCATATTCGTGTTCACGCATTCGCTTCCTCCCCAGACCTAAAATCGAGGTAGGTATCGCAACTTCAAAGGGAGTGAATCTAACTAGATGTAGATACCCTTCATGGATAAGGGCCCGCATGTCATTCGCCGGGGCACACTCCGGCTCCACTGTCGCGGCTGGTGTGTGTCCGACAATCGAAATGCCGCCGCCATTCGGCAGGTCGGCACCCGGGTTCAGGATGCGAGGATGCGGTCGCTAACGGCGAGTTTGTCGCCGAAAGGCGATACGCGCGTTCATAAATCTGGCCGGAACGGAGGAAGGGTACTGCCATCGATCGGACGGCGGATGGATGTCCAGGAGGGCTGGCAGAGCAATGTCACTCTCCCTCTGTCCAGAGGGGTAACGCTTGTCCGATGACGGCCCATCTCGGAATTGACCCGAAGTAGCGGCCATCGAGGGAGTCCGGCGACTGCCAGTTCATGAGAAAGACTTCATCTGCCCTTACCACACGGCATCCAAGCCAGACCGGCAATGGTCGACCGCGCCCATCGCGCTCCTGCGCTGCTCCCATCTCTATGCCGTCGACAGAAATGACGCGACCATTTCTGCAGACGGTTTGCCCAGGCAGTGCCAGGACGCGCTTGAGCATGGGAACACCGATTGGCAGATAGCCATTCAGGTCCAGGAAGTTCGCAAGCGGCTCGGGCGGCCGAACGGCGACGAGCTCAGTGACCATCAATCGCCGCGCCGGTTGCAGGCGATAGAGGCCGATAGGAACGCTCGCCGAGGGGTTCCAGATGTATGACGGCGGCGTGTCTCCGACCGGGGAGAGCGCGAGAGCTGTCGCTCCGCACATAGCAAGGATGATCGTCAGCCGCCCCATCATAGACCTCGTCTTCTGCGGAGGAGCCATGCCTGGTGGCGCGCGCGGGTGTAGGGTCGCGGGGTTTCGTTGACAGAGAGACGGTTGTGAACGTGATGCCAGTAATCGGGCGCTGCATCGGCAGGATTGATATCGAGGGCTTCCACGGCATCGACGAATTGCAGAACGCGCTCGACCTTCTGCCACCCCGACAATCGCAGCAGGCTCTCACCGCCCGGACTGACGCAAGGGACGGTTGAGTATCGCTGGCCTGCGCCGACGGCGCGCAAAATATCGACGCGAGACAGGACGGTTCCGAAGTCATTAGATGTCCAGCGCACGAACGCAAAAATGCTGCCGCTCGCGAAGGAAAGAACGCGACGCTGGCCATCGATGATCTTCTCCGAGACGGGCTGGCCGAACCGAATCCGGTTCTCAATACGCCCTTCGAGCCACAAGAGCTCCACCGTTGTGAGATCGCTCACCTGGATGCTCCGCAAACGTTGAAAGATCTTGCCGATCGGGCGAGGCAAGATCGCCCGGAAAGAGGAGGAAGTAGAGGCCGCTGACCGCGCGCGAACTGACGCCCGCCATGGCGAGAGGTTTTTCCGTCCGACATGGCTCAGCGTCGCTCCTTGCCCGCATAGGGAATGGGGGTATGGCGCTTGGCAGGCAGGACGGTGCCGACACCAGGATCGGACGTCGATTTCTTTTTGCCACGTTTGGCCCACGCCATCAGGTCCGCGACTGAATAGACCACGCGCCCGCCGATCTTATGATATTCCGGACCGGTGCCGTATGTTCGGTGTTTCTCCAATGTACGGCCAGACAAACTCAAGAAGCGTGCCGCCTCGGATGTACGCAGGTATCGCGGCGGCGAATCCGCCTTCGGGTCGGACATGTGAGAAGCTCCGTCGTCTGGAGCGCGACCGAGTATTGTCGCGAGTCGACGGACAGGATGGCGGAGTAGAAGCGGCTGGGGGGATGCCGAAGATGCGGAGGTGACTTTCGGCACCCCCGACGCTAGTCCTTACGAGATGGCGGGCGGAGCAATGCTCGATAGCCGCCGTGGATCAGCTCCAAGCCGGCCTGCACCAGGCGGATCGTCCGGCTGCGCAGCTCGTGGGTCTTCCAGACGCGCTCAGAAATGCGCTTCCGGCCGAACAACGCTTCCGCGATAGCCCGGTAGGACGCGCCGCTGCTGTGGCCATCGAGCGCCCGCAGCACAAAGCGCAGCCGCTCCCGACGCTGTGCCGAGAACGGTTGGAACGGCGGCCCTGGTGGCTGGCCATTGATTGCGCGCCACAGCCGATACGCAGCGTGGACGCGAATCTCAAAATCCGCATCCAGCAGCAGTTCGACTGCATAGGACGTAGCGCACTGCGGTTCCTCTCTGAACCACAGATGATGTTGCGCTCCGTCAATACGCAATACGGCATGCCAGCCGTCATCCGCCTGTCTGATGGCGCCTGACGCCAAGTCAGCGAGCACCAAATCTAAGGTTGGAGCAGCGCTTTCCGAGGCCGAAGCCCGAGCGAACGGCACCACTGATGGCAAGGCCTCTGGCGCCCAAAAGATCGTTTGTTGGTGAAAGGACCCTTGCGGGTCATGAGCGAAAGCAAACGCCCCATCTCCTCCGGAATTCAGGCGTCACCTGGCCGTCTTTCGACAAAGCATCCCTGTAGTCTGCTTGATAAGAGGGATTGCGCCGGAGACATTCCCAAGCGAAATCCGTGATGTCTCCAGACTTGGCCTGCTGGTAGGTCTCCGGTGAACGCCAGTCGAAATCGGACACTGCTGTGATTCCCTCTGTTAGCAACGATTGCGGCCCAACGTCTATAAAGCCGCCGGTTGTGAGGGGTAGTCACTAATTGTGCATCACGTGATCCAGATAGGCGATCACCCTATCAGCCGGAGAATTCCTTTTCGCAATTGCGAGTTATGAAGATAGTTCTTTGCTATTTGTTAGCGCCACCACGAAGCAAGTGACGATACCCCTGGTCTGCCATCCATTTTGCGCGGGCCAAATGGCTGTCGAACGCATCGCGCGCGCGCGTGGATTCGCGATCCGGATCTATGTGCAACACGATCCGAACAACCTCTTTCCAATCGGCACCGTCGGCTTCGGCGTCGAGGAGACGCCAATAGGTCACCAGATGCTGCTCGTCATAGGATGTAAGTGTCGGCTCATTCGGAGCGACATCCGCAACGACAGGTAGGTTCAGTTTCGTCATGGGCATCTCAACAAAACAGCAAATGGCTCTGATCTCTCTGAAGGCCGAGACTGTCCAATCGTCTTACTTTTAATCTCATTCACGGCTGGGGGACAGACCTCGAATACACATTATAGGAGATAAACCCGATAGTATGTAAAGACGCAATTTGCGCACATGGACATGCGCAAGTTGGTCGGGCGGAATTTCGCAAAACTGCGGAAGCGAAAGCGCTTCACGCAGGAGAAATTCGCCGAGGTGTCCGGCTTCACCCAACAATACATTAGCGACTTGGAACGAGGCCTTCGCAATCCAACTATCGTTACTCTTTTTGAGCTTGCGAGCGCTTTAGGCGTTAGTCACGTCGATCTCGTTCTGCCGGACGAAGAGGAACGAGGCGAGCGCCCGAAATCTGACAAACGGAAGTGACTAGGGCGAAGCATCAAGCTCCAAATAAGCGGTGACCTTGGCGAACGGGCCCAGGCTGGCGAGCGACGATGGCCAAAACACGAACCGCCCAGGACAGCGCTTCTGCTCGACTTGAACACGCAGAAATATTGTTCGATCTGAAAGCTTCGAGAGCACAGCCGGCTGAAGTCCGATGAATGGCCCTGCTGGACTCAAGGCAGCTTTGCGGAAGAGCTATCACAGCCAAGTTGGCGGACTGGATTTGTCGTGAGCACGTGCACGGGTCAGGTGATCATGATGCCGAGAGCGGATGGCGCCTACCAACCGAAACCTTAACGCCCGGTCCAGCGGACCTTGTCGTCAAGTCGATCAAGCGATGAGCCGCCAATAACCTCGAGGTGGCCAATAGCGATGCGCGCGACGGAAGCGTCGCTCAAACCCGGGCACCAGGACCGGTGGAAGAATGAGCGGGTGTCAGCGTTCGATCGGGCGTATCGACGGTAAGTGAACCGCACGCCGCGCGTGACACGCAGGTGCAAAGCTTCTCATTGCTGGCCCGCTCCTCACTGCTGAAAAACACGTCCCGATGATCGACCCGGGCCGACGCCTCCAGGATCGGCAGGACGCACAAGCCACATTCTCCGCGCCTGCAACCGAAGATCATGTCGACGCCGGCATCTTCAAGTGCCTCCAGCATCGACCGGTTGGCGGGGACGTCGATTTCCAGGCCCAGTCGGGGAATCCTGATCGTGAAGGGCGCATCTGCAAGACTGCCGGCATTGCCAAACGTCTCGTAGCGCAGGAGCGCCGCGGGCCTACCCCCTTCGCGCCACAGGCGTTTGGCGGTATCCAACATGCCGAAAGGGCCGCACACATAGAGCTCGCCACGCCGGTCGAGCTGAGCGATCTCGCCGGCGAGATCGATGCGCTGTCCCTCTTCACTGACGAAGAGCTGAAGCCGTTCGCCGATGTGGCTGGCAAGCTCGTCCGCGAACGCCAGGTCGCGGCGGCTGCGCGCGGCGTAGAGTAGACGAAAGTTCGCATCCGCCTGATTCAGCGCCAGGGCCATCGTGTAGATCGGCGTGATTCCAATGCCACCGGCGATCAGCAAATATTCGGGCCGGCCGTAGCTTAGTTCGAAGTTGTTGCGCGGCTGCGAGATCGTGAGCTGTTCGCCCGCCTTGAGGCGCCACATGCCCAAAGATCCGCCTTGGCTAGATGCGAGCCGCTTGACCGCGATGCGATAGAGTCCGTCCGCGCAAGATCCGACCAACGAATAGCTGCGAAACCGCAACCGGCCGTCGATGGGAGCGAGAACGTCGATGTGGCTGCCCGGCGTTGCCTTGGCGAGCGGGCGCTCCGGCGCGATCTCGAAGAGACGGACGTCAGGCGTAAGCTCGCGCGTGGCGTGAAGGCGTGCGCTAAACCATTCGATCGGCTTGGCCATGACTTCAGGTCACTCGGCGGCAAGGTTTGCCATCATACGGGCGTGTTCGTCGGTCAGCATCCGGTCGACCAACCGTCGCGCCCAGAGCGCGCCCGCGTCGATGTTGAGATCGTAGAAGGGCGAACGCGGGTTCTTGTCGATGGCGGCCTGCTGCGCTTCCAGGACCCGATGATCCTGATCGTAGACGCCTGCCCCGCCATTCACGTGGGCGAGTTGGAGCTCCCTCGTGAGCTGCGCATCGTTTGTGCGATAGTTTCGGACGAAGTTCCAGAAATAGTGGCAGGTCGTCTCGGTCTCGGGCGTGATCGCCGCCAGGAACGCGCCGTTGACCCCATGCGAGCGATCGCCTTGCGGCGCGCCTGTATTTGTCAGCGCCACGCCGACATCGCCGACGACGATCGATGGCGCCAGGAACGTCACGATCTGCCAGCGATCGACATGGCCTGCCTGACCGAGCTGGCGCGCCCAGAACGGCGGCGGCTCGATGTCGATCATCCAGCGCGTCATCGTCGCCGTGTCGCCGGTATGGGTCACATCGAAGGGTGCAGCCGTGATCGCCTCGTCGCCGATGCTGCCGGCGTGCACGTAGGTCTCGTGCGTGAGGTCCATCAGGTTGTCGATCACCAGACGATAGTTGCATTTCAGTTGATAGAACGTCCCGCCCTCGCCGACCCATTGCGTACCGTCGTTCCATTGAAAATCCGGAATCTTGGTAAGGTCTGCCAGCGCTGGATCGCCGGGCCACAGCCAGACGAGGCGATGCCTCTCGGCGACGGGATAGGCGCGGACGCAGGCTGACGGATTGATCGTTTTCTGTGCCGGCATGTGGGAGCAGCGACCGGCCGAATTGAATACAAGCCCGTGATAACCGCACATGACCTCGTCGCCCCTGAGATGTCCGAGCGACAACGGCAACAGCCGGTGCCAGCAGGCATCCTCCAGCGCGGCCACAGCGCCATCAGTGCGCCGGTACAGCACAACGTTCTTGCCGCAGATGGTGCGCGCCGAAAGCTCGCGTCCGATCTCGTGACACCATGCAGCTGCGTACCAGGCGTTAAGCGGAAAAGAAGTTAGTGCGTTCATGGGGCAGCGTATCTCCATCGCTTGTCGATCGTCGCAGACTTGCCGTCTTGCCTCCCATTTTCGAGCAGATTGCATTGGCAATGCTTATCGGACAATTGGACAGAGCTGATATTGGCTATCTACATTTTCGATAAAGGTGATGCAGCTTTTGCCCGCGGAGGAGCTGAAAAGATGGCAAAGGAATGGGATCCGTTCGCGATCGATTTTGCCGCGATCCGTATCTTGCGCCTTGTGTCGGAGCTTGGCTCGTTTTCGAAGGCTGCCGACGCGCTCGGCACCAATCAATCGACGATCAGCTACACGATGGACCGGCTGCGCGCCGCGTTCCATGACAAGCTATTCGTACGCCAGCGCGGCGGCATCGCGCCAACGCCACGCTGCGCCGAGATCGTCGCCTGTGCCGGCCGTTTGCTCGAAGTCTTCGAAGGTCTCGTGCAGCCTGTGGATTTCGATCCGGCAAGCGCATCGGGGCCGGTTACGATCGCCTGCAACTATTACGAACGATCGATCATTCTGCCGCGCGCCATTGCTGAGGTCAGACGACGGGCCCCACGACTGGTCCTCGATATCAGAACGGCGGGCGCCGAGGGCGTCGCGCACCTCAAACGGGGCGAAGCCGATCTGCTCGTTGGCCCCTATGATGTGCGGGAGGAGAGCTTCTATCATCGTCATCTCTTGGACGATCACTATGTGTGCGTGATGCACAAAAGCCATTTACTTGCCGGCAGGCGGCTGCGCGTCGACGACTATGTCAAAGCGAGTCACGCGGTCGTCACCTATGGCGGCACCTGGCGTTCAGGCTATCTCAGGGGGCTCGATGAACGCGGCCTCTCGCTCAACCAGGTGGTCGCGATACCGAGCATCTCCGACCTTGCGCACATTCTCCCCGGCACGGACCTGGTCTCGACGGTGCCAAGCCGCATCGCACCAAACATCGCCAAATCCCTCGTGGCCAGAGCGTGTCCGTTCCCGGAGCCGTTTCAAATCGGCATGACCTGGACGTCTCGGACGCATCATTCCGCCGCTCATCGCTGGCTGCGGCAACTTATGGGTCGCCTTGCCGGCACTCTGCCGTACAAGGCGGCTCTCGCCACAGCGCAAGATCGCAGGCGCGGTAGCGCCAAGGCCAGAGCTTGACTCTCCGCCGGCGGCACAGGGTCGGGTCGGTCTCTGCCGGATTTCGCGACCTCGAGAGCGTTATCGATCCGGCGGCTTGCCGACAGCCGCTCACGATGGTCAGCTCCCGGCAAGCCGCTGGGACGAGGTGGCTTCACCAGTTGCAGTCGGACGAGTTCTGGTTGCCGGGGTCGTGCCGGTGGGACCGAGCCGGCCCCGGTTGCGTCACCTTGCTGGCGACTGGAGCAGAAGCGCCCCGCCCGAGTGATCGGGCGGGGCCTTTGCGGAGCGAGGCTTACTCGCCGTTCCTGCGCGGCCGCGACCAGAGCAGGGTGTAACCCTCGCCGCCTTCATCGTCGAACAGGTTGGCGTAGATCGGCGCGGTGAAGGAGGGATCGTCGAGCTTGAGCGAGAGGTAATCGCGGCCCTCTTCCGAGCGCTTCGACCAGGCCGCCCCGATCTCGGCCCGACCCACATAGACGCGGTGGCTCGGAGCGTTTTCGCTGGTGCGGTTCGTCTCGGCGACGATGCGGACGCCCCTGGCTTGCAGGCTCAGGGTGATGATCTCGCCCTGGAAATCGCTTCCGACCTTCTTGAAAGAACCGATGTTAGCCATGTCACTTCTCCTGTTGTGTTTCGAGCCCGCGACCACCGCGGCCTCGATGGCGACCTGAAGGCCGAGGACGATCGGCGACGCACCCGGTTCGGGCCGGAGCGCACGCGGAGGACGCCGTTGAAGCGACTTTCTTGTCTCGCGAGGAATGGGCGTAAGCCCAGGGGAAGAAAGTCGCATCAACGGCGTTGCGGCTCAGACGATCGAGGCGCAGCCGGTCTTCGGCCAGATCGAGCCATCACAGAGGCCACGTGCGTCCGCGTGCTGAACCGCAATCTCGGGAGAAGTTGGCGCCTCTCGGATGGGCTGCACAAGAGGTTGAAACGATACGGCGCAGAAACAGAAACAATCGGCGGCAAGGGGCGGTATCGTCGGCAAAAGCACGATCCAGAGCATCGCGCGTTACCATGCAGCTATGTCGGTCGGGCCGCATTTGGCGCGGCTTGGTCAAAGCACGCTGGATGAGGGCCCCGCGTCCCGCCCGCTTCTGATCGTGGCGATCCCCGGTTCAAGGTGGCGCTCAATACGAGCTTGTTCGGCAGATGGTGTCGACGAAGCCACGCTCTCATGCAATGCGGCGGTGAGAACCCGTCGAGCCATAGTCTCCGCCACCCCCGGCCGGCTCCAACCGGCGTGTCTCTGCGAAAACCGTCAATCGCGTCCAAGCCGATCCGCCAATGCAAACCGCGCCCAGGCAAGCGAAAACCTCGCTCCAAACCGGCGAAGGCCCCCCGATCTGCGATAGGGCGAGCGCCACATGATAGCCAGCAACGGTGGCCGGAACGGCGAATGCTGTTGTGATCGCGATGCGCAGGGTCGGGGACCGACTGAAGGCGACCGCAAACTGAGCGGCGGCAAGCGTCAGCGCGCCAGAGGCGACTGCGACAAGGAGGGCGCCGACGATGCCGGCACCGCCATGAAGCGCCAAGACTCCGATGTTCAGCGCGACAAAAAACGGCAAAGCGTAGATCGCCAGCGCAACGATCAGCCAGCAGAGCAAGCCGATGCCAACGGTGTTGAGGACAAGCCCAAGGGTGAGCATGGTGGTGGCTCCCGGTGCAAAGGTGTACGGGTCGCGCCTTCCACCACCACCGCGGCGCAGCTTTGACGTAATATCGAAACGAGGCGGAGTTGCGGCACCTGCAACTCCGCCTCGTTCGTCGGAGGCGAGAGGACGGCGCTCACGCGCCGCCGAACTTCCAGACGGGGATACCGAGCCGTTTCGCCTTGTCTGCGAGGTTGTCCTGGATCCCCGTGCCGGGGAAGTGCATGACGCCGATCGGCAGGAGTTCAAGCATGGCGTCGTTGCGCTTGAAGGGCGCTGCCTTGACGTGTTTCGCCCAATCGGGCTTGAAGGCGATCTGTGGCACCTTGCGATTGTTTGCCCATTTGGAGGCGATCAATTCGGCGCCCTTTGGCGAGCCGCCATGGAGCAGGACCATGTCGGGGTGCTTGGCATGAACCCTGTCGAGACGATCCCAGATGAGCTTATGGTCGTTGAAGTCGAGCCCACCGGTGAGCGCGACCTTCGGTCCTTTCGGCAGCATGACCTCGGTCTCGGCGCGGCGCTTGGCGGCGATGAAGTCGCGGGAGTCGATCATCGCTGCGGTCAGTGTGCGGTGATTGACCAATGATCCCGACCGGGGTCGCCAGGGCGCGCCACTGTGGACCTCAAAGCGCTCGATGGCCAAATCTCGGAAGAGCTCCAGGCAGTTGCGACGCTCGAGGAGCGTGATGCCCTCGACGGTCAGGCGCTCCAGTTCAACCGATCGCACTTCCGAGCCGTTCTGCTCACGCTGGCTCTTCTGCTGCGCCTGTTCGTTATCGTCGAGCTGGCGTTCAATGCGGCCGACAGCACGATGGAACAGGTTGACGGTCGACCAAAGCAGATCGTCAAGATCCGGCTCTAGCCGGGTGTCGCCCAACGTCGCAACGAGGGCGTCGAAGATGTCGGCCACGGCGCCGGTGATCATTTTGCTCTCGGGAAGGGGCCTGGCATCGGGCTGGTCGTCGAACGGACGGTAGCCGAAGAGTTGCAGTTCGGTGAGGATGTGCTCGGTCGGAGATGAGGCGTGCGGCGGCTCGATGTCGTCATGGTCGGTCATGGGAAGAGGTCCTTTGCCGGATCGGCCGCGCCCATCGCGGCCTTCGTGGCGATCACTCAGGCGGCGGGCGGAGCGGGCCAGAACCCGAACGGGCCGAAGCGGCAGCGGAGGATGGCGAAGGCCGGCTATTTTGCTTCGCGATGCAAAGCGCGCCATTCGGACATCGACAATGTGTCTCGCATGGCCGGCGCGCGGCGGAAAATAGCCGGACGCAGCCATTGCCGGCCCGCTCCGCTTGCCGTCCGATCGCCCTCTAGAAGGCCGTGGTCGCGTCCTCTTCCGGTATTGGCGCCTTTTCTATGATCGACCTGTCGCCGCAATCGAACGACTGCGACTTACTCCGTGGCCGAGGTCGACGCATGCAGGAAACGGGCGATATCCTCGGGTGCGAGCTGAATCCGCAAGGCTGCCCGCACGGCATCGCCACCGAAAATGTGCAGATCCTCGTTGAAATCGCCGAGCCGAGGCGACAGTGCGATCGCTTCAATGCCGGAGTCTTCTGCGCGTTGGGTGAGAATGGCCTGGACCGCATCTCCGGCGGCATCGGCATCGCGAGCGATGTAGAGCCGACGCAGGCCAGACGGTAGCAACATCGCCGAGAGGTGATTGGCCGAAAGTGCAGCGGCCATCGGCATCATCGGCAACACGTAGCGCAGCGACAGCATGGTCTCGATGCCCTCGCCGGCGGCGAGCACGTCGTCCACCACGCCGAAGCGAACGGCATTGCCGAGGAGCTCGCCCATGGCCCGTCGTGGCGAATCGATCGGAGCCTTGCCGAGACGAATGCGATCAAAGCCGTTCGGGTCGAGCCAGGTGCGATGTACGCCAGTGATCCTGCCATCGAGATCCGTGACGCAAGCGATCATCGCGGGCCAGGTCTCGGTCGGCAGGTGCTCGTCCGGCCGATAGTAGCAGCGGGGATGGAAACGCAGGCTGCCACCATGGTGCACATGGGCGATCCCGCGGCGCTGCAAATAGGCCTCGACCACTGTTCCCTCCATCGGGCCCGACATCGCATAGAGCCGACGGGCGGCCCCTTGCGATCCGGCTGGCACAGCTCGACGCTCGGGTTTCGAGACGAAGTCCGGCTCGACACGAGGTAGCTTCAGAAAACGCCTCGCTTCCTCGGCAACCTCGCGAAAGTCGCGCAAACCCCGACATTCCCGGATGATGTCGAGGAGATCGCCATGCTGGCCGGTCGCCGCATCAGTCCACTTGCCCGCGGGCCTCTGCGGCGATTCCTCGAGCCGCACGAACAGCGAACGCCCCGGTGTGTTATGGACGTCGCCGACCAGCCA
>NZ_LSEF01000049.1:53469-79306 GCF_001641695.1 Bradyrhizobium neotropicale
GCATGCCAGTTCGAAAGCATCGCGGCGCATCAGGCGGCCTCCCGCCCGCTAATGCGCTCGATCGGACAACAGTCGAGCGCCTTCGACAGGATCGCAACGCCGCTTGCGTCCGTGGGCACGAACATGCGCAGCTTCCAGGAGATGATCTCCGCAAAGAGGCCGTAGGTGCGCAGCCGGTCGCGCATCGTGTCGCTAAAGCCCGCCAGTTCGATGCGGTATGCGCCCATGACCCGGGCACGGCGGAGCTGGAGCTCTTCCGCAAGCTCAAGGACGGTCCGTCCCTCCATCAGCGCGGCGAAGGCAGCATCCGCCGTCAGCGCCGGCGCGTCCGCCGAAAGGATATTCGCGACCCAGCTCGCCGAGACCTTGCGGCCGATGATCCGCTCGCCCGCATCGGTCTGAAGCCGGTAGACCCGGGTCGACTCGTTCGGCAGCCGCTTCCAGATCGGCAGGAGTAGGCCNGGCCTGCCACAATTTGGATCGTGCTTTCCGTGAATGCGGGGATCTCGGCAAGCTCCGCCAACCAGGCGGCGCCAAAGCGTTCGCGGTCCGCTTCGATCCAATGGCGCTCCGCCATCATTTTTGAGGGAACGCTGTGCCGCTCCATCGGCCGGATCAGGCGGACGCGGCGCTCAATCTCGCCATCGTCAAGCATGAAGCTCGGAGCTGGAACCTGCACGGCGGCTCGTCCCGAGCGCTCATTGATCAGCATCACCGCACAAGGATCGGACAGACGAGCACGAACCTCATCCAGCCTCACGGGATGATTGCGCTCGCGCTGGGTAATCGTGAGCAGCCGGGTCTCGGCGCCCGTGCCCGGATGGACGTAAATCGTTCGCCGGTCGGTGACGACAAAGCTCTCGGCGCGGAGCGTCTCCGGTCCGAGATCGTAGGTGCCGGACGCGACCGCTCCCTCGA
Source organism: Bradyrhizobium neotropicale (assembly GCF_001641695.1). Classification (GTDB taxonomy): domain Bacteria; phylum Pseudomonadota; class Alphaproteobacteria; order Rhizobiales; family Xanthobacteraceae; genus Bradyrhizobium; species Bradyrhizobium neotropicale. The sequence goes on from NZ_LSEF01000049.1 coordinate 54,388, forward strand.
TCCGGACGGTCAAGAGCTGCTCGAAGACAGTGAACAGGATGTTCTGAAGCTCGATCGTGAGTGCCAGCAGCCGGTTCAGAAAGGTCGTGATCGGCGGCAGGTCATCCCTGAGCCCGTTGGCGTCGGTGAGCTTTAGGCCGGTCGCCTCCTCGAACCGCTCGAGCGAACAACCCTCGACCTTGCCGCGCGCCAGCAACGTGTAGAGCTGGCGCAACGCATCACGGCCATAGAGGCTTTCGAGATTGTCTTCGGGCCGGAACAGGCCCTGCCCTCCGGTCTGGCGCTGGCCGCGCGTAATCGCTCCCAAGGTGTCGAGGCGGCGGGCAATGGTGCTTAAGAACCGCTTTTCGGCCTTCACGTCGGTCGCGATAGGACGAAACAGCGGCGGCTGCGCCTGGTTGGTCCGGTTGGTCCGGCCGAGGCCCTGGATCGCGGCGTCCGCCTTCCAGCCGGGCTCGAGCAGATAATGGACACGCAGCCGGCGATTCCGCGCCGACAGTTCGGCATGGTAGCTCCTGCCCGTGCCGCCCGCGTCGGAGAACACGAGGATCTGCTTGACGTCATCCATGAAGGCGGAGGTCTCGGCGAGGTTGGCCGAACCGGCCCGGTTTTCGACGACCAGCCTGTTGGCCTTACGAACGATGCGGCGCGAGCGGCCGGTCACCTCGGCGACCATGTCGGCGCCGAAGCGCTGCACAATCTGGTCCAGAGCGCCGGGGACCGGCGGCAGGGAAGCGAGTTTTTCGATGAGGCGGTCGCGGCGCGCGACGGCCTCCCGGCTCTCGACCGGCTGGCCGTCGCGATGGACAGGCCGGGAGCAGAGGTTGCCTTCCTGATCCGTGAAGGGCTCATAGAGCTGGACCGGGAAGGAATGGGCGAGATAGTCGAGCACGTACTCGCGAGGGGTGATATCGACCCGGACGTCGCCCCACTCCTCGGTCGGGATTTCGGCGAGCCGGCGCTCCATCAGCGCCTCGCCCGTCGAAACGATCTGGATGACGGCGGCGTGACCGGCCTCAAGATCGCGCTCGATCGATCCGATCAGCGACGGGGTCTTCATCGAAGTCAGCAGATGGCCGAAGAAGCGCTGCTTGGCGCTTTCGAAAGCCGATCGCGCCGCAGATTTTGCCTGTCCATTCAGCGTTCCGGTCTCGCCGGTGATGTTGGCGGCCCGCATCGCGGCGTCGAGGTTGTTGTGAATGATGCTGAACGCGTCGGCATAGGCGTCATAGATGCGAACCTGCTCCGGCGTGAGCTGGTGCTCAACGAGCTCGTAGGCGACGCCCTCGTAAGAGAGCGAGCGGGCCGCGTAGAGGCCGAGCGCCTTGAGGTCGCGCGCCAGCACCTCCATCGCGGCGACGCCGCCCTCCTCGATCGCCTCGACGAACTCGGCCCGGGTGGCGAACGGGAAATCGTCACCGCCCCACAATCCCAGCCGCTGTGCATAAGCGAGATTGTGCACCGTCGTGGCACCAGTCGCCGACACATAGACAATGCGGGCATTCGGCAAGGCGTGCTGGAGCCGTAGCCCCGCACGCCCCTGCTGGGACGCGGCCTGGTCGCCGCGCTCGCCCTTAGCCCCGACCGCGTTCTGCATGGCGTGGCTCTCGTCGAAGACGATCACTCCGTCGAAATCCGAGCCCAACCATTCGGCGATCTGCCGAACGCGCGAAAGCTTTTCGCCCCGCTCGTCGGTGCGCAGCGTAGCGTAGGTGGTGAATAGGACGCCTTCCGAAAGCCTGATCGGCGTGCCCTGCCGGAAACGTGACAGCGGCGTCACAAGCAACCGCTCCATGCCGAGCGCGGACCAGTCGCGCTGCGCATCCTCGATCAGCTTGTCGGACTTGCTGATCCAAACCGCACGACGGCGGCCTTTCAGCCAGTTGTCGAGCAGGATGCCTGCGACCTGCCGTCCCTTGCCCGCGCCGGTGCCATCACCCAAGAACCAGCCGCGGCGAAAGCGGACGGAGTTTTCTGCATCCTCGCGCGCGGCCGCCACGACATCAAAGGTCGCATCGACCGTCCAGGAGCCTGCGAGGAATTCGGCATGCGCCTCGCCGGCGTAGATGATGCTCTCGAGCTGGGCATCCGACAGAATGCCATCGGCCAACACACCCGAAAGCAGGTGCGGGCGATAGGACGGCTTCGGCGGCGCAACGGAGGCCATCGCCGCGGACTGCACGAGCTTGGTCGGATGTGCGCACGATCCGGGAATACGGATCGACTGCAACCCGTATTCCTCATAAAGCGCATCGGTCAGCCGGGCGCCTTCCGGCGGCGACCATTCGACCGTCTCGTACACAAGCTCTGCGCCTTCTGGCGCCACTCCTTCCGAAGCGGACGACTTAGGTGGCGTAGAGGCGCCGACCGACGATGCCGTCGCAGGGCGGTTTATGACACCGGTCAAGACCGGGGCCGCAACGGGCAGCCTCGCCGGCACATGCAGGCTCACCCAGTCGAGCAACGTTGCGACATCACTCGCTATGCCCAGCGAAGCGGGAAAGACCGTCGGATCTGCGGCGGCCTGCTTGTCGATCACGAGGAGCCTTGTGTCGATTTGTGTCCCGTGCTTGGCGTAAACGGCGCCATCGATCGCGGCAGAAAACACCACCCGCCCGCGCTCCTGAAGACGAACGAAGGCATCTCGCCATGCCGGATTGTCCGGCGCAAAACTCGCGCCGGTAATTGCGACCAGACGGCCGCCGTCGCAAAGACGCGTCAAGGCCGAGTTGATGTGCCGGAGCGCCGCGTCCGCCATCCGTCGATCGACGTTCGCCAGCGCCGAGAACGGCGGGTTCATCAGGACGACGCTCGGTGCGACGGCCGCATCGAGGTGATCATCGATCTGGGCGGCGTCGAACTGCGTCGCCTTAACATCGGCGAACAGATAATCGAGCAGCGAGGCGCGGGACTCGGCCAGTTCGTTCAGCACCAATGCGCCGCCGGCGAGCTCGGCAAAGATGGCGAGCAAGCCGGTGCCTGCCGAGGGCTCCAGAACGCGGTCGGCCGACGTGATGCCGGCTGCGGTGCATGCTGCCAGCCCCAACGGGATCGGCGTCGAGAATTGTTGAAGCGCCTGGCTGTCCTCGGAACGCCGCGTATGGGTCGGCAGACAGCTCGCGATTCTCGTGAGCATGGGCAGCATCGCGGCAGTCGAACCGGCCTTGGTCCGCATGGCCGGGCCGAACTTGCGGAGGAACAGAACGGTTGCCGCCTCGCAGGCATCATAGGCCGTCTTCCAGCTCCAGACGCCAGTGGCGTCCGAGGCGCCGAAGGCCGCCTCCATGGCGGTGCGCAGAACAGCGGCGTCGATACGACGGCCTCGTTCCAGATCGCTCAAGAGCTGTCGCGCAGCCCTGATGACGGCAGAGGTGAGGCTTGCAGCGGCACGCATCGAGAGCGGCGCGGCGGCGCCGCCGGCGAGAGATTCGGTCATGGAAGGATTTCTTTCGGAGAGCTGGGACGGGCTGAACCGCCCGGCACTCTCCTGAAACCGCCGCGGCTCAAACCCGTCCTGGCCCTCCTCTCGCTCTCCTGCCGCGGCACCGATGAGGCGCCATTCTCAATCACCGCGCGGCCCCCTCGCGAACCGGCGCTATTATTTGAGATGAGCCCCGATCAGGCGGCAGGTGGATCGATGATGGGGTCGTCATCAGGAGCGGTGCAGCCGATGAAGGCGATGTCGCCTTCGCGACGCTCGTCGATTTTCAATGTGCTCAGGATGCGCTCCTGACCCCATCACGGCTCTTGCGGCTGTCTTGGCCGCCTCGATCGCCCTCGCGTCGGTATCGGCACCGATCGCAAGTTCGTCATTAGGCGCGTCGCCAGAAAGCGACCTTGAACGATGAATCGAGTCATGACGCACCTCTCATTTCGAAAAGCGCCGGAAGACTGCAATGGCGTCAAACACGGCACACCTCGCGGATCCAGTACGCAAGCTCCTCAGGCCTGTTGAGCAAGTCGAGCGAGGCGAAATTGTTGGGACCGCCGACATAGTCCTTCCGGCCGCTACAGGTGCGAAACAGGATGCCGCGCTGGAACCCCATCGCCGATTGCGATGCCTGCACGTAGAGCTGATCGCTATGCAGCGTGATCTCGCCGGAGACGGCAATGCCGCCCTGGTTGGAGCGGAGATCATAGTCACCCGGTTGAAGGCCAAGAGCCGTCGCAACGTGGCGAAGCGCGGATCTGGCGCGATTGTGAAAGAGGCGCTTGGCCGCGGCGTCGTAGGCGATCGGCCTGCGAAAGTCGTGAGGATTGGATTTTCTGGGCATGGGAAGGACTCCGGGAGCGGGCAAACACATCCCGGCGGCTCGCTCTCGCCGCACGCCGGGCTCGCCCGCGCTACCTGCCCACCTCTTCCTCTCATGCCGCAGTCTTGACGGCGCGCCATCATGCGATGCGCGCCTCGCGCGCGGCGTTGGCGAGCCGCAGCAAGAGATCGCCATGGCGGGCGCGCGGCGCGCAGAAGCAGACGAGATCGCGGCCACGCAACTGATCCAGCCCACGGAGCAGATGATGCTGGTCCGCCAGCCACCGCTCGTATTTTGCGATGACGGTCGCGCGGTCACCGTCGCGGCCGATCCGGAACGGATTGCCCCACTTGCAGCCGCGAACGATGTAGACGGCAATTGTCGGGAACTCTGCGCATCGTCTGCCTCCTGTCTGTCGCGTTGCGGTGGACTGGCAGCGGGGCGCGGGCCCAGCATCGGCGGTCACGCAAGACCATTAGGTCCGTCGCGGGAACGGCTTGCCCGTTGACGTCCGATGCGCCGCGCCCAGACAGGACAAGCCGCAACGCGAGGTCATGAGGAACGGAGGGGTTAAAGAGTTCTCAGCACGCGTCACCGGCAACTAGTGACGGTCGCGCGTCGGAAGCCCGGTGGATGGTGGTGGTCGAGCGAGCCTTCGCCATAGATAACGCTTTGCCCGCAGCGGCATCGATCAGCTCAGAGGTAAAGGCGCGACCTGCGCGATGAACTCGTCGAGAAGATCGTTCGTGGACTTGCCGAGGATTTGATCGGCCGAGATCACGACGACGGCGCCTCCAAAACCATCAGCCCGCATGCGCGAACAAGTGAAGGAAGAAACAGCCGATACGTACTCCAATATCGGTGACGCCGAACGATGTCCTGAATGATGAACTCCCAGGATGTGGTCGTAAGATCGAGATCGAGCTCCTGTGATGGCCGCTCGCCGGCCTCAAGCTTTGCCAGGTGCTCTGTGGCGATCCTGTTGGCGGCGTTCGCGCCGGCCGCTTGGGACGCAGCAAGTGCGGCTTCGAGCGCTGCACGCTGAACGGTGGTCATGTCGGCGGGACCGACCTCGGAAAGAAATACCACCCCTCGCCGTCACGTTCGGCATCGAAAATGCGAGAGAGCAGCAATCGCTCCAGCGGAGTCATATCCACCTCGGGAATCGTCTGCTGAACCACGGTCGCGGCGTAGTAATCGGGCATGTGCGTCTCCCCTGAAAAAAAGCTGAAAGCCCGGTGCAACGGCCGGGTTGAAGGAAAAAAGAGCTGCGATGGGAGAAGTACGGGACGGCCGGAGCCGTCCCGCACTGAGCTGTCATTTAGTGTCATTCGGCAGCATCGAGCTGTGGCTCAGTCTCCTCGCCAGCGTCTGCCCGATCCTCCTCGCCGGCGAGGAATTCTGGCAGGAACCCCGCCTCGTCCTCCTGCTGCGCTGCCGGCGCCGCGGGATCGGCGAGGCGTAGCGGCTGTGGCAGCCAGCCCGAACCGTCGAGGAGACGCTCGGCCTCTTTGGCCATGTCGCCCTTCTTGAGATGATCAATGAGCTGCGCCGAAGATTCGCCTTTGGCTTCCCGAACCGCCTCCAGGATGCGGGGCTTGGTGACACGGCCAAGATAGTTGTCGACATTCGGTCTCCACCCACCTCGAACCATGTCGAGTCCAACGGCGCGCGCCAGGACATCGGCTTGGTCAAGTCGCGTGCGAACGTCGTGGGCGGAGACACGGCCCTGATTGTAGCGGCTCGCCGGCTCGTAGAGGGCGTTGACTGCGAACGCTGCACAATGAGCGAACAGGGATGCCTGCGCGGTGGCGTCGAGCGCTGTCAGCGCATCCCAAAGATCGTTCTCGCTCTTCGGCAAGCGTACTTTCCAGGACTCATGCCGCGCCTCGACCGCTTTTGCGGATGCGCTGTCCCGCAGCCCCGGCGCTTGAGCGGGAAAGGTCGGCGTGCGAAGTCCGATCTCAAGGCAGCTTCCCGATGGGGCGAACCGATAAAAAGCGGTCAGCACGAAGTTGTGCAGTACCGCCTGGAACGCGACCGCTGGATGGTCTGCCAGCGCATTGCGCAGTGCCAGCGTGCGATGGGCTGTGAGCTCGGTGATGAGCCGATCCGGCAATGGCCTTTCCGCATCCTCATCATCTTCCTCCGGTTCGCTCGATTCGCCCGCAAGCGAGATCACCGCGCGCGCGGCCACCTCGCCTTCAGCCAGGGACGCATCTGCGCCCTGCCCGGCATCGAAATCGGCCGCAGGGGCCTCATCTTCGGAGCGGACATAGCCCCGATCGACAAAAAGCCGTCCTTCGGAATCGATACTGACGAAGACGCCGGCTCTGGCAATCTCGGCCGGCTCAAAGATGTGCGGTCGGTTGTCGAAAGCTGCGAGCGCCTCCTCCAGTTCGCCAAGCCGTGCATCCACCTCATCGCGCAGTTCGTCGGCGTCTTCAAGTTTTGCCTGAAGCGCATCGTATTCCGCCTGGAGCGCATCGAGGCTCGCCTGTTGCTCGGAAGTCAGATCAGCCGGCACGCCCGCGAGCCGGCGGAGCCCCTGGTCATGACCATAGGGAAAGTTTGGGGCGACATCGATCCACTTCCAGCCTTCGCCTGCGATCGCCTCGGCCTCGGTCCGCAGCTTCTCGGCGACGAGACGATCGAGCAAAGCGACGCCCTCGAGCCAGCCGCCGCCATCCTCTTCGAAGAGATCGCGCAGCACATTGCCACCGGCCGCCTCGTAGGCGGCGAGGCCGACAAACTGCACGCGTTTGTCGGAGGCCCTCACCGTGCTCTCGGTCAGCACGCGCCGGATCTGATACGGCTCGTCGTAGCCCGATTTGTTGACATTCTCCCAAACCTGTTCCTGTCGGACGTGATCGGCGCTCACCGAGAACGCCATCAGCTGTTCGAGCGACATGCCCTCGTCGGCGTAGACGTCGAGCAATCTCGGCGAGACGGCTGCAAGCCGGAGCCGCTGTTTGACCACGTTGACGGAGACGAAGAAGATGGCCGCGATGTCTTCCTCGGAACGGCCTTGTTCGCGCAACGTCTGAAATGCACGAAATTGGTCGAGGGGATGGAGCGCGACGCGATGCACGTTTTCGGCGAGCGAATCCTCTTCCGCGCTGATCTCGGCGCCCATGTCACCGACGATGCAGGGAACCGGCGCGGTTTTCGCAAGACGCTTCTGCTTCACCAGGAGTTCGAGCGCGCGATAACGGCGGCCCCCGGCGGGCACCTCGAACATGCCGGTTTCCTGCCCGTCGGCATCAAGGACCGGCAGCACGTAGAGACTCTGCAACAGTTTTTCGCGGTGGGCGATGTCCTCCGCGAGATCCTCGATCGAGACGCCGGCCTTGATCCGCCGTACATTCTTCTGGCTCAAGACGAGTTTGTTGAAAGGAATGTCGCGGGACGGCGAGAGCTTGATCTTCTGAACGGCCTTTGCCATGTCGGTTTCTCCGGAACGGGCGGCCGGGAGCCTCTCTCTCGACCTCCAACCCGTTCGCGCAAAAGGCCTGCCCTCCTCTCACTCTTTCTTTTCTGCGGGGAACGGCGATGCTTGGCGGCTGGCGTCCTATCAGGAAGCCCTGTCGCGCCTTCGCATCCCGGATCGGACGGGGGGCCGAAACCGCTGGCACGGGTCGGCACAGGCAGATATGTTGGCTGGCATGAGCCACTACATTTTGGATGGACACGAGCCCAAGCGCACGGACCCGGTTTCGTGGCGGCGATGGTATGAATCAGCCGACCGTGTCGTCGCGAGGACCGAGATAGGTCCGGACGTCATCATATCAACCGTATTCGTGGGTCTTGATCTCGGATGCGAAGCAGATCGCCCCCTTGTGTTCGAAACCGAGGTCATGGAAGCCGGCATAGCCTCCGTCGACGCCCGGCGGGAGCGTTACCCAACATGGGCCGAAGCTGAACGCGGTCACGCAAAAATCGTAAGCGAGTATCGCGGCATCTAATTGGGACAATTAGTCCTAGCGCTTTAGGCTGTTGTTTGCGCATGATCTTCGGAAAACCGCTGCACGCTTTTCCGGAGCATGCTTTAAGCGCGCATTCTCTGCGCGGCGCGGAACTTCGAGTTTGTCGACGGCCCCCGAAGGGGCCGTCGTGAGATTTTGGCTCGCGATGAGGATCGCATTGCCGCCGCTTCCGAGAGCGGAGCAACATCGAGCGCGTGCATCGGAAAGACGCAAGACGCACGAGTCCGGCAGGTCCGAAATTCCCAGGCGTCGCGGAAGTTACGCCGCCCGGTCGAGTAGTTTCTTGGCCTTGGCCTCGATGTCCAGGCGGGCATCCTGATGCGGCTTGTCGCGCGCGACGGCGGTGATGCCCTGCACGAAATCGAAGATGCTTTCAGGCGGGCGGCCTTCCTCCGCCAGCACTGCGTCGATCACCTTACCTGTCTCGGCCTTTGAGAAGCCGCGGCGGCGCAGAAACTCGGTGCGATCCTCGTCGCTGCGTGCCACGATCCGCTCGCGTGCGGCCTTGATTCCATTGACAAAGGGCATGGGTGAGGAGTTGGCAAAGTTCAGCAGTGCCGGCGCCGCCTCGTGAGCGAAGCGGGAGGCAGCGTATTTGGAGTGGCGGATGGTGATCTCCTCGAAATCTTCCACGCCCCAGAGATTGCGATTTTGGCAGACCGCACGGAGATAGAAGCTCGCCATGCCGAGGGTCTTGGCCCCAACTTCCGAGTTCCAGCAATAGAAGCCCCGGAAATAGAGGTCGGGGGAGCCGTCCCGAAGACGACCCGCTTCGATCGGGTTCAGGTCATCGACCAGGAAAAGGAAGACGTCCCTGTCGGACGCATAGAGCGTGGTCGTGTCCTTGGAAATGTCGACGCGGGGATTGTAGATCCCCGTTGACCAGTCGAGCACACCAGGCACCTTCCAGCGCGTATCACCCGTGCCGTTGCCGGCAATGCGCTGCACGGCCTCAACCAATTCGTGATCGTAGATCCGGCCATAGTCAGGGCCGGTGACGGCGCGAAGCTCAACGCGGCTACCCTCGGTCTCGAGCGTCTTGATCTGTTCGACGCGATTGGCAGTCAGGCCAAATTGCAGGTTGATGCCTGCGAGTGCCGCGGGGAGCTGCCGCAGGTAAGCGGCCGGAGCGCCGACCTGGCTTGCAAGCTGACCGAAGCTCCAGTGGGTCGGCGCGACCGGCCTGTCCGAGCCGGGCAACATCAGGGACAAGCGCACAGGATCGGCACGACTTGCCTCCACATGGATGAGCGCGCTTTCGACCACGCGCGTCCGGCTGCGGTCGGTGCGATCGCGCACCGTGCGGGCCAGCTCGTTGAGCGACAGGTAGCGCTCATCCGCGGGACGGGAAAACCACTCCGAGGAGACCCGACCGACGCGCTCGCCGCGACTCACATCCACTCTGTAACCGCCACTAGCGCCGCGGCGCGCATCAAGAACTTGCATATTCATGGGGACAATCTCCATGACGGGCGCCGGAAGACTCTCCTCCGGCCTCAACCCGTCACGGAAATCCAGCCCCCACTCTTCCTCTCCAGCTCCGTCGGTCACTGCGCACATCTGAGCCGGAGAATGTCTCTCACCCCACCGCGTCAGGGACGGAAGCCCGAAGGGTGAAGACCCGGCATGGCGGGGCTTCAGCGTCAGCCGACGGCCCGATCCCGAAAGGGGGACGCCCGTTCCTTTGCAAGTGCGTACCGCCAAGGAAACCTCGCGAACGAGATTGACGGACGTCGCGAGTCCGGCATGATCGCATGATCGGCCGGCACCGTTTCCCACTCTGGGACATGTTGGACCAAGCCGAAGTCACGCACCTTCTCGCGCCGCAGCTCAGTCAGACTTGGGACGGCGGCGCGACCCTCCGAGCGGACATCCACCAGACGATCCTGGGTGAGCGCGGTCAGCGCCGCGCTGCACACGTAAGACGATCGCCCTAATCCAGCGGTCAGTCGTTCGCAGCGAGCAGATCGCCAAGCTCATGTTGTTTGATTTTCTCGACCGTATTCGCCCAAGGCTCGCCTGGGATCATCTGAACGATGTCGCGGAATACGGCTGCAAACGCTTGACTGCGTGCCTGATCATTGAAGCGCGCGGATTCTCGGCTACGAATTCACCGGGCGCGCCGTCATTGCCTTCGACAAAACCCTTCGCCATCAACAGCTCGCGGGTATCGCGCACCAGCGCAGGGCTGCCGCAGATCATGAGCCGGTCGTGCTGAGGATTGAGTTCGGACATCTCGAGGTCCGAAAACAGCCTGCCTGACGCGATCAGATCGGTGATCCGGCCGCGGTTGAAGAAAGGCTCGCGCGTCACGGTCGGATAGTAAATCAGCTGGTAGCGCACGAAATCGCCGAGCAGTTCGTCTCTCGGCAGCTTCTCCGTGATCATGTCGCCATAGGCGAGCTCGGCGACCCGGCGGCAGCCATGCAGCAGCACGACATTCTCGAATCGCAGATAGGTTTCGGGATCCTTGATCACGCTCAGGAACGGGGCAAGCCCGGCGCCGGTCCCGATGAGATAGAGATTACGTCCCTGCTCGAGGTTGTCGATGATCAGGGTTCCGGTCGCCTTGCGGCTGACGATGATCTCGTCGCCTTCCTTCAGCTGCTGCAGACGTGAGGTTAGGGCACAGTCCGGCATCCTGATCGAGAAAAATTCCAGCCGATCCTCGTAACGCGCGCTGGCGAGGCTGTGGGCACGCAGCAGCTGGTTCTCATCTATCTTCAGCCCAATCATGGCGGATTGACCGCTGCGGAAGCGGAACGACGCACTCCGCGTCGTGGTGAAACTGAAGAGAGTGTTGGTCCAGTGATGGACGCTCAGCACGCGTTCCTGGTTGAACTTACTCATTTCTCGATCGAGTGTCGTGCACGAAGAATTGGGATGCGCTCTCTTCGAGAGAGGCAATGGTAAATTTGAGCGACGTTGCTCCGGCCGGCACCGTACGTACCGAACGAACACTCGCGCTTCTCAGCCGAGTATGGCGTCTCGGCTTCAGATTGGAGCGTGTCGTACAAACGATCCTGCGTTCTCGCTGTGACCTCGCGCTCTGTTGTAACGCTGCAGAAGCGGCTCCAACAAAAAAATATTGATGTTCCGAGTACCGCTTGGGACTGACTATAACGAGCCCTCGGTAGGAATTTATGCAACGAGCTGCAGGTTGACGCTTTATTCCAGCGCAGGGTCGCTTTCTTCGACGGATTTCAACATCGCCCCTGCGACGAGCTGAAAGAGAAGTCATGCGCTTCGAACAGCGAATTCAGGATTCCGAAATCAATCTGGGCTAATTAGCCGGCCGTCATCGGTCGAACCAAGCAGGCAGCTCGCGTTCAGCCCGATATGGATAAGCGTCCGTCGGAGCACTGCGCCGGGAGCATAAACTCTTCAAGGAGTACAATGAGCGCAATTGCGACCAGAATTGTCGGGCAAACAAGGATTCGCCGAGACTTCCGCATTGGATTGCGTGGCCAAATGGCACTGCTCGGCCTTTCCGGAGTGCTTGTCACAGGTGCAATCTGCGCCGCCGCCCTGAAGTACGCGAGCCTGGTCCAGAGCGATGCGAACGCCAGCAACCAGTTCAAAGCTCACGTCGCATCGTTGTCGCAAAGCTTCCTGGAGTCGCGACATATCGCGAGCGACTTCCTGCGCAAACCCAGTGAGGTGTTGATCGAGAAGCATGCCGAGAGCTATGAGCGGCAGCTGGCGGACTTAAGTCGCGTGGAAGCATTTGTGACGGCTTTGCCCGACGATGACCCGCTGAAGCAGGCGACCTTCCTGCGACCGGCGGTTAATCTCTATTCAACGCGCTTTCAGAACGTGGTCTCGGCGCAGCGCAACCTCGGCTTCAACGAGGATGATGGTTTTCAGGGCAAGCTGCGCAACGCCGTGCACACCGTCGAGCAACGGTTGCCAGAGCTGAACCAGCCACGCCTCACGATCTTGATGCTGATGATGCGCCGGCACGAGAAAGACTTCATCATGCGGGGCGACGACAAATATGGCGATCAACTCGCAGACCGGGAGGCAGAATTTGAAGCCGCGCTCGCTCAGGCCAGCCTGCCAGCGGAGGTGAAATCCCAAATCCTCGAACTGATCCGCGCATACAAGTCGAGCTTTGTGTCGTTCATGGTGACGCACGAGGCGCTGGCCGACCAAGTCGACGATCTCGGACAGATCTATGACCGCATCCGCCCGGGGCTCGCGAAGATCATAGCTGCCGCTGACGCGCGCTCGCAAGCTTCAGAAATGCGAGCTGAAGACATTCGACGGAAACTGATCTGGGCGATTGGGCTTGCAACGATGCTCGCGGGCCTGCTTGCCTTACTGTTCGGCCGGCGCATCGCCAAAGCAGTCGCTTCGATGACGGCGGCTATGCGCCAACTCGGCAACGGTCGGTTCGACGTGGTTCTGCCCGGCCTTGGCCGAAACGACGAGCTTGGCGAGATGGCCGAAGCGGTCGAAATGTTTAAGCTGAAAGCCCGCGAGAAGGCGCAGGCGGAGCTCGATGCAAAGGCCGAACAGGATCGTACAGCCGCCGAGCTGCGTAAGGCCGACATCGCTCGGCTCGCCGGCGAATTCGAAACCGCCGTGGGCAGGGTCGTCGATACCGTCTCCTCCGCCTCCTCAAAACTTGAAGCCTCTGCACGCAGCCTCACCCGCACGGCTCATCACAGCCGGCAACTCTCGGTCGAGGTCGCCTCATCTTCGGATGAAGCATCCGCCAACGTTCAGCATGTCGCGGCCGCGACGGGTGAAATGGCGGCAACCATCGCCAGCATCGGCCGGCAGGTCGAAGAAGCGGCCAATATGGCGCGCGAAGCGGTTCGCAAAGCCGAACTCAGCGACCGGCGCATGGTCAGTTTGGCGGTCGCGACGGAGAGGATCGGCAGCGTGGTCGAGCTGATCGCTGCCATCGCACGGCAAACCAACTTGCTAGCGCTGAACGCGGCAATCGAAGCCGCGCGCGCCGGCGATCTCGGCAAAGGTTTCGCTGTTGTAGCCCAGGAGGTGAAATCTCTCGCGACGCAAACCGCGCATGCCACGGTTGAGATCGGTGAGCACATTGGCGGCATTCAGGCGGCGACGACTGAATCGGTCTGCACAATTACCGAAATCGGCACCATCATCGGCGGCATCTCGGAAATTGCCATGACTGTGGTCGACGCCATCGGAGAGCAGGAGGCAACGAGCAAAAGCATTGCGCTCAACGTGCGGGAAGCGGCGACCAGGACCACCCAGGTGGCGGCGAGCGCCGGTGAAATGACCAACGGTGCGAAGGAAACCGGAGGGGCTTCGATGCAGGTACTGATGTCAGCCGAACTCTTGTCTGAGGAAAGCTCCCGGTTAAAGCACGAACTAGACAGCTTCCTTGGCAGGATTCAAGCGGCTTAGGCGGGCATGTCTACGTTGCAAGTTCGTCTGAAATGCTTTCTTGCCCCGTCGTGTTACGCGCTCTCGTCACGGTGAGCTGAAGCATCTGCCTGCCCTCGAGAAGAACAGACAATGGCGGCAGTCGCTGGTCGTCTTCCTGACAGGAATCGCGACCTTACGCCGCCTGACTTCTTTTACGCCCTGATTTCTTCATCGGCAGAACGCCGGAATAGGCCGTTTCATTCGAACGCCTGCGGAAGATCACGCCAAGGGAGCCGTACGCACGATCTAAAGTGCAACTACCAACCTTGGCAATTGATGGCAAAGGCGGACACATGGCAATCGTAGTCGTAGAGAAATCGACTCGAACGGGCCAGATGAAATGAAAGACGTCCTGCTGGGCACGGTAGCTCTTATCGCACTCGCCACTTCGGCCTCCGCCGCTGAACTGGCGTCGCGCCCCCACATCAAAGTTTTGCCAAGGATCACTCGGATCCACGACCGGAATCGGCAACACGGCAAGTGATCTTCGCATGTGCTCTCCCCGACGGCTTCTGGAATTGACAGCATCATCGACGGTTTGGCCGAACAAGTCGCTGTCGGACATTCGTAAAGGTCCTGCGGGAAGGATGAACGTTGGCTGGTCACCCTCTTTTGGATGGCGCGCGCTTTTTTTGCTCGGCGCGCCAAGGCCGCGGTGCGATCTCAAGAAATGCGAGACGGCAGGTTCGCTTATTCACGTCAGCAGCTCAGGGTTTGTTCGGATGCACTGGCTCGCGGCTTAAGCTCGCACTCCCACTATTGAGCGGGTGTCTGGCCCGCGGGCGGCTCCGCCGACAACGCCGAGGAGAGTTTCATGTCTGATCTTGTTGCGATCGTGTACCAGACCGAGGCGAAGGCCGAGAAGGTGCGTCAGCGGCTTCTCAGACTCCAGAAGGAGTATCTGATCAGCCTTGGCGACGCGGTGATCGCGGTAAAGACGGACTCGGGTAACATCAAGCTTAATCAGTTGGTGAACACAACGGCCATAGGCGCGGCGACCGGCAGCTTCTGGGGCCTACTCATCGGGATCATCTTTCTGAATCCCATCATCGGTGTCGCGCTAGGGGCAGCGTCAGGAGCGCTCGGAGGTGCCTTGACGGATTTTGGCATCGACGATGCCTTCATGAAGGAACTATCTACAACGCTCGAACCCGGAAACGCCGCTCTCTTCGTTCTGATCAAGAACATGACCGCGGACAAGGTTCTGAAGGAGATCAAGGACGCCGGCGGCATCGTGCTGAAGACGTCCCTGGATGAGACGAAGGAACAGATTTTGCGCGATGCCCTCGCCAAGGCGGCGCAACCCCTCACCGGGGAACAACCGCAAGGCGCGGCATCATCCTGAACGATCCGATCGAATTTCGTGGGATGACCTAACCGCATAGGCGAAACCGCCCGCAGCCGATTTCTTACCGCTATTGAAGAGGTGTAGAAAATGAGCGTTCTTAATCGCCGTGCTATTCTTGGCCTCGCACAGGGTGCCCTGGCCGCCGTCGCGGTCGGCGCAATCGGTGTTCATCTTAGCGAGAGCGCAGAGGCGATGCCGGTTTCCACACAATCATCCGGCGCCGAAAAGTCCACCAACCGAATGACGTTGGCCCAATGGGGCCCGCCGCCCCACCCGGGTTGGGGACGGCCCCCGCCGCGCCGCCATCGCCGCTGGGTTTGCTGGTGGCATCGCGGCCGTCGAATCTGCGGCTGGCGGTAGGGCCGTTCACGGAGACGGCCGATTGAAGGGCTTATCGCGGAGCCTATCCGGCCCTCGCTCAGTGCGGAGCACTTATGCGCAACAGGTCCCAATGGTTTCTCATGATCATACTGGCGGCCCTTCTCGTCGCCTCGATTTGGTACTGCCTGCAGATTTGGCGCACGACCCCGGCGATGCCGCCGTACGGCAACGTCGTCATGAGTTTGGCCGCTCTCGTGATGGTCGTGTTCGGATCCGGACTGATCGCACTGATGTACTTCAGCGGGCGGAAAGGCCTCGACGAGACGGCACGGATGAGCAGGAGGTCCCGCAAGTGGAGGCCCGTGCGTGATCCGACCCCTGGCCAGGATTCGTAAGCAAAGAGCGAAACATGGGCCTTGCCGACGCTCCGTTCGAACCGGCAGCAATCCTCACCATCACGGATACCGGCGATGTGGTCCGGACGCAGCCCGGCTGGCCGTCGGCGTCGTGGAAACCACCAGTTCGGATCCAAGTTCGGCAATACGCCAAGTCTCAGCCATCCAACGATCGAACGCCATGGACCGATCTCCACTCCTAATCGACCTTGCGCTTCAAGGCGGCGGTTCGCATGGCGCGTTCACCTGGGGCGTGCTCGATCGCCTCCTCGAAGAAAAATGGCTTGAGATCGTTGCCATCTCCGGCACCTCGGCTGGCGCGATCAATGCCGCGGTCCTGGCCGACGGATGGACCGCAGGCGGCGCCGAGGGAGCTCGCCAGGCGCTCGACGAGTACTGGCGCCGTGTCTCGCGCGCAGCGACCTTCAGCCCACTGCAGCGATCGCCGTTCGACCGACTATTGGGTCGCTGGACGCTAGACACGTCTCCCGCATACATTTTCACCGACCTCGTGTCGCGGCTGCTGTCACCTTACGACCTTAATCCGACAGGCTACAATCCCCTGCGCAAGGTGTTGGCTGAAAGCATTGATTTCGAGCCTCTGGCACGCTCACCGATCAAGCTTTTCATCACCGCGACCCGGGTGAGAACCGGGCGTGGGCACATCTTCCGCAACGCAGAGATCACGCCTGACGTGCTCTTAGCTTCGGCATGTTTGCCGACCATGTTCCGGGCTGTCGAAATCGACGGCGAGCCCTATTGGGATGGCGGCTTCGCCGGCAATCCCACGATCACGCCGCTTATTCGCGAAAGTGACGCGCACGACATGATCCTGGTGCAGATCAACCCGGCCGAAAAACCCGAAGAGCCGCGGACGGCCACAGAGATCCTCAACCGTGTCAACGAGATTTCCTTCAACTCGCCCTTGATGAAGGAATTGCGCATGATCGCACTGCTTCGCCGGGCAGTCGATCCGGGCACTGGCGAAGGCGCGCGCTGGGCCAAGATGCGCGCGCATCGAATCAGGAGCGACATATTGGCGAGATTTGACGCCTCCTCCAAGCTGAATGCGGAATGGGAATTCGTCGCGATGCTCCGCACGGAGGGCCGCCAGGCGACTTCCGAGTTCCTCGACGCGCACAGCGCCGATCTCGGTCGGCGCTCGACCGCCGATCTCGATGTTCTTCTGGCAGAGTGCTGAGCGGTGGGCCTTGTCGGCATTCTCATCGGGCTTGGTCTGCTTGTCCTGTTCGCGTTCCGGGGATGGAGCGTCCTCCTGCTGGCCCCCTTCGCAGCCCTCGTCGCGGCGCTACTTGGCGGTGAACCGCTGCTTGCGAAGCTCACCCAAGTCTTCATGGTCAGCGCGGCCGGGTTCCTGGCTCAGTTCTTTCCGATTTTCCTGTTGGGTGCCGTTTTCGGCAAACTGATGGACGACAGCGGCGCGGTCACGGCCGTGGCAGGCTTTGTGGCGCAGCGGCTCGGGAAGCGACGCGTAGTCCTCGCAGTGGTGCTCGCAGGTGCGCTGGTCACCTACGGAGGCGTGAGCCTGTTCGTCGCGTTCTTCATCATCGCTCCCATGGCCCAATCGCTGTTCAGAGCCGCCGCAATTCCACGCAGATTGATCCCGGCGGCGATCGTGCTGGGGACGTCGACCTTCACCATGTCGGCGCTTCCCGGCACGCCGTCGATCCAGAACGCGATCCCCATGCCTTTCTTCGGCACGACCCCGTTCGCTGCACCCGGTCTCGGCATCGTCGCCTCCCTCATAATGCTCGGCATCGGCCTGTGGTGGCTAGAACGGGCGGCGGCCAAGGCGCGCCGTGCCGGCGAAGGTTTCGGTGACGAGATGTACGGAGCTTGCGAACATGCGGCCGATGACGAACTGGTGCGCGAGCACGCGACGACGGCGCGCGAGTTTGACCCGGCAGAAATCCGGCATGGACTCCGTAGTGACTTACCGACCCCAATGCTGAGCGCCACACTTCCGCTTGTTGTCGTGGTGGCCGTTAATCTAATGATGTCGCTTCTGGTGCTACCGCGGCTCGATGTCTCTTACCTGGCCGAACAGCGTTTCGGTGGTACTTCTCTTGCCGCGGTCGCGGGCGTCTGGTCGGTCAGCATCGCGTTGGCAACGGCCATCGCCGTCGTCATCGCGCTCAACCGTAGCCGACTTCCATCACTCCGGCAGACCATGGACGCCGGCGCCAATGCATCCGCCTTGCCGGTGCTCAGTGTTGGAAGCCTGGTCGGATTCGGCGGGGTCATCGCCGCGCTGCCGGCTTTTCGAGCCGGTGCGCGACTGGGTGCTCACCATCGAAGGCGGCCCACTGGTGTCACTGGCATTCGCGACCAATATCCTGGCCGCGCTGACCGGCTCGGCCTCCGGCGGGCTGACGATTGCGCTCGATGCGCTCGGCGAGACCTATGTAAACATTGCTGCACAGACTGGCATCGACCTTTCGCTCTTGCATCGCGTGGCTGTGATTGGCTCCGGCACGCTCGACATCCTCCCGCATAACGGCGCAGTGGTCAGCCTGCTCGCGATTTGCGGGCTGTCGCATCGCGACAGCTATTTCGACATCTTTATGGTCGGCATCGTCACCTCGCTACTGGCGCTACTGGCCGTGATCGCACTTGGCAGCGTGCTAGGCTCTTTCTGAGCAGCGAACCGTAACGATCGGGATTTCCGTATCAACGGCGTGTTTTCGCGGTGAATCTGCTCAATTGAAAGAACGCGCTCTGATCGGACACATTGACAGTACGCGTCCAATCAGGTGGAGACAGCACCACCTGGCGGAGCGCTGACTTTATCTGCGGAACCGCATCCGATCGCGTCGTCGCCTCCGCCGGTTGGGACTTCAAAGTATTTTTTTGCTTTGAGATGGTTTTGCAACGCGGCAGGTCGGTAGGGTCCAAAGCTCGTGAAATTGCGTACCGACTTCATTGCCAGCCGCTCGTAGACGGTTGGGTGAAGTTGCGCCGTGTCGGGCACCTGCCGAACCGCCTTCGCCCATCGAAGCGCAGTCCCGCCCATTCCGACCATACATTCGTCGTGCATCATGCCGTCGGCCGACGGATATAATCTCAGCAAGTTCCTGTCGATGATGACTCGCCCTGTCTCGGGAATCTTCTCGGTGATGAATTCCACCATCCAGGCCAGCGTAATGTCCGACAGGCGCGATTCGTTCTCGGGATAGCTTCCGCCGACATCGGCATGATTGCCGGCGAACCAGATCTGGTCGAACTGCTCCGGCTCACCCTGTCTATCCGGCCACCTGACGGTGCCGCTTCCTCCCCAGGGTACTCGCTTGAAGTCCTTTCGGCCTTCATCGATTG
This sequence comes from Bradyrhizobium neotropicale, assembly GCF_001641695.1. Taxonomy (GTDB): domain Bacteria; phylum Pseudomonadota; class Alphaproteobacteria; order Rhizobiales; family Xanthobacteraceae; genus Bradyrhizobium; species Bradyrhizobium neotropicale. The sequence goes on from NZ_LSEF01000049.1 coordinate 73,439, forward strand.
ATTGCAGATGCCGCGCGTATTGGATGTCTGATGGGAAATGCCTGTCGTAAGCCCAGTCAGGGAAGAAACGCTGCCAGCCGATCGCGGCGACGGCGTCCCAAATCCCGATGAAATAGGCCGAAGCCCCTGCCGGGCGCCCGATCTGTGAACGGTAGGCATCGCGAAACTGGGCTGCTCTCTTTTCCGCCTCCGCGCCGTCCCTCGGCATCCCAAGCCAGTAGATTGAGGACACCGCGTCTTTGGCGACTTTCCTGAGGGAATTCGGATCGAGACTGATCGGCTGGCCATTCCGCTCCCTGGTCGGAATGCCGCACAGCTCGAGCACATGCGCAAGACACCTGGCGGTGTAGGCGCCGCGGCTGAAGCCGAACAGGTAGATGCGGTCTTCCGGCTCCCAGACGCCGATGATTGCGACGTAACAATCGATGATCTTCTTCGTAACGCCGAACCCGAACATCTGCTGAACCGTCTCTTTCACCCCGTCCCAGCTGTTGTTATGTCCAGGCATCGGCGTCCCGATACCGGGAATGTAGAGCGCCAATTGCTTGTTCGGGTCGATGATCGATTCAGGCCCGGTGCGCGTTGCCCGATAAAGTTTGTAGACGTTCGTGCGGCTCTCGTCCGGCAGGAGACCGCCTTCGTTGCCCGTGCCATCGGCGAACACCAGGATGTTCTTAGCCATTTTAAGTCTTCCTTGGTCAGGTGACGAGAGGTTCGAGCGATGCATCCGCGACGACGATGCCGGTCGCATCGGTGAAGATGGCAGCGACGTCCCTCGCTTTCTGACGATAGGCATCGTAGGTGCTTTGGCCAACGAGCGGGATCGCCTCCGCCAGGCTCATCACCTGCCCCTGCTTGGCGGCCACGGCGGCAGCCTTGAGCTTCTGCTCATCGGAACGCAGAGCGGAAATAGCCGCATTGAGATCGGAAATGTTGGTCGGCGTCACCAGCTTGCCGCCGATGTAGACGAGTTGGCTAAGTCCAACGATACCCAGGATCGTGTCCGGAACAACGAACGTCGAAAGCTGATTCACGCCCGCCGCGATCAAACCTCCGATCACGACCAATCCGAAAATGAAACTCTGATAGCGATATACATCGAAGACGCCATCGGTGGAGAAGAAGTCACGCCAGGTCGCGTTTGACGGGTCGACGATCGTCTTGGCCATCGGAAGCCAATTGCGTCGCAGCAGCCATGCCCGGTTTTCCGCCGACAGCGTGTTGCGTTGGCTATCGGTGCCCTTGGCTATAGTCGCGCCGACGCCGCTGATGCCCAGGAGCGTCAGGATCGACCCCGACAAATCGACCAACGTCCCTGTCTAAAGCAGCAGCAGCGTGATCAGGGCAGCAACCGCCAGGGAAAAGGCCAACGTCTGGAAGGTCGAGAGGCTTCCTTTTCCATCCGACCCCGCCGAGACCTGTGCGGGGTTCAACGCGCGCAGGAAGGATCCCAACGTGTGATCCTTCTTCCGAAGCGCGAACGCTATCCAGATGTAGAGAACCAGAACCTCCACAAGGACCGCGCCGATGCTGAACCAGTAGGGACTGAGGCGGACGCTTATGGACGAGACTCGCCAAGGAGACTGTCCGACCGGACTGTTGCAGGTGTAAAGATAAAGATCGACCCTGCTCCAGAACCACGCCAGATCGTCTCCCATGTTCAATGTGACGATGGTCTGGTCGGGCTCGAGCAGATGCTGCTTCACCAGCGGGTCCGATTCCGTCGCGCGGTGCGTAAGGACGTCCTGCCGCTTGAACAGATAGGTTTCATCTCCATAGTCGATACCTGCGAAATAACGTACGCCATCGACGAACGGAGCGCGCACGCCGACGTCAACGCGCTGGTTTGTGGGCAAGAAGTTCGTGGCCAGCACGATCGGTGCGCCTACCGGATTGCGACCAGATCGAAGTTCGATGGCGAACTCTCCGGGTTTCACGCACTGCTTCTGAGGATCGCTCGGCGTGGTCTGAACGCTCGCAAGGGCGCCAGCGCTCGACGACGGCGCTGACTTTTGAATCGAAGGATCGGATCGCGGCTCGTCAGATGTCGATTGCGACACCGCAGGCTTCTGCCCGTCACCTTGCGCCGGTTGAGCCTGCTGCACTCTTGCTGGCGAAGAGAGGAACAGAGTTATCAGCGCTACGGCGCAAGCAGCAAGGATACGGGATTGAGCCATTTTTGTCACCGGCGGGAAAGCAAACCACCCAATTATTTACCCATGGTTGTTCCGACCCCGCAAGCCAACTTCCATGATTCGCCTCGTTTCTCCCCGAGTAACGCAAAGGATCGAGCCGGCTATCGGTCCGTCAATCGCTCGAGCTCGGTTGCTAGTTTTGGTCTTCGCAGCTTCACCACGCCAATAGCCGAGGGAGCTATGATTTGGACGGCTGCGGCTAAGCCACCACAAGTGAATGCCTGACCGGGTATAGCGGCATTGGTGACCGGCATATCGCGAGCTTCGGATCATTGTTGTGCACCGCGATTTGATAGCGATTGGCAGCGGCAAGGGGGACGAATTTGCCGGAAATCTGCATGAGCTACGTGCTAGCGATTCAACCCCGAGCACACAGCTTCGAACGCATTCGCGGCACGATGCAGCGTGCACTTCTCGGGAGCGACATTGATTGGGTTTCCAACAATCTGTTCTCGCCCGAGCTGATCGCAGGCGTTGGAGAGATCTGCATTGCTTGTCGACTTGACCTCCGTAGGAACAATTTCGATGACGAAAGACTAAAGACCGTCACACGGTATTGATATTGCTGACTGTCACCTAAAGGGCGATTCGCCGGATGTGCTCGACGCATTCGCGGAGCCCCGCGCAAGTTCGGCAATTGTGCTTGCTTCGAACCGTAGCGACAATAGGGCCTTGTCGTGGGGACGAGCAGGATCCTCGCTCCCCAAAAAAATTCGATGGAGAGTAAACTATGGCCACCTACCGCATCGATTGTGTTCACAAGCCGAACCGCATGAGCACATCACGGATGTCGGCGGGCCGAAGCCCGAAGGAGGAAGATGGCGGGGCAAGGTGGAAAACGTTGTTCGTTCTATCGAGAACAAGCAGCACAGGTTCTACACGCAACAGGGTGATTCGACCGCTTGGGTTGCCGTGCGAAAAAGCCCCTCGGGACGCAAATTCATTCGGACCCATGCAGATGGGGTCTGGACCGACAATCTACTTGCTCTCGACGAGTGCTCGACCTAGCTCAAGCGTAGCGCGCCCGGCGCTTGACTTACGAGTGCCCGGTTTGGTTCTCGCCGCACGCGTACAAGTGAAAGAATGTGAAATCCGCGAGGTGACCCGCCTCGTCCCATTCCTTCACGGGAACCTGGCCTTGCGCTGCCCAGGGCCGCAGGCCCTGATCAAGCGTGCGCGAACGCGCATCGCCGACTGAAATGGCACCCGGAGAGCGTGAGCATAGCGACCCGAAGGGGCACGCGGGTCCGAGTGCAGCAACGAGACCGGTTAACAGCGGCACCCGGGACAGGGGCAGTGATAGCGATCGCCGAAGGCGAGCCCCTTTCCCGAGTGCCCCCGGCGAGGAGCTCCGCAGTCTTTGCGCGAGGGATCGAAGCCCGAGGGGCGTGCGCCGTTGAGGCGTGGAGAAGAAGGGAGTGTTCGAAAGAATAGAGCCTGCTGGTTATGGCTCTTACTTGCCCGGCTTACCGGTGTCGGAAACGACTGAGACTCCGAAAGGAGAACGGGACCAAAGCATGCCGGGAAACGTCTCGAAATCGGGCGCCGCAGCCCAGTGGAGAGCACAAAGTAAGGTGTGCATGGTGAAAGCTGTATTGCCTGAATCCCAGTTTCCAGTTGCCAAAGGGCTGGCCGTAGCGAACGCGGCTGACACGCTATGCCACGCGGGGCAGATCGCACCGGCCAGTGCGATCCGCCACCAGTCTGCGTGGGACGACCACCATCCGTGGGTCAAGGAGACGAATGGGACACCTAAACACACCGCAACTTCCTACACACGCAACTACGGGATCGCCTGCAGCAGGCTCTTTCAAGAACCTGTATGGCGACGGAGCCGTCATAGTACCCAAATGCCCGGCGTAATGACCGGGACAGCCACCGCGAGGTGGACGATCATGCGTATAAGGCCGGGTGACCGGACCGAAAGCGCCTCCGATCGGGGGAAGGAGGATGCCGCTAAAAACGGCATTTGCAGTATGCGTAGAAGAGATTCTTCGACGGAGAGGTTCTGCTGATGCAGGCCGCTACCATCCAGAGAAGAATTGAATCACTGCCGACTTTGTCGCGGTCGGGTAAGCGCGTAAATGGCCTTCACCGCCTGATGAGATCTCCGCATCTCTTCGAGTGGGCCTACGAAAAGGTCTCCCGCAACAAGGGAGCCCTGACGCCCGGTGTAGATGGCAAGACCTTCGACGGCATGTCGCTGGCGAAGCTCGCTGACATCGCCAGGCGCGTAGCAGATGGCACTTATCGCTTCCGGCCAGTCCGGCGGGTCTATATCCCAAAGGACAACGGCAAAACACGACCGCTGGGTATCCCAACGGTGGAAGACCGGCTCGTTCAGGAGGCGGTCAGGATTCTTCTCGAAGCGATCTACGAACCCGTGTTCCTCGACGAGTCGCATGGGTTCCGCCCGAGACGATCCTGTCATACCGCACTCAAGTCCATCAAGAAGACCTGGACGGGCTGTAAGTGGCTGGTCGAAGTGGATGTGCGTGGGTTCTTCGACAACATCGACCATGACATTTTGCTTGGGCTTCTAAAGAAGCGGATCGATGACGATAGGTTCATCGCTCTGATCGAAGGAATGCTCAAAGCAGGTTACATGGAAGATTGGGTCTACGGACGCACCTATAGTGGCACGCCACAGGGCGGCGTTGTCTCGCCCCTGCTCGCCAACATCTATCTGCACGAGCTGGACCAGCACATGCAGACAATGAAGGCGGGCTTCGACAAAGGCCGCGACCGACGTCCATTCCCGCGCTACGCGGCGCTGGAACGGCGCGTACTCAGTCTCCGCCGTAAAATTGAACGGCTCCGCGCCAGCGGCGCGGATCGGGCCGAGATCGACGCTGCACTCGCGGAGATCAAAGCCATTAATAAGGAGAGACGGAAAGTGCCCTCCGTCGATCCGATGGACCCGAACTTCAAAAGGCTCCGCTACTGCCGCTACGCCGATGACTTCCTCATCGGCATAATCGGGAGCAAGCGGGAAGCGTGTGAGATCATGGTCTGCGTCGAACAATTCCTGACGGAGACATTGAAGCTCACCGTGTCGCCCGAGAAAAGTGGGGTCTATGCCGCTTCAAAGGGAGTGACCTTCCTCAGCTATCGCATCTCGACATACACATCCTATGGGGCTGGACGCAAATCCAACCGCACGGGACCGGATGGACGGACATGGCGCGTGGTACGCCGGCCGACCACCGGCAATGTCAGTTTGCGCGTGCCGCGGAAGGAGGTCACCGCGTTCTGCAAGCGACACGACTATGGCGATCTCGCCAGAAAAACTGGCCGTCCTCGCGAGCAGTTCTTGGTTACCAGCGATGTCGCAACCGTCCTCGCCTATAACTCAGAGTTCCGTGGTTTTGCGAACTACCATTCGTTTGCTGATGACTTCAAGGGCGCCTTGGGACTGTTGGAGCTTGTTGTGTTCCGCAGCCTCGTGAAGACGCTGGCGATGCGACATCGGACGACGAGAGCGAGAACCATGGCGCGTCTGTGGAATGGTACGGACTACGAGGTCAGCTCCGTGGTCCGTGGTAAGCTTCGCAGCATCAAGCTGTGGAGACTGAAGCATCTGACCCAAACCTACTGGACGAGTCCTGTGGTCGACAACGTCACGGCAGGGGCGTGGTGGGTCAAAAGCCCAAATGATCTGATCGATCGCCTC
>NZ_LSEF01000050.1 GCF_001641695.1 Bradyrhizobium neotropicale
TAGCTTTGGTGTCTCAGGAGGTTGTCCATCTGGTCTGAACCGAGGAAGCTGAGGTTGCGAAGCTTCAACGTTTCCACGGAGAGACCAGATGAACGTCCACAAGAATGCGCCTTTGACGCCCACAGGTCGAGAGGCGATGGTGCGAGGCGTGGTCGAGGACGGACTGAGCCAGGCTGCCGCGGCTGACCAGTTCAACACGACACCGAAAACGGTAGCCAAATGGGTCGAGCGGTTCCGCGCAGCAGGTGTCGAGGGATTGCGTGATCGTTCCTCCAGACCCCTTTCATCGCCAAGCCAAACCCCGCGGGCCACGTGCGAGGCCGTCGAGGCGTTGCGCCGGCAGCGCCACACCGGCAAGCAGATCGCAGCCGAGGTTGGGCTGTCACGGGCCACCGTCAGCCGCATACTCCGCCGCCTGGGATTAAGCCGGACACGCGATCTGGAGCCGGCCGAGCCGGTGCGCCGCTACGAGCGCGAGCAGCCCGGCGAGCTGATCCATATCGACATCAAGAAGCTCGGCAGGTTCGTCAGACCCGGCCACCGCATCACGCACGATCGTCAGAAGGGTGAAAGCCGCGGCGCCGGCCACGAGTTCGTCCACGTGGCGATCGACGATGCATCGCGCCTGGCCTTCTCCCAGATCCGGCGTGATCAGAAAAAGGAAAGTGCCATCGCCTTCCTCAGGGAAGCCGTCGCTTACTACCGCAGCCTCGGTATGAAGGTCACCGGCATCATGACCGACAATGGCTCTTGCTACCGTGCCAAGGCCTTCGCCAGAGCGTGCGGGAAGCTCGGCCTCAGGCACATCTTCACCAGACCATATCGGCCCCAAACAAACGGCAAGGCCGAACGCTTCATCCAGACAGCGCTGCGCGAGTGGGCTTACGCTCGCTCCTACGACACCTCAGACCAGCGCGCCAAAAACCTGCCAATCTGGCTTCAGCACTACAACTGGCATCGCCCACACGGTAGTTTGCAAGCCAAACCACCCATCAGCCGCCTCCGTCTCCCGGAGGACGACCTGTTGAGATTCCACAGTTAGCGAAGCGTAACCCACCACTGTCTGTCTCCCCGGAAGCGAAAGAGGTGGGTTACGCCGAGCGGACTGCGCTTCGCGCAGCCGCAGGGGCTAACCCACCCTACGCATCGTCAGCCCTTGTCGCTCTCGAGCCGAAATATCTCCGAGCCTTCGCTGCCCGACAACAAGCCGGTGTCGGTGTAGAGCTTCAGCTTGGTGCGGGTGTCCGCGATGTCGAGATTGCGCATCGTCAACTGGCCGATGCGATCGGCCGGCGTGAACGCCGCGTCTTCCACCTTCTCCATGCTGAGCCGCTCCGGCGCATAGGTGAGGTTCGGGCTTTCCGTATTCAGAAGCGAATAATCGTTGCCGCGGCGCAGCTCCAGCGTCACCTCGCCGGTGACGGCGCGCGCGACCCAGCGCTGCGCGGTCTCGCGCAGCATCAGCGCCTGCGAATCGAACCAGCGGCCCTGGTAGAGCAGACGGCCGAGGCGCAGGCCGCTGATGCGGTACTGCTCGATGGTGTCCTCGTTATGGATGCCGGTGACGAGCCGCTCATAGGCGATGTGCAGCAGCGCCATGCCGGGCGCCTCGTAGATGCCGCGGCTCTTGGCCTCGATGATGCGGTTCTCGATCTGGTCGCTCATGCCGAGACCATGGCGGCCACCGATGACATTGGCTTCGAGGAACAGCGCGACGGGATCGGCAAACGTCTGACCGTTGAGCGCCGTTGGCTGGCCTTCCTCGAAACGCACCACGACCTTCTCGGCCGTCACGGCGCAGTCATCGCGCCAGAACGGCACGCCCATGATCGGATTGACGATCTTGATGCCGCTGTCGAGGCTCTCGAGATCCTTCGCCTCATGCGTGGCGCCGAGCAGATTGCTGTCGGTCGAATAGGCCTTCTCGGCGCTCATCTTGTAGGCAAAGCCCTGGGCGGTCATGAACGCCGACATTTCGGCGCGGCCGCCGAGCTCGTCGATGAACTGCTGGTCGAGCCAGGGCTTGTAGATGCGCAGGCTCGGATTGGTTAGAAGGCCGTAACGATAGAAGCGCTCGATGTCGTTGCCCTTGAAGGTCGAGCCGTCGCCCCAGATGTTGACGCCGTCCTCCTTCATCGCGGCGACCAGCATCGTGCCGGTCACGGCGCGGCCGAGCGGCGTGGTGTTGAAGTAGGTGATGCCGCCGGTCGAGATGTGGAATGCGCCGGACTGGATCGCGGCGATGCCCTCATGGACCAGCTGCGTGCGGCAATCGACGAGCCGCGCCTTTTCGGCGCCGAACTCCATCGCCTTGCGCGGGATCTCGTTGTAGTCGGCCTCATCCGGCTGGCCGAGATTGGCGGTGTAGGCGTAGCAGCGCGCGCCCTTCTGCTTCATCCAGAGCAGCGCAGCGCTGGTGTCGAGACCGCCCGAGAAAGCGATGCCGACTTTTTCTCCCTTGGGCAGGCTTTTCAGGATCGTGGTCATGGGGCTTCCAATCGGGTCTTAAAGGGCTGATGTCATTGAAGGGTTTGACCGCGCGAATATCAAATTTCGCGCGCCGGAGCACGCGTTTAATGGCTCAGAGCGAGGCTGCGGGGCCGGTTTTGCCACCGAACAGGCGCAGGCGAAGCCGGTAGGCGGGCCAGGCCAGCCGGGTCAGCGCCGCATCGACCGCCTCGTCCGACAGCCGTGTCCGCGGCCAGCGGTAAATCAGTGCGTAGGCGAACCAGATCACGACGAAGGTGACGAGGCCGGCAATCGCCACGTCGGTGAAGAAATGACCGCCGAAGGCCATGCGGAGCCCGCTGGTCACGGCGCCGAACACCACTGCTCCGGCATAGGCGAGCGGCCGCCACGCCGGCGGAACCAGCGCGGCCGGCGCCAGCGTCCAGAACGCGGTCGCGCCCTCGCCGGAGAAGAACGAGCAGTTGCGCGCACAGTTGCCGCGCGGGTCCCACCACGGGACGAATTGCAGGTCGCCGGCGAACTCCGTCACCACGACCGGACGCGGCCGGCCCCAATAGGTCTTGAAGGCAAGATTGGTGAGTATCCCGGCCGACAGCGTCAGCGTCGCGAGCAGGAAGATCATCGCGCGCCCCGAGACCATCAGCGGCCGGTCGGGACGGATCAGCTTGACCACGAGCGCCACCAGCGAGGGCAGCGCGAACGCCCAGGCGACCCACATCGCGGCGTCACGCGCAAAGCCGGCCCAGCCGTTCAGCTTGAGCGGAAAGGTCCTTGCTTCGGGATCGAAGAACAGCGATGCGAGCTTGAGATCGAGTTCGGGATAGAGGCCGAAGACGACGCCGATCACGAGCCAAAGCGCCAGGGCGATGAAGAGTCCAGTCCGGTTCATGGCGCGCGGTTTAGCGGAGTGGAGAGGAGATGGAAACCCTCGTCAGCCATCACGCAACTACGGCGCGTCCGGCCGAGAATTTAACGGCAGCGGCGGTGGCGGCTTGCGCGAGGGCGGCGGATGGCGCCAGGCACCGGCGTTACGGCCGGCGATCAACCAGTAGACGACGCCCGCGACGATGCCCGCCCCTGTCATGATTTCCAGATGGCGCCGCACGATGCCTTCGAACTGCATCGTCTCGGGATGGAAGGGCACGAGGCCGAGATAGCAGGCCAGCCCGACGAGGCCACCGCCGACCGCATAAGTGAGCACGCTGCGGATGTAGAGCGCTTCGGTGATCGCCACGATCACCATGGCTGGCACCAGTGCGAAGCCGGAGACGAAGATGAAGCCGAAGCCGAGCAGGATGTCGATCGTGCCTGCATCGACGGGACCGGCGCCAAGATCGGAGAATTCCGGGAACAAGAGCGCACCGACGACGATCATGCCTCCCACCACGCAGGAGGCGAGAAAGCCGATGAAGATCACGACGAGGCGGCCGATCAGTGGCATAGCGGGAGAGCCAAAATTGTCGTCATTGCGAGCCACCGGGTCCGCGCAAAGCGCGGCCCGATGACAGGCTCCGCGAAGCAACCCAGAAACGGGTCCGCGGAGACGCCTGGATTGCTTCGTCGCTGCGCTCCTCGCAATGACGAAGCTGCGATAGCGCAGGCATATTCTGCTAATCCGTCATCGCCATGGCGCGCAGCGCCTGGCGCTCGCGGGCCGAGAGCTTTTCGGTCTCCGACTTGAGCTGGCCACAGGCCGCGAGAATGTCGCGGCCGCGCGGCGTGCGCACCGGCGAGGAATAGCCGGCGTTGAAGATGTATTCGGAGAATTTTTCGATCTGGTCCCAGTCCGAGCATTCATAGGCCGTGCCCGGCCATGGATTGAACGGAATGAGGTTGATCTTGGCCGGAATGCCCTTGAGCAGCTTCACCAGCAGCTTGGCATCGTCGAGCGAATCGTTGACGCCCTTGAGCATCACATATTCGAAGGTGATGCGCCGCGCATTCGACGCACCCGGATAGTCGCGGCATGCCTGCAGCAATTCTGCGATCGGATATTTGCGGTTGAGCGGCACGAGCTCGTTGCGCAGTTCATCACGCACCGCATGCAGCGAGATCGCGAGCATCACGCCGATCTCGTCGCCGGCTCGCACGATGTTCGGCACCACGCCGGAGGTCGACAGCGTGATGCGGCGGCGGGAGATGCCGATGCCTTCATTGTCGCCGACGATGAGCAGCGCATCGCGCACCGCGTCGAAATTGTAGAGCGGCTCGCCCATGCCCATCATCACGATGTTGGTGACGAGGCGCGTGCCGTTCTCGCGATCGGCCCAATCGTTGAGGCGATCGCGCGCTACCATCACCTGGCCGACGATCTCGCCGGCGGTGAGGTTACGCACCAGCCGCTGCGTGCCGGTGTGACAGAACGCGCAGTTCAGCGTGCAGCCGACCTGGGAGGAGACGCAGAGCGTGCCGCGATCGGTCTCGGGAATGTAGACGCATTCGACCTCGTGCGCCTTCTCGACATTGTCGCCGCTCGGCAGCCGCAACAGCCATTTGCGGGTGCCGTCGTTCGAAATCTGCTCGGCCACGACCTCGGGCCGGTCTACGGTGAAACGCTCCGACAACTCGGTACGGATGGTCTTCGAGATCGACGTCATCTCGTCGAAATTCCTGGCACCACGGAAGTAGATCCAGTGCCACAATTGCTGCACGCGCATCTTGCGCTGCGCCGGCGCCACGCCGATCTCGCCGAGGCAATCGGCGAGCTCGCTGCGCGACAGTCCGATGAGCGACGGCTTGGCCGGCGGCACATAGGTCTCGAGCGGAGTCTTCTCCACCAGTGTTGCGTTGTGCGGCTCGGCAGTCGACTGCATTGAATGGACCTGGAGGTTATCTTGGTCGTTCCGGGATGGTCCGAAGGACCAGACCCGGAACCTCGAGATTCCTGGTTCGATGCTTCGCATCGCCCCGGAATGACGGAATACAGGAAGCGTATAGCGCTAATGGCGCCCCTTATACAGCGACTGAGACCGCGATTACGACTAACCGCCTACAACTCTACCGCCGGCAATCCTGGGCGATCTTGTCGAGTGCCTGGGCGAGGCCCTTCAGCGAGAAGGTATCCGTCGTCTCCGTACCCTTGGCCGAGACGCCCTTGACCACGAGATCGGCGGATTTGCGCATCGCCTCGACCATCCGCTCCTCCTCGGCCGCATTCTTGATCCAGAGGCCGTCGCCCTGCGTGTACATGGCGAAGGCAGCGCCGCCGACCTCGACCGTCGATTCCGAGCCCGGCTTCAGGGCGTAGCCGATCATGACCGAGACTTCGTTGTTTACCTTTTCCGCCGGCCGGGTCGAGACGAAGGCATAGGCGGGGTCACGCGGCCGATTCGGCGGGTTGGTTTTCGACGATGCGGGCTTTGCCAGCGCAAAGCAGACCTTTTTGCCGTTGGGCGTGGCGGAATACGCTCCCCAGGTGCCAAACTGGCCGATCAGGGTCGGCTCGGCGCCGCCGGCAACCGCCGCGGGAGGCGCCACCGGTTTGCTCTCGGGCTTGGCAGCCGTCTTTGCGGCCGGAGCGGCGGGTTTTGCCGCTGCCTTTGGCGCCGGTTGCGCCGTCTGCGCGCGCGCGGAACCCATGGTTCCCCACGCCGCCACGCCAGTCACCAAAGCTAAAACAAGCACCCGCCACATGCCCGAGTGGTTCCCTCAATATTGTGACTGGAAGATGGCTCGCGTGAATCGTGTCCCCAGCCAGGGATAGCGGGGAAAGCCTAGCTTGGGAAGGCAGTTAGCGGGACATGCGGCTAGCTGCGGGTGCGTGCGGCACGCTGCTCGGCCCATTGAGAATCGGTCCAGCGCAACAGGTCCTCGGCGCCGGAACTGCGCAGATGCGCGCCGCCGTCGATCACCACCATCTCGCCGTTGATGTAGCCCGCGCGGTCCGAGACCAGGAAGCTGGCGAGGTCGGCAAGCTCGCTGTGCTCACCGGTACGGCCGAGCGGATTGCGCGATGCCCACCCCTCGTCGCGGGCCTCCGGGCGGAGCTGCCCGGAGGCGCCGGCGGTCGGGAACGGCCCCGGTGCGATCGCGACGGTGCGGATGCCCTTCGGGCCCCATTCCACCGCAAGGCTTTTGGTCATCGCCAGCACCGCCGACTTCGCCATCGCGGACGGCACGGTGAAGGCCCGCCCCGTGATGGTCGAGGTCGAGAGGATCGAGAGCACGACGCCGTCATACCTGCCCTCGATCCAGCGCTTGCCGGCCGCGAGCGTGCAATACATCGCGCCGTGCAGCGTCGGCGCCAGGATCGCATCCGCGGCGCGAAACGACAGATGCTCGCTCTGCGCAATGAAGGTCGCGGCAGCGTTGTTGACGAGAATGTCGAGCGGCGCCGCGCGCCAGATCGCGTCCATCATGCCGTCGACGGCGGCACCGTCACGGATGTCGCAAGCGATGGTCGTGACCTTGCCGCCGGTCTGTTCGCGCATCTCCGTCGCAGCTGCCTCCAGCCGGTCGAGCTTGCGGCCGCAGATCACGAGCTCGGCGCCGAGCGCGAGGAAGCGCCGCGCCATCGCGGCGCCGAGGCCCGAGCCGCCACCGGTGACGAGGATGCGCTTGTCCCTAAGCAGACCTGTTTCAAACATCGTTTGAATCCTCCCTTCGATACTCCCGTCATTGCGAGCGCACCGAAGCAATCCGGACTATTTCCGCGACACGGATTCTGGATTGCTTCGAGGAGCCTGTCTTCGGGCCGCGCTTTGCGCGGACCCGGTGGCTCGCAATGACGAGGATAGGCCAGAGCGCCACACTCGACAAAGAAACCGGATTGTCGCCCGACGCTAAATCCGGCAGAAACAGGCAAACTATAATTCTGTCTGAAACGCTTCAGGTGCCGCCATGAAAGCCATCCTCTGCACGCAATATTGCCAACCCGACGATCTCGTTCTGGCCGATGTGCCGGATCCGGTGGCGGGTCCCGGTGAAGCGGTGATCGCGATCAAGGCCGCGGCGCTGAACTTCTTCGACATCCTGATGATCCAGGGCAAGTATCAGATCAAGCCGCCCTTCCCGTTCTCACCGGCCGCCGAGGTCGCCGGTGTGATCGAGAGCATCGGCCCCGGCGTTACTGATCTCAAAGTCGGCGATCGCGTCGTTGCGTCCTGCGGTCATAACGGCGCGCGCGAGAAGATCGCGCTGCCGGCGGCATCGATCGTGAAGATTCCCGACAATCTCGACTACGACCGCGCGGCCGGCATCATCATCATCTACGGCACGGCGCTGCATGCGCTGGAAGATCGCGCGAGCCCGAAGCCGGGCGAGACGCTCGCGGTGCTTGGCGCGGCCGGTGGCACCGGCCTTGCGGCTTGTGAGCTCGGCAAGCTGATGGGGCTGAAGGTGATCGCCTGCGCCTCGTCCGACGAGAAGCTCGCCTTCGCCAAGGCGCATGGCGCCGAGCTGACGCTGAACTATGGCAAGGAAGATTTGAAGGAAGGCCTGCGCAAGCTCACCGACGGCAAAGGCGTCGACATCATCTTCGATCCCGTGGGCGGCGCCTATGCCGAGCAGGCGCTGCGTTCGATCGCCTGGGAAGGCCGCTTCCTCGTGATCGGATTTGCCGCCGGCGACATTCCGAAGATGCCGCTGAACCTCGCGCTGCTGAAGGGCTGCGACATCCGCGGCGTGTTCTGGGGCGCCTGGACGCGGCTCAACCCGGCGAAGAACCGCGCCAATCTCGAGAAGCTGGTGAAGTGGACGGCGGAAGGAAAGATTTCATCGCATGTCGACCGCACCTTCCCGTTGGCACAGACCGCGGATGCGCTGAAGGTGCTCGCCGGCCGCCAGGCCATGGGCAAGGTGATCCTTCATCCCTGAGGTGATGCTGGCGTTACCGCGCCGGTGCCCTCAACTGTCATCGCCCGCCTTGTGCGCAATTGCAAACGGGGCGGGCGATCCGGTATTCCGGAGTCAGCAGAGATCTAGCCGGGAAGCCGCAGGATACAGGATGCTCCGGTCCCGGCTCCGCCAAGGCCACGCCGGGCCACAAGGTCGCGCGGCCGCCGAAGCTTCAGCGAAGACGGCAAGCGTGGGCATGACGGCAGGGTGTGCGACAAGTGCGTGACAATCCCAGAGGGTATTTGGGCGCCGCGGCATGGTAAAGTGGCCTCAACCACTGCGAGCAAAATTATGGTGCATTTCGTCTCGCCGCCTAAATCAAACCTAAATTTTTCCAGATTCGCACAAACGGCTGTCGTTTTTTGGGCTGATTCAAACGGCGATTTACCGGTTCCAGTTTGCCGGGGCGCTTCTGGACAAAAGCAAGAAAACTGAAGCGGGAATGCCCCTGCGTTGCGTAATAATGGGGAGCATAACCATGGAGACGACGGCGTACCGCGCGTCCAGGGAATCGAGCGCGTTCGGTTCCGATGAAGCCGCATCTTACCCTTATATCCGTGCGCGCGCCGCACGGGCTGACCTTTCACCGGACGATCCGGTTCCACTTTTTCTGTCCGATCCGCTCAGCGCGCCGGACCCAGAAGAATTCGCGCCACTGGTGTTGCAGCCCAGAGGCAGGATCGTCCCGCGGATCCTCGCCGCCATTCTGGTGGCGTCCGCCGCGGTAACTTTGGGCGCGGTATTTCAGTCCGACCTTCGTAACCTTGTCGTCTCCTATGCCGGTGGCCTGGCAGGTGCAGCAGACCAGGCCATGGCGGCGGCCAATCCGCTGCCCGCAAAGCCGCAGACGCCGGTCAAGGATGCGGCCCGCGTGAGCGACACGAAGCTGGCGAGCGCCGACGCGCAGGATGTCGCTGCACCGTCAACGCCGAGCCGCGAAGCGATCGCGACCGCCTATCAGAACGCGCTGCAAGCCCAGACGCCCACGCCGGCGCCCGCGCCCGTCGCGGCGCAGCCTGCGCCTGTGCCTGTGCCTGCGCCTCCTCCTCCGCCCGCCAAGGCACTCCCTGCCAGGACGCTCGATGCCGAGACGCTGGCCGGGCTGATGACGCGCGCGAAGAGCCTGTTGACGGTCGGCGATATCGTTTCCGCGCGCTTGCTGCTCGAACGGGCGGCGAATGCACAGGATGCGACCGCGGCGTTTCTGCTGGCGCAGACCTATGACGCGGCGGTGCTCGGCACCAACGACACGCGGAGCATCACCGCCGACGCGACGGTCGCGCGCGACTGGTACCAGAAGGCGGCGGGTCTCGGATCGGCAGAGGCGCGGCAGCGCCTCACCCAGCTTCAGAACTAGAACTTTTTAGAGGATATCATGCGTAATGCTTTGAGAATGGCGCTGGCCGCCATCATGACCGTCTGTGCCTTCGCAGCACGCGCCGACCAGACCGAATACGATCCGGCCAAGGTTTCAGACAGCCTGAAGGCCATCTTCCAGTTCGGATCGAGCTCGACCAAGCAGGCGCTGAACGCCAACACCGTCACGCTGATCACCGGCACGATCGGCGGCACCTATGTGCAATTCGGCGCCGACCTCGCGTCCGTGCTCGACGACGGCAACAAGATCCGCGTTCTGCCGATCGTCGGCCGCGGCTCGGTGCAGAGCGTCGCCGACATCCTGTTCCTGCAAGGCGTCGATCTCGGCGTCGTGCGTGCCGACACGCTCGACTATCTCGAGCGCAAGGGTTTTGCCAAGGACATCAAGAAGCAGTTCACCTATGTGACGAAGCTCTACAACGAAGAGATGCAGGTGATCGCGCCGAAATCGATCGCCACGCTCAAGGATCTCGAAGGCAAGACGGTCAGCGTCGACCTGCCCAATGGCGGCACCTTCGTCACCGCGCTCACGGTGTTCGAGCGGCTCGGGATCAAGGCGAATTTCGTCTATATCGAGCAGCGGATCGCGATGGAGAAGCTGAAGGCCGGCCAGATCGACGCCGTCATCGTGGTCGGCGGCAAGCCGTACAAATCGGTCTCGACCTTCAACAATGACGGCCGCTTCCATCTCGCAGGCGTGGATTATGCAAAGCCGCTGCAGAGCGACTATCTGCCGGCGACGCTGACGTCCAAGGACTATCCGAACCTGATCAAGGAAGGCGAGACCGTGGACACGATCGCGGTGCCTGCGGTGCTCGCGGCCTATAATTGGGCGCCGAACACCGAGCGCTATCGCAAGCTGTCGCTGTTCGTGGACGCGTTCTTCACCAAATTCCCCGCGCTGCAGAATCCGCCGTTCCATCCCAAGTGGAAGGAGGTCTCGCTCGCGGCGCCGCTCGCCGGCTGGAGCAGGTTGCCCGTGGCGCAGCAATGGCTCGACAAGCATGGCATCGAGCCAGTGACGCGGCAGCGCTTCGAAGCGTTCCTGAAGCAGAATCCCGCGGCCGCAAAGGTGTCCGACGCAGAGAGGGAAACGCTGTTCAAGCAATTCCAGGCCTGGGACGCCGAGAATGCGCGGGCGCAGGCGAAGCCGGAGAAGAAGTAAGGGGCGTCATTGCGCGGAGCGAAGCGACGAAGCAATCGAGACTGTCGCCGCGGAGACATCTCTGGATTGCTTCGCTTCGCTCGCAATGACGGGCTTGTGGTGCGCGCCGCCCACACACACGACGTCATCGCCCGCCTCGTGCCCAATTGCGCACTGGAGCGGGCGATCCAGTATTCCAGAGACACTGCGAGGATACAGAGGCCGCGGCGCACGACAGTGGAACGTGCGGGTTCGTTACGACGCAGCTTCCACTTCCGCTTCACTCACGCCACGCTTCAGCGCAGCGCGCGCGGCTTCGCGATGCTCATTCGTGATGTGGCCGGCGACCAGACGAATGGCGGTGGCGAGCACGGCGGCGTCATCGGTGAAGCCGAGCATCGGCATCATGTCGGGGACGAAGTCGAACGGCAGGATGAAATAGGCGAGCGCGCCAAGCAGCGACGCCTGCACGTGGCGCGGCGTCTGCCTGTCGAAGGCGCAGTAATAGGCGGCGAGCAGATCCTCCGCGAACGGCAGACGCGCGACGACACGCTTCAGCTTGCGCCAGAAGCGGCGGCGCACGCCTTCACGATCTTCCGCGAGCCGATCGGCCGGCTCGAAGCCGACACTCTGTTCGGCGGACATGGTCAAACTCCCCGTTCAGCCCGGCGCGGCGGATCGCCGCATCCGGTGCTGATCACAAGATGGGGATGCCGCCGCCCCCCGCAAGACGTCAGGTAGGTGTAAGCTTGGCGATCGCGTTCATCGCTTTGGCGAGCTCGATGTCGCGTGCCGTGACGCCGCCGGCGTCATGGGTCGCCAGCACCACCTCGACCGTCTTGTAGACGTTACGCCATTCGGGATGGTGATCCATCTTCTCGGCGACCAGCGCCGCGCGCGTCATGAAGCCGAAGGCTTCGTTGAAATCCTTGAAGACAAAGGTCTTCCCGATCGCCTCGCGGCCCCCCAGCTCGGCCCAGCCCGGTATCCCGCTCAACGCCTGCTTGCGTGCATCTGCCGACAGCCGCTCTGCCATGATCGCCTCCGTCCTTCAGCGGAACTTTACCCTAACACCGTGCTGGCGCCCGGGTTCATCCGGATTTCGTCCGCTAACCATGACGCAGATGTAACCCGCGCTGGACAGGAAATTTGCTACAATTACGGGCCTAAATCGCCGGCCAAGATGAAACCGAGCCTGAAACGCCTGTTTGGAAGATCGATGACCGGGGGTCTGGACCTCGCCGAAGCGCCCACGCCGCCTTCGCCGCGATCCGCGGCGCGGAAGACGGCGCTCGTGTCCCTGGCTTTGGTGCTCGCGATCGTCGGCACGCTCGCCGGCGGCTACTATTTCGCGATGCGGCCGGTCACGCTGAAGATCGCGGTCGGCCCCGCCAACAGCGATGACGTCAAGGTCGTGCAGACGCTGACGCAGGCCTTCTCGCAGAGCAAGGGCTACGTGCGGCTGCGCCCGATCCAGACCGAGGGCGCGACTGCAAGCGCCGACGCGCTCGCAGCGGGCAAGGTGGATCTCGCCATCGTGCGCGGCGATCTCGACGTGCCGAAGAACGCGCAAGCCGTCGCGACCCTGCGCAAGAACGTCGTCGTGCTGTGGGCCGTCGCGGGCAAGGGCAAGAAGAAGGGCGCCAAGATCACCAAGATTGCGCAGCTAGCCGGCCGTCGTGTCGGCGTCGTCGGCCGCACGCAGGCCAACGTCAATCTGCTCAAGGTGATCCTGCAGCAATACGGCGTCGATCCCGCCAAAGTCGAGGTCGTGCAATTCCCGGCCAGTGAGGTCGCCGAGGCGATCAAGGCTCAGAAGGCCGATGTCTATCTCGCGGCCGGTCCGGTCAACAGCAAGATCACGTCGGACGCGATTGCGGCATCGGTCAAGGAGGGCGGTTCGCCGACCTTCCTCGCCATCGATTCCGCCGATGCGATCGCGCAAAACCATCCGGCCTATGAATCCGCCGAAATCCCCGCCGGCACCTATGGCGGCTCGCCCGACCGTCCCGACGAGGAGGTCAAGACGATCAGCTTCTCCCATCACATCGTGGCGCGCAAAGGCCTGTCGGAGACCACCGTCGCGGCCTTCACCCGGCAGCTCTTCGCCGTGCGTCAGCAATTGGTGGCGGAGTTCCCGCTGGCGGCGAAGATCGAAACGCCCGATACCGACAAGGACGCCGTGATTCCGGTGCATCCCGGAGCGGCCGCTTTCGTCGACGGCGAGGAAAAGACCTTCCTCGACAAATACAGCGACTACATCTGGTGGAGCCTGATGGCGCTCTCCGCCATGGGCTCGATCGGCGCCTGGTTCGCGGGCTATCTGAAGAAGGACGAGCGCGACAGCAACAGCCACCTGCGTGAGCGACTGCTCGACATGATCGCCGCCGCGCGGAAGAGCGAGACCACCGAAGAGCTCGACCAGATGCAGGCCGAGGCCGACGACATCCTGCGCGACACGCTGCGCTGCTTCGATCACGGCGCGATCGAGGAGAGCGCGCTCACGGCTTTCAACATCGCGCTCGAGCAATTCCACGTGGCGGTCGCCGACCGCAAGGCGCTGCTGCTCAGCATGCCGGCAAGCCTGCAACGCGCCGGCGCGCAATTCCGGGCCGCCGGCAACGCGTAAGCACTTGCGCGCGTTATTGCTGCGTCACATTGTCTCAATATAGCTTTCGTGGTCATTCCGGGGCGCGCGACGCGCGAACCCGGAATCCATCGAACCGCATAGGCCGGGAGGAATGGATTCCGGGCTCGCGCCTAACGGCGCGCCCCGGAATGACGAACGTAAGAATCCGCGGAAACCAGGTACTCCCACCCGGGATGTCGGTGCTGTCTGCGACGCCCCTCTCGAAACGAACCCGCCATGACAATCAAATTCTCCCGCCGCCGTTTCCTCTCGACCAGCGCCGGTGCACTTGGCGCGATCGCGATGCCGCATCTGTCGCGCGCGGCCGACCGGCCGGCGATCACCCATGGCGTGCAATCCGGTGACGTCACCGTCGACGGCGGCGTGGTCTGGGCCCGTGCCGACCGTCCGTCGCAGATGCTGGTCGACGTGGCAACGACGGAGTCGTTCAAGGACGCCCGCGCGCTGCCGCCGATCGCGGCGCTGCCTGAAAGCGACTTCACCGCGAAGATGCTGCTGGAAAACCTTCCCGCAGGCCAGGACATCTTCTACCGCGTCCGCTTCCGCGACCTCTCCCACACCGCGATCGAAGGCGAGCCGGCGGTCGGCCGCTTCCGCAGCGCGCCGGCCGATCGCCGCGACGTCAGCTTCGTCTGGGGCGGCGACGTCGCAGGTCAAGGCTGGGGCATCAATCCCGATGATGGCGGCATGTTCACCTTCTCGGCGATGCGCAAGCACCGTCCGGATTTTCTGCTGCACTCGGGCGACACCATCTACGCCGACGGCGTGATCCCGTCCGAGGTCAAGCTCGCCGACGGCAAGATCTGGAAGAACGTCACGATCCCCGAGAAGGCCAAGGTCGCCGAGACGCTGGACGAGTTTCGCGCCGCGCACAAATACAATTTCACCGACGACAACGTCCGCGCCTTCAATGCCGAGGTGCCGATCTTCGTGCAGTGGGACGATCACGAGGTGACCAACAACTGGTCGCCGTCGAAAGAGCTGCCCGCGACCTACAAGGAGCGCAACATCACGCTGTTGGCGGCGCGCGCCGCACGGGCCTTCCACGAGATGTACCCGATGCGCGAGAGCATCGTGGAGCCGGGCCGGGTCTATCGCCAGATCTCCTACGGCCCGCACCTCGACGTGTTCGTGCTGGACGAGCGCAGTTATCGCGGCCCGAACGGAGCGAACCAGGAGACGGCTTACGGCCCAGCGGCCTACTTCCTCGGGCCGGATCAGATGGCCTGGCTGAAGCGCGGCCTGCTCAACTCGCGCGCGACATGGAAGGTGATCGCCTCCGACATGCCGCTCAGCCTGATCGTCTATGACGATGCGGCGAACAAGAAGGGCTCGGAGGCCTTCGCGCAAGGCGACGGACCGCCGCGCGGTCGCGAGCTCGAGATCGCCGATCTCCTGCGCTTCATCAAGATGGCGCCGATCAGGAACACGGTGTGGCTGACCGCAGACGTGCACTACGCCGCCGCGCACTATTACGACCCGAACAAGGCACAATTCCAGGATTTCGAACCGTTCTGGGAATTCGTCTCGGGCCCGCTGCACGCCGGCACCTTCGGTCCGAACGAGCTCGACAACACGTTCGGGCCAGACGTGCGCTTCATCAAGGCGCCCGGCCTCGACAAGCAGAACCTGCCGCCGTCCGCCGGCATGCAGTTCTTCGGTCACGTCAAGATCGATGGCGCGTCCGGTCAGATGACGGTGACCTTGCGCGACCGCGCTGATGTCGCGCTGTGGTCGACTACACTGGACCCGATGCCGGCCTGATGCGCCTCAGCGCGACCTAGCGGCGCGCACCTGCAGCGCCGCCTCCAGCGCGTCGCTCGAACACGGTTTCTGCAGTCGCGCCCGTTTGGAAAATTCCGGCGGAATGCTTGCTTCGGCGCCATAGCCGGTGACGAAGACGAACGGGATCTTCAGCACGACCAGGCGTTCCGCGATGGCAAAACTCTTCTCGCGGACGAGTTCGACATCGAGCAATGCAAAATCGGGTGCGCGCTTCGCGATCGCCTGCAGCGCCTGTGCGACCGAGGCCACTGTCCGCACACTCTTCACACCGAATCCCATCAGGCGATCCTCGAAATCGATCGCGATGATCGGATCGTCCTCGACGATCAACACATCGGCGGGAACGCCGGCCAAGTCGTCCGGGAGAGCAGGTTCCATGATCCTGGTTATCGAAGGCTGCATTTTTTTCGGGTCAGGACAGCCTCAGCCCGACGCCCGCGCCCAGCGCATCGGAGGGTTCCCGGAACAAAGCTCACCACAGAGCCGTTTTTACGTCTGTCCACTTGTGCACACAGCCGACGAACGGACCTCGCTAATGTCGAAAGGAGAGCAGGGGACATACGATGGATGCACGCACGGGCAAGGCATTCGCGGTCGATGGTCGACCTGCCAACAATCTGCTGCGGTGCTTGAGCGCGGCGGATTATGCGCTGCTCGCGCCGCACGTCGCGTTTGAGAACGCTGCGGCAAGTGATCTGCTCTACAATCCCGGCGACGATGTCCAGGTCGTGCATTTTCCCTGCGGGCCATCGCTTGCCACCTTCCTCGTACCGAACGAGGACGGCCGCGACGTCGAGACCATTCTGGTTGGCCGTGAAGGTGCAGTCGGCGGCATCGTCAGTGAGGGGTTTCTGCCGGCCTATACTCGCATCTGCGTGAAGTTCGGCGGGCCGTTTGCACGCATCCATGTCGGCAAGCTGGAAGCGGCCAAATTGCATTCGCCATCGTTGCGCAACGTTTTCGCGCGTTACGCCGATTGCTTGCTGGCGCAGATCTTCCAGTCGACCGCGTGCAACGCCATCCACTCGATCGAGCAACGGACCGCAAAGTGGATTTTGGCGGCGATGGAGCGGACCGGCGACGAGAGCAGCGTGCCGCTGACGCATGAGCAGCTCGCGACCCTGCTCGGTGTCGGTCGCAGCTATGCCAGCCGCGTCCTCCAGTCATTCAAGGCGGAGGGCATTCTCGATACCCGCCGCGGCTCGATCCTGGTCCGGAGCCGCGACGGCCTGCGCCTGCGCGCCTGCCTGTGCAATGACGCGGTCAAGACCCATTTCGAGGAGGTCCTGCGCGGGGTCTACCCGACCGAGAAGGCGGATCGGAGCCCGGCCTGAGGCCGGAACGCCGGCCAAATCCCCCGACGCCCCGCTAAGCCCCGGGGATTCCCGGACAAAATTCAGTCAACCAACCGCGTAAGAACGCATTGTTTTTTGGCGTTTTTTGCCTATATTGCGCTGCAAACGCGTAGGGTGCCCGGCTGGCTGGCCGGGTTTCCTTTTTGGGCCGAAAGCGCCCCCGTTTCCTGTCTTCCAGCGTTGTTTCGAGAAGAGGTCCCGGTCTGACCGGCGAGATCGCGCTTAACCCATTGTTCGACCGCAAAGAAGCTCCCTCATGAACCTTCGCAACGTCGCCATCATCGCCCACGTCGACCACGGCAAGACGACCCTCGTCGACCGCCTCCTCCAGCAATCCGGCACGTTCCGCGAGAACCAGAAGGTGACCGAACGCGCCATGGACTCCAACGATCTGGAGCGTGAGCGTGGCATCACCATCCTGGCCAAGGCGGCCTCGGTGCAGTGGAAGGAAACCCGCGTCAACATCGTCGACACTCCCGGCCACGCCGATTTCGGCGGTGAGGTCGAGCGCATTCTCAACATGGTGGACGGCGCCCTGGTGCTGGTCGACGCCGCCGAGGGCCCGCTGCCCCAGACCAAATTCGTGGTCTCCAAGGCGCTCAAGGTCGGCCTCAAGCCGATCGTCGTCATCAACAAGGTCGACCGCCCCGACGCGCGCCCGACCGAAGTCATCAACGAGGTGTTCGACCTGTTCGCCGCGCTCGACGCCAGCGAGGAGCAGCTCGATTTCCCGATCCTCTACGGGTCGGCCAAGCAGGGCTGGATGGCCGAGAGCCCCGAGGGTCCGAAGGACAAGGGCATGGAGCCGCTGTTCGACCTGATCCTGCGCCACGTCGCGCCGCCCAAGGTCGAAGAGGGCCCGTTCAAGATGATCGGCACCATCCTGGAGGCCAATCCCTATCTCGGCCGCATCATCACCGGCCGAATCTCGTCCGGCGTGCTCAAGCCGAACCAGCAGGTCAAGGTGCTGAACGCCGACGGCAAGCTGGTCGAGTCCGGGCGCATCACCAAGATCCTGGCGTTCCGCGGCCTCGAGCGCACGCCGCTCGATGAAGCCGAAGCCGGCGACATCGTCGCCATCGCGGGCCTGACCAAGGGCACCGTCGCCGACACCTTCTGCGATCCCACCGTCGAAGTGCCCTTGCCGGCGCAGCCGATCGATCCGCCGACCGTGTCGATGTCGTTCATCGTCAACAACTCCCCGCTCGCCGGCACCGAAGGCGACAAGGTGACGAGCCGCATGATCCGCGACCGCCTGCTGCGCGAGGCCGAAGGCAATGTCGCGCTGCGCGTAGTCGAGGCCGCCGACAAGGACGCGATGGAAGTGTCGGGCCGCGGCGAATTGCAGCTCGCGATCCTGATCGAGACCATGCGCCGCGAAGGCTTTGAGCTCTCGGTGTCGCGCCCGCGCGTGGTGTACCAGAAGGACGAAGCCACCGGCGCCACCATGGAGCCGATCGAGGAGGTCGTGATCGACGTCGACGAGGAGCATTCCGGCGTCGTCGTGCAGAAGATGAGCGAGCGCAAGGCCGAGCTGATCGAGATGAAGCCGTCCGGCGGCAACCGCCAGCGCCTGGTGTTCTACGCGCCGACCCGCGGCCTGATCGGCTATCAGGGCGAGCTCCTCACCGACACCCGCGGTACCGCGATCATGAACCGCCTGTTCCACGGCTATGCCCCGTACAAGGGCGAGATTCAGGGCCGCCGCAACGGCGTCCTGATCTCCAACGACCAGGGCGACGCGGTGGCCTACGCCATGTTCAAGCTGGAAGACCGCGGCCCGATGATGATCGAGCCGGGCTGGAAGGTCTATCGCGGCATGATCGTCGGCGAGCACACGCGCGACAACGATCTCGAGATCAACGTGCTCAAGGGCAAGCAGCTCACCAACATCCGCACCACGTCCAAGGACGAAGCGGTGCGTCTGACGCCTCCGATCAAGATGACGCTGGAAAAGGCGCTCGCCTATATCGAGGACGACGAGCTCGTCGAGGTCACCCCGAAGTCGATCCGCCTGCGCAAGAAGCACCTCGATCCGAACGAGCGCAAGCGCGCGGAAAAGGCCAAGGAAGCGGTGGCGTAAGGCCACCCCGCTGTCATTCCCCGCGAAAGCGGGGAATCCAGTACGCCGCAGCTTCTCCGTATTCCTCACCGCCTCTGGACTAATGAACCACCCGCTCCAGTGCGCAATTGCGCACCAGGCGGGTGATGACGCTCACGTTGTGGTGGCTTCAGCGCGCATTGCGAACGTGCTAGAGGCAGCGCATGAGCTCCCTCCCCTCCTCAGTCGACGTCGCGATCATTGGTGCCGGCGCTGCCGGGCTCGGCGCGGCGCATGCACTGAAGGATTCCGGCCTGTCCATGATCGTACTTGAAGCGCGCGACCGCACCGGCGGACGCGCGTGGACCGTGCAGGCCTCGCCGGAGGTGACGTTCGACGTCGGCTGTGGCTGGCTGCATTCGGCGGACAACAACTCCTTCGTCCCGATCGCCAAACGGCTTGATTTCGAGATCAACAAAGACCTGCCGCCATGGCGCGAGCGCGCCTATGGCAACGCTTTTCCGCAAAGCGAACGCGACGAATTCATGCGCGCGATAGACGCATTCTATGAACGTCTTTGGGAGGCCGCGCAAAAAGGCAAGGACGAGCCGGCGAGCCAAAGCCTTGAGCCCGGCAATCGCTGGAACCCGATGATCGATGCGATCTCGACCTACATCAACGGCTGCGAACTGAAGGATATGTCGACGCTGGACTGGGACGCCTATGAGGACAGCAACCTCAACTGGCGCATCCGCCTCGGCTATGGCGCGCTGATTGCGGCCTATGGCGAAAACTGCCCGGTGGCGTTGAACTGCAATGTCGCGCTGATCGATCATTCCGGCAAGCGCATCCGTCTCGAAACATCGCAGGGCACGCTGACCGCGGACAAGGTGATCGTCACCGTTCCGACCAATTTGATCGCTGACGAAGCAATTCGCTTCTCGCCGCCTTTGCGCGCCAAGGTCGATGCCGCTCGCGGCCTGCCGCTCGGCGTCGACGACAAGGTGACGCTTGCACTCGACGGCGCGGATGCCTTCCCGAAGGAAGGAAACCTGCGCGGCGCGACCATGCGCACAGAGATGGGCACCTATCATATCCGCCCGTTCGGCCAGCCCTGTATCGAGGGCTTTTTCGGCGGCAGTTTTGCGCGCGAGCTGGAAGACGCCGGTGATGGTGCCATCGCTGCGCACAGCATCAACGAGATCGCCGGCTTCCTCGGCAACGACATCCGCCGCAAGCTGAAGCCGCTCTATGAGTCCCGCTGGGCCCTGGATCCCTTCGCACGCGGCTCCTATTCGCACGCCCTGCCCGGCCGCGCCGGCGACCGCGCCATTCTGGCCGCGCCGGTCGACGGCCGGTTGTTCTTCGCGGGGGAAGCGACGTCGCCGAACTTCTTCACGACCGCGCACGGGGCGCGGGACAGTGGGGAGCGGGCGGCGAAGGAAGTGCTGGCAGCGATGCCGAAGACGTAGCAGCAGACCCCGTCATTGCGAGCCACCGGGTCCGCGCAAAGCGCGGCCCGATGACAGGCTATTCGATCACCCGCGCCCGTAAATCGGCATCTGGCACGAAGCACGCATCGTACTTGCCGAAAATGCGGTAGCGGTTGCGCGCGATGAGGCTGTACACGGTATCACGCAGCGGCTTCGGCACGGCAAGCAGCGCGCGCACCCAGCCCCAACCGGGGAGCTGCGACAGCACCGTCAGCGCAGCGTCTGACTTCAAGAATACCTCGCCGCCGTGAACTACGGCGTTGGTGTCGGGATCCTCAGGATCAATCCCGAACGTCTTCGCCAGCCGCGATCCGTAGTCCGACTGAATCGGCGTGAAACGGAAACGCTTCGCCGTATCGCGCTGCGCGACGAAGCGGACCCAGCGCGAGCAGAAGATGCAGACGCCGTCGAACAGGATCACGTCGTCGTCGGGCCATTTGGGCATCAGGGTCTCTTTCTTGACGCGTTTTCTTCCCGCGAACCGGTGACCACTTCGCTCGAAAACGCTATCGGTTATCCAGCATCACGAGCGCCACCAGCATCAGCACGATAGCAGGTCCCGTCTTCACGAGCGCGCCGAGCGGCTCGATCCAGAGATCGGGCGTCAGGATCGCTGCACCCACCATGTAGCCGAGCGAAGCGATGATGCCGGCGACGAGTCCGAGCGCGGACGTGCGGCGGAAGGCGATCAGCCCGCCGATACTCATGTCCATCAGGCTCGTGCCGATCGTGATGAGATCGACCAGCGCCGATGGGAGGTTGTGCGCCGTCAGGATGCCGGCGGCGGCGCGGTAGGAGACGAACAGCGCGATGAAGCCGGAGACGACCCAGAACGCCACCAGGCTCCCGATGATCAGCGCCTTGACCAGAAACAGCCGCGCGAACCATTTGTCCTGGATGGTGGCCGGATGCCGGCCGATCGCATCCGTCAGCGTTTTCGGCGCAATGCCGGTCGCGGCGATCCACGCCGAGGGATCACCGCTGACGCCGCGGCGCAACTCAGTGATGGCCGTCGAACGCATTGGCGGCATCCAGCCAAGATAATTGGCGACATCGCCTAGTTTCCCCCCGAGATCGAGTGCAAACGACGGCATCGCAACATGCGGCCAGCCGGCCGTGCCGAACGCAATGCGAAACTGCTTGATGACGCCGGCCATCGTGACCGGCTCTGATTGCATCAGGTCCCAGCTCACGGCCTTCACCGACGCATCATCGATGTCGCGCGCGGCGAGCCAGGCGATGGTGGCGGCAATATCCTCGACTGCGACGGGCCGGAACGGCGTCGCCATCTCCTTGTCCGGCAGATCAATCGGAAACGCGGCGAGCGCCCGCAGCAGGGCGCTGCCGCCATAGGCGGACGGTGCGACCACGAAGCCAGGCCGCAGGATCGCATGGACGATGCCGGAGGCCGCGATCAGCCGCTCGGCCTCGCGCTTGGTCGTTGCGAATGCGGTGCGATCGGCCTCAGCCGTCCCGGGGATCGAGACGTGCACGAGGCGGATCACACGGCCGCTATCGCCGATCGCCTGAAGCAGGCGCGCGACGAAATCGCGATGCACGGCATTGGTGTCGCTACCAGCGCCGTCCTGGAGCACGCCAAGGCAGTTCACGACGACGTCGGCCGCGTGCTCGTTCAAGAGATGCGTCAGCGCGGCCGCATCGAGGGAGAGGATCGGCAGCTCGATGTCCCGCGGGCTCATCTTCTGCGCCGGCGACAGGCTCCGCGCGAGACCGATCACGCGAAAGCCTCGCGCACGGAGATCATCTGTGACGAAGCGGCCGATCAGGCCGGAAGCGCCGAGCAGGAGAACGTTGGCCTTACTCATCGCGTCCCTCAAAACGGCTTTGCGATCATCAGCCAGAGGATCAGCATGGTCGCGCCGAAGCCGGGAAAGCCGAACGCGAACCAGCGGCGGAACAGCACAAAATAGCGCGGTGGGAGGGCGGTGCGCTGATCGGCGGCCTTGCGCGCGAGATCGCGCATCTCGATCTGCATGAGCACGACGGGGATCCAGAACAGGCCGGCCACGACATAGAGCGCGAGCGCGGCGAGCAGCCAGCGCTCCGTGATCGACGTGGCGGAGAGCATCATCAGGAGACCGCCGCTGACCGGCTGCATGATCACGGCCGAGAACGTGAAGATCGCGTCCGCGATCACCACCACCGAGGCGGTGCGCGCAATGAATTCCGCGTCCTGCGTGCGATGCGCCATCAGCATGAAGAAAGCGATGCCGGCTCCAGTGCCGAGAATGACGATGGCGCCGAGCACATGCAGATATTTGATCAGGAAATACAGTGTCATGGCTTCTTGGTCGCAACCGGCCTTGGCAGGTTCAGCGCACGTTCGAGCGCCTTGCCCGCGGCTTTGACGCCCGCCTCCGTCTCGATCATCCAGTGGCCTTCGCTGCCAATGGCCGGCACCGCCTGGAAATCCACCTTGCCACCGGCGCTGCGAAACGCATCGGCCAATTGCCCCGCGAAGGCCGGCGAAAAATATGTATCGTTCGCCGCCACGAACCACGTCACAGGCAGGCGTGCGGCCTTGCCGAATTCACCCGCCGCGAGCTTCAGCGCATCTGGTGCGCAAACTTTGTCCGGGACGTCATTGGCGTGGCCGCCGCGGCCGGGCGCAGATACGATGATCGCGGAAATGGTCTTCGGATCGGCATTGGCGAGCGCCAGCGCGCCCCATCCGCCGGCGGAATGGCCGATCACGACAGCACCGTCCTTGCGGACGAAATCCTGCTTCCGCAGGAATTCCAGAGCGAACGAAATCTCGTCCGCGGTGATGCGGCCTGAATGCACATAATCGGCCTCGTCACAGCCGCCCTGGTCCTCGACATAGCGGCCGCCGGTCGCGCCATGGCCGAGCCGTTCCGGCACAAGCACGGCAAAGCCGCGCACAGTGAGAAACGCGACGAGCGCGCGGTATTCCGGTTGCGGCATTTGCGCGCGACGCAGCACGTTCTGCGTCGAGGCATGGGCGATGACGGCGAGCCGAAACGGCCCGTCGCCTGCGGGACGAAAGAGCAGGGCATGTGACGCAACCTCACTGTCCGGCGATGGCACGCGCCATTGCTGCCGCCGAAACGGCTCGCCTTCCTCGCCAGAGGGACCCAACGCGACTTGCGCGCGCAGCGGCGGCGCGATGAGCGCGGCCAGCACGGGGAGAAGGGCAAGCGCGTAAGAAAACCGCATGAATCGCTGGAAGCGAGAGGGATTCGCGAAGGCCAGACTAGTAGGAACGAATCATTCTGGGCGGACTTTCTGCGTAGCTCCTGCCGTCCATTCGCTGCCGCAACGCAGTTTTGCACCGACGTATGACAAGCCATTGCCGGTCAAAGCGCCGTCTTGTCCTCTTTCGGTACAACATGGTCAAAATACTGATGCAGAAAGTCCACAGGTTAACCCATAATTAACGATAGGTCTTGCCGCCGGCGCGGCGACTTGGTTTGATCGTGTCCATGAGCACAACCCTGATCGAGGTCCGGCCGGCCAAAGCTGCAGATGCGACTGCGGTGGCGTCCACCCATGACGAAGCCTGGCGCTCGGCCTATCAGGGCATCATTCCCGGCGCAGAGCTGGAAAAGCTGATCAACCGCCGCGGTCCGCAATGGTGGGACAGCGCGATCCGCAAGGGCAGCCGCGTCAGCGTGCTGGTGTTCGGCGACAAGATCGCGGGCTACGCCAACTACGGTCGCAACCGCGCCCGTAGCCTGCATTTCGACGGCGAGATCTACGAGCTCTATCTGCGTCCCGAATTCCAGGGCCTCGGCTTCGGCCGGCGCCTGTTTGCCGCCGCCCGCCGCGACCTGATGCAGAGCAATTTGAAGAGCATGGTGGTGTGGGCGCTCTCCGACAACGATCCAGCGACGGAGTTTTACCGGGCGCTGGGTGGCCGCATGGTGGCGCGCTCCTCGGAGCGGTTCGGGCCGAAATCGCTCGACAAGGTTGCCTTCGCTTGGACCAATTGAGCTGCTGAAACGTCAGCCGGCAGCGATTCCCTCCGTCGATACCGTTGCCTTTTGAGCCGGTGGTCGCTGGATTCATAATTTCACAAAAGTTCGATGGATAGGCGGGCTCAGCCCGCGTATGACAATGCCAAAATCGCTGCCGGGCGCGATTTCACCTCGGCAACAACGGAGCCTTGAATGCGTATCGATGCGGTCTCGATCGGGACCAACACCCCACACGAAGTCAACGTCATCATCGAAGTGCCTGTGGGCGGTGAACCGATCAAATACGAGATGGACAAGGAGGCCGGCACGCTGGTCGTCGACCGCTTCCTCTACACGCCGATGCGTTACCCCGGTAACTACGGCTTCATCCCGCACACGCTGTCCGACGACGGCGACCCCTGCGACGTCCTGATCGTCAACACCCGCGCCATCATCCCCGGCGCCGTGATGAGCGTGCGCCCGGTCGGCGTGCTGTTCATGGAGGACGAAGCCGGCGGCGACGAGAAGATTCTGGCGGTGCCGTCATCCAAGCTGACGCAGCGCTACGACAAGGTGAAGTCGTATAGCGACCTGCCGGACATCACGCTGCAGCAGATCCAGCACTTCTTCGAGCACTACAAGGATCTCGAGAAGGGCAAGTGGGTGAAGATCCTGCGCTGGGGCGGCCCGGAGGACGCGCACAAGCTGATCCTCGAAGGCATGGATCGCGAGAAGAAAAAGAAGGCCTGAGCTCTGTGTCCCGAACCCGGCTCTGCTCCCTCGCCCCGCTTGCGGGGAGAGGGTTGGGGTGAGGGGCTGCCTCCGCAACTTCGGTGACAAAGAGACTCGCGGAGAGTCCACCTGACCCGGCGCTTCGCGCCGACCTCTCCCCGCAAGCGGGGCGAGGTGAAGAAAACCTACACCGCCGGTTTCGGCAGGCCTGCGATCGCACAGGCGGCGCGCAGGGTATTCACCAGGAGACAGGCCACCGTCATCTGGCCGACCCCGCCCGGCACCGGCGTGATCGCGCCGGCAACCCCAAGTGCTTCCTGATAGGCGACGTCACCGACGAGGCGGGTCTTGCCGTCATCCTTCGGAATGCGGTTGATGCCGACGTCGATCACGGTCGCGCCCGGCTTCAGCCAGTCGCCGCGCACCATCTCGGGCTTGCCCACCGCGGCATAGACGAGGTCGGCGCGCTTCACGAGCCCGGGCAGGTCGCGCGAGCGCGAATGCGCGATCGTCACCGTGGCGTTCTCGTTCAGCAGCAATTGCACCAGCGGACGGCCGACCAGGTTGGAACGGCCGATGACGATGGCGTTCATGCCTTCGAGCGAGGCGTGCACGCTTTTGGTCAGGATGATGCAGCCGAGTGGCGTGCAGGGCGACAGCGCCTCGAATCCACCGGCGAGCCGGCCGGCATTGTTCGGATGCAGCCCGTCGACGTCCTTGGCGGGATCGATGGCATTGATGACGGCCTCGGTGTTGAGGCCCTTCGGCAGCGGCAGCTGCACCAGAATGCCGTGCACGGCGGGCTCGCGGTTGAGCTTTGCGACCAGCGCCAGCAGGTCGGCCTGCGAGACGTCGGCCGGCAGCTTGTGCTCGAACGAGGCCATGCCCGCGGCCTGGGTCTGGGTGTGCTTGGAGCGGACATAGACCTCGCTCGCCGGGTCATTGCCGACCAGGACCACCGCAAGCCCCGGCACCAGATTGTGCTCGCGCTTGACGCGGGCGACCTCGTCGGCGACGCGGCCGCGAAGCTCCGCGGCAATGACTTTCCCATCGATGATCTTGGCCGTCATGTCGGTTCCTTAGGTCTCGTCCTTTAGGTCTTGGGTTTGGCCGAGGCGAGCTGCCGCAGCGTGTCGCCGAGCCGCTCCGGATCGCCATCAACCCCGATCTGCTTCAAGCGCGACGTTGCTCCGGACAGGAGCTTCACGCTGGCCTTGGGCACGCCGAGCGATTTCGCCAGCAGTGCCAATACCGCCCGATTGGCCTCGCCGCCATCGGCAATGGCACGCACGCGCACCTTGAGCACGCTGCGGCCGTCGGAAAGCTGCTCGATCCCGTCGATGCCGTCGCGGCCGCCGCGCGGTGTCACCCGCAAAGCGATGCTCATGCCCGAGGCGGAGATGCGCCAGGGCTCGCTTGCGACCAAGGCTCCGCCCGCGCCGCGTTAGAGCACGTTCGGGTAGATGTAGTACATGATCACCCGTTCGATGAACATGATGATCAGAATCAGGATGATCGGCGAGATGTCGATGCCACCGAGATTGGGCATGAAGTTGCGAATCGGCGCCAGCACCGGCTCGGTGATGCGGTACAGGAACTCCGCCACGGCCGAGACGAACTGATTGCGGGTGTTCACGACGTTGAAGGCGATCAACCACGACAGGATCGCGGAGATGATCAGCAGCCAGACGTAGAGGTCGAGCACGATGATGACGATGTCGAGAACGGCACGCATGGCTGGGGAAACTCTGGTTCCGGTGGGGATGTGACGCCTTTTGCTAGATACCGGTTCCCCCCGGCTCAAACAAGGGAAGTCCGGGCCCGGATAAGGCTAAAACCGGGCTACGCCCGTCCTTGACTTGACCTTAGCGGGGACTTAAATGGCGCCCGGTTGTCGGCCGCGTTTACCAGAGCGGCCCGCGACGGGGCCATAGCTCAGCTGGGAGAGCGCGTCGTTCGCAATGACGAGGTCGGCGGTTCGATCCCGCCTGGCTCCACCACGCTTCGCCCTCCGGGCTACGCGTGGCGCTGCCACGCCGGAGCCTGAACGGCGAAGCGTGGTGTCCGGCGAAGCCCAAAGGGCGAAGACGGACCGAAGTCCCCAAATTCAGCCCTACCTCCCCGTGAACCTTGGCGGCCGCTTCTCCATGAAGCTTGCCACGCCCTCCCTGAAATCGCCGCCGCCCAGCGCGATCAGCATCTCCCGGTTGGCCTCGATCGTGGCTTCGGCCAGCGTCTGGAACGGCACCTCGTAGAGCTGCCGCTTGATCACGGCCATGGCACTCGGCGAGACGGAATCGGCGAGATCGCGGGCGTAGGCGTAGGTCTCCTCGCGCAGCTTCTCGGGCGGGCAGAGCCGGTTGACCAGCCCGATCCGCAGCGCCTCGTCGCTTGCAACGCGACGGGCCGACAGCAACAGATCCATCGCATTGGCATGGCCGACGATGCGCGGCAGCATCCAGGAGATTCCATGCTCGGCGATAAGCCCACGCCGCGCGAAGGCGGTGGTGAATACGGTGTTGTCGGCGGCAAAGCGCAGGTCGCAATAGAGCGCGTGCACGAGCCCGATGCCGGCGGTTGCGCCGTTGAGCATCGCGATGACGGGCTTTCCGATCGACGGATAGAAGCCATAGCGCGTCTGCCAGTCCGGGCGACGGTTCATGTCGAAGGGCGGCAGGTTCGATGCGCGCCTGACGTCATTGGGATCGAGGCCTTTCAGCGCATCCATGTCGGCACCGGCGCAGAAGGCGCGGCCCGCGCCGGTCAGCACGATGACGCGGACATTCTCGTCAGCGGCTGACGCTTCCATCGCGTGGCGCACATCGCGCTCCATGATCGGCGTCCACGCATTCATGCGATCGGGGCGATTGAGCGTGATGGTCGCGACCTTGTCGCTCACCTCATAGAGAATGTGTTCATAGGCCACGGCGCTCTCCCTTTTATCCGCACGCGTATGCGCGTGCTCATTGGGAGCAAGCCTAGCACATCCAGCGATGAGGCAAGGACAAGGCGCGGCGCGCGATCACTCGGCCGCTTGGGCCAGCATCGGCCGGCGCACCAGCCAGCCCTCGATGAAATGATCGAGCCAGGCGCGCTCCGCGACGTCATAGACGGCGCGATCCGCGAAATGATGATGCCGCTGCCGCGCGCCGGGCGCGCTCAGACCGTCATAGCCGCGCGTGGTCCAGCAATGCATCATCGCGTAGGTCACATCAGGATGAAACTGGACGCCGACGGCATTGCCGGTCCGAAACGCCTGCACCGGAAAATCATCGCCTTCGGCGAGCAGTTCGGCGCCGACAGGCAGCTCAAAACCCTCGCGATGCCAGTGATAGACCTTCCCCGGCCAATCCGGGCAAACCGCTCGTCCTGCCGCGGTCGGGCGGATCGGGTAATAGCCGATCTGCGTCAGCGCGTCGGGATGCGGCGCGACGCGGGCACCGAGCTGCATCGCGAGCATCTGAGCGCCGAGGCAGATGCCGAGGAACGGGCGCTGTTCGCGGAGCGGAATTTCGATCCAGTCGATCTCGCGGCGAATGTAGTCGTCGGAATCATTGGCGCTCATTGGCCCGCCGAAGACCACGGCACCGGCATGCTTCTCGAGCGTTTCGGGCAAGGGATCGCCGAAGCGCGGCCGGCGGATGTCGAGGCGATGGCCGAGCGCGCGCAAGGCGTTGCCGACACGGCCGGGGGTGGAGGATTCCTGGTGCAGGACGATCAGAACCGGCTGACGGCTCTCGCGATCGGAGGCGGCCGCGCCGGGCGCCCTTCGCGGGAAGGGCACCACCTCTGCGCCACCAAACCTGTCCGTCCGGAACGACATTGCCTCTGCGGGTGCTATCGATTCAGACCGCCAACATAGCTAAGCGATCGTTAATTTCGTGTGAGTTCGCGCGCACGGGGTTCATGAAGCAAGCCCCGGGCCAATACGGGCTGCCGCGCCCGTCTCCTAGCGCTTGCGCGTCTGGAACCGGCCGACCGCGGCCAGGATGAAGCCGCGCGGAAACAGGCGCAGCAGGAACGGCACGATCTTGATGCCGAGCCCGGGCAGGACCGCCCGTTTATCGGCCATCAGACCGCGATAGGCGGCCTGCGCAACATCGGCAGCCGAGACGTTGAGGATCGCGGAATCAAATCCCGGAGCAAAGCCCGCGCGCGCTTGAAACTCCGTCGGCACCGGACCCGGGCACAGGACGGTGACGCGAACACCGCGCTTGCCGAGTTCGGATCGCAAGGCCTCGGTGAAGGAGATCACATAGGCCTTGGATGCGTAGTACACGGCCATGCCGGGGCCGGGCAGGAAACCGGCGATCGAGCCGACATTGAGAATGCCGCCCTTATTCTTGACGAGCTGGTCGGCAAAGCGCAGCGACAGATCGGTCAACGCGCGGATGTTCACGTCGACGATGCCGAGCTGCTCGGCGCGATCACACTCAATCGCATCGCCGAACACGCCAAAGCCTGCATTGTTGACGAGGTGATCGAGCTCGACGTCTTCGGCCGCGAGCGCTGCCGCGATCTTCTCGCCGGCATCGGCCGCTTCGAGATCGCAGGGGACAATGATCGGCTTCTTGCCGCTCTTGGCCGAGAGCTCGTTCGCCAGTGCCTCGAGGCGATCGGCCCTGCGCGCCGTCAACACCAGGCGGTGTCCGTTCGCGGCGAACACGCGCGCCAGTTCCGTACCTATGCCGGCCGAAGCACCGGTAATCAGCGTCACGCGCTCGGTCACGATCCAAATCTCTTGACGGCGGGAAAATGCTAACGACAACGCCGAAACGAGAGCATGGGCCCCGTGCGCGACGCAAGCTGCCCGGCGGCATGGCGCGTTGCGCGAATGATAGGCAAAGCGGAAAAACCCGCTGATTTGCGGGCGTTTTCGGCGGCGAGGGCGGTCCGCCGATACATTAAAGTTTCGTCATGTCGTGATCACCACCGGAGCGAGCGGCGGGACGAACCGGCTCAGGCGTCGACGACGCCATCCTTCACCTGACCACCGGCGCGATTGGCGATGGCGTGCTTCAGGTCGATGCGGTCGCGCTGCGACACGCCGAGCAGGTCGGACGCGCGCCAGACGACGTTGTCCTCGAACTCGGTCACCTGGCCGTCGGCATAGACCAGCTCCCACATCATCTGGACGATGCGCTTGCGTCCGTCTTCGTCGACCGAACGCATGATGACGCTGGTGAAATGGTAGAGATCGACGGCTTCGCCCTCGACCTGGGTCGCGTCCGCGATCAGGCGGTCCGCGGTGCCGTGATCCAGCCCGAAATGGCTTTCGATCAGGCTATGCAGCTTGCGCTGCTCGGCCTCGGTCGGCTGGCCGTCCAGCGAGATCACATGGATCAGCAGCGCGGTTGCCGCCAGCCGGTAATCGCTGTCACCGAAGGCGCGGTCCTGGGCATGGGGAGCAACAATCTCAGCGATGAATTGGCGCAGGCCGTCCAGCATGAGTCCCACCGAAATCGATGAAGCCGCGGGAAGCGGCTTCTACAAGCCATTATATGAGCAGGAAACTCAACCGGCGCAACGTGCGTCAGTTCGCCGTGTGCATTACGTTTCTGCAATCTGTTGTCGTCCCGGCCTTCGCCGGACGACAACATCACGGTATCTCGTACACCACCATCTTGTCGGCGATGCCGCGCAGCGCGGCCTGTTTCTGGATCGGCCTGATCGCGCGCTGCTCCAGGAGCTCGGCGACAGCCGGCGCATCCAGCACCGGGCCGGTGATGTGGATCTCCTGCGCGGTCGACAGGCTCTGCACGCGCGCGGCGATGTTGACGGTCTGGCCGAAATAGTCCTGCCGCTCGTTGAGCATCACAGCGAGGCAAGGCCCCTCATGGATGCCGATCTTGACGATCAGATCGGTGGTGCCGCGCTGCTCGTTGAGCTTGTCCATGGCTGCGCGCATCCGCAGGCCCGCGACGATCGCATGCTCGGGACGAATGAAGGTCGCCATCACGGCATCGCCGATGGTCTTCACCACCGCGCCCTTCTCCGAAGAGATGATCTCGAGCAGCGCGTGGAAATGCGCGCGCACGAGATCGAAGGCGGCGAGATCGCCGACGCGCTCGTAGAGCGCGGTCGAGCCCTTCAGATCGGTGAACAGGAACGTCAGCGAAGTGATCTGGAGCCGCTGGTCGATGTTGAGGTTGTCGGCCTTGAACACATCGCGAAAGGTCTGGTTCGACAGCATTCGCTTGGCGGTGAGGAACGGCTTGCGCTTGCCGATGAGATGATGGAGCGCCTCGGCCGCGATGAATATCGATGGAAGCGCGCGGGTGCTCGCCTGGTTCTTGAGCGTGAGGTTTAGCGGACCTGGGCGCAGGTTGACCGTCTTTGTCGGCGCCGGTTCGTTGGTGTAGGCGATGGAGAGCTCCTGCGGCTCGCCGACCGGCTCGCCCTGCACGTCGATGAACAGCGCAGCGTGCGTGATCGGCTCGAAAACGATGATGAACTGCTGGGGAAGCTGCAGCAGGATTGTCGTTGTTTCGCCGCGCGGCAGATCGCGTGTCTCCAGCGTCACCTCGTTCGCCAGCGTTGCAACCGATTCCTCCGTGAAATCGACGCCGGAGCTCCAGTACATCTGCTTGTAGTACTCCCACACGGGCAGCGTATCGGGATCATGGGCAGCAATTCGCCGAACCCGGGGGTTGACCGTGAATGACACTTCGACCTGATCGTCGACGTTCGGCTTGTAGCCGCAGGCGCACAGCGCGCAGTGATAATCATCGGGCTTGAGCGCCTTCAGGGTCGAGTGCGCCCCGAGCACGCCGCCGCAACCCGGGCACAGCACGTTCCAGCCGAGATCGAACAGGCCTAGTCGCGCCGAATGCAGGAAAGCCGAGATCGAGCGTTCTTCGTCGAGATCATGTCGCTTCGAGAAGTCGATGACATTGATGCGATTGAGCTCGTGATCCCCGCCCTGCGCGACCAGTTGCTCAATCGCGTCGACGACCTTCGGATCTGCGGTCTGCTTCAGAACGGAAAACTGCGCCTGTGTGTCGCTCATGGCGGGGGCTCTATCTCGGGTGTATCACGCCATCGGCGAGGCAATCGCCTGTCACCGACGCGTGATGCGGAACATGGGTGAGTGATCCGGCTGGGTCGTGACGACGCCGAGCGGAATGACGGGATTGGTGTCGACGAGCTCGACCCGGAACGCCCCGATGAGCCTCGCCAGCGCCAGCACGGATTCTGCCTGAGCAAAGGGCGCGCCGACGCAGACGCGCGGCCCCGCGCCGAATGGCAAGTAAGCGAAGCGGTCGGGTGCCTCGGCCGACATGAAGCGTTTCGGGATGAACGCGTTCGGCTGATCCCACAGCTTCTCGTGGCGGTGCAACAGCCACGGCGCGATCATGATGATGTCGCCCTTGCCGATCGCGACGCCGGCCGCATTGTCCTTGTCGCGGGCCGCCCGCGCAATCAGGAAGGCAGGCGGATAGAGCCGCATCGTCTCCTCGATCACCGCGCGGGTGAACTTCTGGCGATCGATGTCCGCGATGCTGTCGAGGTGTTCGCCGCGGGTCTCGGAGGCAACTTCCTCCTGCGTCTCCGGATCGAGCGCGAGCAGATACAGCGCCCAGAACAGCGCGGTCGCCGTGGTCTCGTGACCCGCGAGAATCATGGTCGCGACCTCATCGACGAGCTGCGCGTCGGAAAAGCCCTTGCCGGTCTCGGGATCGCGCGCCTCGTCCATGAGATCGAACAGATCGCGCGGCGGCGCACCGTCCTTCTTGCCCACCGCACGCCGCTCGGCGATCAGCATCGCAACGAATTCGGTCCAGCGCTTGCGGAAGCGGGCGCGGGCAAAATCCATCGGGCTCGGCCAGGACACCGGCAGCACCATGTCGAGAAAATATGCCCGTCCCAGCCGCTCGGCATACTCCATGATGAAGTTGCGCAAGGTCGGACCATGGCGTTCCATGCCGAAGGAGAACATGGTGCGTCCGGCGATCTCGAGCGTCATGCGCTGCATGATCTCGCGGAGGTCGACGGCTTCGCCCACGCGCCCATCCAGCTTCGCGATGGTCTCGTCGAGCACCGCGGTCATATGCGGGACGAGGTTGGCGGTGGCGCGCGGCGTAAACGCCGGCGCAAGGGTGCGACGCTGAAACGTCCAGGAATGACCTTCCGCAATCAGAAGACCATCACCGAGCACGGGACGCAGCATGCGGATGCCCGCCGGCGTGCGCGTGTAGTTCTCGTAGTTGCTGAGCAGGACATGCCGGATCGCATCCGGGCGGTTCAGGATGAAACTGTTGCGGAAGATGAAGCGGCCCGGGATGATCTCTTCCTCATAGGCACGCTGCCCCCAGGTCGCGATCATGTTTCGCCGGATCACCGCGAGCTTGCTCAGGAACGACATGTCGTCCGGCGCGCGCGGCGGGGCTGGGGGGACGATAGGCCGACGCACGCTGGCGATGTTCATGGCTCTCTCCCCGCAGATCGTTCGTTGAGAAGTCTCGCGTGGCCAAATAGCTAGTAAGTCAGTTCGGCAATCGCAATCCTGTTCTCGGCGGCAGGCCAGGCCCGCGCCACAATCCGTTCTTCGCCAAATTCGGCCACGATGTTACGCCCGACGTCGGCGAGCAGAAGGCGCAGGGTTGCTGCCGCATCCGTGGGCACGCCCGGCTTGACGTCGGCCGGCTCCTTGCCGTCGAACAGCACCACGTCCCGCGGCAGGCCGAAATAGCCGCGCGGGCGGGACATGATCACGACTGCGCCAGCATCCTTGTCGGTCGGCCCGAGCGGGCGCGCGGCGCGCAGGTGCACGACGTCGGACGAGCGCGGGAACGGCGAGCGGTAGATATGCGTCGTCGGCGCGTCCGGCGAAGTCAGGACGAATTCGAGCGACCAGGAGGGGTCGACCTGTACCGGCCCCCAGCGGCCGTCGGCCGCCGTTGTCGAGCTATGCACCGCATTGCCCTTGCGCTCGCCGTTTTCGGGATCGACGCGGAAGATCTCGACCGTTGCGCCGGCGACCGGGCGATTGGTCGGCACGCCGCCGGGCGTGCCCGTGACGAGGCCGCTCAGCCTGACGGTCTGCTCCGGCAGAACCGCGATGCGCGCGGGCTCACGCCCCGCGATGAATTTGTAGATCTCGCGGAAGGCGCGCGGATGAAACGCCACCTCGCGATGATCGAGTGCGCCGAGCACGAGATTGGTGGCGCCCTTCAGCTCCGGCCCCTCTGTGGTGACGCCGGTCGGCACGCCGGGCTTGCCGATGAAGCGGCCATCGGCTTGCGCATACTTGTCCATGCCGTCGCTGCGCAGC
Organism: Bradyrhizobium neotropicale; assembly: GCF_001641695.1. GTDB lineage: Bacteria > Pseudomonadota > Alphaproteobacteria > Rhizobiales > Xanthobacteraceae > Bradyrhizobium > Bradyrhizobium neotropicale. Next base: position 34,094 of record NZ_LSEF01000050.1, read on the forward strand.
GTGAGGAAGGCCGGGCCCGGCGTCACCTCGCTCTCGCCTTCATTCAGACCACGCAGGAACGCACCGCGGCCGTTGAACTCGCTGCCGAGCGCGTCGTCGGTCGCAAAGACGCCGTGGTTGGGCGTGCCGCACAGCACGGCGTGGCTGACATCATCAGCGCCGCCGTTCTTGATGACGTTGCGGATCGCGTAGCCGCCACGCGAGCTGCCGACCAGCGCCACGCGAGTCGCACCGGTGCGGCGCTTCAGCTCCGCGATGGCAGCAGCGAGCTCGCGGCGCTGGTCCGCGGTTGAGGAGCGGTCCGCCTGCTCGACCTTGTCGTCGCTACGCGCCAGGGGATCGGTGAAATTGATTGCCAGCAGGCGATCGCGCGCAATGCCGTTCGATTCCATCCGCCACATTGTGGTCATCCAGAGCGCGTCGTAGTCGCCATTGCCATGGACGAACAGGATCGGCGGCACCTCGGAGCTCGCGGGCGCGGTCTGGGCCAAGGCGTCGATCCGGACGCTCGCAGCCGCGAAGGGCAGGGCACTGATACCTTGCAGGATGGTCCGTCGCGACAGCTTCATCATGTTCCTTTCGGGCGAACTCACGCCTTTGCACCGCTTATAGACGTCTAAGCACTGGACAGCGAAGGACTTTCGCGGGCATCACTGAACCCGCTGGAATCGCCGAAACTGCCAAGACCACTTCTGCCAACCCAAATGGAAGGGGATATGACCGAGCAGCCGAAACGTCAGAGAATTGCCGCCGACGGCATCACCGCACCGCTGCGGTACACCGTGTTCCGGCGCATCTGGCTCGCCAGCCTGCTCTCCAATCTTGGTCTCCTGATCCAGGGCGTCGGCGCCGCCTGGGCGATGACGCAGATGGCGGCATCGGCCGACAAGGTGGCGCTGGTGCAGACCGCGCTGATGCTGCCGATCATGCTGATCTCGATGCCGGCCGGCGCCATCGCCGACATGTATGACCGCCGTATCGTGACCCTGGTGTCGCTCTCGATCGCGCTGATCGGCGCGACTGCGCTCACGATCCTGGCCGGGCTCAAGCTGATCACCCCGGAAACGCTGCTCGCCTTCTGCTTCGTCGTCGGCAGCGGCAATGCGCTGTTCGGTCCGGCCTGGCAGTCGTCGGTCAGTGAACAGGTGCCGCCGGATGCGCTGCCGTCGGCGGTCGCGCTGAACGGCATCAGCTACAACATCGCACGCAGCTTCGGTCCCGCGGTCGGCGGCGTCATCGTCGCCGCGGCCGGCGCGGTCGCCGCCTTTGCCTGCAACGCCATCCTCTATCTGCCCCTTCTGGTGGTGCTGCTGCTCTGGCGACGCACCACCGAGCCCTCGCGCCTGCCGCGGGAAAAGCTCAACCGGGCCATGGTCTCCGGCTTCCGCTACATCACCAATTCGCCGCCGATCAAGATCGTGCTCTTGCGCACGCTGGTGATGGGCCTGATCGGCGGCGCCATCATGGCGCTGATGCCGCTGGTCGCGCGCGACCTCCTGCATGGCGGCGCCCAGACCTACGGCATCATGCTGGGCGCCTTCGGCATGGGCGCGGTCGTCGGCGCGCTCAACATTCACGAGCTGCGCAAGCGCATGAGCGGCGAAGCCGCGATTCGCGCCTGCACCATCTCGATCGCGTTCGCGATGGCCGCGCTTGCCTTGAGCAGCGAGCCGGTGCTGACCGCGACCGCGCTGGTGCTGGCGGGCGCGGTCTGGATGGCCGCCGTCGCGCTGTTCAATATCGGCGTGCAGCTCTCGGCGCCGCGCTGGGTCGCAGGACGATCGCTCGCGGCATTCCAGGCCTCGATTTCGGGCGGCATTGCGATCGGCGCCTGGGGCTGGGGTCACCTCACCGACTACGCCGGCGTGGAGGTCGCGCTGCTGGTCGCGGCTGGCCTGATGCTGATCTCGCCGCTCCTGGGACTTTGGCTTGCGATGCCGCGCGTCGGCGCGCGCAACGAGGATGCCGAGGTGCTGGCCGATCCGGAAGTGCGGTTGTCGCTGACGGGGCGCAGCGGCCCCCTCGTGGTCGAGATCGAATATCGCGTGGCGCAGGAGAATGCGCGCGCCTTCCACAATGTGATGCAGGACGTGCAGCTCAGTCGCCAGCGCAACGGCGCCTATGGCTGGTCGATCGCGCGCGACATCGCCGATCCGGAGCTGTGGACCGAACGCTATCACTGCCCGACCTGGCTCGATTATTTGCGCCAGCGCAACCGCTCGACCCAATCCGAACGCGCGCTGCACCAGAGCGCGATCGACTTCCACATCGGCCCCGAGCCGGTGCGGATCCGCCGCATGCTGGAGCGCCCGTTCGGCTCGGTGCGCTGGAAGGAAGAGACGCCGGACCGCGCAAGCGCCGAAGTGCTGCCGGTGGTCGCGACCGCGGCGGGAAGCAGTACGTAAGCCTTCTCTCGTCATCCCGGGGCGCGCCGTCAGGCGCGAGCCCGGAATCCATTCCTCCAGGCGAATGCGGCTCGATGGATTCCGGATTCATCGCTGCGCGATGCCCCGGCATGACGGGGGAGAAACTACTGCCCGTGCTCGGTCAGCACCTTGTCGCAGGCCTTGCTGAGGCGCGTGCGGTTTTGCTTGAGGCAGGCGAGCACGGCTGAATCGCCATTGTTCATCACGGCGCGGCAGTGACGCGAGACATCGCGCGCGCAGGCGTCGTGCCCCGGCTGCTGCTGCGCCGATGCGCTCGATGCGATCAGCGCCAACGGAATCATGAAAAGAATTCTGCTCATCGCGTCATTGCCTCGTACCCGAACGATAGGCGGGCGAAGCTAAAGCGATGGTTCCACCGCCGCAACGGCTTTGTTGGTGGACCGCGCTGGCGCTGCCGCGTGGCCCCGGCTTTCACGCCGGGGCACGTCGCGATGGAGCTAAAGGACGCAAACGACGAATTCGTCGTGCGCGCTGTTACTTGTTGTCCCGGGCGTCAGCGACCTTGCGTGACGCGCCCTTGGCGAGGTCCTTGTCCATCACCGCGCGACAGCCGGCGCTGAGATCGGTGCGGTGTTTGATCATGCAGGCGGTGATCTTCGGAATGTTGGGGATTTCCGACGAGCACAGGCGGAAGGCGTCGCCGGTGCACATCTGCTGCGCCTCGGACGAGAAGGCGAAGCTCGACCCGGTCGACAGGATGGAGACGATGGCGGCAAAGCCCAGAGCCAGGCTGGTGTCGCGGATCTTGCTCCTCGGAGACGTGCTCATCAAAGACTTGGTCATTTGAAGCTCCCATTGGCGCCGCGGAAAGCGGGGCCGGTTGTTGATGGGAGCTACGATGTTCCAGCAAAGTCGTTTCCACTGTGATGACGGTCACGGGACGGTCGGCCACTGTGACATCGGTCACTTTGGCGCACCTCCCTGAAATTCCTTCGGAACCGCTGTCGTGTTGGTGTCACGTTAACTCTTCCTTCGCATTAATAGCTCGGCGCGGGAAAGAAACCGCTGGTTTGGTTGCGTAATTGGAAAGAGTAGCGCGATGCGTAATGCGTTGGGCCTGATGCTGGCCAGTGTAATTGCGGCGGTCGTGATCGCCGCCGGAGGTTGGTTCTTTTATTCCTCGCGCGCCGAACAGGCCGCGCCCAAGACGATTGCCGCCCGTGCCGCCGATCCGTTGCCGGCACCGGCGAAACTGGCCGTCAAGGATGACGTCGAGGTCACCGCGGCGCTCTCTGGCAAGCCGGCAACACTCGCCGTAGCCCAGGCGTCCGCTCCCGCACCGGCCATGCCGGTTCAGCAGAAATCGACCTGCGCCAATCCGAACGCGCTTGGCGTCGCCCGCGTGGTCGAGATCGACACCACCGGCGGCCCCGGCTTCGGCTTCGAGCACTTCAAGCAGTTCGACTTCCTGACCGACAAGGAGGTCGTGCTGACCTTCGACGACGGTCCGTGGCCGAACAACACGCCGGCCGTGCTGAAGGCGCTCGCCGACGAATGCACCAAGGGGCTGTTCTTTGCGGTCGGCAAGCACGCGACTTATCATCCGGAAATCCTGCGCCAGGTGCTGGCCCAGGGCCATACCGTTGGCGCGCACACCTGGTCGCACGTCAATCTCAACAGCAAGAAGATGACGGAGAGCCAAGCCAAGGACGAGGTCGAGAAGGGCTTTAGCGCGGTCAAGTTCGCGCTCGGCACCAATCCGGCACCGTTCTTCCGCTTCCCGCAGCTCCAGCACAATCCGGCGATCGTGAGTTATTTCGGCACCCGCAACGTCGCGATGTTCTCGACCGATCTCGACTCATTCGATTTCCGCAAGGAGAGCACGCCCGACAAGATCGTCAGCAACGTGATGACCAAGCTCGACAAGCTCGGCAAGGGCATCATCCTGATGCATGACTTCCAGAAGCACACCGGCGAAGCGCTGCCGACGCTGCTCGCGCGCCTGAAGGCCGGCGGCTACAAGGTCGTGCAGATCAAGGCCAAGACAACCTTCCAGACGCTGCCGGAATATGACGAAGCGCTGCTCAAGGACCTGAAAGTGCCGACGTCGAGCGCGCGTCCGATCTCGAGCGTGGTGCAGACGGTCTCGCAGTAACGTCGCTATCTAGATCGGATTATCTCCACTTGCGTCATGGCCGGGCTTGTCCCGGCCATCCACGTTCTTGGGTCCGCGTGGATAGACGTGGATGCCCGGGACATCTAGCGCGAAGACGCGCTTCGCGCTTTTGCCCGGGCATGACGAGCGCGCAGCGACTGACGCACTATTACCAATAGATCCCGTGGCGATGCAGCTCGCCGATGATGCGGCCCTCGGTCCAGCCACGGTGGCGCCTGGGCTTGTCGGCCTTCGCCGTGGTCTTCGGTGCAGGCTTGGCGGCGTCGTTGCTGGGCGCGCAGTTCGTTGCAGGCGTCGTCGTCGCGGCCGCAGGCGTGGTGGGGACGGCGGCAGGCCGGTCCACGTATTTCGGAGTCTCTGCCGGTGCTGCCGCAGGAGTAGCGTTCGTAGCTGCGGGCGTCTCGGCGGAAGCCAGGGTCAAGCTGCGCGTACCAGCAGCCTGTGCGGAGGCCGAGGCCAGAACCATGGCGGCAACCAGAATGATCTTGCGCATGTGACGTCTCCCCGTGTTTGCGTGAGCGGACACTAGGAAAGACCGAAGCGAGGTTATGTGACGGCGATCACATCCGGACTCCGTTGCCGTGCGCCACGACAGTGGACCGCACGGGACGCTGCAGCACAGCATTGGACATGTTCGGGATGTTGAGCGGCCCGAGACATAGGTGACAGAACGTACCGGACACATGGGTTACACTTTCCGCTTTTGTTCTGCGGGAGGTGTGGATGCCGTGGAAAGCGAGTTCGGTAATGGAAGAGCGCCTTCGCTTTGTCGCCCGGCTTCTGGATGGAGAAGCCATGGCCGAGGTCTGCCGGGAGTTCGGCATCTCCCGCAAAACTGGCTACAAGATTTTCGATCGTTACAAGGAGCACGGGCTTGAAGCGTTAAGCGACCGCTCCAGGCGGCCGATCCGTTACGCCAACCAGCTCCCGCAGCAGGTCGAGACCCTGATCGTTCGGCTGAAGGGCGAGAAGCCACACTGGGGCGCCCGCAAGATCCGCGAGCTCCTGGTGCGACGGCTCGACGGCGACGTCCGGGTGCCGGCCAAAAGCACCATCCATGCGATCCTCGACCGCCATGGCCTGGTCAAGCGCGGCTGCGTGCCGCGCCACCGCGCGCACGGCACGCCGCTGTCGCAGGGCACGCTTGCCAACGATCTGTGGTGTGCCGACTTCAAGGGCGAGTTCAAGCTCGGCAATGGCCGATACTGCTATCCGCTGACCGTCACCGACCATGCCTCGCGCTTCCTGCTGCTCTGTGAAGCGCTGGATTCCACGCGGGAAGATCCTGCCATTACTGCCTTTGAACGGCTGTTCCGCGAGCGCGGTCTGCCCTTTGCCATCCGCTCCGACAATGGCGTGCCCTTTGCCAGTCCAAACGCGCTGTTCAACCTCTCGAAGCTGTCGGTGTGGTGGCTCAGACTCGGCATTGCGATCGAACGCATCAAGCCGGGCCATCCGCAGCAGAACGGCCGTCACGAGCGCATGCATCTCACGCTGAAGAAGGAGGCCACCCGGCCGCCGGGGTTCAACAGCTTGCAGCAGCAGGCACGCTTCGATGCCTTCCTCCGCGAGTTCAATTCTGAACGTCCCCACGAGGCGCTCGACATGAAGTGCCCCGGAGAGCTCTACACAGCCTCAACCCGCCGCTACGATGGTCTGCCGGAACTCACATATCCGTTCCACGACCGCGACGGTGTCATCACCGCCTGCGGCCGCCTCTGCCTCCATCGCAAGAAGATCAACATCTCCACCGTGCTGGCCGGCCAGAAGCTCGGCATCAAGGAAGTCGACGACGGCATTTGGCTCGTCAGCTTCATGCATTACGATCTCGGTTACTTCGACCTCGAGCAAAAGACCTTGCAACCCCTCGACAACCCGTTCGGCCCGAAGCCCGCCACCCATGTCTCAAGTACGGCCTCGGCGCTCTGACCGAGACGCGCTTTCCTGCATTCTTGGCATGGTGGCCAGTTGCTTGGCCGCGCTGAGCCGTCACCCCCCCGAAGCCCGCAGGGGCGCGGCCTTTGCCGCGCGGGGTTGACGGCGAAAGCGCGGACCGAGCAATAATGGTCATGCCATGAACGCGTCTCGCCGTAACACACCAAATCGGATGCGTTGCGCGTCGGCGGGATCGACCTGGAGTAAATGACCTTGCAACCAATCGGCAACCCGCTCGGCACGAGGTTGTCACCTATGTCTTAGGTACGATCTGTTACCGATGTCTTCGGTCTGGACA
>NZ_LSEF01000051.1 GCF_001641695.1 Bradyrhizobium neotropicale
CGGGCTAAACGTTCCATCCGGAGGTGGCGGCGGCGGCGCCGGTCTTGGCGGCGGCGTCTTCGTTGGCGCGGGAGGCGCGTTGACGATCCGGGGCGGCTCGATCGGCGGCAACTCGGCTGTCGGCGGTCTCGGCGGCGCGTCCTACACCAGTGCCAGTGCGGGCACGAACGGGCAGGGCATCGGTTCGGGCCTCTTCGCGGCCTCGCCGAACGTCACCCTTGCGCCTCTACAGGGCGACACGTTGACCATCTCGGACACGATCGGGGGTGCAGGCGTCGGCGTCATCCATGTCGCGGGAGCCGGCAACGTCACGCTGTCGGGCGCCATTACCGGCACCACAATCGACATCTCCAACACCGGCACCGTGTCGCTGCCGGCCAGTGATCTCATCAACGATTCCGTCTCGCTGTCGGGCTCGGCGCACATCACGCTGGCGAACAAGATCACGGGCGGCGGTACCATCAGCACATCTGGCACGTCGGTGCTGACCATCACCGGAAACAATCTGCTGACCGGTGGCATGGTGTTGAGCGGCAGCAGCACCATCGATCTCGCCTCGGTGAATTCGATCGGCAGCGGCGTCATCACCTTCATGCCGAATTCCGGCGCGACCCTGGTCATCGAAGCGGGCGTGACGGTGTCCAACCAGATCAACGGCTTCAACCCGGGCGATACGATCAAGCTGGCCGGCTTTGCCGCCAATGCGACGGCGACGCTGGGCGCCAACAACGTCCTGACCGTCACTGACGGCGTCCATTCCGTCGATCTGCATCTCAATCCCGGCCTCAATCTCTCGCTGTTCACGTTCGACGTCACCGCCTACAGCGGTGGCGTGATGGTGACGGATCGCGTGCCGTTCGGGATCACCGGCGTGGTTGGCCAGCCAGTCTACGGCAGCGGCGTCGAACTGCGCGGCACGGCCGCCCCGGGCACCACGGTCACGATCATCGCCAATGGCGGCTCGACCGTTCTGGGCACCGGCATCGTCGACGGCAATGGCAATTTCGATGTCATCACCTCGCCGCTCGCCGACGGCGTCTACACATTCCAGGCGGTATCGCAGACGGGAACGTCGTCGCAGACATCAGCCGGATTCGCGGTCAATGTCCTTCCGAGCGCACCGGTGATCACGACGCAGATCGGCCATCCGATCAACGGCGACACCGTCGAGCTGAAGGGCACTGCGCTGCCCAACCAGACGATCAAGCTGTATCTCGACGGCAGCTCGACCGCGTTCGCGACCGGCACTGCGGACGCGAACGGCAATTTCGACATCGTCACGCCGGCATTGATCGACGGCAGCCATACGATCCGGGCAACCGAGACCGACAGCCTGGGCCTTGTGAGCCCGCTGTCGGCCGGCTTCATCGTCAACGTCAATCCGACCGTGCCCACGATCACAGCCGTGGTGAATAGCCCCTTCAATGGCGGGCCGATCGAGGTGAGGGGGACGGGCGAAGCCAACCGGATCATCAAGATCTTTGCCGACGGCGGCACGACCGTGATCGGCACCGGCAACACCGATGGCAGCGGCCATTTCGATTTCACGACAACGTCGGGGCTTTCTAACGGCGTCCACACGCTGACGGCAGTCACCTTCGACGCTTCGAACCTGTCCAGCACGGCGTCGAACAGCTTCTCGGTCAATGTCGTCCCGTCGGCGCCGGTCATCACCACGCTGGTCGGTCAACCCGACAATGGCGGCACCATCGAGGTCAAGGGCACGGGCCAGCCCAACCAGACCGTCACGCTCTATGCCGATGGCGGTGCGACGCCGGTCGGCACCGGCGTCACCGACGCCACCGGACATTTCGACATCACGACGACGCTGATCTTTGCCGACGGCGTGCATCGCCTGACCGCGACGGCGACCGATTCCTCCAATTTCGTCAGCCCGGTGTCGTCGCAATTCGCCGTCAACGTGATTCCGGACACGCCGGTCATCTCGGCGGTGCTTCCCGTCTCCGGCACCACGCAGCGCATCGAGGTGCAGGGCACCGGCGAGGTCGGCGAGACGATCAAGCTGTTCGCCGACGGCAGCACGACGGTGCTGGCCACCGGGGTGGTCGATGCGACCGGCCATTTCGACATCTTCGCCAATATCCTCGGCGGCGCGCATACCATCCGTGCCACCGAAACCAACGCCGCCAACCTGGTCAGTGTGATCTCCGGCGGTATGTCGGTCAATGTCACGCCCAATGCGCCAGCGATCACCGCGCTGGTCGGCCAGCCGATCAACGGCACCACCGTAACAGTGAAGGGCACGGCCCAGCACGTCGGCGGCACCATCACGCTTTACGCCGATGGCGGCGCGACGGCGGTCGGCACCGGCACGGTTGCCGCCAACGGCACGTTCTCGATCACGACCAGCGTGACGTTCGCCGATGCCGTGCACACCTTCACCGCGACCGAAACCGATGACGGCGTCGCAAGCGCGCTGTCGCCGGCATACACCGTCAACGTCAATCCGATCGCGCCCACGATCACCGCGCAGATCGGAACGGCGGTGGAGGGCGGTGCGCTCGAGTTCGTCGGGACGGGCGAAGTCGGCAACTCCGTGACGATCACCTTGGGCGGCGCCACCATTGGTTCGGGAATCGTCGATGCCACTGGGCATTTCGACATCACGACGATTTCGGGCTTGAACCCCGGCCTCCAAACCGTGTCGGTGACCGAGACCAACGCGGCTCATCTTACCAGCAGCGCGTCGAGCTTCGTTGCGACGGTTGCGCCAGTCGCGCCGGTCATCACATCGGTGGTTTCGGTCGACGATCCCGGCGGGCGCGTCGAGGCGTTCGGTACCGGCAAGGTGGGTGACACCATCACGCTGTATGCGGATGGCGGCACCACCGCGATCGGCTCCGGTACGGTGGACCAGACCGGCCACTTCGCGATCTATTCGACCAATGGCCTCGCGCTCGGCGACGGCGCTCACGCGATCACGGCGACGCAGACGCTGGTGAACGGCGCGGGCTCGGCGACCAGCGCAGCATCGGCGGCCGCTAACGTGAATGTGGCGACGACCGCCACCAGCTTTACGATCACGTCGGCTGCGGACCTTGCGGCGGACATCGCGGCGATCGATCTGACCGGCGCGTATTCGCACGCCAATACGCATTACACGTTCAACATCGTCGGCGACCTCGTCCTGAACTCACAGCTCGCAGCTTTCAATCTCGCCTCGGGCGATACGCTGAGCATCCACGGCAATGCCCACACGCTGGACGCCCACGGACTTCCTGGCCTGTTCGTCTATTCCGGTACGATCGACATCGATAATCTCGGCGTCATCAACGCGGTCGCCAGGGGCGGTGACTCCGCAAGCGGTGGCGGTGGCGGCGCGGGACTTGGCGGTGGCCTCTTCATCGCCTCGGGTGGCGCGGTCACGCTCGACAATGTCAGCTTTGCACATGATCGGGCGATCGGCGGCAATGGACACTATTCCCTTGGTTTTGCTGCCGGCGGCGGCGGCATGGGCGGCACGGGCAACGGCAATGGCGGCGGCGGCGTCGGCCTCGCCGCATCCGGCGGGACCTACTCCGGTTATAGTCCCGGTCGCGGCATCGTCGTCGGCGCGGCGCCCGGCGGCGGCGCGGGTGGTGCCAATGGTGGCGGTGGCGTCACTGGCACCAATTGGTATGGCAGCGGTTTCTACGGCTATGTCGGCGGCGCTGGTGGCGGCATCGGTGGCAGTGCGGGTACCGCCTCGTCGGCTGGCGCAGGCGGTTTTGGCGGTGGCGGTGGCGGCGGTGTCGTTAGCCCTGTTGATTTCACCGGTAGCGCCGGCGGTGCCGGCGGGTTCGGCGGCGGTGGCGGCGCTTCAATACGGGGCGCGGGCGGCACCGGCGGCTTCGGCGGTGGCGGTGGCGCCGGCTACTCTAGCTCCGGCGATGCGGCCGGCGGTTTCGGTGCTGGACGCGGCTCGGCCAGCTATCAATCGGGCGGCGGCGGCCTCGGCGCGGGCGGCGCGATCTTCGTCCAGGAAGGTGGCTCGCTGACCTTCGGCGGCAGCGGTGGCGCCCATGACAACAGCGTTGCCGGTGGTTCGGGCTCGAATGCCGCTCACAATTCCGGATCGGGCCTCGGCAGCGGCATCTTCCTCCAGGGCAACCAGACCATCACCTTCGCTCCCGATGCGACGCACATCATCACGATCAGCGACGTGATCGCCGACATGACCGGCTCGCACGATGCCAGCGGCCAGACCGGCGCGGGACATCTGGTGCTCGATGGCGACGGAACGCTGGTGCTGGGAACGACGAATACGTTCACCGGCGGCATCACGATCGAGAACGGTACGCTCGACCTCACCGCACACGGCGCGGCCGGCTCCGGCGCGATCGACTTCTCGGCGGCGGGCCATGCTGCGCTGGAGTTCAACGCCGCCAATGCGCCGGTCAACGCGATCGAGCATTTCGGCACGCGTGACCAGATCGTCGTCGACGGCTTCCATGCCGCGAGCGACAGCTACAGCAACGGCGTGCTGGTGCTGAGCGGCGCGAGTGGATCGGTCAGCCTTGCGGTGACCGGCGACGACATCGCTTCGCTTTCGGACTTCCAGTTCACCTACGACGCTGCGGCCAACACCACGACCGTCACCGCGGGACCGGATCGCTCGGGCAACGACGTGATCCATTACGGTAGCGGCGCGCATAGTCTCACTGGCGGGACGGGGGACGACGTGTTCTTCTTCCGCGGCAGCGATCTTGCGGCAGGCGTGACCGACAAGATTACCGACTTCTCCTGGGCAACCGGCAGCAACGAGCACGACCGCATCCATATCGAAGGCGTCGATCCCAATTCGGTGTCGGTCTCGACGGTCAATGGCGGCCACGACACCGACATCGCGATCACCGTCACCGGCGGCACGGCCCATATCCTGGTGCAGGGCGTCGGCTCAGGCCCGCTGCAAATCGAATTCCAGAACACGACGCCCACGGATGATGCGCATCTGAACACGCTGCTGACGCCATCGACGGTGAACGAGACGGTCGCCAGTTTCAATCTCGGCGCCAACGCGCCTTACGCCAGGTCCTTGGTCAGCTATGACGCAAATGGCGCCATGGTCGCGCAGGACGTCACCAACAATGACGGCTCGCACACGGTCACCGTGCAGGGCGCCAACGCCGCACTCACGGCCTCGGGTGCGAACGATACATACGTGTTCCAGTTCAATTCGCAGGCGGCAGCCACAGCGACCATCGGCAATTTCGACGTGGCGCACGACGTGCTGCAACTCAGCCAGTCGACTTACGCGAACGCGGCGGCAGCGCTGGCTGCGATCACCGCCGACCCCCACAATGCCGGCAACCCGGCCGACACTACCATCGCGCTCGACGCCCTTCACACGGTCACGCTGATCGGTGTCAACCCGAACCTGCTGCAGCAGCGGGATTTTCTGGTAGTCTAGTCACGAATCTTCCGTCAGGTTTGCAGGATCATGCAAGGCGATATCCATTTCATCTCCGGACTTCCGCGCGCGGGCTCGACGCTGCTGTCGGCCATATTGCGACAGAACCCGCGCTTTCGTGCCGGGATGACTGGACCGGTCGGCTCGCTGGTCGACGGCATGCTGCGCAGCATGAGCATGAGCAACGAGACCGCGATCTTCATCACCGACGAGCAGCGCCGCGACCTCATCAAGGCGATCTTCTCGACCTATTACGCCGATCTGCCGAAAGGGCACGTGGTTTTCGACACCAACCGCAATTGGTGCGCGCGGCTGCCACTGATCACCGAGCTGTTTCCGCGCGCCAAGGTGATCTGCTGCGTACGCCACATTCCCTGGATCCTGGATTCGGTCGAGCGGCTCATTCGCAGGAACAAGTATCAGCCGTCGGGCATCTTCAATTTCGAGCCGGGCGGCACGGTGTATTCGCGCGTGGAAGGTTTGGCGGCGCCGAACGGCATGGTCGGCTTTGCCTGGAATGCGCTGCGCGAAGCGTTTTGCGGCGAACAGACCGCCTGCCTGCTGGCGCTGACCTACGAGACGCTGACCAGCCAGCCGGAACGGGCGATCGCGGCGGTCTACGAGTTCATCGGCGAGAAGCCGTTCGCGCATGATTTCCAGAACATCGAGTTCGACGCCGAAGAGTTCGACCGCAGGATCGGTACGCCCGGTCTGCACAAGGTTGGCAAGCGCGTGGAATCCCCGGGTCGCAAAACCGTGCTGCCGGGCGATCTCTGGCGCAAATACGAGAACGATGCGTTCTGGGGCGACCCCGCGCGCAACCCGAACCAGGTGAGGGTGATCTAGGGAAGGGTACGAATACCTCGGATTCTGCGCCCGCCGGCCGATTCAACCAAACCTCATCTCGACTTAGGAACCGCCACCGCCGGCAACCGGCCGGTGGCGGTTCTACTTTGCATGGGGTTGTTTTGCAGATTTTGTCTGAAGCGAGGCGCCCTAGCACCCCTTGGGAATCCAGATATTCAATGCGCCGGTATCCAGTTTGACCGGAATGAGACCCTCGGCAAAGAAGGCGTCTGCGATGCGCTGCTGCTCCGACAGGCCGGGCGCGGTGACAGCGCTTCCCCCTGCGGACTTGGTGCTGATGCCGAGCATAAGGCCCTCGCTTCCGGCCGGAAGCCGCGTAAGATGCTTGCGAGGAAACAAGCATGCAACGTGAAGTTATCCTGCAGAAAATTGAAATGGCCGAAACAACTGACGAGTTGTCGGGCTTTCTACGCCAATGGAGGAGTGAGCTTGGGCTTTCCCACCTCGTGTATCACGCGGTGTCGGTGCCTGCTTTCGAGAAATCGAACGCGCTGCTTCTGTTGACCTATGACGACGCGTGGGTCCAGCGATACGTGCAGCGCGACTACTTCCAGATCGACCCCGTGGTGCGCGCCGGGCGCGCGGGATTTCTACCGATCGACTGGATGAGGCTGGACCACCACACCAAGGAGGCGCGGCACTTCTTTGCCGAAGCCGCCAGCTATGGCGTCGGCCGTCACGGCATCACCCTTCCGATTCGCGGGCCTGCCGGCGAACGGGCGTTGCTCACGGTCAACGCTAACGTCGATGACGAGCACTGGCATCGCTGGCGGTTCAACTATGTTCACGAGGTCCAACTCCTCGCCCACTTCTTCCATGACCGTGCCATGCCCGTCGACCCTCCTTACGTCAGCATCATCTGCGGCCCGTTCCGCTTTAACGCTTTCTTCATCGATATCGCGATTTCTATTGTATCTTCGCAGGTTGTTGAGTGGCGTCCTTGCAACTAGTATCAGAAAAACTGCTTCTGCTTGGAAAGGTTGCGCCATGAGTTCGATCACTGCGACGAACAGTTCGACGTCCAATATTCTGACTTCGCTGCTTGATCCAACTTTGTCTGCCGCGCCGGGGTCGGCCTCAGCTTCGACTCAATCGTCGGCGCCGACGACGTCGAGCGATCCGGTCGACGTGCTCGACCTCTCGGACCGCGCGAAGCAAATTCTTGCACGCGCAAATCTCGAGCAGGCAGCTGCCGACAAGTTGAGTGGGTTCCTTCAATCCTTGAAAGGTCCTGATGCTAAGAGCACTGCCTCTCACGACGGCTCAAAGGGACAAGGCTCACTGTTCAAGAAGTTGAGAGGGCGCGCGCAAGACAGCTCGGACAAGACAACGTGGACCGCGGGATCGAGAGCTGGAGACGCGTCAATATCAGATGCCGACTTCATTGCGAAATACAAGGACGCCCTTGAGGGAAGCTTGGCAGGATTTCCACCTGACAAGCTAGCAGCCCTGCAATCGGCCATCAGCAATGGCACTCTGAAATTCCAGAAAGGGTCGGAGGTGGAGGGTTACAACACCAGGACGACCGTCACTTACAGTGTTGGGCCAGGCGGCGGCCAGGGTATGTCGACATCCGGATACAGGCCACCGACCGGCGCCGTCAAAGAGGCAATCGACTCTGGAAATGCTGTCGGGCTCTGGACCGAAGATCGCGGAGACGTATACGTTACCTGGTGATGGCACCCAGCTCTCCACGCTCGTGATGCAGGTGAGGGCCGGACGATGACAGTGCCAATGCGCGCAATACTGGCGATGGTGGTTCTGAGTCTGGTCCGCGTGACCATGGCCCAGACGCAAGAGCAACCTCCAACCTTGCTACCGCCTGTCACGGTGAAACCGCCCTCGCATGTTCTGGAGCCCGAAGACCCTCATGGAGGCAGCGGAACCGGAGCGGGGACGAGCGGCAAGAAAGAAGACGGCAAGGCACTCGAACAATTGAACCGCGACCTCAAGCGCAAGGTGGATGAGGTCAACCCAACCACCAACAATCGTGCGCGATCAAGCCATTGTTGGCTCTCAATACAGAGGGCCATGGCGGCCCATGCTTTTTGCTGAAGAACTGCATTCGAAGAGAGCCAGCGCCGCGACAGTTTTTTAGAACCCGGTGTGTATGACGCGCGGCTTCGGTTGCCGCCGGGTCGGCGTGACACGGCCTGCTATTGCGCGGCGCTTCGTATCATCCCCAGAGCTAGGACAAGGATCGCGTGCTGGCATCGGGCGCTGTGTCGAAGCAGCAGCCAACTTCCCTGCTTGCAATGTTTAGTAAATCGTGCCTTACTAAACAAATCGAGCCTGCCGGACCTATAGAATCCGGGTGGCGCGAGGAAACGCTAGTTTAGTTATTCAGCTCGTCACGGACTGTGTCGCTCTGCTCGAAGCACTCGAGCGGGTAGGAAAGCCGCGCCATGTCGATGGCCGGCCCACTCGGAGGGAACATGTAATGAAACGGACAATAACGAAGACGCTTGTTGTGGCATGCGGGGCTGTTGCCGCCGCATTCGGCGTCGGAGCGGGGACCACGCCCGCACAGGCGCAGGGCAAAACCATCACACTGTGCTGGGCCGCATGGGACCCGGCGAACGCGCTGGTCGAACTTTCGAAGGACTTCACCGCCAAGTCGGGCATTGGTATGAAGTTCGAATTCGTGCCTTGGACCAATTACGCTGATCGATTCCTGAACGAACTCAATTCGCACGGCTCGTTGTGCGACCTCATCATCGGCGATTCACAATGGATCGGCGGCGCCGCGGAGAACGGCCAGTACGTCAAGCTCAACGATTTCTTCAAGAAGGAAGGAATCAGCATGGACGACTACATGCCGGCGACGGTGGTCGGCTATTCCGAGTGGCCGAAGAACACGCCGAATTATTGGGCGCTGCCGGCGATGGGCGATGCGGTAGGCTGGACCTATCGCAAGGACTGGTTTGCGCGGCCGGACGTGCAGAAGGACTTCAAGGCCAAGTACAACCGTGATCTCGCCGCGCCGAAGACGCTGGATGAGCTCCGCGACATCGCGCAATTCTTCCAGGGCCGCGAGATCGACGGCAAGAAAGTCTACGGCGCCTCGATCTACACCGAGCGTGGCTCGGAAGGCATCACCATGGGCGTCTCGAACTATCTCTACGACTACGGCTTCAAATACGACGATCCGAAGAAGTCCTATGCGATGGACGGGTTCGTGAACTCGCCTGGCGCCGTGAAGGGGCTCGAGGCCTACAAGGAGCTCTACAAGTGCTGCACGCCTCCCGGCGCCTCCAACTCCTACATGTCGGAGGGGCTTGATGCCTTCAAGTCCGGCCAGGTCGCGCTGCAGATGAACTTCTTCGCGTTCTTCCCGGGCCTCCACAAGGACCCGAATGTCGGCGGCGATAAGATCGGCTTCTTCGTCAATCCGGCCGGTCCTGCCGCCCAGGCGACGCAACTCGGCGGACAGGGCATCTCGGTCGTCTCCTACTCTAAGAACCAGGCGGAGGCGTTGCAATACATCAAGTGGTTCTCCGGCAGCGACGTCCAGAAGAAGTGGTGGGCGCTCGGCGGCTATTCCTGCGCCAAGTCCGTGCTGAACGATCCGGGCTTCCCGAACAGCGCGCCCTTTGCGAAGGAGTTCCTGCAGTCGATGGGAATGGTAGTCGATTTCTGGGCCGAGCCCTCCTACGCCCAGCTGCTCCAGGCCGAGCAGAAGCGCGTACATGACTATGTGGTCGCGGACAAAGGCACCGCACAGGAAGCGCTCGACGGTCTGGTGAGGGACTGGAAGGCGATCTTCAAGGAAGAAGGCAAGAAGTTCTGATGCGAGCCGCCCGGAGCGCGTGTGCTCGCGCTCCGGGTTTCCTTCGAGATGACCGGAACTGTCGGATCGTCGACGCCCCGGTGCCAGGATCGGTCGATGCAATGAATGAATTGAGTGCCTCTTCGCGGATTACCTATCGGGCCGTCATGGTCCGACCAGGCGTGGCGCGTCGTATCCGGGGCCTGTCAGACAGGACGCTCGCCTGGCTCTTCATCACGCCGACGATCGTGCTGCTGCTCGCGATCAATATCTTTCCCTTGCTCTGGACGATCTATCTGTCGTTCACGAACTACCGCGCCAATCGGGCCAATGTGCCGACGATCTGGTTGGGGGCTGACTGGTATCAGTCGATCCTGACCGATCCGGACATCTGGGCGGCGATGCAGGTGACGGCGCATTTCGTGATCTGGACGGTGGTGATCGAGACCGTCGTTGGATTCGGCCTTGCATACCTCATCGACAAGAAGTTCCGCGGCCACGGCCTATGGACCACGATCATCCTGCTGCCGATGATGCTGTCGCCCGCCGTCGTCGGCAATTTCTGGACGTTCCTCTATCAACCCCAGATCGGATTGTTCAACTATATGGTCGCCTTCTTCACCGGCCGCGATGCCTCGTCATTCCAGATGCTAGGTGACGTCACGCTGAGCCCCTGGGCCATCGTCATCGTCGACGCCTGGATTTGGACGCCCTATGTGATGCTGATTTGTCTCGCAGGCCTGCGTTCTATTCCGGACTATATCTATGAAGCGGCGGAGGTCGACCGTGCATCCAAATGGCGGCAGTTCTGGTCAATCACGCTGCCGATGGCGCTGCCGTTCATCATGCTGGCGGTGCTCTTCCGTGGCATTGAGAACTTCAAGATGTTCGACATGGTCAATCTGCTCACCGGGGGTGGGCCGGGATCGACCACGGAGGTCGCCTCGATCACGCTCAAGCGTGCGGCGTTCGAGAGCTGGCGTACGGGCTATTCCTCGGCCTTCGCGATCATCCTGTTTGTGACGGTCTTCGGCCTTGCCAACATCTATGTGAAGGCGCTGAACAAGGTGAAAAGCCGATGACCTCAGCCACAACAGCCCATTCGGTCGTCGAGCCGTCGGCCACCACGAGGCGTTTTGCCGGCTCGCTGGTCGTGCTCTATGCCATCATCACCATGATCCCGCTGGTGTGGATCATGCTCACCGCGTTCAAGTCGCCCGACGATGCGATTTCCTATCCGCCGAAGGTGATGTTCAAGCCATCGCTCGAAGGCTTCTGCAATCTGTTCACGACACGCTCGCGTCAGACCCCGGAGTTCATCCGCTCACTGGGACCGCCGCAGGGGCTTTGCGATAGCATCGCACGCAGCCGCAACATGGTGGTCGCTGGTCCCTCGAACTATGTGCCGCGCTTCGTCAATTCGCTGATCATCGCGTTCGGCTCCACCGTGCTCGCCGTCGCGCTTGGCACCTTGTCGGCCTACGGCTTCTCGCGGTTCCGCGTGCCTTTGAAGGACGACCTCCTGTTCTTCATTCTATCGACCAGAATGATGCCGCCGATTGCGGTCGCGATTCCGATCTACCTGATGTACCGCACCGTCGGATTGTCGGATACCCGGCTCGGGATGATCCTGCTCTATACGTCGGTCAACGTCTCGCTCGCGGTCTGGCTTCTCAAGGGCTTCATCGACGAAATTCCGCGCGAGTACGAGGAGGCGGCGATGATCGATGGATATACCCGCTTCCAGGCGTTCGTGAAGGTGGTGCTGCCTCAGGCCACTACCGGAATCGCGGCGACGGCGATCTTCTGCCTGATCTTTGCCTGGAACGAATACGCTTTCGCCGTGCTTCTCACCTCGGGCAACGCGCAGACGGCGCCGCCGTTCATTCCGATTATCATCGGCGAGGGCGGCCAGGATTGGCCCGCGGTGGCCGCCGGCACGACGCTGTTTCTGGTGCCGATCGTGGTGTTCACGGTCCTGTTGCGCAAGCATCTGCTGCGCGGCATCACCTTTGGAGCCGTTCGCAAATGAGTCTCGATGCCACTCCATCGATCCCAAGTCGCGGTCTCGCAGACCGCGTCCTGCGCCGCGGTCCGCTCGAAGCCGGGGCAACGATGATCATCGCCGCCGGTGTCGTCATGCTGATGCAGCCGTTCTCCCTGACGCTGTATTCCTGGTCGTTTGCGACGACCCTGTTCGGCACCGTGATGTTCACCATTGTGTCGAAAGTCCGGGAGTAGGGCGCGATGGCACAGATCAAGATTGAGGCGCTCGACAAATCCTTCGGTTCGTTTCATGCGGTCAAGTCAGCCAGCTTCACGGTGGAGCACGGCCAGTTCCTTTGCCTGCTGGGACCTTCCGGCTGTGGCAAGACCACGACGCTCCGCATGATCGCCGGCCTGGAACTGCCGACGGCAGGCACCATTCGGCTCGACGGGGAAGATGTGACGATGAACCGCGCATCGGCGCGCGACATCGCCTTGGTGTTCCAGCTCTTCGCGCTCTATCCGCACATGAATGTCCGGCGCAACATCGGCTTTCCGCTGAAATGCGAGGGCATCGGTGCGGCCGAACGCGACCGGCGGGTCGTCGAGGCCGCGTGCATCCTGCGGATTTCCCACCTCCTCGACCGATCGGTGTCGGGCCTCGCCGGCGGTGATCGGCAGCGCGTCGCGCTGGGACGGGCGATCGTGCGCAAGCCGAAGTGCTTCCTGATGGACGAACCGCTCGGTGCGCTCGATACCGAGATGCGAGAGGCCATGATTCACGAACTGCGGGCTTTGCATGACCGGCTGGGCGCGACGACGGTCTATGTCACGCATGACCAGCTCGAGGCCATGGCGATGGCCGACAGGATCGCGGTGATGAACAATGGTGTTGTCGAGCAGGTCGCGAGCCCGCGCGACATCTATGACCGGCCAGCTTCGCTGTTTGTTGCGGACTTTATCGGTTCTCCGCCCATGAATCTTCTGCCGTTCCGTGGCGGGCTGCAGACTGGTGCACAGGCAATCCGGCTCGGCGAGCGTGACGTCGCAATTCCTGCCGCGCGCGAGGCGATGGCGGAGAGCGAGCTCGTGCTCGGAGTGCGGCCTGAGCATGTGCGCTTTACCGATCGCGGCATGGTCCGCGGTGAGGTCTATGGGACGGAGTATCTGGGCACGACGCAGATCGTGACCGTGACGACGCATTACGGTGCACTCAAGGCCCGCTCACCCAGCAGCAGATCCTTTCGGACTGGCGAGACTGTCGGGCTCGACTTCCGGCCTGATACGCTGTCGATCTTCGACAAGGCGTCGGGCCGGGCTATACGCACCGCACTGCATGAGGGAGGCGCGCGTGGCTGAGGTGGAGATCAACGCTGTTTCCAAGGCATTCGGCAAGACGCAGGCCGTGAGCGATCTGTCGTTGACCGTCGGCGATGGCGAGTTCGTCGCATTGCTCGGGCCGACGGGTGCCGGCAAGACCACGGCACTGCGTTTGATCGCCGGATTGGATCGGCCGGATAGCGGTTCGATCCGCATCGACGGGCGCGACGTGACCAGCGAAGCGCCGGCGGACCGCGATGTCGCCTTTGTCTTCCAGCAATATTCGCTGTATCCGCACCTGACCGTGTTTGAGAACATGGCCTTCGCGTTGCGCGCGCCGACCCGCCGCGTGCCCGAAGCCGACATTCGCGCGAAGGTGCAGGAGGTGGCGCGTCTGCTTCATATCGAGACCAAGCTGGACAACAAGGCGACGCAGCTGTCGGGTGGGCAGATGCAGCGCGTCGCGATCGGCCGGGCTCTGGTCCGTTCGCCCTCGATCTATCTGATGGACGAACCGCTCTCCTCGCTGGATGCGAAGCTGCGCAGCGAACTCCGCCTCGAGCTCAAGCGGATCCAGGTCGATCTCGGCGCGACGATACTCTATGTCACCCACGACCAGACCGAAGCGATGACCATGGCGTCGCGCATCGGCGTGATCGAAGGCGGACGACTGATGCAGATCGGATCGCCGCGCGAGATTTACGAGAACCCGATCAACGCGCATGTCGCGGCGCGGCTAGGCCAGCCGACGATCAATTTGCTGCCGGCGGCCTTGTTCGCCGGCGCGCCAGCCGGTGCCGAGACGGTCGGCGCGCGGACCGAGCACCTCACGATTGCGCGCGGTGGTGGCAACGTCTCGGCAACCGTCAAACGGGTCGAACACCTCGGCGACCAGAGCCATCTTCATCTCGACCTCGCCGGCAGGCCGGTTGTGACCCTGGCGGATCCCGACGCGGGCTTTGGCGCCGGGGATGTGGTGTCGCTCCGTCTGAACAAACCGCTGTTTTTCGATGCGAAGGGCTGGAGGGTAGCGGCATGAGCCTCGATCGGGTAGCCAGGGAAAGACTGGTGCGAGCACTGGCAAGGTCAGTGATCGAACACGCGGACGAGTTAACGAGCCTCGACCAGGCGATTGGCGATGGGGATCATGGACTGAACATGAAGCGCGGTTTCGAGGCTGTGCTCGCGGCATTGCCGGGCCTTGCCGACAAGTTGCTTCCGGAAATGCTCAAAGCGATCGGAATGACCCTGGTCATGAAGGTCGGCGGTGCTTCTGGGCCGCTGGTTGGGACTTTCTTCATGGAACTGGGCAAGGCACTCCCGGAGCAGCCGAGCCGGGCCGATCTCGTCGCGGCGACGGAGAAGGCGATCGACGCCGTCAAGGCGCGCGGTCGTTCCGAAGCGGGGCAGAAGACGCTGCTGGATGTCCTGGTGCCGGTCCATGCCGTTCTGGCGGGAGGCGGCGATGCCAAGGCAATCGCGACTGAAGCGGCGCAAGCGGCCGATCGCACCACGCCCATGCAGGCGATCCGCGGCCGCGCGTCCTTTCTTGGCGAACGCTCGATCGGTCATATGGACCCCGGCTCGCGCTCGGTGTCCCTTCTGATCGGTGCAGCAGTTGAGACATTGGAGTTCGAGGTCAATACATGAGCAGCTTACGTCCCGGCAATGTCGGAATTGTCATCGTGTCGCATTCACCAAAGATAGCGGAAGGTGCGGCCGATATGGTGCGCCAGATGGTCGGAGATGCAGTGCCGTTGGCCTGGACCGGTGGCGATGTCGATGGCGGGCTCGGTACGAACGTTGCGGGAATCCTCGCGGCGATCGAGACGGCCTGGTCACCGGCAGGCGTCGCGATCCTTGTCGATCTCGGGGGTGCCGAGACCAATTCGGAGATGGCGGTGGAGATGCTTCCCGAAGACCGGCGCGCGCGCGTCCTGGTCTGCAATGCCCCGGTGGTCGAGGGGGCTGTGATTGCTGCGACCGAGTCTTCGGGCGGCTCGTCGCTTGCCGCCGTCAAGCGCAGCGCGGAGGAATTCTATGCATGATACCAACGCCCACCGGGCGACTCAGATCTTTGCGCCACTGACCGCCTCCGCGGTCCTCGTCAATCCGGTCGGCCTGCACGCTCGGCCATCGGTGAAGCTCACGCAATGCGCGAAAGGCTTTACCGCAAAGATCGAAATCGCGCTTGCGGCGGACGGACCCTGGACGGACGCCAAGAGTCCCGTGAAGGTGATGCGTGTGAAGGCGCCGCAGGGCGCAACGCTGCATTTCCGCATCAGCGGTCCTGATGGCGAGGCGGCGCTCACGGCCATGCTGGCGCTGGTGCATGACGGTTTCGGCGAGGCGTGAGATCGTGGGCGAGATCCAACTCACCGGCCATCCTGCCTCGCCAGGCCTCGCCATCGGCCCGGTCGCCGTGTTGACGAGTGTCGTGGCGAGCCGAGCGGCGAAGGGCGATCCGGCTCAGGAGGCCGCAGCACTGAAGGCGGCGATCGAGGGGGCCGCAGTGGAACTCGCCGAACTGATCGCGACGGTTCATAGCGAAGCCGCGGAAATTCTGGAGTTTCAGGTCGCGATGCTGGGCGACGATGCGCTTGCGGAGGGGGCGTACGAAGCTGTTGCGGCCGGCAAGGCCGCCGACGATGCCTGGCGCGCGGCACTCGACGCGGAGATTGCCGGCTATCGCGCTGCGGATGAGGAATATTTTCAGGCTCGTGCCGCGGATCTGGTCGACATTCGCGACCGCGTGCTCGCCGGCCTGAACGGCGCGGATGCGATCGCGAAAATCTCCGGCGATTCCGTCGTCATGGGTGATGACATTTCGCCCTCGGCGTTTCTGGCCGTCGACTGGACCCGCGGCGGCGCCATCGCGCTGGCCGCGGGATCGCCTTCGTCGCATGTTGCGATGCTCGCGCGGGCACGCGGCGCTCCTATGGTGGTCGGATTGGGTCCATTGCCATCGAACGGACAGCCGCCGTCATTGGCGCTGGTCGACGGTGACGCCGGCACCGTGATCTTTGATCCCAACCCTGAAACACGCCGCCTGTTCGAGCACCGCGTGGCGGCTGCGAACGCCGCACGAATCGCTGCCGATGCCGGCCGCCTCAAACCGGCGGTGACGGCCGATGGCCGACGCATCGCTGTCCTTCTCAATGTCGCTGCGCCCGAAGACCTCGCGGGTCTCGATCCCGCAATCTGCGACGGCATCGGCCTCGTGCGGACGGAGTTTCTGTTCGAAGGGTCAAGAGGGCTGCCGGGCGAGGATGCGCAATATGCCGTCTACCGGCGCATTCTCGACTGGGCCGCGGGGCGGCCGGTGACGATCCGCACCCTTGATGCGGGCGGCGACAAGCCGATCTCCGGCTTGACGATCGATGGCGAGCGCAATCCATTCTTGGGCTTGCGCGGGATTCGTCTCTCGCTGGCACGGCCGGAGGTGTTTCGCGTGCAGTTGCGGGCGCTGTGCCGTGCGGCCGTCCATGGGACGCTGAAGGTGATGCTGCCGATGATCGCGGTTCCCGCGGAACTCGATCGTGCCAGCGCCATGCTGGATGCGGAGTTTGCGGCGCTCAAGGCAGAGGGCATCGCCTGCGCCCGGCCGCCGCTCGGCATCATGGTCGAGGTCCCCGCGGCAGCGCTTTGCGCGGAGGATTTTGGCGCGGCGTTCTATTCCATCGGGTCGAACGACCTGACCCAATACACGATGGCTGCGGCGCGCGACATCGGCGCTGTCGCCGACCTCAACGATGCCGGACATCCGGCGGTGCTGGCGCTGATCACACGGACCGTCGAGGCCGGGCGCAAGCGCGGCGTCGAGGTCTCGCTCTGCGGCGATGCCGCGGCCGATATGCGCTTGACGAATGCGCTGCTGGCGACGGGCCTGACGACTCTTTCGGTTTCGCCGATTGCGGTGGCCCGGCTCAAAGCGGCCATCGCCGGGGTGACTGCATGAGCGACGATGCAGGCGAAGACACAAGCCGGCCGGGCGACAGCAATGTCGCGGAATACAAGCTCATCCTGCGGCGGGCCCTCGACAACCGGCCATCCGGGACGCGGCTGAAGCTCGCGGCCGCGCTCGGCAAGAACCGCTCCTTTGTCAGCCAGATCACCAATCCGGCCTATCTGGTGCCGATCCCGGCGAAGCATGTCGCGATCATCTTCGAAGTCTGCCATCTCTCCGGAGCCGAGCGCGCGGCTTTTCTCGAAGCCTATGGACGCGCACACCCCGGACGGCTGCGCGCACCTCACCGAGAGGCGCGCACGCGCACAGTTATTGTGACGGTGCCCGATCTCGGTGACGACAAGAAGAATCGTGCACTCGAGCAGCTCATCATCGACTTTGCTGATCAGCTCGCGCGCTACACCGAAAGCATCGGCTGACGAATTCGGACTGCAAAAACGGATAACCGGGAGAACGCCATGAAAAAGCTGATCAACAGCGCCGATACGGTGCTCGAAGAGAGTCTCGACGGGTTGGCGGCTGCGCATGCCGATATCCTGCTTCTCGGCGCCGAGCGGAAGTTCGTACGCCGCCGCACCCTGAAGCCGGGCAAGGTCGCGCTCATCTCGGGCGGAGGCTCGGGACATGAACCGCTCCATGCGGGCTTCGTCGGCGTAGGCATGCTCGATGCCGCATGTCCGGGCCAGGTCTTCACG
Organism: Bradyrhizobium neotropicale; assembly: GCF_001641695.1. Taxonomy (GTDB): domain Bacteria; phylum Pseudomonadota; class Alphaproteobacteria; order Rhizobiales; family Xanthobacteraceae; genus Bradyrhizobium; species Bradyrhizobium neotropicale. The sequence continues at coordinate 18,015 of NZ_LSEF01000051.1, forward strand.
TCACCGACGCCGGATCAGATGGTCGAGGCGGCGGAGTCGGTCGACACCGGGGCAGGCGTGCTCTTCATCGTCAAGAATTACGAAGGCGATGTGATGAATTTCACCATGGCTGCCGAGATGGCCGGGCGCGAAGTCGCAAGCGTGGTGACCAATGATGACGTCGCGGTCGAGAAATCGACCTACACGACCGGCCGTCGCGGTGTCGCGGGGACGCTAATCGTGGAAAAGATGGTCGGCGCCGCGGCCGAGAAGGGCATGCCGCTCGCCGCGCTCAAGGTGCTCGGCGATGATGTCAATCGGCGCACCCGCTCGATGGGCGTGGCGCTGCTGCCGTGCACCGTTCCGGCGGCGGGCCGGCCGAACTTCACTCTGGCTGACAACGAAATGGAAATGGGGGTCGGCATTCATGGCGAGCCGGGGCGCCGCAGGGTGCCGTTGGCATCTGCCGATGCGATTGCTGCCGAGATGCTCAATGCGATCCTGGGTGATCTCACGCCGGGCAGGGGTAGCGAAGTCCTCCTACTGGTCAACGGCTTCGGCGCAACGCCCCTGATCGAGCTCTATCTGATGGTCAACAGCGCCAAGAGGATTCTGGAGGGGGCAGGGATTACGGCGACACGTTTCCTGACCGGTTCTCATGTGACGTCCCTCGACATGGCCGGTGCCTCGATCACCGTCTCCGTGCTCGACAACCAGGCAAAGGAATTGTGGGATGCCCCGGTGCATACCGCCGCGTTGCGCTGGGGTGTCTGATGGATTGGGGCGAGAGATCAAGACCAAATTATTCAAAGCAGGTTGCGGACCAATCGCCTCCTTGACGCTGACGTCTATTGCGGTGCGATTCCGGCCGCTTTGATAATCCGTCCCCATTTCCCAATCTCAGACTTCAAGAAAGCTTCGAGGGCATCCGGCGTTGCGCGTTCGGGCTCGACCGGAGTCATGCTGAGCTCGCCAAAGCGGCTGATCAGCGCGGGATCCTTCAATGCGGTCTGCAACGCGCCCACAAGATGGTCGACCACAGGCTTCGGCGTGCCTCTCGGCGCGTAGAGGCCGTACCAAGTCGTGACATTGAAGTCAGGAACGCCGGCTTCGGCCGAGGTCGGCACGTCAGGCAGTGTTGCGACACGTTGCTTGCTGGTGATCGCGTAGCCTTTGATCGTGTTCGACTGGATATAGGGCGTCGGTCCGGTTGCGGGATCGCAATAGACGTCGATGTGGCCGGCGATGACGTCGTTCAGCGCCGGTCCGCCGCCCTTGTAGTAGATCGGCGTGAGTTTCGTATCAGTGGTGCTCATGAACATCAGGCCGCAGAGCTGCGAAGCCGAGCCGAGACCGACGTTGCCGAAGGTCATCTTGTCGCCCTCACTGCGGATGCGCGTGATCATCTCGCTCAAATCCTTGGCCGGGAAATTCGGCCGCGCCACCAGGATCATGGGCACGTCGGTGACGAGCCCGATCATGGCGAAGTCGCCGACGGGATCGAACGGCAACTTCGCATAGAGCGCGGGCGCAGTGGCCTGGCCGACATGCATCAGCAGCAGCGTGTAGCCATCGGGGGGCGCCTTGGCGACGCGGTTAGTGCCGAGCGTGCCGCCGGCGCCGACGACGTTCTCGATGACGATGGACTGCTTCAGCGTCGCACTCATCGCATTGCCGAGGATACGAGCGATGACGTCGCCGGGACCGCCGGCGGAGAAGGGCACAATCATCGTGACCGGGCGATTGGGGTAGTCGTCCGCGATCGCGGTGCCGCAGGAATAGAGCAGGAAAAGCAGGATCAGCGATCGTACGAGATACGTCATCGAACACTCCCTGGCGGCATTTTAGTCGTCGGAAGGCGCCGCCTCCTTGGCCACCGACGATTTTTCAATCATGTCAAGCGCGGCCACGGCAGCCGCGTTGATGTGGTCGACGCAGCAGCGTTCGGCGAGGTCCGCATCGCCGCTCTGGATCGCGCGCCAGATCGCTGTGACCTCGCGCAGGCTCTTGTTGATCCGCTTCGGTTGCGACATCGACGTGATCCGCAACAGCTGGATCCGGTCGTGGAGCGGCTTGAGCATGCGCTCGATGAACGCATTGCGGCAGCCGCCGATTAGCGCGGCGTAGAAGTCGGTCTTGGCTTCGAGGCATCCGACGAGATCTTGCTTGGCCGCGGCCGCCTTCAGCCGTGTCAAGGCTTTCCCGATCCGGCGTGCGACCTCCGGGTCGTGAAGCCTAGCGCATTCGCGGCCGGCGAATCCTTCGAGAACCGCGCGCGCTGCGTAGAGTTGCCGGGCCTCCTCGAGGCTGATCGTAGAGACCACTGGACCGCGATGGGGGACCGTATTGACCAGCCCATCGGCCTCGAGGACACGCAGCGCCTCACGGATCGAGGGGCGGCTGACGCCCATCATCTCGCAGAGCTCGCGCTCGACCAGGCGTTGGCCCGGCTTGAGTGTTCCGGACATGATTGCTTCGCGCAGCTTTTGCGCGACCATCGCCCGGACGGTCGGGACGTCCTCGATGCGGAGTGTCGACTGCAATTCGCTACGTCTTTCCATGTCCGGGCTCTGGGTGGGTGATTTAGTACCGGTTTACAGGCAGAATCATCATTTCGGCAATTTGAACGTGGGCGGGCTGGTCGAGGGCGAAGACGATGGAACGGGCAATATCGGCCGGTTCGAGCGCCATCCTGAATTGGTCGAAATAGTCCTTTTCCCTCTGCTTATCGCCGCGGTAGCGAGTCAGGATGATGTTGGTCCTGGTCAGGCCGGGTTGAAGTTCGGTCACCCGGATTGCCGTTTCCGCCAACTCGCCCCGGAGGGTCTCGGTGAACATGTGCACCCCAGCCTTGCTGGTGCTGTAGGCGGCCATGTCCGGCACGATCCGGACCGCGTTGATCGAGCTGATGTTGACCACGTGGCCGGCGTTGCGCCGAATCATCTCGGGGAGGATCGCGCGCGTCACCCGCATCAAGCCGATCAGATTGGTCTGGATAATATTGGACCAGTCGTCGGCGGAGCCGGCGTCAAAGCGCGTTCGCCCGCCGATATCGTGCCCGGCGTTGTTGATGAGCACGTCGACCGGCTTGAAATGCGCTGGAATAGCGTCCGGCAGGCGATCCACGGCCTGCGCATCGCTGACGTCGAGCTGGATCGGAAACACCGCGATGCCGGCCGTCGCCGCGAGTTCCTGGAGTGCCTTGGCGTCGCGGTCGACCAGCACGACGCGGCGGCCGCTTTCCAGCAGAGCCTTGGTGATGGCGCGTCCCATTCCGCCGGCGGCGCCCGTCAGCACGACGGTCTGGCCCGATTGTTCAGTCATTGCAATGCTCCCATTCCAGTGTTCTCAAGCGACCGACCAGCCGCCGTCGATCGGCAGGCTGGCTCCGGTGATATCGTTCGCGGCCGGGCCGCAGAGAAAGACGACCATGGCTGCGACGGCGTCCATGGCGATGAAGCGCTGTGTGGGCTGACGCTCGCCGAGATATTGGCCGGTCACGTCCTCGACGGAGCGTCGGCTGTCCGCCGCCATCGTAGCGATCTTGTTCAGGATGGCGGGCGTCGGCAGCGTGCCCGGGCAGAGCGTGTTGCAGGTGATGCCGCTGCGGGCCGTCTCGATGGCGACGGCGCGCGTCACGCCCAGGATCGCGGTCTTGGTGGTGACGTAGTCGATCCGGTCCTCGATGGCGCGCGTCGAATAGATCGAGCCCATATTGATGATCCGGCCCCAGCCGCGCTGCCTCATGGCCGGCAGCGCCAGGCGGATGAGGTGGAACGGCGCCGAAAGGTTGACGGCCAGCGCCTGCTCCCAGCGATCGGGCGGAAACTGTTCGATCGCCGAGAAATGCCTGACAACGGCGTTGTTGACGAGGATGTCGATGGCGCCGCAGCGGTCGAGCAAGTCCGCCATCATGGCCTCGATCGCCCCGCGCTGGGTGAGATCGACGCCTGCCGCGATGACGTTTACACCGAAGCGGGCGCGAAGGTCGTCCGCGGCCTGCTTCGGCGCGACGAGATCGTGAAGGACAATATTGGCGCCCGCGCCGGCCAGGCCTTCCGCCACGGCAAGGCCAAGGCCCGCCGTCGCGCCGGTCACGAGTGCCCATTTGCCCTTCATCGCAGACGCGTCTCCTTATTTCTTGTCGAGTTCGGCGAAGACTTCCTTCGCGTTCCGGAATGCGTCGACGCCGGCGGGTACGCCGCAATAGATCGCGACCTGCATGAATACCTCGCGGATTTCCTCGCGCGTGGCGCCGTTGGCGAGCGCGCCGCGAACATGGGTCTTCAGCTCGTGCGGGCGATTGAGCGCACAGAGCATTGCGAGGTTAAGGAAGCTGCGGGTCTTGCGCGTCAGGCCTTCGCGGCCCCAGACGTAACCCCAGCAATACTCCGTCGTGAGGTCCTGCATCGGACGATTGAAGTCGTCCGCGGATGCGATCGCCTTGTCCACGAATTCGTTGCCGAGCACGCTCTTGCGGATTTCGAGACCGCGGTCGTAAGTCGCCTTGTCCATGTTGTTCTCCGTTTTCTTGTTCCAGGCGTCGTCAGTTTTTCGGCCAGAACGGCTGCGCCAGCGCGAGCTCAGGCGGGAACACCGTCACCGGCACGCCCGCCTGCCACTGCACGATGGTCATGCCGGCGCCGACGCGGCGGCCCTTCTCGTCGAACTTGATCTCGCCCAGCGGATAGTATTTCGACGGACCGGCATCCATGGTGCGCAGCGCCTCGCCGACGGCGACACGGTCGGCCTTGCCGGCCTTCTCCAGCGCGTCCTTGATCACCCACATGTCGCCATAGGTGGAGATCGCGTTCTGCGTCATCCACGGCTCCTTGTAGCGGGTCTTCAATTCGGCGATCAGTGCCTCGTGGCCTTTGGCGCCCCAGCTGGCAACGCAGGTCAGCACGCCCTGAAGCAGTTCCGGGCTCACGGTCTGCAGCATGTCCGGCTCGGCGATCGCGATGCCGAACGAGATCGTCGGCACCTTGCCCTGGCCGAGGCCGAACTCGTTCATCTTCTCGAGCAGCAGTTTTGCGTCCGAGATCACCGTCGGCAGGAAGAACAATAGATCGGGTTTTGCCGCGCGGACCTTCTGCACCAGCGACGTCGCATCCGCCAGCGGCGGGGTGAAAGTCTCGTCGACGATCAACTGCAACTGGTTCTCCGCCAGTAGGCCTTCGCGCATCGCCTTTGCGGAGGCGATCGAGGCCCCAGTGTTGTCGGTGAGGATCGCTACCGTCTTCGGCCGCTTGCCAGAGGCCGTCTCCGCCAGCTTGATGATCTGGGGCAATGCTTGCCGCGCCTGCGAGCCTGCGGTGGCCGCGGTCTGGAACACGTATTTGAAACCACGGTCCGTGATCAGGTCGGAATAGGAGAGGGTGAGGACGGGCAAACTGGCGCGCTCGGTGACCTCGGTCACGGCGAGCGTAAACGAGGACAGGTATGCGCCACTGGCCGCGACCAGATCGGTCTCCTGTGCCACCATGCGCTGTGCCGCGTTCTTGGCTTTCTCCGTGGTGTCGCCGGAATCGAGCACGACGAGTTTCAGCTTGGCACCGCCGAGCGACTTGATGCCGCCCTGCGCGTTGATGTGATCGACCGCCATCTCGGCGCCCTCGCGCATCACCGTGCCCGGGCGAGCGTAGAGCCCGGAGATCGGTACCAGCAGGCCGACTTTGACTTCGGCGGGTTGCTGCGCCCAGGCGTGGGATGCGATCAGCGTACCGGACGCACCGGCCAGCAGCGCTCGCCGCGAGATCGTGATCTTGGTCTTTCCGGTCATGACAATTCTCCTCCCCTGAAAAATCGCGCGATGCTTAGGATTTCTTCGGCCAGAACGGCTGAGCCTGCGCGAGCTCGGGCGGATAAACGGTGACTGGCACGCCCGACTGCCACTGCACGATGACGACGCCGGCACCGACGCGGCGGCCCTTCTCGTCGAATTTGAGCTGACCGCCCGGATAATATTTCGACTCTCCGGCATCCAGCGTCCGCAAGGCCTGCGCGACCGCATTGCGGTCGGCCTTGCCGGCCGTCTCCAGCGCTTCCTTCATCACCCACATGTCGCCATAGGTCGAGATGACGTTCTGGGTTGCCCAGGGCTCCTTGTACCTGGCCTTGAGCTCGGCGATCAGGGCTTCGTGACCCTTCGCACCCCAACTGGCGACGATGGTCATGATGCCCTGTACGATCTCGGGGCTCACGCTCTGCAGCATGTCGGGCTCGGCGATGGTGATGCTGAAGGACACGGTCGGGATCTTGCCCTGGCCGAGGCCGAACTCGCTGATTTTCTCCAGGCCGAGCTTGGCGTCGGACACCGCATTCGGCATGAACAGTAGGAGGTCGGGTTTTGCCGAGCGAACCTTCTGGATCAGCGGCGTCGCATCGGACAGCGGCGGGGTCCAGACTTCCTCGACGACAAGCTGGAGACCTTCCTGCGCGAACAGCTTTTCCTTGAGCGCCTTGGCTGTGGCGACCGACGTTGCGGTATTGTCCATCAGCATCGCCACGGTCTTCGGCTTCTTGCCTGATGCATTCTCGGCGAGCTTCATCAGCGTCGGCAGGCCGAGCTCGGATTGACGACTCGCGGTCGCGGCGGTCTGGAAGATGTATTTGAAGCCGCGGTCGGTCAGCAGGTCCGAATATGACAGCGTCAGCACCGGCAGTTCCGCGCGCTCGGTCACCTCGGTGACGGCGAGGGTGAAGGAGGAGAGATAGGCGCCGGTAGCGGCGACGAGATCGGGCTCCTGCGCAACCATGCGCTGCGCCGCGTTCTTGGCCTTCTCGGTGGTGTCGCCGCAATCGATCACGACGAGCTTCAGCTTGGCGCCGCCGAGCGCCTTGATGCCGCCCTGCGCGTTGATGTGGTCGATGCCCATCTCGGCGCCCATCTTCATGACCTGGCCGGGGCGAGTGTAGATGCCCGACAGCGGCACGATCAGCCCGACCTTGACCTCGGCCGGTGTCTGCGCGCGTGCCACGCCGGCGAGACCGACGGCGGCGGCGCCGGACAGCACGGTCCGGCGCGTCAATCCGTTCGCTTGCTCGCCCTTTGATGTCCTGTTCATTTGTTTTCTCCCTTGTCTTTGTTTTTGTTGGTCACATGCCGAGATAGGCCTTGCGCACGCGGTCGTCGGCGCGCAGCGTGTCGTTGTTGCCCTCAAGCACGACGTGTCCGGCTTCGAGGACGTAGCCGTGGTCGGCGGATTCCAGCGCTTCCGCGACGCGCTGTTCGACCAGCAGCATGGTCAGCCCGGACTGGCGCCGGATCTCGATCAAGCGCTCGAAGATGAAGTCCGCGGTCGAGGGGGCGAGCCCCATCGAGGGTTCGTCCAGCATCAGCAGCTTCGGCGAGGAGGCGAGGCCGCGGCCGATCGCGAGCATCTGCTGCTGGCCGCCGGACATCGTGCCGGCAAACTGATTGCGGCGTTCCTTCAGCACCGGCAGCCATTCGAAGATGCTCTCGATATTGGCTTGCCAGTCGCGCCGGCCGCTTTCGGTCATCGCGCCCATTTCAAGGTTCTCCATCACTGTCAGTGACGGAAACACTTGGCGCCCCTCGGGGACATGCGCGATGCCGAAATGCGCACGCTGCGGCGGTGGCACCGCAAGGAGGTCGACGCCGTCGAAGGTGATTCTTCCGCCGCTCGGCTTCACGATGCCGGAGATCGTCTTGAACAGCGTGGTCTTGCCGGCGCCGTTCGGCCCGACGATCGCGACGAACTGTCCTGCGCCGACATTGATCGAGACGTCGTTCAGGACGGGCTTTGCGGAATAGCCCGCACTCAATCCCTCAATTCGCAGCATAACCCACCCATTTCTTGCCGAGATAGGCCTCGATCACGCGGCTGTCGCGCGTCACCACCTCCGGGAGGCCCTCGGTGATGACGGCGCCGTGGTCGAGCACGAGGAAGCTGTCGACCAGCCGCACCATCGCCTGCATGGTGTGCTCAATGATCGCGATGGTCATGCCGTCGCGCGCAAGCTGCTGGATCACGGCGACGACCTCGTCCGCCTCACCGTGGCCGAGACCTGCAAGCGTCTCGTCGAGCAGCAGGATGCGCGGCTGTCCGGCAATCGCACGGGCCAGCTCCATCAGCCGCAGCTCCTTGGTCGAAAGCTCGCCGGCGACGCGATCGGCCACGGCCGAGAGTCCGACGCGGGCGACGGCATCGGCCGCCAGCTTGCGCGCCTCATCGTCAGAGCGCGCGCGGACATAGGCTCCGACCACGACGTTGTCGAGGATCGACATGCGCAGGAACGGCCGCATCACCTGGAAGGTACGGCCAATGCCGGCCTCGCAGATCGTGTGCGGCCGCTGGCCGGACATGTTGCGGCCGTTGATCAGTACCTCGCCCTGGCTCGGCTTCAGGAATCCATTGAGCAGGTTGAACAGCGTCGTCTTGCCGGCGCCGTTGGGTCCGATGATGCCGAGGATCTCGTTCTTGTGCAGCTTGAAGCTGACGTCCTGCACCGCCTTGAGCCCGCCGAAGGAACGCGACAGGTTGCGGACCTCAAGCACGACTTCGCCGGTCGCGGCGCGCTGCCGCGCGGCGGGCTTCAGTGTTGTGACGTTGACGGCGGCTGCGTCCGTAGTTTCGCTAGCGGCCGGTTTGGAAGCATTGCGCTTGCGCAGCAGATCGCGCAGCTTCCAGAACAGGCCTTCCGGTGCCAGCAGGATCACGCACACGATGGCGAGCCCGAAGATGACGCCCTGGATGCCGGGAATGCGTGCTCCGGCTTCGGCGTGCAGGATCTCGGCGAGCGGGATCAGGATCGCCGAGCCGATGACCGGGCCCCAGACCGAGCCGACACCGCCGAACATCGCGACCGTCAGTGCCTGCGCCGACACCAGCATGCCGAACACCGATTGCGGCGTCACGACCAGCAGCACCTGCGCGTAGAACCCGCCGATGGCGGCGGCGATTGCCCCGCTTAGCGTGATCGCGCGCAGCTTCCAGGCCAGCGTGTTGATCCCCGCCGCTTCAGCCGCGGCCTCGTTCTGCTTGATCGCGAGCAGCGCCATGCCGAAGCGCGAGCGTTCGATAACCTGCGTCAGCACGATGGTCGCCAGCATGATTGCGAGCCCCAGCAGCGTGTAGATGTGGGGATCGGCGAATTGCATGTAGGCGATCGGCGCGTCGCGCTTGATCGGGAGCGTCACCTCTTGGAACCCGAGCCACTCGAACACGTAGAGAATGGCGAGCGGGTAGGCGAGCATCGCGAGGGCGAAGTAATGGCCTTGCAGGCGAAAGGTCGGAAATCCGATCAGGAGCCCGGCAATGCCGCCGAGCACGGCGGCGAGCGGGATCAGCAGCCAGGGCGAGATGTTGAAATAGATCTGCCCGAGCGCGGTCGCATAGGCGCCTATCCCGAAGAAGGCGGCATGGCCGAACGAGATCAGCCCGGTGTAGCCGCTGAGCAGGTTCCAGGACAGGCCGAACACCGCCCACACCGGCACCAGCGTCAGGATGAGCTGGTAATAGGAGTTGGTGACGCCGAGCGAGATGCCGGCATAGGCGAGTGTGAAGAGGAGGGGAGGCAGAAAGGAGCGCATTCGAAGCATGGTCACGTCCTCTCGACCATGCGCCCGAAGAAGCCTTGCGGGCGGAAGAAGATGATGAGGAGGAAGACCGCGAAGATCGCGGCGTTCTGCAATTGCGTCGGCAGGATCAGCGTCGACATCTGCTGCACGAGGCCGATCGTCATGCCGCCCCAGAAAGCGCCGATGATGCTGCCCATGCCGCCGAGCACGACGCCCGCATACATGACGATGACGTATTCAAGGCCGACGAAAGGATGAAACGGATAGTTGGTCGCGAGCAGGCCGCCGGCGATCGCGGTGATGCCGCAGCCGAGCGCGAAGGCGGTGCGGTGCGCGCGATCGACGTCGATGCCCATATAGGTCGCGGCGGTCGGATTATCGGCGGCGGCGCGGAGTGATTTGCCAATCCGCGTGCGCGTGATCAACAGCGAGAGCAGAATCATCATTGCCAGCGAGACGATCGCGTCGATGCTGCGAGCCTTGTTGAGGAAGATGCTCATGTCGAGGAAGGGGCCGAGCTCCCAGGCCGAGCTCGACAGCGGCGTGCGGATCGAGGCCAGCACCGAGCCGAACACGATGAGGCCGCCATTCTGCAGGATCAGCGCGATGCCGAGCGTGAGGATGAGCTGGGCGTAATGGCCTTCGCCTTCCAGTGAGGCCGTGCGCGTCCCCGACACATGCGAGATCAAGGCCCGATGGACGAAATAGCCGAACACGGCGAGCACGGGCCCAGCCAAAAGGATGGCAACGAACGGCCCGACCGTGTTGCCGAACAGCGCCTGCACGCCTGCGGCGGTGAATAGGTAGAAGGCGGTGTACATGCCGAGCATCATGAAATCGCCATGGGCGAAGTTGATGACCCGCATGACGCCGAAGATCAGGCCGAGCCCGACGCACATCAGGCCGTAGACGGCACCGATCAGCAGGCCCGCGGCGAGCGCTTGCAGAAATCCTTCCATCAGCCCCGCCTCCGCGCTGCTGACGGTTCTAAGCTGGTCTCCAGGTCGACCATGTTTCCCCCGTGCTCTCCGGCATTTCTTATGATGCCGATCGTAAAACCCGTTCCGTTTCCAGACGGCACTGCGCCGCGATGGCGCCGGCATTACCGAGCTGTTCGCAGTCGTCGATCAGTTGCTCGAGCCGATGTGCGCGGTCCTTGCCGAGGACTCTGGCAGCAGCAGCGCGGAAGCGTGCGCGAATATCTGCAGGTGTTGCGGCGATGACGTCGGGCAAGGTGTGCCGGATCGTCCGGCCGCCGCGCAGATGAACGGTCACCTCCGCGCCCTGCTTGCTGGGGAAAGCGGCGGTGAAGCCGGCATCGGCCTTGAGGTCCGTCACTGCCACCAGGCGGATGATGTCGGCATCGTCGAGCTCAGAGTAATTCTCTTCCTCGATCTCGCCCCGCGCCAGCGTCGCGGCGACGCTGAACGGAATGCTCATCTTGGCCTGGAGCGCGTTGCGATAGGGCCCCATGGAGTCGCAACCGGGATAGCGGACCGCGGCACCGGGCGCGCGAATGACGACACGGTCGATTTCGTCGGCGCTGGCGAGCTCATGCGAGACGCGAAGCGCCGCTTGAGCGGCGGTCTGCGCGAAATTGCAGGCGGGGACCGGCTTGTTGTAGACGGCCATGATTTCGCTCTCCCCATCGGGGAAGAGTGCGATGCTGTCGGGAGCGGCCTGGCGGCGATAGGCGGCGAACAGGCCTGCTTCGCCTTCGAGGATCGTTTCCGAGCCGAAAGCGTCGGCTGTGGCAAGACCGATCGCCTTGATCGCGTTGCTGGCGGCGAAACCGGGATGGAAATACATGTCGGACCCGCCGGCATGCGGCCACTCGTTCAGCCCGCTGGAGGTGTTGGCCGCGATCGCGATGGCGCTCGTTGCCTGGTCCTCGGACAGGCCGATCGCAAAGCTTCCCGCGAGTGCCGCGCCCGGAGGCGTGACCAGGCCCGTCGGGCGATAGAGACGCGCGAGGTCGGAGGTCAGGAGCGCGCGGCCGATCCGTGCGCCGGCCTCATAGCCGATGATGGCAGAGGCTAGTAGCCTGCTCCCGTGCAGCGGCGCCTGTTCCGACAGCGCCAGCAGCGTCGGCCAGATCACGACACCGTGGTGCGCGATGCTGGCCGCATGCATGTCTTCGCGCACGAGACCATGCCCCATCACGGCGTTGGCGAAGGCCGCGTCGGCGGGTGAGGAGAGCTGCGAGGTCCCGATGATCGTTGTGCTGCCGCCGGCTTGCGCGATCGCAACGGCCTGGCGGCTCCAGGGATGATTGCCTGCCTCGAAGGCGCAGGACAAAAAGTCGAGCAGGCAGAGCTTTGCCTTGGCGACGACTTCGGGCCCGAAATCTCCGAGATCCCGCGCAAGCACGCTCCGCGCCATCTGGCGGGCGAGCGAGACCTTGCCTGATCCGGTCGGGCCGATCGTCATCGCAATCGCTCTCCCCGATAGTTTGCGCGATCAGCCGCGCATCTCGACGCCGGCCCACTCCTCGAGCACCTTGGCGATCGAGGTGAAGTCGGAAGACGCGCCATATTTCGCGTTGGTGATCGCGAGCATCTGCCGCACCACCGCGCCGCAGACCATCGGCACGCCCATCGCCTCGGCCTCGTCCACGCAGAGGCGAACGTCCTTATAGGAAAGGCCGGTGGCGAAGCCGAAGTCGAACGTACCGGGCAGCACCGCGCGGGGAAATTTGTCTTCGGAGGCGCTGTTGCGCCCGCTGCTGGCGTTGATGATGTCGATCAGCACCTTTGCGTTGACACCACCCTTGACGCCCATCGCGACGGCTTCCGAGGTGATGACCAGCGCCGCCGCCGCCATCAGATTGTTGGCGAGCTTGGCCGTCTGCGCCACGCCGGGCTTGTCGCCGGTGTAGAACAGCTTGCCGAAATTCTTCAGGATCGGCTGCACGGTGTCGTAGGTCGCCTGCGGGCATGACACCATCACGGCCAATGTGCCGTTGACGGCGCCCTTGATCCCACCGCTGACGGGCGCATCGACCAGCGTCATGCCCTTGGCCTTCAGGCCTTCCGCAACAAGCTTCGCCGCGCCCGGACCCGAGGTCGACAGATCAATCACGATCTTGGCGCGGTTACCGCTGCTGATGCCGTCCTGTCCGAGCGTGACGGCCTTGACGATGTCGGGCGTCGGCAGGCTTGCGAGCACGATGTCGGCGCGCGAGGCGACGTCCGCCGGCGACTTGCCGAGCTGCGCGCCGCGTTTGGCCAACGGCTGGGTGGCTTCTGTCTGGGTGTCATAGACAACGAGCGAATAGCCCGCGTCGATCAATCGCCCTGCCATGGGGCCGCCCATGCGGCCCGTCCCGATTACGCCGAGGATTTCTCCCGCCATCGTCTACTCCCTGTCGCACGGCCCCGTGACGGGCGCGCCTTCTTGATCTCGTTGGTCAATCGTTTTCGCCGGTAGGCCCTGTCGGCCGCCGTCGTCGTGGCAGCGGGATCCCGCGCCAGCGACTGAGATTGTTATGATTGTCAGACAAGCTGTCAAGCATAACATTTGGGGTCGACAGTTTGCCGCGGATCGTCATATGGTTCGGGAAAACGAGGAAGACGCCCCGCGTGCCGCAAGTCTCAACTCCGAGTGTGAGCAAGACGCTCGCCGATTTCGTCGTATCCTCGTCATGGGCAGACGTCGAGGCGCAGGGCGTTGAGGCGCGACGATCAATCCTGAATTTCTTTGCAACCGCGCTCGGCTCCGCACGCGATCCCGTCGTCACTGCAGCGGTGCGCACGCTGGCGCCGTTCAGCGGCGCCGCGACATCGACGGTCATCGGTCACTCGCAGCCGATGGATGCGCTGTGCGCGTCGTTTCTCAATGCGATCTCGGCGAATCTGCTCGACTTCGACGACACCCATCCCGAGACGATCATTCATCCGGCAGCGCCGGTCGCCGCTGCCACATTCGCGTTTGCGGAGACGCGAAAACTGTCGGGGCGCGAGGTGCTGACGGCGTTCATCCTCGGCGTGGATGTGGAGTGCCGCATCGGCAATGCGGTTTCGCCGCGTCATTATGCGCGCGGCTGGCACATCACCTCGACCTGCGGCATCTTTGGTGCTGCAGCAGCGTGTGCGAAGCTCCTGGGCTTGCCTGCGGAGGGGATTGCGAACGCGATCGGGGTTGCGGCGAGCCAGTCAGCCGGCAATGTCGAAAACCTGCCGAGCGCCGCCAAGAATGTCAGCGTCGGTAACGCGGCGCGGAACGGGCTGTTCGCCGCGCTGCTTGCGCAGCAGGGCTATGGGGCCGCGCCGCGCGCCATCGAAGGCCCGCTCGGTTGGGCGCGCACCATGGGCGACGAGCCGGATCTCCCTCGTTTGTTCGACGGTCTCGGCAAGCGCTGGGAGATCGCCAAGAACACCTACAAGCCCTATCCCGCCGGCATCGTGTTCCATTCCGTCATCGATGCCTGCCTGCTGCTGCGCGAACGGATCGGCCGCAAGGTCGACCAGATCGAGTCCGTGACAGTGCAGGGCTCGGCGCTGCTGCTCGCGCGCGGCGATCGCCCCGTCAACAACGAGCGCGATGCGCGCGTCAGCATTCATCATTGCGTGGCCTGCGGATTGCTGCTCGGCGCGGCCGGTGTGACCGAGTTCGCGCAGGAGACCGTGGTCCGGCCCGATATCGAGCAACTGCGGCAGAAGGTGAGGGCGGAGCTCGATGCTCAGATGCCGGATGGCGCTGCGCGCGTCACCTTGCGCCTGTTGTCCGGCGAGGTGCTCGCCGAGACCGTCGTCTCGCCGCGCGGCAGCCAGGCTGCGCCGCTTTCAGACAGCGACATTGAAGAGAAGCTGCGCGAAGGGGTGCGCACCGGTCAAAGCGACTGGGACGCGGACCGCGTCATTGACGCGGTCTGGCAATTCGATGCGGCGGACGACGTCGGCAATCTCCTGCAATCGCTGCGCCCGCCATTGGCGCCGCGCCACACTTCTTCCAACTAGACTCTCTCAACACCTGAAAGGGACGATCATGAGCAAGACCGAACTGTTCGAAAAGGGCCTCAAGGTTCGCAAAGAGGTGCTGGGCGAGGACTACGTCAACAAGTCGATTGCCGGCGCTGACGAGTTCACGCGCACCATGGCGGAATGGTCGACCGAATTCTGCTGGGGCGCGCTGTGGTCCCGGCCCGGCGTCGATCGGCGCACGCGCTCGATCGTCAACCTGGCGATGCTCGGCGCGCTGAACCGCCCGCACGAATTGAAGCTGCACGTCAAGGGCGCCCTGAAGAACGGGCTGACCAAGGAGGAGATCAAGGAAATTTTGCTCCAGGTTGCCGTCTATTGCGGCGTGCCTGCCGGCATCGACGCCTTCCGCAACGCGCGCGAGGCTTTCAACGAGGTCGACGCGGCCGGTTCCTGAGGGCGAGTCCCGTGGCGGACCCGGAATACGAGCTTTTCGCCATCCGCTACGCGACGCGGGATGCGCAGCGGAGCGAGCACTTCATCGGCGGCGACCCACATGACGGGCCGATGCCGATGGACTATTTCATGTGGCTGGCGAAGGGAGGCGGACGCACCTTCGTCATCGACACCGGGTTCAACGCCGAAATCGCCAAGCAGCGCAGGCGGACATTCCTGCGCTGCCCGGTGGAGACGTTGGCCGCGTTCGATGTGGACGTTGCCGACGTCAAGGATGTGATCCTCACGCATCTGCACTACGACCACGCCGGCAATTTCGACCGGTTTCCGAACGCGCGGTTTCACCTTCAGGAGCGGGAGCTCGCCTACGCCACCGGGCGCTATATGCAATATCCGCGTCTCTCGCATTCCTTCGAGGTCGAGGACGTCTGCGGGATCGTGCGGCTGAACTACGCGCGCCGGGTGCTGTTCTACGATGGCGACGCCGAGATCGCGCCCGGGCTCACGGTCCATGCAGCCGGCGGACATTCCGCCGGTCTTCAGTTCGTTCGCGCCAACACCCGCCGGGGCCCCGTCGTGCTCGCCTCCGACGTCAGCCACTTCTACGAGAACATGACCAGCGAGCGTCCCTTCACGACCGCGTTTCACGTCGGCGATATGCTGGTCGGTTTCGACAAGCTACGCGCCGCGGCGCCTGACGTGGACCACGTCGTCCCGGGCCACGATCCGCTGGTCATGAAGCTTTATCCTTCGCCGAGCCCGGACCTGAACGGTGTTGCCGTTCGCCTTGACGTCGCGCCGTCCCGGCCTGCTCATTCGTAGGACGTTGAGACGGGCGAGCCGATAAACCAGAAAAATCGATTTTCGATTTTCTATTGACCCCTGCGCCCTGCCTTGCAATCATCCCGCCATGGGTCCGCTTCAGTTCCAGTTGTCCGGAAGCCCCGGAGATGGTCCGCGCAGCCTGACATCGGCGCTGCACGAACGCTTGCGCGCCGACATCCTGGCGACGCGGCTGCTGCCGGGTCAGAAGTTGCACATCGCAGGACTCGCAAAGCAGTTTTCCGTGAGCCTTGCCGCCGTGCGCGAGGCGCTGTCGCGTCTGGTGGCCGACGGCCTCGTGCAGGCATCCGACCAGCGCGGCTTTCGCGTGAGCCCGGTCTCGCTCGCCGATCTCGCCGACGTGACGCAGACGCGGATCGACATCGAGGGTCTTGCGCTGCGCCGCTCGATCGAGCGCGGCGATGATGCCTGGCTAGCTTCGGTAAAATCGGCCTGGGCGGATCTGAAGGCCGTTCCATATCGCTATCCTGACGATCCGACGGTGCACTACGAGGAGTGGGTCGTCCGTCATCGCATCTTCCATCGTGCACTAGTCAATGCTTGCGGCTCGTCTTGGCTGCTTGGCTTCCGCGACGTGCTTCACGAGCAAAGCGAGCGCTATCGCCGCCTCGCGATCCGCAGAGAGGTCGGCAAGCCGCGCGACGTCGAAGCCGAACACAAGGCGATCGTCGCTGCTGTGGTGAAACGCGATGCGGATGCCGCAGTTCGCGCCTTGTCGAGGCACTTCGGCGTCACCAAAGAATTCGTAGAGCTCGCGGCTCCCCGAATTGCGGAGGTCAGCAGCTCAACCTGACCATCAAGCGAACGCCGAAAATAACAATCAGAGACCGGGAAGGAAGCCAGTAATGAGACTCGATCGCCGTCACGCGCTCATATGGTTCGTAGCCGCCGCAATTCTGGCCGGACCTGCGAGCGCAGCCGACACCATTCGCGTCGGTCTCCCCACCAAAACATACTGGCCGACGACGGTCGCCGAGACGGCCGTGCGGCAGAAGCTGTTCGAGAAGGAAGGCATCCAGGCCGAGCTGACCATCTATCGCAGTGGCGCCGAGACGTTCGAGGGCATGGCTGCGGGCGCAGCCGACATCATCCTCGATCCGCCGTCGCTAGTTTCCGCCGGACGCAAGAAGGGCGTGATGTCGCGGATCGTGGCCAATGCCGCGATGGGTAATTTCGGCTGGCAGCTGATGGTCCCGACCAAATCGACACTCGACGTCAAGGACCTCAACGGCAAAAAGGTCGCGATCACCGCGGCCGGCTCCGGCTCGGACCTCCTCGCGCTCTGGACAATCCAGGATAAGAAGATCGACTTTACGCGCGTCCCCGTCGGCGGCGGCGGCCTGGTGCCGAATCTCCTCGCCGGCAACGTCGAGGCAGCCGTGGTCTATTCGCCGCTGAGCTTCCAGATCTCGAAGTCCGGCGAGGCCAAGACCATCCTCGATTACGCGAGCGCGGTTCCGCCGAACCTCACTGCGGGCTGGATCGTGCTCGACAAGTTCGCTGATGCCAAGCCGCAGTTGGTGCAGAAGGCGGTGAACGCCCTTTACGGCGCGGTCGGGTTCATGCGCGCCAATCGTGACGTCACGGTCAAGCTGATCGCCGAGCTCTACGAGATGCCGCCGGAGATCGCGGCTCTCGAATACGACAACACCATCATGATGCTCGAAACGAGCGGCGACATGGGCGCGGCAGGCGTGAACGCAGCCGTGCAGTTGTCGCTCGACCTCGCCAAGCTCGGCGGTCTCAAGGACATCCTGCCGGTCGAGGACGTGATCTCGACCAAGTTCAAGCCCGTCCCAACCCAGCAATAGCGATGCAGGGCACGTTCGCCATCAACCTTGCGCGGATCGCGATCATCGTCGCGATCCTGGCGCTATGGGAGGTGCTGTCGCGCACCGGCATCATCAATCCGCGCCTGCTGCCGTCGGCGTCCGACACGTTCGTGACGCTCGGCGATCTCCTGCAGCGCGCGGCGGTGCAGAAGGACCTGATGGTGACCGCGGCCGAGGTGCTGGCCGCGTTCGCGATGGCCGTGCCGTTCGGCGCAGTTATCGGCTTCCTGGTCGCGGAGAACCGCTACTTCGCGGATGTGGCGAAGCCGCTGCTGTTCTTCGCCTTCAGCATCCCGAAGTCGATCTTTCTGCCGATGTTCATCCTCGTGTTCGGCGTCGGCTTTGCCCAGAAGGTCGGTTTCGGATTCTTCTCGACCATCTTCATCGTGATCATGTCCACCACCACAGCGGTGGAGTCGGTCAAGGTCGAGCATCTGACCGTGGCGCGCTCCTACGGCGCTACGCCATGGCAGACCGCGTTCCGGGTCTATCTGCCGAGCATGCTGCCGGTGCTCCTGGAGGCCTTGCGGATCTCCATGATCTTCAACCTCACCGGCGTGATCCTCGCCGAGATGTACGCCTCGCGCGACGGTATCGGCCACCAGATCGCGACCTGGGGCGAGAATTTCCAGATGAAACAGCTCCTCGCCGGCGTCGTGATGGTCGCCGCGATCGCCATGACCTTCAACGAACTTGTCAGATGGGTGGAAGCGCGATGCAGCCATTGGCGAACGTGACACCGTTGAAGCCCGCCGCGCGCGCGGGCGCGATCGAGGTGAAGAATGTCGGCCAGGTCTTCAGGGGCCGGTCGCAGGATGTCGTCGCGCTGGACGACGTCTCGCTCGAGATCAAGCCCGGCCGCTTCGTCGTGCTGGTCGGCCCGAGCGGCTGTGGCAAATCGACTCTGTTGATGATGATGGCGGGCCTGCGCCAGCAGACCACCGGCACGATCACCATCAGCGGCGCGCCGATACTGCAGCCCGACCCTGACCGGGTCGGCGTGGTGTTCCAGGAAGCGAGCCTGTTTCCGTGGCTGACGGCGGAGGACAATGTCGAGTTTCCGCTGGCGTTGCGAGGCGTCCCCAAGGCCGAACGGCGGGCCAAGGCGCAGGATGCCCTGAAGCTGGTCGGGCTCGAAGGCTTTGGCAAACGTCATCCGCATGAGCTGTCCGGCGGCATGAAGCAGCGTGTCTCGATCGCGCGCGGGCTGGTGCAGGATCCGCCCGTGCTGCTGATGGACGAGCCATTCGCCGCGCTGGACGAGCAGACGCGCATGACCATGGGCGATGAGCTGCTGCGGATCTGGGCGGCAACCGGCAAGACCGTCGTATTCGTCACGCACAGCCTCACGGAAGCCGTCTATCTCGCCGACGAGGTGATCGTGATGTCGGCGCGGCCAGGCCGCATCGTCGATCATCTCCAGGTTCAGCTGCCGCGACCCCGCACCTACGAGATGCTGAGCGGCGACGCCTTTGGCGCGTTGCGCGACCGCATCTGGCGGCACATCCGCAAATCGGCGTGAGGCAGAGATGAGCGCCAAGACGCTGCGACATCTGATCGTGATCGGCCTGATCGTGCTGTGGGAGCTGCTGCCGCGTACCGGGCTCATTCCAGAGCTGTTCCTGCCGTCGCTGTCGTCGACGCTGATAGCGGGGTGGACCGATGCTGCCGAATATGGTCATGCGCTGGCGGTGACCCTCTACGAGGTCGTGGTGTCCATGGCGTTCGCCTGTGGCGGCGGCATCCTGCTCGGCGCCATCGTCGGCAGCCTGCCGCGCCCGCGCGTGCTGATCATGCCGATGGTGTCGAGCCTCTATGCGGTGCCGCTTGTGATCCTCTATCCCGTCTTTACAGTGTGGCTCGGAATCGGCTCGGAGTCCAAAATCGCGTTTGCCTCGATCTATGGCTTCCTGCCGACGATGCTCGCGACCGCCGCAGGCATCCAGACCATCGATCCGCAACTTCTGCTCGCCGCGCGCAGCATGGGCGCGACCTTGAGCCAGCGGCTGGTTCGCGTCATCATGCCCGCAGCGATCCCGACGGTGCTGTCCGGCCTGCGCGTTGGCGGCGCGCTCGTCATCGTCGGCGTCGTGGTCTCGGAGATGCTGATCTCCTCGGCCGGCATCGGTTATCTCATCTCGCGCTACCGTACGATCCTCGACAGCCCCCACGTGTTCGCGGGCGTGCTGCTCGTGCTGTTCCTTGCCATCACCTTCAACGCCGCGATCCGCTGGATCGAGCGCAAGGCGGCGATCTGGCAGACCGGCACCCGCGCCGGCCATGCCAATGACGAGATGGCGTCGGGCGCGATGCAGCCGGCGACCTGAGGTATGAGCGTGTACGATCTGACCCTGACATTCGACAACGGCCCCGATCCCGATGTGACGCCGCGCGTGCTCGACATTCTCGGCGAACGCGGGATCAAGACCACCTTCTTCGTCATCGGCGAGAAACTCGCCGACCCCGAGCGGCGCAGGCTCGCGAAGCGCGCGCACGAGCAGGGGCACTGGATCGGCAATCACACCTTTACGCACAGCCTTCCGCTTGGTGAGCAAAAGGATCGCAACACTGCGGAGAACGAGATCGGCCGTACGCAGGCAGCGATCGGCGACTTCGCGCATCCCCAGCGTTGGTTCCGGCCGTTCGGGGGCGGCGGCAATCTGGATACGCGGCTGCTAAAACCGTCCGTCGTCGACCATCTCACCCGCAACAGGCACAGCTGCGTGCTCTGGAATGCGATCCCGCGCGATTGGGACGATCCTGATGGCTGGACCGACCGTGCGCTGGATCAGTGCAGCAGGCAGCCCTGGACGCTGATGGTGCTGCACGATCTCCCGACCGGTGCGATGGACCATCTCGAGCGTTTCCTCGAGCGCGCCGAGGCTGCCGGCGCCCGCTTTCGACAGGATTTCCCGCCGCAATGCGTTCCGATCCGCTGCGGCGAGATCGCACTTCCGATCAATGACTACGTTTCCTCCATCGAAGAGAGTGTTTGACTGATGAAAGTTGCAAGCTTCACGATCGCCGGCACCGCGAGCTATGGCATCGTCACCGACAACGGGATCATCGATGCCGGCAAGCGTCTGAAAGCCTTTCCCACGCTGAAGGCGCTGCTCGCAAATGGCTCGCTCGGCGAATTGAAGAAGCGCGCCGGCGAGAAGCCCGACTACGCGCCGCACGACGTCACACTGCTTCCGACGGTGCCCGATCCCGACAAGATCTTCTGCATCGGTGTCAACTACGCCACGCATCTGGCGGAGAGCGGTCATCCGACGCCGGCACATCCGATGATCTTCACCCGTTTCGCCAATAGCCAGGTCGGCCATGGCCAGCCGATGATTCGGCCGCTGGAGTCGGAGCGCTTCGATTACGAAGGCGAGATGGCCGTCATCATCGGCAAGGCGGGCCGCCGCATCTCGTGCGAAGCCGCGCTCGGCCATGTCGCCGGCTATGCCTGCTACAATGACGGCAGCATCCGCGACTGGCAGCGCCACACCTCGCAATTCGCGCCGGGCAAGAATTTCGCCGGCACCGGCGGTTTCGGCCCCTGGATGGTTACGACCGACGAATTGACCGACGTCACCAAGCAGACGCTGACCACCCGTCTCAACGGTGTCGAGGTGCAGAGGGCGCCTATCTCCGATCTGGTCTTCGACGTCCAGGCTCTGATCGTCTATTGCTCGACCTTCACCGAGCTCGCACCAGGCGACGTCATCGTCACAGGCACGACCGGCGGCGTCGGCGCCTATCGCACGCCTCCGCTGTGGATGAAGGGCGGCGACACCGTCGAGATCGAGATCTCCGGCATCGGCATCCTGCGCAATCCCATCAAGGACGAGGGATGCGCGGCCTGACAGCCGCGGTCGACAACAATAAGAAGGAGAACCCCATGCCCATGCCAACGCATATTCTTCCGACCACGGTGGTCGGGAGCTATCCGCAGCCGGAATGGCTGGTGAATCGTGCAATGCTGTCGAAGGTGGTGCCGCGCACCCGTCTGCACGATATGTGGCGGTTGCCGGCGGAGCATCTGGAGGAGGCGCAGGACGATGCGACCATCGTCGCGATCCGCGACATGGAGCGCGCCGGCATCGACATCGTGACCGATGGCGAAATCCGCCGCGAGAGCTACTCCAATCGCTTCGCCACGGCGCTCGACGGCATCGACGGAGACAATCCGGCGATGATCGTGGCGCGCACAGGCAACACCCAGACGCCGGTGCCGCGCATTGTTGGTCCCGTGAAGCGCAAGGGACCGGTCGAGCTGCACGATATGCAGTTCCTGCGCAAGAACACGGAGCGCGCCGCGAAGATTACCCTTCCTGGCCCATTCACGATGAGCCAGCAGGCCAAGAACGAGTTCTACAAGGACGAGGAAGAGCTGGCGATGGCGCTGGCAGAAGCTGTCAACGCCGAAGCGCTCGATCTGCAAAAGGCCGGTGCCGACGTGATCCAACTCGACGAGCCCTGGGTGCGCAACAATCCGGAACTCGCCAAGCGCTATGCTGTCAAGGCGATTAACCGCGCGCTGAAGGGCATTACCGTGCCCACCGTCGTGCATCTCTGCTTCGGCTATGCGGCAGTCGTGCCAGGCTCGAACAAGCCAGCCGGCTACTCGTTCCTTGCCGAGCTCGACGAAACCATTGCCGACCAGATCTCGATCGAGGCGGCACAACCGAAGCTCGACCTCGGTGTGCTCAAGGACCTCTCGTCGAAGAAGATCATGCTCGGCGTGCTCGACCTCGCAGATCCCGCGATCGAGAGCGTCGACACAGTCGCCGACCGCATTCGCAACGGTCTGAAATATGTCTCGCCGGACCGTCTGGTTCCGGCGCCGGATTGTGGCATGAAGTATATGCCGCGCGCGACCGCGTTCGGAAAGTTGAAGGCAATGTGCGATGCGGCGGCCAAGGTCCGGCAGGAGATTGGCTGAAGAAACGTTCGGCCGGCGAGGATTATTCGTTTGCAGGTCACCGCCAAGCCGTGGCTGGGCGCTCGAAACCTGCGCGGGCGTCGTCGGTCGGGTGAATGCGACCGCCGTACTTCGCGACGATCGCCGCAAAGGCGGAGGGCAGGGGACCGTCGGTGAAGAGATGCTGGCAATCGTCGAGATCGCCGCCTCGCACCATCGCGTTGCGGCCGAACTTGGTCGTGTCGGCGACGAGCACGGCCGCGCGCGAATTGGCGACGATGGATTGGCACGCCTGAACCTTACCGGCGTGCGGCCGGCCATAAGACGCGCGTTCCGCAAGTCGTTGAAGAACTGAGATCGGCGGGCGGAAACAACATCGGGAGGGCCGGCCGACCTCGTGCCATGGCCGTGTGCACTCCCCAATTCGTGTGCGCTATGTGTGCACCGAGAGGTCAAAGCGGGTACAAACGTGTGCAATTTCGGCTGAGGAGCGATCTCGACAAGCAGCCGCTGTTCGACCGAACCTCCGCGTGCGATCAAGGTTTGGCACTATCATCGTCGGGTCACGCTAACGTCGTCCGCCTTTAAGCTTGTTCCGATTTCAGTTCATGAAGAATTTGCTGCGCACGCCGCAGGTCGGTGGAATTAAAGCCCTCTGTGAATTGGTCGTAGATCGGTTGCAGCAGCCCTATCGCATCCACCGCGCGCCCGCTGCGCCGCCAGAACGATGCAAGATCGCAGGCCGTGCGGAGTTCCCAGCATCGTGCTTGCTGGCGTTCGGCAATCTGCAAACTCGTCATGTAGAGAGCCTCCATCTGCTTGGCCGTGCCCTTGATCCGGGGAAGCAAGCCTGCCTTGAGGCGCAGCAATTCGGCAAGAAACCATTGTTCACTGCCTTTCTCGGCGACGGCAATCGCCTTTTCGATCGTTGTTCGAGCCGACGCCAGGTCACCGTGCTTGGCATGGGCCTCTGCTTCCAGCGCCAGGAACAGAGGGAGCCAAAGACGGGCTCCTGCCTTTTGCCAATTGGCTATGCCCGATTGAAGCAGTTTAATTCCCTGATCAAAATCACCCTCACAGATGCTCGCCCATCCTTCGAGGATGCGGCCGCAAGCCATCCAGTGCGACAAGCCATGGTCGCGGCAGGACGTCACGACCAGTTCGGCGTAAGTCCGCATCTGCCGGGCGCTACGCCCGAAAATTTCAAACAGGCCGCGCGCATGGCAGATGGTGAAGGCGCTAGTGTGCGGGTCGGATAGCTCGTTTGAACGATTCACCGCCGCGTCTGCGATTTGCGAGGCCTGTTCGAACAATCCGAGATGCCACAATGCCCAACTCAGATAACATAACGCCGCCGCTCCGATGTCCTGACCGTAGCGGGAGCGCGACAGTGCATGTTGCCGCGGGTCGTAGAGCGCCTTGGCTTTCGTTAGGTAGGGAAGCGCGGCGTTGAAATCTCCCTTGGTCAGATAGGTCGTTCCGACGATGCGATGGGCAACGCATCGCGCGCCGGAGTCGTGATGACGCTCGGCTTCAGCCAGAAACTCGAGGGCTGCTTCCGTTTGCCTCGCGACCTGTCCGCCGACATAGTAGCCGGCCCATATGCCGTACAGGATCGCAAGCTTCTGCGCAGGGTCCGTTGAATCGTCAATGAGAGCTTTCGCTCGCAACAAAGCTTCGCCCGTCTCGGGGGCGGCATATCCGTGGCTTGCGATCAATGCCTGACCGAGCATGACTTCCAGCTCAAGCGCCTGACGCTTGCGTGCTGCACCTTCAGGGTGCGCTTGCAGCAACTCAAGCGCCCGGGTGAGATGGCGCTTGGCCTCGGAGGTGGCCGATCGCTCGATCGCGCGCTGACCGGCCCTTCGCAAGTAGCCGATCGCCCTTACGGTCAGTCCTGCCTGAATGAAGTGATGGGCCAGCAGCTCGGGCTGGCTTTCGACCATCTCGGGGAAGCCGCCTTCGATTGCATCCGCAATTCGGCCGTGGAGTTGCTGTCGTTCGGAGCGCAGCAAGGTGCCGTATGCCGCGTCTTGAACCAGCGCGTGCTTGAAGACGTAAACCGCATTCGGCGGCTCGCCGCGGACGAATACGAGTTCGGGAGCGGCCAATTGGGCGAGGGCGGCCTCCAGGAACGGGCCTGACAAAGGCGCGACGGCTGCGAGCAGCGGGTAAGAGAATTCGCGGCCGATGACTGCACCGATCTGGGCGACCTTCTTGACCGGGCCGAGCCTGTCGAGGCGGGCCGTCAGGGAGTCCAGCAGTGTCGCGGGGATCGCCAGCGTTGGCAGCTCGTTGCTCGCGACGGGCCGCTTGATGGTGTCCTGGAGCAGGCCGGACTCCATGACCGACTTGGTGAGTTCTTCCACAAACAAGGGAACGCCGTCGGTCTTGCTGACGATCTGCTCGAGCATGCCGAGCGGCAGGGATTTGCGCCGGGCCACGTCCAGGATGATGGTCTCCGTCTGCTCGCGTCCCAGCCGATCGAGCCGAAGCATCGTGACGTGCGGCGCATCGATCCATGGCGGGAAGAATTCCGGCCTGAAGCTCATCAGGACGAAAACATGCGCCGACTTGATTGACGCAATGAGAATGCTGAACAGTTCCAGCGTGCTTGAATCCGCCCAGTGGGCGTCGGCAAGTTCGACGACAAGCGGTACTTTTCGTGCAGATCCCAGCATCAGCCGGATCAAGGCCGAGATCGCGAGATCCTTTTTGCGATGCGGGGTCTGGTCTGCCGTGGCTGTCTCTCGCGTGGGGATCGAAAGCAGGTTGGCGCAGGAGGAAATATCGGCCGGCGCAGTGCCCGATTTGGACAGGGCCGCACCGAGCTTCTTCAGCTTGACGGCTGGCGTATCCCCCGGCTCGAATTGCGCCGCTCGTTCGAGCTGCTCGATGATCGGATGAAACGGGCTGTTGGCGTGGTGCGGCGCGCATTGATACCGCATCGTCGTATGCGGCTCGGCGCAAATACGCTGCAGCACGACTTCGCAAACGCGCGACTTTCCAATACCGGCTTCGCCGCACAGAAGGACTGCCTGACCTTTGCCGGCCTTCACGTTTTTCCAGGCCGCCATCAACTGCCGCAATTCGTGCTGCCGTCCGACAAATTTGGTGAGCCGTGGCCCCCGCTTGGCGCTGAAGCGGTTGTCAATGGCATTGCGTCCGGTGACCAGGCACGCGGTCACTCTTTCGGGAACACCCACGAATTCATGGGCGCGAGGTTCGCCGGAGATGAAAGCGTTGCCCATCAGGTTCTGTGTACTTGCCGCCACCAGAACCGAATCTGTTGATGCGATGTTGCGCAACCGAGGTGCGATCGCCGAGGGCTGTCCGACCGCGCGCTGATCGGTGATCACGACCAGCCCGGTGGCTATTCCAACCCGGATGTGAACCGGCTCTCCCGAGGACGATGCGAGCTCGGCTACCTTTGTCACCAGGTCCAGTCCGGCGTGCACGGCGCGTTCCGCGTCATCCTCATGGGCCTTGGGATAGCCGAAAAGCGCCAGGACTTCGTGCCCCGCCACCCCGGACGTGAACCCGTTGGCATTTGAAATGACACTCGCGCAGGCATCCTGGAAGCGTTGCAGCGTGCTGGCGAAACGTTCCGGGTCGCCGCTGCTCGCGCCGTCGGTCGGACCGATCAACTCGAAGGACAGCACGGTAACCTGCCGTCTCTCTGAACCGGCGTGAGGCAGGCCGGGGGCCGATCCGTCGGGCGCATAACCCGCCGGCTGCTGCGCTGGCGAGCTCTCTGCGGATCTTTCCGTTGCCGATGAATCGCCATCGATAGCCGGGATGCTGGCGGCGAATTTGTATCCACCGCCTGAAACAGTGAGAATGAAGCGCGGTACTTTCCGAACAGGCTCGATCTTGCGCCGCAGCCTGCCGATCAGCACGTCGATACTGCGCCCATACAGCTCGACGCCGTTCCCGCCGATCGCGCGACTTAGCTCATCCCGCGACAGCACTGCGCCCGGGCTGTTGGCCAGCACGATCAGGAGCGATGCCTCCGCGCGCGTCAGCGCGACTTGGCGTCCATCGGCGTGAATGAAGCTGCGCCCGGCAAAATCGATCTTGCAGCCCGCCAGGCTCAACGCGGCGGGGGTGGGTCTGACGTCGTCATGTACCGGCGGCCGCATGAGCCGGGTGAGATGCTTGAGAAGTGCGGGTTCATCGAGCGGCCGTGACTTGTAGAGGGGGACGTCAGGTAGCGAGTTCTTGAGCCTCGCGATATCCTCCGGCCGCTCCGCCAGTACGATGAGGCTAGGAATTTTGTCAGCAAGCTGACGAACGAACGCCAAGCTCGCGGCGCCCGGGTCGGACACCACGATCGCTGTGCTGATCTGCTCGTTGGCAATGAGTTCCAACGCGCGTTTTTCGCCGGCGGCCAATTCGACCGAATAGCCGGCAGGGTGCAATGCACGTGCAATTTCGGCGCGAAGGGTAGTCTCTCGCGCAACAACCAGTACGCGTTTCTTCATTTCAGCAATCCGCTCGAGCCCCGCGAGCGACATAGGTGCGGCACAATGTCTCACAGTTACATATTAATTACATTTCTGACAACGGCTCCTCTCGGCAATTAAGCTATTGCTAACAAACGTCAAAAAGCTGCGCCGGGGCTGGCGCGTTTGGGGAGCGGGGTTGGATGACGTCTTGCGGCGCCGAAAGGTTTTCGGAACTGCGACAATGCGTTTCCGCCCCTTTTTCCCACAACCGAGAGATGTCTTCGGCTGAAGACCTGCCGCTTCTGGCAAAACATGCCGCTCGAAGCGAGCCTGCAACTTTGACTGCCGGCCGCGACGACGAAGTCGCGCGGTTTTATTTTACCGCTTTTTCTGTGCGTCGTCTTTTCCAGGCGAGAGGCCGCGCGATCGATTTTGGCGCGGACCTGCAAAGGCATTGGCCTTCCAGATGCTCGCCGCTGCTCCCTCGCGGCGAGCATCCATCCGTTTCGGCGACGGCGAACGCCGCATCTCAAATGAAAAGATCCATTTATTTTAGGGGTATTACATGTCGAATGACGGCGTCATCAGCATCGTCGGCAACCAGAACGCCAGCGTAATCGACGGCAATTCCAGCGTCATCGTCGCCGGTAACGGCAACGACAGTTTGACAGCGGGCGCCGGCAGCATCGTGACTGCCGGCAATGGCGCGGACACCATTTCGGTCGGCGCTGGCAGCGTGGTCGTGGCCGGCACTGGCAACGATACGGTGACCGCAGGCAGCAACAGTCTCGTCACCGCCGGCAACGGCAGTGATCATGTCACGGCAGGCGCGAACAGTGTGATTGTCGTCGGTAACGGTAACGACACGCTGAGTGTGGGCAACAACAGCATCGTCACGGCCGGCAATGGCAACGATCAGGTGACCGTCGGCGCCAACAGCGTGATCGTGGTCGGCAATGGCAACGATACGCTGACCGCAGGCGCCAACAGCGTGATCACCGCCGGCAACGGCAACGATACCATCCATCTTGGTCAGAACGACCTGGTCGTCGTCGGAACCGGCAAGGATACGTTCGTCCTGCCGTCGTCGGCACAATTGGCGCTGACGGCGCCGACCAGCCTATCGGTCAATGAGGACGGCACCGTTGCGCTTGCGCTCGGCATCGCTTCGTCAGGCTTTGGATTCGGCAAGGAGACGATCGTCGGTTTCAACACCAGCAAAGACGTGATCCAGCTCAGCACCGCGCAATTTGCGAATTTCGCGGCCGTGATGGCGTCGGCAAAGCAGATCGGCAACGACACCATCATCACCGGCGATGCGTCCGACACCATCGACCTCAGTGGCGTGCGCCTTTCCAGCCTGACCGCCAGCGATTTCTCCTTTGTCAGCTCCACCTCGAACATATCGGTGACGATATCGGGAATACCGGCCGGCGTGACGTTGAGCGACACCGCCGGCGCCATCACCGTCGTCAACGGCAGCGCAACCTTGACCCAGGCCCAGCTTGCCGGCTTGACGCTGAAGGCGGGCGAGGTGACGGCTGGAACGTTGACCGTCACGGCGACGGACACGTCGACCGGAAACTTCGTTACGAAGACGATCGCGCTGACGGTCAATCCTGTCGCCCCGACGCTGGGGGGACCGACGTCGTTGACGGTCGGCTCCGGCGCCACGATCGCCCTCGGCATCACGGAAACACCGTTCGATTCCCGTGATACCATTTCGCTGACGATCAAGGGTGTGCCCTCGGATGCCTTGCTCTCGGCCGGCACCAAGAACGCGGACGGGAGCTGGGCGCTGACACCGGCGCAGCTCACGGGCCTGACGCTGAAGGCGGGAGGCGCGACCTCGGCAAGCCTGACGGTCACGGCGACGAATACGGCCGGAATTACGGCGTCGGTGACGGAAACCATTCAGCTCAACGTGACCGCGCCGCTAAAGGTCACCTTCGACACGGTGTCGTTCACCGACACGGGCGCGCAGGGTGACCACATCACCAACAATGGCAATGTGACGCTGTCCGGGACCGTGACGGACAATTTGACCGTATCGCAGGTTCAGGTCTTCAACGGCAATACGCTGCTGGGTTCGGCGACGGTGGACAACGTCCACCATACGTGGTCGTTGGTGACGACCCTTGTGAACGGCAATTACAATCAGCTCAATGTCCAGGCGACCGACAGCGCGGGCACTTCGGTCAGCGCCAGCACGACCCAGTATTTTCAGGTCGATACCACGGCTCCCACTCTCGTTTCGGATTCGGAATCCGTCTCGGGCCTGACGCAATCAAAAGTCGAATCCATCACGATCCTGGCCAGCGATGCCAATGGCGTCGCCTCTGTGGCGATCTACGATGACGCGACGCATAAATTGCTCGGCAACGCAACCTTGAACGGTGGCGCTTGGAAGTACGGCGCGACCGATCTGTCAGACGGCGTGCACAAGTTTTACGCCGTCATCACCGACGTTGCCGGCAACCAGACCACGACGGCCGATTTGACGACGGTAACGGTCGATACCACGCCGCCGACACTGATATCGGACTCGGAATCCGCCCCGGGGCTGACGAAGTCGAACGTCGAAACGATCACGGTTAACGCGACTGACGCGAACGGCGTTGCCTCGGTGACGATCTATGAAGAGGGGAAGGCGCAGCCGCTCGGCGCCGCAACGTTGAGCAGCGGTACTCCGAGCAGTGGGACGTGGAGCTTCAGCACTGGCAGCCTGGGCGACGGTGCGCACAATTTCTACGCCGTCATCGTCGATACGGCCGGCAACCAGACCAAGACGGCCGATCTTGCGACCGTGACGGTCGATACCACGCCGCCGGCATTGATCTCGGACTCGGAGTCCGTTTCGGGACTGACGCAATCGACCACCGACGTGATCACGGTGAGTGCGAGCGACATCAATGGTGTCGCCTCGGTGGCGATCTATGAAGAGGGGAAGGCGCAGCCGCTCGGCAGTGCAACCCTGAGCGCTGGAAGCGCCGGCAACGGCACCTGGACCTACAACGCGACGGGCCTCGGCGATGGCGCGCACGCGTACTACGCCGTGATCACCGACGCCGCGGGCAACCAGACCAAGACGACCGATCTGGCAACCGTCACGGTCGACACCACGGCGCCGGTGGCAACGATTGCTATCTCGGCCTCCGGGGCGACCAACACCACGACCGAGACCATCACGGTCAACGCGAGCGATGCCGATGGCGTTGCGTCCGTCGAGATCGACGACAACGGCGCCTTCCTCGCCAACGCGACACAGGGCAGCCCCGGCGTCTGGACCTACACGGCCGCCAACCTGACGGAGGGCGGCCATGATTTCACGGCTTTCGTCAAGGACGCAGCGACCAACTCGACCACCACCGGCCATGCGACTGTCGTGGTCGATACCACCGCGCCGTCGGTCACGTTTGACACGGTTTCCTACGACCACACCGGCACAGCCGGCTTCACCAAGGACGGAACGGTTACGCTCTCCGGCACGACCGGCGACAACGTCACGGTGTCGCAGGTCCAGGTGTTCAGCGGCGCGCAGTTGCTGGGCGACGCGGCCGTCGACAACACCAGCCACACCTGGACCCTCACACAGAACCTGCCGGCGGGGGTCTACAGCAATCTCAGCGTGACCGCGACCGACGAGGCCGGCAATACCGGCACGGCAGCGAACACTGACGCAACGCAAACGCTTCAAGTCGATCACACGCCGCCGTCGATCGCTTTTGGAACGGTGTCTTACGTCGACACCGGTGTCGCGAACGACGGCATTACCGGCAACAACCTCGTGACGATGTCGGGCGCCGTCGCGGACGACGTGACGGTGTCGCAGGTTCAGGTGTTCAGCGGCTCTCAGTTGCTGGGCAACGCCGTCATCGACAACACCAGCCACTCCTGGACGTTGACGTCGAACCTCGCCGACGGCACCTACGCGAATTTGAGTGCGACGGCGACGGATGAAGCCGGAAACAGCACGAGCGCAGCCAACACCAGCGCAACGACGAGCTTCCAGATCGATACGGCCGCACCGATCATCACCTTCACCAGCGTGACCCTGGCTCATCCGACGGACTCGTCCGGTACGAATTCGTCCGACGGTGGAATAATCCTGTCGGGGGCGGTTTCCGATAATGTCAGCGTAACCCAGGTTCAGGTCTTCAACGGGAGTCAGCTACTCGGCACGGCGACCGTCTCGAATGGCACGTGGGCGCTGGACACGACCCTTGCGCAGGGCAGCTACAACAACTTGCACGCAACGGCGACCGACGAGGCCGGCAACGTCGCTGACGCCGGCAACAGCCACGTCGTGACCGTAAGCCCCGCATCGGGCTACGTCATCGACGGCTACATCACGGGTGCGACCGTATTCGCCGACACCAACGGCAATGGCAAGCTTGATGCAGGTGAAGCGTCGGGAATAACGGACGAATCGGGTCATTTCACGCTGGGTGCCGGAACGACAACGGGCACGCTAGTGCTGGTCGGCGGTACCGACACCGCGACCGGCCTCGCATTCACGGGAGTGATGACGGCGCCGACGGGGTCGACCCAGGTGACCCCGCTGACGACGCTGGTGCAGTCGGTCGCAGCGGCCAAAGGGGGAGATGTCGCAGCGGCTTCGCAGTCCGTCGCCAAGGCTCTTGGGCTCGATCCGACGGTCAATCTGACCAACCTCGACACCGTCGCGGCCGCCTATGCCGGCGACAGCAGCGCCTTTGTCGCCGCCAGCAAGGTGCTCAATACCGTCTCGATGGTCGCGTCGGCCGTTGTCGGTACCGGTGCGTCGGACTTCTCCTCTGCGGCCGCCAGCGCCTTCTCCGCCCTCGCGGCGCAAATCGCCACGACCAGCGCACCGCTCGATCTGTCCAGCACCGATTTGGTGTCGACCGTCGTCAGCAGCACGATTGCCTCGGCTTCTTCGGGCACGTCGTCATTGACGAGCGACCAGACCGCGGCGATCGCCAGCGTCGTGACGTCGGTCAATGTGGCAACGGACAAGGCCGCCGCTGCGAACAGCGGCACCGGCACCACCGCCACGGCGGCTCTTCTCACCAGCGTCAGCGCCACGTCCATCGTGGCGCAGGGCACGACCTCAACGCAGCTTCAGCAGGCGACGTCCGGTGTCACTGATTTGACGACGCTTGCCAACAATACCACGGCCGCCAGCGTGACGTCGGATGCCTCACAACAGCATGTGGGCAGTGTCGCGCCGGCTGCTCCGACATTCGTGAGCCTGACGCCGACGGATGGTTCGCCGAACAATTTCACGATGGTGCATTACACGCTGACGTTCTCCGATCCGGTCACTGGCGTGAGTGCGAGCGATTTCAGCATCGCGACGACGGGGTTAGTGGGCGCGTCGATTGCCGGTATCACGCCGGTCGCCGGCAGCAATGGCACGCAGTACACCATCTCGGTCAACACCGGGGTCGGCGTCGGCGATGGCACCCTGACGCTGAGCTTCACCGGAAGCACTGTTCAGGATATTGCGGGCAATGCTTTCAAGGATCAGAGCACGCACACGGGTGCGACCTATATTGTCGATCAGGACACTGGCGAGCAGGCGGCACTCGGGCTGAACGTCACCAACACCAACGTGAACACGGCGGGCTCCGCGATCTTCAGCTTCACCGTTGCGGGGCTCGAACCGAACGACACCGGTACGGTGACCTTCACCGACGGTGCGAACAAGGTCTCGGTCGCCGTTTCCGGCGGACAGACCAGCTATACGGCGAACCTCGGCACGCTGACAGACGGCCCCATCACGTCTTCGCTGGCGGTCAACACTGATGCGGCCGGCAATTCGTTCACGCCGGTGGCCGGCACGAGCGCGGTCACGCTGAGCGGATTCAACGTTGCCGGCAGTTCCATCCAGATCATTCAGAATGGGGCCGGGGACATCACGGTGATCCCGAGTGGCAGCGTCACGACCCAGTCCGGGAACGGCGTGACTGCGGAAGAGAGCGCGAGCGGGACCGGCAACGTCACCGTCAATGCGACCGGCAGCGTGACCGGGCAGGGCACCGGCTCGATCGGCCTGCTCGCCGAGAACCTCAACGCGGCCAATGCCGGCAACATCAACGTGACTTCGACCGGCGGCGCCAGCGGCGCGTTTGACGGCATCGATGTCGTCAACAAGGGCAACGGCAATATTTCGGTCGAGGCGGGCGGAGCCGTAGCCGCGACGGTGCAGTTCGGCATTCGCACCGAACAATATGGATCCGGCAGCACATCGGTGGTGATGGACCCCGGCAGCACCATCCATTCCGGCGGCGCAGGTATCAGCCTCGTCAACTTCGCGACATCGATCGGGACCGGCGCCAACAGCGTGATCACGGTCACCAACAACGCCACCATCAATTCGGGCACGACTCTCAACCCCAGTGGTTCGCAGCCCCAGGGCATTGCCGCCGGCTACTACGGTACCACCGGCGGTCCGGGCACCGTCGGCATCGCCAATACCAACGTCAACGGCACTGTCACCGTCAACAACAACGGCAACATCACCGCCGCGGCGGGTTACGGCATCAACGCCTACAATTACGGCAACGGCAATGTGACCGTGAACGAGGCCGCCGGCACCTCCGTCTCCGGCGCGCAATACGGCATCGGCGCCTTCGGTAACAGCAAGGGGACCGGTAGCGTCGCCGTCAATGTCGGGGCCAATGCGACGATCTCGGGCGGCTCGATCTTCGGCATCCAGGCTTTCGTCAACGGGGTCGGCAGCGTCAGCGTGACGACTTCGGCAGGCGACAACGTCACCGGCGGCAGCTCGGGCATCAATGCGCAGAATCAGTCGGCCACCGACGATCCCACCAGCAGCGTGACCGTGATCGCCCACGGGACGATCCATTCCGGAACGCTCCTGACGCCGAATGGCTCGACGCCCGGCGGCATCGTCGCCGGCTACTCTCCCGGCGGTCAGAACGTGGCCAATGGCGCCGTCGCGGGCAACGTGCTGGTGCAGAGCGACGCCACGATCGTGGCTGCGGCCGGCTCCGGCATCAACGCCTACAATTACGGCGCCGGCAATGTGACGGTCACCACCGG